>JAWXUC010000025.1:0-3741 GCA_044432975.1 Alphaproteobacteria bacterium | reverse complement strand
GACCATTTTACGAAAAGATAGAATCCCTTTGCTCGTCTTTTGCTTTTTGTTCTTTATTTTTATTTATAAACTGTAGTCCACTACACTTCATAAATAAAAATAAATTCAAAAAACAAAATCCATCACAGGCATATTCTATTTTTTCGTAAAATGGTCTAGCGTAAATGCAATTGAAATAAAAATAATTTATTTAACTACCACGTCAGGCTACGCCTGCCACCCCTTCACCAGTGAAGGGGAATTTTAAATATATAGATAATTATTAAAAAAGGCGGGAGTAAAATCCCGCTCTATATCTAATTTGATATTATGTTCCATATTTTGTTGGCTGTGGCTTCTATTGTGCCTGTGCCATCAACGGTCTTTAACAGGCCTGCTTTTTCAAAGGCGGGGATTGTTGGGTATGTTTTTTCTCGATAGTTCACTAATCTTGCTTGAACGGTTTCTCTGTTATCATCAACCCTTCTATAAAAATTAGTATCTCCGCAGACATCGCATACACCATAAATCTTTGGTTTCAAAAATTTATCATGATACCCCTGCCCGCATTTCATGCACGCATAACGGCCTAAAATACGTTCCATTATAATTTCATCAGGAACTTGAATTTGAATTGCAGCATTAAGCTTTATTCCTTTAGCATCTAGCATTGCTTTTAGAGCGTCTACTTGAGCTAATGTTCTTGGAAAACCATCTAAGATAAAGCCTTTTTTGCAATCTTCTTGTTCTATTCTGTTTGAAACCATTTCAATAATCATTTCATCGGTCGCAAACTGACCTTTATCTAAAAGCTCTTTAATTTGAGAACCTAAGATTGAGCCTGTGGCAGTTTCTGCACGCAACATCTCTCCTGTTGACAGATGAGCAATGCCTGTTTTGTCTTTTAAGATTCTAGCTTGTGTTCCTTTACCGCAGCCTGGAGCGCCAGTAAAAACAAAATATAAGTTATCCATTATTTTTTCTTTTTATTAACTAAGTTTGCTTTTTTAATCAAACCTTCGTATTGATGAGCAATTAAATGTGATTGAACTTGAGTTACAAAATCCATTGTTACTTGAACCACGATTAATAATGTTGTTCCGCCCAATACAAAAGGTACTGATAATTTTGAAATCAAGATTTCTGGCAAGATACATAAACAGGTTAAATATACTGCGCCTAAAACGGTTAAACGTGTGATAACATAGTCTAAATATTCTGCAGTCATTTTTCCTGGTCTGATACCTGCAACAAAACCACCATGTTTTTTAAGATTGTCTGCTGTTTCTTCTGGATTGAACACAATCGCTGTATAGAAAAATGCAAAGAACAAAATTAAAGCGCCATATAAAGCTAAGTATAATGGTTGTCCATGTCCTAAATATTGACTAATTTTTTGAACCCATGCTGGACCATTGTTTGCTGATAAGTTTGCAATTGTAATTGGTAACAATAACAAAGAAGATGCAAAAATTGGAGGAATAACACCTGTTGGGTTGATTTTTAATGGTAAGAAAGAATTTTCTGCACCCATCATTCTACCTGCAACTTGACGTTTTGGATATTGAATAATAACTTTTCTTGCAGCTCTTTCTACTAAAATAATAACATATATCAAAGCAAAAACCATTACCATAAGCATTAAAATTGTTGCTGTAGACATTGAGCCAACACGACCTAACTCAAATGTTTGAGCAAGTGCAGATGGAATGCTTGCAATAATACCAACTGTAATGATTAATGATGAACCGTTACCAACACCACGTGATGTGATTTGTTCTCCTAACCATACAATAAACATTGTACCGCCAACTAATGAAACAACAGTTGTGAAAATAAATGTAAAGCCAGGATTAATTACGGCAGATGAACCTGCTGAACCTGTCATTGATTGTAAACCAACAGCAATACCATAACCTTGAACAATTGTAATCAAAACTGTTAAAATTCTGGTATATTGAGTTGTTTTTCTGTGTCCTGCTTCGCCTTCTTTTTTCAATGCGCCTAAAGATGGAATAACTGACTGAGCAAGCTGAATAATGATTGATGCTGAAATGTATGGCATAATATTAAGCGCAAAAATAGTCATACGAGATAACGCACCACCAGAGAACATGTTAAACATTCCTAAAATACCGCCAGAATTTTGAGAGAAAATATCTGATAATACATGAGGGTCAATCCCTGGAAGAGGTATAAAAGTACCTAATCTAAAAACGATTAAAGCTAAAACTGTAAACACAAGTCTACTTTTTAATTCTTTTGCTTTTGAAAACGCATTCATATCTAAGCCTGAAGCCATTTTTTCTGCCATTGAAGCCATTTTTTTATCCTTACATTCAATATTTTAAATTAATTTTGTTTATTTAATACACTATTTAAATTTTATTTCAAGTAATATTATTGATTATAAACAACGTATTTTATAAAGCTTTTTTTTATTAACCTTCAAAAAGGGCTACCAATTCTATGTGATCTGAATATAAAAATTGATCAACATAAGTTAGCTCTGTTAATTTGTAACCTTTATTTTCTAGTTCTTTTTTATCAACATTAAAACTTTCTTCATTGCAAGAAATTGCAACGATTTTCTTAAACATCTTATTGCATTTGCAAATTTCTTTAACCTGATTTAAGGCGCCTTTATATGGAGGATCAAAAACAATTGCATCAAAAGTTTCTAACTCTTCTGCGGTTAATGGATATTTGATTAAGTTTTGTGTTTTTATATCTATATTGGCAATTTGATTGGCATTAACTGTCTTTTTAAATAAATCAAGAGCAATATCATTGCTATCTATTGAGGTTATTTTGTTTTTGATATTACCACATAAAGAATAAGAAAAAGTGCCTAAACCACAAAATAAATCCAATATTTTGCCATTTGTATCTTTTAGGTATTGAGAACATAGCTCAACCATTTTAGCTTCTGATTCTTGCGTTGCTTGCAAAAAACTATCAGGATTTATAAAAACCTTAACCCCGCAAATATTTATATATGGCTCGGCTTTTTTAACCTCATAATCATTAATTGCAATGCTTATAATATCATCATTTGCATTTAAGAAATCTGCTAAATCTAATTTGTTATCTAAGGTAATTTCTGCTTTTGCCACAACTTTAAGCGCCAAACCATTTGCTGCTTTGGTTATAAAAGCTTCACCTTCTTTATAACCTAACATCAAAACAAATTCTTTTATTTTTTTAATATCAAAACAAACGGCGTTGCACTTTTCAACATCTATAATATTATGAGACTTTGCTTGATAAAAACCAAATTTTTTTCCAACAAAAGAAAAATTTACTCTTCTTCTTGAACAAAATGGAGCGAAGAAAACTTGTTCTCTATTTTGAGAAATCTTTTTTTGATAATCATCAAAGCTAAGTTCTTTATACTTGCAACCGCCACAGTCTTTATAATCACAAATCATCTGTTTTAGGCTCTTGATATGCTGAAGCTTCTGGAGATGCTGCAGGCTCTGAGACTGAATTATCTATAAAATAACTATCATCGTCATCATCTAAAGACATTGGATCTTTAATGACTGGAGTTGCTAGCTCTTCAAAAGTAGGAACTGCTGGTTCTTCAAAAGCTGGAGCTGTTGGCTCTGCAAAGCTTGGAGTACCTAAGTCTGTTGGTTCTGAATATTCTTGAACCGCTGGCTCTTCAAAAGCTGGAGCTGTTGGTTCTTCAAAGCTTGGAGCGCCTAAATCTGTTGGTTCTGAATATTCTTGAACAGCTGGCTCTTCAAAAGCTGGAGC
>JAWXUC010000024.1:0-4050 GCA_044432975.1 Alphaproteobacteria bacterium | reverse complement strand
TAAAGTTGTAATCAAGCATCGGTAGTTCTCCTTTATATTAAATTGTTGTTTTGCAAAACTAATATAAACGATTTTTTTATTCTTGAAAACTACTTTTGCCCCATGTTTTGACGTAGAGCCCAAATACTTCATCTTTCAGAGATGGTGGAGGACTATTAACGTCTGTAGGTATTGGATTTATAGCAGGATACGGATTATATAATTTCTATTTAGGTGGATGCCTAGGATTTTTATTTTTAGCATTTTTTGCCCCTAAAGCTAGAAAAACGTCCAAAGAAAAAGGCTATATTACTATTTCTGAAATGGTAAAAGATTTTATAGGTGTAAAAACAGAAAAAGTAAGTGCTCTTGTAATAATTGTTTCTGTTTTTTTATTGATAGCCTTACAATTTTTTGTATTAGGTAATTTTATACATACTTTATTTAATTTTAGTAAAGTTGCTTCTGTTTTAATATCCTGCGGAGTTGTTGCATCTTATTTATTGCTTGGTGGTTACAAGACAATTGTAAAAACAGATATTTTACAATTTTTTATAATGTTATTAGTTATTCCTCTTTTGTTTTTTACACCACTAAAAGCTGAAAATGCATTAAATTTTGCATCAATTTATCAAGGACAAACATTTTTGAATTTTTTCTTAATGGCTTTATTTGGCTTTATTTTATCTATTGCAATGGGAGATTTCTGGCAAAGAATATTCTCTGCAAGTAGTGAGAAAACAGCAAAGAACGGTATCCTTGCTTGTATTCTTAGTTATTTAATTATGACAATACCAATGACTTTATTAGGAATTTCTGCTCAAGGAGTGTTAACTTCTGAGACAATATCGGATAATGCATTATTTACTATATTAAATAACCCATATTACCCTAAGTTTATGGCGAGTTTTTTAAGTCTAATATTAATTTCTACAGTAATGTCTACTATTGATACTTTTACTTACTTGGTCTCTTCTACAATTATAAAGGATTTTAGTCAAAAGAATTTGAACAAAACACAATATGTAAAAAAATCTAGAGTTATTTTATTTTTATTGTTAATATTATCTGCAATCATTTCTTTTTATATTGAAAGTGTTATTGCGTATTTATTTGCCATTACAGGAATGTTTACTATTTTAGCACCTTTATTTTTCTTAGTCGGTAGCGGATTAATTAAAACAACATCTAAAAAGCTAGATTTAATGTTTTCAAGCTCTCTTTTGATAAGCCTTCTAGCTGGCGTTTACTTTATGATAAATGGTTTTTTATTTACATCGATGACAGCATCATTGATTCTGCCTGCTATTTCAACTGTTTTAATTATTTGTAGTTTATTTATATTTAAGTATATAAAAAACAAATGATAAAAACTCTTTAGATTTGATTCAGATTCAACAAGTTTACTTTTTATTGTAGGTTTGCCTGCATTAAAAATCCCAGCAAGTCCAGAAGTCATTTGTGGCGACTTATGGATAATCTTATTAAAAATAATCCTTGGAGAAAATTGAGGTGGCAATTTTTGACCCAACAATGATAAGTTGTTTATTTCTTAAATAACATAGAATGTGAGCCTAGTCTGTATAGATATAGGCACAATTCACCATTGTCAATCTTATAGATGAGCAATAAATTTGGCTTTATATGACATTCCATATAGCCATTATAATTGCCAATTAGTTGATGAGCTTTATATTTTGCATCTAGTTCCTGATTATTAGCTAAAGCAACAATAACGCTTTTTAGTTCTTCAATATCTTTCTTATTTTTGATTTTTTTAACATCGGTTTTGAATTTGTTTGAGCGGATAATAGTTAGCATCTTAAATTCCCAAGTCCTCAAACAATTCATCTGTAGTGTTAAATTTTGCACAATTTACGCTATTATCCAAATCATCTATTACTTGCAAAGTTTCTTCATTAAAATCACTTGGAATTATTGGCATAAATGGAATACCTTTGTTTAAGGTAACTTGATTTACAAACATTCTAATCCCATCATTTAAGGTTAAGCCCAATCTTTTTAAGATAGCCTCTGCATTTTGTTTAGTTTGGCTATCAATTCTAGTTTGAATTACTGTATTCATAATTTTTCTCCCTGTTCTTAGAGTCTTTCTCGACTAAATAGACTATTTTTTGTTAGTCGTCTTTTGCGTTTTGCTTTTTAACTTTTCGTCTTTGTGGAGAGCCTACTACACGGCATAGAAAAGCTAAATTCAAAACACAAAAATACCTCCCAAAAAACGAGCCTATTTAGTCGAGAAAGACTCTATAATTACAATATAATACATTTGCAATACAAAGTCAATAGTTTTGTTGTTAGGATAATTGTGGGAGAACGTTGGGAAAAGCTAGAATATAGATAGTTTTTTGATTGGTACCGGATCGTGGTCCGGCATGACGCTACGCTTCGCTCGCAATGACCGCCGTTTGTTGCCTTAAAACTAGCCCGTGCATTGTGTTGAATCTCTCACCATTTAGTAAAAGCACCTAGAAAGGTGCTTTTTTTGTATGTTTTCCAAGGCTTTGAGCGAGTTCGAATATTTTGTTTTTGACAAGGCTTGTTTTTATGGTACATTCGAACCGATTTGACATTAAGCTTTTGTAGTCGTTGTATTTAAAAAAATCAAAAATTTTAATTATTCAAAGTTCTAACTGCATATCTCAAATCTGGTGGTACATTTGAATCTGAAAATTTAGATATTTACAAAAAATATATTTATGATAAAATAATTTCATTAACTTAAAAGGATTTTATAATGACTAAAAAAAGAATAGCTATTATTGGATGCAAAAATATGGGGCGCAAACATCTTGATGTTTTAAGGCGTTGTTTTGGAGATGATGTTGAAATTTCTGGCATCATTAATTCAAACCCAGAATCTTCTAAAATAGCTGCAGAAGAGCTTGGGGTTCCGTTTTTTGAAGATATATCACAAATATCAAAAGATAATACTGATGCGGTTATAATATCTAGTCCTGCACAGTGCCACCTCGAGCAGACTCTTGCTATTTTAGGTAAAAATATACCATGTTTAGTTGAGAAACCTATGGCTATGAATGAGGCAGAATGCGATGCTTTAATTAAAGCTGAAGCAAATAGTGAAGCTTTTGTGATGGTTGGACATACCGAAAATTATAATCCTGCAGTTGTTGAGCTTAAAAAACATCTGAAAAATGAAATTTTTAGTATAAAAGGATTGCGTTGTAGTCCAAATGTTATAAGAGAAAGAACAACAAATGTTATTCCAGAATTAATGATTCATGATTTAGCAATTATCAGTGATTTAATAAAATCAAACGTAAAATCTAGTAAAGTTAAAAAGAATAATAAATTTAATTGGACCCAAAATGCTGTTGTTAATATTGAATATCAAAATGGAGCCAAAGTTGAAATAGAAGGATTAATCGACCACGGGCGAAGAGAAAAGTTTATGAAAATTGAAGATTGCAAAAACAACAAGTTCCATATCGATTTTGTAAACAAAACACTTAATATTAATGGAAAAGAAATTGCTGTTGCTGGAGAAAGCTTAAAAGAAGAATTAGGTGCATTTTTAAATAGAATTGACAATCCAAGCCAAGAAATTACAACAGCTAAAGAAGGCAAAAAAAATGTTTTAATTTGTAGTAAGTTAGAAGAGCAATGCGTAGCAAGTGATATTATCTCTAACGAAATTATTCAAAAGAAAATTAAAGAAATCTAACTTAATTTTTTGATAACACTAGAGTAAACCAAAACCTTATCATATAGCTAATCAGAAATTAATTGGCTACACCAAACTTGAAGTTGGTATATAAGTGTAAATAACCCATATTTTTACAATATCAAAAGATGCTTTTTTCTGTAATTAAAGTATTTATTATTGCACAATATATTAATTTGTGATATTATAGCTAATAAGAAGAAACTTAAATTGGAGATATAAAATGTCTGATATAAGAAAATTACTAAAAAGAACTAAAGATACAATTTCAAATAAAAGTAAAGCGGCTGTTGCAAGTGCTTTCTTGCTATTTTCATCTCAAGCAATGGGACAATCTTTAAGTTCACCTAAAGAAGATGACAACA
>JAWXUC010000023.1:0-8976 GCA_044432975.1 Alphaproteobacteria bacterium | reverse complement strand
GCTAAAGATGGTTGTTTAATTACATATGATAAACCAGGTAGCAAAGAAAAAGTAGAAGCATATTTAAAAGAAAACCCAAATGCTTTTCAAACAGCGTCTCAAGTTGAAAAATTAATTGATTACAACATCAAAGTGATTAACAATCAAGAAGAGTGGGACGGCAGCAACAGAATGAAAAAACTTTTAACAGAGGATAAAAAGAATAACAAAATCATCTTTGCAATTCGCTTTAATTCTCGCACGGTGGTTAGGTTGTCTGGTCTTAATTTGCCTAATGACTTTATGAAAGTTCAGTTTTTGCAAGACGCCAAACAAAGCATCTTAATGTGTGAGTTTGATGGCAAAATTGAAGAATTTATGAGAAAAGCTCAAGAAAATCAAGAAGCCAGAAAGCTAGATAAGAAAAAAAGAAAAGCTTTAACTAAAGATATTTTAGCTCAATTACAACAAGAAGTTGCAGAAACCTCAATAGCTCAAGGAGAATATTAATATGTCTTATTTGAATAAAGTTCCTTATCAGATGCATAGCTTGTTAGAAAAAGATGGTGTTGCATGGTGTTATCCTAGAATGGATAAGGTAATTAGCGACCAAACTGCTAGAGCTTATTTTAGAGATGATATGCTCGGGGCTGCTCCAAAGGCTAATCAAGTTCCAAATCTTGTTTGGAGTGCGTTCTACGGAGATGAAGCAACCCCAGAAAGTATTGTCTTAAGCGGTTGGGTAAGAGGTGTTGATGAAGAAATAATGGATCAGCTATTAGATAAAACCTGCGCGGTTAATACCGTTGATAATGGCAGAAGTGTGTTTGAATCTGATAGAGAGATGATTTATAGATACAAAAAAGGTGAAGATTTCTTGTCTTTTATGAAAGTAATAGGACGTCATTATAAAAAGTATGAAAATGATGATGAACCAATACCTTTTGAGTGTCGCCCTTATAATCCAGAAGAGGAGAATAAGCTTAACATCAATAACTTAAAATCAAGTGTTAGCTATATAACATTAAACAAAACCATAAATGATCTAGTATAGATTTAATTTAAGCAACAACAGCGAAGACAGTGTTTTAAATGCACTGTCTTTTTTGTTTACTCAGCTAGCAACCAGTCTATAATGTTTGTGATTTTTATGCCGTCTTCGGTTGTTTGGGTTGTTAGGGTGTCCATTGTTAGTACAAACTTTGGATAGCTGTCTTCTATATCTCTTAAAGAGCTTAGTTCTCGGCTCTTTGTTTCTTCTGAAGAGATGTTTTCACAAACTTGATAATATATTTTTTCATCATTATTTGTGGCTATAAAGTCAACTTCTTTATCTCCTACTTTGCCAATAGAAACGTTATACCCCCTTCTTAAAAGCTCAAAATAAACGATGTTTTCTATAATTCTGCCTGTGTCTATTACTCTGTTTAATAAAAAAGAACGAAGCCCAGAATCAACAATATAATACTTATTCAAGCTTTTTAGATAATCTTTTCCTTTAATATCATAACGCCCTATATTATAAAAAATAAAGGCATTTTCTAAAAGAGAAATATAACTTTCTACCAAACTGTTATTTTTGCTTGTAATACCTTTATTTGTATATAAAGTGTTAGTAATGCTATTTATAGAACTTAAGTTTCCGATATTATCTGCTAAGAAATGAAGTATTTTCTTAATAACATTAACATCTTTGTTAGTTGATCTGGTAATAACATCTTTTATTAAAACAGTGTTATAAATTCCATCTAAAGTGTCTAGTGTTTGTCTTTCATTAAAGTTATAATCTTTTAATGAGGGCATTCCGCCATATCTCATATAAAAACCAAACTTCTTTTCTAATGAAGTATCTGAAGAGAAGTTATAAAAAGATAAAAATTCTTTAAAAGACAATGGCAACATCTTAATTTCAATATATCTGCCAGATAAAAAGGTTGCTAGCTCTGAAGAAAGCATATAAGCATTAGAGCCTGTTAAATATAAATCAACATTTGGGTTTAATCTTAATGATGCTGCCATTTTTTCCCATTCTGGCACTTTTTGAATTTCATCTAAAAAGATATATGTTTTATTTTCTTTGTTTTGCTCTACTTGAGCAAGCAAAATATCATGCAATGTTTTATAGTCCATTCCATCATATTTAAGGTCTTCAAAATTCATTTGAATAATACAACTGTCTAAAACCCCATCTTTTTTAAGATTTTCCGCAAAATTAATCAACAAACTAGACTTGCCACAACGCCTAATGCCTGTGATAACTTTTATCATGTCTTTATCTTGCCAAGCTTTTAATCTGCTTAAATATAATGGTCTTTCTATCATTTTATATTCTTTCAATTTATTTTCTTTATTTTATTATAATCTAAAAAACTTCTTTTTTCAAGAAGTTTTTATATAAATTTCTAAAAAACTTTTTATTTTGAGAAGTTTTTTAGAGCTAAACGCAAAAACTTTCTGCAAAATGTAAAGCGAAAAGTCCGTGTTTTGTAAAATAGAACTCCCGCGAAATGTAAAATAGAATGCCCGCGTTTTGTTAAAAATGCTTATTTTGTTAGGGTTTGTTACTTTTTATTAAAGTGAGCCCGCTCTATATCTTTTTTTACATTCTCTGGCTCAAATACTTCTGAGTGCATTGCTACATAAACACCTGAGCTTATGAAATTGGCAACACCAATTGCAAAACCTAAGTTAAAAGATGCATCATTTGGAGCAAATCCTTCAAGAGGGTAAAAAGAACCGGTTAAAACAATTTTTTTATTTAGCGCATTTTTAGATAAGTTATTTTGTAAATATTTTGCTGTATCGCTCATTGTATATGTACCATGTGTTATTATAATATGTTCTTCTGTAGAGTTTTCAATTACACTAACTATTTTATTTTGAATCTTTTGCGTAATATCTCTTGAATCTTTCATTGCAACAACTTCATAAGAAAAAGTACAATTTGGTTGTATGTATTTGTTTATATAATCTTGAATACTACTTGTTTCTTTTACAATTGCAGTATCTTTAGATGGACACCATTCAGAGTCAATAGTTCCACCAGTTATTATTATTTTTACACTTTGCATTTTTATTTTCTCCTCTAAATTTATTTTCATACATCATCCTATAATTATCTATTTTCTAGAATTTTTTTGTTTTCTTGTTCAATCATTTGAGCTAGCTCTTCTTCTGATGGAAGAATTGTTTTGTATTTACTTGCAAAAATTTGTGAGCTTTCTTTTAAAACAGAATATTTAACCATGGTTTCACTTTTATCTGCACAAAGAATAATCCCAATTGTTGGATTATCATCAACACCGCGTTTAAGCTCATCAAACATTCTAACATACATATCCATTTGACCAATATCTGCATGAGACAACTTGGTTGATTTTAAATCAATCACAACAAAACATTTTAATAAGTAGTTATAAAAAACTAAATCAGCATAGAAATGGTCGGTTTCAGTACTAATTCTTTGCTGACGAGCAACAAAAGAAAAACCTTTGCCAAGTTCTAATAAAAATTTCTGTAAATTATTGATTAACGCTTGCTCTAAAACACTTTCTTTACCGCTCAAGTCTTCTGGAACATCCAGAAACTCCAAAACATAAGGGTCTTTAATAAAATCTTTTACATTTGTTAATGCCAAAGTTTGAGCAGTATTGTCAGTAGTATCTGTTTGAGAAGATAAAACTCTTTTGTAATAACCGCTTTTAATATTTCTTTCTAACAATCTTGATGACCAATTTTGTGAAGATGCTTCTTGAAGGTAATAATCTCTTTCTTGATTATTATCAATTCGCATAATTGTGCGGATATTTGACCAAGACAGATTTCCTACACAGCGTGTAGGGAATTCTGGAAATACATTATAAAACCTCCGCATATTTTGAAGATTAGCTTCAGAAAAGCCTTTGCCAAAAGTATCTGTTAAATATTTTGAAAGATTTTCTATCAAACGCCCGCCATAATCAGCACGAGTTTTTCCGTTTTGTTCTTCTTCAACAATACGTTTTCCAATATTCCAATAGGTTTCCACCATAGCAGAGTTAACAGCCCTATATGTAGCTTCTCTTGCTAAGCTAAGCAGGTTTTTAATATCATTAAAAAAAGATTGGTTGGAATCTATTGTATTATTTTTCATAAAACTCTCCTTATAAAAAACAGTATACTAAAAGATATTAATGTCTAGTTAAAAATTTATACTTTAATATGACACTTTATTTAGTTCTTATTACTGCTAATATATTCTTGTAGATCTTCTAGGCGGTATTTTACGGTTCTGCCTATTTTATCTCTCCAATAATCTCAAACACCTTTTTATAATCCTTAAAGCTTTTGCAAGTGATTGTTTTGATATTTGTTGTTTTTAAGTACTCTTTTATTTCTGCGTTAATTTCTTGTCCTGTAACATCATAGTCTCTTATTTTTGTAAATGTTATTTTTCTATAATGGTATGCTTGCACAGGTAAATCTTTATCTATTGTTTTACCTATTAGCTTTTTTGCTTTTATAAATCTGGTTGTAAAGCGCCAAATTGCAATAAAACGATTAATTCTCATATCAATAATTAAATTTGGATGCATTTTCTCATAAAGATACTTCTGACAACCCTCAGCAACCCAATTATTGTGGCTTGTTATAAAATCATTAAGTTTTGCAAATTGCTCTTCTCTAGGATAATAGCTCCCATCTTTTGGGTTTCTGCAGATTTCATCAAGGTTAAGCCTAGTTACTCCAAGCTGTTTATTAATTTCATAAGCAAGAGATGACTTTCCTGCTCCTAGCGGTCCAATAATTAGAATCTTCATAAGCCCCCTCAGTTCTTATTACTACTAATATATTCTTGTAGATCTTCTAGGCGGTATTTTACGGTTCTACCTATTTTTATGTATTTTAGGTCGCTTAAGCCGGTGTGGCGCCATTTTTCTAGGGTGTTGGTTTTTACTCCTAGGTAGTCGGCGGCTTCTTCAGTGGTTAAGAGTTTGGTGTTATCAAAGGCTTTTTGTGGTTTTTCTTCTAAAAGATTGGCTTTGTTTTCTTCTTTTTTGAATGCTTTTTCTTCTAGCTTTTCTATTTCTTTTGCTTGTCTTTCTGAGTGTCCGGTTATTTTTAGAACGTTTGCCAATATTCTATAGCAGATATCAATATCTTTAACACCATCACATTTATAAGAAATGCCATGAAAGTTTGATTTTAACCCAACATCTACGTTTGTAAACCAAAACTCATGATAAAACTAGCAATATGAAAAAGAAAGCGGACCAGAAAAAATTCTATCTAAAAATGAAACCCTAGTTTCAAAAACCGCTTTAGAAAAAGAAACCTTTTGATTGTACAATTTTGTTGCTAAAGCTTGTTCTTTAAGCTCATCGCCTCTAAAATAAAAGTATCCGCTGGCAGGTTTGGTATGTATTTTTTCAAAAGATACATTGCCTTTGAAGTCTGCATTGCTAAAATCTGTTGTGCCAACAAAGGTTGAGCCATAAAAAGAAACATCTCTTGTAAACATAGCCTTTACAAAGCTTGTCTGCCCTTTAAAAGTGCAGTTGGTAAAAGATAGTGAAGGACTAATCAACTCATTAGAAAGATCTAAATTTTGAAACAAACAGTTGCTAAAACTAATATTTTGAACACATGATGTTAAGATATTAAAAACATCTCTTTTGCAATCATCTCCAAAGTCAATATTTTCAAAATAAGCCTGATTTTTGCTTAAACACAACCCCAAATCAAAATGCCTCTCTTCATTATACGCTTTCATTGCTCTTTCTCCAAATTGTTAATTTCTGTTTCTAAAGCTTCTAGAAACGACATTATTGTATCAAAACTAGGATAATCACCAAAAATCATTTCATGCATTTTAGCGTAATCTTTTTCTAAATATGAAACAGCTAAAGCAGATGGCATAAGCTTTAAAGTACCTAATTTTGCTTTATCATAATTTGCCCAGCCAGAAGGATAAAAAGTTTTCTTAAACTCTACAACTTCTGTTAATAAATCTTTTTGCTGAAAAGAGCTTTGCTTTATTTTTGAGTTTGCCATTTTATACAAATCATAATAGTGCCTTGAGTATCTATCTGGATTGCCAGATGTTCTGTAGTGCTCTTTGTGTAAAATTGTTGCTTTCTCCCAAAAAGTCCTTTCTGCTGTGATTGTTGGAACAATAATATCTTCAAAAATCAATTTTTCATTTAAATTATTTATATATGGCTTTATAGAATGGTTTTGATTAGGAAGCCAAGCTGCCAAAGCTCCTATTTCTAATTTAATAAAAGGTCTTAAATATGAACCAGAAACACTTTTAGGATATTTAACTTGCAAGGTGTTTGGGTCATTTATATCAATTTCAACAATGCAAGTATCTCCACAGGCTTCTTGTATTAGTGGTTGCAAGATAGCTTTAATATATTCTTGAGAACTACTTAAAAGTTCTTTATTTCTTTTATCTTGTTGATTCTTACTGTTTTTAACAATTTCTTTTCCTTCTGAGATTGTATTCCAATCTAAAATAAGATCAATATCTTCAGAAAATCTTTCAATTAAATTAAAAACCTTAGAAAGAGATGTTCCGCCTTTAAAGCAAAGAATTTTGCTTAAGTTTTCATTTATAAATATGCGATTTAAAGTCCAGCACACCCAAAAATCTTTTTCTATCATTTCTGCATTTATCTTATATTGGCTAGATGCCTCAATAAAAATGGCGTTTCTTTCTAAAGCAGATAAATTAGCTATTTTTTCAATCATTTTTGTTCTCACTTATTTCTGTAATTATCTCATAAACCCAACCAGTTGCTTTTGCAGTTGATTTTTTTATTTTAAGCCACTCCTCTTTAGAAAACCTACTGGCAAGGTTTAGCTTAAAATCTGCAGTTATATTATTTTCTCCGGTATGTTTTATAGCTTGAATAGTTAAATTAGCGTTGCTGTTGCTTATGGACGCTTCTTTAAATGTGTGATGCTTAAACTTAATTTCTTGTCCATCTAAATTATAAGCTTTGCTTGGACCATCAGAAAAATAAGTATATTTAGAGCTTACTTGATTTGACAAACCTAGATAATTTAACGCTGTTTCACCGGTTGGTTGTATTCTCCACGAAAACTTTCTGGCAAGAGCTAAAGCAGCTTGTTCCATATCTGGTGCAACATATTTTTCTAAAATACTACTATAAAGTGGGTAATCATAAAGACCCGTTGAAATACGTCTAATTATATTGTTTTTAGCTAAAGTGTGAAGGGCAACTGTTACTTCATTGCGATTAAAATCAACTGTAAAGTCATTTGCTGTAAAGCACCAACCCCTACCTCTGCCATAAATTCTAGAAAGTATTTGATTTTTAATTGTTTTTCTCATATTAAACACCTTTTCTTTTTAATGAAAATATAGTGTTTTTTATTAAAAGTCAAGTATTATTACTTCTTGCCAATATTAATCATTTTATCTACTGTATCGTTTAGTTTGTCTCTTAGGTGTTCTATTCCTAGGTTTACGTAGACTTCGGTGGATTGGAGGCTTTTGTGGGTTAAGGCGCGTTTTACCATGAAGGCATCTGCTCCGTTGGCAATCATATATGTTGCTAGGGTATGGCGGAGGTCGTGAATTCTTAGGTTTGTTATGTTTGCTTTTTTCAAAACACTTTGCCAAGCTCTTTTGATGTCTTCTAAATGTCCTGACTTTGAGTTTGCAGAATAAAACACCCATTCATTAACTCTAGTTGCAAATCTTCTTTGCAAAACTTCTATTGCGGGTTCTACTAAGGCTAAGGTTTGGTTCTTAGCGGTTTTGGTTTGGGGAATTTTCCAAACTTTGGCACTTAGGTCAATATCGTTCCAGTTCATTTCTAAAACATTTCGTTTTCTTGCACCTGTAAAAATAAGCATTAAGATGGCATCTCTGCTGATTTCATTGTCATATTCTGTTAGGGTTTTGAAAAACATTTCTATTTCATTATGCTCCATATACCTAACTCTTGACTCTGTTTTGTTCATTTTAACAGAGATTGCAGGGTTTCTGCCATTGTATTTGTCTTCTTTAATTGCAAAGTTAAACATTGCCTTTATTATCTTGATGCAATAGTTTGCAATATAATTACCATCATTTTGAGACCACTTATGATGCAATCTCTTTAAGTCATCGCCTGTTACTTCAGAAATTCTTCTTTTTGCTAATACAGAAATCTTATTCTTCCAAATTCCGTTATAACCTTTGATTGTGGTTTTGCTTAAGAAACGCTCTCTGTCTTCCATAAAATCATTATACAAATCCAGCAAAGTTGATTCTTCTTTATATTTTTTGCTTTGAATCATTGGATTTTCACCATCATTCATCATTTTTCTATTAGCAACCGCAGCAACTCTTGCCTCTTCAACTTTCATAACTGGTGGTTGCCCTAGTTTAACCCTAATATCACTCCCGTTTACTCTTTGTCTGATATAAAAGGTTTTTGCACCTGATGGTGTAACCTGCAAAGATAACTTTGGCTCAATGGTGTCATAATAGAAAGTTCTTTTGCTTGGAATAGGCAAATCTCTAATTGCTGGATTAGTGAACTTAAATTTGTTATTTTGCATAAAATTATATCCTTGTGTTAAATCTCGGTGCCGCACCGGTGCCGCACTGGTGCCGCATTTTTAAGCAAATTCTATCCAGCTCAATCAAATTTGTCAAGAAAAATATTTTTCACAACCCTAGACAAACTGAGGGTTTGCAAAGATTTTAGCCTCTGTATAAAAACACAAAGGAAACCTAGCCCACAAGACTTTTAATCAAAGGGTCATGGGTTCGAATCCCGTCGGGCTCACCATTCAGACAAAGCACCTGAAAAGGTGCTTTTTTTGTATGTTTTTCAAGCACTTAACCGAGTTCGAATGTTTGATTTTTTAAAAGGCGGGTCATCGTCAAATTTGGGGGCAAGTTGTTTTTTTTATAAAAAAATCTATTCATATTAAGTTTGTACTTTCTTTAGTTAACCACATAAAATTCTAACACGCAACCTGTAATTTTCAAAA
>JAWXUC010000022.1:0-14148 GCA_044432975.1 Alphaproteobacteria bacterium | reverse complement strand
TATCTTATTTACTTGTCTTATAACCACGAGCTTAACGCTCATTCAACCACTCAACAATTTTCGTTACCGACCATCGTTGCTGCGGTAAGAGGGTTATAGCCACCACCAATTCAAAAGTCAATAACTTTTTTCAAAAAAATCCATCTTTTTTACATCTTTTTTTTAATCCACTGTTTTTATACACTTTTTATTTAAACTTTTTTCAAAAAAACATTACAACAAGCACAAACAAAACCAACCATAGACTCAAATATTAACAAAATGTTAATAGACTCGATGTCGAAGACATTAGCATTTTTTTAACTTATATATAGTAATATAGTATAAATGGATATATAAGGAATAAAATTAATGAATAAAACAAAGTTAATACTAATAACATCTCTATTACTTATAACTATAGGATGCTCAACCAAAGAAAGACCCATATTAAAGAGTCCAGACGGATCTGAAATACCTCCATACTACACTCTTTTTCCAGACATCCCCTTTCCTGAACCTGCCACAATTGATTTAGAAGAAACAAAAGCTTTAGGAAGTGGCAAAAACTGGATAGGATCACTCGTTTATACTACCCCATACAACGCCAGTGCTGTATATGACTTTCATATGACTGAAATGCCCAAAATGCAATGGACTGAAGTGGCTACAGTCCGTACAAAGATTTCACAAATGACTTATATAAAAAGCGGAAGAGCTGTTCAAATATTAATAGAAAGAGATGGAAGTTCAAAAGCTAAAGTTAGTATAACTGCGATTCCCAACGAAACAAATTAAAGGAGACTTTTAATGATTTCTGACTTTTATACTTTAGGTGGCAATTTTTTTTGGGAAGATGTTTTCTTTTACCAAAAATGGAGAATTCAAAGACATTACAAAAAGAAAACCTGTAGATTATTAGACAATTGGGATATTCGTCGCTTTGAAGGAGAGTTTAATGAATGTTATAAAGAATTTTTAAAAAGCATAGAGCTTTATGAAATAAGTAAACAATCAGGACACATGATTATAATGCTACCATCATTTTTTGAAAGCAAAAACGTTTTCAAACCTTTATGGAGAGAAATTCTTAAAGAAAATTATAATGTTGCAGCAATAAATTATCCTGCGACTCTAAAAAATTCGGATTCTCATGCAAAACAAATAAATTTGTTACTAAATAATCTAGAAGATATAAATGAGGTTTCTTTTATAACTAAAGGAGTTGGAGCTATTGTTTTAGATAAAATATTATCACACAAAGAAAAATGGCAAAACAAACTAAAAATAAATAAAGTTATAACAATAAACAATCCAAAAGAATATTCTTTGCCTATAAAAAAACTAACAAAATCATATATTTGCAAAATATTTTTAGGACCAATGTGTGCTGAAGTAAATAATTTTACCCCCTCTTTTAAAGCCCCAAACCTCAATATTAAAAGATTCAATAAAAATAATATAAAGAAAATTATCAAAAAACTGTAACACAAATTAATAATTTTGTATGTTATAATGCTTAAAGGAATATAGAATGAAAAACTGGTTTTTAAACATTTTAATGCTTGGAGTGGTTGTTATACTATACCACATTAAATTTTTTGAGTTTATTACAAGCAAAGGTTTTAACATTTTTTCATATCTAATAATAATTATTATGTTTTTAATTGGTATTTTTGTAATAGGAACCCCTTTTAATGGCAAGAAAAAGTAAAACTATTCTACTGTTTTTTACATTAATTGCATTTTTTGCAATGTTTTTCCATATTCAAAAATCTAACGCTAGTACTGGGGTTGTAGAAAATGCAGCACCTGGAACAGCAGGGTCAACAGCTCATGTCTGCACCCAATCAGGTTCAACTTGGACTTGTATGTATGATGGAACCCCATATACTTGGAACGTAAATGATAAAGGCAAAGTTGAAAGCGACATGCTTTTAGGCAATTGCAAACCGCTACCAGATAGAATTAGTGCTTTTAGTAAATGCTTATTTTGTCCTTTATTTATGGCTCTTTTCAATAGTGTTCAAGACCTTTCTTCAGCTTCTTTTTCAACTCTAGCGCCTTATATCCAAATAGTTATAAGTGTTGCGTTTGGCTTATGGATTCTTTTTGCAACATTACCTGTTGTTGCTTCCTTAAGCAAACAAGATGCCCCAAAATATATAGCAAACTTATTAAAACAAACTTTTGTCTTTGCTATATGTTATTTCTTATTAGAAAGTCCTGATCAAATTTATTATTGGGTTGTGGATACCGTCCTTATAACAGGAATGGACTTTAGTAAATCATTTTTATTTGGCGTTGACACAACTTCTTTAAGCCCTACATACCTTAATGGCGATTCCGTTTATCCTAGCGAAGGATTAATTGGGACAGATGTCGCAGAAAGCCTAGATACATTATTACAAGCAATCCAAGCAGAAATAGGGTTTTTAACAGCAATAGCAAGTACTTCTATTTGTGTAGGCTTAAAAAGCTTCACTATAATGCTTTTCTTAAACGGTTTAATCTTTTATTTTTTAACATTATTTCTGCTAATATCTTTTGGGTTTTATCTTACAGATGCAATTATTCAATTAGGAATTTTTGGAGCTTTAATGCCATTTTTCATTGCAACATTTCCGTTTAAACTAACTAAAAACTTTCCCAAGACTGGTTTTAACATCTTAATGAATTCATTTTTTATTTTTCTAATAATGGGAGTTGTTATAAGTATTGATGTAACCTTAATCTTACAATCTTTAGTCTCTGCCAGTGCGGGTGGATATAGTGGCGATCCCAAAGTAAGAATTTTCACAGCTTTTCAAGAAAATAATGTTGATGAAATAGCTAGCATATTTGATGTTAGTGCAGCAGGAGGAGTTGGAATAATAGCCTGCATAATTCTAGCATTTAAATTTACAGAACAAGCAAGTAAAATTGCTGACAAATATTCTGACGGTGGCGGATTAGTTCAAGGAATGGGAGCTAAAATTGGAGGTATGGCAGCTGGAGCTGCTACTAAAGGAGCAAAAACCGCTGTCAAGGCAGCTGATATAGCAACTGCACCCGTAAGAAAAGCAGCTAAAGAAAAAATTTCTAAAGCGGTTGGCAATACAAGAATCGCTAGAAAAGCAAAAGTTGCAGCTCATAAAATAAATAAAAAAGTTAACGAAACTAAAAACAACATTAAAAGTGGTGTTAATAAAGCAAAAAACAGTGTGAAAAGTGGTGTTAATAGAGTAAAAAATAACATTGCAAATTCAAGTGTTGGTCAAAAAGCTCAAAAAATGACTCAAAAAGCTAAAATAGCAGCTAATAAGGCTTATGACAAAACAACAAGTCTTGCTGCAGGTGCTCTGGATAAAGCAGATAATTTGGCTGAAAAAAGTGGAGCAAAAGCGGCTATAAAAAGCGTAAAATCAATGGGAAACAAGGTCCATAAAGTAGCTCACAAAGCTAAAAACAAAGTAAAAGATGCTTTATACTTAGATACAGATGATAACGGAGGTAACAATGCATAAATTCTTCTTATCATTATTAGCAATATTAATTATTTTCATTTGCCCTCAAATAGCAAAAGCAGATTGTATAGACAATGGCAGTGGTCAAGTAGTATGTACTTTCCCTAATGGATACACAGAAACTTTCAGTGTTGATAGCGGAACCGATGTAGGTGCATTATTTGAAGGATGTGAACCTTTAGGATCAAAGCTCTCTCAATTTGCTCAATGTATGATGTGTGATATGTACTTAACAATTTTTAATACTGCAAACTTATTAGTTAAAAATGCTTTTTCAAACTTAGCTGCTCCTTTAAGAAATATAATGTCTATTGTATTAGCAATATTAATAGCCTTCAACACATTAGCACAACTAAGCTCTTTTTCTCAAGTTAGTGGCGCAACATATATTGATGATTTATTTAAACAATTATTTAAATTTTTTGTATCTTTTGCATTTTTAACACTATATGACCAAGTTTTTTATTGGATACTAAACCCAATATTAACAGCAGGAATTGAAATTGGAGCTGGATTCTTAAGCCATGCTCAAAGCATAGAAACGATTCAAGCTCTTAACAGTCCACAAATGAGTGATTTTTTTAGTAGTGATGTTTACACAAAAATAGAACAATTTTCAATAGCTGTTCAACAAGAACTAGCTTTCATGCAAGCTATAGGATCATCATTAATGTGCATCGCATGTAATGAAGGTAGAGCAGAAATTGTTGGTTTTAAAATATTTCCTGATGGAAGTATGTTAATCAGTGGACTAACAATGTATACTATGGCAGTTGCAATATCCGTTGCCTTTGGCTATTATCTAATAGACGGAGTTTTACAATTATGCCTAGCAGGAATACTCACACCTTTTTCACTAGCAGCATATCCTTTTGGATTCTCCCAAAAATGGATGGAAACAACATGGAAATGTTTTCTTGACACATTCTTCAAATTTGTTTTTATGGGACTTGTAATTTCTATAATAACAGAGATCATGGCATTTGCGGTTACTGGCGGAGAAGGAGGCTATGATCTCCTAATAGAAGCAATGAACGGAGATGATGCAGAAGTTTTAGCTGAATTCTTCAGCATTACAGATGTTTCTTTCTTAACATTTATTGTCTGCTCAATCTTTGCTTCAAAATTAACAGGAAAAGCAACAGATCTTGCTGGCTCAATGTCTGGAGGATCAATGATTTCTGCAGGTGGCAAACTAGGTGGATTAGCAATGTCTGGAATTTCAAAGATTGCCAAAAAAACAACAGCCCCTGCAAGAAAAGCAGCTGGCAAGGCTATTAAAGGCGGGCTAAACAAAGCTGGTGGAGCTGCTAAAAAAGGCTTAAGCAAAGCTGGTGGGGCCATAAAAAAAGGAGCCTCTAAATTTGCCAATGATGTAAACAAAAAAAGAAAAGGAGGATGAGAACTATGAACATTATAAAAAAAATAACATCCTTATATTCTATCAAGCTATTAATGCTTTTGTTTGCTTCTACAATTTTTTTATCTGCTTGTGATAACTCTGATCCAAGCGATAAAAGCCCTGAACAATTAGCAGAAGAACAAAGAGATTGTTGGCAAGCAAACATCTTAGGAATGCTATATGATTATATGGGTAGCATAACCATGACAGCGTATGAAAATTTAACCGAAGGCGCAATGAATGTTATGATGGTTATATTCTCAATATGGTTTGCTTTTCAAATGATGAAACAATTAGGCTCTATAAAAGAAGAAGAACCTACGGGAAAGTTCTGGACAGGAATCTTAAAAAAATTCTTTTTATGCTTTGCTTGTGGTTATCTAGCATCTTCATCTACAGGGTTGATATATGTATTAAATAGCATAATATTCCCTGTTTTCAATGCCTTTTTAGAATTAGCATCCTATTTATTAGCCGAAGTTGCACAACTAGTCCAATCTAATGAACTTAGCGTTTTTGGAGAAGCTTATAGTGGCAGCCAAGATATATGCAGCACATCATCTCAATTAAAATATGCTCCAACAACAGATAGTGGTTTCCCAGAAGGGTCAAACGCAATGATGCAATGTTTAGTTTGCAATATATCAAGCAAATTAAATCTTGGATTTATGTTATCTTATACAATCATGAAAGCAGGTCTTTTCCTACCAAAAGTAATTGGATTTACAATTTTATGTATTTTCACTTTTGTAAAATTAGGTTTTGTATTTTATTTAGTAGAAACAGTTTTCAAATTTACAATGATGGTAGTAATGCTTCCTATTTTTCTTCTTGGATTCCCTTTTGAACAAACAAGAAAATGGATGACAGAAGGTATAAAAATAATTCTATCTGGTGCTGCATATATACTTGCTATTTCTGTTACAATATCATTATCACTAATTGCAATTGTTCAAATAATTATATCAAATCCAGAGATATTTGGTGCTGATGCGGATACCTTTGTTGAATTTAACCCTGCACTTATGGTGTTATTAATGATTGGCTTCCTTGTTAAAAAAACAATGGGTGTAGCAGGAGAAATTGCAACAACATTTACAGGATCAAAAATAACATCAAAATTCCAAGAAGCTTTAGCAGGAGTTCTAAAAATGGCTTTACAAGGAGCTGCTACCATTATTTCTATGTCAGGTTTGGGTCCAGTATTTTTAAAAATCAATAAAATAGAAAAAATTTATAAAAACATCCAAAAAGTAAAGAAAAGAGTAGATGAAGCCAAAAAGAAACTAAATGAATTATCTGGTGGTCGTGCTTTCGCTGAAGATGACGGAGATGAAGACGGTGAGGAGAATAACTAATGAAAAAATTAACAATCACTTTATATTCTCTTATTATCTTATTTTTTAGCATTTTCACTCCAACAAAAGCTAATGCTGATATTCTTGCTTGGGAAACACAAGGCATATTTAAGATTAGATGTGCAGACACATCTGAACTTGAAGAAAAGTGGCAAGACGAATGTTATACTTGTATTGTTGTTGCTAAACTAATAGACGCTTTTATGGAAGGTGCAGGCATGTTATATGATATAACATCAGAAGCTGCTCTTAAACTATTAATTTTTGGGTTTATCTTATGGGTACCATTTTGGGGACTTAAACACCTTGGTTCATTAGCAGGAGCCAACGGTGCTGAAATGATTGGAGAGCTAACGATAATGCTATTTAAAATAGGTGTTGCCGCCATTTTAACACAAGCAGGAATCGGCGTCTTAGTCGGGTACACCGTAACTCCAATCTTAGATGCAGGCGTAGACTTTGCCCAAACTATATCAGATACAAGCGATCCCATAGAAGGTGCAGCAACTTCATTAAGCTCAAAAGAAACAATTACCAAAGAAACGGGTATAGTTTCTGCTGAATTACTAAACAAAATTATATTATTGGCCAAAACAGCTAGTAATAAAATCTCAACAATAATGGTTATTGGCGATGCAATTTCTTGCTTTGGTTTTGAATTTCCATTAATAAATGTACCAACACTGGGAATAGGACCAGGATGGCTATATATTCCAGACTTTATGGCGATTCTTGTAGGTATAGCACTTTGGTGCGTTGGCTTGTTTTTATCTTACGCAGTCTGCTTTTATCTTTTAGATGTATCATTTAAACTAGGGTTTGCGGTTTTATTATTACCAATAGCAATAGGTTTGTGGCCATTTCCTCTAAAAGATACAAAAGGAAAAATAGGAACCTGTATAAAAATTGCCATGCACTCAGCAGGAACATTTATACTATTAGCAATTACCACATCTCTTGCAATGATTCTATTAGATAATGCGTTTACAACTGCAGATACAGACCCATCACAAGGTGGTATAAACACTTTATTTGAAAAAATTAATGATGATGACAAAGAATATATTAGAAATATTTTTGATGTTAGTGAACCTTATATCTTTATATTATTATTCTGCATGGTTGCTGCCTTCAAAATTGTTGGAAAAACAGATGATTTTGCAAATAAAATATTCAAATCAGAGCTTGGGGGATTATCTCCAATTCATCATGCCGCAACTCAAGCAGTTGGACAAGCAACAAGTCCTTTTATAAAAATGGGAAAAATTGCCAGAGATGTTGCCACACACCAAGCTGGTAAAGCAGCACAAAAAGCAGTTAATTCTTCAATAAAAAGTGCTGGCAACGCCACAAGGGCTGTTGTTAGTGCAGTAAGAAACCCCAAACAAGCAGCTGCTAACATAAAAAAACAAGTACAAGCAATCCCTACTAATATAAAAAGACAAGTTCAAACAACTGCGGCTAGAACGGCAAACAATTTTAACAATAATAAGCAAAGAGTAATAAACTCTGCACAAGAATTTGGAGATTCTGCAACACAAGCATATACATCAGGAGCAAAAGCTGTCCACTCACTAAAGAAAGGGGATTTAAAATCAGCTGGTAAACACGCACTTAAATCTCTTAAAGCAACAGGAAAAACTGGTCTTAAAGGAATAAAAACAGTAGCTAGTGCAACAGGAACAACAGCCAGAGGATTAAACAATGTTGCAACATCATTAGAAAAAACTGCAGAAAAAATTAAAAGAGCAGATAAAGCAAGAAGAAATATAACTCAAGAAGAAGCAGAAAGAGCTAAAGAAGAAGCTATCAGAACTCTTGCAGAAGGCAAACGACAAGGTGGCTTAGGTGGATTAATAAAAATAGCTAGAGGAAAATTACAAAAACATATTGCCGATGATAAAGAGAAAGCTGCAAAAGACAACACTCTTACAAACGCCTCTCGTGTTATGAAAAAAACTGGAGAAAACTTATCTTTCGACAAGAATGAAGTTAGAACAACTGAACAGCAAAGAGATAGAAGAAGAGAAGAAAGAAGAAGACAAAACACCCAAGAACGTGAGCGTCAAGAACGTGAAAACCAAGAACGTGAGCGTCAAGAACGTGAACGCCAAGAACGTGAAAACCAAGAACGTGAGCGTCAAGAGCGTGAGCGTCAAGAACGTGAGCGTCAAGAGCGTGAGCGTCAAGAACGTGAGCGTCAAGAACGTGAGCGTCAAGAGCGTGAGCGTCAAGAGCGTGAGCGTCAAAACCAAGGTGGTGGCAACAGAAGAGAAGAAAACCAACGCCAAGAACAACAAACTACAGCTTCAACACATAGTGCAGACAGTGGTTTCAGACCAATGAGGCCTGAAGACTTGGACAGAGAACTTGATGATGCTATGGCAGAGCAAGATGCTAATCAAGAAACAAATACACCAACCCCTGAAAATGAAAATCATCAAAACGAAAGCAATCAAAATGATGAACCAAGAGTTAGAGCTTCTGAAGATGAAATAAATCAAGCAATGAGAGAACTTGATGCAATTAAAGCTGAAAAACAAAAATTAGAAGCTGAATTAGAAGCTCTAAAACAAGGAAAATATACAAGAAAAGATTTTGATAAAAAACGCAGTGAAATAAATAAAGTTAATCAAAAAATTGAAAACAAACAAAAAGATGTTGAGGATAAAAAATCTCCCAAAACAGATAAACTTGTTGCTTTAGAAGCTCAAAAAGCTCAAATTCAACAAATAAGAAAACTAAGCCCAGAAGAGAGAAAAGCTCAAGGATTAGATAATGTTGATATATCTGATAACAAACGTAGAGAAATAAATCAAGAAATAGAAAATGAAAAGAAAAAAATTCAAACTTCTCAACAAGTTCAAACAAATAAGCAACAAACTCAAGGCAACCAAGATAAGCCTAATGCTTCTGCTGATGATATTCAAGCACAAATAAAAACTTTAAGCGCTCAAGAAGAAAGCTTAAAAGCTGAGTTAGCCGCTCTTAAAAACAGAAAAGCTAGCCCTGAAGAAATAAACAAAAAAGCACAAGCATTAAAAGGTGTTCAAAATAAAATTAAAGAAACAAAAACAGCTAACATCACCCCTGACACAAAGAAAAAACCAATTACTTTTGAACAACGCCATGGTAGTTTAGAGAAAATATTAAAAGATCCTAACAAAACAATTACCAAGCATCATTCAGGAGGAAAAGAATCATATAAAAATGAAAAAGGGGAAATAAGAATAACAACTAGAGATAAAAACAATAATTTAACTTCTGAAATATATAATAAAGATGGTGTATTAATACGTGAAAGTTTCCAAGAATATAAAGGAAATGGCAAACAAATAACATCATCAGACTATAAATATGCTTCAAGTAAAACTTATAATGAAGATGGAACCTTGAATAATGAAAGTTATCAAAATGAAAATGGAGAACTTGTAAACAAACTCTACAATAAAAATGGAACATTATCTGCTGAAGACATCAGAACTGTGGGCGCTACTAAAGAACAACTCGTTTCACGAAAAATATATGATGATAACGGCAAACTATTAAATGAAACACATAAAAATAAAAATGGAGATACAATTACAACCTCCTACCTAGGCAACTCAATCCAAAAAACTGTTACAAAGAAAGATGGATCAGTTGAACATGAAACAAGAGATGGAAAAACAGGGCAACTAAAACATGTATATAAAACAGATAAAAATGGCAAAACAATTGCAGAAGCTAAAGCAGGTGTTGATAAATATGAAGATTTAGAAAAAATAAAAAATAGTTTTACAAAAACAGATGAAGATTCAAAAATAGAGACCAGAGAAGAGCTTAATAACTTGTCTAAAGAAATTAGAAAAAAAGCAAATGCGCTAAAATCTAAAGAGATAAACTTAAGCAAAAAAATAGAAAAACTCAAAAAGAAAAATGGCAAAGCAGAAGATATTGCAAAAATGGAAGAAGAGTTAAAATCTATAGCAGGGCAAATAAAAGCTAATAATACAAAACTTCATAATACTATTAGAGTTAATAATAATGAAGATTTAGACCTCTACAAAGATGGTTCTCTAAAAGCAAAAAGAGAAATAATAGATAATGAACTAAGAGAATCTGAATACTATCAAGATGGTAAGAAAAAACAAAACAAACTAACCAGAATAGATGGTAGCAGTTCTGAAGTTAATTATGATGAAGATGGAAACAAAACTTCAAACAAATTTATCGAGGCAAACGGTGATACAACAGAAACAACATTTAATAAAGATGGAGAAATTTCTGGCAGAACAATTACTGTTAAAGATGAAAATGGAAACATAACAGAAATTGAATACAACAGCAAATTAGAAGTTGTTAGTAAAACTGTTACAAAACCAGATGGTTCAACAGAACAAACTTATAAAGCAGAAACACAAGAAACTGCAGAAATACCAAACGGTAAAAACACAGATAGTGAAGAAGAAAGAAAACAAAAAGAAGAAAATAAAAAAAGAAGAGAAAAAGAAAAAGAGAAAGAAGAAGAGAAAAAGAAAAAAGAAAAAGAGAAAAAAGAAAAAGAAGAAGAAGAGAAAAGAAAAAAAGAGGAAGAAGAAAAAAGAAAAAAAGAAGAGGAAGAAAGAAAAAGAAAAGAAGTAGAAGATAGAAAGAATAGCATTTCTCACAAAATAGATGCCTCAATGCAACAATTAGAAGGAGTTCTTAAGGCAGAAGAAGAGAAACTAACAAGCTTACTTGCAAATACAAGTCTTTCTCCAAATGTAAAAGACACTATAAGAAAAAATCTAGAAACAAATATCAACAAAATAAGAGATGATATGAAAAATTTAGATAATTTCCAACAAAGAGTACAAGCTCAAACAACCAGTGAAAACCTAACAAGCTTAGATGCATCAATACCATCTTCTAGCTATGTTACAACTAACACTGATGAAGCGAATAACAAAGGTTAAGGGGATATAAAATGATAAAAAAACTTAAAAAGATTTCATTGTCTCTTATTATAACAACTATAATGTTGTTCTCTTCTGACGTATCTGCACAAACAGAAATAATAACATCAAGTAGTGAGATTTCTTTTAATCAAACTCTTAACTTTGCGGATGAGGCTTGCAATCCTGAAAGTTTTTATGGATGGTTTGATAACTGCTTATTCTGCCATTTATTTAAAACTGTTTACAATGCCGCCAGTTCCGTTGCTGCAAAAGCATATAAGACTTTTGCAGGACCTGTTGCTGAAGTTTTATTTGTTGCCACTGCTATTTGGCTTGCACTAAAGATATTGCCTTTTATGTCATCACTAAAAGGAGCATCTGCACCAGAGTTATTAATGGAAATATTAAAACAAATGCTATTGGTCTTCATTATAATAACCTTCTTAAAAAGCGACGATATGGGATTTTTCACATATATAATGGAACCCATATTTAACACGGGCTTCTCAATAGCCAAAGCCTTATTAGACACAGGGACATCATGCAGCAATGACTACGGAATATTAACAGGAGAAAACGCAGGATTACCTGCATCTATGGGTAACAGTGTTGTTTGTGTTATTGAACAAATTCAAGCATCTATAGCTTCTGTTCTAGCAATGGGTGTAAGCGCTTTATGTATCGCTTTATTTGTAGAATATTTATTTATACCTGTTGTAATACCAGATTTTGCATTTTTAATAACAGGAATATTCTTAATGCTAGGTGGCGTTATGTTATTAATTGTATTTCCATTTATCGTTTTAGATTCTGTTTTACAATTAGCCGTAGCGGCTGGCTTACTTCCATTTGCTTTAGGTTGCTATCCTTTCAAGAAAACAAAAGAATATGCAACAAAAATTTGGGACACATTTATGTCTGCCATATTCAATTTTGTATTCTTATGCCTAATTATGATGATTTGCGTAAAAACAATTAATGGAACTGTAGCTGATCAAGTATTAGATTCTATAAAAAGCGGTTTATTAGAAAATAATATTGGATATTTTTTAGAACTATTTGGTTGGGAAAGCGTTTTATTCTTAAAAGTACTATTCTTATTTATTCTAGCTAAAGTAATGTTAGAAGAAGTAGAGAACTTTGCAGGACAATTTGCAGGTAGTGGAATGCAACTTGGAATGGGAAAAAAGATAGGTGGTGTTGTTGCTAGTGGCGCACTAAATATGGCAAAGAAAACATTAATAAATCCTTTAGCTAAAAAAGCCAAAAGCGCCTTAAAAAGCGGCATTAAAAAAGGTATCAGTGGCTTTCAAAGAATGCGCACCCAACAAATAGCCAACTATAATAGAAAGCAATTTGAAAAATTATCAAAAACACAACCTCAAAATAATGGACCTTTAACATCACCAAAGTTAGAAAACTTAAATAATAGAAAAGAACAGTTAGAAAAGCAAAAAGAAGAACTTATAAAAAGAAATGCTAGTCCAAAAGAAATGAGAGAGAATGCAAGAAAACTCAAAACTGTAAATCAAGCAATAAATCAAGAAAGAAAAAGACTTAAAAAAGAGAATCCCAACCATGGCATGCCTAACCAAGTTAAAAAAGAAAGAACTTTGTTTGGAATTAAAAGCATTTGTGGCTTTGATATTAGTAAAAGATTGGGGCATAAAACTATAACCAAAAATGATGATGGAACATTTACTGTAGAGATCCAAAAAAGAAATAGAAAAGTAACTAAAGAAATTGGTCGTGATGCAGAAGGTCATTCAACCGTAACAATAGCCAGAGAAAAAACAAAAGAACAAAGATCTTTAAGAAGAGCCAAAGAAAAAGGAACAAGCACAACCAATAAAGACGGTTCAGTAACATACACTTACTCTGATACCCTAGGTAGACAAATGCATGTAACCCAACATGCAGATGGTAGAGTTACAAAAGCCCATGTTACCATTGATGGTAGAATAGTTAAAAAAGACATATCTTATAGTAAAACAGTTGAGACCAGAACTCATCAAGGAATCAGCAGCGAAGTATTATCTGCTGATGGTAATGTTCTACATAGACAAGACCAAGCCTTTACAGGAGACGTCGGTCCTATTGTTAATAGTGATGGAAAAATCAACCGATTTGCTATAAGTAGAATGAAAGAAAGAGAACAAAAACTACTAAACCAACTAAACCAGCTTAAAAAAGAACCAAAAAATAAAGATAAAAATGAAGAGCAAAAAAGACAACAAAAGATTCTAGACTTAAGAATACAAATAAAAACTGAAAGAGATGAGAACACTAGATTAATTGCAGCAACTGTCGCAGAAAAAAGTATCGATAAAAGTGTTTTCAACCCTAAAGATAAAGATTTTGCTACAGAAGAAACTCAATCTAGTTCAAAAGACAATCATGATACCTTTAAGGTAACAAGAACAAAAGATGATGGAACAAAACAAGAGTGTACTGTGGTTGTTACTCCAAAAGGAAACACTGTTGTTTCATACACCCAAGAAAACAAAGATAAATCAAGTGTAACATTAAAAACAGATGGAGTTCTACAAAAGAAAACTGTTACAAGTACAGATCAAACACAAAAAAGTAAATTCTCTGTAAACGAAAAAGAAGCAACAAGACTTAATAATATAAAAGACCCTAAAGTATTAGATGCAGAACTTCAAAAATTAGTACAACAAAGTTCTTTTACATTAAAAGAAAAAGAAGAAGCTATAAAAAATATAAAGGATCAAATTGCAAAACAAAAAGAAATAAAGCCAATTCAAGGACTGAAATAAGTTTGTTTCAAATAAAAAGAACCTTCTTCAAAACAACTCGAAGAAGGTTCTTTTTATTAAAATATGTTCTCTTTTAATAAAAAACTAGACCATTTTACGAAAAGATAGAATATACCTGTGAAGGATTTTGTTTTTTGAATTTATTTTTATTTATGAAGTGTAGTGGACTACAGTTTATAAATAAAAATAAAGAACAAAAAGCAA
>JAWXUC010000021.1:0-16626 GCA_044432975.1 Alphaproteobacteria bacterium | reverse complement strand
CAAACACAAATTGATGAATTAATTAAAACAACTGGAAAGATTATTGATATGATTACATCTCAAGAAGCTTCTAACTATTTTTTTAACGCAGGGTATTCTATTTAATCGTTAAATACTCTAGATAAAAAATAATCGCCGTGATTAAGGGCGACTGGAGCTAGAACCTACATACAATAAAGTAGTGCGGTATATTGACCGCAAGGCTTATTTTACCGCCATCCAGTCATTATAATAAATAACCATCAGGCGTATAAAATTTAACGTCTATTATACTAAAGACGTATTGTATAAGAGGGTTCTAGGCCTCGGGCAAGTAATCAACTTGCTTAAAAACACACTAATCAAAGAAAGTGCAAAAGTAAAGCAAAAAAATCACTATCTCAAATGAGGGGCTTTTTATTTATCGAGAAAACTGAGGTTGTATAGAAGGTTTTACTTCTTGCCTAGAAATCTTTTTTTGATTTTTGGTTAAACGAGCTCTTGTTTCTTCTATTCTCATTTTACTATCAAACTTAACATCTGAGCGTTTGTAATAACTCTGCCATTGTTCTTTTGGAGAAAGCTTTTTTCCTTCATCTGTCATATCATTAAAATTTTTCTCTACTCGAGATTTTTTTAGAATCTTACTTCTTAAACCATCTAAAAATGCGCCCTGCTCTTCTTGAGGGAGCTTATCTACGGCATTATAAACGCTCTGTCTTATTAATTCTGGCAGATTAATGATAAAAGCTTGGCGATTTTTTTGAGAACAATTCAAAGAGGCTTTAGTTTTTTTAGATTCATTATTAAAACTCATTAAAATAGGCTCTTCACCTTCTAAATGAGTAAACATCATAGCATGTTGAGGTTTGCCACTTTTATTTTTTTCAACAATAATTGTTCCTGGTCTTAAATTTTGAGAACTAACAACTTCTGCTATCGATTGCTCCGCCTGATTTTCTATAATAAAGCTTGGATGATTGTTTTGAATATGAGAAACAAAACCTATATTAGAAATAGAATCTTCTATTTTTGACGGAAGAAAATCATACAACCCATAATCTTTATTTTGCTTATACATACTTAAACTATAAGCTCTTAAACAATAACCAAAATTGTGATCTTCTGCTAATGGGGTGTATCTTTGAGTTTGAGCATCAAAAACTTTTTTCATTCTAAATTTGTTTTCTTGGCTAAAAATACGACTATATAAAAATTTTTCTCTAGCTTTTTGAAACTCTTCTGGATTAACCAAAGATTTTTCTTTTTCAATTATTGCTCCGATGTCATCTGATTCTATATCTACTTGCGAGTTAAATGTTTTTAATAACTGAGAGATTTTATCAGCATCTTTATCTTTGTAATGATAAAATAAAACACTTACATCTGTTTCTCTGTCGACAGCTGTTTTTGACTTATTGCAATAATGCATTTGATCTTCAAAAAACAAATTAAATTCATTTTCTTTTTCTTCTTGAGACAGATTATTAAAAGCAGTTTTCTTTTCATCTTTCAAATCTGCAATATATTCATAGCGCAAATTAACATCATCAAACAAATCGTTAATGAGTAAGTCGCTAATTTCATTTGCTTTTTCTTTAACTTGCTCTTCCATAAAGCCCCCTTATAATTCTTTGTATTTTAGCATAAACAAAGGTTTTTTGCAACAAAAAACCTCTCAGAAGAGAGGTTGATTGTTTTTTGCAAGCAATTATTTTTTGTTATGAATACTTTTTGCAGATAATGAAATTGCTTTTTCAATATCTTTTTCTGTACATAATCCTATTCCCACTGGGTTTTTAGGTCTTAATACAGAAGATTCTCTATGACTTCCGTTTCTAATTGCTTCGATTGTTGGTTTTGTTGTACCAATAAGTTTGCAAATTTGAGAATCCATTAAATCTGGATAATTTTTAACCAACCACAATACACCTGCTGGTTTGTCGCTTCTTTGAGAAGGTGAAAGCATTTTTTTAACTTTTACGTTTTTAACTTTTACGTTCATCTCAATATCATTTGCTTTAAGCTCTGCTGTATCATCAGCTTCACAACGTTTGATTTCTTCTAATGTTAATTGATTGTTGTCAATTGGATTTAAACCTCTAATGTTTGAAGAAACATCTCCATCTGCAATTGCTTGAACTTCTAATTCATGTAGTTCACAAAAATCTGCTATTTGAGAAAATGTTAATGTTGTGTTTTCAACTAGCCAAACAGCTGTTGCTTTTGGCATTAATGGTTGTGGCATTTTTTGTCTCCTTAAAATTTTTATTGAGATAAATATAGATTAAATAAATTTACAGTCAATATTTTATTGACTTAAGAGCTAAAATTTAGTATATTAACAACACTAAATTAAATTATTATGGATGCAAAAATGAAAAAAAATCTATTTCTAGATTGCGACGGTGTGTTATACCCACAATCTAAAGTCCTTCTAAAGGCAGTTTTTGGAGCTCTAAAAGAGATTTCTATTAAAGATATATTGACTATAACTTCTAAAACCTCCTCTTTTTTCAAAAAAGATGGTTTTTGGAACTTCTTTCAATATGTATTAAATGGACTCGGAGAAGAAAAAATTAGAAGAATATTTGATGCGACATCAAATCGTATTGATTATAATCTAATTAAACCTGAAGAAGAAATCTTTAGAGCAATCAGAAAAGCTCAGACAAACGGATGGACAGTCAGTATTGTAACAAACGGCTGTAAAAAGCACGTTGATGAGACATTAAAAAGTCTTTGGGGCATAAATCTTGAGCAAGCAAAAGAAATAAACATCTCTTGCTTTGATATTATTGACCTAAGAGACAATGGTCGCTTTTATCCTAAATCAAAAGGAGGATTACAACTTCTTTGCAAGAGAACGGGAGCGCAACCACAAAACTGTTTATTAATCGATGACAGCAAAAATGCTTGTCGAGAAGCAGAAAAAATGGGTATACCAGCTTGCAACGTAACCTCTTCTGAAGTAGCAAAAAAAATTGTAGAGCACTGTTGCTAAAAGCAAAAAAGACTCTAAAAAACTCTTATCCCTGTTGAAAAACAGGGATTTTTTATATAAAAAACATAAAAAAAGAGCAAAAACAGCGTTTTTTGTGCATAGTTTTATATATAGCACTTGACATCTAAGGTTTTAGGAGCTTAAACTTTTCTTGTAAGCGTTGATTTATAAGCATTTATAGTTTATCGCTACTTGTTTAACAATTTTTTATTAGGAGTATTTCCCGTGAATAAAAATGATCTTATTTCAAACATTTCTGAAAACACTGGTTTAACAAAAGTTGATTCTGCAAAAGCTGTTGATGCATTCATCGCTGCAATTACTGATTCATTAAAAAAAGGCAACGACGTTAGATTAGTTGGTTTTGGTACATATACTGTAGCTAAAAGAGCTGCTTCTACTGGTCGTAACCCACGTACTGGCGAAGCTATTAAAATTGCTGCTCGTAACTTACCAAAATTCAAAGCTGGTAAAGGTCTTCAAGACGCAGTTAACTAATTTTATTTAGTTTTATAAAATGAGGGGTTTTTACTCCTCATTTTTTTATTTTAAACTTTTTTCAATTTTATTAAAAAAAACTCTTGCATATTATTTTTTATTTGGTTATAAGTCTTTTATTCCAGCTGATGGGCGATTAGCTCAGTTGGTAGAGCGCCTCGTTTACACCGAGGATGTCGGGAGTTCGAGTCTCTCATCGCCCACCATTTAGAATTTTAAATCCTTGTTTTTCAAGGATTTTTTTGTGCTTTAAATCATTATTTTGGCAATTTTAGGGGGGTGGTACGATCCCCTGGTACGATCAAGGCATAAAAAACATATCATGAGCATATACAAAAAAACAGGTTTAATTAGAAGAAACTATACTTTTTATCTACGAATCCCTATCCCAAAAGATTTAATTTTAGTTGCATTAAAAAAAGAATTCAGATATTCTTTGCATACTTCAGACTATGATAAAGCGATTCAGCTATATCCTAGAGAATCGGCTTTCATCAATAAATTTATAAATTTTATAAGGATTGCCAAAATGAGAGTATCAAAGACTTCTACAGATTCTAATCCTGTTATAACTATTGAAAAAACAGACATTGATAATGTACTTCTTCATAGACTAGAAGAAATAATGGACTATATAAACAGCTATTTTACAGAAATTAAAAACAATCAAAAAGGTTTTTATGACGTTTCTTTAGATAGATATATCTATCAAGAGAGTTTAACTTCTTATGAAGAGTCTAATTTTGTTATAGGTGCAAGGTATTTTTTAGATTATCTGCAATGGTGGAGAAGACAGCCAGGGCTTGATATTAAAATTAAAAACGTCATAAACAAGATTTTTCAAGGACAAACCAACCTTCCATATTCTTCAAAAAACTTCAAATCTGTTGAGCAAGACCGTTGGTTTTTAGATTATGTTAGAAAACTTAGACAAGTTGAAGACTATTACTCTACATACTTTGATAACATTCAAAAGAACGTTCCAGAATCTCAAATAGGAATTACTCCACCACTAATAAACAAACTATTAGCTGCATATGGAGCTAAAGAAACCGAGAAAATGCTTGCAAAGCCAAAGCTTAAAACTCTTTGGACCACATTATATAAAGACTTTGAATTGAAAAAAATGACAAGTGGAGTTTCTGGCTCAACCATTAAAGAGTACAAATACAAACTTTCTGTTCTCTTTGATTTAATGAAAAGAAGAACAATTGAGAGTATTACTGCAGATGATTTGAAAAAGGTGTCTTATGACATTCAGTGTATTCCTAAAAATTGGAAAAGAACAAAAGGCAGGTTTGCTAAATCTTCAGATTTTTTAGAAAGAGGGGCAAATGGAACTTTATCTATGAGCTCTATTAAAGAATATCTAATTTTATTAGGAGATTTCTTAAACTATGCCTTTGAGAATGATGTTTTAGATGTCAATATGAAAAAATATATCATCGTTCCTAAAAAAGATGACAAAGCTTATAGAGATTTGTTTGAACCAGAAGAATTGATAAAGATTTTTAATCCTGCAACTTATCCTAGTAGATATGATAATTCCACATTTGCAAAATTTTGGGTTCCACTTATTGCCTTATACTCAGGAGCAAGGGCAGGAGAGATTTGTCAGCTTAAAGTTGGCGATATAGAGTAATTTATTTTACAATATTAACTTATTTTTTGCTCGTCTTTTGTTTTTTGCTCTTTGACTTTTTTCTTTAGCTAGAGCCTACTAGCTTGCATCAAAAAGTCAAATTCAAAAAACAAAATCCTTCACAAAAATAACTAAATATTATAAAATAAATTACTTAAAAGAAACAATGTTTGGTGTTTTTATATCAATGACGATGATGATGAAAAATTTATCAAAAACAGACAATCAGAAAGATTTGTCCCCATTCACCCTGTTATATTAGGATTAGGGTTTATAGATTTTGTAGAAGAAGTTAGAAAATACACCAAGGGGCGGATTTTTCACACTTTAACGTGGACAGAGAATAACAGATATTCTTCTATGGTCTTAAAATGGTTTGGCAGGTATTTAGATAAAATAGATATTACCTCAAAGAAAAAAGTTTTTCACAGCTTTCGTCATACATTTGAAACCAAATGCGTTGAAAAGAAAATCACTGCAGAAATTCAAAATCAGATTTGTGGTTGGGTCAATAAAGGAGTTGGGCAAAGAATTTATAACAAAGGCTTAGATATTAAAGACTTGTACAAAGAAATTAAAAAGATTCAATATCCAGAACTTGTAAAATGCCTACCTCACTTCTTATATGATAAAAATCAGACCGACTATTCAATTGAAGTATTAAAAATACAACCATCAAAACCAAGGACCCCAAGAAAGTCAAACAAACTTAAACTGACACCTAGGGTTTAATGCCTTCCCATTCTTTTATATTTGATTTTTTAATTAAATCAGATAAACTCTAAAATAATGATTGGAGATGAAATGATTAGTTTATTGAAAGAAACACTTAAAACATTTTTGCATAAACAAATATTGTTATTTGCTATGGCAATTTGGACAATTGACTTTTTTAATATGTATGGATTGAAAAAATTAAATATAAATCATTTATCAATCACATATTCATTAAACTTTATAGAGTATCTTTTGACCATACTAATATATCAACAATTATTAACAAATGAACTGAGCATAAAAAAATCATTAAAAATGTTTTTCAGATTTTTCTTTTTACAGCTTGGAATAGTTTTTATAGCATTTATACCTTATATTGCTTTATTATACTTTAACACTCATATTCTTTTTAAGATATGTGCATCTATTTTTGCTTTGTATTTTTTTACAAGACTAAATATACTGATGCCTATGCTAATTAAAGATAATAAAGTAAACGTAAAAGATGTTTGGCAAATAACAAAAGAAAAATGGTGTTTTTGGTTTTTAGCTGCACTTATTTTTACATTTCCTTTTTTATTAAGGTTATTTTTGAATACAAACCCAATTACCTTAACTATAATAGCAAGTGTTTTCTATATTATAATACCAATTTTTCAATGTGTTTATTACAAAAAGAAAAAAGCTCTGCAATAAACAGAGCTTTTTATTATTCCTTTCCAAATGCAAGTTTTTTCTCAAGTTCTTCAATTTTCTTTATCAACTCTTCTTTTTGTACATTTAATTTCTCTACAGATGCACTTTTCTCTTTTATTTGCTTTTCAATCGTTTTTAGCTCTTTTTTCAAACTTTTTATTTGACTTTCAAGTGCATTGTATTCAGCAATAGCGACACCAACAGCTCCAGCAGCCGTTCCAACGATAGTGTTTGCTTGACTTATTCCTTCTTTATTAAGAACAATTTCTAAAAGCGAAGCAATATCTCCTGTTTTTTCATTTGCTCCTTCTGCACCGTCAAGACCTCCTTGTATTGCAACCTCTTTAATTCTAGCATAAAGTTCAATTAACTCTTCTTTTTTCTCGCTTAGTTCTTCATTTAATTGATTTATAGCCTCATTATCAGCATCTATTTTAAGTGTAATATCATCAAGCTCTTGGTATGCTTTTTCTATTTCAGAAATAAGATTATCTTTTTCTCTTTTTTGTCTTTCTTGTTCTTTTTTCCACATTTCTGCTTCTTTTTCTTTACTAGAATTTCGTTCTTCCCAAACACCCTCAGCTACACATCTACAATTATAAGCCTCTCCAGGATGCCCTCCTTCAGGTGGGTTATCCCAATAAAAAGTTTTTCCATCCCTTTGAGCGTGAGAACTTCTAACTTTTTCATCAGATTTCGTTCTCCAAATATAAATATCATTCCGCAACCATCTTGTTGGATATTTTTCTTCAAAAGCGTTACGAACAGCATCTTGAGTTTCTTTATGATCTGGATGGTAATTATATCTATAAGCATCTGATCTCATTAAATCTTCTATTTCTTTTTCATTCATATTATTTTCTTACTCCTAAAATTCATTTATATATAAAAAAAAGCCCTGCAAATAAGCAGAGCTTTGAAATGTCAAATAGATACAATTATCCTGTTGACTAAAAACAACTTACAACTAATAGTTTAATTTGTCAAGTTTTTTCTATATATGTTTATTTCTTAAACTTACTCTTTGAGGTTTCTTCATAAGAGTTGTAATTCATACTTAGTTCTGGGGGAAGTGATTTTTCAGAGGTTGGAGATTTTACTTTTCTTTTTGATGGTTTTGAGAAGTAATCTCTTATCATTGCATCAAATTCTCCTGATTTTGTTTTTGACTTTAAATCAGATAAGATATCTAAATCTTTATGTCTTACATCAACTACCATTTTGTGAATTGGTTTTGTGCCAACTCGGAGTGTAATCAATTTATATCCTTTGTCTTCTTTGATAATTCTTGTTAAAGCGTTTAGATTGCCACCACCTTTGATGATGGTTTCATTTTTTAATATTGATTTATAGATGTTATCACGAGTTGCTTCTAATTTGCTTTTCTCTTTTGATACTTTTGCTTCAACTTCATTGTATGGCATATACTCAATGCTTGATTTTTTATTCTCAAAGCTTTGATTTGGTTTTACTTCATTACTCATTTTTGTTCTCCTAAACTTAAAAAAGTGTTATTTTATTATGAATTTGACTTAAATTAGTGTCAATTTTCATAGAAACTAAATATGAGCAGAGTTAAAATTTTCAAGAGGAGTGTTAAAAAGTTTTCAATTTATAATTATTATAAGCGATTTGTAGTGAAATTGTGTAAAATTGAACAGTAGTTAGACTTAAACAATAAAAAAGTGTAAAATCTAACATAAAATACTTGACTTTCTTACACTTTCTGGATATTGTAAAAACAACATTAGAGATAACTTTACACAATAGGAGTTTTACAAATGATTTTTAACTATAAAAGGGTTTCTACAATTATTCAATCAACAGAACGTCAATTACTTGATATTGAGTGCGACCGAGAATATGAAGATAAATTATCTGGCAAAAATAGAGAGCGTCCTCAATTAGAAGCTATGTTATTAAATATTAGAGGTGGCGACACTATCAATGTTCACTCTATGGATAGGCTTGCCAGAAATACCAAAGACCTCTTAAACATTGTTGAAGAGATTACTAATAAAGGTGCAAAGATTATGTTTCATAAAGAAAATCTAACATTTGCTCCAGATAAGAATGACCCTTATCAAGAATTGATGATGACAATGCTTGCTGCAGTATCAACTTTGGAGCGAGAACTAATAAATCAGAGAGTTAGAGAAGGAGTTGCCATTGCTAAAGCAAAAGGAAAGTTCAAAGGTGGTAAAAATAAACTATCATCAGAACAAGTTGAAGAACTAAATGCTCTTTACACTAAAGGTATTAAAATAGCCGAGATTGCTCGCAAATTCGGACTATCAAGACCAACTGTTTATTCATATATAAAGAAATAAGTTAAAAAACTACGCACAAGTTTGATTTTTGGACCTTACAAATAAAAATGGTCCGCTAAGGTGGTGATTGAATAAAGCGATTTATTCAGGTGACTGGGAGAAAAGATGTGGTAATTTGAAAAAACAAACCCCATCCTTCTAGTCTAGATTAGATAAATTTAATTACCGCAAAAAATCTTTTTAATGCTTTTCCACATATATGATAATTGCCCAGTTACAGAGCTTTCTTCATAATTTACTGAATATTTCTCAGCCTTATCAGAAGTAAATTCATCATTTTCTGGAATAGTGCTATATCTAATAACATTGGGATCATTGTCTCTCATTATAAATTGCTCTGAATTATTACTAACTTTTTTTATCTTTTGGCTAGCAACAGATAATAGATATGGGAAAGATTCAGACAACTCTCCTGATGCCCCTGCTGTTCTTGCATCAACTATCCACAACTGCTCACCATTTGTTTTTCTTGCATCCATAGTTAAATGCTTAAAGTAATTCACTATGTAACGGGTGCTTATAGAAGAAGTGTCTCCATAGTCCGAAGAAAGATACATTTTTTCATCTGGTTCAGAAACGCCATAATCAATAAAGATAATACAATTAGATTTAGATTTGATATTTGTTGTTTTTATTCCATTATTTTTTAACGCCATATCTATATATGATTTATAATTTTTATAAGATAAAGTTCTTTTATCTATTCTATCATATTTAGTATCAATGTAACAATAATTATATTTAGACACAATATTTGATGGCTCAGATAATGAGCTCACCGTTATTTCTTTAAAATTACTTCTAACACAAGAGGTTATAAAAATAATTGTTATATATAAAATAGCCTTCTTCATAAGTTACCTTTCTTGATATTATTTTAGACAATCATATCAAGTGTTTTAGAAAATACAAGTTTTAATTCTCAACTTTAATCTAGGTAAGAGGTAGGATGGATAAGGCATTAAAGTATTTATAAGGAGAAAAGACTTCATTTCTTTATCTTTTATAAGAATAGCGACCAAATTACGCACAAGATTGATTTTGGGACCTTACAAATAAAAATGGTCCGATAAGGTGGTTGTTGAATAAAACGATTTATTCAGGTGACTGGGAGTCTAATGGAATAGAATAAATTCCATTAAACAAAAAAGCACTAGGTTTTTATAAATCTAGTGCTTTTCTTTTATTTGATAAAATAAGTTATTGTGCATTTATTTTTGATTGCATTTGAGCTTTTTTTTCTGCTTTTTTGGAATCAAGAGCGGCTTTTCCTTCAGCTCTTTTTTCATTTGCCATAGTTTTAGCTTCTGATTTTTTAGCCTCTGCATTTGCTTGCATTTTAGCTTTCACTTCTGGATGTTGTCCATCAGCATTTGCTCTCATTTCTGCTTTTTTAGTTTCTGCATTAGATTTCATTTCAGCTTTCTTTTCAGCCATATTTGCTTGCCATTCAGCTTTTTTAGATTCAACAGCTGCTTGACGTTCTGATTTTTTTGCCGCCATATTCGCTTGACGGTCTACTGTTTGAGCATTCACACTAATTGATGATGCTAAAAAGACAGCGGTTAATGCTGTAAATAAACTAGTTCTTTTCATATTTAATCCTCCTATAAATTAAGTCTATAAAATGGAATAACCGCAAAAAGTTAAAAAAAAATGAATTTTTATTATTAAATTTCGGGTATATTAACAACGGCTTGATAGAAGACTTTGTAATTATCTCCCTTTTGCATTATGGAGATGCCACCTATTGGTTTGTATCCTTGCCTTATGAACTCATTGACTTCTTTAATCAGTTCATCAACGCTAACCTCCGAAACTATATTGTAATTCATTTACCTCCCTTTCTAAAAAGTTTATAATGTCTGTTCTCATACTTGCTTGGGGGTGATTGATTACATAATCAAGAGCTGTATTTCCCCTAAAATCTTTTGCTGAAACATCTGAACCTGCTTTTAGCAATAAGTCCAGAGTTTGTGGTGAGCTTCTTTTTCTGGCTGCAATCATAAATGGAGTTTGACCTTCTCTATTGCGACTATGAACATCACCACCAGCGTTTAAAAACATTTCAATAATTCTTACACTTGGGTGTTCTTTGCAAACCCACATAAAGGGTGTCCAGTTGTTTTTGTTGTACTCGGCATTTACATCAGCACCACCCAAAAGCATTTGTTTAACTTGTTTGAAATCATCTTTATATAAAGCATTCATTAAATCATTTACGTTTGTTTCTTCTGCTTTATATTCATTTTGAGGTAGTTTCCAGAAATCAGCAGCATTTGAGCATAATTCTCTATAATGTAAAGAGTATGGTTGAAACTCGTTTAATTCTTTATTGTTTGAAGCCATTTCATATACAATGGCTTTTTGCTTGCCGAGGATGTGTTCAACCTCAACTTCTTTGCGAATATATAAATCTGGATAGCCCTCATATATATCTAATTCTTTTAAGTCTTCGTCTGTTATTGAAAACAGAACTCCATAAACCTCCGAGCCTTTACAATAATCAATATCAGCATAATGTCTTTGGGTAATCTTATAATCTGGTAATACAACAGTGCCTAATGGTTGAGAGCTTGGGCATCTGTTTAACATTTGGAAGATACACATATTGCTACCATAAGCAAAGTATAATGTTTGTTTTTGTGTTTTCATATGTGCATCCTCCTTTCTGTCTTTATGGAACATTTATATTTAAAGCGTACTTATTTGGTTCCGTCAAGCATTATTTTTATAAAAATGATGAAAAAACATCTGTTTAGGTAATAAATATTTTTGTATTAGAGAAATAAGGAGAAAATATGAATATTGATACAAACACAAGATTTGACCCTGAAGATAAGGTTTATAAGAAGTACATTCCCATTGATACTGTTGAATATTTTAGAGAGAAGTGCTCAAACTTGAATAAAAAGCTAAAAACTGCCATTAAACAAAGAAGTTTTTCATTTGATGATAGCTTCTCTATTGATATAAATGATTTAACCGAGATTAAAGAGTTTTTATCAAGCGAACCTGAATTTAACTTAAATGATGCATTCAACCATAGAAGAGCAAGCTTCTTTTTAGTTTCGTGCTTCTTTGCCAAAGACCCTGAGGTCATAGAATTTTTGTTAAACCAAGAAATTGACATAAACTTAGTTGATTTATATGGCTTCAACTGTTTAATGAGTTTAATTATGAATGAGAATATGCAAGAAAAAGATAAACTCAGCCTTGCTTCAACAATGATAGACAAAGGCATTTACATCAACTGGCGAAACTTTGAATCCGCCCACGTTTTAACAATGTGTCTAGAAACAATGCAAGTAGATTTAGCAGAGCTATTGATTGATAAAGGTGCAGTAGTTTATATTTAATAGAAAAGCCTTGAGTTTAATTTCTCAAGGCTTTTTTAGTTTAACTATTAAAGCAAAGATTAATAACAAATTAACCTAATTTATATATTATATACAATATTTTATGCTAATTATCATTGCATATACGAAGTTTATTAATTTTAACAAGTTAGTAGATTGCAAGTACACCCAAAACATTGAAGGAAAAGCTAATAATGAATAAAATATTAAAAAAAATATGTGCAGCTATATTAAATAACTTACTTTTAGTAATAGTAATAATATTTAGTTCTGTTATAATCTTTAATGAAAAAACAAGTGAGAAATCTATAAAGACAACGACGGCAAATGAGGCTCTTATTGAAAAAAGAAAAGAAGTTAAGCCATTGACTTTAGAAGAATGCAAAGAAAATGCAGATTGCTTTGTTGTGTGTAATGAGTACAAAAAAAACGATAACGACCTTATTTGTTCAGATTATTATATTTCTGATGATAATCATTTCTGCGGAGATTATTGCACTGAAAACTGTGGAGAATATTGTGATGATTATTTCCCTGAAAAACCTAACTGTAACATTGCAGGATGTGATGATTAACTTTTTATAAAATGGAGAAAATAAAAATGAAAAATAAAAAAATACTTTTAGTTATTATATTAGTTATTACTGCAGTGTTATCTTTATTTATTATACAAGATAAATTTAATAAAGAAGAGCTAAGTGTTAATAATACAACACAAACTGTAGAAATAACAAAATCACAGCCTAAAGAATTAAACTCTACTATACAAAGAATATTAGAAGACGGTGTTGATATGTACAATGCAAAAGGTGGGGTTGCTATTGTTATGAATGCGAATACATCGCAAGTAATAGTAGATATTTCTGTATCAAATAAAAACGAGATAATTAACTATAGTACAAATTTCTTATATGAACCAGGAGCAATAATGAATGCGTTTACTGTTGCAATGGGATTAGAAAACAAAGTTATTTCAGATTCATCTGTTTTAGATGTGAGTACTCCCTTAAAATTAGGAAATGCAACTATTAAAGACTATCGTGGTGAGAATAGAGAATTATCTCTATCTGAATCACTTATCCATTCATCAAATATTGGAGCTGCACAAATAGGCTTAAAAGTTGGAGCAGAAAATCAAAAATTATTTCTTAATGATATAAATCTATTTAATCAAGTCTCTGCAGATGCTCTTAAACCACAAGCTCCTAAGAAATGGGAAGAAGAAAATATTGCAGTACTTTCTTATGGTTATGGATTTTTAACCACACCATTAAATATAATTTCAGCGTATTCATCTTTAGTAAATGGTGGTAAATATAACACAGTAACACAAAATAATGAAATAATAAGCAAAAGAGTTCTTTCTGAAGAAAACTCTAAACTTATGCAAAAATATCTTAGAGATGTTGTATTGCTTGGTTCTGGAAATCCTGCTAATATTGATAATGTTGAGGTTATGGGAAAAACAGGAACTTCTAATAAAATCAAAGATGGAAAATATGTTGAAAAAGATGTTGTTTCAACATTTGTAGGAAATTTTGAGCATAATGGCATTAATTATGCAATACTAGTCTTAATTGATGAACCTCAACCATTGGAAGAAACTTTTGGATTTGCAACTGCTGGCTGGAATGCTGTACCAATTGCAAAGGTGATAATAGATAATATTATAAAAAACAACCAATCTTAAAATCTGGCAGTTTCTTTTATAAAAAGATTAAATTCTTATAAACAAGGCATCTCCAAAACCCAAATCGCAAAAATGCTAGGAGTTGACAGAACCACACTTTATAGATGGAGTGATGGTGTTTGTTGAAATTATTATAATCAATCAAAACAATCTTTACTTATAGCTAGATAATATAGTTTATGATTTAAATCTGACATCAATTCCGTAAGCCATTCTTTACACCTATCAGTATCTAAACCTTGACATTTTTGTTTTTGTGTATTATATTAATGATAATAGGAGATGTGTTATGAATATTATCAAAAAGCTAAGAGAACAAAAATCTTGTTCGCAGGAAGATCTTGCGAATGCTATTGGTGTTTCAAGACAAACAATTATAAAATATGAAAGCGCTGAAAGTCAGCCAACGATTGAAGTTGTTAAAAAACTATCTGAGTTTTTTGATGTTGACTATGCGTGTTTTATAGACAACAAGCTTCCTCAGCAACATAGTTATGATATTGTTGAAGCAAAAAAAGAAGATTGTAGCTCTAATGACATTAGAATAACTATTCCACAAAACAACATAGATAAATTTAAGCAAGTTTTATTATATATACTGCAAAAGATTGGCGCAAAACCCAATGTTGGTGAAACTGTAATATATAAGCTTTTATATTTTATAGATTTTGATTATTATGAACTTTATGAAGAACAATTGATGGGTTTAAGATATATTAAAAATACTTTTGGTCCCACCCCTGTTGATTTTCATAAATTAGTTAAAAAAATGGAGCTAGAAGGGCTTTTAGAAGAAGTTAAAACAAAATTTTATGATAAAGATATGACTAAATATTTACCAACTGCTGAATATGATTTATCATTATTAAATGGTAATGAAATTAAACATATTGATGCTGTGTTAGCAAAGTTGGCAGATAAAACTGCAAAAGAACTTTCTGATTTGTCTCATAAAGATATTCCTTGGATTGCTGCAAATATGAGAGAGCCGATTGAATATGAAGCTGTATTTTATAGAACCCCTGAAACTTCTGTAAGGACTTATAATGACTAAACTTGACTATGAACTAACTGCAGAATTTAACAAGGACTTTAAGAAGTTATTAAAAAGATACAAAACTTTAGAAGATGATTTTAATCGGATGAAAAGATTTGCGATTGAAACTTGTTACTTAAACGGAATTGATAATGGTTCTATTGTTCCTATAGAGGGATTTTGTGCCAATACATATAAATCAAACAAAGTTAGAAAATTTGCTTGTGCATCTCTAAAAGGTGGCTCTGCTTCTGGTATAAGAGTTATTTTTGTTCACGAGCTTGAAGAAAACAAAATCACTTTCATAGAAATATATTACAAAGGCGATAAAGAAAACGAAGACCGAGCAAGATTGCAAGAGTTTATTGACGGATTAAATGAGTAATCTTATTTAACTAACCTACCACAAATCCTCTTTACCTAATATTTGTTTATCTTCTTTGTTGCAGTAGGCAAGAAGTTTGGTTTTGTCGGTTTCGGTGTTTATTACTTGTTGGATGTCATAAGTTAGGGATGGATACATTTTAACTAGTTCATTATTCATAAACTCAAAGAAGGTTTCTCTTTTTGGTTTATCTATTTCTATTATGATGTGTAAGTGTGGTTCTTTGATTTCGTTTGTTGTTTCTTCTGGGAAGATATATATGTTTAGTTGTTTGTCTTTGTGTTTATGATATCTTGGACCTAATGTATTTTTGTAATAAGTTTTAAGTGTGTGTTTGAAGTTATGAACTAGTTTATTAATTGAGTATTCTTTATAATGCGGGTTTATTGTATAGAATATTAAATTATCAAAGTTTAGCTTATTCATTTTAATTCCTTATATTTCTTATATAATTTATTTAATAGTTTAACATAGCCACATCTTTTATAAGATTAGCTTTGTAAATAACAAAAGGTGGATGCCAGCTCTTTTGGTAGTGTATCAAAGTTGGAGGAGTATTAGATGTTGATTTCAAATATTGGTATCAAGAAATTGTTTTCAAATTGTATTATCAAAATATAGCGGTGGTTATTTCTGCACATAACCACTAGTGCAGAACGCCATCAACTATATTTATATAAGATAACACAAACAATTACGGTTTTGCAAAAATAAAATGGTGGGGAACCATTTTTTTGGGGTGGTACAATGGGGTGGTACAAGATTTTTTAAGATTGGAGAAATTATGATGATTTTTCTTGACATTAGAGGTGGTTTTTGACAGGATTGGGGTGGTACGATCGGGTGGTACGATCGGAACTGAAAAATGAAGCGCAAGTGTTTTAAAATTGTGGAAGATCAGGAAATTAAACTAAAGTCTACGACCTAAATTTTTGATTTCTCTCATCGCCCACCATTTCCAAACCCTTGAAAACCTTAGAGTTTTGAGGGTTTTTTCTTTTTTAAATTCTAGGCAAAAAACACCTCTGGCTAACATATGGCTAACAACTGAAATAAAAACATATCTTATAAACAATATAAAAAAAGATAATCAAAAATAATTTATAGGCAATAATACTGCATAAACTCGAAGGTCATCGTCATTTTTGGGGGCAAGTTGTTTTTTTTATTAAAAAATCTATTCATATTAAGTTTGTACTTTCTTTAGTTAACCACATAAAATTCTAACACGCAACCTGTAATTTTCAAAATTTCTAAAACCATAGGCTCGCCGTTGTATTAACTTCATTT
>JAWXUC010000020.1:0-18293 GCA_044432975.1 Alphaproteobacteria bacterium | reverse complement strand
TTCTGCTAATACTTTTGTAATAGCTGCTGTTAATGAAGTTTTACCATGGTCAACGTGACCGATTGTTCCGATATTACAGTGAGGCTTATTGCGCTCAAACTTTTCTTTTGCCATTTTATTTTTCCTTATAAAAAATATTAAATATCTTCTAGCACCCTCAGGCAAGAAAGTGCTAGATATTGTTATTATTAATCGTCTACGTTAATAGCTTTTCCGTTTTTAGTTTTAACTTTTTCTACAACGTCTTTTGGCACTTCTGAATAATGGCTGAATACCATTGTAAATTGTGCACGACCTTGAGATAAAGAACGTAAAGTATTAACATAACCAAACATATTAGAAAGTGGTACATTTGCATCAATAACTCTAGCATTTGCACGTTGATCCATACCGCTAACCAAACCACGACGTGAGTTCAAATCACCGATAATATCTCCCATATATTCTTCAGGAGTAACAACTTCTACTTTCATCATAGGCTCTAAAAGTTTTGGTGTAGCTTGACGCATACCATCACGGAATGCAGCACGACCAGCGATTTCAAAACACATAACGTTAGAGTCAACGTCATGGTATGCACCATCATAAAGAGTACATTTAACGCCAGTTACAGGGAACCCTGCAATTACACCAGCTTCCATAGCTGATTTCAAACCTTTTTCAACACCAGGGATATATTCTTTTGGAACGTTACCACCAACAACAGTGTTGTTAAATTCAAAGCCAACATGACCTTCCATAGGTTCAAATTTGATTTTAACACGAGCGAACTGACCAGCACCACCAGATTGTTTCTTGTGAGTATAGTCAATATCAGCGCTACCAGTGATTGTTTCACGGTAAGCAACTTGAGGTTCACCAACGTTAGCTTCAACTTTAAATTCTCTTTTAAGTCTATCAACGATAATTTCTAAGTGAAGTTCACCCATACCTTTAATAATAGTTTGACCAGATTCTTGATCTGATTGAACTCTAAATGAAGGATCTTCCATAGCTAATCTAGAAAGAGCTAAGCCCATTTTTTCAACGTCAGCTTTAGTTTTTGGTTCCACAGCCAATTCGATAACTGGATCTGGGAATTCCATTCTTTCTAAAATAACAGGTTTAGAACTATCACAAATAGTATCACCAGTTGTAGTGTCTTTCAAACCAACAAGAGCGATTATATCACCAGCATAAGCTTCTTTAAGTTCTTCACGTTTGTTTGCATGCATTAACAACATACGACCAACACGTTCTTTTTTGTCTTTAACAGAGTTATAAACATAAGAACCAGCTTCAACTTTACCAGAATAAATACGAGCAAATGTTAAAGAACCTACGAATGGGTCATTCATAATTTTGAATGCAAGAGCAGCAAATGGTTCGCTATCTGATGACTTTCTTTCCATTTCTTCTTCAGTATCAGGATTAACACCTTTAGTTGCAGGAATATCCAATGGAGATGGCAAGTAATCAATAACAGCGTCCAAAATTTGTTGAACACCTTTGTTTTTGAATGCAGAACCACAGAATACTGGTACGAAAGAGCTAGAAATTGTACCTTTTCTGATGCATTTTTTGATTGTTTCTATAGAAATTTCTTTACCTTCTAAGTAATCTTCCATAGCTTGATCATCCATTTCAACAGCCATTTCAACCAATTGACTATAATAATCATCTGCTTGTGCTTTCATATCTTCAGGAATTGGGTGATAATCAAATTTAGCACCTGGCTCATCGCCTTCCCAAATAACCGCACGTTTTTCTAAGATTTCAACAAAACCTTTATATTCAGATTCAGCACCGATAGGCATATGCATAGTCATAGGACGAGCACCAAGTCTATCTCTAATCATATCTACACAACGGTAGTAGTTAGCACCGATTCTATCCATTTTATTACAAAAACAGATACGAGGCACACCATATTTATCTGCTTGTCTCCAAACAGTTTCTGATTGAGGTTCAACACCAGCAACACCATCGAATACAGTTACAGAACCATCAAGCACACGCAAAGAACGTTCAACTTCAATAGTGAAGTCAACGTGTCCTGGAGTGTCGATGATGTTAATTCTGTGGTCATGCCAATAAGCAGTAGTAGCCGCAGAAGTAATTGTAATACCACGTTCTTGTTCTTGTTCCATCCAGTCCATAGTTGCAGCACCATCATGCACTTCACCTACTTTGTGAGACTTACCTGTATAATACAAGATACGTTCTGTTGTTGTTGTTTTACCAGCATCGATGTGAGCCATGATACCAATATTTCTATACATTTCCAATTTATGTGTTCTAGCCATTTAATAAATCTCCTAAAACTTAAAGTGAGAAAATGCTTTATTTGCTTCAGCCATTTTGTGAGTATCTTCACGTTTTTTAACGGCAGATCCTTTGTTAGCAAAAGCATCTAATAATTCATTAGCAAGACGATCAGTCATTGTAGTTTCTGAACGTTTTTGAGCAGCACCGATAACCCATCTGATTGCAAGAGCTTGACGACGGTCTTGACGAACTTCACAAGGAACTTGGTAAGTTGCACCACCAACACGACGAGATCTAACTTCAACCAAAGGTTTAACGTTGTCTAAAGCTTCAGTAAAAACTTTAATTGCGTCTTGTTTAGATTTGTTTGCAATAATGTCAAAAGCAGAATAAACAATTTTTTCTGCAACGGCTTTTTTGCCGTCTTCCATAACACTATTAATAAATTTTGCTACTACCTTATCACCATATTTAGCATCTGGTAGTATTTGCCTTTTAACGGCAGCATGACGACGTGACATGTAAAATTCTCCTATTTAGGTCTTTTCGCGCCGTATAAAGAACGACGTTTACGACGTTTAGCCACACCTTGAGTATCCAAGGTACCGCGAATAATATGATAACGAACACCAGGTAAATCTTTTACACGGCCTCCTCTAATCAGCACCACTGAGTGTTCTTGTAGGTTATGACCTTCACCAGGGATGTAGCTGATTACTTCAAAGCCGTTTGTCAAGCGAATACGAGCCACTTTACGAAGCGCTGAGTTTGGTTTTTTAGGGGTTGTTGTATAAACCCTTGTGCAAACACCGCGTTTTTGTGGACAAGCTTTCAAAGCGGGAACTTTGTTTCTTTTCACTTTGGGTGTTCGTGATTTACGAATTAACTGATTAATTGTAGGCATCACTATTTCCTTTTTTTTAAAATTAAACAAAACCTACCGCAAAATTGCGGCGGTTAGTGCGGATAATATATATAAAAAAGGTTTTGTCAAGAGATTCTTTTGCGATTCAAGTGATTCTTTTTATTGCATTTTTTTACACTTATATTATTATATGACAAAAGAGGTATAAAATGGAAATTCAAGACACAATAAACTATGATAAACTAATTGAAAAATCATTAAAAAATGTTGTAAAAGATTCTCTTAAAATGGTTCAAGAACAAGGACCAATTGGTGAGCATCACTTTTTTATAACATTCAAAACCAACACTGGTGGAGCAAACTTACCCCCCCATTTGTTAAGTCAATATCCAGAAGAAATGACTATAATTTTACAACATCAATTTGACAACCTAGAGGTTAGAGATGATTATTTTTCTGTAGATTTAAGCTTTGGCGGCATTCCACAACGTCTGACCATAGACTTTGATGCCGTTATATATTTTGCAGACCCTTCAGCAAAATTTGGCTTATCTTTTGAAAGTTTAGAAACAGAGAACAAAATGAAAACCCCAAAACCAATCGCTGAAGTTGTTTCTATAGATGCCTTTAGAAAAGCAAAAAAATGAAAAAAATATCAGTCTTAATTGCGGGCAAACACCAAACATCTATTACTCTAGAAGAAGAATTTTTTGAAGAAATTAAAAAAAATGCTAGACAAAATAAAATAAGTGTGAATAAATTAATAACAGAAATAGATAAAAACAAAAAAGACTCTAACCTTTCTAGCGCAATAAGAGTTTACATATTAAGGACATATACCAATGCAAAACAAGATTAAAATAGGCAACTTTGAAATCGGCAACGAATTACCATTAGCTCTATTGTGTGGCCCTTGCCAAATAGAAAGCAAAGAACATGCAATAATGATTGCAGAAGAAATGGTTAAAATAACCAAAGAATTAGGAATGAACTATATCTTTAAAGCTTCTTTTGACAAAGCAAACAGAACTTCAATAAACGGCGCCAGAGGTGTTGGTATTGAAAAAGGTATTGAAACTTTTCAAGAAATTAAAGAACGTTTTGGCTGCCCAATCGTAACAGACGTTCATGAAGTTGAGCAATGCGCCAAAATAGCACCTTATGTAGACATGTTACAAATCCCTGCTTTTTTATGTCGCCAAACAGACTTAGTTGTTGCGGCTGCAAAAACAGGTAAAATCGTAAATGTAAAAAAAGGACAATTTTTAGCCCCTTGGGATATGCCTAACATCATCAAAAAAGTAACCGATTCAGGAAACTCTAATGTTTGTATAACAGAAAGAGGAACTTCTTTTGGTTATAATACATTGATTACTGATTTTAGAGGCATCTCACAAATGGCTAAAGATACAGGTTGCCCAATAATTTTTGATGCCACTCACAGTGTTCAACAACCAGGAGGCAAAGGCGCATCAACAGGCGGTCAAAGAGAATATGCTCCAGTACTAGCTCGCGCAGCTGTATCAGTTGGCGCAGCAGCTGCATTCATTGAAACACATGACAATCCAGACATGGCTATGTCAGACGGTCCAAATTCAATAGCTTTACATGACATGAAAGATGTTCTTGAAGACTTAATCGCATTTGATAAATTATCTAAAGCTCGCACATTCAAAAAATTAGGTTCTGCAAAAATAACAGAGTTTCCTTCTAAACAAGAAATTATTGCAGAAATTAAAGCTGTTTAGAATAACAACTTATTATCTTTAATAACACTCACCCCTTGATAAAAACTTTCTTGGGGTGATTTTGTTTTTAACAATAATTTATCATCACTCAAATAAGAAAATATACACCTAAACAAGCTTGCATTATTTATATAATCACCATTAGTTATATCAACCTTCTCACCATTTGGCATCCTAATCGCAAAAAACACCTTAAATAAATCATCAGCAAATTCTTGATTATTAACTTGATGAGAAAGCAATCTTTCCTTCAATTTTTTTTCATCATTAAAGACATCAACAGCTATTTGTCCATATCTCAAAGACCCGTGATCACCAATCAAAACAATTATAGAATCTTTATCTTTTGCAAGAATTTTATTTATAATATATTCAAGTTCACTATTTGCAGCTTCAACCAAACGTTTATAAACACCACCAGCAACCCAATCTTCTGACTTACTTTTAGAAAAAGGCACTGCATAAAAATGACCAGCACCAGCTTTCATTGCAAAAAAAGCTGGCTTTTCAGAAGCTAATATTAAATCAATCTCATTAAAAACTTTCTTCAAAAAGAAAAACTCTTTAGCCAAGTAAAAAGAAATTTTATATCGTCTATAAGCACCAAAAAAATAATAACAAGGAAACAGTATTTTCTTCAATCTATAGCCCAAAAGATAATCTGTTCTATCTATATAAGTATCTTTATTAAAATAAAAAGAAACAGGATGAGAAGGCGCATCCTTTAACATCTGAGAAATTGAATAACCATTATTCTTAAAAGTCTTAAAAACAAAATTTTCTTTTGCACCAGAAATAATATCTTTGTACGCAATCTCACTTCCCTTCACCTTAATATCATCCAAAGATGATGTTAAGCCTAAAGTATATGCATCAGATAAAGACTTTATAGTACTAGAAAAACTAGAATAAACATTATCTTTTACCACAAAAGAATTTTTATTTAAAAAACTCTTCAAATTTGCGGTATCAATATTATAAACATTTTCTTGTGTCTTAAAATCCTGATAAGATTCGAGCCAAATTAAATAAACATTAGGTTTTTTATCAAAAACAACATCAGCATTAATCGCCTCTTCTGCAATTTCTTTTTTCAAATTTTTCACATCAAAATAAATATTAATAAAATTAAATAAAAAATTAAAAAAAGATAACAAAACTAAAACTGCAAAAAATAAATTTATAATTTTGACTTTTTTTAAATAAAAGAAAACAAAAAAACAAGCAAATGCAAAATAAGGATACAATAAAGGCCCGTCTTTAAAAACAACATCTAAAAAAAAACATTTAAAAACACAAGATATAACAAAAGAAAAAAACAGTGAAGATAACAAGTATCCTAATTTTTCTTTTTCAACAAAACTTTTGCAAAAAATATTCTCTAAAAATCTTCCCACAAAAAACAAACAACAAGAGATAAAAAAAACAAACACAAAAGATATTGTATAATGTTCAAACCTAAACAAAGAAATATTTTTTGACCAAATAAATAAATATGAAAAAAGAAAAATCAAAGGAGAGGTCAAACTCATAAAAGAAAGAAGTTTCTTCATTTTAACACCTTCTTAAAAACTAATATAGTTCTTTTACTATCATCAATATCATGTTTTTCAAGCAAAGCAAACTTCCCATCAAAAGCATCTAAACAAACATCTAAAGAATATTGAGGTAATTTTGCAATATCTCTAGCCTTTAACAAACGCACAACTTGACTATCATCAATAGGCACAAACTCCAAAACGCAAACTCCGCCATCATCTAACAAATCAAAAAAACAATCCGCAATTTTATCAAGAGGAATACCTCCGCCAAAAACCAAATGATGCACCAAAGCCAAAGCACTCAAATAAATAGGTTTAACCCTATCTGGCAAACAAAGCCTTTCTTTATTTGCAAAGCCAATTGCTGGGCTAGGATTACACAAATCAAAAACCAACGGAGTTATATTTTTATTATTTTCATTTTTAAGACGCTGATATAATTTCTCCACAGCCAAATAATCCATATCAACAGCCAAAACATGCTTAAAATACTTACTTAAGTGATAACTATAAAGCCCCTCGTTTGCTCCAACATCAATCGCCACCTTATTAACATCCGCATATTTAACAGCAAAATTTTCCAAACAATGAAGCTTGTCATCATAAGCTTTTTTTGAATAATTTGTATCAGAATAATAATCTCCCCATTGGGTTGATATTTTAGTAGAAAGAGCCAATCCATTAATTGCATTTCTTAAAGACTTAGATAAATTAAGCAAAGCATTTTCAGGCAATTTAATATTATTAACTTTTTCTCCAACATCTTTAACATCTAAATACTTTTTTTGAAACTTTGCATGAAGATGAATATGCATTGCTAATGAAGGCGAAAATTTTGTAATAATTGGCAATAAATTAGATGCAATATCCAAAGGAACTCCATCAATCCACAAACAAAGCATTTTACTTAAAACAATATTATTCTTCGCCTGCAAAGCAAGAGGAGCTAAAAAGTGCTGACAAAACTGCAAATAAGCTTGCCAAGGCTTTCCTTCCTCTTTTATCTCAAAAGATAATGTATCTACAAACAAAGGCTTCGCACCACAAAAAACAACATTATAAGCACTAGCATCTTTTAAGACCAAACCATGCTTTAACGACAAATCCAATAAATCTAATGTATGCAAAGCAGCGTCCTTCAATTGACCAAAACACCACTCATAAGGATAGCTAACAAAAGGCAAATAAGACGCAGAAATGGTCTTCCAAGAGTTCAAAATTGGAGACACTTCAGAAAAATCCAACAACAAACCTGAAGAAATAGCCTCCTTAAAAAAACCAGATTCTTCACAACGCTCATAATGAGGTTTATAATTATCATTAATTGTTCTCAAAACACTATCTTCAGCAAAATAAACCCGACCAGAACAATCCCTAAAAGAACTAGAACAAGATGTAGCTTTACTTTTCTTTATCATTTTTCTTTCTTTTTAATAAGTTAAAAAAAGATACAACTTTAGCCCTAGCAGAACCTGCAAAAGCAAAGAATGTTACAAAAAAAGCTATAATCGCTTGCAAAAACAGACTTCCTGTTCCTGGATCAATATATGCATGAGCCAAACAAGGAAAAAAACAAAACAACAAAAAATAAACCATAAAAAACCTCCAAAATTTACTCTACAGTACATAAAACAAACAACTTTTACAACAAATATATTATTTTTACACAAGGCTATTGATGTTAACAAAAAAACTTATAAAATAAAAAACAAAAAAGGAAAAATTTATGAAAATAGTCGGCACCGCAATTATTACAAAAGAAAATAAAATATTAATAGCTCAAAGACCAGAAGGAAAATCACTCGCAGGCCTTTGGGAGTTTGCAGGTGGCAAGCTAGAAGAAAACGAAACCATTGAGCAATGCCTTAAAAGAGAAATCTTTGAAGAATTAAATGTCCAAATAAAAATTGGCGACTTTCTAATGGACTCTCATTATAAATATGAACATGGAGAATTTTTACTAAAAGTTTATTTTGCAACAATCATAGATATAGAAAATTTCAAACTAAATGTCCACCAAGATTATAAGTGGGTAACAAAAGAAGAATTAAACAATTACCCGTTTCCTCCCGCAGACATTGCAATAATCAAAAAACTTATTTCTTAAAGTTACGTTCTAAGAAAACACCTTTTTCAAAACCCTGAATATTCTTATTTTTAGCAGCCATTTGCAAACGCTTTTCTGCCAACATTGCATATTCTTCATTCATTTCAACGCCAACATACTGACGCCCCAATTTTTTTGCCACAACAGATGTTGTCCCACTACCTAAAAACGGATCAAAAACCACTCCTTTTTTAGGACAACTTGCCAAAATTAATTTTGCAATTAATTTTTCTGGCTTTTGCGTTGGGTGCTCAGTATTCTCTGGCATTGACCAATACGGAATAGAAATATCATCCCACAAATTTGACGGATGAGTTAATCTAAACTTTCCATCTTCGGTTTCTTGCCAATCTTTTGGCTTGCCGTCTTGTTTATATGGCGCAAGCACTCTTTTTTTTACTTTAACAGCCTCAACATCAAAATAATAATTTTTCACATCTTTAACCGCAAAATAAATATCTTCCATACCATTTTTCCAATTTAACTTTGCCCCACGTCCTTTTTCTCTTTGCCATGTAATACGGTTTATAACATTTAAGTTTTTGCTTAAAACATCATACATCACAACAGAAGACTTCCAATCTCCACACAAATACAAAGAACCATCATCTTTAAGACACTTGCAAATTTGAGGCAACCAGCTTTCTAAATATTTTTTATAAGGCTCATCTTTAGTTTCAACAAACTTAAAACCATTAAAATCTTTTGCCAAATTATATGGCGGATCTATAATAATTAAATCTGCAAACTTTTCTGGCAAACTTTCAAGAATCTCAAACAAATTTACATTTATTGTTGAATTTAAAACAAATTTATTCTGAAGTTTTCCCCTTAAAACATCCCTATCATCATCAGTTAATTCTAAAGTTCTGTTTCTAACAGCTTTCATTTTTCACTATTCCCTCTTTAATATAAAGCGGTTTTACAAAATTAAACTCTTTCTTTTGATATTTATGATAAGCCAAATCACACAAAGCTTTCAAACTTAAACAATCTGACAAAACAACCTCATTAAAGCCAATCCCTGTAGAAACATTTAAAAACCTTTCCACCCCATCACCAATAATACTAACTTTTTTATTTTTTATCATAGATATAATATCTTCTCGAGAAGCATTTAAAGGCTCTATTAAAGGTTCTTTTTTAGCATTAAACATTTGCACATAAAAATCCTCACGTTTTGTTTCAATAACAATTAAATTACAATCAGATAAATTTTTAATTTCAGACAAATAAACCTCAAAGCAATTAATCCCAATAACTTTCAACTCAGGTAAAGCAATAGAAAGACCTTTAACAATAGAAATCCCTGCACGCAACCCCGCAAAAGAACCTGGGCCAGTAGTTGCAGAAACAAAAGCCAAATCTTTTATATCAACACCTTGTTTTTGAGTTAACTCTTTAATTTGAGGCAATATAAAATCTGCTTGACCAAAGTCCGCACTTTGAGAAAACTTTTCAACAGTTTCACCATCTTTTAATAAAGCAATATTTGCATACTTTCCGCAAACATCAAAAACAATTCCATACATTATATACAACCTCAATTTTTTTATTTTTTTTTATTTTAACCATATTATAATAAAAAGCAATTATGGATATGATTTTTTTTAAAAATATTTTAGATTTTTTTCCAGAAGCTATTATTCTTCTGTCTTTTAGTGTTATAGTAATCATCGCTCTTATCTTAAGAAACCTACAATTAAAACAAAGAGTTTATTTAACTAATCGTTCAAAAGACGCCTTCAATCAAATGTTATATGCCACAAAAGATGGTTATTTTGCATTTTTTTATCCAGACTATAGCATAAAAGACCCTAACTCTAAAATAAAAGAAACCTGTTCAAGAAGATTAGCTGTATTATTAAACTTAAGCAACGGCACCAAAAGTATTTTTACAGACATTTTAACTTTATTTTCCACCCAAGACGCAAAAGACTTAAGTAAAATGGTATTATCGCTAAAAGAAGATGGATTAGCTTTTGAAAAAGAGTTTAGCACAAAAAAAGGTAAAAAATTATTTGTCTTTGGCAATAAAATATCAGATATTGAAGGCAATGTTTTCTGTGATGTTATTTGGTTTAGAGACATTAGCTTCTCTAGTGCCAAATCAAGTTTTTTAGAAACAAGCTTAAATCAATTAACCCAAAAAAACACCCTATTAGAAAAATTATTCAACACAATTTCTGTGCCTTTATGGTTCAGAAATGACAAACTTGAAGTTATATATAAAAATAAAGCTTATCAGCAAATTTGTGAAGATAACACAGATATTTTATCCTTAACATCAGACATCTCAATTCAAAATCTGCCCTTAAAAGCAAGAAGCACTCAAAAAACAAAAAAAGCAACCTCTAGTGTAATTATAAAAGGCACAAAAGAATTTTTTGAATTTGAAGAAGCGCCTATTACTGATAGCTTAATATCAGACGAACACGAAACATGCGGCCTTGCCATCAACACAACAGAGCTTAATGACATTAAAAGAAAGTTAAAAGAAAATCAAAATCGTCAGCTAGAAATTTTCAGCGCATTAGGTACAGCTTTTGTTGTTTTTGATGAAAGCCAAAAACTAAACTTTTGCAACGATGCCTTTATAAAATTATTTAAACTAGAAAAATTATGGACATTATCAAAGCCAACATACTCTCAATTCTTAGACATTTTAAGAGAAAAAAGAATAATTGCAGAAACATCTCAATATAAAACATATAAACAAGAAGAATTATTAGCTTTTGAAACAATCAGCGCCCCAATCGAAGATTTAGTTTTCTTAACAGATGAAAAAACCCTAAAAAGAGTAAAAGCTCCATATTCTCAAGGCGGATTAATTTTTGCATTTGAAGACATTTCAAACCAAATCACCCAACAAAATGAATATATGTCTTTATTAAATATGCAAAAAGATATGCTAAACACCATTTTTGATGCGGTTGTAATTTTTGCCCCTGATGGCAGAATCTCTTTTTATAATGATTCTTTTATAGAAATGTGGCAAGAAGACATCGTTTTTTTACAAACAGGACCATCAATACCTGAACTTATAGACTCTCAAAAACGTTTCTTCAACAAAATCAATGACTGGGAAGGCTTTAAAAAAGAGTTTTTAGAACACCTTTTCAACCCTTCAACAAAGATATTTAGCATAAACACAGATAAACACACCATAGAAATATCTTCAAAAAGCTTATTTGACGGCTCTATAATAATTAGTTATAGACAAAAGTAAAAATATATGCTATACATAACTCTATGAATGAAGAGCAAGAAGATAACAATATCCAATGGAAGAAAAAAAATAAAAAAGCCAAAAAAGAAGTTGTTGGCTTAAATATTGACTTGCTAAAAAGCAATTTAGAAGAAATCAAAACAAAAAACAAAATAACTTCAGACGATTCTTCTTCAAAAATAAAACCTATAATAAAAAAAGACCTAAAAAAAATCAGAAAAAAAATCAGAGAAGTTTTTGATGAAGATGACGATGATGAAGATGATAATGTTACATCCACTCCTTTTGAACTAGAAATGTTAGATATCCAACAAGAGTCAATAATAAGCTCATTAAAGCAAGAAAAAAACTCTTTAGCAAATCACAAAATAACAGAAAACATCATCCAAACCAATAATGCCAACAAAACAATATTAGAAATGGGCTTAAAAAATATTAGTAAAAAAGCCATAAATAATAATGTTCAAAATGCTGCTATTGGTGAAGATGTTACAAAAAAAATCATTCAAGAAGAAATAAAAAAACAAACAAATATAAAAACAGATAACTTAACAGAAAAACAATTTGAAGAGCTGACAAAAGAAATAAAAGAAGATAAAACAGATAAAGAACTGGCTGTAATAATCCTAGAAAAAACAGGCCGCTCAAATACAACAGGAAAACGCAAAGCAAAACAATCAAAAATAAAACAAAATATAAAGCAAATAAGTAGAGAAAAATGAATACACAAGAGTTAATAGAAAACTTCTCTTTTTTAGATAACTGGGAAGATAAATACCGTTATATCATAGAACTAGGCGAAAAACTAAAAAGTTTTGATAACGCTTTCAAAACAGATGAATATAAAGTTGAAGGATGCCAATCTCAAGTTTGGTTAAAGCAACAAGAAGACGACTCTTACATTGCCGATTCTGACGCATTAATTGTAAAAGGATTATTATATATTGTTTTAATAATATATAATGAAAACAAAAATGCTGATATTAATGATATATTTACCCAAACAGGACTTTTAGAACACCTAAGTCCTTCAAGAAGAAACGGTCTTTTTGCTGTTATTGAAAAAATCAAATATAGCTAAAACAGACCTTTAAGCAACTCTTTTGCAGTATTTCCAACCTCTTTAACTGCATTTTCTAATTTTTGATAATTTTCATCTATTTCTTGAGCTGTTTTATCATAGGTTTCATTAGCAACAGACGGTTTAGAAAACCTATCTTCAAGCCCTGTTCCTTTTAATGCAGTATAGCAAGGAGACAACCCAGAATCCAACACAACTTTAGAACCAACATAAGACGTTCCGCCTGTTGTTAAAACTCCTACAAGAGTTTTTAAAGCTTGTTTTTCATCAATTCTAATAACAGGATTATCAATTGTACCTACAACCTTCAAAAAACCTCCAACAGAACCAGCCAAACTAGGGTTTAATATCTGAGAAGAATATGGATGAATATCAATATTAACAACATCTGTTTTTAAGCTCACATTACCATTTGCAACCAAACTAATATCATCAGATTGAATTGCGATTCCATCAGGAATTTTAACCATTCCCTTATCAAAATCAGCCCGCAAAACAGCACAAGTTAAATCAACATCTGTCGTAGCAGAATCCTTTAGCTTCAAAGCATTAATTACTGTTCCAGCAATTCCAGATAAAAGGTTAGATTTTCCAGTCTGAAGCACAGATTTTCCAACAATTGCTGTTAAGCGACCATCAAGATTTTCAACCACTTCTTTATAAGTTGACCCACTAGAGTTAAGCTTTGCTTTAATATCTAATTTGCCACCACTTAAAACCCCAAAGTCATCTTTATTTTTCACAACAAATTCAGAAGAAAATTTTTGAATACTCAAACCTTTTGAGTTAACATCAGCATTAATAGTTTGTTTTTGAGCATCAACAATAGCACTCACCGCAATATCTCCATCACCAAAATTAAATGTTGCAGGATTAATATTTAATATTCCATTATTTAAATTTGCCATCATATCAACATTTGTCGCGATATGCTCCTCATCAATAACAAATTCTTTAATTGTTGCTGTTAATTTTGCATCAATATTTTTTAATAAGTTATAATCAATTTTAGTCGCTGGCATAAAAGAAGCCGCATTTGCAGAAGAAATAATACTAGGCAAATTAACACCAGCCGATTCTTCTTTTTTAAAATTTTGCAAATTTATTAATTCAGAATTTAAGTTAGCATCAACAAAAACTTCACCTTCAAGATTTGCATTTACTCTACCTTTCATAATATTACCAGCCACATTAAACAAACTTATATCAGCATCAACATTTGTTTTAGAAGCTTTTATTTGAGAGTTAAGAGTTGCCTCAAAAAAGCCTAAATTCCCATTAGGATTATAAACATTTAAAGATGTTTCAACCTGTGGATTACCATTAAACAGTTGAGCCACTCCGCCATTTAACTCCAACTTAAGCCCATCAACCTTAGCATTAAAATTAAACGGATAATAAATTGTATGATCAAAAAGATTATTAACAGAACCCAAAACAGAAGTTCCCGCAATCTTAATATCATTATAAACCAAATTAAAGCTTGCGTTAATATTATCATCTTTATTAGGAATAGAAAAATCAAAATTATCAACATTAACAACTTCATCATTAAACATTACAAATGCGTTATTAATATCAATTTCCCCTAAAGAAAAATCGGGTATTTCAGAGGCTTTCGCTTCAGCCTTTGCAGAAGATATAATTTCAAAATTAGATGTTTTTTTGTTTTTTTTATTAAAATCCCAATTTTCTTCACCACTATCATTAGTTTCTAAATAAATATTAGGATTATCAACAACAAGATTTTTAATAACAAATCGCCTATCCATTAAAGGTAAAATAGCAATTTTCAGCTCAATTTTTTCTGCCTCAAACATATTTGGGGTTTTAGCCCATAAAGCATTTGAAAAAGAAACATCTTCAAGCACAATGGTCGGAATTAAAGAAATTTTACTTTCTGCATTCGCAATAACAAGCGTTCTGCCCGTTTCTTTTTTAATCATATCTGCCAAAACAGGAATATATTTATTTAGGTCAAAATGCCTCACAAATAAATAACTACCACCAACAGAAAACAACAAAAATATAAATACGCTAATAAAAAATTTTCTAAAAAATTTCATCTTCACTAATCCCTAATTTATTAAGACTTTTAACAAAGTGTTTTGACAACTTTGCTTTTATAGATAACTTATCAAGTTCAATTTTAAAGGCATGAAGATGAAGTTTGTCATCAAAACCAGTTATTTTCTCTCTAGTCTTCCCATAAAAATGTTTATCATCACCAAGAATAGGACAACCAATAGAAGTTAAGTGTATTCTAATTTGGTGTTTTCTACCACTTAAAGGCTGTGCTTCAATTAAAGCAAATTTGCCAATAGTTTTCAAAACCTTATATATTGTTTTTGCGGGCTTATCGTCTATAAGAGTTTTAATTTCGCCCTTAATTTTTGCAGGAGAGTTCACACACAAAGCTAAATATGTTTTCTGAATTTCATGATTTTTAAATTTTGCAGTTAACTTTTCTGCTGTTTTTCGATTACGCGCCAGCAACAAAATTCCAGAAGTCTCTTTATCTATTCTATGAACAAGCTTTGGCTTATCCTCATTTTCAAATTTCAAGGCATCTAACATCATATCAATATGCTTAGTTGTATTTGTACCACCCTGAACCGCCAAACCAGAAGGTTTGTTGATAATGATGATGTCTTTATCTTTATAAATCACCATTTCTAAAATTTTCTTTTCATCGGCTTTAGAAATATTTTGTGGCAATTCTCTTTTTTCTGATGCTTCAATATTTGGAACTCTAACCTCTTGCCCTTCAGCGATTCTAGTTTTCCCTTCGGCTTTTTTTCCATCAAGCTTAATTTGCTTAGCTCGTAGCATTTTATTAACTACACCAATAGAAAGCGAAGGATATTTTTTCAATAACCACCTATCAAAACGCATCCCATCATCATCTGCAGATATTTTAACTAAATTAACATTACTCATAAAAAACTTTACCTAATTCCATAATATGATTTTTCAATTCTTCTTTTTGCAAATCATCAAAAACCACCACATCATACATATAAGGAGTTTTAAGCTCTTCTAAATCTGCTTTTATTTTTGTTTCTAACAACTCATCGCCCCAAATTGCAAAATCAATATCAGACCCATTTTTATAATTTCCCATAGCCCGAGAACCAAACACAACAACTTTTTTTATATTTGTATTTTGCTTAAAATATTCTAATATTACACTATAAGAAGAGTTTGAAATTCCAAAATTATTCATACTTTACTCTCAAAAAATTCTTTTAACAAAGAAAACTCATTTATATATAAATCTACAATTTCTGAAGCAATGTCTTTTATTCTAATTTCATCATAAAGATGAGTTGTTAAATTTCTGGCCTCTAACATATCAAGCCAAACATCACCATTCTTAATAATTTCAGAATTAAAAGATTTTTTTATCACTTCTCTAGGCCCATTAACATCAAAACCAAGATAATTAAGATAATCTTTTTGCACTTTCCACGCAAGTTCAAAAGAAATCTCAAAAGCCTGAATAAGCGCCATAGCCATAAACTTTGATGATTGCTTTTTATATTCTTCATTTGTATCAAAAAGATTCTCTATTGCTTTATTATAATTATCAAAACGTTGTAAAAATCTTTGCATAAAATTCTCCTGTTTAACATAACAATAACAGTATATCCTTGCCAAATTGTTTGTAAAGAGTTATTATGTTTAAAAATTAGGAGATAAATATGCAAACAAGTGCCAAATATAAAGCTGTTTTAGAAATTTTAACAGAAGTTATTACTTCTCAAAAACCTGCAGATAATATTATAAATCAATATTTAAAACCCAAAAAATATATTGGTTCATCAGACAGACGTTTTATAACAGAAGAAACTTGGCACATTATCAGAAACTTTTTCAAACTTTCTTTTGAAGCAAATTCAAACGAAGCCAGAAACATCTTAATCACTCATTTAAAAGACCAACCAGAACTTTTTAACGCTGAAGACAAATACGGACTGGGAGAATTAACTCCAGAAGATAAAGAAGTTTTAGCAAACTTAAATCAAAACCCATACCCAGATTACGTTGAAGCTGAAATGCCTGAGTGGTTATATGCAAAAATTAATGATATGAGCTTAGCTAAAGCACTAAACACCAAAGCTCCTGCAGATTTTAGAATAAATATAAAATCAAGAGAAATTGTTTTAGATAAATTACAAGCTGAAGGTTTAGAATTTTATAAATCACCAATTTCTCCGATTGGTGTTCGTTCCGATTCAAGAGTTGTCTTAGGCAATTGTGTTTCTTATCAAGAAGGAATTATTGAAGTTCAGGACCAAAGTTCTCAAATTGCCTGTATTTTAATGGATATAAAGCCAAATCAAAAAACAATTGATTATTGCGCAGGCGCAGGAGGCAAAGCCTTAACCTTATCTTATTTATTAGACAACAAAGGAGAGCTTCAGGTTCATGACATTAACAAAGACAGACTAGAAAACATCAAACCACGTTTGCAAAGATTAAACGCAAAAAACATCTGGACAATCCCTCAAGTAAACGACTTTGATTTTGATGTTTTTATTGTAGACGCTCCATGCTCTGGCACAGGCACATTAAGACGTAGCCCAGACATGAAATTGAGACTAACGCCAAGTTATATAAAACACTTAAATGGCATTCAAACAGAAATCTTAAACACAGCAAAAAACAAAATTAAAACTGGCGGAAAAATAGTTTATATGACCTGCTCTATCTTAGAAGATGAAAACCAAAACATTATAAATAAGTTCTTAAAAGAAAATGATAATTTTAAATTAGTTAATATAAAAAAGATTTGGCAAACCAAATTTGAAACCCCATACCCAAGTGATAATGAAGAAATGCTTCAAATGTCCCCACTATCAACCGATTCCGACGGCTTTTTCATAAGCATATTACAAAAAATTCAATAAAAAAAACTCCTTATTTTCATAAGGAGCTTTCTTGTACCAAGATTATCAATAATAAAACTAGAAAAAGCCCAATACAGATTGAGAGGCTTGAGAAGCCAAAGACAACGCACTTGTTGCCAAGCTTTGACGTGTTTGAAGAGCAATATAATTTGCGCTTTCTTCATTCATATCAGCCAATGTCAATTTTTCTGCACCTTCAGTTAAAGTATTAACCAAATTGCTAGTAAAGTTTTCCCAGTTTTCAATTGATGAATATGTATTAGAAAAAGTAGATGTATAACTACTAACCTTACTAATCGCAGCATCGACAGCACTCAAAGCAGTATCTATTTTACCTAAACTTGTCGCTAAATCTGTATCCCAAATTATATCCAAAGCATTTAAGCCAAGCCCTGTAAGTGTAGCATCAACACTTTTTACAGTTATTGAAGAAGAAGACGAAGTTCTATCTTCACTCAAATAAACCTCAAGATCAGCATCTACTCCAGCAACAAGATTAACCCCATTGTAAGATGCCTCTTTAGTAACATTTGTAACTTGCCCTAAAGCATCATCAATTTGA
>JAWXUC010000019.1:0-19432 GCA_044432975.1 Alphaproteobacteria bacterium | reverse complement strand
TTTGCTTTTTGTTCTTTATTTTTATTTATAAACTGTAGTCCACTACACTTCATAAATAAAAATAAATTCAAAAAACAAAATCCTTCACAGGCATATTCTATCTTTTCGTAAAATGGTCTAGAAAGAAAACTAATTTCATCTTTTTTTTAATTAAATTACCAAAAGTCCGTGTTTCTTTTTGCCTAGGGATAATTTTATGTGGCCGTCAATAACATCGGCATCGCTTAAAGCATAGTTTTCATCTGTTATAACTTTGTCATTTAACTTTAAGCCTTGTTGTTTAATAAATCTTCTGGCTTCTCCTTTTGAAGATACAAAACCTAATCTTAAAAATCCTTCCAGAATTGACTCAGAAAGAGAGAAGTCTATTTTTGGAAGCTCTTCTCCTGTTAAACCTTTTTCAAACACTTCTATGGCTGTTTGTTGGGCTTTTTGAGCCTCTTCTTCTCCACGACAAAGTTTTGTTGCCTCAAAAGCTAAAATCTTTTTGGCTTCATTAATTTCTTTGTCTTGCAAAGCTTCTAGTTTTAAGACTTCTTCCATTGGTAAATCTGTGAAAATTCTCAAGCATTTGCCTACTTCTGCATCGCCAATGTTTCTAAAATATTGATAATAATCATAAGAACTTAATTTATCTTCATTTATCCAAACTGCGTTACCTTCTGATTTTCCCATCTTTTTTCCTGCAGAATCGGTAATAATTGGAGATGTAAAACCAAATAACTCAACATCTGCTTTGCGTCTACCCAACTCTGTGCCAGAAACAATGTTTCCCCACTGATCAGAACCAGCTATTTGAGCTCTGCAACCATGATTATTATATAAATGTAAAAAGTCATATCCTTGCAATAGCTGATAGTTAAACTCTAAAAAGCTCATTGGTTGTTCACGCTCTAATCTTGATTTTACACTATCCATTGTCAACATTCTATTAACTGTATAGCAAGTGCCTATATCTCTTAAAAACTCAAGATAATTAATGTTCTTAAACCAGTCCCAGTTGTCTACAACTTCAATATCTTTCAAAAAACAAGCATAAGATTTTTTTAAGCCATTAATATTATTGCTTAAAGTTTCTTCATCTAAAAAAGGTCTTAGTTTGTCTTTACCAGAAGGGTCTCCAATACGAGCTGTTGCGCCACCAACCAACATTATTGGCTTGTGTCCGCATTTTTGAAACCAACGCATCATCATTACAGGCACCAAATGCCCTACATGCAAACTATCTCCTGTTGGGTCTGAACCTAAATATGCAACCGCTGGCACGCCTTTTTGCTCACAATCATACAAATAATCATCAAAGCCAGATTCATTTGTGCATTGATTGTAAAATCCACGTTCTATCATTATGTTAAAAAATTGCGATTTCATATTTATTATTCCTTATTTTCTATTTATTTGTGGGATGCCTAGGGCGTCATCCCCTACAATAATAAGAGGCACAGAACCCCAAAGGCATAGTTCCTATATTAGTGAATTATTAACAATATTATCTTATAATGTCAATATGGTTAAACAATATAAAGCATTAGGAATTATTTCTGGCACGGCTCTTGATGGAGTTGATTTTGCAATCATCACTACAGACGGTTTTGATGTGTTTGAATTTGGGCGCTCTATTAGTGTTCCGTATCCTCATGAGCTTAAAGATAAAATTAGAAGCATCTTAAAAAAGCTGGATTCCCCTTTAATTGCTGAAATTGAGCTTGAAATGACACAATTTGTTATAGAACAAGCAAAACTCTTTTTAGGCGATGAGAAGGTTGATGTTGTTGGTTTTCATGGGCATACTATTTATCACAACCCTATTGAAAAAGTTACAAAACAAATTGGCGACGGTAAGCTTTTAGCTCAAGAGCTTGGTATTGTTGTTGTTAATAAATTCCGCAATAATGATATCTTAATGGGAGGGCAGGGAGCTCCCTTATCTTCTACTTTTTACAATGCTATTTCTCAAAAAATTGAAAGACCATTAGCTTTTGTTAACATTGGCGGTGTTTCTAGTGTTACGTTTATTGGTCATGCTGGAGATTTAATTGCCTTTAACGCAGGGGCGGGAAATTCTGCTGTAGATGACTGGGTTTATAAAAAAGCGCAAATGGATATGGATTATAACGGAAAACTTGCAATATCTGGTCAAATAAACGAGCAAATACTGAATATTTTAATGAAAAACAAATATTTTGCACAATATCCACCTAAAGCCATAGATAGAACTTTCTTTAATGAAAAGCTTGAAAATCTTGAAGGTTTGTCTTTAGAAGATGGAGCGGCAACCGCAACAGCTTTTTGCGCAGAAGCAATTTCTTATTCTGTTTCTATGTTTTTACCAGAACACCCTAAAAATGTTATTATATGTGGGGGAGGAGCAAAAAATCCTACATTAGTTAGATTTATAAAACAACGTTTGCATAACACAAATATATTAACAGCAAAAGAGTTAGATTTTAATATTGATGCTATTGAAGCACAAGTTTTTGCATTTTTAGCAGTGCGAAGACTTGAATGTTTGCCAGCATCTTATCCTTCAACAACAGGTGTTATAGAACCTTCTATTGGAGGAGAAATTTATATTGCCTAAAGTTTTATATTATAGAAAGAATTAATAATAAAAACAAACTTATTGGCGCAATATATTTTAGTGTAATTAAAAAGTATTTTAAATATCTTTTACTTACATGATCACTTTTTTGAATATTTTTCATAATACTTTTCATTGCTTTATAACCAACAAAAATTGACATTGTTATAGAAACTATTGCTGCAATATATGTACTTGAAATATAATCAGACCAATAAAATAAATCTTTTCCTAAAATATTAAGGTTTATATATCCTGAAAAAGATGCACATACAAATGAAAAACCAAAGAATACCATAAAAAATGTTATAATTGTTGCATCTTTTCTACTCTTTTTATATTTGTTTATGAAAAAATTTGACATTCCTTCATAAACACTAATTGTTGATGTTAATGTTGCAAGGCACAACAAAGAATAAAATATTATAGACCAGAAAAAACCACCTGTTATGTTTTTAAAAACAATTGGTAAACTAATAAAAGTTAACCCTGGGCCAGACGATTGATCTAAACCTACAGAAAATATTGCTGGTAATATTATAATAGCACTTAATAATGCTGCAAAAACATCAAAAAATTCTATAAACTTTACACTCTTGAATAATTTTTCTTCTTTAGGAAAATAAGAACCATAAACAAGTAACATTCCATAACCTAATGATAATGATATAAAAGCCTGACCTAAAGCACTTAAAACCATCTTTGAAAATTTATCTACTGTATTTATTTGTGATATATCTGGGGTAAATAAAAATTTTAACCCATCAAAAGCATCATCTAAGCTGATTGAATTTATTGCCATTATTATAAAAAACAAAAATAACAATGGGGTTAAGGCTACACAAACCTTTTCTATACCATTACTAACACCTTTATAAACAACACTTGCTGTTAAAAACAAAAACATACTACCATAAAAATATTGTTTATAAAAATCTTTACTTAAATCAGAAAAAATTATTGAAAAGTCATCTTTTGCTCTATTTAATAAATCACCATTAACAATTTCTTTTAAGTAAAACAAAACCCAACCTGCAACTAAAAAGTAAAAACTAGATATTAAAAATAAACCCACTAAACCAGCATATCCACCAAAAATCTTATAAATCCATAAATTTTTTATTCCTGTTTTTTTTCCAACAATATCATAAGCGTCTACCATATTAGATCTTGAGGTGCGACCTAAGCTTATCTCTGCAACCATTATAGGATTACAAACCAAAAAAACTATTATCAAATATGTTACAATAAATGCAAATCCACCATACTCTCCAACCAAATAAGGAAAACGCCATATATTACCTAAGCCAATTGCAGAACCCGCTGCAGCTAATATAAATCCCCAACCTGATTTAAATCCATCTTTCATTGCAATATTCCTTTTTATTTTTTCTCCCAACCAACTTCTGTTTGTTGGAAATAATTTAGTTCTACATCTTTTTGTTTTAACTCTTTATAAAAATCTCTAGCTTTTTCTAATTCATCTTCTATTGTGGCATCAAAAATAAATAAAACTCTTTCAAATGGTGTATCTTCTATGTATTTTGCTCCGTTTACTAAATATAAAAAATCTGCGTTATTTTTGTTTTTATAATCCGCAGATATTAAGATTGGTTGTTTTTTTTCTGAACCATTTTTCTTTGAGCCATGGGGTAAAAAAGATGTGTCTTTATATGACCACAATAAGCTATTTATCTCTTCAACTTCTTCTTCTGTAAATGTTTGTATCTTTATTTTTTTATCTAAATCATAAGCTTTTTCTACCAATTTTGGTAAAACATCTGATATTTTTTTGTTTATTAAATGATAAAAATCAAATCTCAAATTTTTAACTCCACAAAATGTGTATTATCATCTTTAGTTACAATTTTTGCCATAACTGCTGTTTTTTGCATTCTTTTAATTTCTAATAAATAATCTGTAATATCTTTACAATCTAACATTTCTTTATTGTCTAAAGATTTTATTACATCTCCTTGTTTTAGGCCTTTTATAAAAGCATCTGAGTTGTTTTTTATATTTACAATCTCTAAAGTTTTAACATCTACTTCCATATCTAAAACATAACACTTTTCAATTGAAGATGTTTTTTTTTGTATTTTTTCTGGTTTATTTTTAACATCTACAACAAAAGAACCTTTTTGGGTTTGTATATTAATTTGTTCGCCTATTGGTGTTTTGGCTATTGTTTGAGATAAATCTTGTGGTTTGTTTATATCTTTATCATTTATTTTTAATATTAAATCACCAACAGATAAACCTGCTTTATTTGCTGGTGAATCTTCAACAATTTCAGATATTTTTATACCGTTATCTAATGGAGTAATTGTTAAACCTATCCAACCTCTTGTTATTTTACCATTTTTCTTCAACTCATCAACAATCCACTTGATTTGATTTGATGGAAGAGCAAAACCAACCCCTGAATTTTTAATAGTTTCTGAAAACATTGCAGTTATCATACCAATAACTTTTCCGTTCATATCAAAAAGAGGACCACCTGAATTACCCATATTTATTGTTGCATCTGTTTGAATATAATCATCATAAGGGCTAGAATTTATATCTCTTGATTTAGCTGAAACAATACCCACACTAACAGAATTACCTAAACCAAAAGGATTGCCTATAGCCATAACTTTTTGCCCAATTTTTACTTGTTTAGAATCTGCTAGATAAATATGAGGTAAAAGTTCATAAGGGTTTATCTTTACTAAAGCAATATCCAAAATATCATCTTTACCTTTTAAAACCCCTGTAAATTCTTGATTATTGTCTAAAAAAACTTTTATTTCTCTAGCGCCTTTAATAACATGATTGTTAGTAACAATCAAACCTGTTTCATCTATAAGAAAACCAGACCCAACAACCTCTTTATCATCAACAATAGTTACAATAGAAACAACACTAGGTAAAACATCTTCAGCAACTTTAACAAAATCTTGTGCTAAAGATATTTTTGATACAAATAAAAGTGTTATTAAAAGTTTTTTCATTATTGGTTCATTGTTGTAAAGAAGTCATTATTATCTTTTGAGTATTTTAATTTATCAAGCAAGAATTCCATACCATCAATCATGCCCATTTGCATCAAAACTCTTCTTAATACCCACATTTTGGTTAAAACATCTTTATCAACCAAAAGTTCTTCTTTTCTGGTACCAGAACGAGTGATATCTATTGTTGGAAATAAACGTTTGTCTGTTAATTTTCTATCTAAAATAATCTCAGAGTTACCTGTTCCTTTAAATTCTTCAAAGATAACTTCATCCATTCTTGATCCTGTATCAATCAATGCTGTTGCAATAATTGTTAAAGAACCACCTTCTTCAACATTACGAGCAGCACCTAAAAGACGTTTAGGGCGTTGTAGAGCGTTTGCATCAACACCACCTGTTAAAACCTTACCAGAAGATGGAATAACTGTATTATAAGCTCTTCCTAAACGAGTTATAGAATCAAGTAATATTACAACATCTTTTTTGTTTTCAACAAGTCTTTTGGCTTTTTCTACCACCATTTCAGCAACTTGAACATGGCGAGATGCTGGTTCATCAAAAGTTGAAGAAACAACTTCACCTCTTACAGAACGTGTCATATCTGTAACTTCTTCAGGACGTTCATCGATTAATAATACCATTAAATGAACTTCTGGATGATTTTCTGCAATTGCGTGAGCTATATTTTGTAGCATTACAGTTTTACCTGTTCTTGGAGGTGCTACAACCAAACCACGTTGACCTTTTCCTTGAGGAGAAACAAGATCAATTACTCTTGTTGTATAATCATTTTTGCCATTTATTATATCAAAATTAAGCTTTTCTGTTGGATATAATGGAGTTAAATCATCAAAATTAACCCTTGCTTTTGATTTTTCTGGTTCATCAAAATTAACTTTTAATACTTTTGTTAGTGCAAAGTATTTTTCATTTTCTTTAGGACCTCTGATTTCACCTTCTATGGTATCACCTGTTCTTAATCCGTATTGTTTTATTTGAGCAGGAGATACATATATATCGTCTGGACCTGCTAAGTAATTGGCTTGTAAAGAACGTAAAAAACCAAAACCATCTTGCATTACTTCTATTACACCATCACCATAGATTATGTTGTCATCACTTGCAAATTTTTGTAATATTGCAAATATTAGGTCTTGAGCTCTCATTGATGATGCGTCTTCTATGTCTAATGATTTTGCTTGTTCTAATAGTTCCTTAGGAGTTTTTTTCTTTAACTCTTTAAAATGCATGATAAATGTCCTTGAAATGTTTTAATATAAGAATATATATTTTTGTATTAGATATCTATTGTATATTAATTTTTTTGTTTAAAGTCAATGAAATTTATACACAGCTTTAAAGCCATCTATTTAAATTTAAAATAAATAGTAGTGATAGTAGATAGTGGTGAGTTATGTTTATTAAATTTTATGCACAATCTTATACACAATAGTGCTTTTATAAAAATCAAATACTTAAATTAGTTGTTCAATATATTAAATGAGCTGTATATTTTTATTAACATCTTAATAAGGTTGTTGATAATTATTGCATTATGTGTATAATAATTTTAAAATTTGAATTTGTGCTACTTTATGCACAGGGGTGTTGATAAAATGAATTTGATTGGTATTACAGGCACTATTGGTTCTGGTAAGACTACTATTGCAGATAAATTAAGAAGCTTAGGGTTGGTGGTTTTTGATATTGATGGTTGGGTTAAAAGACTTTATAATCGCAAAAACTTTTTAAATATAATAAAAAAAGAATTTCCTAATACATTTAAAGACGGTGTTTTTAATAAAAGAGAGCTTAGAAATACTGTTTTTAATAATAAGAAAGAGCTTGAAAAACTTGAAGAAATTATTCATCCTATTTTAAATACAGCGTTAAAGAGAAAAATTAAAAAAATATCTAAGTTTGATGATATCTTTTTTATTGATACTCCTCTTTTGTTTGAAATGGAGTGGGATAAATATTGTCATCATATTATTTTGGCCGATGTTGATTATGAGGTTGCAAAAGTTAGGGTGATGAAAAGAGATAATATTTCTGCCGAAGATTTTGAAAAAATATATGATAAGCAAATCAAAAATATTGATAAAGAACACTTGGCAGACATTATTGTTAATACTGATATGCCTAAAAATGTTTTGAAAGCAAAATTGATAAAAGTATTGGAAAAATTATGAGAGAGATTGTATTTGATACAGAAACCACGGGTTTTAGACCTGAAGAGGGAGATAAACTTGTTGAAATTGGTGCGGTGGAGTTAATTAATCATCTTCCAACAGGAAAAGTTTATCATCAATATATCAATCCCAACAGAGAAGTGCCTGAAGATGCTTATAAGGTTCATGGTCTGAACTATGAATTTTTAAAAGATTTTCCTTCTTTTAATGATATTGCTCAAGAGTTTTTAGATTTTGTTGATGGTGGAATTTTAATTGCGCATAATGCAAACTTTGATATGAAATTTTTACAATATGAGCTTAAACATGGCGGTTTCAAACAACTTGATAATGAAGTTATTGACACTTTGCAAATTGCTAGAAATAAATTTCCTGGTGCAAAAGCAAGTTTAGATGCTTTAGTTAAGCGTTTTAATATCGGCGGTTTTGATAGAAGTTATCACGGGGCTTTATTAGATAGTCAAATTTTAGCGAAAGTTTATTTAGAGCTTATTGGTGGAAGCGCACCAACCCTTGAGATGGAAACAAAAGAAACTGTTAAAGAAGTTAAAGAATCAGTGTCTTTTTCTAATAAAATATTTAGAGAAGCAAGAGTTTTTGAATTATCAGATGCTGAAAAAGAAGCTCATGAAAAGCTAGTAGCTGAAAAATTAAAAAAAGAAGTTTGGTAGTTTATATTCATAAATATTTAATAGTTTTGTATTACTTTTCTTTTATGGAGGAGTTTATATGAAAAAATATTTTTCTTTTTTTATGGTATTTGTGTTGTTGTCAGCTTGTGGTGATATTAACAATAAAGATAATGCCAGTAAACAAGTTGTAAAAATTGCAACAACTTTGCCTTTAACAGGAAATTTGGCAAAATATGGTATTGCTTTGCAAAAATCATTAGAGCTTGCTTTAGAAGATATAAATAAAAAAGAATTAAAATATGATTATAAGCTTATTATTGAAGACGATGCTTATGAGCTTAAAAAAGCAATGACAAATTTATCAAAATTTAAAGGTGTTGATAATGTTAATGTTGTAATGACTTTTTGGGGTAATACAGGAACTTTAGCTTCTAGTTGGGCAGAACAACATAAAGTTGTTCATATAAGTTGTGCTTTGTCAGATGTTGTTGGAAAAGGTTTTTATAATTTTAATCACACAACACAACCTAAAACACATTTAAATAGAATTGTAAAATTTTATAAAGATAATAATTATAAAAAAGTTGGTTTTGTTTATTTGAAAGCTTTAGAAATTCAAGAAATGATAGATAATTGGGTTCCTTTCTTTGAAAAAGAAGGGTTTGAAGTTGTATTTATAAAAGGATTTAATAATCAAGAAAGAGATTTTAGAATAGAAATTCAAAAAATGAAAGAAGCTAATCCAGATGTTGTTGAGCTTATGTTACAGACACCAACATTAAATATTTTTGGAAGACAGTCAAAAGAATTGGGATTTGATGTTCCTATGTCTGGTATAAATAATATTCCTGATGCTTTAAGCGAGTATGAGGGAGATACATATATTACTGAAGAAACAGGAAAAGCTGATTTTACAAAACATTTTGAGGATTCTACAGGTCTTAAACAAACATCTTGTGTGGTTAATTTTTATGATGGTTTTAATATGATTGTAGATGCTTTTGAAAAAGCAGGAGACGGAATCAGTGTACCAGAGAATAAAGATGTTGTTAATATTATGTTGAATAATAAAGATTTTAATTCTGTTTTAGATAAAATAACCATTGATGAAGATGGTAATATTGATAGTCCTTCGGTTTTAAAAAGGGTTATTAACGGTAAAGGTGTTGAGGTTGAAAAATGATTAAAGTTCAAGAAATAGTAAGTTTGGTGTATGAATGTGGAGATATTTTAAGAAGCGCTTCGGTTGAAGTTGTTTATAATAAAAATAATAATTCTAAAAACTTATTAACTGATTATGATTTGAAAATTCAAGAGATGTTACAATCTGGACTTTATAAAATAATGCCAGAAGCTTCTTTTTTGGGTGAAGAGGGTGAACAATATTACAACAAAGAAGGATTTTGTTTTGTTTGTGATCCTATTGATGGAACTACAAATTTTGTTATGGGATATAGAGGTAGCGGAATTTCTGTTGCTTTATTAAAAGAGGGTAAACCTGTTTTGGGTGTGATATATAACCCATATTTAGATGAAATGTATGTGGCAGAAATTGGTAAAGGTGCAACTTGCAATGGAGAAAAAATTACAACAAAAGATAAGAGAATTAAAGATTCTGTTGTGATTTTTGGGACTGGTGGAAATAGGGTTGATGAGGTTTTTGATTTAGCTAAGGATTATTTTAAAAAGGGAATAGATATTAGGCGTTTCGGTGCTGCGGTTATTGATTTAACCAATGTTGCTAGAGGTTCTGCTGCGATGTTTTTTGAGTTATATTTAAATCCTTGGGATTATTGTGCCGGGGCTTTAATTGTTAACGAAGCTGGTGGTGTTGTTTTAACAGAAGATGGAAATATTTTAGAAGATTATTTTGCTCAAAGCACAATATTTGCGTTTGCATCAAAAGAAGAAGCAGAGAAATATGTAGAAAGTAAAAGGTTGTGTTTATAAAAAAATAAATAAAATAAACTTTTTTATAATAAATGCTTGACAATATGAGTTTGTGAGCGTAAAAGGTGTCATCAGCGATGATAAAAACTTATCGCGGGGTGGAGCAGCCCGGTTAGCTCGTCAGGCTCATAACCTGAAGGTCGTTAGTTCAAATCTAGCCCCCGCAACCAACAAAATCAAGGCTTTAGGAGAAATCCTAAAGCCTTTTGTTTTATCCGGTGCTACCCTGGTGCTACCAGAAAATGAAAAATGAGCATTTTTGAGTCGTTATTTAAGAATCTAAAAAACATTTATTTTTGTAAAAAAACATTCTATTTTCTTATTTTTGAGCATTTTTGCGTTGTTGAGTTATACTTAACACATTTTTCCTACCATAAATATTACCAATATTTACACTTTTCCGAACATAAGTCTGATTAAAATCACACTTTTCCGACCATAAAGCTATTTTTATCCACGGACCACACTTTTGGACCTTACAAATAAAAATGGTCCGCTAAGGTGATGATTGAATAAAGCGATTTATTCAGGTGACTGGGAGTCTAATGAGATTTACTTTAATCTCATTAAACAAAGAAGCACTAGGTTTATAAAAACCTAGTGCTTTTCTTTTTTATTTTAAGCTATACTTTTAGCATAATAACCATATTTGTTTATGTATTGATCTTCTATGCTGTTATAATCTGTTGGTTCTTCTGTTTCTTTTATATTATTATTTTTTACTGTGTTTTGGATTTCTTCAAAACCATTTTGAACTAATGCCTCTTTGGTTCTAGAAACCGTTTTAGGACCCAAAACATCATCTTCTTTTAATGATGTCTTTTGAGTTGGCAATGAGTTTAATCCTGTTTGTAAGGCTTTTACCCCATAATTAGCAATTGTAGATGCAATTTCTTGAAATCCTTCTCCAATTGAAATACCTTCAGCGGTTTTTATCTCTGTTGTTTCTGTTGAGCTTGTTTTTTGAGGTAATACAGCCATTGATTTCCCTGTTTCATCTTTCTGAACAGTTTCTGTTCCAAAAATATTGGGATTAAATAATAATAAATCATTAAAGTTATTTTTTATTTATAAAGAGGAAAAATTATTATAAATTTTATGAAGTTATAGGATATATAATAAATAAAATTTATGATTATTTTAACCTTTAGAAATAAAAAAGAACTAATGCTTTATTATTATTATTTAATCCCACAAAACCAAGATGTTGCTTTATCATTAATAGCTTGCCTTAATTCTGCATCTTTACTTTCATAATTGCCAAATTTAACAGCTTCATCAAGTTCTGATTGTGTGATTGTATCTAAGTTTTTATATAAAATATCTTCTTTTTCATTATTATATCTATTAATTTCTTCAAAAAGCTCTTGTTTCTTTAGTTCTATAGAATCACTTTCTGTTACTAAGTTTTCCATTATTTCAGCACCTTCTGACTGTGGGGCTTCTGGAATGTTTAGCTCTGGTGGAAGTTGTTCTTGAGCTTCTTTCTCTAATCTAACTCTCTCTTGTTCTGTGTGAACTTTTTTAATATATTCTTCTTGCTCTTCTTTGCTCATTTTATTAAATTTTTCTAAAAATTCTTCTTCACCAATATTGAGATCTTTAGCCTTTGCAAGGCTTCCCTCATTAATAATTTCCTCTAATGTTGTACTAGATTCTTTTGCACCTTCTTTTATTATAACTTTTTTTCCTGTTTTTATTCCCCAATTTGCTATTTTATTCCATGGTATCATTTTTTTATCCTTTTTGATTGATATTAATATTAAATTATTTTATAGTTTTTATAAAAGAGAGGTAATATGTTTAAGAAAGTTATTTTAGCGATTGCAAATGTTTTAAGCTTGGGTCTTGGCTTTGCATTGATTGGCAAGCTTAAAAAATCATTATCACTTGTTTTTGTAGCTCATTTTATTTTCACATTAAGTGGTTTGTTTAATGTTTTAGAAACTTTTATTGGCATGGTAATAACCTATAGTTTAATTGCTATAGTTTATCTTTATGCTTTTTGTATTAGTTTTGATGTCAAAGAAGTTAAGCTTGAAAAACCTTTTAGAAACCTACTTATATATATACCTTTAACTTTTATTATTTCTTTTGTTTGCGTTGCCCCTGTTAAACGATTTATGTATTATCCTAAAAAAGTAAGTTCTAACTTAACAGGAATTATCCAAAAAGGAGATTATATAATGACAAGTCAAAAAGATGGATGGACAGATGAGTTTCTTTATATTTTTTGGAGTAAAGATAAATCTAAAATAGGGCAAAAATTAAATATAAAACTTCCTGCTGAATACAGAAAGCAATAAAAAAGTCAATAGACACACTAATGCTATTGACTAAAAACAACTTACAACTAAAAATTTAATTTGTCAAGCATTTTCTACTTTATAACGGTTTGATAGAAGACTTTGTAGTTATCTCCTTTTTGCATTATGGATATTCCACCGATTGGTTTGTATCCTTGTCTTATGAACTCATTTACTTCACGTATTAGTTCATCAATGCTAACCTCTGAAACTATATTGTAATTCATTTATCTCCCTTTCTAAAAAGTTTATAACGTCTGTTCTCATACTTGCTTGGGGATGATTGATTACATAATCAAGAGCAGTGTTTCCCTTAAAATCTTTGGCATTTACATCTGAACCTGCTTTTAATAATAAGTCCAGAGTTTGTGGTGAGCTTCTTTTTCTGGCTGCAATCATAAATGGGGTTTGACCCTCTCTATTTCTTTTATGGATATCACCACCAGCGTTTAGAAACATTTCTATAATTCTTACTGATGGATGTTCTTTGCAAACCCACATAAAAGGTGTCCAGTTGTTCTTGTTGTATTCTGCATTTACATCTGCACCATTAAAAAGCATTTGTTTAACTTGTTTGAAATTATCTTTGTATAAAGCATTCATTAAATCAATTACGTTAATTTCTTCTGCTTTGTATTCATTTTGAGGCAATTTCCAGAAATCGGCAGCATTTGAACATAGCTCTCTATAATGTAATGAATATGGTTGAAACTCGTTTAATTCTTTATTCTTTGAAGTCATTTCATAAACAATTGCTTTTTGTTTGCCTAAGATATGTTCTATCTCAACTTCTTTACGAGTGTATAAATCTGGATAGCCTTCATAAATATCTAATTCTTTTAAGTCTTCTTCTGTTATTGAAAACAGAACTCCATAAACCTCTGAGCCTTCGCAATAATCAATATCGGCATAATGTCTTTGAGTAGTTTTATAATCTGGTAATATTGCAGTGCCTAATGGTTGCGAGTTTGGGCATCGGTTTAACATCTGGAAGATGCACATATTGCTACCATAAGCAAAGTATAGTTTTTGATTAGATTGTTTCATATGTGCATCCTCCTCGTGTCTTTTATGGTAATGTCTTTAAAGCGTACTTATTTGGTTCCGTCAAGCATTATTTTTATAAAAATGATGAAAAAACAACAAGCTAAATAAAATGTCTTTTAAATTCAATAACTTGATTCAAAAACTTTTTTTAATCAAGAATCCACATTTCTTTCTAATAAATATTTTTGTATTAGAGAAATAAGGAGAAAATATGAATATTGATACAAACACAAAATTTGACCCAGAAGATAAGGTTTATAAGAAATACATTCCCATTGATACTGTTGAGTATTTCAGAGAGAAATGTTCAAACTTGAATAAAAAGCTAAAAACTGCAATTAAACAAAGAAAGTTCTCATTTGATGATAGCTTCTCTATTGATATAAATGATTTAACCGAGATTAAAGAGTTTCTTTCAAGTGAACCAGAGTTTAACTTAAACGATGCCTTCAACCATAGAAGAGCAAGCTTTTTCTTAGTTTCTTGCTTCTTTGCCAAAGACCCAGAAGTCATTGAATTCTTATTAAACCAAGAAATTGACATCAATTTAGTTGATTTATATGGTTATAACTGTTTAATGAGTTTAATTATGAATGAGAATATGCAAGAAAAAGATAAGTTAAGCCTCGCTTCAACAATGATAGACAAAGGTATTTACATAAACTGGCGAAACTTTGAGTCCGCCCACGCATTGACAATGTGCCTAGAAACAATGCAAGTTGATTTAGCAGAGCTATTGATTGATAAAGGTGCTGTGGTTTATGTTTAATAGAAAAGCCTAGTGTAATATACTAGGCTTTAATTCACTTAAGCTGTGTCTTATATAAAGATGTGTAGATTGAGTTTTTTTGATAGTAGCTCTTTATAAGCATTTTATTCTAAAACCTAAAAAATTAAAAGTGTAGTGCGATTTAATCTTTTTGCTATAACAATATAATATTATTCCATTATTCTAGCTTTTGCTAACATCTATGATTAATACTTGTACTATTTTATTAAAGAGTTTTGTTATTAATTAAATTTTGCCTCTTTTTCAAGTTTATCATAATGCTCTTTGTTTCTGTATTTGAATACTTTTGCAGGATTGCCACCAGCTATTGCATATTTCGGAATTTCACCATGAACAACAGATCCGCCTTGAATAATTGCACCATCACCAATTTTTTTCCCCGGTAAGATCATAACTCTAGAGCCAATCCAAACGCAGTTTCCAATCTCAATATCTTTATAATTATAATCATTAGGAGAATACGGAATGTGTTCTCCATTGTCATAATTAGATTTTGTGCAATTATTAGGCATTCGACACCAGAGTGAAAATAATTGCCAATAGTTACTTTGCCTTTTCCCATAATTCTCATCCCATTAAAGCAAACTTTTGTGCCTAAATAAGTATTGTTATTTATTGAACTTTCTCCACCAACATAAATTTCACCACCATAAGATTTAGCCTTTTTGATTATTTTTCTTTCCCACTTATTGTTTTTTAACAATAACCTATCTCGCAGTTTTCTGCGCAATGATTTTATTGGTATTAAATTTACTAATCTTTTAATTATTCTCATTTTCTCTTAGGTCTTTCAATGTGTTTCTGATTATTGTTGAGCTTGTGCTTTTTGTGTAAGGGAAATAAACTATTCTTACTCCAACAGCTTTAAGCTTTTTTTCCATATCTTGCCAACTAGGAGTATTGTACCAGTCATCACCAACAAATAATATATCAAAATGTATTTTTTCCCACATTTTTAGCTTATCAATATCTTCTTGAGCAATGGCAGCGTCTACACATTTGATATTTCTTACAATTTCAAGCCTTTCTGCAAATGGTATAATAGCTTTTTTATGTTTATATTTAACTAACTCATCAACTGTAACGCCAACGAGCAGTTTATCACACATGCCTTTAGCATTTTTTAATAAATTAAGATGTCCTATATGAAACAAATCATATACACCAGAAGTATAACCTATTTTCATTTGCAATTTTCCTTTCTTGCTAGTTTCATTAGTTCTAATATTATTATTTGTGCTGATTTTGTGCTTGGACTTAAAAATGTTTTAGCAATTTCGCAGCGAGCATTCTTTTCGGTATCTTCCTTGTTTACAATCACTGAGTTGACTAAATTTGAGAGATCTACTGTATTATAGCAACTGTAGATGTGTTTTAGAGCCAAGAGAGCCGTTTTATTAAATTTTGTGCTGTCATCTCTAGCTAATTGTATAACTGGTTTTTCTGTGGGCAAATACTCTGCTAAAAAAGAAACGCAATCTGTAATCAGAGCATCTGATGTACGAAATAGGTCAAAGTAGTCGCCTTGAGAATACAATTTGCCATATTTATTCCATTCATCATAATAGGCGTCTAACTCTTTTTCTGTCATAATATTGTTTTTTATTACAGCGTGATTAAATCTTGGATGTGGCTTTAAAACCCAAGTTATCTCATCTTTATATTTTTCTGCTAAGTTTAGCATCGTTATTCCTGACCACTGGAATGTTGCAAATTTTAAGCTATTAGCTTCAAAAGAATGATGCGGTGCATAAATAACTTTTATTTTATTTGTTTTTTTCCAAATATCATTATTATTTATTTTATTAAAATACTCATCCAGCCGAGGATGACCAACAACCAAGCAATTGCTTATTTGCTTTGTGCTTAAATTTTTATAACGCTCAATATCTTCTTGATGAGTTGTAAAATATTTATACAACAAAGCATGAAATTGATGCATATAATGATTTTTGTTCTCTATCAAATTTAACCCATATGGAACATAAAAGGTTAGTGCGAACTTAGAAACTTCTGTAATATTTTGATTTTTTGCAATCTCCCATGGTTGTTGATAAAATACTAAATCAGGATTAAATTTATTTAAGTTGATATATTTTTTCTTTTTTTCGTCATAGGCTTTATAAACAGGAATATTTCTTTTTTTGAAAAAATCATAGTTTTCTTTTAAGTTATATCTGGTTTTATCTTTGCCTTTGTGAGCAGATGTTAATAGCGTAACCAAAACAAAAGGATCAAAGTTCCCCTCTTTTTGCATTTCTTCAAAAACAGATTGATATTGCCATTTTGAGTTCTCGCTGACTAAAAAAGCAACTCTGATCTTTGATTTTTGTTTTGATAGCTTATCTAATTTTTCATTATAGTTTTTGCTTACTTGCAAAAGAACTTTTTCAAGTTTAAGTTCCTTTTTATAATAAGCTTTCATCTTAAAAATTCTAATCAGTACTTTTAGCGGTAATTTGTGCCATGCAAAAACTTTATCTTTAGCAAGTGACTTTAATTCTGCGATTAGTATTGGTGCTAAGATTTTTCTTTGCTTTTTATCTTTATAAGCCATATTAACACACATTTTAATAGCTTTTATAATACGCTTCTTTGCATATTTAAGCTCTGGTTTGTTTTTATAAAGAGTGTAAATAAAACGAATGCCTGTAATATAGCTCATAATTTTTTTGCTTGAAAAAGAGCTTCTCATTGTAGAGCTGTTTTCTTGATTGTAAAAATATAATGGGGCGTTTGTTAAAGCAAAATCTTTGTTTTCAGCAAACAAAGAGGTTATAAAAGGCCAGTCTTCAAAATAAATACCTTCTATAAAGCGTTTATCTTTTATCAAACTCATTTGGTATAATTTATTGCAAGCTGAAGAACTTCCCATTCCAAAGTTTAAAATATCTTTAATTCCATCATTAAAAGTTTTATATGTCGCTTCTAGTTGAGTTGATAACTGATCTATATCTGAAATAAATTTGCTTCCAACGATTAACGGATAATCTGTTTGAGTGGCAATATTATAAAAAGTCTCAAGTGCTACAGGTGATAAAGCATCATCAGAATCTAAAAATATAACATAATCTCCTGATGCTGTGTCTAATCCTTTATTTCTTGCGGCAGCTTGCCCTTTATTCTCTTGAGTTATAACTTTTATACGAGTATCGTTTTTTGCAGATCGTTCTAAAATTGTAAGTGATTTATCAGTGCTTCCGTCATTGATACATATTATTTCAATGTCTTTGATTGTTTGCTTTAGCACAGACTCAATACATCTGCTTAAATAATCTTCAACATTGTATACAGGAATTATTACAGATATTTTAGTCATTTTTACCTCTTATGTTAAATACTTTGGGATATGCGACAAAGGTTATTGAAACTTCATCAATGCCAAGTTCATTACATACAGAAATGCGATGATTTCCTTGTAAAAGTTGATCTTTTGCACCAAATTTGCGATTAAGACCAATATGTAATGGGTGTTTATAATTAAAACCTTGACTTTTGATTGAATTAAACAGGCTTTCATACCTTTCTTGGCGTTTAGCTAAAGGCATTTGCCATTTTTTATTACTCCAAGCATAGGCGGTTTCTCTAGTTCTGCTGGAGCATAGAAGCTTATTATCTGCCATAAAAGAAAGCTTAGTTCTATAAGAGTTTGTTCCTGCAATGCACATTTTTCTTTTTATTGGCTTTAATAAGTGAACGAAAAATGATAAAACCCTATTGTAACTATAGTAAGCGATTCTTGTCTTAATAAATTTTGCTTTATCTTTTGAATTGCCACAAAGCAAAGTGTCTGACTGCTCTTCGTTTTTATTGCCCAGCAATATTACAAATTCTTTATTGATTGAATAATCTTTGTGTTTTTCTAAAGACAAGACATCTTCTTTTGCTAGAAAATATGAGTTTGAGCTATAAGATAATGTTTTATTATGGTGATATGGAATAATATTTAAGCAATCTAACTCTACATCATTAAAGTTTTTGCTTAAAAACTTCTTAAGTTGCTTAGAGCTTAAAAATTTATTGAACAATCTTTTGAAAAATGTGTTTTTTATTCTATTTGCACAATTCGCACCATTTAAAGTGATTAAACCACCACAATTGTTGTCCTTTATTGTTTTATGATTTTTTCTAACTTTAGCATGATGCCCTAAATCCATTATTGATTTAACATTTTTATAACTAGAAACATAAGCTAAACCTACAGCATTAGAAGGATAATTTTTGGTTCTTAGTAAATACTTACCATGTTCAACTCTTTGAGCATAGGTTACTATAGGCATCGTAATGGCACAATTAAGATATTTATCTTTTGTGTATTTCTTTAAGCTTTTAATAAAATCACATGAAATAGCATCATCATTATCTATTCTAAAAGTAACGATTATATTTTTATTTTCATCACCATACAAAGAGATAGCTTGTTTTGAGGCAACCTCAACACTTGTACCGTCTTTAAGATATAGACAATGTAAAAAACAGTGCTCTTTTTCTAGCTTTGAAAATCTTTTCTTATATTCATCAGGCAGATTTTCTGAGTGCAACAAAACGATGTTAAAATCTTTATTTGTTTGATTAGATAAGCTTTTTAAGGTTACATTAACAAAAATATCAAATCTATAGTCTAGATAATTTTTATCAAAAACATTTATTTTGTTATCAAAACACTGGCAAGAATACCTAATAATTCCTAAAATATTTTGCTTAATCATTTTAGTTTCCACAATCTATAAATTGTTTTTAAGGGAAGGCTGTGCCAAAGAAAAGCCTTTCTTCTTTGCAAATTTAAGAGCTCTTGCCTTAAAACAGGAGCAAAAATTTTGCGGTTCTTTTTATCTCTATAGGTTTTGTTAACACACATTTTAATAGCAGTAGCAATACGTTTTTTTGCATACTTTAAATTAGGTTTATCTATATAAAAATTATAAACATATTCAA
>JAWXUC010000018.1:0-19818 GCA_044432975.1 Alphaproteobacteria bacterium | reverse complement strand
ATAAAGTTGTAATCAAGCATCGGTAGTTCTCCTTTATATTAAATTGTTGTTTTGCAAAACTAATATAAACGATTTTTTTATTCTTGAAAACTACTTTTGCCCCATGTTTTGACGTAGAGCCAAGTAACATTCCGCAACCAAAATATTGCTATCCTTCAAGGTCTTGAACCGCACTCCCACAAATAATTATAATAACTTAGCATAAAATCTTGCAATTTTATGCGCTTTTGTGTATCTTATAGCCAAGAGGTAAAAATGCAGAAATCTTTTAATTTTTTAAATAACGAACAAAAAGCAGTAAAACAATTCACTTTTATTGATTTGTTTGCAGGCATTGGTGGCATAAGACTTGGAATGGAAAAAGCAGGCGGAAAGTGTGTTTTTACATCTGAGTGGGATAAACATGCTCAAAAAACTTATTTTGAAAATTTTGGTGATATACCTCATGGAGATATAACAAAAATAAATGAACAAGATATACCTAAATTTGATGTCTTATGCGCAGGCTTTCCTTGCCAGCCTTTCTCACAAGCAGGATTTAAGAAAGGATTTGAAGATACTAGAGGAACACTATTTTTTGATATTTTAAGAATAATGTCTTATCACAAACCTAAAGCATTCTTTTTGGAAAATGTTAGACACTTAGAAAATCATGACGATGGAAAAACATTTCAAGTTGTTATTAATTCATTAAAGGAGCTTGGTTATTCTTTTTTCTATAAAGTAATAAGAGCATCTGATTATGGATTGCCACAACACAGACCTAGATTATATATGGTTGGTGTATTAAACGATAAATTTAATAATTTTTATTTTCCAGATAAAGTACCTCTTAAATATACAATGTCAGATATTCTTAATGGTAAATGCACCAAAGATATAGGATTTACGTTGAGAGTTGGCGGCAGAGGTTCTGTTATAACTGATCGCAGAAATTGGGAACATTATTGGGTCGATGATAAAGTTTTTAGAATCTCATCTGAACACGCAAAAAAAATGCAAGGGTTTGATGATAGTTTTAAATTTCCTGTTTCAGAAATTCAAGCAATGAAGCAATTAGGAAATTCAGTAGCTATAGATGCAGTATATCATGTTGCTAAAAACTTAGCTCAATATATGGAGATGCAAGAAAGTGCTTAAATATAATAAAGGAGAATGGTCTGAGTTATATGTTTTAATAAAATTATTAAAACAAAAAAACATATCGATACACAACACTTCTGAGTATTACACAATTTTGCGTGTATATATAAATATGTTAGAAAAAGTATATATTGATTTAACAGGCAATAACTTAAAACTTAACGATTTACCACTAACTATTTCAAATGCTGAACTTGATAGTGCTATTTGCAACATATTGAACTCTATAAAAACAACAGATACAACAACTTTTGTTATTGAGAATATTAAGGAACTCTTAGAAAAACTGAATATTCAAAAAATAAAACAAGGGAATAGTTTTGAAAAATCAGATTTAGATCTGCAAATTGATAGCAAGCTAGGTGCTTTAGATTTTGGTATGAGTATAAAATCTGACTTAGGCTCAAAGTCAACACTACTAAACGCTTCAAAAGCAACAAATTTCATATTTAAGATTAACAATCTTAAAATATGTAAAGATGTTATAAATAGTATAAATTCAAAATCTAAAGTAAAAGAGAGAATTTCTTTAATTTTAAAAAATTCTAATGGCATTGAGTTTATTGATTTGGATAATAAAACCTATAAAGACAACCTCCTTAAAATAGATACTTCATTACCTTCAATATTAGCAAATCTTCTAATAAAATATAATTCATCACATGGAGCTTCATTAATTTCAGAGGTTTCAGATGAAAAAGACAAATTGCAAATTAAAAAATTTTTGATAGCAACTGCTCTTTCAATGGTTCCAACCAAAGAATGGAATATTTTTAAGAATAACATGGGAATGATACTTGTTAATAACGAAGGTAATGTTTCTTGCTTTGACTTATTTGATCAATCTGAGCTATCAAAATACTTATTGGCAAATATAAAATTTGAAACTGCTAGTACTTCAAGACATGATTTTGGCTATGTATATGAAGAAAATGGAAGTTCATATATTAAGCTGAATTTGCAGCTAAGGTTTGTTTAATAGAAATATATAAGTGAAATTTTAGCATACTAATATGCTTGCATTTTTACTTTTAATAAAATATATTGCGTATGCTATGAAAGGTAAAGAAATGACAAATATGAAAAAAACTAAAACTTACTCTATATCAGACTTTTATAACTGGCATAAAGATGGACAGCTTACTCTTTCTCCTAAATATCAAAGAGGGTTAGTATGGAATGAAAAAGCCAAATCATATTTTTTAGATACAGTAATAAGGGGGCTGCCATCTCCATCTGTTTTTATAAGACAGCAAACAAACCCAATTGAAAAAACTACAAAGAGAGAAGTTATAGATGGACAGCAAAGAATAAATTCAATTATAGAATTTATTGATAATAATTTTACAATTGCAAAAACTCACAATAAAGACTATGCTGGGCAATTATATAATGAACTACCAGATAATGTGAAGGAAGATATTCTATCTTATGAATTACCAACAGAGATAATATTAACTGATGATGATTCTAAAATATATGATATGTTTCAAAGACTTAACACTAACAATATAACTTTAAATGCTCAAGAATTACGAAATGCAAAATATTGGGGCGATTTTAAGGTTTTTATCAATGCGCAAACTGAATTACATAGAGCCTTTTTTATGGGTATACAAATGTTTTCAGCCAAAGAACTTGTTAGGATGAAAGAGGCTGAGTATATTTCTTCTCTTGTAATTAATATAATACAAGGTGTTGTTGATGAAAGTAAAGCTAAGATTGATGCTGTTTACAGTAAGTACGATGCCACTTTTGAAGATGCAGAGATTGTAGGAAACAAATTAAAAGAAACGATAGATAAAATAAATCAAATTTTTGAATTGAAACCAATTTTGAAAAAAACAGTCTTTAAGAGTAAAAACTATTTTTACAGTTTGTTTAATATTATAAAAGAGAACAATCCAAAGCATACTGTTAATTATATTGCACTAAAGTTAGAAAACATAATTTCAATTTTTGGGTTGGTTGATGAAAAGATTGTTGTAAATTCAGATATTAAAAGTAAAATAGAAACACTAAAGAATTTGCACTCAAGAAGAACCACTTCATCTAAAGAAAGAAAAGAAAGAATAGCTGTATTGCTGGATCTCATTGAAAATGAAGGATAAAAACAAAATTTTTTTAGATTACATAGATGATTGGATGACCCAAATTTCATCTTTTTCTAATAACAATTTAACATATCAAAATAACTTAGAAATAGCTATTTTTAAAATATATGTAAAAGTTGAGCAGTTAGTAATAGATTATGTAAAGCATTATATTAATAATGGAACGGATTCTAATAATCATTATTTAGAAAGAAAAATGGTTTTTGATTATGATGAACTAACTAATTTTTTAAAAAAATTAAACAAAAAATTTTTAAGCATTGATGATATATCTGATATATATCAATTCCTTTTTAAGGATAAAGACAAATTTGACAACTTATTTCAAGATTCAAATATGGCAACATCTTTAAGAGAATTAAAATTTATAAGAAACTACATAGCGCATGAGTCTGATGCTTCGAAGAATAGCTATATTACAAATGTTTTGCAGAATAAAAATTTTATTGAGCCTGGGTTATTTTTAACCCAAAAACGAAATAATTCCACAATAACAAACTTTGAATTTTATATAGTTAATCTAAAAAATATACCTAGTTTTTTAGATTAACTGACTTTTATTCTCGCAACTATTTTAGAAAAATTCTTTACTGCTTTTAGCGACAATAAACGATAATACTCTATAAAAAATGGGAGCTGTAGTCATTTTTTTTGCTCTGGGTCTGGTAATGTTTGGGCATATAATATCGGTGCAGGAATAAGGATTTGAACTACAGACACACAAGTAAAAAGCATTAAAAATCAATAAATTACATTTATGAAAAATAAAAGTGGCATCAGTTCGTTTTATAGGTATTGCACTACCACTCAGAGCGCTTGGCTAACCCCAAGCGTTTTTTCTGGGTCATCGTCATTTTTGGGGGCAAGTTGTTTTTTTATTAAAAAATCTATTCATATTAAATTTGTACTTTCTTTAGTTAACCACATAAAATTCTAACACGCAACCTATAATTCTCAAAATTTCTAAAACCATAGGCTCGGCGCTGGATTAACTTCATTTTCCGATGAAACCCTTCAGTTATTCCATTCGTCTTGGTAAACCTAAACATTCTGGCTATTTCTTCCTGCCAATTATCCATGGTTTTGCCTAGTTTCTTAAATATTTCAAAGCCACTTTCCTTTAACATTTCTATAAATTTTAACAATTGTGGAACTAATTTTTTCTTGCATTTCTTATAACTAGCGGCTTTTTGATTTAAGAATAACATTAAATTCTGCATAAAATCATATAACACTTTAATTTTTGGTTGTTCTATAAAATATTGAGCAAGTTTTTCTTTTTCCCAATTACTTAAATTGCTAAACTTTTTCCTTAACAATCTTCCAAACTTAAATTTCTTTTTCAGATTGCTATCTAATTGATAACACGTTTTTATAAAGCAATCTAATGCTAATCTAATAATATGAAATCTATCAGAAACTATTATTGCATTAGGAAAGTACTTTCTAACAATTGAGTGATAATTAGAACTTAAATCCATCACAACTACCCGTACCTTATCTTTGCCTTTTAAAGAGGCTAAATAAGGTACTAGTTCTGATTCTTTACGACCTAAAACAATGTCAAAAACCTTGTGTTTGCTTAAGTTTACAAACGTTGTTGCATATCTTCTTTTCTTGCTAAAATAATGTTCATCAATACCTAAAACTCTTGGACAAGTGGCACTTTTTAATTCACGGTTCTTTTTGCGATATCCATCCTTAAACCAACGCTCAATGCTGGAATCGCTAGAATCAAAGTTATCACTTAAGTCTTTTTTGCTTACCCCTTGACAATGGCTTCTAAACACTTCTCTTTTGATAAATTCACTTGTTCTTTGGTGCTTTAATAAACCTGGCTCTTGACTAGCACTTTTCTTTTTCTTTAGAACATTTCTTGAACAAATTATATATAATTTTACTCAAGTCCTTATCTCTATTATTAAACCTAAATTCACATTCTTTCAAGTGAAAAATAAATTTTTCATCGCAAATACCGTTAAACTTACCTAACCTTCTTTTTGCAAAGCTCCAAAAACTCTCAATTCCATTGACATGGCACTTTCCTCTTGCAAACTCATTGTGGCTGTGGAACACACGATAATGATCATAACCATTAAGCACTAATCCTTCATATGTTCGCCAACCGTCTGTGTGTATTGTAGAGCCTTCAAGGATTTTCCCTTGAATAAATGGCATCAAATCTTCCCTGTTACATTTAGCAACAATACTAACAAAAACTTTCCCATCTCGTTTTAGCAGAGCAAAAACAGGCGTTTTGCCCGCTGCTCCTCTTCCTCTTTTACCTCGAACTCTTTTTGCAGCAAAATAACTCTCATCAAGCTCAAAAACTCCAAACTCTTGAGCATTATCCTGGAGGCTCTGTTGAACAATAAGCTCTCTAAAATGATTATAATAAAGATTGATTGTGTTACGATTCAGCTTTAATATTTTTGCTGCAGAACTTGCCGTTATATCCTCGCAAAAACATAAAATTATTTGCTTTATCTTTTGTGCGCTTAATCTATTGAATTTCATCATAATTTATCCTAGCAAATTTAATTTTGCTAGTCAAGAGCCTATGTTTATTATATTAGCTACAAACCTGTTTACTTTATCTTAAATTTATGATATTATATTTCAAATAAATGAGGGAATATGAACAAATTAGCTTCTGAGATTACATTAGTAGATGCTCCAAAAGAAAGGTTTGAATGGCTTTCTGATTTGCCTGAAGATTTATTTGCTGTAGACAATTATTCAGATGAAGAGAGTTCTGTTTTTGAAGATACAAACAATAATGATGAGATGAATTTTACTTTTGATGATATTATAAGTTATGATATGCATAATAAAAACAACAAAAAAGTTGGAAACTGTGAAGTTTCAATTCACAAAAACAAAAAATCTCCAAGGGGGGATGAGCAAGTTTATCCAAATTCTTGGTTTGTTGATGAATTCTCAGATCAACTTAAGCCTTATATGGAAATTGTTGGTTTTGGTACAGTTGGTGGTGATGACGAAAACAGAAGGAAAGGTTTGGGTAGAGAGGCTCTAAAAGCAATATATAATTTTTCAATAGAAAATGAATGTGCAGGAAGAATGGAAGCTCATGCCACCTTTGGTGCTGGCGGTTTTTATGAAGCTTGCGGTTTTAAGCATTTAAATAATAAAAATAGAACACAATATATTGAAGAAGGATATCATAATAATGACGGAATTAAATTCTTTGACCCAAATGATAATATAGCAATGACCAAATTAACAAAAATTAAAGGTGATAATGCAGAAAGAATTGCATCTGTTCGAGAAAGACAGTCGGAAAAAAAAGAAGGTGATATTTCATTTGTTCAGAAGCCTGTTGATATGAGCAAGGTTGATTTTTACACATTAAAAATGATGCAAGAAACCAAAGGTAAAAGAAAATAAAATATTGAGGCTTTTTTGTTATTATCAACATTATTTTAACTCTTTTGAGTTTATATATAAACTATGATTAATTTTAAGGAGAGACAGATGTCTTTTAAATTCACTCATTTTAACTTTAATGTTATGAGTATTGAAAACAGTAAAAAGTTTTATAAAGAAGCTTTAGGCTTAGAAGAAAAAAGAAGAATTAATGGTGAAGATTTTATAATAGTATATTTAAAAGATGAAAAATCTGACTTTGAGTTAGAGCTTACAGAATTAAAGTCTCATCCTCAAAAATATAATCTTGGCGAGGTTGAGTTTCATTTGGCTTTTACAACACCTGACTATGAAGCATCTTTAGAAAAACATAAAAAAATGAACTGTGTTGAATTTATTAATGAAGATATGGGAATATATTTTATTGTTGATCCTGATGGATATTGGATTGAAATTCTACCTGAGAAACACAAATGAAAAAAATTAAAAACAATATAAATGGATGGCTTGTTGTAAACAAACCTAAAGACTGGGGCTCTACCGATGTAGTTTCTAAAACTAGACATATTTTTAACGCTGCAAAAAATGGACACTGCGGAACACTAGATCCTTTTGCAACAGGAGTTTTACCTATTGCTTTTGGCGAGGCTACAAAGCTGATTGAATATGTTATGAATGGTAAAAAGAGATATGAATTTATTGTTGAATTTGGCAAGCAAACAAATACTGATGATTTAACTGGAGAGGTTATTGCTAGTTGTGATAAAATACCTTCAACGGAAGAAATTATTACAGCAATTCCAAACTTTATAGGCAAAATAAAACAAGTTCCTTCAAAGTTCTCTGCGATTAAAATAAATGGGCAAAGAGCTTATGATTTGGCTAGAGCTGGTAAGGAAGTTGATATTCCTGAACGAGAAGTTGAAATATATTCTTTAGAATTATTAAACACCCCTGCCCCAAATCAAGCACACATGAGCGTTGAATGTTCTAAAGGAACTTATGTTAGAACGTTAGCAAAAGACTTAGCAGAAAGCTTAAATTCTCTTGGGCATTTGGTGATGTTAAACAGAACGCAAACAGGTGTTTTTAACATTGATGAAGCAATTAAAATTGAGGATATAAACTCTGAAACACCTTTAATAGACATAACAAGAACCTTAAACTTTATGCCTGAAATTATTGTTTCTGAAGAAGATGCTATTAAATTAAAACACGGGCAAGGATTGTCGCCAAAAGCATATAACTTAAATGATGAAGGTTATGCAACTTATAATAACAAACTAATTGCAATAATTAAAAATGATGGGCGAAAAATTGCTCCTGTTAAAGTATTTAATTTATAATAAGGAGAACTTATTTGAAAAAAATATTGATTTTTGTTATTTCATTTTTAGTTTTGCATAATACAAATATAGAAGCTAGAATGTATGAACCTTTAGAGGTTAGAAACTTTGTGAATTCTATTGATGCTAATAATGAAAAAAACTTAACAACATTGACCAGAACTCTTATCAGACCTTTTGATAATGACTACAATAAAGCTCAAGCTATTGCTTATTGGATTGCAAGTAGGATAACATATAACAGTTATTTATACAACAATGGAGAAGCGACAAAACTATTGAGATCTTATAAAGTTCAATCTGGAAATGAACTCATAGAATCAAGATTTGGTATTTGTGGTGATTATGCGAACTTGTTTTTAGAAATGACCCAAAAAGCTAAAATAAGTGCAAAAAAAATAACAGGATATGTTTATTCTAGAGAAGATAGATTTAATAAATATGCAACCTCTCACGCTTGGAATTCTTTTAGATATAAAGGAAAAGATATATATGTAGATACAACCTTTATGTCTAAAAGTGCTGTTGAAATTCAAGGACGTGGAGGAAATCTACAACAAAAAAGATCCGCAAAAGAAATAAAAAAAGCTAAAAGCATTAATCGATACGACCCATACTACTTTGATTTTACATATAAAAGCGAAAAAAAATTAAAAAACAAAACTCGTGAAGAAAAATAAATATTTATCTAATATTTTTTTGTGAATAACTCTTGCTATTTTTATAAATGCATAATAAAGTGCCTGCAATTTATAACTATTTACAAAATTTAATACATACTATTATGGAAAGAAAAATCAAACACCAGAAAACTTCTTTTCTGATTAAATTAACTTCTTTAAGTAGCGATCGTTATAATCTTAACATATCAAAAGATAATGTTGAGGTTTTAACATTGAAGACAGATTTTATTGATATTGACAACAACAAAGATCTGTTTCAAATCATTGCGGACTGCCCAGAATGTGAAGAACTAGCTTATGAACTCTCATTAAAAATCAACAAAAAGCTTCTCGAAGAGGAACTAAAGACGAGATTAAGCAAGCAAGAGAACAAAACGCAGAAAAAGGACTGGGTTTAAGAGAAAAACTTAAAAAAGGAATTCCTATTTATTAAACTCTAAAAAAGCACTTTAAGAAACAATCTTAAGGTGCTTTTTTTTGTGAACGGATTGTTTTTAGATTATTTCTCGATTATAGACAACTAATTTTGAAACACTATTGTTTTTATTGAAGGGCGGGAGCAAGCCCCCGCCCTACGTTTAGATGCACTAGCGATTTAAAGTCAATTAGCTATAAATGAAATCTTTCATCGTCATGCTGAATTTATTTCAGCATCTACTCGTTTTTATATTGTAAATGATCCTGAAACAAGTTCAGGATGACGATGTTGGGGTGGAGCAAACAGAAGTTATTCTCAGATACTCTAATCAAAAAACACTCTAGAAAATTTATAAAAAAACCACCCCAAAAAGGAGTGGAAACTAAAAGTTTTTTAACCGTTACTACCCAATACGAAAGCTACCTGTCTTATCGAAAGTCTTCTTATAAGAACCTGAAGGGCTATAAATTGCATAGTCAGGTATTGCAATTGCAAGCTCGGAGGTAATGTTCGACACTTCATCTTCAGATAGAGTTTTATCATTCCAAAAAGTGAAGTATCTTCTTTCTACGTACCTGACATGAACGTTAAGGAATACCTCCACAATGAAATAATAGTCCTTCCCTCTAATTTCTCCGTTGAAAGTCAATAAATATTTTTCACCAGCATCTAAAGCTTGCTTGATGTTGTCGATAAGAGTTGAGAAATCTTTGATGTCTTGTACTGGGCTGAATGTGTTTTTCATCTTTTTATAATTTAGATGATTTGTGCCATTATTTTGTAAAGGTATAATGACGGCTAGACCTTATAAAAAATTAATTATAGAGGTACTATTATAAAACATCTTCAATAAAACAATTGGAAAAAACCAATTAAAATGAAAACACGCTTTATAATAATACTTCTATAACTTTTTTACTCCATAAGTATATCACATTTTTACGAGTCGTGCAAGAGCTTTTTTTGTACGATTTTGCTTGATTTCTTAAATATTTGGTGTATAAGAGTGATACTTGATTTATAGACGCACCTACGCGACATCGTGGATGACGCCGTTTTCAAGTTTTTTAACAATAATTTATAAAGGAAAATATGATGTCGATTACTAATGAAAAAAAAGCAGAATTAATTAAAAGTTTTGCAAAATCTGATAATGATACTGGTTCTCCAGAAGTGCAAATTGCTATCTGGACAACAAGAATTAATAACTTGATTGAACACTTCAAAACTCACAAAAAAGACAATCACTCTAGATTGGGTCTTATTAAAATGGTTGGTAAACGTAGACGTTTATTAGACTATTTGAAAAACTCTGACAAATCTAGATATGAAGAAGTTATTAAAACTCTTAATATCAGAAAATAATTTAGGTAGTTTAAAGGTTTGGGGCATTCCGCCCCTTATCTTTTAGGTAGATAGATAGAATATAAAAAGGAAAAAAATATATATGATAAATTTTAATGTTACTACAAAAGAAGTTGAATTTGGTGGTAGAACTCTTAAACTTGAAACTGGCAAAGTTGCTCGTCAAGCTCTTGGATCTGTTATTGCAACTTATGGCAACACTATGGTTCATGCAACTGTATGTGCCGCAAAAGAAGCTAAACCAGATCAAGACTTCTTCCCTCTTACAGTTAATTACCAAGAAAAATATTATGCTGCAGGCAAAATTCCTGGTGGTTTTATGAAAAGAGAAGGAAGACCATCTGAGCGTGAAACTTTAATTTCTCGTTTGATTGACAGACCAATCAGACCTTTGTTTCCAGATGCTTTTAAAAATGAGGTTCAAATTATTTGTACAACTCTTTCTCATGACGGAGAAAATGATTCTGATGTAGTGGCAATGATTGCCGCTTCTGCTGCTTTAGCAATTTCTGGCGTGCCTTTCTTAGGCCCAATCGCAGCAGCAAAAATTGGCTATATCAATAATGAATACGTTTTAAACCCAACAATTTCTCAAAAAGAAGAATCTTTATTAGAATTGGCTGTTGCTGGTACTAATGAAGGCGTGTTGATGGTTGAATCTGAAGCTCAAGAGCTTTCTGAAGAAATTATGTTAGGTGCGGTTACTTTTGGTTTTGAAGCATTTCAACCAGTTATTGCAATGATTAATGAATTGAAAAAAGATGCTGGTAAAGAAGCTTGGGTTGCTCCAGAATTTCCAACTGAATACTTTGAATTGTTAGAAAAAGTAACTGCAGAATTCAATAAAGAATTTGAAGTTGCTTATAATGAAGTTGATAAAACAAAACGTGGTGAATTGGTTGCTGCTGCTAAAGAAAAAGCAAAAGCTTCTATTGATCCAGAAAATGAATTACAAGTTAGATACATTACAGATGTTATTGAACACATTATGTATGTTATTGTACGTGAAAAAGTTTTAAGCACAGGTTCTAGAATTGACGGTCGTAACACTACAACTGTTCGCCCTATTACTTGTCAAGTAGATTTATTGCCTCAAGCTCATGGTTCTGCTTTGTTTACTCGTGGCGAAACTCAAGCTTTGGCTGTTACAACATTAGGTACTGGTGAAGATGCTCAACTTATTGATGGTGCAACATTGCCAACTTATAAAGAAGCATTTATGTTAAACTACAACTTCCCTCCATTCTGTGTTGGCGAATGTGGTAGAATGGGTACTCCAGGACGTCGTGAAATTGGTCACGGAAAACTTGCTTGGCGTGCTATTCACCCAATGTTGCCAAAAGACAAAGAAGTATTCCCTTACACATTGCGTGTAGTTTCTGAAGTTATGGAATCAAATGGTTCTTCTTCTATGGCTACTGTTTGTGGTACTTGTATGTCTTTAATGGCTGCTGGTGTGCCTATGATTAGACCAGTGGCTGGTATTGCAATGGGCTTAATTAAAGAAGCTGATGGCAGAGTTGCTGTATTAACAGATATCTTAGGTGATGAAGATCACTTAGGTGATATGGACTTTAAGGTTGCTGGTACAACAGATGGTATTACCGCTCTTCAAATGGATATTAAAATAACTTCTATCACTAAAGAAATTATGGCTCAAGCTCTTAAACAAGCTCATGACGGTAGAGTTCATATCTTAGGTGAAATGGCAAAAGCTATTGAAGCTCCTAGAACAAGTGTTGCTGCTACTGCTCCAAAAATCGTTGCTATCAAAATCCCTGTAGATAAAATCAGAGAAGTTATTGGTACTGGCGGTAAAGTTATTAGAGATATCGTTGAAAAAACAAATGCAAAAATCGATATCGAAGATGACGGATCAGTAAGAATTGCTGCTGTTAACCAAGCAGATGGTGATGCTGCTCTTGCTATGATTAACAACATTGTTGCAGAGCCAGAAGAAGGCGTTATTTATAAAGGTAAAGTTGTTAAAATTATGGACTTTGGTGCTTTTGTAAACTTCTGCGGTTCTACAGACGGTTTGGTTCATATTTCTGAACTTAAAAACGAACGTGTTGCTAACGTATCAGACGTTGTAAGCGAAGGTGATACTCTTTGGGTTAAATGCTTAGGCATGGACGCAAAAGGTAAAATCAAACTTTCTGCAAAACGTGTTGATCAAGGCACAGGCGCAGACTTAGAAGTTTAAGATTTTTAAGCTTTAACTGTGGGGGCGGAATTAATTTCCGCCCTTTTTTATATGGCTAATTTATTATTTTAATAATAAATTTAATATTCACGTCATTGCGAGCGAAGCGCGGCAATCCAGTCGAAAAATATAGCAATATAAATATACTGGATTGCCGCGCTGCGCTCGCAATGACGGAGAGTTTTTGTCTTGCAAAATAAAAATACGGTTTTATAATGGCACTGTTCTCTAAAGGTAGAGAATGGTGTCAACAAGCATCTCATTTGGGTTCCATCGCAAGGTGGAGTGCCAGGAATAAGACTTTTAAGTACGAAGAATGGCGACTGTCCAAATGCAGTTTGTTGCTCCACCACCATTTTTTATGGTGGTTTTATTTTTAACAATAATTGGAGTAAAACAGATGAAGAAAAAACGAAAATTTAAGTGGGAAAATATTAAGCCCAATGAAAAAACTAATTTTGAAATTACTTATAATGAAGCCGAAAGATTATTATCACATTTGCAAAATAGACTACAACAACTTGCGGCTGCATATAAGGCTGAAGCAGAAAAATAGCACTCTTTGTCATTGCGGACTTGATCCGCAATCTAGTATAATTATATGGCTATATTTTTGACTGGATTGCGGGTCGTCGCCCGCAATGACAGAGAGTTTTTGTCTTGCAAAATAGACTACAACAACTTGCGGCTGCGTATAAAGCTGAAGTTGATAAATAATTTATTGGTGGGAGAACACAGTTCTCCCCTACTCTTATATTATTTGCAAAAAAAATATTTTTATGATATAATAGTCTATATAGGAGACATTTATAATGCAGAAATTTTTTCAGGTAAACAATTCTCATTTATTTAGCAATAATGACATTTGCTATGTTATTATTAATCCTAATGTTCCAACACAATTTCCCAGCTCTTATGAAGAATATAAAAACAACAAATCAGCTTATCCAAACATCAACCCTGAGCTTAGTTCTTACTCTAGTGATTTCATTCAAAAAGAGCACACGTTTAGCCCTGAAGGCTTTAGAAACGAACTTTCTATCCCTGTAGAAACAGATTTAGAAAATGTAATATTGAAATCTGATGATATTATTATTAATGATGATGAAATTGAAGAAGAGCTTAAAGAAGCAGGTTACATATTTGAAAGAGATGTTAATGAATATATAATAAAAAAAGATGAAAACAATCAATATGCAATATATTCTAAAGATGGTAAAAAAACAAATGCAACAAAAACTTTAGGTGGGCATAATCCGTATCAAAATATAATAAAAGTTGCGTCTACCATTATTGCTTTAGATAAAACTTTACTTGATGATACCTCTCAAGAGCTAAAAGATTTTATAGAAAAACAAAAACATATTATTCCCTCAGAGCTAGAAGCTAAAGCAATTTTTATTCATGAAAAAAAACATGCTTTTAATGCTGTAGCTGAAAAAAATCATGAAAATGAAAACTTAGCCAATAACAAACCCAAAAATTCTTGTTCAACAGCAGAAACAGGGTTCTTAAATAGAGCTGATGAAATTTCTGCAAGAAGAGAAGAATTTTTTGTTTATGCAAAAGAATATAGAAAAAGAGGATACCCTGAAGACTTATCTGATTTTGATGACATTTTTAGAAGCTATGTTAAAATACATAAAATAAAAGACAAAGAAACTGAAGATAAAGACAAACAATTATCTAATATAAATCATATTAATAATCATGTGCTTAATTATTGGGTAAGGTGCAATTCTGCAGCATATAGTGCTTTTAGCGGTTCTCAGGTATTAAAATCTATTGAAAATCATGTTCTTTTTACACCAGCATTTGACATTGAAACAGATAGTGATGATTATAACAAAAGATTAGATATCTATTTTTCAGTTAATATCGGAAAAAAAAGACAACCTCTTGTGCCAAAAGAATTAAAAGAAGTTATGCCTTGGCGAGATTCTATGATTTTAGCACAATCAAATATGACTGAAAGTAGAAAACTTATTCCTTTAAAAGAAAAGTTAAAAAAATTAGGTATAGATGAAGAAACATTAAAACAAGCAAGAAAAATCGCAAAAAGAAGCAAAATAAAAAACACTTCAAAAACAAAAGGATTAACACTTTAAATTAAACAAGCAATTTAAGATAATAAAAAAGGCTGTGATGAACACAGCCTTTTTGTTTTATTTCAAAACTTGAAATTAGATAGCTTTAATTCTTGCTTCTACTTTTTTTTCTGTTTTGTTTTTAACTTTTGCGCCAGCATCTTTTTTAACTTTGTTTACTAGAGCTTTTTTAGCTTCTTTTTTTGGAGCTACAACTTCTTCGCCTTTGTTCATAGCTTCAATCATTGCTTTTTCTTCTGCAACACGTTCAATATCTTTAGCGCCTTTTGCAGTAACATCTCTGTCTACTAATTCAAAAATAGCCATAGGAGCACAATCACCGTGTCTGAAACCAGCTTTTAATACTCTAGAGTATCCGCCGTTTCTTTCTTGATAACGTTCAGCTAAAGTTGAAAATAATTTTCTTACAACATCTTTATCACGCAAAAATGCAATTGCTTGACGACGTGCAGATAAATCACCTTTTTTTGATAATGTAATCATGCTATCAACAAAAGTTCTAAGCGCTTTTGCTCTTGGTAAAGTTAATGTAATTTGTTCGTGTGTAATAACTGCATTTGTTAAATTTGAAAACAAAGCTCTTCTTTGAGAAGTTGTCATTGAGAATTTTTTTTGTTTCATACCATGTCTCATGGCTTATTCCTTTCATTGTTGTACCTTGCAGGGCAAAGTATATAAATATTAATCATTGGTACTACCTTCATAAATACCAAACCAATTAGAGTCTAAAACTCTTTTAGTGGGTGCAATATAACTTCAATATATTAAAATGCAAGTGTTTTTTTGCTTTTTATAAAATTAAAATGATTATATATTTATAGCCAATCACAAATTAATTGATTGTACTTATCGTTGATTTGTAGGGGTGAAGTGGGTTCGCCATATTGCCTTAAGGCAATGAAAAAAGGATATTTATTGTCGGGAGAACGCAGTTCTCCCCTACATTTTTTGCGCAAAACATAATCATTTAGCTATATTATCAGGTTGAATTGCCGCGCTTCGCTCGCAATGACGTGTGATGATATTTTGCAAGTGCAAATAATTGCCTTCATGCTCTTTTAGGTTAAAGGGATTTAAAAGCATTTCAAAATATGAAGATGCCTTAGCCCATAAATTCTTTATGGGCTGCATGACATTTACTGATTTATAACAATCACATAAATAAAAACCTCCGATTAAGGAGGTTTTTTATTTTAATTAGAAGTTACCATCGTCAACTTTTTTAACTAAGTCTTCAATATTCTCTGGTGGCCAACCTACTACATCCATTCCTAAATGTAATCCTAATTTGCCTAGAACTTCTTTGATTTCATTCAAAGATTTTCTACCAAAGTTTGGTGTTCTTAACATTTCGCTTTCTGTTTTTTGAACCAAATCACCAATATATAAAATACTGTCATTTTTCAAGCAGTTTGCAGAACGAACAGAAAGTTCAAGTTCTTCAACTCTTTTAAGTAAGTTTTTATTGAATGGTAATTCTTCTTCAACAGAAGCAACTTCTTCTTCTGGTTCATCAAAGTTGATAAATGGTTTTAATTGATCTTGTAAGATTCTAGCAGACAATGCAATTGCATCTTCTGGAGTAATAACACCATTTGTTTCGATAACCATTGTCAATTTATCATAGTCAGTAATTTGTTCAACACGAGCGTTATCTACTTTGTAAGAAACTTTTTTAACTGGTGAATAAATTGCATCAACAGGAATGTATCCGATTGTAGCATCAGCAGGTTTGCTTTGAGATGCTGGGATATAACCTTTTCCAGTATTAACAAAAAGTTCCATATCAATTTTTGCACCTTTGTCTAAAGTACAAATTACATGATTTGGGTTTTTAATTTCAACATCATGACCTGTTTCAATCATTTCTGCAGTAACAACACAAGGTCCTTCTGCTTTTAAAGTCATTGTTTTTGAAGTTTCTGTATGAGCTGCAACAGCCAAACCTTTAATATTTAAGATTATTTCTGTAACATCTTCCATAACACCAGGAATTGTTGAAAATTCATGCAAAACGCCTGAAATTTTAACCGCATACACAGCACCACCTTGCAAAGAAGATAATAAAATCCTTCTTAAAGCGTTACCTAGAGTTAAACCAAAACCTCTTTCTAAAGGTTCTACAACGATTTTTGCCTTATTTGAATCTCCCAACTCTGAAACTGATAAGTTTGTTGGTTTAATAAGTTCTTGCCAATTTTTTTGAATCACGGTTCAAATCCTTTTTAATAAAATATGTACGTACGTTTTTATTTAATAATAAACCCAAGAGGGTAAAGAGCATAAGCGCTAGGCTTATACTCTTCTTCTTTTCTTCATTCTACAACCATTGTGAGGCATTGGAGTTACATCTTTAATAAGAGTAATTGTAAAACCAATTGCTTGCAATGCTCTGATTGCAGATTCACGACCAGTTCCTGGTCCTTTAACTTCAACTTCAAGAGTTTTCATGCCATGTTCTAAAGCTTTTTTACCAGCATCTTCTGCTGCAATTTGAGCTGCATAAGGAGTAGATTTTCTAGAACCTTTAAAACCTTGAGCACCAGCTGTTGACCATGATACAGCATTGCCTTGAGCATCTGTAATTGTAACTCTTGTATTATTAAAAGAAGAATCAATGTGTGCAACACCAGAAGTAATATTCTTCTTTTCTTTTTTCTTAACACGTTGTGTAGTTGCTTTTGCCATTTTATATCACCTATTTCTTCTTATTTGCTACAGTTTTGCGTTTACCCTTACGAGTTCTTGCATTTTGTTTTGTGCTTTGACCACGAACAGGCAAGCCTTTTCTGTGTCTTAAACCACGGTAACAACCAAGATCCATTAAACGCTTAATATTAACACCAACTTCACGGCGAAGTTCACCTTCAACCAAAACGTTGTTATCGATTTCTTCTCTAATTTTTGCCACATCGTCTTCAGATAATTCATGAACTCTTACCGAATCGGCAATTCCTACTTTTTTGCAAATATCTTTTGCAACTTTTCTTCCAATACCATAAATGTATGTCAAAGCTATCTCTACCTTTTTGGCGGTTGGAATATTTACACCAGCTATACGAGCCAAATCTTTTCTCCATTTTAAAATTATTATTGTTTTTGAAATCACCACTTTCAAAATTAAGGCGGATTATATGTTAAGTTTTTTATATGTCAACCACTGTTTTAAGAAAAATGTAACTTTTTTTGCTTTTATGCAGCAATTAATGGATTTTGCTCTTGCCACAGGTATTGACGCCACCCTCCAGCATAGCTATACACCTCTTTAAAGCCATTTGCAAGCAATATTCTTGATGCCATATAACTTGTTCTGCCAATGGTACAATGAACTAAAATTCTGGCATCTTTAGGAATCTCTGAAAGTCTTGATTTTAAATCTATAAAAGGAATATTTAAAGCAAATGGAATATGTCCTTGATTATAAATCTCTTTTGGCCTAACGTCTACCACAAAAAAGCCATCAAAACTATTATCAAAATATGGTCTTACAAGGTTTTGACGAGCATTTTGAATCGCCATTCCCATTAAATTTATAATATCTTTTGCTCCAGAATATGGCGGTGCATAACATAATTCTGCATCTCTTAAATCTTCAACTGTTCCGTTAAGACGCATTATTGAAGCTATTATATCTATTCTTTTATCTATACCTGTCTTGCCTACTGCCTGAGCACCTAAAATTCTTCCATCTTCATCATAGAGGACTTTCATATTTATTTGTTCTGAATTTGGATAATAACCAGCATGAGAAGAACCAACAACAATCATTTTATCGTACTCAATCTTTTCATCTCTTAACTGTTTTTCATTGTTTCCACAAAATGCAACAGACATATCAAATACTTTGACAATCCCCGTACCTTGCGAGCCCTTATAAGGATATTTTTCTCCCGCAATACAATCTGCAATTAAGCGCCCTTGCCTATTGGCTGGACCTGCCAAGCCCATTCTTTTATAATTACCAGAAACAATATCTAAAACCGCAACACTATCGCCACAAGCGTAAATATCTTCAAAGTTTGTCTGCATATATTCATTTACTAGCACTGAATTATCTAAAGTTTCTATTTTTGCATTTTTCACCATTTCTATATCTGCATACATCCCCAACGACAAAATAATCATATCTGCAACAACAAATTCTCCACTTGCCATTACAACTCCGCCATCGGTTATTTCTTTGACTCCGTGTCCTAAAACCAGATTTATGCCTTTTTCTTTTATATGTTTTTGAAGACCATAGACAATATCAACATCAACTGGCGGCAAAATTTGTTGTGCGGCATCTATTATACTGGTTTTAAGCCCTAAATTATGTAAATTTTCTGCCATTTCAATACCAATAAAACCTCCGCCTAGCACCGCAACAGATTTTGGCTTCTTTTTTTCTATAAATCTTTTTATATCATTAGCATCTTTTAATGTTTTAACTGGAAAATGAGGAATCAACTCCAAACCACTGATTTCTGGAATCATTGGAGTTAATCCAACAGATAAAACCAACTTGTCATAGCTGATTGTTTCTTCATCTGTTGTGGTAACTGTTTTCTTTTTTGGATTGATTTCTATAACTTCTTTATTAAGGCGGACATCAACATTAAACATTTTTAAGAATGCATCTTTTGAAATTGCTTGCATATCTTTTTTATCTTTAACAACATCGCCAATATAATAAGGTATTGCGCAATTTGCGATTGAGTTCTCTTTTGTTTTTTCTAAAATAATTATTTCTGCTTTATCATCTAGTCTTCTTAATCTGGCTGCGCAACTTGCACCACCTGCACCGCCACCAACTATTACAACTCTCATATTTATTCTCCTTGTGCATATATATAATAAGGAGAGATGAGGTTTCAATATTTGCATAAAAAAAGCATCATGGTTTTTACATGATGCTTTTTTTGTTTTTATTGGTCTATAGCCTCTTTTAGACCATTTTACGAAAAGATAGAATCCCTTTGCTCGTCTTTTGCTTTTTGTTCTTTATTTTTATTTATAAACTGTAGTCCACTACACTTCATAAATAAAAATAAATTCAAAAAACAAAA
>JAWXUC010000017.1:0-20270 GCA_044432975.1 Alphaproteobacteria bacterium | reverse complement strand
TTGTTGTCATCTTCTTTAGGTGAACTTAAAGATTGTCCCATTGCTTGAGATGAAAATAGCAAGAAAGCACTTGCAACAGCCGCTTTACTTTTATTTGAAATTGTATCTTTAGTTCTTTTTAATAATTTTCTTATATCAGACATTTTATGTCTCCCACTGAAGTCTCTTCTTATTAGCTACAATATCACAAATTAATATATTGTGCAATAATAAATGCTATAATTATAGAAAGAAGCATCTTTTGATATTGTAAAAATATGGATTATTTACACATATATACCAACCTTAAGTTTGGTATAGCCAATTAATTTCGGATTAGTTATATGATAAGGTTTGGGTTTGCTCTACTGTTATCAAAACATTAAATTAGATTTCTTTAATTTTTTTTTGCATAATTTCATTTGAAAGGCAATCACTTGCTACGCATTGCTCTTCCAACTTACTACAAATTAAAACATTTTTTTTGCCTTCTTTAGCTGTTGTAATTTCTTGATTAGGATTATCAATTCTATTCAAAAACGCACCTAATTCTTCTTTTAAGCTTTCGCCAGCAACAGCAACTTCTTTGCCATTAATATTGAGTGTTTTATTTACAAAATCGATATAAAATTTATTTTTGTTGCAATCTTCAATTTCCATAAACTTTTCTCTTCGTCCATGGTCAATTAATCCTTCTATTTCAACTTTTGCTCCATTTTGATATTCAATGTTAACAATTGCATTTTGTGTCCAGTTAAATTTATTATTCTTTTTAACTTTACTAGATTTTACATCTGATTTTATTAAATCGCTAATAATTGCTAAATCATGAATCATTAATTCAGGAATAACATTTGTTGTTCTTTCTCTTATAACATTTGGACTACAACGCAATCCTTTTATATTGACAATTTCATTCTTCAGATGTTTTTTAAGCTCAACAACTGCAGGATTATAATTTTCAGTATGTCCAACCATTACAAAAGCTTCACTATTTGCTTCAGCTTTAATTAAAGCATCACATTCTGCCTCGTTCATAGCCATAGGTTTCTCAACTAAACATGGTATATTTTTACCTAAAATAGCAATAGTCTGCTCGAGGTGGCATTGTGCAGGACTAGATATTATAACCGCATCAGTATTATCTTTTGATATTTGTGATATATCTTCAAAAAACGGAACCCCAAGCTCTTCGGCAGCTTTTTTAGAAGACTCTGGGTTTGAATTAATGATGCCAGAAATTTCAGCATCATCTCCAAAACAACGCCTTAAAACATCAAGATGTTTGCGCCCCATATTTTTGCACCCAATAATAGCTATTCTTTTTTTAGTCATCATAAAATCCTTTTAAGTTAATGAACTTATTGTATCACAAATAATCTTTTTGTAAATGTCTAAATTTTTAGATTCAAACGTAGCACCAGATTTGAGATATGTAGTTATAATCTTGAATGATTAAAATTTTTGATTTTTATAAATACAACAACTACAAGAACTTAATCTCAAATTTGTTCGAAAGTACCATAAAAACAAGTCTTGTCAAAAACAAAATATTCGAACTTACTCAAAGCCTTGAAAAACATACAAAAAAAGCACCTTTTCAGGTGCTTTTACTAAATGGTGAGAGGTTCAACACAAAACACGGGCTAGTTTTAAGCCTATAAATTGCTTGTTTTATACTTAAACCAATCTAAAATTTGAGATAGCTCTATCAAAAAGGCATATTAAAGGCCTTGCTTCCCACAACCTTCCCAATATGAAAGAGCTATTTTATTGTTATCTTCCCAAAATATAAACTTCTAAAATGCTCATTTTTGACATTAGGCGCTCTTATATAGGACATTTAAAGTCATCAGTGCTTTTTTAGTAGTCCATCCCTAGGGATGGTCAGATTTTTACATTAACTTTATGAAAATTTAATATTTACTTTTGTATGATTTAAGATAGCATTTGATATAAGTTAAAAACATCTCAAAAACCGCTATAAATAAGCCATGAGCAAGCGAATTTGATTTTTGCTAATCTACAACCATAAATTAAGGGAATTGATGCGGACTGTTTATGGCAATCTCATTAAAATCATAATCACTTTAATTATACGTCTTTTTTACAAATTATTTTTATTGGCTTATTTATTGTATTTTCATGAATATTTAATTCTATCGTATCAGGATTAATTTTATCAATATCTTTAATTGTAATTAGCTTATCAATGATATTAGGTTGTTTATTTATAAATTCTTGGCTCATATTGAAAAAAATAGATTTATCTGTAGATAATTCTAACACAAATATTATTATTGACATATTATGTTTAATAGCCATTTCTTTAAGAAATTTAAAACCGTTCTCACAATATTTATAAGTAATTATACATATTGTATTTATTTTGACATTTATTGACTTGTCTTTTAAATCAGCATGCTTTTTTAGAATATATTCATCAAAAAAATTTTCACTGGGGATATCATTTATAAAAAAGCTAAACATATACAATATTGGCAAATTTTTATATTTTTTATAAAGATTTTTTATTTTGTTAAACCTATCACCTTTAGCTCTCAGATTAAAACAATCTCTTTTTGCCCAAGGATAGGTATTTAATGAATCTAATGAATTTGCATTTAAAACTAACATTGCAGACAACTTAAAGAAATCATCTGCAAAGTTTGAATTTATTTGATTATTATAATGCTTAGATAAATTTTTTGTTAGATTTTTATTTTTTCTTTTATTGTCTTTATCAATTTTTTTAGCAAGATTATGGATTATTTCGCCATATAAGCAATCAGTATAAGGTGTAAAGTTTGTTGCAAAAACAGTTAAATCATTTGATTTCCTTAAATTTAAAATATTATCTATTGCACTTATATCTGTTATTTTAAGCATTTTATATATCCTTTATTTTGTTTAAAAGATACTATAAAGCATTTTTGCGTCAAATTATGACGTAGGTTTTATGACCTTAACTTTATCGCCCCAAGTATATAAGTGCCAATCCATTTCTAAGCGTCCACCAGTAAACAATTTTATAGTGATTGAGCCATCGCTATTTTCTATCATCTCTTGAGAGGGGTGGAAGATATATTTTTTTACTTCTTCAGCGACACTTGCATCAAAAAGCCACTCAACCTCAAAAGGCTCTTCAAAAAATGAGCCAAAAGAACGTTTTGAGTATTCTTGTAAAGAAAATCCTTTTTTGATGGAATATGACACATCAAGAATTTTAACTTCTTTTATATTGGTTAGAATAAAATGATGCAATTCATCACCATAATAATTATCACTATGCCGAGCAACAAGGTAATGATTTCGATCACCATATAAAAAACCATAAGGTTCTAAAGTATTTTTTGTAAGCTTCTTCGTATTTTTATTATAATATATTATTTGAACTAAGTGGCATTCTAAGATTGCTTGTCTAACTGTGTTCAAAATATGTTCATCAACTTTAATTTTTGGTCCTGGTCTGCATAAAAATCCCTCAGCTTCAAGCAAAGCCTCAGTGTCTGGTTCAATTTTTCGGTAAACTTCCTTTTTTATACTTGCTTTAATTTTGTTAGTGATAGTCTCAAGTGTTTTCAGCTTATCATCTAAGCTATGTTTAATAAATAAATCTTTTGCGTTTTCTAATACTGCTAGTTCTTCTGCAGAAAATTGAATAAAATCTTTGAGTGTGCCTTGGGGGATATACCAACGCTTTTGATTGTTTTCTTCGATAACCTCTTGCGTTTGAGGGAATTTTTCAACAATCAAATCACGCATACGTTCAGATGTTCTGCGAGATACTTCAAAAGATGAGCAAATATCATTTAAGGATACGCCCTCTCTGGTTGATTGCATCCAAATTGCTAAATCTAATAAGTCTAAAGTTTTCTGATAAGCCATATTTTACCTCTTTTTTTACATTAGAATAATTATACGCCATTATTTGACATAGTCAAGTGTTGTTATGATAAAACAACTTTAACAGGAGAATAAAAATGAGTAATATCGCATATATAGGGCTTGGAGGGTTGGGTTGCAATCTTTTGAGTAAATTGGTTGAATTAAATCCAAACGCTGTTCCAATCGCCATCAACTCGGAGGCTAAATATCTTGTAAATAAAGGAGTGGATCTAATTAGGACAACAGATAATGTTGAAGAAGATTTTTTGGAAATGATAATAAAATTTAGCAAAGTCTTTATTATTTTTGGATTTGGAGGCAAAACAGGATTTAATATGAGTCTAGAATTATTAAAGTATTTTGCGGAAAAGAAATTTTATAACTACACTTGCTTGGTAGCCTTGCCATTAAATATAAATAGTATTGATTTTAAGATGTTTGCTGCAAAATCATACTCTGAATTTGTTAGTAAAACAAAAAATTTATATCTTTATGACTTAAATCGGATTGCTTTGTCATCTCCAAAAGATGTAACCTTAAAAGATTTTGAAAAATACATTGCAAAAGATATGAATGATGATATTGTATTGATATTAAAGGAGTATTTGATATGACAGATAAAGAACCAAATATTTTTGAATATGCAACATCAGAGCTATCACAAGATGCTTTTTTGTGCTGGTTACTTGCTTGGGGTAAAGATGAATATAAAAGCAATAAATTGCATAAGATAGCAAAAGAGTTTCTTAAGGAGCTAACTGGGCAAGATGGTTTTAATATTGTTGATATTGTTAGACAGCATAAAAAAATCGATGTTTTAGTTATCTTAAAAAAAGACAAAGAAAATTATGCTCTAATCATTGAAGATAAAACTAATACCTCTGAACATAGTAAACAAATTCAAAGATATGTTAAAGTGTTGAAAGATGAAGGTTATAAACTTAATGATAATATAATAAAATTCACGAAAGAAAATATTTTTGTTGCCTTTGTAAAGACTGGCTATACTTCAGAGCAAGAAAGAAGATCTTTAGAAAAGTCAGCTAAAGATCTAGAAGAAAACAATTTTAAAATTATAGGGCATAGTGATTTTAAAAACTTCTTTTCTAATATAGAAGATAAACACCCCTTAATAACAGATTGGTTTAGAGAATTTAATAAAAAATATGAAAATATTATAGAAGCTCAAAAATTGTTTAATAGCAATAACTTTAAGGAGTCGTTAAATAAAAACTCAGACGTTTTCTTGGATAATTTAACACAAAAGATAATAAATGAAACGAATTACAAGGATTCTTACTGGTATCTTGCAGGACAAGGAAGAACTCCCCATATTTGTTTATATGATAATCATAGAATTATGAAAGATAATTTTTCTATTCATCACGGTATTTATCTGATGTTTCGAGAAAAGCATTTTAATTTTGTGGTAAAGCAACATATTTTCAAACTTGCAGAAAATAAGGAGCAAGAAGTTGTAAAAAATAATCTTCCTGCAATTGCCTATCGAATAGGAATAAAGGGTTATTTAAAACTTGATGAAGAAATTCATTTGCAGAAAAATAAATTGCGAGAAAATATTGTTGAATCATGTAAATGGTCTTGCAAAGCAACGGACGATAAAGAAAACCTTATTGTCGTTCAAAGTGAGAGTGATTATTCAGATGATTTTGTTGAGCAAATAATAAATAAAAAATCTGAAGTTGATAAAATAATAAATATTATTGAAAGGAAAATAAATGATTAAAGATGTAATTGATTTAGGAAATGATTATTATCAAATTGAAAGAGATAATAATTCTCAACCGTTACAAGTATTGTGCCCTGGAACAGGAAGTTTGGGTTCTTGTTTGTTAAAATTTTCAAATGAGAAAGTTTATATCAAAAGAGATGATGGCTGGTGCTTTATGTTTGATGAAAATGGAAACTCACAAGGTTCTGAGTATATTGGCTAAATAAAGAAATTGCTCATAAATATATAAAATTGATTATATTATGAGTTAAAACAAACAGAGCTCCATCCCCAAGGATGGAGCTTTTTAAATGATTGAACAAAGATTCAAATCCTTAAATTTAAAAGCGTTCTTTTTAAAATGATAAATTTTGATAAAATAGCCAATAAAACTCGGACTTAGTATTATGATTGATACTAGGTCTTTTTTATGCTTAAAAATGTGTGTTTTGTTATATTTCAATGGGTTAGTCAAAAATTGGTTCGAATGTTCTTGATTTTTGGCTTGTTTTGAAAACACAACATTCGAACTCGGTTAAGTCTTTGTTTTTTATAGCAAAAAAGCCTCCCTAAGGAAGCTTTGATTGAATGGTGAGCCCGACGGGATTCGAACCCATGACCCTTTGATTAAAAGTCAAATGCTCTACCAACTGAGCTACGGGCCCTCACACATTTTTGGTGTGCTCTTTTCAAGAACAAGAGGAGATATAGAAGATAAAAAATACAATGTCAACACATATTTTTAAATTATTTTGTTTTTTTTAATTTTTATATTGAATTTATTAATAATTATGTGTTAAACTAACCGCAATGTTTGATATAAAAGCAAAGAGGATAAAATGACAGAACAACAAAATCAACAAGTTAGCGATTGTGACATCTTCAAAAATGCCACAGGTGAAATTTTATTAGTTATTAACGCATATTCAGGTGGCCCAGAAAACCCTAGACTCGTTTACGATGGTGGTTCAAAAGCTATTCTATATAGAAGCAAAGAAAGCTCTATTGTTTTAAAGGACATCAGCGTTGATGCCAGAGCTCCAATTAAAGCTGTTGCAGAGTTATTAATTGTTGAAGTTGAAGGCAATGATGTTTTAAGAGAATATACTGTTCCTTTAAGGGTTATTAAAAGTATAGATGCTTTAGCAAAATCAATAAAAGTATCAATATAAAAAATGTTTGAGTTAGCAACATCTGTTTTTGGCGGAGCCATTTTGGCTTTGTATTTCAACAATAAAAGATTTGTTTCAAATTTACTTTTATTTGCTTTTGTTGCTTATAGTTCATATTTTTCATACTTATATTTTAATAATGAAGATGTTATAAAATCTGTTGAATGGTTTGCAAATTTGCAGATAAGTGTATTTTTAAAAGCTAAAAGTTTTTTAGTTATACTTCCTTCTATAATAGTCGCCATTGCCGTAAATGTTTTTAACAGACAGCAAAAGCAGCAAGATTATTCAATAAAAAATGCTATTGTTATTGCAAATGCAGTTTTGTTGTTTTTTATTTTTGGATCAACAAACATCATACAGATGTTAATTACAATCATCTTAATAGATATTTTAACAGTATTTGCCTTAAGTAATGATGTTGAAAACAAAAATAAGTTTATTTATTATACTTTTGTTGCTAATGCTTTGTTGTTTTTTGTTGTTGCAGCATTGTTATCCATCGGCGACAATTTAAATATATCTTCATTATCTGTTTTAGATATTCCACTTTTTTTAAAAGGTTTGTTTTGCATAGCAATTGCTATAAAAACAGGTTTTTGGGGAGTTAATGGATATATCTTAAAATTTAAAAATACAAATGAAGCTTTATCTTTCTTATATACTTCATCTCCAATAACCGGTTTTCTTGTTGCTTATAAATTACCTTTTTTATTGGGTGGCACCTTTAATTTATTGGCTTTAATTTCAGCATTTATTTATCTTTTGTTTTTTATAAAAGAAGCTGATTTAAAGTCAAAATTTATTAGTTTTTCTTTGGCTAGTCTTTGTTTTAGCCTTTATTTAAATAATCCTTTTATATATTTATGGTCTTTGCCTTTAATAATTGTTATGTCATTAATAATCATTTTAGCATCTTTTGAAACAAATGTTTTGCTGATGGGTGGATTTATTAAAAAAAATAAATCTTTATATATAATATCTTTGTTTGCGATTCTTTTATATATTAATAATATGCTAGGGTTAGAGCAAAACTTATATACTATTAGTTTTGAATTTTTATCATTATTGGGAATTTCTATTTTATTTAGAAGTGTTTTCTTCTCAGCCTTTAGAGGTTTTGATGAGGTTTTTGATAATATAAAATCTCCAAATTTTATAAATTATATTCCTTTAATCGCACTACTTCCTTTTTTATATGTTGGTTTTTCTTTGTTTTCTTTAGCTTTTTTCGGTTTGTTTATTATAACTCAGTTTATAAGCTTTGATAAGGCTGTTAATCAAAAAAAGATTAATGATGTTAAAGTTTTTTATATTGTTGAAAACATAGCAGGTGCCCCACTTAAAGCAATAGGTCGTGTTTTGTGGTTAGTTGTTGACTTTTTATTAATTCAAAAAACTATAATTTATTCATCTTACTCGATAAATCAAAAAGTATTTGAGCAATATAAAAAAATAGAAAACAAACAATTCTTATGGATTGCTCTAGGGCTTTTTATTATAGCAATAGTTATAGGGGTAAGCAATTATGATTGATATTTTTTCATTTTTACCAATTTTAATCTTTATGCCTTTCTTTGCAACAATCTTTGTATTAATGAGTAAAAAAGAACAGCCAAGCAATATATATAATGTGTGTATGTTAGCGATTACTTCCAACTTGGTTATTGTTTTAAGGTTTTTTCATTTAATTGACACCTCAACAAACTCTCTTCAGTTAATAACCAAAATAGAGTGGCTAAAACACCTTAATATCAGTTTTGTTTTTGGTACAGATGTTTTTTCTTTATTTTTAATTTTGGCTGTACATATAGTTTTCTTGATTATTTTATCAGTTGTAAAAACAGATACGGATCATCCAAAAACATTAGCTACTTTTTCTATGATATTTTTAAGTATGATTACAGGGCTTTTAATTTCTTGTGATTTATTCTCATTTTATTTGTTTTTTGAGGCAATTTTAATTCCATTGTTTTTATTAATAGGGATTAGCGGAGGGTTAAAAAAGCAAGGCAAAGTTTCTACATTTTTATTATATAATATGTTTTTCTCTTTGTTGTTGTTTGTTGCTATCATTTTGCTATTTAATTATAATAAAGAAGCTTATATTATGAGTAATGTTCATAATATTGGTTTAAGTAGTTCTATGTCATATTTTATTTGGGGCGCCATCTTTTTAAGCTTGTTATCAAGATTACCAATTTGGCCATTTCATAGAATGTTGTCTTCTATAACTGCAGAATTAAAAAATCCTTTAGTTTTTTTAATTGCAAATTTAACTCCATTAACAGCAATTTATGGCTTTGCAAGATTGTTTCCTGAAGCCCCAGAAGAGATTAACCTTCAAATTGTTTTAGATATATTAATTATTATAACAATGATTTCAATGCTATTTATTTCATTAATTGCTTTTGCGCATAAAGATTTTCAGTATAAAATTTTCTCTTATGTAAGTATTGTCTATCTATTTTATTTAGTTTCAATTTTTTGCGGAGATGATAGAACCAACATTAATATAAGTTTATCTTTCTTTGGTTTTATATTAGCAACTGCAGGGGTTAAAATTTTATGGAAACAATATATAGATAATAATCATAGCTTAAGCAATTATAATAGAAACATCTTTAAGTTTTTCTTGTTTTGTTTGTTGGGAGCTCCATTATCTTCAATGTTTTTAAATAATTTATCAATTTTAAGCTCTTTGTATCAGCACAACATAACAGAAGCATGCATAGTGTTTTTAACATTTGTCATTGTCGGAGCATCATTAATTGATGAATTAATAAAAGTAAAAATATCTTCAGAAGATAAGAAGAAATCAAAGCTTTTAATTTTTGTTTGTTTTATATTGTTAATGTCTTTTGTAAGACCTTTGTGGTTTGTGGAGTTATAATATGATTGCTTTGTTGCCAGAAATAATTTTAGTTATTGCAATATTAAACTTGTTTATTTTAAAAAATAAGTTTTCAGATCTTGAGTCAAGCAAGGTGTTTAACATTACATTAAGTTATTTACTTGTTTCTTTTCTTTGCGCCATTACTTTGTATAACAACAACATAAAGACTGATTTTTTAACTCAAACTTCAAGATTATTTTTTATAAAAACGGCCGTATATATTTATAGCCTTATAATTTTAAACTTAGCCTCAAGATGGTTCGCCAACAAAAATGAAAATGGTTTAAGATTTACAATCATTGCCTTGATACAAGTCTTGTGTATTTTATTGTTAATTTCTAGCCATAATTTAATTATAATTGCATCTTTATTATCTGCTTTAGGTTTTAGTAATTGTTTTCTGTTATCTTTAAGAAAACACTACGATGCCCATGATTCAAAATCATATCAGGTAACAGTAAGCGTTTTGTTGTTAATGCTTTGGACAGGTACATTTATTATTAATTCACATCCAGAAATTGCAATTTTTTTAATATTACCAATCATTTTTTATTTATTAGGCCTAGCTCCTTTTCATATTGGTGTTGTAAATTTAGTTTCAAATTCAATTCTTCCAGTTTCTTGCTTGCTTGCCACAATTAATATCTTTGGCTATATTGTTTTATTAAACTTTTTAATTACAAATGTTTTTCAAAACCAAGAAGCTGTTAAATTGATTTTGCAAATATTTGGGATTTTGAGTATGTTTGTAGGGGCTGCTTATGCAACATCTCAGCTAAATTTAAGAAAACTGTTTTCTTATAGTTCTGTTTTTCATATTGGTGTTATGATGCTAGTTTTATCACAATTTACAGAAGACGCAAATATATCTGTTTTTGTATACTTGTTGATTTATAGCATTGCTTTGCTAGGAGTTTATACATCTTTTTATGGCTTAAAATTAAATGGAGATTATCAAAAAGATATTACCAAGTTGCACGGCATTGCTCATTACAATCCTTTTATCATAACATCTCTTATGGTGTTTTTGATTTCATTAGTTGGTTATCCTCCAATTATAGGCTTTGGTGGCAGAATTTCTGTTATAAATAGCTTGATAGCAAATCATCAATATTTGTTTGTAGGACTTTTTATAGTTGCATTAATGATTTTGGTTTATGCTTATTTAAACGTGATAAAGGCATTTTATTTTGCCCCTGCAGTTAATAAAAAATATGATAGAGTAGATTTTGGTGTTTATGTAATATTGTTTGTTAATATTGTTTTTGTTATAACAACTTTGATAAATCCATCTTTGTTCACTCAATATCTTCAAGAGGTTTTTAACAAACTATGAAAATTTTTGAATTTAAGAGTGTTGAAAGTACTCAAGATATTGCCTTAAAAAAAGATTTTGAATGTGCTGTTGTTACCCAAGAACAAACAAAGGGCAGGGGGCGTTTTGATAGAAAATGGGAATCCCTAAGCGGGAATTTATTTGTTTCTATAGTTGTTAAAGCAGACATTGCAGATATTTTTAAGCTTGTTATGGCAAGTTCTGTTGCAATTAGAGAAGCTATTAGTTGTGGAGATATAAAATGGCCAAACGATGTTTTGATTAATTCAAAAAAAGCAAGCGGTGTCTTAATAGAAAAAGGGCAAGAAGGCTTTTATGTTATTGGCATTGGTATAAATATTATAAAAGCTCCCAAAATATCAAACTTAATATACCCAGCGACTTCGCTCAGAGAAGAGGGAGTAGAAACAACCGCAAAGGTTGTTTTAGAAAAGCTTTTAGTTAATATAAAAGAATGTCTTAAAGATGAAAACTTATATAATAAGTACAAATCATATTTATATGGCATAAGCAAAGAATGTAAAATAAATGATGTCGAAGGCACGTTAATAGATATAGATAAATCAGGTTTTATTATTGTTAAAGACAAAGAAGATAATTTGCAAAAAATATTTGCGGGTGATTTGTTGTTTAAGGGGGTTTAATGTCTGAAAATAGTTTTTACCTATTTCTAAGCATAAGTGCTTCTTGCCTTGCAATTTGATACATTTTTTGTTCACGTTCTTTTTGAAAGAACCTTTCTCCAGCTTCAACGCAATCAGGACAAATCGGGAGACCTCCTTCTCTTTTTAGCGCTAATCTTATTTTGGTAATATCGCTATAATCTCCATCTTCTCTTTGTTGCATTAAGCAAAGTTCATCAATGCAATGAGGTCCAAACTTTTCTCTCGTGTTTTTACGATCTTCGTATGTTAAGTCAATAACATGACCAAATTCATGCATGGTAACAGTCTTAAATTCTTCTTTTCTAAATGTTCCGTCATTGTTCATAAATTTATCAGCAGATATAACAAATCCAACTCCTTCAGAGCCAATTCCTAAGGTGTAATTAAAATTTTTATTTGGATAAATACCTTCTTTTAAAACCATAACCTGAATTTGTGGAATTTTTTTGTGAGTAGGGTCTTTTTTCATAGCAGAGATTAAAGTTGTAGCGTTTAATTCATCATATCTTTTATCTTGCTGAGCTTTATATTTTGCAAAAGCAACATACCAATCAACACTTTCAAACGGCTTTAACAGTGATCCATCAGTCTGTCTGATGCACAATGACTTTTCAGAATTTGATAAGTATTGAAACTGTTGATTATTAATGGTACTTTCAGAGCTTTTCCAGTTGCCTAAGTTTGTAACAGGATAATTGCTGGCATATTCAGGGAATGATATTTCCATAAATTCAGAAATAGCTTCAGCGGCACTCTGAGTAATTAATGGATGCAATCCTTTTTGGGATGTAATAAAAATATCTCTATATTTTGCATTTTTTGTTTTGCTTATAATGTCGCTCATAATTACCCTCTCTTTGAGAGATTTTATCACAAAATAGGTTGCTAGTCAAGTAGGTTAAAACTTGCGCATGCCATCATAGGCAAGGCCTAAGCCAACAGAAGAAAACTTGTTTTCAGCAGATAATTTTGCATTAGGAAAATGAGCACAAAGAGTTTCTTTAACAAACGGAATTTCTGTAGAACCACCAGTTAATATAATAAGTCCAATTTTTTCTGGTTTTGTTTGAGCTTGCATAAGGCATTCATTTACAGAGTTAGATACTTTTTGCAAATTATTAAAAATAGCATCTTCAAAGTTTTCTTTAGTTGAATGCACAGAAGGAGTGTTGCTTAAAAAGTTTAATAATACATTAGCTTCAAGATTATTTGTTAAATTTATTTTAGTTTCTTCCACCTTGTTTAACAAAGCGTGTCCTTGTTCATTTTCAATCACATCAACAAGTCTTCCATATTTATCTATATCATTTGATTGAAACAATATCTTTTTAACAAAGTTCAAGGTTTTATAATTATATAAAGAGTTAATAGAGCTCCATTCAGATAAGTCAAAAAAGTGAGACGTTGGCACAGGCAGTTCTTTTTCATATTGGTTATTTTTGCCATAGGTTGTGTTTTTTCCAAGCTCTGGCATAAATGTTTTTAATGATAAATCTTTATCAAAATCATTACCGCCAATTCTAACACCAGTATTAGCTAAAATGTCATCTTTTCTGTTTGTCTTTGATGTTAGATTGTTTCCTACTTTTATAATAGAAAAGTCAGAAGTTCCCCCACCAATATCAATCACGCAAGCAAGCTCTTCTTTGCTTAATTTTGCCTCATGAGCAAAAGCAGCTGCAATAGGTTCAAACTGAAACTCAATATTTTTGAAGCCAACAGACTTTGCAATACTTTTAAGTTCTTCTTGTGCTTGGGTATCGCCTTTTTCATCATTATCTCTAAAATGAACAGGACGCCCCATAATAACATTTTCAACATTATCTTGAGCTTGCAAATCAATTTTGCTTTTAATGTTTTTTAAATATAATCCTAGAATTTGGTCAAACTTAATGGTCTTTGTATTTATTTGAGTTCCTGTTCTCATTAAGTTAGAACCAAGCACTCTTTTCAAACTTCTCATAAATCGCCCGTGTTCACCCCCCATATATCTAGACAAAGCTTCACGGCCAAAAGAGACATCATGTTTTTGAGCAGAAAAGAAGATTGTTGATGGTGTAGAAGTTGCGTTCCCTTCAACATTAACAAGTAAAGGCTGTTTTTTGTTGTTTGCAAAAGCTGCAGACGTGTTTGTTGTTCCAAAATCTATTCCGCAAGAAGTTTCAGCCATAATCTTTTCCTTATATTTGTGATTTTTGCTACAATATACGGTTTTTTCAAAAAGTAAACCCCTTAATAAGCAATTATTATGCCTACATAATTGTTAAACCTTCTAGTTGTAGGCGCGATTATTAATCGCCATCATTGCCGTAAGGCAATGAAAAAAAGGATGTTTACTGTCGGAAGAATAATATTCTCTCCTACTTTGACAGTACTAAACAATAAAATAATTAGAAGTTATTTATAATTGTTTTTAATCACATCAAATATCTTTTTTGTAAGATATTCAGCTCCTTGTTTATTTAAATGATCATTGTCCATAAAGTATTTTTGATTAATGCTAAAATTGCTAAAGCTATCAATCAAAGAAATTTCTGGGTTGTTTTGTAGAATTATTTGCAATTTTTTCCATAAATTAATGTCTTGAGGCATATATTTTTTTAATTCAGGAGAATATGGAGATAAAACAATATAAACATTATGATTATTTTCTTTTGCGGTTTTAATTATTTTTTCTAAATAAATATTTTGGTCATTATTGCTTGCATTGAGGTGAACTAAACTATTTACTTGTCTTTGCATTTCTTCAGCTGTTTCTTTCTTTCTTTCTTTCTTTCTTTCTTTCTTTCTTTCTTTCTTTCTTTTCTTAAATCAATGTAGCTATTATCTATTATTTTAAATTTAAGTGCTTTAGGATAATATCTATTTAAAAATATTTTTTCAAATTTATAAAGTTTTTTATGTTTAGCAACTTCTGTATCTCTATAATCTATATCAAAAAAAGTTTTATATTCTGCAGCTCTTTGATAATGCGGTCCCATTTCAATTATATTTCCAGGACTAAAAATTGAATAAAATATTATTAAATTTTCTAAATTAGGCATATTTGCATTATATTTTTCATACAACTTCCAAGTATAATATAAATCTTGACTTCCAAGACCCATGTTGCATGAAAAGTCATCTTCAATAAAAGAATATCTCGCATGACTAGACCCCAAACATAGGTTTTTAATTTTCTCAGAGCTTTCATTTAGTTTGTTTTTAATTGAGATTATTTGAACAACATCAGGAAAATACCCCGCTTGGGTTTTTATCTTTTTCTTAAAGCTTATTCTTGCTCCTAAAAAAATATATTTTCTATGTGTGTTTGATTTTATTTTGCTAAATAGCTTCATTGTTAGTCCTGTATAGTTTTGTTTTTTTCACATTATAACAAATATTTATTTTAGTCAACAATCAAACTCTTCCGCTTCTTTGTTGAATAATCGCAAGCTCAACAGAAGATATTGCTCCTTTTCTAACGCTTTTATCCAAAGCTTGAGATTTCTCACTTTTAGGATTGTCATATCCAACACGTTTTTTCCAGTTCATAAAATCAGAGCTTTCTTGCTTTACTTTTTTTCCATCAATTATTTTTGTATCATAAATTATTGCACTCATGTTTTTGATATAATCTTCAAGAGATTCTCTGGGTTGAATTCCTTTTTTAATAAAAATAGCATATTTTTGTTTATATGTTTCATAAGCATATTCTTCTTCAATTTGCTTTGTCTTTTCTTTTTTTATTTTTTTCTCTTTATTATATGTGTTATTAGGATTTTCAAAACTACATATTGCAAGTTCTTCTGCAGCAATTTTGCCACCAGGAGCATCGTAGCCATCGGCATTGCCGTTTCTAACAAAATTAGTCAAACAATTAGCCGTTATAGAAGCAACTAAAGCTGCTTTTATTTTTCTTGCCCCTGTGGGATTTTTCTGACAATATTCTAGCATATAGTTTGCAATATTTCTTTTTGTAGGATTTTCTTTTGCTTGATTACTTTTTTCTTTCAATTCGTCATCCAAACTCCAAGTATTTATTATCATATTAAAATTATTTAAAAATACATTTGCAACTCTTTTAGGAGCTTGTTTAGAAGAAGTTTCGTCTTTTATAAAAGCAATTGCGCAAGATGTCTTGTTTCCAAAATAATAATCTATAATTTTATTACCTGCATAATGAGCTTTTCTTCTGGTTTCTAAGTCAATATCTTGAGCATTTAAGTTGGCCTCTAAGCCTTCACGATAAAAACTGTTTAGAGATTGCCCTTCTTTTTGTTTTACGTTAAAATTGCGACAGATAGAAGCGACTCTTTCAGGCCCATAGGCATAGCCAAAAGTTGCTTTAGAAAGTTCACACAAACAAAGAGTTCCAGTTTTATATGGTTGAAAAACTCCCGCACTTTTCAAATCTGCAAATTCTTGTATAAATTTTTCTTGAGTTATATCAAGCCCATCTTCTTTTACATCTTCAAGCAAAGCACCATTAAAAGAGTGTGTTAAAAATTGATTGCTACGAGATTGCATATAAATAGATTCTTGAAGTGTGATTAAATTTTCAATGTTGTTTAGGTCAGAAATATTGTGCTTTTGTGCGTGGTTTTGTAATATTTTAGGCATTAGGTGTTCTGCAAAATACACTTGCAATCCTTCTAACCTAGTGTCTCTATTAAATTCTTTATTGACTAGAGCTCTGTTTTCATTAAAGTCTTTAATGATTTCAATAGCACTTTCTTTTGAATTATCTCCAGTTGCAGAAAGATAAGCTTGTAACAAATGTCCAACATATTCGTATGAAGAAGAAGCAATATTTACATTTTCTTGAGATGCAATTAGAGCATTAAAGTCAGGACTATTAAGGGCTTCTCCCAAATAATCTGCCATATCTTTATTTGAAACATCTATAACTTTATAATCAAAATTATCTTCACTCATCAATACATCCTTAATATAATATACTATTATATTATCATAAAATTATCAAAAGGTAAACAATTTAAATTAACGCGAGATTCGTATAAGAAAGAAGTAGGTGTTTTTTGCACTATTTACTGTAGGACGGGGTCAGGGGCGACGTTTAGCCCTTGCTCCCGCCGTTACGCAGTGCCTCACGTTAAATTCCCCCCCTCCCAACACAAAAAACACCGCAAAAGGGTGCTTATATCATGTGGCGGAGAGGTGTGAACATTTATATAACGTCATTTTAAGTTAAGCGGTTATGATATTAACCATAACCGCTAGATTTTATTTTATACTTTTTAACTCGCCTGTCGCTGTTAGTTTATAGCCATAATCCGCTAATGCTTTTTTGCCCATTGCATCGTAGGTGTAGAAATAAACCAACTCTCTTTGATTTAATGTTCCCGCATCAATTGCCGCTTCAGGAATTCCCCAAACAACAGAAATCGGCCAAGTTATAAGATTTAAAAAACCATACAAATAGTGAGAACTATCTGCACCATTACCGCTTGCAAGATAAAAGTTGCCAAATCCTGGCAATAGATTTAAAGCGCCAGCCCCAACAGGACTAGCAGGACGCTCAAAACCCCCAATCCCTTTATCAATGGTTATACCTTCAGATTTCAAAGACCTAATAGAAGACCTTTCTTGATATGTTAAAGATGTGCAAGAACACAAAAATGCAGTTGCACAAAATGTTATTATTAATTTTTTCATTATATAACTTCCTTTTTAGTTAAAAAAATAATCGCCGTGATTAAGGGCGACTGGAAGTTCGAAACTATTGAAAAGAATAGTGCGGCATATTGACCGCAAGGTGTATTTTGCCACCTTCCAGTCATAAAGACCTTCAGGTATAACAAATTTTCGTTTTGTAAAACGCTTTTCAAGAGGTTTCGACACCTCAGATAGGTAATCATCCTATCTAAGAATAAGTTTAGTTATAAATTTGATAAATGTAAAGAAATAAATATATTAATTAATTAGAAACTCAGATTCTATATATTAAAGTTTGAAAATATAAAAAAGGCAGGCACAGTAAAAATAAGCATTTAATCAAAATCTTATTCATAAGTATTGATTTAAGCCTCAGTTGTCATTTCAATATAGTCAAAAGGCATTGAGTATAAGTCTTTATTGCTCTCTAATCTTTTCTTTGCAATTTTTACAGCATTTTTTGACTGGTCAATACCAACCCATCTTCTTCCTAACTCTTCTGCTGCAATCAGTGTTGTTCCTGAGCCACAGAAAAAATCTAAAATATAACTATCTTTGTTAGAAGAAGCCATCATAATTGATTTTAATAAATCTATATTCTTTTGTGTTGGATAGTCTGGATATTGAGGGTCCTTAAATTCCCAAATATCTTGCATTTTTTTTCCGTCTTTTTCATCTGCATAAACTTTTTTTCGTGGAACATTGTTACATGACCATTCTATCAAACCATTTTTATCTAATATATCTAATTCTTCAGGAGAACATCTCCAATGCCGTCCTTTAGGTGGACTTATTCCTTTGAACTTCATCGAAGTTTTTCCACTTTTAGTTTCTCCAGGAGCGTGCAAAGGAACTGTTGTGTACTTTCGTCCTTTCTCATCTGTTTTAGGAAATAATTTAACTATATCTTCTACTGAATATTTTACTGACGGTTTATTCCATATGTGATTATTTGTCTTTGTATAAAAAAGAATCATATCTTTTATATTTCCATAAGCTTTTCTTTCAAAGTTCTTTGGATTACATTTTACTCTAGTTATGTCGTTTCTAAAGTTATCCATGCCAAAAACTTCATCCATTATAATTTTTACATAGTGTCCTATTTTATAATCAATATGTAAATATATAGACCCTTTATCGGATAATAGTTCTTTAGCTATTATTAATCTTTCTCGTAAAAATTCTAAGAAGTCAGAACCAGATAAATTGTCTTTATAAGCTTCTTCGGCATCGCTTGCCATACTTATTGTTGAGGCTCTATCATCGCTTATTCTAAAAGTTGTATTTGTTGAAAATGGTGGGTCTATATATATTAAATCAAATTTACTCTTCAAATTATAGTTGACTAATAGAGTTTTTAGTGTTGTTAAATTCTCTCCTAATATTAGTTTGTTAACATCTTCTTTCCACTCTTTATTAAGGCTATAGCTTTTTGAGTTATTTAAGATATCTTCATATTTTTTTTTATTTTTATACGCTATTTCCATTTTTCTACTCTATAAATTAAATAAAAACTCTCTTAGAACTAAAGCACTCATTATGTTCTCATTTCTTGTATTATCTGTAATAGATTGATGCGTTTTAGTTTTTGAAGGAATATATAAAACTCCGTCTAATATAGCAATTTGTATTGCATTTACGTTAGGGTATCTTAATGTAGACATTGCATCTGCAAATTGAGCGTCCTGATGACCTCCAAAATCTGTTAAAAACTTGGCTTCTCCAATAACATATTTACCACCAAAACGACCTATAAAATCAAGCCCTTTGTCTCTCAAATAATTAAGATATTCTCTTGCCCAATTCATCATTTCTAAATCAGATGCTTTTAATACGGCATTTGCCGAAGTGGATGAGAACTCTTCCAATCCCATTGATGGAACACCTAAAACACCTTTGTTTATCCAATTTTTAAAAAGAGGTCCTATTTGTCTGTTTGTTTCTTTAGGTTCAGAACATTTTTCAAAAATTTTATCTATTCCCATATCATACAATCTTCCTGCTAAACGATTAATTGTTTCTGGATTTCTGGATTTTGCTGACTTATCTCTTTTTAAATAAGCAACATATGAATCTTTTATAGGGAAAAGGTTAAGCTTTAATAGATTATCTACTAACTCTATATTATTTTGAGAAGCAAATGATTTTTCTATCTTTCCCCAAACCTCTTCATTAATTTCTCTTATTCCATCGGGAATGGTTGGATATACTTTAAACAATTCGTCTAAGTAATTCTTTTGATTAGCAAACTCTAAGCTTAGCTTTGTCCAGTAATTCATCGTTTAATCCTTTTTATGAAAGTTAACAAATAATAAACTTTAAAAATTATTCTTGCAAATGTTTTTATATAAAAAATTAAATATCAAACTTTATATTTTGAGCTTTGAAAATATAAGAAACGCAATTAAAATAAAAATAAGCACTTAATCAAAAGTTTATTCATAAGTATTGATCTTTTGCTTGTTTGTCATTTTATACTTACGAACAAGGCTGTAAGTCTTAGTTTTCTTACAAAAAAACACCCAAAAGGGCGTTTGTTTCATGTGGCGGAGAGACTGAGATTCGAACTCAGGGTGGGCTCGCACCCACGACGGTTTTCAAGACCGCTGCATTAAACCGCTCTGCCATCTCTCCATTTATAGTATTTGTCAAACTTGTGTATTTTGAAAGTTTATTCCAACGACGGTTTTGACTCCGCCAATTTTATTATCTTAGATGATTTTACATCTATCTCCAGTTTATTGAGCTGGTGCTTTAGAGCTTTCTGGATTATTGAGCCAGAGCTTTGTTAAGCTAAAGATTATTTTGTTATCTTAGATGATTTTACATCTATCTCCAGTTTATCGAGCTGGTGCTTTATAGCTTTCTGGATTATTGATCCAGCGCTTTATTAAGCTAAAGATTATTTTATTATCTTAGATGATTTTACATCTATCTCCAGTTT
>JAWXUC010000016.1:0-20746 GCA_044432975.1 Alphaproteobacteria bacterium | reverse complement strand
TTTTGCGGTTCTTTTTATCTCTATAGGTTTTGTTAACACACATTTTAATAGCAGTAGCAATACGTTTTTTTGCATACTTTAAATTAGGTTTATCTATATAAAAATTATAAACATATTCAATACCAGCCATATAACTTTTAATTTTTTTAACTGAGAAAGGGCTTCTGGTTATGGAGGTGTTTTCTTGATTATAAAAATATAATGAACTATGTGTTAGAGCAAAGCTTTGTACATCATTAAACAAAACCGTTATAAAAGGCCAATCTCCAGTAGAAATGCCATTAATAAATTCTTGCTTTTTAACTAATTCTGTTTTTATAAGCTTGTTCCATAATGTTGATTGTGCATTAGGAATAGAAACAATGTTTTTTAAAGCGTTATTTTTAATTACATAGCTTATTATTGGTAAAGCAGGAAGTTTACTTATATCACAAACATGAGTATCACAAACAACTACATCTTGTTTGCTTTTTAAGGCTATATTATAAAATGTTTCTAAGGTACATGGAGCAAAAGCATCATCAGCATCCAAAAAGCAAGTCCATTCTCCTGTAATTCTTTTCATTGCAGTATTTCTTGCGCTACTGACACCATAATTTTCTTGATTGATAACTTTAATACGACTATCTTTATTTGCGTATTTTGTTAATATTTCAGCAGATTTATCAGTGCTACCATCGTTTACACATATTGCTTCCCAGTCATTAAACGTCTGATTTAATACAGAATCAAGACATTGGGATAAATATTTTTCTACATTGTATACCGGTATAATTATTGATATTTTAGGCACGTTTTAACCCTTTCTTTTTAATGTGGTAGCTGAGAGTTTTTTCGCAAATGTTTAATTCTTTAGCGATTTGTCTTTGACTTAAACCTTGAGCAAGCTTTTCTTTAATTTCATCAAGTTTTCCATAGAGAGCATTAGGAAAATCTCTTTTTAAGCCGATTTTGTTTAGATATTTGCCAATAGAGACTGCATGACAACCAAGCTCTTTTGCAATTTCTTTGTGAGAAAGCCCTTTGTTGAATAATTCAATAAGCTTTTCTTCTTGCTTATTAATTTTGCAGGCAATTACAATTTCTTCTTTATTTCTTTGTATTTTTAACTTTTTAGTTGTAAGGAAGACCGCTTGTTGAGAGCAATTCAACTTTTTTGCAATCTCTTTATAAGACAAACCATTTTCAAACAGTTCTGTTATATTTTCAGCCAATCTTTCAACTTTATTATCTGTTTTTATTGATATATTATGACGGTTTAATGCGTTAAACACTGTTTGGACTGATACTTTGTATTTTTTTGCAACATCAGATTTTTTTGAACCATTTTGTAGCATTTCAACTATTTCATCAATAAATGGATCTAAAATGCTAAATCTTGTCGGTCCTTGAGGTTTAATTCCATTTTTTTTATTAAACTCTCTTGTTTCCTTTATTTTTTTATAAAATAATGGAGGTTCTTTATATATTCCCCAAGCTTTTCTCGCTCTTAAAAGGGTGTTATGATGTACATTCAACCTCTCTGCAATATCTTTAATTGAAACTCCAGATTCTAATAGCTCTATAACTTCTTCTTTTTTATTTTCTAGTTTTGTTTTGATTTTTAATGGGCGAGATAAGTTTAATGATCTAACTTTTTCAAAAACACTTGTCATACTAACATCAAGTTCTGTGGCTATTTTTTCAATAGTCATTCCTGAATCAAACAGATTTTTTAGTAAATCTTCTTTTCCTTGTAATAATGGTGTTTGATTAACCATGTGCTTTTCCCTTGATTTGTTGCGTAAAACCAACGATTTATACAACGAAAAAGCTATCCACCATTATTTTTTAATTAAACACCAATAAAACCAAGCAATACATAAGTTTAACTATATATAATTATTTTTTTGTTGCTTTTTATAAACCTTTATTATATGTTGTTTTTAAATGTTCCTTTATTTTCAACGTGTTAAATATTAAAAAAATCAGATAAATACTTTTGTGAAACCAAACAAAAGGAATTAAAATGATTTATGGATATATTAGAGTGTCAACTGATAAACAAAGTGTTGCTAATCAACGCTTTGAAATTGAAAACTTCTGCAATAAAGAAAATATTAAAAATGATAAATGGATTGAAGAAACTACTTCTTCTAAAACTGATTTAGATAAAAGAAAGCTTGGAAAACTCTTAAAAAAGATTAAAAAAGACGATATCTTAATTTCTACAGAACTATCTCGTTTAGGTAGAAACTTAATGCAGGTTATGGGAATTTTGCATCAGTGTATGAACAAAGAGTGCCAAGTTTGGACAATCAAAGACAATTACCGCCTTGGAGCTGATATTCAAAGCAAAGTATTAGCTTTTGCTTTTGGTTTATCTGCAGAAATTGAAAGAAACTTAATTTCTCAAAGAACAAAAGAAGCTTTAGCTCGCATTAAGTCCGAAGGCAAAAAGCTCGGTCGCCCAAAAGGAAAGACAAGCAAATGCAAACTATTTGGAAAAGATGATAAAATAAAAGAAATGCTTGCAAAAGGCATCTCCAAAACCCAAATAGCAAAAATGCTAGGAGTTGACAGAACAACCCTTTATAGATGGAGTGATGGTGTTTGTTGATTAGATTTATTTATTGATATATTTTTTAATTTTTTCTAACTTTTCTTTTGATAAATTTGAAATTGTTTCTGCAAAAATTATTTCATCTTTGCTTATTGAGCGCACATGTTTTTTTATCCAATCAACATCTTCAAAACTGTATCCATATTTTTGCAGCCAAATTTCGGATTCATCATTTGTACCGTACTTTATATAATTTTTCATCATATTGGCTCTTATATCATTTGTTTCTTCGTAGTACTTTTGAAAAGCAGTGCATATTGGCGTAGAAATACTGAATGATATAACTTTGTCTAAATAGTCATATGTATCAAACACTAATAAATCATATTGAAAATCTAAAGTTGTGCTGTTTGTAGCAAATAAAGAAGGAGGTACTTTTTTTAGACTTGCATTTGGTAATTGCTCTGCAATAGCTGAATACTTTAAAGGGATGTTGCTTAATATGTAATTAATTGTTGTTTGATCGATATTCTTATTTTCTAATAATTCTTCAATTTTAAGCAATATATCTTTTTTTATTTTGTGATTAGATAGAATCTTAAGAATTGATTTATTTCTTTCATGTGTTAACTCATTTTTCTTTTGAAGAAGTTCTTTTATTTTTCTTTTATCTTCTAGACTTGTAATATACGCATATCGTGAGTTTACAATAGCACCAAATGAACGACCTTGCACCCTCCATAATAATATTGGTATTGCAGCACTTATTATTGTTTCTTCACCGCTTGTTATATAATTTCTTCGTAAATGGCTTTTGTATATATCAGAAAAAGCTTTTTTTACTTTAGATCGCGCAGTTTTATCTATTTTGTAATAGTTTCCAGCTGATAGCAACATATTATTTGAAAACAGATGATCTAAAATAAATTTTATAGAATCCTGAATATTGGCAGAAGATATTCTTTCAACCTGAATTTCTGGTAATTGATTGTTTTCATCAAAAGTGTCATCTTTTATAGCTTCAACAATATCTTTTAAGTCTTCCGCAATATCACAAATATCTTTATCTAAATCTGATGTGTCTTCTAACTGCGCATTTATCATAATTCTGTTTGAGAATGTGCTAACATTAGCTTTCTTTATAACAACGTATCCATAGTCAAATTGATTTAATGTTTGAGATGTCCGTCCAGCACGCCCTATTAAGTTTTTTAAGGATAAAACTTTTTCATTTATATTACCATTAAATACAAAATTATCGATCCAAACAACATCAAAAGGCATATTAACACCCTGAATTAAGGTCGCTGTTGCAAAACATATTTTAGCAAAACCATTTGTTATGAACTTCTCTATTAATAGGCGAACATAAAGAGGAATAGAACCATGGTGAAAAACTATTCCGAATTTCATCATCCGGAGCATTATTGAGCTTTCAATATTATCAACACCTATAAAATCTTTTAATTCATTTATGATTTGTAAGGCAGCCACATCTTTAATTGGTGAACATAATTTTATATATTTTGAAAAATCTGTCATGAATTTTTGATTGTAAATATTTGCTTTAGCTGTATATATAAGTATAGTTCCATTTTTATTTAAAATATTTTCAATTAAATCAATATCTAAACATTTAAGATTTTTGCTTTTTTCACAATAAGGTGAAAAATAAGCCTGAGTTTTATTTGATTCATCATAACTTATGTATATCTTTCCAACGGCTTGTTGCCTATACTCTAAGGCGTTGGTGTTTTCATTAAAACTATGCTTTTTCAACTGAGCTTCAGGATTGGAAACAAAAGGGTGGGCGAATATTTTTTTTGCGTTTGAAAACTTTTTATTAATTCTTCTAACTAATGCATCAAATTTCATTCCTCTAACGCCATCCTCTGATATTTGTGCTTCATCAAATAAAAACAATGTGATATTAAATTCGTTTGCGAACTTAAAAAGCTCAGAAGCTCTTTCTGGCGTTAAAATAAAAATTCTTTTCTTTGTATGTTTTACATTAATATTTTCTACAAATTGAAGTATAAGTGTTGATTTGTCTTCTATAAACGTATTTAACTCAAATAAGTATTCAGCAATAAGAGCTCTTGATGGAACAATTATAACAAGATCTTCATAATGATTGCTTATTATTTTTCTAAATAAAAACGATTTGCCAATACTTGTTGGAGCTGAAAAAGAAAAAAAAGTATTCTTTTGTATTTCAGTATAGGCATTTGCTTGGATAGGGGTGAATTTTTCACCAAATTCATCTTTAATAGAAGATGCATATATATTATAACACTCCTCTAAAAAAGTTAAAGGACTACTAGTTTTATAAAAAAGCCCTAGTAAAAACATTAATTTGTTTTCATAAATAGAGAAAATATCTTTATGAAATTCCTTAATATATGTTAATTGCTCAATAACTTCTGGATCAATAGGACCATTTTCATGAAGCTTGTTTAGAATACAACAGAGTTTTTTTTCAATATCATATTTATTAGTTGATGATATTATTTGTTTTAACTGCATACTTCAATTCCTATAAAGTACAATTCTTCAGCGTTCTTCATCAATTTTTCAAAATATTTGTTATTTTTTATTTTTTCTATAATAGCATCTTGAGATTCTGTTCCGCATATAGAAAAACTCATTGAATAAGCTTTAAGCTTAAATACGTCAAAATTGTTAAAAGCTTTTTCGCTTATAAAGTTAAACAAATCCGATCCTTCTTTTGTATCTTTTTTTTTATCAATGAAGCCTGAAACTTGTTCCATTGCTTTTCCATATGAATTATTTTTGCTATTAAACTTAGCCTCTCCAAATGATATAAAAAAGCTTGGGGTTTCTGTGTGAAAATCAAAAGCAGGATTGCCAGATATTTTTTCTTTCCAAAGTTCAGCTAGAGGCACACCTTTATGATAATAGTTATTACATAATGTATCAACAGCTGTTGAAGACACCATTATCTCTCCAAAATCAGAACCAACATTTGTATCAACCTTACTTAAAATATCTTCTACAAGGCGATTTATTGTTTCTTCTGCTCTTGTTTTATAAGCATTTTTTACTTGAGGAATTAAACTATTAATCCAACTTGTGTTTAATATTCTATTCTTTATAGAATTTGCTCTTTTTTTTATATCAACTATCTGAACGTGTGAATAAAACGCTTTGCATTTGCAATCTTTCTCGCTAATCTCTTTTACATATTTAACCAAGTATCCCATGATGCAATCTTTAAGTTATGTTGATATTGTTAATGTGATTATATTTAATATTATTATTAAAGTCCAGAAAAAAATAGAAAAAATAAGTGGTTATTATGCTTTTCAACAAATAGTTGTATTTGCTACTAAAGTATTAGTTTTATACCTCAACAATAAACTCTGTATCAAACTTTGGGTTTTCTTTGTATTTTACATATCCTCTTGGGTTGCAAACTACTCTGCAATTGCCAATTATGTAATCAGATGGCTCGTGTATATGACCGTGGCACCATAGTTTTATGTTGGGGTTGTTCATTATAAAATCATCTAAATTACTAGCATAAGATGCTGAAAGTGTGCTTTCTTTGTAAATAAAAGGAATTGAAAGCAAACTTGGAGCATGGTGAGTTACTACAACAATTTTCTTTTCTGGATACTGCTTGCAAATATCTTCTATATATTTTATAGTTTCATTAAACATTTCTTCACAATCATTAGATCTTAATCTCTTTGTGTTTCTTGTGTCTTTTAAGTTTTCAGCAAGTCTTACTTTACCATATCTAAAGTCATTCATTTTAAGCTCTGCTATTGTTTTAGCACCTTGTTTGCTCGCTTCTCCATATAAAGCATAATCGGTCCACAAAATACCACCAACAAAAATAATATCATCTAAAACCTTATGTGAGTTCTCTAAAAAGGAAAGCTCATTTTCTAAAGGATAGTGCTTTGCTAGTTGATTTAAGTAATATTGTAAAGAGTATTTAGATTCATTGTAAAAAATATGATTTCCTGCTATAAACACACCTTGTTTAATATTTTTTCTTAACCATTTAGATGTCTTTTGAAAGTATGCAGAGGTATCTCCACAAATTATTGTAAAAACTTCTTTGTCTTTTATTTCTGCTTTGTAGTTATGATTAAAGTCTAAATGTAAGTCTGATATTATTCTAAGTCTCATTTTGTTGCTCCGAATATAGATTAGATCTAAAAAAGCATCGAAGCAACGTGATTTTTACAACTCGGGGATATTTCTTTAGTTTTGCACTTGGTCCTTGATTTTTAATATAATCTTTTGTATTATAAGTGAAAATATACATTTAAACATAGGATTACAGATAATGGAAATAGATAATTTAAAAGAAAAATTGCAATCTTTATATAAAGAAAAAAGTCAATTTAAATTTAACACGCCAATTTATAAAGACTTTCATGATTCATTAACGGAATTCATTTATGAAAACAATTTAGATGAAACTAGTGAGTGGCAAGAGATCTCTAAAAATCTTTTATATAAATCATCTCAGTATATGACAACACAAGAAGCTGACATAATATCATATAATTTAGAAAAAATTAAAAGAATTCTATTAAAAAAGAAAAATGAAACATTTTGGTCCTTTGTTCACCCAATAATTAAAGATCTTATTTTTCATAAATTTTATAATCAATGTTATGCAGATTGCGTAGAAACAGCTTTCAAAGAAATTAATGCTCGATTAAAAAAATTTATAGAGATAATAAAGGTGAGGAAAAAGATGGAGCTGACTTAATGAGAAAAACTTTTACTTTTAATGATCCTTTGCTAAAATTTGAAGACAACTCTACAGCTAGCGGTGAAAATGTTCAAAAAGGTTATATGGATATTTTTGCTGGAGCTATGACTGGGATCAGAAATCCTAAAGCTCATGATAATCAATTTATTACAAAAGATGCTGCTATAAAAAGAATAATTCTCGCTAGCTTACTAATGGACAAGATAGATGATGCAGTAAAATATACTGGAATTTAGCTAACCTACCATAAGTCTTCTTTACCTAATATCTGTTTATCTTCTTTATTGCAGTAGGAGATTAGTTTGTTGTGGTCGGGTTTGGTGTTTGAGACTTCTTGGATATCGAAGGTTATAGATGGGTAGAGTTGTTGTAAGGTGGTGTTCATGAAATTAAAGAAGGCTTCTCTTTTGGGTTTATCTATTTCTATTATGATGTGTAGGTGAGGTTCTTTGATTTCATTTGTTGTTTCTTCTGGGAATATAAAGAAGTTGAATTGTTCGGTTTTCTTTAAGTTGTATCTAGTTCCTAATGTTTTCTTATAGTACTTTTGTAAAGTGAATTTGAATTTATCTATTAGGTTATTCATTGAGTAATCTTTATAATGTGGGTTTATTGTGTAGAATATTAAATTATCAAAGTTTAGTTTATTCATTTTAATTCCTTATCATTTTATTTAATAGTTTAACATAGCTATATCTTTTTTAAGATTAGCTTTGTTAGGTCTAACAGAAAGTGGATCCCAGCTATTCTGCGGTTTTGTATCAAAGTTGGAGAAGTATTAGATGTTGATTTCAAATATTGGTATCAAAGATTGTTTTCAAATTGTATTATCAAAATATAGCGGTGGTTATCTCTGCACATAACCACTAGTGCAGAACGCCATCAACTATATTTATATAAGATATCACAACCAATAATCATTTTGCAAAAATAAAATGAAAAAGAATCGATTCCTTTATGTTTGCTTTGATTTGCTATAAAACTAATCATTTTTAATACAACTGAAGGAAGCTCGGTCAAAGTCAAAATCTCTTTATTTTTCTTATTCTGGAGTTATTCAAAACATTATGCAATTCTTACGTTAGAGAGCAATGGTGCTCTTGAAAACAAAACGAAAGGAATAAAAAAATGTCTTTTATGGAAAAATATAATTTAACTGAAGTTGCAACTACTGGTAGTGTTTTAACGCTAGCTGATTATAAAGATAGAATTGTCAACTTAATTGATTACAACATCAAAGTGATTAACAATCAAGAAGAGTGGGACGGCTGCAACAGAATGAAAAAACTTTTAACAGAGGATAAAAAGAATAACAAAATCATCTTTGCAATTCGCTTTAATTCTCGCACGGTGGTTAGGTTGTCTGGTCTTAATTTGCCTAATGACTTTATGAAAGTTCAGTTTTTGCAAGACGCAAAGCAAAGTATCTTAATGGGCGAGTTTGATGGCAAAATTGAAGAATTCATGAGAAAAGCTCAAGAAAATCAAGAAGCCAGAAAGCTAGATAAGAAAAAAAGAAAAGCTTTAACTAAAGAAACCCTAGCTCAATTAAAGCAAGAAGTTGCAGAAACTTCAATAACTCAAGGAGGATGTTAATATGTCTTATTTGAATAAAGTACCTGCAGAAATGTCTGACATGTTAGAAAAAGAAGGTGTTGCTTGGTGTTATCCTAGAAAGGGCAAAGCTCTTACAGATAAAGCTGCTAGAGATTCTTTTAAGGATACTATACTAAAAGCAGCTCCTCATCCTAATGAGGTTCCGAAGATTGTTTGGAATGTGTTTTATGGCAATGTTGCTGGACCAGAAAGTATTGTCTTAAATGGCTGGGTAAATAATGTTGATGAAGAAGTTCTTAACAATCTTTTAGATAAAACAAATGCTATTAATACAATGGATAATGATAAAAGCATTTTTGAATCGCAAAGAGAAATTGTTTACAGATACAAAGAAGGTGAAGATTATTTTGCATTTATGCAGATGATTGCCAATCATTATGATAGATATGGAGATGATAATGATCAAACACCTGCTGAAGCACGTTCTTATAATCCAGAAGAGAATGTTATAAATCTCAACAATCTAAACTCCAGCGTTAGCCATGCAGCACTAACTCATAATTTGAAAGAATAGTAAAGGAGGGTTGTTACAATAAAGACAGTGTTTAAATGCACTGTCTTTTTTGTTTACTCTGCTAGCAACCAGTCTATAATGTTTGTGATTTTTATGCCGTCTTCGGTTGTTTGGGTTGTTAGGGTGTCCATTGTTAGTACAAATTTTGGATAGCTGTCTTCTATATCTCTTAAAGAGCTTAGTTCTCGGCTTTTTGTTTCTTCTGAAGAGATGTTTTCACAAACTTGATAATATATTTTTTCATCATTATTTGTTGCTATAAAATCAACTTCTTTATCTCCTACTTTACCAATAGAAACATTATACCCCCTTCTTAAAAGCTCAAAATAAACGATGTTTTCTATAATTCTGCCGGTGTCTATTACTCTATTTAATAAAAAAGAACGAAGCCCAGAGTCAACAATATAATACTTATTCAAGCTTTTTAGATAATCTTTTCCTTTAATATCATAACGCCCTATATTATAAAAAATAAAGGCATTTTCTAAAAGAGAAATATAACTTTCTACCAAACTGTTATTTTTGCTTGTAATACCTTTATTTGTATATAAAGTGTTAGTAATGCTATTTATAGAACTTAAGTTTCCGATATTATCTGCTAAGAAATGAAGTATTTTCTTAATAACATTAACATCTTTGTTAGTTGATCTGGTAATAACATCTTTTATTAAAACAGTGTTATAAATTCCATCTAAAGTGTCTAGTGTTTGTCTTTCATTAAAGTTATAATCTTTTAATGAGGGCATTCCGCCATATCTCATATAAAAACCAAACTTCTTTTCTAATGAGGTATCTGAAGAGAAGTTATAAAAAGATAAAAACTCCTTAAAAGACAGTGGCAACATCTTAATTTCAATATATCTGCCAGATAAAAAGGTTGCTAGCTCTGAAGAAAGCATATAAGCATTAGAGCCTGTTAAATATAAATCAACATTTGGGTTTAATCTTAACGATGCTGCCATTTTCTCCCATTCTGGAACTTTTTGAATTTCATCTAAAAAGATATATGTTTTGTTTTCTTTGTTTTGCTCCACTTGAGCAAGCAAAATATCATGCAATGTTTTATAGTCCATTCCATCATATTTTAGGTCTTCAAAATTCATTTGAATAATACAACTATCTAAAACCCCATCTTTTTTAAGATTTTCTGCAAAATTAATCAACAAACTAGACTTGCCACAACGTCTAATGCCTGTGATAACTTTTATCATATCTTTATCTTGCCAAGCTTTTAATCTGCTTAAATATAACGGTCTTTCTATCATTTTATATTCTTTCAATTTATTTCTTTTATTTCATTATAATCTAAAAAACTTCCTTTTTCAAGAAGTTTTTATATAAATTTCTAAAAAACTTTTTATTTTAAGAAGTTTTTTAGGGCTAAACGCAAAAACTTTCTGCAAAATGTAAAGCGAAAAGTCCGTGTTTTGTTAAAAATGCTTATTTTACTAGGGTTTGATAACTTCAACTTTATTAGGGTATTTGTTTGCTAAGTCCATTATTTTGGGCATGTCGTCTCTTAAATGCTCAAAGTTCCATTTAATTAAATTTATAATGCTTTTAAGAGTATCATTCTTTCCTTGCAATATTCCTAGTTTTCTTAAAGCCAAGCGTTTTAATATTCTATAATTGCGAATATGAATATTAACATCAAGAATATATATTTTATCAGCAGTTTCAAAAGAATTATCAAGCCATGAATAATAAACGCCTTCTATTATATAGCTTTCATTTTGCATAAAATCACTTAAAAGCTTCAAACGTTCTTCTTTAGCTCTTTTTTTATCATAACCTTTTACAGAGTTATCCCAGAATATATTATCTAGCTCTAATAGAGGAAAATTATGTTCTTTAGCCAATTTCCTTGCAAACGTAGATTTTCCACTTCCGCCACCACCTATTATGTGTATTTTCATTGCCTTACCTCAATACCAACAACTATTTTAATATTGTTTCCTGCATTATATTAACTCCAAAGTGCTGCTGTTGGCACTGCTAACATATCTTCTCCAAATGGAAGAGTATCTTCACTAGAGTAAAGCACAATACCGATAAATCTTTTATCTTTTGCAAGGTTTTCTTTAAACCATTTTAAGTGTTTAAAGTCATCTTTATTAATATTACTGCCACCTTTAACTTCAACACCAATAATATCACCTTGATTATTTTCAATAATAAAATCTATTTCTCTGCCTTCTCTATCTCTATAATGATTTAACGATAAGTCTATATCTAAATCAACTTGAGCTGATAATTCATTAAAAACAAAGGTTTCTATTAATTTTCCATAGCGATCGGCATCTAGGTTGGTTGATTCATAATTCCAATCTAAAACAGATGACATTAAACCTGTATCTGTTATAAATATTTTTTCTGTTCTTCCAACACGATCATAGTCTGACTTAGTCCAAGGATAAACTCTTTCACACAAATAAAGCTTTTCTATTAAGCCCATATATTCATTAAGAGTTGGTTTAGATAATCCGCATTTTGAACAAATTCCTGAAATATCCATATATTTACTTGACCATGCTGATAAAGTATATAAAACTTTTTTTAATTCATCATGTCTTTTAATGTTTGAAATATCTTTTAAATCGTGAGTTAAAAGAGAAATTACATAATCTTTATACCATTCTCTTCTTTCTTTCTCAGATTTTATTATTGCTTCTGGATAGCCTCCTCTTAAAGCTCTTTGCAAAACATCTTTTTTTGAAAAACCTCTTATTTGAGAAGATAAATCTTTTTTTAAGACTTTCTCAACAAAATTAGGTTGCTTTGCTTCTATCTCACCTTGAGTTAACCCTCTTAACTTAAGGTTTTTTACTCTGCCAGCTAAACTTTCTTTAACTTCAGGAAGTGCCATTACATCTGCAGAACCCGTTAATACAAACTGACCGGGGGAATTATTATTATCTACAACTATTTTAATTTCAGGCAATAAATGAGGAGCTTTCTGAATTTCATCAATAACTAGAGTTTTTTCATTATGAGTTAAAAATCCTGTTGGATCATCAAATGCAACATTTAACAACTTTGTGCTATCTAGCGTTCTAAATGTTGCATCTTCAATTATAGCTTGCTTTGTTAGCGTTGATTTGCCAACTTGCCTTGCTCCAGAAATAATAAGCACTCTTCTGTTTTTTAATGCTCTTTGTACAACTGGAGTTGCCCATCTTGCGTATTTTTCCATAATTACTTACTCCTTTACTTAATATAATAATACATAATCCGCAAAATGTAAAGCGAAAAGTCCGCGTTTTGTAAAATAGAACTCCCGCGAAATGTAAAATAGAATGCCCGCGTTTTGTTAAAAATGCTTATTTTGCTAAGGTTTTAAAGATTTCAATACCAACAACACCATATTGGTGCTGTTTCTCAATAGGATAAAATTGTTCTAAAACTTTTAATAGCTCTTCTTTAGTTTCAAAACTTGCTTTCGTAATGTCTATAATATTACACAATTCATCAAAACTATTAGCTTTATGAAGAGCCACAACCTTTGTTTTGAAGTTATCAGAATTATTTACAGAGTTTGAAAACTCAATTTCATCACCAATATTAATTAGAGAACGCTTTTCATCAAAAAGCCTTAACTCTATAGTCTTCTGCCCACTTTTAAGCAAGTTGTAATATTTTTCATCAACTTTCATTATGTGCATTTTAACTCTCCAATAATCTCAAACACCTTTTTATAACCCTTAAAGCTTTTGCAAGTGATTGTTTTGATGTTTGTTGTTTTTAAGTACTCTTTTATTTCTGCGTTAATTTCTTGTCCTGTAACATCATAGTCTCTTATTTTTGTAAATGTGATTTTTCTATAATGGTATGCTTGCACAGGTAAATCTTTATCTATTGTTTTACTTATTAGCTTTTTTGCTTTTATAAATCTGGTTGTAAAGCGCCAAATTGCAATAAAACGATTAATTCTCATATCAATAATTAAATTTGGGTGCATTTTCTCATAAAGATACTTCTGACACCCCTCGGCAACCCAATTATTGTGGCTTGTTATAAAATCATTAAGTTTTGTAAATTGCTCTTCTCTAGGATAATAGCTCCCATCTTTAGGGTTTCTGCAGATTTCATCAAGATTAATCCTAGTTATTCCAAGCTTTTTATTAATTTCATAAGCAAGAGACGATTTTCCTGCTCCTAACGGTCCAATAATTAGAATCTTCATAAGCCCCCTCAGTTCTTATTACTACTAATATATTCTTGTAGATCTTCTAGGCGGTATTTTACTGTTCTGCCTATTTTTATGTATTTTAGGTCGCTTAAGCCGGTGTGGCGCCATTTTTCTAGGGTGTTGGTTTTTACTCCTAGGTAGTCGGCTGCTTCCTCGGTGGTTAATAACTTTGTGTTATCAAAGGCTTTTTGTGGCTTTTCTTCTAAAAGATTGGCTTTGTTTTCTTCTTTTTTAAATGCTTTCTCTTCTAGCTTTTCTATTTCTTTTGCTTGCCTTTCTGAGTGTCCGGTTGTTTTTAAGACATTTGCCAATATTCTATAGCAGATATCAATATCTTTAACGCCATCACATTTATAAGAAATGCCATGAAAGTTTGATTTTAGCCCAACATCTACATTTGTAAACCAAAACTCATGATAAAACTCGCAATATGAAAAAGAAAGCGGACCATAAAAAAGTCTATCTAAAAATGAAACCCTAGTTTCAAAAACTGCTTTAGAAAAAGAAACCTTTTGATTGTACAATTTTGTTGCTAAAGCTTGTTCTTTAAGTTCATCGCCTCTAAAATAAAAGTATCCGCTGGCAGGTTTGGTATGTATTTTTTCAAACGACACATTACCTTTGAAATCTGCATTGCTAAAATCTGTTGTGCCGACAAAAGTTGAGCCATAAAAAGAAACATCTCTTGTAAACATAGCCTTTACAAAGCTTGTCTGCCCTTTAAAAGTGCAATTTGTAAATGATAGTGAAGGACTAATCAATTCATTAGAAAGATCTAAATTTTGAAACAAACAGTTGCTAAAGCTAATATTTTGAACACATGATGTTAAGATATTAAAAACATCTCTTTTGCAATCATCTCCAAAGTCAATATTTTCAAAATAAGCCTGATTTTTACTCAAACACAACCCCAAATCAAAATGCCTCTCTTCATTATACGGTTTCATTGTTTTGTTTCCTCTAGTAGTCTTTCTAAAAAGTTTGCGAATTCTGAGCCAAACTTAATGTCAGGGTTGTTGTTATTATTAAAGAGCCTTTCTAAATTATCTTTTGTTATTTCAAAAGGCATATCTCCTTTTTCATAATCAGGAAAAAGATGCTCTTTAACTAAGGGTTCATAAGTGCTGGAGTGCATAGGGTTTGTAAAATGATTTCTTCTTTCACAAATATTTTGCCACTCTAGGACTTTTTCTTCATTAAGGTGCATTGTTAAAAAATCTTCAAAGTTAAAGGTGTTAAATAAAAAGTCAGGATATTTATTATCTTTTTTAGAATACTTTTCTCTATCACCTTCATCGTTTCTTTTATAAGTATCTGCATCTACCCAGATATTAATGTTTGAAGCTTTTTTGTTGTCTTTCTTAACGTCCTTAAATTTTTGCGTAACTTGTCTAAAATGACCTCCACCAGAAGATTTTGAAACAAATGTAAAAGAGGCATCTAATGCATCTAGAAATCTATTTAGTTCTTGAAGGTATGCGTATTCAGAAGGACCTTCGCAAACAATTATATATATCTTTTTAGGAGAGTAACTCATTCTTAATTCCTAAATATATGGATGGGGAATGCCCGAGAAAGCTCCCTCTAAATATTGTTTTCTAAAGTTTAGAACGTTTCTAACACCTTCAAAGTCAACAACTCTGTTTATTGTTGTACCTTTTTCTAAGCTTTTCTTTACAATCGCAATTTCAGAAACTCTCATTAAATCGTCATCTAAAATATCTGTATTATGGGCTGTGAATATTAGTTGAGCATTATTTTTGTTGTATCTTTTGTCTTTGAATAGTTTAATAACTTCAATTAATAAAAGAGGATGTAAAGATTGTTCTAATTCATCTATAAAAACAGTAGATCCTGTAGCTAAAGCTGATAAAAACACCCCAAGTAAGCCAGTTAACGTTCTGGTTCCTTCTGACTCTTCATTAAAATTAAATTTAATATCATTTCCACTTATGTCTTTATGATAAGAATATATTTTATTTGCAATAAGGTTATCATTGATTTTAGCTAGTTCTGTAAAATCATCAACATCAGAATGTACATATTCCTCTATCGTATGCTTTTCATAAGTCATTTTTGTAATATCTATATCTAATTTTCTTAATATTTTTACTATTTTTGCAAAGGCTTCTTCAGTATTATTTGCATCACCACTATTAACTAATAAATCTATTCCCATTGCAACCGGAAATTGATTTACTGGATAAACTCTTAAATTATTTATAATATATTCAAAAACTTCATTTATATATTTGTTTAAGCCAGAATAGTTTTTTGCAATGATTGATAAAAAAGGTTTAATTTGACGTTGATTAGTGTCTCCGCATTCAACAATAAATATTTCTCTTAATTTTTTTGTATCATAAAACTCTGTAGATAAAGCATTAAAATCAGTTTTGCTTAGTTTAATATCAAATATAAAATTATCATTTTTGATTAAGGATTCTTTTACAATCTGAGAGTAATCGTATTCTAAAAGGTAAGTATAGTTAGCTTTGTTTATACAAAAGTTTAACTCAAAGCTAGTTGAATTGTATTTAGCATTTAATTTGTTTGGGTCATATCTTTTTAGAATGTTTTCATCTAATATATCTTTAAGGGCAACTAAAGCTTTAATAATGTTTGTTTTCCCAGATGCATTGGCTCCATAAATAGATATAGTAGGAACTACTCTATTTTCTCCGACTTCTAAAAAAGGAAGGGTTTCTAGCTCTTTATATCTGTTTGGTGCTTTTCCTTCAGCAAATGAAAAATCAACTGTTAAGTCTAATATTGATTTAAAGTTCTTTATTTTAAATGATTTTAACATTGTCCCTCTCAATCTTTATTGTCAGCTATATATAATGTAATCTATTTAATCAAAAATGTCAAGATAAACATTTTTTTTGTTTATCTTTGTGTGAAAATGTGGTTTTTAAGTTTTTTTATCAATAATAAGACTTGTTTTGTGCGTCATCTTTATTTTTTTCTAAAATTCAACACCAAATTCTTTGGCAAGTTTGTTGTAATTTGATAATGCATCTTTGGTTTGTTCTATTATGGTTTGGGTTGTTTCTTTTGAAATGCTAAAATCCAAGCCTGTTTTGATAAAGTCTGCGTCAGCAATATCTTTGCCTTTATTATTAACCATTGCTGTTTGTTCACCATTTATGCCTTGAGAAGGGGTTAAGTCATAAGCTGGGGTTAATTTCCAATTGTTGTTTTTATCAATCATAAATGAGAAGTTTTTGCTATGGTCGTCTTTGTTGCCAGATAAAACATTAAAAATCATTAATCTAAACATTTTTTCTACTTCTCTTGCATCTTTTGTTAAAACGCTGGTGAGTTTTAATAAACTTGTATAATCTAGGCTAGCTGTTCTATGAGATGCATGAAGCAATCCACAAGCGGTGTGAATGTGAATTTTATTGCCATCAATTCTATCAAATCTTTGAACGCCAAAATGACCTGCATTTATTTTTGATTCAAACAAATATGTTTCTGGCATTTCAATTCCGGATTGTTTTGCAAGGATTGAATAAATGTATTCAACGGCACCAATGTTTTTATTATCTAAAGAAGAAGCAAATTTTATAAGCCATGGGCTGCCTTTTGACTGTGATATTTGTTTTTTATCACTTGATACATTAACCAAAACTTTTGGTCTTGCACCTTGAGAAGAGCCATTTAAGGTTAATAATTCTTGCAAGACCTCAGAGCTTTGTCCTTCTAAGATTTTGTTTGCCTCTATGTGTAGTTTATCCAGTTCTATTTTGTTCTCAATATATTCATTGTTTTCTATAATCGGCTCATATTCTAAAGCACCCATAGCATTTGTGCCAATCATTGCAAGCCTTTTAAGAGGTGTTATTTCGTTTATACTCAAGCCTTGTTTTTGTAATTTTCTATCCAATAACAAGCAACCCCAGCCATCTGGCAGACTGTCATTAAACAAGCCATAAAGACCGGCAAAAGTTTGTTCAGAATCTTCCAAAACCCCTGCATTTAATGGTAGCTTAAATGGAGATAGATTAATATTTTGCTTTAAGAAACTAGGATTATATTCAAAAAATATTCTATTTGTGTCTTTATCATCTAAAACGCCAACAAAAGATCTACTTCCAAATTGATTTAAGAAAACATTCAATCTCATTTAATTGTTCCTCTTTGGCGATTTTTTGTTGTTTTTTCTTCTTCAAATAGACTTTTAGGCTTGTCATCTATATTGAAAAGCTTTTCAAAATCATCTAATTTGCCTAAAGCTAAGGCAATGTTTAATAATGATTGCAAAGATATTTGCCCTGTTGTCTCAAATCTTTTAATAGAGCTTAAGCTAACATTAGAACGTACAGCTAATCCTTCTTGAGTTAAGCTTTGTCCAAGCCTAATAGATTTTGCTTTATTTGCTAATTCTAGCATTATTTCTTTTTGTGTTTTTAAAATAAAAGCCAATATATTATCCTTTGCAGTAACTAATAACGCATAATAGTTATTATATTGTCTATTGCATCAAAAGTCAAGTATTATTACTTTTTGCCAATATTAATCATTTTATCTACTGTATCGTTTAGTTTGTCTCTTAGGTGTTCTATTCCTAGGTTTACGTAGACTTCGGTTGACTGCAAGCTTTTGTGGGTTAAGGCGCGTTTTACCATGAAGGCATCGGCTCCGTTGGCAATCATATATGTTGCTAGAGTATGGCGGAGGTCGTGAATTCTTAAATTTGTTATGTTTGCTTTTTTCAAAACACTTTGCCAAGCTCTTTTGATGTCTTCTAAATGTCCTGACTTTGAGTTTGCAGAATAAAACACCCATTCATTAACCCTAGTTGAAAATCTTCTTTGTAAAACTTCTATTGCTGGCTCTACTAGAGCTAATGTTTGGTTTTTGGCGGTTTTGGTTTGGGGAATTTTCCAAACTTTGGCGCTTAGGTCAATATCATTCCAGTTCATTTCTAAAACATTTCGTTTTCTTGCACCTGTAAAAATAAGCATTAAGATGGCATCTCGGCTGATTTCATTGTCATATTCTGTTAAGGTTTGAAAGAAGCGTTCCATTTCAGAATGCTCTAAATATCTAACTCTAGCTTCTGTTTTATTCAGTTTCACAGACATTGCAGGGTTTCTGCCATCAAACTTTTCTTCTTTTATGGCGTGATTGTATATTGCTTTAACCAACTCTATGCAGTGATTGCCGGTATAAATGCCAAATTCTTGAGATATTTTGTGATGAATTCTCCTTAAGTCATCGCCGGTGATTTCAGAAATTCTCTTTTTGCCTAGTTTAGATAACTTGCTAGTCCACATACTTTTATAGCCAACAATGGTTCTCTTGCCAATATAACGCTCTCTATCTTCAATAAAGTCATCATACATTTCTTGCATTTTTGTTTCATCTTTATATCGTTTGGTTTCATTTTGTGGGTTTTTGCCCATTCTTGCCATTTCTTTATATTGAGATGCAAGAAGTCTGGCTTGTTCTAATTTGATTTCATTAATTCCGCCCAATCTTATTCTTGTGGGAATTCCTTTAATCTTTTTGTAGAGATAATAAGATTTGGCGCCATTGGGAGTAATTTGAATACAGAGACCTTTTACTTCACTATCGTAATAAGTTTCTCTTTTTTGTGTTGGTTGCAATTTGTCAATTGCAGACTTTGTAAACTTTAATTCATTTTTTGCCATAATGCCTCACTTATTATTTTTCGGTGCTACTCTGGTGCTACCTCGGCGCTACCCTGGTGCTACCTTTTTAAGCAAATTCTATCCAGCTCAATCAAAATTGTCAAGAAAAATATTTTCTGAAACCCTAGAGAAACAATAGGGTTGCAGGGTTTTTGAATTTTGTATCAAAAGTATAAGGAAACCCAGTCTTCAAGACTCATAACCTGAAGGTCGTTAGTTCAAATCTAGCCCCCGCAACCAACACATAACTCCCTAACTTCAAATAGTTAGGGAGTTTTTTTGTATGTGAAATTTTGCAAAAAAATAAGAAAATTCACAAACTGGACCGCTACAGGACTAGAGCCTTTTCCGAAAAGATAGAATCACCTTGCTCGTCTTTTGCTTTTTGTTCTTTGACTTTATTTGCAAACTGTAGTCCACTACACTTCACAAATAAAATCAAATTCAAAAAACAAAATTCTTCACAGGGGTATTCTATCTTTTCGGAAAATGCTCTAAATGGGACACTGGCGGGGCAAATTTCCTTTGTTTTCCTACTAATTACTATCTCTTACTACAGGACTCTAATTAAGTTGACTTTTGATCAAAAGCAAGCATTCATTGTTCTAACAGGAGATGAATATGCCAACTTTAACAAAAAAATATATAGATTCTATAAAACCACTTGATAAAGATAATTTTTATCATGATGATAAAGTAAAAGGATTTTTTGTGCGTGTCTTTCCATCTGGTAAAAAAGTTTTAGGTTTGCGTTATACTTTTAATGGTCGCTCATATCGTTATAAAATTGGACAATATGGAATCATCACTCCAGATGAGGCGAGGAATAAAGCTCTTGAATTATTGGGAGAAATTAACAATGGGGTTAATCCTCAAGATACTCGTGCGGAATATCGCAAAGAGGCAACGTTAGAAGAATTTGCACAAGTTTATATTGAGCAACATGTAAGAACGAGATTAAAAGAATCTACACAAAAAGAATGTATTAGAACCATGAAAAAGTGGTTATTGCCTAAGCTTGGTAAAATAAAAATGAGTGATATCAAACGTGCCGATGTTGCCTATCTGCATCATTCTATGGCTCACGTCCCGTATCAAGCCAATCGCACTAAAGAAATTTTATCATCAATTATCACTCATGCCGAAATGTTGGGTATTAGACCAGAAAACTCAAACCCTTGCCGATATGTTAAAAAATACAAAGAACGCAAAAGAGAAAGGTTCTTAAGCTCTCACGAATTAGCAAAATTGGGAATAGCCTTAAATAATGCTGAAGAAAGAGGTGTACATCCATCTGTAATAAACTTATTAAAACTATTGGTTTTAACAGGGTGCAGATTATCTGAAATCTGGACATTAGAGTATTTAACGATTAAATAGAATACCCTGCGTTAAAAAAATAGTTAGAAGCTTCTTGAGATGTAATCATATCAATAATCTTTCCAGTTGTTTTAATTAATTCATC
>JAWXUC010000015.1:0-24547 GCA_044432975.1 Alphaproteobacteria bacterium | reverse complement strand
TGCGTGTTAGAATTTTATGTGGTTAACTAAAGAAAGTACAAACTTAATATGAATAGATTTTTTTATAAAAAAAACAACTTGCCCCCAAATTTGACGATGACCCAAAGTTCGATAATCTGCTGGGATTTGGTATTTTTTGAAAACGTAATTATCGAACTACCTGCAAGCCAAGCCCCATATAGCAAAAAAGCCTCCCGAAGGAAGCTATAAATAGATTGGTGCGAAAGGCCGGAATCGAACCGGCACGCCCTTGCGGGCAACAGATTTTAAGTCTGCAGCGTCTACCAGTTCCGCCACATTCGCATAATCTAGACATAGTTATACTCATAAAAAAAAATAATGCAACAAAAATCTTGTGTTTTTTTAAAAAAACTTTATATTCTTTTTTATTATAAAGGAGAAACTTATGAAAAACGTTGATTTATCTTGGAAAAAATTTATTCTACCGACAATTCATCAAGAGGGATGGAAATTTGTTGGAATCTTTGCCGCAATTACCGTTCTTTTAGCTATGATAGCAGAGCCTCTTGGTTGGATTGGTTTGATTTTAACTGTTTGGTGCTATTTGTTTTTTAGAGATCCAGAAAGAAGCACTCCCAATATCGCAGACGTTGTTCTTTCTCCAGCAGACGGAACAGTTTCTCATGTTGTAAAAGTTAAAGGTCCAAAAGAATTGGGCTTGCAAGATAATTCTTATACAAGAGTTAGCATTTTTATGAGTGTTTTTAATGTTCATGTAAACAGAGCTCCTGCAGAAGGTGAAATAACAAAAGAAAAATATATAAAAGGCAAATTCTTAAATGCTACATTAGATAAAGCATCAAAAGACAATGAACGTCAATTGTTGGCGATGAAAACATCATCAGGTCCAGAAATTGCTTTTGTTCAAATTGCAGGTCTTGTTGCAAGACGCATTCTTTGTTTTGCAAAAGTTGGTGATAAATATAAAGCTGGTGAAAGATTTGGCTTAATTAGATTCGGTTCTCGCTTAGACGTGTTCTTACCAGAAGGTGTTGAGCCTCAAGTTTGCTTGGGTCAAACCATGATAGCTGGTGAAACTGTTATTGCAAACTTAAAAACAAAACAAACAAAAGTAGAAGGTATAACAAGATGATATCTCCAAAAACATTAAAAGAAATTCCTTTTAAAAAGATTTCTCCTCAAAAGTTAAAAGAGCTTCCTTTTAGAAAGATTGCTCCCAATATTGTTACAATGTTGGCTTTGTGCTCAGGCGTTACATCAATTAGATATGCAATGGATGGCAATTGGATGAAAGCTTGTTTGTGTATTTTTGTTGCTGCTATTTTAGATGGCTTAGATGGTAGAGTTGCAAGACTTTTAAAAGCGTCTTCAAAATTTGGTGCAGAATTGGATTCTTTATCAGATTTTGTTAGTTTTGGTGTTGCTCCAGCGATTCTTGTTTATAAATGGTCTTTGTTTGACTTGCCAAAAATAGGTTGGTTTTGCGCATTGTTGTTGGCAATGGCAAGTGCTTTAAGATTGGCTAGATTTAATACAATGTTAGATGACGTTAAACAACCAAAATATTGGGATAACTTTTTTGTTGGTGTTCCTGCTCCTGCAGCCGCAATGTTGGCGATTCTCCCTGTTATTGCTTCATTTGAATTTGCAGATTGGTCTTTCTTAAGATCTCATCTATTAAATGCAGTTGTTTTATTTGTTGTTGCAATGTTGATGGTTTCAAGAATTCCTACAATTTCAACAAAAAAAATGAAAGTAAAATCATATATGTTTGTGCCAATAATGATATTTGTTGTGTTTTTCGCAAGCTTGATTATTAGTCAACCATGGTTGGTGTTAGCTAGTTTAACAGCATTTTATTTGGTATCGATTCCTGTTGGAGTTTTGTGGTTTTTATCTGCTAAAAATAAAAACTCTTGACTTTTAAAAAGAACAAAACTAGAATATCCTTAATTAAATAATTTAAGGATATTTTTTTATGTTAACACCAAAGCAATATAAACTTTTATGTTTTATCAATAACAAAATTAAAGAAAATGGCACATCTCCATCTTTTGATGAAATGAAAGACGCAATTGGCTTAAAGTCAAAATCAGGTATTCATGCTCTTATTGAGGCGCTAGAAGAAAGAGGCTTTATCAGAAAGATGGCTCACAAAGCCAGAGCATTAGAAGTTATTAAAATGCCAAAATTAAAACCTAGTAGTATTATTGCAGAAGAAAAAAAACGTGAAGAGGCTTTGGCTTCAAGCTCTGTTGAAATTCCTTTATACGGAAAAATTGCTGCAGGCACACCAATAGAAGCAATTGCAAATGAAGTTGAACGTGTTGCTGTTCCGTTTGAGATGGTGGGTAGGGGCGTTTATTATGCGTTGACCGTAGAAGGAGATTCTATGATAGATGCAGGCATTTTAGACGGTGATACTGTTATTATTAAAAACACTCCAATTGCCAGAAATGGTGATATTGTTGTTGCATTGCTAGATGATACAGAAGCTACATTAAAAGAATATCAACAACGTGAACAAAAAGTTTTATTAGTACCTAAAAATAAAGCATATCAAACAAGAACAGTTAGTGTTGATAGGGTTAAAGTCCAAGGAATTTTAGCAGGTCTTTTAAGAAATTATCATTAATCTGAAAAATGTAAGGGAGAACTGTGTTCTCCCGACAATTAATTTGCAATATTTTAACTGTGAAATGCTCTAAGGGCGTTGTGCAAATCCAAAAAGTCGCAATCTTTTATTTTGTATTAGAAATAATATTAAAATAACGCGAGATTCGTATTAATGCAAAAACACAATAAATAACAATGCCTTGTCGCTAAAAACGACGCCTTTTGTAGGGACAGGGCTCTGCTCTGTCCGGACAAGGCAGAGCATTGTCCCTACATCTAAAAGTGTGATATATAAATAACTTTTGCTCTTATACGAATCTCGCGTTAAAATATTTGTACAGCATTATTCTTCACTTCAATAAATTGTGCTTTGCTGGCTAATGAAGAAAACATTTCTTTGTCTGTTGCTGTTATAAAAGCTTGAATTTTCAATTCTAATATTTTATCGAGTAGTGCTTCTTTTTTTTCTTCATCAAGGTGGGCACAAACTTCATCTAAAAGTAGAATAGGGGCAAACCCCTGATTCAGACTTTGAGCTTTGGTTTGAGCTAAAATTATAGTTATTAATAAAGATTTTTGTTCTCCTGTGGAACAAAGTTCTGCAGGCATGTGTTTCTTTTTGTATGTAACCTTCATGTCTGTTTTTCCGATTCCATCAATAGAGCTTTCAATAGCACGACTTCTGTTGTTGTATAATAAAATTTTATAACAATCTTCAACTTCTAAAGCTTTTTTTGTTGCTAACATTTCTTCTATTATGCCTACTAGTTTTATATCAACGCTAGGAAAAACGCTTTCAGGCTCTTCTTCTATCCAAGAGTTTAATTTATTAACATGCTCAACTCTAGCAGCTGCAATTGCAACTCCTAAACAAGCCATTTTTTCTTCAATAGCAAACAACCAATTGTTGTCTTTTATTCCTCTTTTTAATAACTCAACCCATTCTTTATATAGGTGTTCAAATTGAGCGGTTCTTTTTGCATGCTCGATGTCAAACGCATAAACGAGCCTGTCAAGAAAAGAGCGTCTTTGAGATGAGCCTTTATTAAAAATTCTATCCATTTGAGGGGTTAGCCATAAGGCTGAAATATATTTCCCCAGTTCTGCCTGAGAAGATATTTTTTCTCCATTTAATTTTATGATTCTTTTATCATAAACAGCGCCTTTTTCAATACCTGTGCCAATGTTGTATTCATCTTCATTTTTGAAGATGTTTGCATTAATGCCCCAAGAAAATGCAGTGTCATCAAACCCTTGAACAAGCGCAGGACCAATTCTTTGAATTTCTGATAGTTTAGAAGAGCGCAAACCTCTTCCAGGAGACAGAAGAGACAGTGCCTCTAAAATATTAGTCTTTCCACTACCATTTTGCCCATAAATAATTATAGGTCCAAACTTTGGCTCTAACTTTAAGAATTGATAATTTCTAAAGTTAGATAAAGTCAGGCTTTTAACGCCTGACTTTGATAAAGAATGATATAATGTGTTAAGAGAGGTGTTGTTCATAAAAATGTTTCCAAATGATATAGAATTATTTTAACGAAGAATTTTGTTTTTTGAATTTGAGTTTTTTTGTGCGGTGTAGTGGGCTACATAAACAAAAAAAGTCAAAGAGCAAAAAGCAAAAGGCGAGTAATAAAATGTTTTCTATATTGTTTGGGAACATTTTAGACTCTCATTGGCATTAAAACATATAAAGAAGATGTATCTTCAGGATCAGATAAAATAGAAGGAGAAGAGCCATCAGAGAAAGTTATTTTGATAGTTTCACCTTTAATTTCATTTAAGATGTCTAAAAGATATCTAAAGTTGTATCCAACTTCAATAGATTCTGCAGAATATTGAGCAGACAACTCTTCAGAAGCAAAGCCTAAATCTGGGCTAGAGGTTAAAACAGTAACTTTGTTTTCTGCAGTAGTCATTTTAATAGCGCGAGTTCTTTCTGCCACAACAGAAACCCTATCAACACCAGAAGAGAGTTCTTTAACACTCATTGTTAAAATTTTGTTGTTTGCAGTAGGAATAACTCTTTCATAATCAGGATATGTTCCATCAATTAATTTAGAAGTTAATGTAATGTCATTTAATACAAATTCAATTTTATTGTCAGATAAAGAAATGTTGATGTTTCCTGCATCTGTGTCATCTAAAAGTTTTCTAATTTCATTAACTGTTTTTCTAGGGATAATAACACCTTTAAGGTCTTCAGCACCTTGAGGAAGCTCAGCTTCAACACAAGCAAGTCTGTGTCCATCAGTTGCTACTGCACGCAAGATTTTTGTTTCACCATCTTTTTTTGCATGAAAATAAATACCGTTAAGATAATATCTTGTTTCTTCTGTAGAAACTGCAAATTTTGTTTTATCAATTAAAGCTTTCAAGCTTTCTTTTTCCATAACAAATTTAATTGGAAGTTGGTCTGAAGCAATAACAGGAAAATCTTCAGCAGGAATAGTTGCCAAAGAGAACTTTGAGCGTCCTGTAGAAATTGATAATCCATTTTTTTCATCAGGATAAGTTAACTCAATTTGAGAACCATCAGATAATTTTCTAACAATGTCATAAAGCATGTGAGCAGGAGCTGTAACAGCACCTTTTTCAATTGTTTTAGCATCAGTAATTTCTGTGATTTCTGTATCCATATCAGTAGCTTTAAAGCTAATTCCATCACCAAGAGCTTCAATCTTAACGTTAGAAAGTACAGGAATAGTATTTCTTCTTTCAACAATAGATTGTACGTGGCTAAGTGTTTTTAATAAATTTGCTCTTTCAATAACAATTTTCATAATAAAATTCTCCTTGATTTGCATTATATACTAATGAATCTAAAAATAAAAACTTTTTTTTATGTTATTAAGAAGAATCTTTGTTTTCTAAATAAAAATTGTTATACCGCCCATAAAGAATTTATGGGCTGAGGCGTCTTCAACTTTTAAGGGCAAGGTTGCTCAAAGTTATCTCTCTTTTTTAATTAATATTCCTTGCTTCCTGAATTCAATAATACAATGAGATAGGCTGTATCTATTAAACTTTTTTTCATTAATGATTTTGTTGTATACACTTTCAAGAGATACTAATCTTGGTTTATAAATTTTCCCGTTAACTTCACTTAAAGCCTTAACCAAAACCCTTAATCCCATTTCGGGGTGTAGGTCTAAAAAAGCTGCTTTATTGATAATAAGGTGTTCTTCTTCAAATTTTACGTTATTGTTGAAAAACCCATCAACTTCTTTGTTGAAATAATCTTTAGCTCTAGCCATGTTGTTTGCGCATAAAATTATTCTGTCTGTGGTTAATCCAATACTTTTTTCAAGCTTTGGTAATAGCTTTCTTAATTTTGAACGAAGATATGTGTCATCAAAATTCATTTTATCTTTAACCCATTTAATCTTTTTCTTTTTTAGATATGCTTCTAGCTCTTCTTTAGAAGTATTAAGTAATGGTCTAATAATATTAATGTCATCTCTTTGAGTTTCTTCTTGCATTGAGGCAAGTCCGTCAATTCCGCTTCCTCTAATTAATCTCATTAAAAAAGTCTCTGCTTGATCGTTTTTGTGATGCGCCAAATATAAGTCGTTAATGTTGTTTTTTTTACACCAATTAATCATTAAATTATATCTAGCTTCTCTGGCTTTTTCTTCTATTGCAGTTTTGGGTTTTGCGCCTTTCCATTCTAGAGTGTGGTGTTCAATGTCGTTGTCTTTCATTGTTTTTTTAACATATAAAGCCTCTTTTTTAGCTTCTTTTCTTAGCCCGTGATTAACGGTTAAGGCAATAATGTTGAGGCCTTTTTCTTTTAGCATTAATGCAAGCGCTAAACTGTCTGCACCACCAGAAACTCCAACTGCAATTTTTTTATTTGCACTCAAGATTTTTTGCCTCTGAACTTGCTTTATCTAAAACTCTTTTTTCTGCTTTAGGGAACTCTGTTTTCATAGATGTAAAAGCAGCGCAAGCTTCTTCTTTTTTGCTTAGTTCTTTCATGCTCATGCCAAGCTTAAGAAGGCTATCTGCACTTTTGTTTCCGTTTTTATAGTTTTGATATCCTTTAGCAAATGCTAGCGCAGAATTTTTATAGTCTTTTTTTGCATAATAAACTTCACCAATCCAATATTGTGCATTTCCTGCAAGCTTGTCTTTGCTAAAGTTTGTTAGAATATAATTAAATTTTTGTTCTGCAAGATCGTAGGATTTTGCATTTATAGCATCCATTCCTTCTTTGTATATTACTTTAACATCAGAAGAAACAATAGGTTTTAATTCATTGCTGTTTATATCGTCGCCAGTTATTGTTTTTGGAGCTTTATCGGCAACTTTAGCTACAAATTTTTCTTTTTTATGAGCAACAGGAGCAGCAGCTTGTTTAATTGGCTTGTTTTCAATAAGACTGATTCTAATGTCAATATCTTTGTTTATCATATCAATTTTAGAATTTAGGTTGTCTATTTTATGCTCTAATGTATCAACCTTGCCAACAAGTTTTCTAAAATCTTCTTCAAGAGTGCCATCATTTATAGCTTCGTTTTTACTGTTTCCTTGATACATTTGTCTTTGTAAAACACTTAAATCTTCTTTTATCTCTTTTATACTTTTTTCTACATTAAGAGCTAAAGCTGGTGTTGTGGCAAGCATTGCAATAATAAATAAAACTTTTTTCATAAAATAATCTCCTTGAAAAGGATGTTATAAAAAAAACGCATTCAATACAAGAATGCGTTTTTCTCTTTGTGTATAACTTATAAAATTATTTTACAACAGTTATAGCACGACGATTTTGAGCCCAAGCTGCTTCGTTGTTTCCAAGAACAGCTGGTCTTTCTTTACCGTAAGAAATAGTAGTAACTCTGTCTGCTTTAACGCCTTCAGAAATTAAATATTTTTTAACAGCATTTGCACGTCTTTCACCAAGAGCTAAGTTGTATTCACGAGTACCTCTTTCATCGCAATAACCTTGAACAACAACGCTAACTTTTTCGTGTTTAGCTAACCATTCAACTTGAGTGTCTAAAACTTCTTTTGCGTTACCAGTTAAAGAAGAGCTGTCATAAGAGAAGAATACTCTGTCTTCAGCATTTTTCATAAAGTTACGAGCTTCTTTAGAAGCACAGTCGCTTCCTCCGAAAAGTCCACCACCAGTACCAGTGCTAGAACAACCAGATAAAACTACGATTGCACAAAATAAACTAATTAGTTTTTTCATTATTATTTTCTCCATATATGGTTTGTTTAATTAACACAATTGAATTTAATCAATAAAAGTTAATTTTTCAATAAGTTTTTTTATAAATTTAAAATGTGTTAAAAGTTTTAATGTTTTCTTAATAAAAAGATTGTATTATCTATCTAATATATGAAGATTAGTGGAGGCCTTTATGAAAGAATTAAACTTAATATCAACAAAAAGCGATTCTATTAAAATAAAAAGAAGAGGTTTAAGTGCTATCGCTACCTGTATTGTTAACAATGGCTCAACTTTAAGACCTACAGGAAGTCGTTATGTGTGGCCAACAGGCTCTTCTTCTGCTCGCTTTGAAATTGTTTCTGCAAAAAAAGGCTGGAAGTTGTAATGATAAAAGGTTTGCGAGCTCTATTTTCAAGTAAAATTATTTTTAATCCTTTTGTCTTGTTAGGAATTTGTTATGGTTTTTATTTGTATAGAAGTTTAGAACTTGAAGACATTATTGTAGAATATAAAAAAACTCAAATTTATTTGCTTGTGCTTATTTTAAGTTCTTTGTATAACGTTTTTGTAAAAAAACATTATAAATATGGTGGCTTTTCTATTGATTGGTCAGATACTTTTTTGGCTATACTCGGAGGTGTTTTTAAGTTTGTTCTTGCAAGTGTTTTAGCAATTTCTTTTATGTATTTCTTATTCTTTTAATTAACAACATAAAAGCGCCACTCCCGCCTAAAGATTGCGACGGTTGTTTAACGCTTAAGATTAAGTTTTTTATTTCTTGATTTTCTAACCATCTTGGCAATTCTTTTCTTAAAACTTCGCCTTTACCTGTTATTATTAAAATACACCTATTTTGTTTGAGGTATGCTTTTTTTATAAAATTTATAACTTCGTTAAATGCTTGGTCATGATTAAAGCCATGAAGATCAAGAGTTGCTTCTATATTAAATTTTTCTCTGTTAAATTTTTTCATAGTAGAACCATCAACTCCATTTGGTGGAGTTGTGCTAATAAACTCTTCTTGTGTTTTTTCTCTTAGTTTGATTTTCTTTGTAGAGAAAACAGCCGCTTTTTTTTCTTTAAGTGGTTGTATGTCTTTTATAAGGGTCTCCCAATCGTCCATTTTATTTTAAGAAGTTTTCAATTTCAATAAGTTCTTGTTTGAAGGCCTCTTGATTTTCTTCAGCTTCATCGGTTGTTCCCCAAATTTTATTTTGCCACCTTTCTTCTAAGAGGGCTGCCTCAAAAGCTTGTTCTGCTGAAATTTCTTTTTTTACAAATGCCATTGCTAGTAAAATGCTTTTCATTAATAAAGCTGATTTGTAAAAAGCTGTAAGCTCTTTGTCATCTAAAGATAATAAAAAGTTTTTTATTCTATACCCTGCCTCTTTATTCTCTTCAGGAACATCAAGATTTTGGGTTCTTTTTATTTCTAAATTAAGTTGTTTTTCTGCCCAAGTTAAAATTGGTTGCCATTTTTGTTGTTGCAATTCTATTAAGTCTTTTTCGTTTCCCCAAAACATCAAAGTGTCTGTTAATGAAAACTGTAGTAATTTTTCAATTATTACCTCGCGATTCTGAGAAATCTCTTTTAGTCCTTGTTCTAAATCAGTCATCGTTATATTCCTTAAAACATAAATTTTTGAGCTTCAATTAACTCTTCTTCTGTGTTGATGTCGGCAGGCGCATCTTGTATTAGTTTAATGCTGTCGACAACTTTAGCAACGATACTCATTCCGTTTTCAAGAGCTCTTAGTTGTTCTAGTTTTTCTTTATCTTCTAAAACCCCAACAGGAAGATTTATGAACTTTTTTAATGATTCTGCTTTGTATATGTAAATTCCAATATGCCAAAAAGCATGATCGCAAGCTCCTTCTGCATCTCTGTTGTATGGAACAGGAAGGCGAGAAAAATATACAGCCCTACCAAAGTCTTTGTCATCAGGTTTTGCTAGTGCTATTTTTACATAATTAGGGTTGTTTATTTCATCTTCTTTTGTGATTTTCATTCCAACAGTAACTATATCGGCATTTGTTTTTTTCATCAACTCAACAAGTTCTAAATTTAGTTTGGGATCAACGTTGATTCCGTCTCCTTGAAAGTTAACAATAATATCATATTTGGTGCCATCTGGGTCAATTCCATCTAATGCTTTTGCGATTCTATCTGTGCCAGAAGGGAGGCTAGGGTTTGTTAATATGCATTTTGCATCAAATGTTTTTGCTAATTCTACAATTTCTTTATCGCCAGAAGCAATAAAAACATCTTCTTTATCATGAACAGATATAGCATGCTCGTAGACGTGTTGAATCATTGTTTTTCCGTTGATTATAGCCAAAGGTTTGTTTGGTAATCTTGTTGATTTAAGTCTCGTTGGTATAATAACAGCCGTTTTCATTTTTTTTATTCCTTTATAAAATTCTTGTATTTAAAAAAAGATATGATATATTTTCTACAAAATCTATAGATAGGATATACAATATGAAAATAAAATCAATACTATTTTTTCTTTTATCATTATCATTAAATGGCTGTGTAGTAAGCGGTCAGTCTTTAAATCATGATGATAAATTTGAAGGCTATAACAGAGCTATGTTCTCTTTTAATAACACCGTTGATAAATATTTCTTAAAGCCAATAGCTCAAGGATATCTAAGCGTAACTCCCAAAGCTGTTCAAAATAGGGTTAATTCTATTTTCAGTAATATTTTTGAGCCTGTTTCTGCTGCAAACCATGTTTTGCAAGGTGAGTTCAAATCAGCAGGTGTTAATGTTGCCAGATTTGGTGTAAACACAACTTTAGGTCTTTTAGGTAGCTTTGATGTTGCGTCAGGTTGGGGCTTAGATGTAGAAAAAACAAATTTTGATGAAACCTTGGCAACTTGGTGTGTGGCTGATGGTCCTTTTATCATTTTACCATTTGTTGGTCCTGCAACTCCTCGTTCTGCAGTTGGGTTAGCAGTTGATAGTATTGCAAATCCTGTTAATATTGCCTCAAACTCAGTTACTTCAGAGGGGGATGCTAATAGCTTGAGATATGGTTATGCAGGTGCGAATGTTATTGTTGCAAGAGCAAATGCAATGCCATTGTTAAATGATTTAGAAAAAAATTCAGTTGATTATTATACAGCAATGCGTTCTGCTTATTTGCAAAATAGAGCCGCAACCAAATGTGGTTCAAAGCAAGGCGTTATTACTTATGATTTTGACTTTGATATGGAATAATTGTTTTTAGGGGAATAAAATGAAAAAACTATTTGCAATAACTTTAAGTGTTTTGATATTTTCTAATGTTGCACATGCAAGTATAAATGCAAAAAAGGCAGAAGACTTTGTGAAAAAAATGACAACTACAGGTATCGAAGAGCTTGTTAATTCAAATTTGAGTGCTTCAGAAAAAACAAAAAAATTCACAAAATTGTTTGAAGAATATTTTGATTTAGATTTTATTGGTAAATTTGTTTTAGGTAGATATTACAGAACAGCAACTCCAGAAGAAAAGAAATCATTTATAGCAGCTTATAAAGAATACAATGTTCGCACTTGGTCTGGCCGTTTTGATGAGTTTAAGGGTAAAAGTTTTGACTTCAAGGGTTCTTCAGCTTCAAATAGCGCTTCTCAAATTTTTGTAGACACAGAAGTTGATATGGGCGATGGTAGTGTGCCAGCAAAAGTTGTTTGGCGTGTTTTAGAAGAAAAAGACGGTGCTTATAAAGTAGTGGATATTGTTATAGAGAATGTTAGTTTAGCAGTGTCTGCTCGTAGTGAATACACTTCTTTTCTTAAAAACAATGGTGGAAGTATAAGTGCTTTGATTAAGAAATTGGATGGTAATAAATAAAAATGACCAGAAAAGATACATTTGATAGGTCTGTATCATTTCCATTAAAATATAAAGATCTTTTTAACAGAACAGATGAAGAAATAGATGCAGATCAAGCCCAAAAAGATATAAAAGCGCTAGCAAAAATTAATAGGGCTGAAAAAAAAGGTGAAATAACCTCTGAAGGTGCAGATTATTTGCGTATGTATTATACAGACTCAATGTCTGTATATCGTCAAATGTATAGCGTTTTTGATAGTGTTTTTGGTGAGGAAGAAAATTTTAAAATTGTCGATCCTGTTACAAAAAAAACAATCCTAGATGAAGATGAAGCTCATTTAAAACATGTAACTCCAAATACTTGTGCAATATTTAGAATTCCTTTTGGTAAAAGTAAAAATCCTTTGTTTTTTACAATGCCAGGTGTGAAAAATGTTGATAGAGCGATTGAGAAAATAAAGATTGATGGCAAATATAAAGGTAATCATAAAAAATTAAATGATGTTTTAAGAGTTTCTATTTCAGGAAAAAGATTAGAAGAAATTGAAAATGTCTACCAAGAATTTCTAAAAATGCCTGGTATTAAAATAGATGAAAAAGAAACAAAAGACAAGTTTTGTGGCAATGATGTAAAAAGGGCTGATGAATTTACTGAAAAAAATTTTAGAAATAAAGTGTTTTTTATTCATCTTCCAAATGGTTTAAAAGTTGAAGTCCAGTTAAAAATAACTGCGCTTGAAATGGTAGATGACCTTACACATAAAATGTATGAAGAACAAAGAAAAATAAATGAAAGCTCTAGCTTGTCTCAAAGAGAAAAAGAAACTCGAACTCTTAATATAGATAGATCTATAGGCATGCTTTATCGCTTAGGTATAGAAAAATATAACCAAAAGGTTTTAGAAAAAGTTGTTAGAAAAGAGTCTCGTTATAAGGCAAAAATATCTAATAAAAAACCAAGCAAAGATGGTGTTTATTCTGATTGTATTAAAATAATTCAAGATAATTTCTTAGCTCGTCCTAAACAAATGCTTGTTGAAACAGAACCTCTTTTTGATTTAACTCCAGATTTAAAAAGACAAATTGGCTACGAAGGTCTTTCTACAGAACTAAAACATTTATTTAGAGATGCTAGCCCAGAAGTAAAAGATGTTTTTAACAGATATAAAAAATATATTTTGCCCAAATATAGAGGAGTTTTGTCTCAAAAAGATATAGAGAAAGACAGAAGTTTTCATGGTAAAAAAACAAATGAAGACGTTTTAGTTTCTGTTTTAGATCAAAAAAGGAATTTGCGCAGATGATGAAAATGTTTCTTTTAGTTTTATTGTTTTTAACAACTCCCATTTATGCGCAGTTTGACCTTAATTCTGAAGATGCTTCTTTGTCAATTCAGCAACCTAAAGAAAAAAAAGAAGAGAAAAAAGGCTTCTTTTCTTTCTTAAAACTACCATTTCTTAAAGGTCTTGATGAAGATGTTAAGGTTAAAAAAACAAAAGAAGGAGTTTCTTTTTTAGAGGACCTTAATGAACTTGCCGAAAATGATGATGAACAAGCAATAGGTGCTTTAGGATATATTTATTTGTATGGTGATGAAGATTTAGGTGTTGAAAGAAATCCTGAAAAGGCTTTTGAGTATTATTCTAAAGGGGCTAAATTAAATAACGTTCTATCTTTAAATAACTTAGCAAATTTATATTACTCAGGAATTGGAGTTGAGAGGGATAGAAAAGCTGCTGCCGAAAATTTTAAGAAATCTGTTGAGTTAGGAAGTGTAGATGCAGCAGTTAATCTTGCTTTTATGTTTTTAACAGGGGATGGCGTTCTCTTAAGTAAAGATAACGCAGCATTTTTATTTAATTATGCAGCAAAAGAAGGAAATGTTATTTCTCAGTATATGCTTGGACTTTGTTATTATTACGGGGTTAATTATCCTAGAGATTATAATGTAGCATCATCTTATGTTGAGAAAGCAGCTAAAGCAGGTTTTGATGAAGCTCAGTTTTTTTTAGCAAAAATGTATCTTAAAGGTCATGGAGTTCCTCAAAACTATGGTATTGGTGTTAGCTTATTAAATAAGGCAATAAAACAAGATAATTTAAATGCAATGTATGGTCTTGCAGACATTTTAGCTACAGGTTATAGATATCCAAAAGATTTATTTAAAGCTCATATCCTTTATAACTTGTCATCTGTAAAAGGCAAAAAAGATGCCGCAAATAAACGTGCCGTTATAGAAAAACTCTTAAAAATAGAAGAAATTTTAGAAGCTCAGGCACAAGCAAATAGGTTTGTTTTTGCTCCAACAGAAATAACAACTTATGTCAGATCTACATTCGGTAGAAATTTAGAAAGATTGATTGAAGATTAACTTTTTCTTTATAAATATAAATTATAATAAACACCATGAAAAAAATTGTTTTAGCGTTTTTTATGGTGTTTTTTATAAACCAAGCTCATGCTAGTGTGTCTTCTATTATGATAGATGCACAATCAGGTGATGTTTTGTCTTCTTCAAACGCTGATGAATTAAGGTATCCTGCTTCATTAACAAAATTAATGACGCTATATATAACTTTTGATGCTTTGGAAAAAGGCTTAATTAAAAAAACAGATATGTTAAAGGTTTCTTGGACAGCCTCTAATCGCTCACCTTCAAGATTAGGATTGCGTGCAGGAGAAACTATAAGTGTTGAAGATTGTATAAATGCTTTAATTGTAAAATCTGCAAATGATGTTGCAACAGTGTTGGCTGAAAACATTGGTTATAATGAGCAAAATTTTGCAAAAACAATGACAGAAGTTGCGCATGCACTCGGTATGAAAAATACAACATTTAAAAATGCTTCAGGCTTGCCCAATAAAGCTCAAAAGACAACCGCAAGAGATATGGCTTTATTAGGTGCTGCAATGTATCATCATTTTCCACAGTATTATACTTTATTTTCTCAAAGAAGCTTTAAATATAAAGGTTATACGCACTGGACACACAACCATTTATTGCGCAATTTTGATGGTGCAGATGGTATGAAAACAGGATATACCAGAGCATCTGGTTTTAATATTGTAACTTCAGCACAAAAAGATGGAAAAAGAGTTATAGCAGTAACAATGGGACATAAAACAGCAGATAAAAGAGATAATAAAATTGCAAGCCTTATGAACTCTGGTCTAGAAATTAAAGATGACGGAAGTAAGGATTATGGTATTCAGGTTGGAGCATTTACAAATTATGCAAAAGCCAGACAATATGCCAATGCTGTAAATAATTTAATAAAGAAAAAAGATGTAAAAGTAGATGTAGATGTTGTAGAAACAGCTTCAACTGTAATGTATCGTTCTCAAATTATCGGTTTTGCAAAAAAAGATGCGCATAACACATGTAATTATTTGAAAAAGTCAAAAAAGTCTTGTATAGTGATTTCTCATAAAGAAACTAAAGAGATGAAATTGGCTTATCATGACAAATAAAAAATCACATGTAATTGTAATTAGTAATGAAAAAGGTGGTGTAGGAAAATCTAGTATTTCTATGCACTTAAGTGTTAAATTGTTGCAAGAAGGATTTAGTGTTGCAACTCTAGATTTTGATGGTGCTCAAGCGAGTCTTACAAAATATATTGAGAACAGAAAAACTTTTTGTGATTTAAGAAGCATTGATTTACCAATGCCAACGCATTTCAAGTTTGCTCCCAAAGAGCAAAAAGACGCACATATTGCAGAAATTTCATTTTTAGTTGAAGAACTTTCTAAAAAATTTGATGCCATAATAATAGATACCCCAGGAGGAAGGAATTATTTGTTTGATTTAGCTCATAGCTTTGCAGATACATTAATTACTCCAATTTCAGATAGCTTAATAGATTTAAGTTCTTTGGCAGATATAGATTATTTAACGGGCAAAATAAAAAGCGCAGGACATTATGCAAGCTTTGTTTGGGATGTTAAAAAAGAAAAAGCAAAACGCGGTGAAAATTATCTTAATTGGATTGTTGTTGGTAATAAAATTTCTTCATATAATTCAAATAACAAGAAAAAAGTTTTTGCGTTGTTAGAGAAGGTTTCAAAGCAATATGGATTTAGATATCTAGAAGGCATGAAAGATAGAACTATTTATAAAGAGTTGTTTTTGCAAGGCTTAACGGTTTTAGATTTTAGCAATTCTACCTTAAAGCAAAAAATGAGTGTTTCTCATTTGGCTGCCAAAAGAGAAGTTAGGGCAATAGCCGAATTTATCTGCCCAGAAGAATAAAAACTTTTCCCCCCGCTCCATCATTGCGTGTTTAATCCGCAATCCCCCTCTGCTCCATCATTGCGGACTTGATCCACAATCCCCCTCCGTTCCGTCATTGCGGACTTGATCCACAATCCCCCTCCGTTCCGTCATTGCGGACTTGATCCGCAATACAGTCAAAAAACTTCTTGCATTTAAAAATAAATCCATTATAAAACACTTACTTCCGAGAAAGTTGGCAGTTGCGCCACGCTTTTGTATTAATTCAAAAGACTATCGGGACAATAAAAATATTTATTAAAAAGGAAATAAAAATATGAAAAGTATAGTATCTGCAAAAAAGAAAGCAGAACGTCGCTACGGCGCAAATTTATGGGGTGCTGCAAACAGCCCATTTAACAAAAGAGAATACAAGCCAGGACAACACGGTCAAGGTAGAAAAAAATCTACAGACTATGGTGTTCAATTAATGGCAAAACAAAGATTGAAAACTTACTATGGTAATATTTCAGAAAAACAATTCTTCAAATATTATGTAGAAGCTGTTCGTCGTAAAGGTGATACTGCAGAAAATTTAATCGGTATTTTAGAATCTCGTTTAGACAACGCAGTATACAAAGCAAAATTAGCAAAAACTCCATTTGCTGCTCGTCAAGTTGTTAACCATGGTCATATTTTAGTTAATGGTCAAAGAGTTAATATTCCATCATATATGTTAAAAGCTGGTGATGTTATTGAAGTTAGAGAAAAATCTAAAAACTTAACTACAATTTTAGAAGCTTTAGAAGTAGCAAACAGAGATGTACCAGCATATTTTGAATTAGACGCTAAAAAAATGTCTGCAAAATTTGCTTATGTTCCAAAATTTGAAGATGTACCTTACGGTGCAGTAATGGAACCAAACTTAGTAATCGAGTTCTACTCAAGATAATAAGTTATTTAACTTATGCAAGGAACGCATTTTTGCGTTCCTTTTTTTTATATAAATAGAGTTTTTATTTACACCATCCTGCCTCAAACCCCACCATCCTACCCCAAAATACGTCATTCTACCTCAAACCCATCATTCATCTCCCAAAAAACGTCATCCTGAACTTGTTTCAGGATCCCCTTTATTGAGATGCTGAAATAAATTCAGCATGACGATAAATGTAGCTAAGGCAAAAATAAATGATTGTGTTTTATAATAATTTGTAGGGAATGGTCTTGACCATTCCTTTGAAATTAGCCATATTATACAAGGAACAGTCAAGAATGTTCCCTACAAGAGATGTGCAATCAAATAATTTTGCGTTTGCTATATATCTTATTTAATTGTAACCCCTCAAAAATTCCCCTTCACAAGTGAAGGAGTGGCAACGAAGCGCATCCTCAAAATTCTCTTTTACAAGTGAAGGAGTGGCAGCGAAGCGCATCCTCAAAATTCTCTTTTACAAGTGAAGGGGGCAACGAAGCACATCCTAAAAATTCCCCTTCACTTGTGAAGGGGTGGCAGCGAAGCTGACGGGGTAGTTTAAATGGTGGTTTAAGTTTCAGCTTTCAAAATAGTCATAAATCACATCCACCCCCGAGTCTTTTAAAAATCTAAAAATTAATCAATATTTAATGTTTTTATTTGTCTTCAATAAAATAATTTTTACCGATTCCATAAGCTTTGATTCAAAAACGTGGACTCTTTTGTCAAAAATCGTAAATTTCAGCAAAAAAAGCTTGCTTAAGGTTTTGTTTTGTGATATACTAAAATCGTTAAAAAACAATTATGTCACTTATATTACAATGTTCGATTATTAAAAAAATTCAAAAAATTCATTTTTTTGATTTAGTAGACGTTTTAAAAAGCTTATAAGTCTTCAGACATAATTTTTACATATTTTTCAAATGTACCTAGTACATCTCAATATAAATCAAACAAAAACAAATAAATAAACAAATAAAAAAATTCAAATGAGAAAATTTATGCAAAAAATTGCTATCGTAATGATTTCATTCATTACTTTGGCAGCCTGCGAGAGTGGGTTAGACATGGAGTTGGAAAACAATTGGCTAGTTAAACTAGAGAAAATTGATCTTTTCGACAACCTATGGGTTGAGAATAAAGTAGTAGATATCGTTGATGGCTCACTAGAGCTTGAAAGTGATTTCTCTATTAACGCAGACCTCATCTACAACGATGGATCTAGCATTAACAGGGATACAACTTATGTAACAACTCATGCTGTTTCATCAATCGGCTCTGATTTCATCAACAATAAGGCTGTAAAGTCTGTTGAAGATGTTTTCGCCGAGGCAAAGATTAAAGACAACACCTTCACCTTTGGAGGTTATTCTTTAAGATTTGATGTAGAAGACGAGGAGGCGCCAACGGTGTCTTTACAGGGGATGGAAATTCCTCAAGAGGTTTTAAGTAATAAATTAACATCTTTGTCATACCTTGGTTTCGAGCAAGAGTATGTAAAGGATTCTTTGGATTTGAAAGGTTATGACATGACCTTGAACTTCCTTGCCGATTATGAATATCAAGACAAGGATGATCAATATGTTATACCTGTAACTTTCCGTATTTGGGAGGGTTCAAATCTAGACGGTATTGATCCAGAAGATGGAGGTACTTTTATTGTTGACATTAGATTGTCATCAGAAAATGGTTATACGTTCACTCGTACAGCCACAGAAGATGAGAACTCTTTACTATCAACAATGACAGTAACTTTTAACCTTATCGTTACATATAACGATCTTTCATTTAAGGAAGTTAGTGTAACAAAAGAGGTGCCTGCTTCTTTATTCGGTATTAATCAATCTTTGCCAGAGATTACTGTGTCAGATATTGATAAATACACCCCAAGCCTTTCAGAGTACAACGAAGGCGAGCTTTTAGACGAGTCTCAAGACATTTCAGTCGGACTTGATAACAGAAGCGTTGTTTTGACAAGTAAATATGAGTACTTTAGCTTTGATTATAATGATTTTCCTGTAACTGTTGGCTTTATTGGTCGCTATACAGGTTTCAGTCGTAAGCCAGCTAAAGATTATTATAAGAAAATTGAAGACAATAAGTATAATTATTATTATGCTTTTGAGTCTAAGTTTTCAGATGATAAATTGCCTCAGATTTTTTACTTGAATAGTATCGTTCTAGTAGACCCAACCCTTCCTCCTACAGAGGATGATAGTTTGGTTAAACTAGAGGTTACTGATAAAACAGCAACAAGTACAACAACAACTCGTACGTTTAGTTCTGGTTCTACAAATACAGTTGAAAAGAGCATCACTCTAAATGAGTCAGATGTTATTCCTTCAAACCTTCGCGTTTATTCAGATTCTTATCAAAAGCTTGCAATAAGTGGTTGGAAAGTAACTGAGGCAAAGGTTGGCGAGGAGTCTTCAAATGGATTTACTGTTAAGAGCGACAGTCGCACAGCGCTTGTTAATCTTTCAAATGGTAAGAGCTTGGAGTTTTCAGCTCAAACTCAGTGGTGGTCATTCTTCTCTTATTCAGAGGATGAGTTGACAGCAACAGCTGAGGGAACAGAAAAGTTGGTAAACTATGTTAACGATGGTCTTTCTAATGCAACAAAAACTACTGTTATAGAAAATGGAGTTACTTATGATGTATATACATATACATTGACAGTAACAAACGTTTTCGGTAGCAAAACAGTTACAATAGAAGACTATGTTAAGCAATCAGGATCAACAGGAACTACAGATGAGCTTGTGAAACTTGAGGTAACAAAGAAAACAACTACAAGTACAACAACAACTCGTACTTATGACAGTGGTAAAACAAGTACTATTGATAAGAATGTAACTTTAGATGAGACGGATATAATTCCATCAGATTTGAAGATTTATTCAGATTCTTATCAGTCAATCACAATTAGTGGTTGGAAGGTTACTTCGACAACAACTTCAGACAAGAACTCTGATGGTTTTACAGTTAAGAGCGATAATCGCACAGCGGTTGTTAATCTTTCAAACGGTAAGATTTTAGAGTTTTCTGCACAGTCGCAGTGGTGGTCGTTCTTCTCATATTCTGAGAGCGGATTGACAGCTACAGCAAATGGAACAGAGAAACTTGTTAGTTATGTTAACGGAGGAATTTCTAGTGCAGTAAAGACTACTGTTGTAGAGAATGGTGTTACTTATGACGTTTATACTTATACATTGACTGTTTCTAACGTTTTTGGTTCAAAGAATGTTAAGATTTCAGACTATGTTAAGCAAAGCGCAACAACACCAGATGCAAACGAGCTTGTTAAGCTTGAGGTAACATCGCAAGATGCAACTAGTACAACCACAACTCGTACTTATGAGAATGGTTCAACTAGTGATGTTGTTAAGAATATTACTTTGAATGAGACAGACGTTGTTCCATCTAATTTGAAAGTTTATTCTAATAGTTATCAAGCAATCAGCGTTAGTGGTTGGAAAGTTACTACAAACACAGTTTCTGACAAAAATTCAGATGGTTTTACAGTTAAGAGTGATAGCCGCACAGCGGTTGTTAATCTTTCAAATGGTAAGACTTTAGAATTTAGTGCTCAAAGTCAGTGGTGGTCAGTTTTCACTTATTCTGAGGGTGGATTGACAGCTACAGCTAACGGCACAGAGAAACTTGTTAGCTATGTAAATGGCGGCCTAACTTTTGTTTCAAAAACAACAGCAACAGAGAGTGGAGTTACTTACGATGTATATAATTATACATTAACAGTTTCTAACGTTTTCGGTTCAAAAACCGTTAATGTTTCTGATTATGTTCTACAATCAATTGGTGGTGGTGATCTTACTAACGACCTTACAAATCTTGAGGTTATTGAGAAGACATCAACAACAGTTGTTGTTAAAAAGACCTACGAGGATGGTTCTACAAAAAATGAGACTTTTACCGCAACATTGAACAACTACATTAATACTCCTGCAACAGCAACATATTCTACTGATGATGACGTTCGTCTTTCAGTAAGTGGATTTAATGTTGTAGACGCAAGCGTTGCTAATGCAACTCAAGGATACTTTACTATCGTAACAGATAAGAGAACAGCTACTGTTAGCTTGTCTAATTCTGAGAAAATTGTATCTGAGGGACAAGTTCAATACTGGTCAAGTTTCACTTATTCAGAAGGCGGATTTACTGTTACAACAACAGGAACATCTTCTTCTGTAGGTTATGCTAATGGTGGCTTAGATTTTATTAACCGAGTTGAGAATGCTAATTATGTAGATTCTTATGAGTTTACATTTAATAGTAATATCTCAAACGACGTTGTGAAGATTACCAATAACGTAACTAAAGTTATAGAGCCAACTGACGAAGAGATTGATTGGGGCATCGAGCTTGATGGTTATACGTTTAAGTATTGGGTTGAGAAGAGTTTGTCAGGAAAGAGCTATGTTGAAACATACACAGCAACTCCAGCAACTTCAATCACAACACCTTCTACTGCAACGTATGTTAAGGATAACGCAAACGTTTCATTCTTAAGTATGAGTACTTCTGCTGCAACTTCTTCAACAAGAAATGCAAATGAGGGAAGCTTTACAATTGTGTACACTAACAATGCAACGAATTATGATTTGAGCATGTCTCAGAACATAACAAGTAGGTTTGTTGGTAATACAGAGTCTGTAAAGGCGTCTATTACTCGTAACAATGAGACAAAAAGTGTTACTCTAAAGGCGAAAGACCTAGAGGTTTCTTCAGCAGCATTCTCAATCTCATCTACACCAAACAGCAGTGATGATTCTTACGAGTACTATAACGGTACTTCAAGCATCAAATCTGTTCTAGGTTCTCACAGTGGAAGCATTGTGATTAAGGTAGAGAAAGAGGAAGAGGTTGATGAGCTAAGCAAAATGTGGACGTCTGATTTGACAACAAATTCTTTGGTATTGAATAAAGAGTTTACTATTAGTGGAGCAACTAAGGAGACAAGAAGCGTAACGCTTTCTGACTATCTAAATGCTACATCTGATATTAAGTTCTATTCTGATTCATACCAAGCGTTGAATTTGAACTTTGAGGAGACAACAGCTTCAGCAAATGCCAACGACGGTGATTTTGTAGTAACTACAAAGCAATCCGTTGCAAAGGCAACTGTTGATGGTCAAACAATCTCTTTTACTGCTCAGGTTCAGTGGTGGAATTCATTCTCTTATACAGAGAGCGGAATTACAGCTACTGCTACTGGAACAGCTAAGAGCATAGTATTTGATATCGTTGTTTCTGATGCGGTTAAGACAACAGCAACAGAGAGTGGTATAACTTATGATGTATATACATACACCGTAACAAGCACAGTTTCTGGCGTTGGTAGCAAAACAGTTACTGTTAGTAACTATGTAGCTAAGGTTGTTGATCGCACAATCACAGAGGATGGTCAAATCATCGAAACTTGTGGCCAAAGTGCAGTTGTAGATTTAAATCATGTATTGTATACTTGTGTATATTATAACGTGGTAAATGCAACAACTAAGGAGTTCTTGTTCCGTCAGATTTACATCATTGATGGAACAAATAGTATCCTTAAGTCTTATAAAGAGACTAACACAAAGGCTACAACATCAGCAATAGGTGCGTATCAGAAAAAATCTGATGGTTCTTGGGCTTCAGCAACTAAGATTGCAGAAGAAGATGGGTATGTTTTTACAGACCTATCTACAGGAGAAGAGGCTTTCTTCGCTGATAATGCCTGGATAACTGTAAGAAATGCTTCTTCAGGCAATCCTACTACTTTTATGAAGACTAACACTGGCGTGTCAGGCAGCGTTGCTTCTGATGGTACAGCTACAGTTACTGTTCCTGTATTCAACAGCACATCGTTTACAATGACACAAAAGTAATAAGTTAACGTCTCCTCTGCTAAAAAATATAAAAAGCAGGGGAGACCATTTTATCACGTTTTACTAAACTTAAAAGCAATGAATAGATTTTTGAAAATCTTAGCAACACTAATTCTTTTAGTTGTTGCAACACTACCAACCAAAGCTCAAATCTCTGAAGAGAGAAAAGCAGAGATTTATACTGCAAGTCAGAGCCATAAACACGGTGGAGAGCATACGAAAGAGTGTGGAAATTGGTGGAGAAATAAAAAAGTATCGCTATCTGATAGTGATATTGAATATATTTCGACATTGCCAACTAAAGAAGCTCAGATTAGAGCTTTGACTAAGTTAAAGGCGATAAGAACAACCCAATGTCATGCATTTTCACTTACTCCCCGAGCGACAGTTATGAAATCTGGCAGCAACATTCTCTACGGAGGTGAGCTACAGGGTGCTTATAGCGCACATTGGATGACCTATGCCGCAATTTTTGGTTATGGTCAACAGGCTTTGTTGGATAATGTTTTTGATGGATATTCAACGCAACTTGTTGCGTTGGTAAACTTCAACCAACACAATCCAAGCGCTTTCAAGTTCCGCGTTGGCGGTGGACTCTCATATCGCTGGTTTTCTAACGACTTTGGAATACAGGTTAACGAAGAGCAAACGCTCTACGGCAATCAGCATTCTAATGCTCTAGGGCCAACAATTATGGGAGAGATGAATGTTCGCATCGCAAATAAGGTAAACCTCAACTTTGGAGGCCGCGTTATTTGGGATACAGTAGATATATTAAATTCTAGTATTCAAAGATGCGACTACGGTGCTTTTATAGGAATGAGTTTTATCCTATAAAAGCAAAAATTATTAATCCAACAAAAGAGGTGGTCATTGCGACCACCTCTTTTTATATATACAAATATCTGCCCCCTTGCGGGGGAAGTGCCCGAAGGGCGAAGGGGGGGAATATTAGTTCCTTCATCATACACCCGTAGGGGACAACGCTCTCGGCGTCCCTAATGCACCGCTTCAAAACGGGACGCCGAGGGCGTCGTCCCCTACACAGCATTCATGAAAAACACCCCTCCGTCATGCTGAATTAATTTCAGCACCCCCTCATACTTCTCCCCCTCTAACGTCATGCTGAATTCATTTCAGCATCTCCCCATGCTTTTGCAAAAAAAATCCTGAAACAAGCTCAGGATGATGAAAACATTATAAAACACACCTTACACAAAATTAATCTCAACCTTTTTGCCATAGTAAAATGCTAAATGATTAATATCACAAAGTCTCATATCAGGAACAATCCCCATTTCAAATTTATCTAATAGTTTAAGAGGAAACCTTGCATCTTCAGAAACTTCTTGCAATGTCATTTTTTTCTCTCTTCGCAACTCAAACAACATATTTCCTAATTCTGATTTTGTTTGTTTTATGTTTCTTTTTTTCAAAGCTTTTTTGCTCAATATTTTCCCATCATTCATTTTATAACTCCGTAAATTTGTTAAACAAAACCACTTGATTTTAAACATCAAGTGGCGGAGCTCAAAACTGTGTCGTACAGTCACGCTTCTTCGCACTTTAATAAAGTCTTATTCCGCGCACTCCACCAAAACGATGGATTACGACAGGTGTTTTGAGACACCACAACCGAGCCTTCTCAGTTGATAAGATTATAATAACAACCCAATTTTATTTTGCAACCCCTTTGTAGGGGACGACGCCCTCGGCGTCCCTAATGCACCGCTTCCAAACGGGACGCCTAGAGTATTTAACGATTAAATAGAATACCCTGCGTTAAAAAAATAGTTAGAAGCTTCTTGAGATGTAATCATATCAATAATCTTTCCAGTTGTTTTAATTAATTCATCAATTTGTGTTT
>JAWXUC010000014.1:0-29402 GCA_044432975.1 Alphaproteobacteria bacterium | reverse complement strand
ACAAACACAAATTGATGAATTAATTAAAACAACTGGAAAGATTATTGATATGATTACATCTCAAGAAGCTTCTAACTATTTTTTTAACGCAGGGTATTCTATTTAATCGTTAAATACTCTATATTACTACATTACTAGTAATGTAGTAATAAAATGTACTAAATTCTCTTAATTATGCTTCCATTTAGAATAAGTTATTAATGTATAAAATGCTAACTAATAAAACAAATATGATAAAGAAATTGCAGCGATAATTCCAGCAAGGTCGGCTAATAAAGCACAACTGAGGGCGTATCTTGTTTTTACGATTTTTATTGCGCCAAAATAAAGGGCTATAACATAAAATGTTGTTTCTGTTGAGCCTTGAACAACAGTTGAAACAAAAGCAGGAAAGCTATTTGCGCCATAAGCCTGCATTGTCTCTATCATTGCTGCTCTTGCACCACTACCTGATAACGGCTTTAGTAATGCGGTTGGAAGTGCTGGAACAAAATCTGTATTAACACCCAACATTACAAAAAACTTTTCAAAGCCCAAACAGACAAAGTCAAGAACTCCGCTGGCTCTAAAAACAGCAATAGCAACAAGCAAAGCAACCAAATATGGAATAATTTTTATAGCAACATCAAAACCTTCTTTGGCGCCACTAATAAAGTTTTCATAAACATTTTGTCTTTTTAACAAACCATAAAGTATAAAACTTGTAATCAGTAATAACAAAACACCATTACCAATTATTGATGAAAACACAATTTTTTGTTCTGCATTCATTGAATAAAAAGCAAAGACAAGCAAGGCTATAAAAACAAAATATCCACCTAAGTATGCACCAACAACTCTATTAAAAATATTTAATCTCTGTTTATATGCCACCGCCAAAAAACCAACAAGACTAGAAACTGATGTTGCTAATAAAATTGGCAAAAACACCGCCATTGGATTTGATGCGCCTAATGTTTGGCGATATAAAAGAATCGAAATTGGAATTAAGGTTACAGCAGCAGAATTGGTTACAATAAATAAAATTTGAGCATTTGAAGCTTCATCTTTTTTTTTGTTAATCTCTTGCAATTGTTCCATCGCCTTAATTCCCATTGGAGTTGCAGCGTTATCTAAGCCCAATATATTTGCAGCAATATTCATAACGATTGATGACAATGATTTATGCCCTTTAGGCACTTCTGGCATAATTTTTAAAAACAATGGTTGTAACAACTTTGCAACGGCTTGAGTTATTCCTGCTTCTTGTCCAATTTTTAAGATTCCTAGCCAAAAACAAAGCATTCCAGTTAAATTTAAGGCAATATAAAAAGAATCTTTTGATGAGGTTAAAATTGTTGTTGAAACTTTATTAATAACATCAAAATCACCATAAAAAATCGCTTGAAAAACAACTGAAATAAAACTTAAGATAAAAAATGATGCAAATATGATGTTTAACACTTTTGTTTTTCCTTTCTTAATTTATCAAAAAAATCTACACGTTTTTTGATTTCTCTTTCAAAGCCACGTTCAATAGGGTTATATATCTTTATTCTATCCATTTTTTCTGGAAAATAATCTTGACCAGAAAAACCGTCTTTTGTATCTGGGTCGTAAATATAACCTTCATGATAACCTAAATCTTTCATTAATTTAGTAGGAGCGTTTAAGATATGTTTGGGAGGCATCAGAGATCCTGTTTGACGGGCTAAATCTTTTGCAACATAAAAACCTTGATAAACAGCAACAGATTTTGGAGCGGTCGCCAGATAACAAACAAGTTGCATTATTGCTAAATCTCCTTCTGGAGAACCTAGTCTTTCATAAGCCTGTTCACAAGCAAGAGCCTGAACCACCGCATTAGGATCTGCCAACGATACATCTTCAATTGAAATCCTAACCAAGCGACGCAACAAATATCTAGGGTCTTCTCCTGCAACAAGCATTCTACTTGCCCAATACATTGCAGCATCGGCATCTGAGCCTCTTATAGATTTTTGCACGGCTGATATCAGATTATAATGACCATCTCTACCCTTATCGTATATAGGGGCTCTTGTTGAAATTAAAGATATTAAAGTTTCTTTATTAAAAATCTCACCATCTATGGCTGTGTTAAAAATAAATTCTGCTAAATTTAAGATATATCTGCCATCTCCATCTGCAACAGTGGTTAAAAATTCTCTGGCTTCTGAAGTTAATGGAAGCTTTTTATTTTCTTCTGCTTCTGCTCTTTGCAATAGAGTTTCAAAATTTTCTTCACTTAACCTATTTAAGACAAAAACCTGAGCTCTTGAAAGTAGCGCTGAGTTTAGCTCAAATGACGGATTTTCTGTTGTAGCACCAACTAGGATTATGGTACCGTCTTCAACATAAGGTAAAAAACCATCTTGTTGAGATTTGTTAAAACGATGAATCTCATCGACAAATAATAATGTCCCTACTCCTTGATGTTTACGTCTATCTTGAGCATAGGTAAAAACCTTTTTCAAATCTGCAACACCTGAGAATACAGCAGAAATTTGTTCAAAATATAAGTTTGTTTCTTTTGCAACAAGTCTTGCTATTGTGGTTTTGCCACAGCCTGCAGGACCCCATAAAATAAAAGATGATATCTTTTTATTCTTAACCATTCTACCTATTGGGCTATTATTGCCGACAATATGATCTTGTCCCACAACTTCTGACAAGTTTTGAGGTCTTAACCTATCTGCTAAAGGGCTGGCTATTGTTGATGAAAAAAGGGTTTGGCTACTATCCACGCTCTCTGCCCCTTGCTTTATGCACCATATTGGGAGAGATTTCTCTTCTTTTAATTTGTTTTTTTTGAGGAGCTTCTATTGTGTTTTCTGGTTGTTGAACTTTTGCTAATGTTTCTCGTTTTTTTTCTTCAATAATCTTTTTCTTTTCTTCATTTCTGTCTTTTACTCTATTGCTCATATTTCTTTTAATTCCAGCTTGAATTTCTTCTAGCTTAGGGTCAGGCTTACCTGCTAGGGCTCTATATACTTTTTTACCAAACTTCATCATATCTTCAATTGCTATACCTTTGTCTTTGGTACAATCCCAAATACCCCAAACAAACCCATCATCAAGAAAAAGAGATTCCATTTGTTTTCCAAACTTTTTCCAGTCAAACTTCTTACCTTTAGGGGTAAACATTTTTTGAAGTTCTAAAGCTGTGGGAGGGCGACCTAGCGCTTGATTAATTTGCTCTGGAGTAATAATACAACTACTTAAATCTAAGTCTAATATATTAACCCCTGTCATATCACAACCTGTAAAATCAACACCTCTTAAATTTAATTTTGATAAATCTATTCTTTTTAAGTCAAACAAAGTCAAATTAAGATTTAGAAGGTTTAATTTATGAGGATAATAAGTTGCTAAATATTCTACTAAAGCTTGCAATTCTTCTAAACCAAGCTCGTCTATTGTAATACCTAACAAAATGGCGTTTTCTAAATCAGCTTCTTTTAACTTTACGCCAGTTAAGTCAGCCCCTGTAAAGTTGGCATTTTTTAATGTTGCGTAAGAAAAGTCTGCTCCTGTTAAGTTACAGTTTTTAAATGAAGCATCTGTTAAGTCCTGATAAGAAAAGTCTGTTCCTGATAAATCTTGATCATCAAAAATTTTACCTTTAGAAAACTTTGTATTTTCAGTCGCAGATTTATTGCCTTTTATTTTTTTGGGTAAAGGCTTGGAGTTACCCTCTGAGAAAGGGTCTTCTGTTGCTTCTGTTCTTTGAAATAAACTATCAAAATCATCTTCTACTTCGACATTGGCTGAAACAGCATGCCACTTCACATGGATCTTTTCTAATCCAGCTTCTATAGAATCTTTTGCTTTTACTTTATTGTGTTTTACAGTCATGTTTGTATTATAAAATAAAATTGAATAAAAAACAATAAAAATCTTTACATTTCAGATAAAAGTGTTATTAATTTTTAACATGAAAAAATGCTTTATTCTTTTATCTTTATTTTTATCTTCTTGTATAGCGCCTACGCATCAAGATGCTAAGGTTATTCCTGTAAATAAAACAAATACACTTGACGTTATTGGCAAATTAGAACCTATTTATATTTTACCAATAAATGTACCTTTTGAAGCTAGAATTGATACAGGAGCTCAAACATCTTCTATAGACGCTCAAAACATTAAATCTTTTGAAAGAGATGGTGAAAAATGGGTTTCTTTCGAAATTGTAAATGATACTTCTTTAGAAAAACATCACTTTGAAAAAAAAATAAAAAGAAGAACGCTGATAACCAGAACCCATAAAGATGAAAAACGTTTTGTGGTTGAAATGGATGTGAAATTTGCAAACAAAATTTTTCAGCAAGAGTTCTCGTTAAATGATAGAGAAAAATTTGAATATCAAGTATTAATTGGAAGAAATATCTTAAAGGGAAATTTTATTGTAGATGTTTCGGTTGATCACACCTACTATTAAAAGAGAACCTAATGAGCAGAAAACTTTTATATATCTTTTTATTATTATCTACACTATTTGCAGGAAGTGCTATTTATTATAAAATAAATTATTGGGGATTTGATTTAAACCCAACAAAAAGAGAAGATCTTTGGACTATTGAGGCTCACATTTCATTTGAAGCTAATAAAGATGAAAATATTGAAATAAATTTAACAACTCCAAAATCTGGAAATCAATACAAAATATTACAAGAAGATATTATTGCTAATGGATATAAACAACAAACAAAAAATAATACCTTAACATTAACATCTTCTCCTTTAGAGGGTGTTCAAGACATTTATTATAAGGCAATGTTATTTGACAATAGCTCAAATAAAGGAAAAGAGTTTCAAAAAGCGCCTAAAAAAGCAAAAAAAACTATTTTAGAAGAACAAAAAGCAATCATTGCAAATAAAATAATTGAGATAGCTAAAAAAGAAAAAGGCAACAGCGCAGAACAATTAATAAGATTAATAAACAAAAAACCTGCTAATGCTACTGTATTAACTTTTCTTCCACAAAAGAAAAGCCCTTTATCAACTGCCGAAGCCTTAATTTCTTTATTAAATTGGCAAGAAATTCCTGCTAGAATAATTAGAGGTATTAAATTAGAAGAAAACAAAAAAAGTCTTAGCCCTGATTTAATGTTAGAAGTTTATATCAAAGGAGCATGGAGAGTTTATGATATCGAAACTGCAAAAGCAGGTATCCCTCAAAATTTTGTAACCTTTCAGAAAGGAAATAAAGGCTTATTAAACATTATGGGAGGAAGCAACTCTACGGTTAAGTTTTCAACAATAAAATCTTTAGGATCTTCTTTTATTTTAGCAGAAAAAAGAGCTGATATTTCTAAAACACAAGAAATATTTAAATATTCTATATATAGTTTGCCACTAACAACTCAAAACACATTAAAATGGTTATCTATATTTCCGCTTGCAATACTTATTGTTGTTTTAATGAGAAATGTTATTGGGCTTCAAACTATGGGAACATTTACCCCTATGTTGATATCTTTAGCTTTAGTAAAAACTGGCTTTTTATATGGAATTTCAATGTTTGCAATTATGATTGTTTGCGGATTGTTGTTAAGAGCTTTACTCTCTAAGTTTCATTTATTATTAGTGCCTAGAATTTCTGCGGTAGTTATATTTGTAATTTTATTTATGCAACTACTTGCTGTGCTTGGTTATAACTTTGAACTTAAAACTGCTCATAATGCAGTTTATTTCCCTATTATCATTATGTCTTGGATTATTGAAAGAGCTTCAATCACATGGGAAGAAGACGGAGCTAAAAATGCTTTAACAGAAATATTATATAGCTTATTGTCTGCCATTATTACTTATTTTATTGTTGTAAATGAAAACGTTAGACACATCATGTTTGCTTTTAATGAAATTAACATTGTTATATTAGCTTTAGTAATGTTGCTTGGAACTTATACTGGATATAGATTAACTGAATTGTTTAGATTCAAATCTTTGGGGAAATAATGTTTGGCTTAATTAAAAAATTAAAACAAAATGGAGTTGTAGGAATGAATGATAGAAACTACAACTATATTGCCAAACTAAATGACCGTAAATTATTTAATCTTGTTGATAATAAAGTTAAAACAAAAACTCTTGCCTTAAAATACGGAGTAAATGTGCCAAATTTAATTGGAGCAATTGAATTTCAATATCAAGTTAAAAAATTTTTAGACTTTATAAAAGAACACAAAGATTTTGTTATAAAGCCTGCTCAAGGCAGTGGTGGTAAAGGTGTTTTGGTTATAAAAGAGCATAATAAAGAACTGTTTACAACAGCTTCTGGTGAGGTTTTAACATTTAATGATATCTGTCAGCATATTTCAAACACATTAAGTGGATTGTACTCTTTAGGCGGAAACTATGATGTGGCCTTAATTGAAGAGCTGGTGCATTTCTCTAAAATATTTAATGGATATAGTTTTATGGGGGTTCCTGATGTTAGAATTATTGTTCATAAAGGAAATCCTGTTATGGCAATGATGAGGTTAGCTACAAAAGCATCTCAAGGAAGAGCAAATCTTCATCAAGGGGCTGTAGGAGTTGGCATTGACATTAAAACAGGAGAAACCATTGCAGCAGTTATGAATGACAAACCTATAACACATCATCCTGACACAGGAGTAGAACTATTATCATTGAAAGTTCCTCTTTGGCAAGAACATCTAGAAATTGCAAAAAAAGCATATAAAATGACAAGTTTAGGATATTTGGGAGCAGATATTGTTTTAGATGAAAAAAAAGGACCAATGCTTTTAGAGCTAAATGCGCGCCCTGGTCTTGCTATTCAAATTGCAAACAACAAAGGGCTTGGCAAAGTATTATAGATAATTTTGTTGTGGAAGTTTTGTAAATATATGTTTGATTCCTTTTTGTTTTTTGTTATTATAGAAACATATATAATAAAATAGAGATGATAATGATAATAAAAAGCGCTTTAATTATGGGGGTAATTGCCCTATTGTGTTCAACTATTATGTGTTGGGCATATAATAAATTTGATGATAAACAAAAAAGAGATGTTGTTAATGATAAGTAAAAAAACTTTCAAAATTGGAGGTGTTGTTATCCCTGAGAACAAAACATCTACAAATATCCCTATAAAAAATGCAGGAATACCTGAAACTATTTTTATTAACACCAAGCTTGACAATAATACAAATTACAAAATTTTGATAAAAAAAGGTGATTTGGTTAAAGTAGGAACTTTGCTTATTAAAAATATCGAAGAAGAAAATATTCACTCTTCTGTTTGTGGAACAATAGAAAACATTAATATAAATAAAATTAATGATGATTATTCTGAAACAACCATAACAATCAGAACTAAAAAAGATATATTTGAAAATGATATTGACTTATCTAATGACATTAACCCTGAAATAACTTTATCAAAAGAAGAAATTATAGAAAAAATCAAAAAAGCTGGTATTGTTAACATAAACAAATTCTTAAACTCTGCAAAACTTGAAAATATTGATACATTTATAATAAATGGTATTGAATGTGAACCTTATTTAACCGCCGATGAAAGGCTTATCCTTGAATATGCTGAAGAAATTGTTGTTGGAGTAAAAATAATTAATAAAATTTTGGGCATTCAAAATGCTCTAATTGCTATTGATGAAAACAAAAAAGCAGCTATTGACGTTATGCAAAGAGTGTGCAAGCGTTATGTGGGAGTAAATATTGTTATTTGTAAAAATAAATATCCACAAGGATATGAGCATCAACTTGTGGCTACAATTACAGAAAAAGAACTACCTATAGGCAAAAGCGCTTGTGATGTTGGCTGCTTTATTCAAAATGTTGGAGATGTATTTGCAGTTTATGAAGCCGTACAAAAAAACAAGCCTATGATTGAAAAAATTGTAACTATAACTGGAGATGCAACAAACAACCCTGCAAATTTCAAAGCGAGAATAGGAACTCCCGTTTCTTTCTTGTACAATCAATGTGGTATTTTAGATAAAGAGATTGAAGAAGTTTTTATAGGAGACCCAATGAAGGGAGAAACTATAATAGATAAAAATCAACCTATTGGAAAAACAACTTCTGGAATAATCTTGTTATCTAAAAAGAGTATCAGCAAATGCCAAGAAAATGATTGTATTAGGTGTGGAAAATGCGCTGATGTCTGCCCCATGGGATTGGAGCCTTTTGCTTTTTCTAATCTTTTAGAAAAAAATGACATACCTGAAATAAGAAACTCTAAAGTTGTAAATTGCATTGAATGTGGCGCTTGCTCTTATATATGCCCTTCTAAAATACCTTTAACAAGCTTTGCTAAGCTTCTAAAAGAAATAAAATAAGTAAATATAACTAAATATATAAAGAAATCTTTAAGAAAACGCTTGACTATATAAAAGATAGCCTATATAAGATGATAAAATTTTGTGAAAATATGGAGAAAATATTATGAAACGCACATTTCAACCAAGTAAATTAGTTAGAGCTAGACGTCATGGCTTTAGATCTAGAATGGCTACTGTTGGCGGTAGAAGAGTTATTACTGCTAGACGTGCTAGAGGTAGAAAAAGACTTTCTGCTTAGTTGCTAGTTTATGGAAATCTTAAAAAAAAGAAGAGATTTTTTAAGGGTCGCATTACAGGGTTTTAAGGTTGTGAAATCTTCTTTAATCTTGCAAGCGACCCTTAGTGTATCTGATGAACTCAACCCCTTTAGGTTGGGCTTTACGGCTACAAAAAAAATTGGTAAAGCACATATCAGAAACAAAACCAAAAGACGCCTGAGAGCCTCTTGCTTAATTAATAAAGAGCTTTTTTTGCCAAACACTGACTATATTTTTGTTGGTAGACATAATACAGCAACAATTGATTTTGAGACTTTAACTCAAGAGATGAAAGAAGCTATTAAATTTGCAAACAAACGCCTCCCTACTCATGAAATATCTCAAGAAGACATTGAAAAAGCAAAATCTTTTGGATTAAAAAAGAAAAAAAAGAAAAAGTTTCCAAAGAAAAAGAAATCAACAGAAAATAATAAAGATTCTGAAAATGAAGACACTTCTAATATGGATAATTAAATTTTATCAAAAGTTTATATCTCCAATTTGCCCTGGAGTTTGTAGATTTAAACCAACTTGCTCTCAATATATGATAGAAGCTATTAAAATTCATGGAATAATAAAAGGATTATATTTAGGAATCAAACGCGTTTTGCGCTGCAACCCTTGGGGCGGAAGCGGATATGACCCAGTACCACCAAAAAAGAACTTAAAAAAATAGAGAAATTATAACTAATCAATTATCATTATTGATTTTCAAAACCTCTATTGATTATTTGTTATAGGATTATTACTCCCCCTACTTTTTTCAATAAAAAACAACCTATTTAATTTCGGATTAACTATATATCCCTCACTTAGTATATTACTACATTACTAGTTTACTAGTAATGTAGTAATAAATTAACGTTTGAGTTTTGAACAAATAGGTTTAATAGTATGATTGTGGATTTTTAACCTTTATCTGTTGAATAGTACTTTCAAAACTTAAAGACTTATGGTTAACTTGGAAGCAGTTATTCCATTAAAATATGTGTAACATTTTGCTTTTATAGCAAACGCAAAATTATTTGATTACATATCTCTTGTAGGGAACCGTCTTGACTGTTCCTTATATAATATGGCTAATTTCAAAGGAATGGTCAAGACCATTCCCTACAAATTATTATAAAACACAATCATTTATTTTTGCCTTAGCTATTAAAAAAAGGAGAATTAAATTCTCCTTTTTAATCATTAAAACTTGCCGCAACAGTGTTTGTATTTTTTACCGCTACCGCATGGGCAGGCATCGTTTCTGGCAACTTTATCGCTTTTAACAGGTGATTTTTTACCGCCTTCAGAAACATTGTCATTGCGATTTTCTTGCATAGAATATTTCTTTTCAGATTTATTTAGTTCTTCTTTTGCATCCATTCTAATTGCTGATCTACAAACCATAAATGTTGTTTGTTCGCGCAAAATGTCTAACATTTCAGAAAACATTGCAAAAGATTCTTTTTTGTATTCATTAAGAGGATCTTTTTGCCCATAAGCACGCAACACAATTGTATGACGCATTAAGTCTAATGATGCAATATGCTCTTTCCAAACATTATCTAGAACCTGAAGCAAAATTGTTTTTTCAACTGTTTTTAACAAATCTTCTGGCACATCTTTGTTTTTTTCGATCATTTGTTCTTCAACAGCTTTTAATATCTTGTCTTCTAATTCAAGAGCAGAAATTTCTTGATTACACCAGTTAACAATAGGAAGATTGCAACCTGTTAATCTTAAAACTTCTTGAGCTAAAGCTTCAACATTCCAGTTGTTTTTATCTTCTGCCAAGTTTTGATAAATAACAGATGTTAAAAATTCTTGACGCATTTCAAAAAGTTTGTCTGAAACGCTTTCAGCATTCATGATTTCTTTTCTTTGTTCATAAATAACTTTTCTTTGATCATTCATCACGTTGTCATATTTTAACAAGTTTTTTCTAATATCAAAGTTGCGTTCTTCAACTTTGCTTTGTGCTTTTTCTAAGGCTTTAGAAATAAATGGATGAATTAAAGGTTCACCTTCTGGCAATCCTAATCTAACCAACATTCCTGACATTTTTTCTGAGCCAAAAATACGCATTAAATCATCTTCTAAAGATAAAAAGAATTTAGATGCACCAACATCTCCTTGACGACCAGCACGACCACGCAATTGGTTGTCAATACGACGAGATTCATGTCTTTCTGTACCTAAAATATATAAACCACCAGCTTCTATTGCTTTTTGTTTATTTTCTTTTATTTCAGCTTTAAGTTTTTCTTTTAATGTTTCTATTTGGTTTTCTATTTCATCGCCTTTAAGCTCTTCAGCCAAACGCATTTCCAAGTTACCACCAAGCTGAATATCAGTACCACGACCAGCCATATTGGTAGCAATTGTTACAGCGCCAGCACGACCAGCTTGAGCAACAATATAGGCTTCACGTTCATGATGTTTTGCATTTAATATTTCAAACTTAACTTTTGTGTTTTTTGTAAGCAAATGCGCTAAAAGTTCTGATTTTTCAATAGATGTTGTACCAACTAAAATAGGTTGTCCTTTTGCTTGACAATCTTTAATTGTTTCTATAATTGCATCATATTTTTCTTTTTCTGTTTTATAAATTTCATCATCATAATCTTTTCTAGAAATAACTTTATTTGTAGGTATTTCAACCGCTGGCAAATTATAAATATCTAAAAACTCTGCTTCTTCTGTCATTGCAGTACCTGTCATACCTGAAAGTTTTGGATATAATCTAAAATAATTTTGGAATGTGATAGATGCTAATGTTTGGTTTTCTGATTGAATCTTTGCGCCTTCTTTAGCTTCAATAGCTTGATGAAGACCATCTGAATATCTACGACCTTCCATCATACGTCCAGTAAACTCATCAATAATTACAACGGAGTTGTCTTTTACAATATAATCAACGTCTTTGATGTGCATTTTATGCGCACGTAATGCTTGATTAACATGTTGCACAAGACCAACATTTGCTATATCATACAATGTTCCGTCTTTAATTAATCCAACTTCTTTTAATAATTGTTCTACGTGTTCCATACCAATTTCTGTTAAAACAACAGATTTTTGCTTTTCATCTTTTTCATAATCAGCTTCTTTTAATTTTGGAATAATTTTATCAACTAAGATATATTTTTCAGAGCTATCTTCAGCAGCGCCAGAAATGATAAGTGGAGTTCTGGCTTCATCAATTAAAATACTATCAACTTCATCGACAATTGCAAAATTAAAATCTCTTTGTACAAGTTCAGTTAAATGAAAGCGCATATTATCACGCAAATAATCAAAACCAAGTTCGTTATTTGTGGCATATAAAATGTCTGAATTATAAGCAATTCTTCTTTCTTCTGATGTTTTTTCATGAATAATATAATCAACGCTAAGACCTAAAAATCTATAAACTTGCCCCATCCATTCAGCATCACGTTTTGCCAAATAATCATTAACAGTTACAACATGAACACCTTTGCCGTTAAGAGCATTAAGATAAGCAGCTAATGTTGCAACAAGAGTTTTACCTTCACCTGTTTTCATTTCGGCAATCATGCCTTTATGAAGTACAATACCACCAATTAATTGCACATCATAATGACGTTGACCTAAAGTTCTCTTTGCAGCTTCACGCACTGTCGCAAAGGCTTCTGGCAAGAGTTCATCAAGGCTTTCTCCTTCGTTGAATCTGTTTTTGTATTCAATTGTTTTTGCACGCAATTCTTCGTCAGAAAGGGCTTCAAAATCAGGTTCTATGGTGTTAATTTGGTTGATTGTTTTAGAAAGTTTTTTAATAAATCTATCATTGGCAGAGCCAAAAATCTTTTTTGCAAATTTGTTTAACATATTATTATCCTTTATATTTAAGTTTTATTTAGTATTTTTTGCACTTAAAGTCAATACCAAAGACATCTTTGTATAAAAACTCTTGCAATTAACTTTGTGTTTGATATTTTATTAGCCATGAAAAAACTTATATCAATATTAATGCTTTGCTTATTAACAAGTTGCATGACCCCAACAATGAGGTTGCCGTCTACAACCCATCTTGATGTTGTTAAGCTCAGAAGACAAATGCTGTTGGATAGCATATATAAAGAAATTGAGGTTGATAAAAGGGCACAAACTTTATTTTATAATATAAAAAAAAGCACTGGCGAAGATTTGTGTGATAAAAAGTTAACCCCTGATTTGGGAATTGTATATAGTATGATTCAGCGTTTTGGCATTTGGTGGTTGGCATCAACTGAAGAAAAAGAAAAATATGAAGACTACTTAAAAATATATAAGCACCCAGAAAATGAACTTTTTGTAAGCTATGTTATTAAAGGCTCTGCCGCAGATAAAGCTGGCATTAAAAGTGGTGATGTTATTAGCTCTATATATGGGCAAAAACCTCCAACAGGGAAAACAATCGCCGCAGATATTCTTGACATTTTAGAAGAAAATCAAATTGAAGGCTTGGGTGTTGATATAGACATAATTAGAGATGGAGAACTTATTAGTCTTAATTTTGAGCCAGATATGCTTTGTAATTATCCATTATATGTGGACACAACAGATACTGTCGTTAATGCTTATGCAACAGGAGATGAGGTTTATGTTACTCAGGGAATGATGGATAAATTAACCGATGATACTTTATTATCTGTTGTTTTAGCTCATGAACTTTCTCATAATGTTTTAGGTCATGTAGAGTCTTCTCAAATAAATATGATTGGAGCAATGTTTTTAAGCTCTTTATCAGACATTTTCTTAGGCACAAATATTGCAAATGAAACCACCCATTATGCCTCTGTAGCATATTCAAAAGATTTTGAACATGAGGCAGATACATTGGGGACATATTTTGTTGCAAGAGCTGGGCTTGATTATCATAGAGCAAAAGAAATGCCCGCATTTTTAGCGAGCTTAAATTATAGATCATTATATGTTGATGGAGACACTCATCCAAGACCGCAATATCGCTATGCCGTAATATCAGAAGCCATCAATGAGATTGAGCTAAAACAGGCTTTTGATGAACCTCTAGAACCTGATTTTAAGAAAAAAAATATATTTTTGAAAGGTAAAAAATGACAATAACATTTACTGCAATTTTAATTGGCTTATTTGCCATCATTCGTCCTTTGCAAAAAAACGGATTTTATATATTAAACTCATTAGCAATCGTTGCTATTGCATATTATATTGAATGCAATTATTTTAAGACAACAATGTTTTCTCAAAAGACGATAATGTTGTTTTTGGTTTTTCAGATTATATCAATTAATATTACAACTTTTTTTGCTTATGGTATAGATAAAAAAAGAGCAAAGAAAAAACAATATAGAGTTCCTGAAAAAACATTGCTTATGTTAGAACTTTTAGGTGGTTTTGTTGGTGCATTTATAGGTCAAAAGTTTTTTAATCACAAAACTAAAAAGAAATCTTTTTTAACAAAATTTTGGCTTGTATTTTTATTGGAAATCTTTTTAATTATATATATAATTAAGGTTTTATTTTATGTTTAAGGCATTAAAAGAAAAAAATTATCGCTTATTTTTCTCAGGTCAGTTTATATCTTTATTGGGTAGCTGGATTGCCAATACGGCAATGAGTTGGTTAATTTATAGGCTTACGGGTTCTGCTTCAATAATGGGTATTGTAACGTTTATAAACGCCTTACCTTCTTTAATATTAATGCCAATAGCAGGAGTTGTTATTGATAAAATTAATCAATATAAAATGATGATTTTTTTACAAGCAATGCTAATGTTATGGGCTGTTATGTTAGCTTTTCTAACTATCACAAACATGATAGAAGTTTGGCACATTATTGTTTTAGGTTTATTTGCTAATATTGTTCTTGCTTTTGATATGCCTTTAAGACAAGCCTTTGTTGTAAAATTGGTCAAAAACAAAGAATTGATGAACAATGCAATATCTCTAAATTCATTAAACTTCAATACAGCAAGACTTATCGGCCCTGCTATTTCAGGGATTTTAATTGCAAAATTTTCAGAAGGAATTTGTTTTTTATTAAATGCCATAAGTTTTATTGCGGTAATTATTGCTTTGTTATTTATAAACATGGATGAAAAACAAGAAAAGAAAGAAATCAAATTAAACATTGCAAAAGATTTAAAAGAGGGTTTTTTATATGTTAAAAAACATAAATTAATCAGACTAATTTTGTTGTTTTTGAGTTGCGCTAGTTTTATTGGTGGTACATATAGTTTAATAATGCCTGTTTTTGTAAAAGAGTTTTTAAATAACGATCCCAAATATTTAGGATATTTAATGAGTGCAACAGGAGTGGGAACAGTTTTAGGATCTTTATTTGTTGCTAGCTTAAAAGATAATAAAAACAAAACTATTATTATGGTTTTAGGCAATTTATTTTTTGGAATAAGTACCTTTTGTTTAGCATTTATTCATATTATTTATTTTGATTTTGTATTGATGTTTATAATTGGTTTTGCAATGACTTCTGCAGTTATTTCTTCAAACAATACAATTCAATCAGTCGTTGAGGATTCAAAAAGAGGTCGAGTGATGAGCTTTTATACGCTGTCATTTATGGCAAGCATCCCTTTAGGAAACCTTTGTATAGGTTATATTATAGAACAAATTGGCTTATCATCATCTTTAGTTTTATGTGGTTTGTTAATGATGTCTTGTTCAGCTTATTTTGGTTATAAATTTAAGAAACTGTGATGTTTTTTAACAACTCCAGAATGCTTTTTGCTACTTGAGGGTCTTTAATTTTTTTGAAATAAAGCGCAAGCTTGGTGATTTTCGGGTCTTTCATAGGATCTTTTATTTGAGAATTTAATAACGGAAAAAAATAATTCATTTCTGTTCCCAATTTTTGAGCAATAAAATAAAGCCTGCTAGCACCAATACGAGTTATGCCTTTTTCATATTTTTGAACTTGCTGAAAAGTAACGCCAAGCATTTCTGCCAATTTTTCTTGGCTAATATTTAACATTTGTCTTCTTAAACGCATTTGTTTGCCAACGTAAATATCTATGTTGTTAGGGCTTCCGTCTTTTTGTCTTCCTCTTGAAAGTTGTAATGGTGTCGCCTGCATTTTCTGTTCTCCTTATAAAAAACCGTCGCTTTAAAAAAGAGACGGTGGAGCCAACAACTGTACAAAGTCAGTTACCCAATTTTCGTGCAATGCCTTATATATGAGCACTCCACCTTTATAGGTTATTCTTTGTAGATGTTGTTGAACACCGCCTTCTACCTTTAGAAAGCGATTACTACTATAAATTGATTTTTTTATTTTGCAATAAAATTTAGCTTATAAAAAACCGTCGCTTTAAAAAAGAGACGGTGGAGCCACAAGAGTCGTGTACAAACAACTACCCAATATTCGTGCAATGCCTTATATATGGGCACTCCACCTTAGGTTTTTCTTGTACAGATATCTTGTGAATATCACCTTCTACCTTTAGAAAGCAATTTCTACTATAAATTGAAAATTTTATTTTGCAAACACATTCTTTATTACTATATTACTAGTAATGTAGTAAGAGATTAAATAAACACCACTCTGTTATTTTATAAATAAATATCAAACAATTATTACATTTGACATTATTTTATACTCGCTATATATAATAATTCATGTTTTATTCAAATGCTCCAGCTGGCTTTGATGCCCTTTTAATTACGGATTTATTCAAAAAATCGGCAACTTCATTGTTATACATTTTGCCAGATGGAAAGACATTACAACAAACTTATGACAATATAAAATATTTTGCTCCCAAAATAGAAGTCCTCACCCTGCCCGCTTGGGATATTCAGGCTTATGATAGAGTGTCGCCAAATGCAGAAATTGTGGCAGAACGCATTAAAACTCTTTCTAATTTAGTTTTATATCCAACTGAGAGAAGAGTTATTTTAGCTTCTACTTCTTCTGTTTTACAATACCTGCCACCTAAAGAAATTTTTGCCAACTCTTTTATAATCAAAAAAGGTAAAAGTATTAATCGTAAAGATTTTTTATCTTTTTTATCTGCAAATGGTTATAACAAAACAGAGCAAGTTTTAGAGCCGTTAGAGTTTGCGGTGCGTGGCGATATTATAGACATTTTTGCCCCAAGTGCAGAAAACCCAATCCGTATAGATTTTTTTGATGATGAAGTTGAAAATATTAAGCTTTTTGATCCGCTTTCTCAACGCACTATAAAACCTATTGATGAGTTTTCTTTTTATATTGGATCCGAGGTTTTATTAACACCAGAAACTATTGCGACTTTTCGTCAGAGATATATTGAAGAGTTTGGCTCATCTGGTTTGCAAGATGAAATTTATGAAGCAATTTCTCAAGGCTCTCATTTTAACGGGGCAGAAAACTGGTTGCCTTTGTTTTATAAAAATCTTAACACAATTTTTGATTACATTCACAAGCCAAAAATAATTGTCGCAGAAAATGTTTTTGAGGCGATTAAAAACAAATTAGAAAGCATTACTGATTATTATCAAGCCCGCATAGACAACCCAGATGATTACAAACCTGTGGCGCCAAACTTGTTTTACTATAATCAAGAAGGCATTAATATAGAACTCAGAGAAAGTTCTGAGATATCTTCTCAAAGCATTGGTGGAATTGATAAAAAAGTTTTGCCTGCTCGCACATTTTACCCTAACAATTTTGATGAGTTAAAAGAATATATTGCCGACAATGCAGATAAAAAAATTGTAGTTGGAGCATATGCTCAATCATCTATTGAAAAAATTAAAAACATTGTTGGTGAAACAAAAGCAAAGATAGAAATTGCTCCGCTGATTTCTGGCTTTAAGTCTGATAAACTATTGTTTATTACCGAGGCAGATATTTTTGGTGAAAAGCCCAACAAAGTTAAAAAGAACAAAGCAAGTAGCAAAAACTTTATTGCCGATGTATCTCAACTTAATGCAGATGAATTGGTTGTGCATATAGAACACGGAATCGGTCGCTTTCTTGGTTTAGAAACAATCGTCGCAGGTGGGCAACCTCATGACTGCTTAAAAGTGTTATACAACAACGGGGCAAAACTTTATGTTCCTGTTGAAAATATTGATGTATTATCAAGGTATGGCATAGAAGATGACAATATTGTTTTAGACACCATTGGCGGAGTTGCTTGGGGTTCTAAAAAAGAAAAAATCAAAAAACGCATTAAAGAAATTGCTGCAGAACTCATTGCCATTGCCGCTCAAAGAGAGCTTAAAAAAGCTGATGTGTTTCATTTGCAAGAAGCTTTATATCAAGAATTTTGCTCTAGATTTTTATATAATGAAACAGATGATCAACTTTCTGCTATTGAAGATATTTTCACAGACCTTGCCAAAGGAATGCCAATGGACAGGCTTGTGTGTGGCGATGTTGGTTTTGGCAAAACAGAAGTTGCATTGCGTGCGGCATTTAATGTCGCAAGTAATGGCTCTCAAGTTGCGTTAATTGTGCCAACAACTTTGCTTGCTCGTCAACATTATTTGAACTTCAAAAAACGTTTTGATGGTTTGGGGATTAGGGTTGAGATGTTGTCTCGCCTTGTTACTCCAACCAATGCTAAAAAGATAAAAGAAGACATTAAAGACGGCAAAGTTAATATTGTTATCGGCACTCACGCCCTGCTTGCTAAAGATATTGAATTTGCAAATATAGGAATGTTGATTATTGATGAAGAACAGCATTTTGGTGTGGTTCATAAAGAAAAATTAAAGCACCTAAAAGCAAACATTCACGTTTTGACATTATCTGCAACTCCAATTCCTAGAACTTTGCAATTGTCTTTAACAGGGGTTAAAAACTTGAGCATTATTGCTACTCCTCCTGTTGATAGATTGGCGGTTAGAAGCTTTGTTATGCCGTTTGATAGGGTAATGATTAAAGAAGCTATTTATAGAGAGAAGTTTCGTGGGGGGCAGACTTATTTTGTGTGTCCAAGAGTTTCTGATATTTTTGAGCTTCATAAAGAACTTACAGAATTATTGCCAGACATTAAAGTTTTAGTTGCTAATGGACAAATGAGCCCAGCCAAATTAGAAGATGTTATGACATCTTTTGCTGATGGCGAAGCTGATGTTTTGCTTGCAACAACAATCATAGAATCAGGCATTGACTTGCCTTCTGTAAACACCATGATTATTCACCGTAGTGATATGTTTGGGCTTGCTCAATTGTATCAATTAAAGGGCAGAATCGGGCGTTCTAAAACTCGTGGTTATTGCTATTTTACAGTTCCAAAACAAAAAAAGCTAAAACCAATTGCTCAAAAACGTTTGAACATTTTGCAATCTTTAGATTCACTTGGAGCTGGCTTTATGCTTGCAAGTCATGATATGGATTTGCGTGGTTCGGGCAATATTCTTGGTGATGAGCAATCAGGGCATATTAAAGAAGTGGGAATTTCTTTGTATCAACAAATGTTAGAAGAAGAAATTAATCGCCAAAAACAAGGTTTGGCAGAAGATGTTTCTGTTGAATGGTCGCCACAAATCACTATCGGCATCCCTATCATTATCCCAGAAAATTATGTTGCCGATTTATCTATGCGTTTGGGCTTATATAAAAGAATCGCTGACCTTAAAGATGATGCAGATATTGCTGAAATGACGTCTGAATTAATAGATCGTTTTGGCACAATTCCACAGCCTGTTACAAACCTCTTAAAAATTGTAGAAATCAAACAACTTTGTAGAGCTTTGAATATAGAAAAAATTGATGCTGGCGACAAAGGATTTTTAATTACATTTAAGAACAACAAAGTAAATGATGTTGACAAGCTCATCAGCATTTCAACCAACAGCTTTGGCAAAATAAAACTCCGCCCAGATTCAAAGGTGCAAGTTATTGAAGACTTAAGCGATTATTCAAAACGCATTGAAAAAATCAAAGCAACTTTAGAACGACTTTAGAATGAATATTAATCAAAAGTTAATGCAAAATATTTATCCCCAAATCTAAAACTCCTTTTTGCCACCACACTGAAAACAAAGAAACTTTTTTCGTAAACAAATAGTTAATTTGCATAAAAAGTGGACAACTTGAAGAAAAGTCTGCGAATCAAAAAAAATCATATATTCTCAATTTCAGACACAAGGAGAACTTTTATGAACTTAGCTCAAAATTTAGATAATTGCAAATATTGCCCGCTTGACTATATTGAAAATATATTTGCAGACAAATTTTTGGGCTGTGAAAGACGTTCTAACCATGAGCTTGTTTTAGAAGTTAATGGTAAATGGAATAATATCTTATTATTTTTAGCTTGGGAAGAAAGCATGAACTGTTTGCACTTGTCTTGCCTGCTTCCTGTTGAAAATAATTCTGAAGATAAGTCAAAAATATTTGAGCTTTTAGCTTTAGTAAACGCAGACCTTTGGGTTGGACATTTTTCTTATTGGTCTGAACATAAAATGCCTATTTTTAAACACTCTGTTTTAATTAACGATTTTGATATGTCTTTAGAGAAAAAAGTTTCTCAATTAATGGATATTGCGGTTAAAGAGTGCGAAAGATTATATCCTGTATTTAATGTTGTTCTTAACAAGGGTATGAATCCTCAAGATGCATTATATCCATTTAACATGCAAACAATCGGACAAGCATAGGTTAACAATTTTTAACTTTCACCTCTAATGCGCCTTTTTCAAAATATACAAAAAGAGTTGAGTTTGAAATTTCTGTTCTGCTCATTAACTTGATTATTTTATCATAAATTTCTGCCCTAATCAAAGATCTTAAACCTTCAACACCTTTATCTAAACTATATCCTTTAGCAAGCAAAAACATATATACCTGCTCTTCTACTTCTATTCTAATATTTTTATGTTTTAAGCTTTCTTCTATCTCTTTTACTTGAGCTTTGGCTATAATTCTGGCTTCTTTTTTTTCTAATTTTGCAAAATCAATCACTTTTTCTACAAAATCATTATTAGATTTATATATAAGGATTGAATTTTTTATTTTTTTATTTGCGCTCAGAAAAACATCTTGAGTAATAACAACTTGATAATCTCTTAAAGGTTTTGCAACCAAATTATCTGTTGTGTCAAATAAATAGCTTGCAATCTCTTTTGCAACTTTATATTTACCAACACCAATAGGGCCAGAAAAACATAAAGACAAAGGCTTTTGATTATTTTCTTTTTCTAAAAAATGATGTTTGATAGAATCGCAGATTTCTTTTATGGCATTTGACTGACCAACAACTTTTAAGTTTAAGACATCTTCTAAACTAAATATTTTATCTTCAAAACTTTGAGATATTTTTGAAATACTTAACCCTGTTTCTTCTGAAAAATAATTATATACATCAAAAAGAGTAATATTTTTATTATTATCTATAACAAGTTGCCAGTCATTGTATAACTTATCATGCTTTGCTTCTAAAGCTTTTAACTCTATTTTTTTTGCCAAATCTAAACGACATGACTTTAGCTCTGTTATACTCTTAATAACATTTTCTATCTCTGATGGAATTTCGGCATTTTCTATGCGTTTTTTTGCACAAATACCATCTAAAACATCAATTGCGCTAGATGGAAGATATTCATTTTGTAAATATCTTTTTGATAAAACGACAATTTTATCTATAAGAGCTGAGGTTATAGATAATTCATGATATTCAGAGAGTTCTTTAGCCTTATAATTTAATATAGCAACCAAATCTTTTTTTTCTGGCTCTGTAATTGAAACAGGAGTAAAATTATCTCTAAAAAAGCCATCAACATCTTTATATGATTTAAACACACTAAACGTTGTTGAAACAAGGCATTGAACTTCTTTATTGATAATTTTCTGTCTTAAATCTAAGGCTTCTTTTTCATTTAACAAATGAATATCATCTATCACAACAATATCAGAATTAATTTTTTCTTTTAAATTTGACAATATAGAAGTCTTGCCAACACCTTTGTTGCCAATGATAATACAATTGTTTTTTTGAAGTTTGTTTAATATTTGCAGTATTTTGTTTTCTTCAAACTGGCGAGTAACCAAGAATCTTTTTTCTTGAGGTTTTTGCTTCTTTTCTAAAATTATTTTCTTTAAGCTTTCAAAAACCATAAATTCACCTTTGCAAAATTATTTTTCCTCTGCGTTAACAACTACAAGTTTTTTTCTTAACGTTCTTTTTTTAACAGGAGCTGGAGCTTCTGCAGTTTCTGCAACAACTACTGGAGCAACCTCTGCAACAGCTTCTACAACTGCTGTTTCTTGAGATTTTTCTTGAACAGCTTCTTTTTTGTTACTTTGTTGTTGTTTGTTGTTTTTTCTTTCATTAATATCTGTAACTATTTTTCTATAATGCTCAGCATATTGCTTAAAAACCTCTGCAGAAACGCTATCATGATTTGAATATGCTTCTTTTGCCATATCATTATATCTTCTAATAAGGTCTAAAGCATTGCCAGAAATTTTGCCTGCAATAGAAGCGCTGTCAAATTTATAGGTTAATGAATATTGGTTTGTATTGTTATTATTGCTTCCATTACGAAACTTATTGTTATTATTCTTTTTTACATACATAAAATTACACTTTATAAAATTTGGGGAATAAAGGGATTGTATATATAAAAAAAATAAATGCAAGTAAAAAAATTATTAACAAGCATATTAATAAAGGTTAACAAAATAAAAAAAACTTCTATAATAATCTTATGTTTAAATAGCGGAGGCAAATATGAGAGTTTTATTAGTTGAAGATGATTACGCAATATCTCAAAGCATTGAGACAATGCTTAAAAAAGAAGGTATGATTATAGACACCACAGATTTGGGTGAAGATGGCTTAGAAATTGGCAAAATTTATGATTATGACATCATTATTTTAGATATTATGTTACCAGATATGAATGGTTATGAAGTGTTGAAAAACCTTAGAGCCTCTAAAATCAAAACCCCTGTATTAATTTTATCTGGCTTATCTGAAGCTGACAAAAAAGTTAAAGGTCTTGGATATGGGGCTGATGATTATTTAACAAAACCTTTTGATAAGGCTGAGTTATTAGCTAGAATTCAAGCTATTGTGCGTCGTTCTAAAGGGCATTCGAATTCTATTATAAAAACAGGTTTAGTTGAAGTTGACTTGGATTCTCAAAACGTTAGTGTTAACGGAGAAGTTTTACACTTAACTGGTAAAGAATATGGAATTATGGAACTTTTATCTTTAAGAAAAGGCTCTACATTAAATAAAGATCAATTCTTAAACCACTTATATGGCGGAATTGATGAACCTGAGTTAAAAATTATCGATGTGTTTATCTGCAAGTTGAGAAAAAAATTAGAAAAAGCTTCTGGCGGAAAAAATTATATCGAAACAGTTTGGGGAAGAGGATACGTTCTCAGAGACCCTGACGAAATTAAAAAATAATTTTATCTTAAAGCCCTCGTAGTGAGGGCTTTTGTTTTAGATGTGGCCTGTTTTTAATAATCTATGGTAGGCATATACAGAGCCTGTGTCTTTTACATCCCAGCTAAAATCTTTTGCCATGGCATTATATGTCATTTGTTCTAGAATGCTTCTGCCTTCATAAAAGACTTTTAGAGATTTTTTTAAGGCTTCTTGATATGCGTTTTCGTTAGTTTTTAATCTTTTAGCGGTTAAGTTGTCTCCATACACATGATATTGAGTACCAAAAAATGCAGAGGTTCTAAAACCATCAACACCATCGACAATTGTATCTACAAGACCACCTGTTGACATTGCTATTGGCAAAGCGCCTTTTGCCATTGCTTCCATTTGTGTCAAACCACAAGGTTCAAACCTACAAGGCATTAAATAAAAATCTGAAGCTAATTGAATTGCATAAGCAAATTCATCTTTATAGCCCTTAAATACAAAAATACGTTCTCCTGCTATTGGATTTATTTTTGAGGCTTCATCTTTTAAGTCTTGTAAAAATTTAAAGTTTTTCTCATCGCCTGCTCCGCCCAATAAAAAGATTGGAGGCTCTTTATAATTTTCTTCTTTTAATAATTTTATAATTGCAGATGCGGCGATATCATATCCTTTTTGTTCAACAAGTCTTGATGTTGCGCAAATAATTGGAATTTCTTTAATGTCTTTAATGTTTTTTAAGGCATCTTCAAATTTATAAGCATCTATTAAAGGAATAACTTTATCTTTATAAGATTTTTCTTTTGCAATTTTAGAAATTAAATTAATAAATTCCACTTTATTTTCATGCTTAACCTCTATTGAGCTTTCATCAAAAAACTTAAATTTTGAGTCAAAATATTTATTTATTTTACTAATTTTTTCTTTGTTTGGAGAAATTAGTTTTTTATCATATCCGTTTACAATACCAAAGAAGGTTCTGTGGTTTTTTCTGATTTTTAGAACATCTCTAAAATCTTGCCCTAATGACAAATCTTTTGAAACTTCATCTTGATAATTATTAGAAACCGTTACAATTCTGTCTGCAAGAGCAATACTTGGAGCTGATTGATTGTAACAATCTTCTACTATTAAAGAATTATCAAATCTTGGATTTGTGTTTTTAATAGCTTTTGCAGTCCTCATAACATTAACGGTTAATTCTTCATATAAAGAATTTAAAATATGAGCGCTTTGTTCATAATTCCAGCCTTGATACCCCAAGTGATGAATAATATAAACTACGTTAATACTTAATAATTTTTCATAAACTTGTTCTGAAATTAAATCAAAATCAAAAGATGAGGTTGAGAAATATTTTAATAATCCGCTTAATGCACCTGTATGCCAGTCATTGGCAACAATAGATGTAGGGAAAGGAATTTCTTTATTATTTGAAAGCGCTAAAGCTTCTAAAAGAGTGTACACAGCTTTTGACATAAAGGCAAATCTTTCAACTTCATTAATGCCAAATTCATTTAACACATAACAGCCGTCTTGAGCAGACTGATTGTCTTTATGAGGATTAATTGAAAAGAATCTTTTATTATCTAAAAAGAAATATGTAACATTATTAACATGAGCTTTATAAACATCTACTTTGTTTTTTTCTAACTTTGCTTCATCGTTAAAAAATCTAACATTTATGCTTGCAACTTTTTTAACGGTTGTGCTAACACCTTCTGCCCCTGTATAAACATCGCCTTCTAAACTTGCTGATTTTTTGCCTGTATGCCCCATATACATTGGAGTTACAATAAACATTTCATCATTTTGTTTTTTAAAACAATTATTAAAGGCTTCTGGTAGTTCTGAGGCAATCATACCCAAGCCACCACCTTTCATAAAGGTTGCAGTTTCTGCACTAAGCATAAAAGAGCGAATTGTTTTAGGTTCTCTCCATAAAAATTTTCCCAAACATTGTTTTTTTGACATATTATATATATTAATAAAGTTTGGATTCGTTGGCTTTAAGAACTTTTGCACCTTCTTTTTTTTGTTAAAGTTAGAAGGCAAAAAGCCTAATGCTGTTTTTTCAAAAAATTTCATCGTTCATCTTTCATAAACACTTGACTTAAATCAATTTAATCACTAAATACTTAATATATATTTAACCAAAGAGAGAAAAACAATGGTAGAAGACAATAAAAATGAAGAATTTTTAGAAGAAGATGAATTAGTTAACACTGATGAGAGTATATTAGACATAGAAGAAGACTTTATTGAAGAAGAAGAAAACCTAGTTGAAGAAGCTTCTGATTTAGAGGCTGAGAATGCAAAATTAAAAAATGACATGCTCAGAATTTTGGCTGATACAGAAAACACAAAGAAAAGACTTGTTGCTGAAGCAGAAAAAAATGCTAAATATGCAATCTCTTCTTTTGCAAAGTCTTTATTGGCGGTTGCTGACAATTTGCAAAGAGCAATGGCATCTGCAGAAGAAGGACCTTTGCTTGATGGTGTAAAATTGACTTATGAAGAACTATTAAAAGTTTTTAACAAAGAACACATCAGCCAAATGGATTGTTTAGACAAGCCTTTTGACCCTAATTTTCATCAAGTGATATCTGAAGTTGTTGATGAAACTAAAGATGCAGGAACTGTAATTCAGGTTTTGCAAACAGGATATTTGATATCTGATAGAATTTTAAGAGAAGCAATGGTTGTTGTTTCTAAAAAATAAACTTAAACTAAAACTATTAAAAGGAAAAACAATGAAAATTTTAGTACTAAATGCCGGATCATCAACATTAAAATATCAATTATATAATGTTGAAAACAACGAATATAACGTTATTGCAAAAGGAAATGCAGAAAGAATCGGCCGTAGTGCTTCTTTTGTTGGCATTAAACTTGCAAACGGAGACAAAAAAGAGGTTAATGTTGATTTGCCAAATCACAATGTTGCTTTTAATGAAGTTATGAAACTTTTGCTTGATGGTGTTATTGGCTCTTTATCAGAAATTTCTGCTATTGGAAACAGAGTTGTGCAAGGTGGCGACATTTTCAAAAAATCTACTCTTGTTACAGAACAAGTTATTAAAGACATTGAAGAATTGGGCACATTAGCACCTCTTCACAACCCTGCAGCTGTTTTGGTTTTGCGTGCGGTTCAAAAAGAATTGCCAGATGTTAAACAAGTTGTTGTTTTTGACACTGCTTTCCACCAAACAATGCCTGTTGAAGCTTATACATATGCTTTGCCAGAAAAACAACGCAAAGAATATAAAATCAGACGTTATGGAATGCACGGAACTTCTCATAAATATGTTAGTCAAGAAGTTGCAAAAATCATTGGTGAAGGCAAAAAAGTTATTACTTGCCACATTGGTAGTGGTGCTTCTATCACTGCGGTTAAAAACGGTGAATGTATTGACACATCTATGGGCATGACACCTCTTGCAGGTATTGTTATGGACACTCGTTGTGGTGATATTGATCCATATGTACCATTATATATGATGAAAACACAAGGTTTGAGCGTTGATGAAGTTAATGATATTATGAATCGTCAAAGTGGTAAAGCTGGTTTAACAGGATATTCAGATTCTCGTGATTTTGAAGCAGCTTATAATAAAGGTGAACCTGCAGTTTTAGATGCAATGAAATGTTATATTTATAGCATTGCAAAACAAGTTGGCTCTTACATTGCGGCTCTTGAAGGTTTAGATGCGATTGTGTTTACAGCTGGTGTTGGAGAAAACTCTAGCTTAACAAGAAAGCTTATTATGGAAAGATTGAGCTATTTGGGAATTAAAGTTAATGAAGAAGCAAATAGCAAAAGAGGTGAAATTATTGAAGTTTCAACCTCTGATTCAAAAGTAAGAGCTTTTGTTATCCCAACAGAAGAAGAATTAATGATTGCCAGAGACACTGTAGAGTTAACTGCTTAATTGATTTATGTATAAAAAAAGGAGTGTTTTTTACACTCCTTTTTTTGTGGGACGATGTGGAATCCGCTTACACTTTCAGGGACGCCGAGGGCGTCGTCCCCTACAGGTTATTGCACTCTATTGTAGGGGAGACCAGTGCTCTCCCGTTTATAAAATATAGCTAAGGCAAAAATAAATGATTGTGTTTTATAATAATTTGTAGGGAATGGTCTTGACCATTCCTTTGAAATTAGCCATATTAGACAAGGAACAGTCAAGACTGTTCCCTACAAGAGATATGCAATCAAATAATTTTGCGTTTGCTATAATCTTTTTTTCAGGTACGGTCAAGACCGTACCCTACATACGGGACGCCGAGGGCGTCGTCCCCTACAACCTGTCATTCTTCTATAATTTTAAACTCACAAACTAAGTTAGTTTTATTTTTTTTAACTATGGTTTTATTAAAATTTATTTTATTATAATTATTTCTGTATTTAAATTTACTCATAAATCCAACATTGCACCTATTTACTATATGTCTTTTGACCTTAAAAGATGAATAATGCTGTAAAAAGCCCAAATAAGAATTTATGGTCATCATAATTTTATTTAAGTCTTCAAAATTTAAGTTTTCATCAAATTTATTATAAACATTAACAGCCTCATTAAAATTTTTAATAATTCTTCTTCCTGCACAAATTCTATATTTTTTAATATATGCACCAATATAGGCAACTCCTTTAGAATAATGTTGAAGATATATTTTTTTAGGATGAAGAATTAATCCCATTTGTTTTTTTAAGAAACTTTTTAATTGAGCTATAAGCTTGATAAGATATTTTTTATCTTTATGAATAATAATAAAGTCATCAACATATCTGGCATAATTTTTTATTTTTAGATTATGTTTAACAAATTGGTCTAAAACATTCATATAAAAGTTTGCCAAAACCTGAGAGGTTAAATTTCCGATTGCAAGACCTTTATTTTTTTGTGCCGTAAATAAACTTTTATCACTGGGGAGTTCATTCCATTTTTGTTTCCAAGACCTAAATTCACAATCAATTGTGGGGTCATTAAAAATCACTTTTTCATATAAAAACAAAACAACATCCAAATCTTGTTTTTTATAATTTTCTTTCAAAAACTTTTTTAATAGTTGAAATAATTTTACTTTATCAATACTCATAAAAAATGCTCTAATATCAAGTTTTAATATATAACAGTCTTTAGTATAATTTTCAGATTCATCTTTAATCATCTCAAAAACTCTTTTTTGCCCATAAAGCATTCCCTTATTTTTTCTGCAAGCATAGCTATCTGTAATAAAAGATGCTTCAAATAAATCCATTGTTTTATTAATAAGAAGATGATGAATAATCCTATCTCTAAAATTTGCTGCAAAAATTTCTCTTTTAACTGGTTTTTCAACAATAAAACAAATAGAACGTTTGGGTTCATAAGATAAGTCATTAATTTCTTGCCATAACTGAATTAAATTATCTTCTAAATTTAATTCAAACTCAACCGCACTTGGCTTGTTTCTTTTATTTTTTCTGCAAGCGTAATATGCGTCAAAAACTTCTGTTAAAGACACCTTTGGTTGCTCTTCAATATCATCAAATAACGTTAACATAAAATCCTTTTTTTTATAATTATTTTTAATAACAAGATACTTTATATTTAAAATCTTAAAAGCCCAAAACCCTACTAGAACTCCCTCACACAACGCACATAGTTATTGTTATACTTATTGTTGTTGTTGTTATTGGCGTTGTATGGATTGAAGTTGTAGGCGTTATTAGTATTACTAGGGTACTCCGTAGAACTCCAATAGTTATTATTAGACAACTGCTAACCGCTATTATTATTTCTTTACAAGATAACTGCATTCTGTTTTATCCTGTTAATAGCCCTTTTTAAATTTTAATTGCTCGCTTTAGATGAGTATAAAAACACAACTAAATTCTGGCGTATCTTGTTATTAAAAATAATTAAATTAATGTTATTGTATAACGATATAAGCATCATCCCCAACCCGTCATTACGAGCGAATGCGAAGTAATCCAGTTAAAATAATTACTCCTTCTCATCTTCCCCCCTTGCGGGGGAAGTGCCCGTTAGGGCGATGGGGGGTATAATAATTATGTTTCCTTTTTTCAGGGACGGCAGATAAACTGTACCCCCACATTATTATTGTCATCGCGCCACAAAATTTATTTTGGAGCTTAGCGATCTTCTATTTTTTAAAATCGGAAGATGCCTGAGCCCATAAATACTTTATGGGCGGCATGACATTTTTTGCGGACTGTCAATGACCACCCCTACAACTACCCCGTCCCCTACAGGGTGCTGTACTTTATTGTAGGGGAGAACTGTGTTCTCCCATTTATAAAACAATCCTTATAGCGGGCGATTAAAAAATTCAGTAGAAGATTCCTAATCAAGCCTGCATTCGCAGTCTTGAGGAATGACATTGTATTGCGAGACGCATACAATGCGTCCCCTACAACCTGTCATTCTTCATTATTTATTTACGTTTATTTTTCCAGGCGGTTGCTTGTTTGCCTATTTTATTCATTATCTCAACCAAAACAACCATTGTTT
>JAWXUC010000013.1:0-34339 GCA_044432975.1 Alphaproteobacteria bacterium | reverse complement strand
TATCTTATTTACTTGTCTTATAACCACGAGCTTAACGCTCATTCAACCACTCAACAATTTTCGTTACCGACCATCGTTGCTGCGGTAAGAGGGTTATAGCCACCACCAATTCAAAAGTCAACAACTTTTTTCAAAAAAATCCATCTTTTTTACATCTTTTTTTTAATCCACTGTTTTTATACACTTTTTATTTAAACTTTTTTCAAAAAAACAATACAACAAACACAAACAAAACCAACCATAGACTCAAATATTAACAAAATGTTAATAGACTCGATGTCGAAGATACTTTATATATACAACTTTTACTTGATTTATAAAAAAATTGTTATAATATAGACACAAAGCTCAACATAGAGCTTTATTTTTATAACAATATTTTAAGGAGATTTACCATATCAAGAGATTTTTCTAATACACCTCCCAAGAAGAATGATGGGCCACGTATTAACCTAGAGATTAAAGAGAAAGAAGTTAGATTAATTGACCACAACGGAGAAAACCACGGTGCTGTTAGCATCAGAATGGCTTTAGACATGGCAGAAGCAGCTGGTTTAGACTTAATAGAAATATCACCAAACTCCAATCCTGTTGTTTGTAAAATATTAGATTATGGTAAATATCGCTATGAAATGCAAAAAAAGAAAAGCGAAGCAAAAAAGAATCAAAAGATTATAGAAATAAAAGAAATTAAAATTCGCCCTCAAATTGACGTTCATGATTATGAAGTAAAACTTAAACAAGCAAAAAAATTCTTATCACAAGGCGACAAAGTTAAATTTTCAATTCGTTTCAGAGGCAGAGAAAACCCACAAAGCGGAAAAGAGTTGTTAGATAAAGTTTTAGAAGATCTTGAAGGTTTATACAAAATGGAATCTCCAGCAAAATTAGACGGTAGAAACATGATGATGATTGTATCATCTTCTTAAAAACCACAAGCCCTGTTTTTTACAGGGCTTTATTTATACACTGTGTGCTTTATTGTAAGACGGGGACCTGCTCCCGCCTTTAAATAGTACATTGAGCGGAACGCATATAATGCGTCCACTACATAATTATGTCATCGCGCCACAAAATTTATTTTGAGACTTAGCGATCTTCTAATTTTAAAATCTATAGACACAGCAAAAACAACCCCTAACCCTTGTGGGGTGGGGGTTTGGCGCATGTTCAAAAAGTGAGTTTTTTAAATATTAGAGCATTTTTCTTACACAATCTGCGCTGACAAATGCAAAGTTAAGATTATAGCCACCTAAGTTGCCCGTAACATCTAAAACTTCGCCTACAAAAAACAACCCTTTATGTTTTTTGCTCTCAAAAGTCTTTTCATCTATTTCTGATGTATCAACACCGCCTGCCATTGCCTCTGCAAATTTGTATCCTGCGGTCTTTTTAGGTGTAATAGTCAACTCATTTTTATTATTTAAAAGCTTTCTTAATCGTTGCGGAATATGAGAACATTCAGAAAAATCTAATTTAATACCATCACCAGAATTCAAATATAAAGACAATTGATAAACCAAAGGTCCGCCAATTCCTCTTTTGGTAAAAACGATTCCATCCTTAAACTGCTTAGACTTAACATCTTGCACAGATAGCCCCGCTAAAGAAGTTATCTTTTCATCATCAACATCAACCCTAACAAGCGCAGGATAAGTATTAACAAGCTTATGCCCAAATTGTTTGGCAACCTTTAAGCCAAAATCAGTCCCTGCATAAGACATTCCGCCTGTTGCAATAATAAGGTTGTTACACTCAAACTCATTATTAATAATATAAGAGCTATCTTTTTTTTCGATTGACTTTACTTCATAGCTTGTTTTTATTTCTGCTTTTTGCTTCTTAATAAAAGCATCTATCAAATTTTTGCCTTTTTGCTTTAAAAACAAACGCCCATGTGTTTTTTCTTCCCATTCAAGTTTATTTTCTTTTAAGAAACTAAAAAGCCCCTTAAAATTGCCTAACGCATATTTAACAAAATCAGGATTCTTAGATAAATAATTTTCATGAGTTATGTTTTTATTTGTAAAATTACAATTACCCCCGCCAGAAATTAACAACTTATTTCCGACACTCATGGCTTTTTCTAATATGATAGTTTTTTTTAAGAACATTCCCAAATAAAGACCAGATGCTCCTGCTCCGATGATGATATTATCATATTTTTTCATTATTTCATTTTCCACAACCTAAAAAGAGTCTTTAAGGGAATTTGATGAAAAGAAATAACTTTATTATCAACCAGCTTTTTTATTTCTGCAAACAAAAACAAGGTTAGCTTTTTGTTATTTTCTTTATCTCTATATGTTTTATTCACACACATTTTTAGGGCTGTAATAATTCTTTCTCTAACGATTCTTATATCTTTAGAATTTTTGAAATAATCAAAAACAAAATTAATACCTTTCATGTATGACAATATTTTATGCTCAGAAAACTCGCTTCTCATTACAGAAACATTGTCATTTGTGTATATATAACAAGGAACATTAGTGGTAGCAAAACTATTAATTTCTGCAAACAGCGTTGTTATAAAAGGCCAATCTTCAAAATAAATGCCCTCAATAAATCTCTTGTTTTTCAAAATTTCTGCCTTATACATTTTATTCCAAACATTTGAAAAAGCTTTATGCATATTTAGAATATCTTTTAGAGGATTGTTATGTACTTTATAAGAACTATTAACATCAACAACCTCTGTTTTTTTATTAGACTTTATAAAATCCTCAGAAACCACAACATCTGCATTACTTTTTTGAGCAATATCAAACATTGTTTGCAAGGCATAATCTGGCAAAGCGTCATCAGAGTCTAAAAAAACAACATATTGCCCACTTATTAAGCTCAATGCTTTATTACGTGCAACAGATTGTCCTTTATTTTCTTGTGTTATTATCACAATTCTATCATCTTTTTTTGCAAAACCTTCTAATATAGACAAACTGTTGTCTGTACTACCATCATTAACACAAAAGACCTCAAAATCATTAAATGTTTGTTGCAATAAAGAATTTAGACAATTTTCTAAATATTTTTCAACATTATAAACTGGAACAATCACAGAAATTTTAGTCATTTATCTTCTTTGCCTTTACTTTAATTAACTTTTGAAAATTACATTAACATATCTTCAAAAGAATTAAACCTAAAAAATAAGTGATGTTTAGAACTTGGAATTATTTTAATTTTATCTTTAAAAAATTCTTTTTGAGCGCTTAAATTAAAGATTGCATCATTATCTGCAAATATAGCTTTATCAAAATTTGGCTTAATAATATTTTTATATTCATTATATATCTTAAGCAAAGACAAATATTCTCCTTCACAACTTTCAAGGCTTCTTTTAGAGCCATATTTATTATAAAGCTCAAACTCTGCCTCATCAAAAACCATATATTGGCGACGAAACTCCATATAATTTTCCATTGTTATAGACTGAAAAACCTTAAGAACATCTGCAGGAACACCAAGTTTTTCGTCGAACAAAAATGGATTAGAATTAACCGCCACCCTTTTTCTGATATTAGGAATTTTATCCTCAAGAACACAAGAAATCATTCCCCCTGCAGAATAAGCAACAACATAAACATCTTTATAAGCTGAAAAGTCAAAATTAAAATTCAAATCTTGATAATCAAAAAAGATTAAGATGTTAAAATTATTGTCTTTAAGGTTTGCAAATTGATTTTCATCACACCCCCACCCAGCAAAAAAAACAATTAGTTTTTGAGAATTATTATCAATAAAATACTGTTTCATTTCACACTCACTTCTTTTTTAAGTTATAATATTTATTTTGTATCACAAAAATTTTACAAAATCAATGTTTTTGCAAAATATAAAAAGATAAAAAAACGCGAGGCTCGTATAAAAAAAATAAGTGCTTTTTTACACTATAGCAAATTATAAATTAATTGATTGTGTTTATTGCTGATTTGTAGGGGCTGTAGATGTTAAGTAATTCGTTACATGTTTTATAATGATTTGTAGGGAATGGTCTTGACCATTCCTTTGAAATTAGCCATATTATACAAGGAACAGTCAAGACTGTTCCCTACAAAAGATATGCAATCAAATAATTTTGCGTTTACTATCTTAATCGCCATCATTGTCGTAAGACAATGAAAATAAGGATACTTACTGTCGGGAGACCACAGGTCTCCCCTACTTTTTTATATAAAGATAAAAAACACAATGCATAAATGCTTATAAAACAATAATAGTTTCATTCTCTGTGTCATTGCGGATCAAATCCGCAATGACAACCTTTTGCTGTTTTTTCACTAAAATTCAAAGCACTACAAAGAATTGTTGTCTATATACTTATTTTTTTCTTGATTCTTATAAACTAAAGGATATACTTTACTTAAATATTGATTTCACACAATATTTGTTAACGTTAATTAACGAAAAGGAATTAAATTCATGAAACTTTCAAGAACAGGAATTGTTGCTTTATCAAAGCAATATCGCTCTGTATTAAAAAAATGTTTTTTAATCAACGCAGGCCTATTTATGCTTGCAACTCCAGCTATGGCCATTGATGATAATACTCAAGGTAGTGGTGATACTACTACTCCAGATAGTAGTGTTGTTAATATTGTCAGTGGTGGTGTAATTACTAGTCAAACAGGAGTTACCGTTGGTCTTGTTGGAACAGATGATGCACAAACAGGTGAAGATGCATCTTTTTCTTTAACAGAAAATGTTACAATTAACAAACAATTAACTTTACATGATAAAGTAACTTTAACTACAAATAATAATAGCACCTTAACTGTTTATGGTTATTTAACACAAACAGCTTCTGGTTCTAATATTTCAGGTGTTGATGTAATTATTAATAAAGGAACAATCGCCGATGATAAAACAGAAGGAGAATTAGTTCTTGGAAATAATTTAACTGTTGGCAACATGACTTTTACAGATGGCACAGGTGTTTATTTATATAAAACTGATGAAGATTATGCATCTGATCTAAATAAAACATTAACAATTGCAGATGGTAAAACTATAACTTTTGTAAATAATAATTATATCAAAGGCGCTGCAGATTCTTCTTTAACAATTTCTGGTGGTAGTGTAGTTAATAGCGGTACATTAACTGTTGATAATAAAACAACATTCAGCAATACAACATTAACAAATAACGGAACAATTACAGGCAATGTTGCTTTTGACAATGGCTCAACTTATGCTGTTACTTTAGATGGCACAAAAAGAGTTAATGGTACTATTACATTAAATGGAGATACTACATTAGCAGCAAGTTTAGGAACAGACAAAAGTTTTGATAATGGTGCCACTTACTCTTTAGCAACAAAAGTTGAAGGTAATGGCAATTGGACAAGTACTCTTTATAATTATGAATTCGATGAAAATGATGATAAGAATACAATAACAAACATTACAACAAAATCATCAGAAGACATCGCTACTTCTACTGGTGCAACAAACAATGCTGCAAGTGCTGTTTCTGCTGTTATTTCTGGTAGCGCAACAACGTCTAATGAAGCATTTAACAAAATTGCAACATCAATCAATGATGGTTTACAATCATCTGATGCAAGCGTTAGAGCTGCAGCTTTGAAAACAGTTGAACAAATGTCTTCAGATACAACATCTTCAGCTCAAAGTTCAACAGTAGCTAGTGCTAGTGCAACATTTGGTGCTGTAGGAACACGTTTATCTGGTGGTTCTGTAGCTTCTTCAACTTCTGGTATGAATTCTGGTGATTCTTATTTAGAAGGTGGTGCTGTTTGGGCTCAAACAATGATTAATTCTGCATCATTAGACAATAGCTTTGATTCAGATTCAAACGGTGTTGCATTTGGTGCTGAAAAACAAATTAACGACAATGTTAAAGCTGGTATTGGTTATGCTTATAGCAATACAGATATTGACACATCTTCTCGTTCTACAGATGCTGACACAAACACATTCTTTGTTTATGGTGAATACAAACCATCAAACTGGTATGTAAACGGTATTGCAAGCTATAGCTTTGCTTCTTATGATGAAAGCTCAAACACAAAAACAGCTTCTTATGATGTAGATGCAATTGGTTTACAAGTTATGAGTGGTTATGATATGGCTGTTCAAAACGTAGATGTAACTCCAGAAGCAGGATTACGTTATGTTAAAGTTTCTCAAGATTCTTATACAGATACTTTAGATTCTAAAATCTCTGGTGATGATTCTGATATCTTAACAGCTGTTGTTGGTGCCAAAGCAGGTAAAACATTTGCTCTTGAAAATGGTTCAACTTTACGTCCAGAAGTTAAAGCCGCTTTAACTTATGACTTGTTTAATGATGATGCAAATTCTATTGTAACATTAGCAAACGGTTCTACTTATACAACAACTGGTGAAGCTTTAGATAAATTCGGAATGGAATTTGGCGTTGGCTTTACAGCTGATGTTAATGAACAAGTTGAATTATCTTTAGGTTATGAAGGAAAATTCCGTTCAGACTACGAAGATCACACAGGAACATTAAATGTTAAATATAAATTTTAATATTTAATAAAAACAAAAAAGCAACCGCTAAAATTAATTATTTAGCGGTTGTTTTTTTGCACATAATTGTATGGGAGAACTGCGTTCTCCCATACTTTAGAGGGTTTTACGATTAAATAGAATCATTTTTGTGATGGATTTTTAGTTTTGAATTTGACTTTTTGACGCTGTGGAGTAGGCTCTCCATAAGGAAAAAAGTCAAAGATCAAAACTAAAAAGACGAGCAAAAAATTATGCTATTTAATCGTAAAACCCTCTAACAGTGTAAAAAAACACCTATTTCTTTCTTATACAAATCTCGCGTTATACTTCATCTGTAAAACTAACAGAAAGGAACTAAAAATGATTTACGGATATATAAGAGTATCAACAGATAAGCAAAGCGTTGAAAACCAACGTTTTGAAATTGAAAACTTTTGCAAAAAAGAAAATATTAAGGTTGATAGGTGGATTAAAGAAAAAATATCTTCTCAAAAAGATATAAACAAAAGAAAACTTGGCAAACTTATAAAAAATATAAAAAAGAATGACATTTTAATAACATCAGAACTTTCTCGTCTGGGCCGAAACCTGCTTCAAATAATGGGAATTCTGCACAACTGCTTAAACAAAGATTGTCAAGTATGGACAATTAAAGATGGTTACCGCCTCGGTGTTGATATTCAAAGCAAAGTTCTAGCCTTTGCTTTTGGTTTGTCTGCAGAAATAGAAAGAAACCTAATCTCTCAAAGAACCAAAGAAGCCTTAGCACGCATAAAATCTGAAGGCAAAGGTCTTGGTCGCCCCATAAACCAAATAGTAAAACCCAAACTATCAGGAAAAAATGAAAAAATAAATCTTTTATTAGATAACGGCGTCCCCAAAGCACATGTAGCTAAAAGATTAAGAGTTAGTAGAGCAACTCTTTATAAATGGATGAACCAAGATGAAATAACCGAAGAGTTAGAATAACGCGAGGTTCGTGTTAATACAAAAACACAATAAATAACAATGCTTTGTCACTAAAAGCAATGCCTTTCGTAGGGACAGGGCTCTGCCCTGTCCGGACAAGGCAGAGCCTTGTCCCTACATCTAAAAGTGTAATAATATAAATAACTTTTGCTCTTATACGAATCTCACGTTAGCGCGAAGTTCGCATTTGCACTGATTATTGTAAGGCAGGGGCCAGGGGCGACGTTTCGCCCTTGCCCCGCAGCAAGGTATAGCCATGATTATTATTTAGCTGATTTGTAAGGGCGATTATTAATCACCATCATTGCCGTAAGGCAATGAAAAATGGATGTTTATTCTCAGGAGAACACTGTTTTACACTATTAGGATTATAAACCCTTAAATATTCTTCATAAGCTTGATTTGCATCATCACCAAAAAAATTTGAAAAATTCTCCTTAAAAGACTTTGTGCCATCACGATATTTTGCTTTAACAACATCCCAAGCCTCTTTATTATAAGACTTCAACACTTTCTCAATAGCCTCAACCACCGCCCCCTAGTCTGCGCCAAAGTATTATCCCAATCAAAAAGTATCACCTTAGGTTTTATTATCATAATACACTCCTTAATAAAAGAATTATTTATTCTCCCAATAAAATTTTCTCAACTTTAGATTGTGCATTCTCTAAACCTTCTAAAGCTTGTTTTTTAAGTTCTTTTGCTTCGTTTATAATAGCCTTTACCTTATTTGCTATTTTATTTTGCAAAGCTAAATCAGGCATAGGAATAAAAATATTTTTTAATTCTGAATTATTAATAGCAGGCATAACAGCTCCCGAAGCATGTCTAACAAGCAGTCTTTGCATAAAACTTGTTTTAAATAAAGCAAGCAAATAATCATTATTATGTTTATCTGATTTTTTTATTATAAAGAAACCTGTAGATGCCACCATATTTTCTAAGTTTTCATCTATTATAGCAATTGATGAAATAGAACCAGCCAATCCAGAAAAAACTAAATCGCCTTTATTTATTTTCATTTTAGCACGACTAGGAATCTCTTTATTTTCAATTAAGTTATACTCTATAGTGTTTGTTTTTTCTTCAATACTTCCAAGATCAACATAATTAACAAAATCTAATTTAGTAGTATTAACAGTTTCATTTGAGACAATATCATAAAGTCTGATATATTCTACATCTTTAATTGCCGACTGAAGCTTTTGAAAATATGGTTGATTATATTCTGGATTATAACGAGAACCCAAAAGCGAACTTACATTAAACTTAAATTCTTTTTCTTTACAATATTCAGGAAGTTGTATACCTAACTCACTTAAAACATAATCATCTATTGATTTTAACAAATCATCCGCTTTTGCTTCTTTTTCTATTTTTTTTGCATAAGCATCTTCCATTGTTAAAACAGCTTCATCAATATTACATTTATTTGTTGGTATTAATAAATTTCTAAGGCTCTTGACTAGCAAAATTAAATTTGCTAGTCAAGAGCCTTATAAAATTTCATATACAAAAAAACTCCCTAACTATTTGAAGTTAGGGAGTTAAATGTTGGTTGCGGGGGCTAGATTTGAACTAACGACCTTCAGGTTATGAGAATCCTCTTAAATAACCCACTATTAACCCCCATCAAACCCTCAACCGCCCCATTTCCGCCACTTTGAGAGCGGTTAAGCTTAACACTCCCAACCCTTTTTTATCCGATTTTCTACCCCTCAATTCTATCTCTCCAAGTCCTATAGCGGTCCAGTAAAATATTGAAAACCAACGACTTTAACAGCAGTTTTACTGGACAGCGATTTCTATAACCTGAAGGTCATTAAAAATTAAACTTAAATCACAAAAAACAGTTTTAAGTTTAATTTTTTGTTTGATTTTAAACTTAAAGTAATATATATTATATTTAGTATAATAAATTAAACTTAAAAAAGGAGTTGAAATGATTACCTCTGGGCATAAAATTGATACAGGAAAAGGGTATAATGCATTTAGACCATTGTTATTAAAAAATGTTGGACAAGAATTAAATATATCTAGTCTTTATTCAGATATAACTTCTGCGACTCTTGCTCTTGGAGAGCTAAATGCAATTAATCAATTATTACCAAATCCTGACTTACTTATAGAAAAATATGCTCTAAAAGAGGCCGTTTTATCATCACAAATAGAAGGAACTCAATCAACAATGATAGAGGTTCTTGAAAATGAAGATAATTTCAACCCAACAATAGATGTTTTAGAAGTAAAAAATTATTTAAATGCTATGAAATTTGGTGTTGATCAAATAAAAAATAATAAACTCCCACTTTCTTCAAGACTATTAAGAGAATGTCATAATATATTAATGAAAAATGTTAGAGGAGGAGAAAACAACAAAACTCCTGGAGAATTCAGAAAAAGCCAAAACTATATAGGTGGCAGTAAACCATCTGACGCTGTCTTTGTTCCCCCCATTGAAGATGATATTGCAGATTTAATGAGCGATTTAGAAAAATACATTCATTATGGAAATTTACCTGATGTTATAAATATAGCCTTGATTCATTATCAATTTGAAACTATACACCCCTTTTTAGATGGCAATGGTCGTATTGGTAGACTTTTAATTAGTTTATTTTTAATCCATAAAGGTATTTTAAATCATCCAACTCTATATTTAAGTCTATACTTAAAAAAGCACAAAATTGAATATTATGATCTTTTAACAAATGTTAGAGAAAATAATGATTATACAAGATGGATCTCTTTTTTCTTAAAAGGGATTACATCTGTGTGCAAACAAATTATAGAAACAACAAAGAAAATACAAAAACTAAAAGATGATAAATTATTGGTTGTAAAAGGTGATAAAGAACACAAACTCTTAGATATTGTTTTTATAAGACCTGCTTTAGATATTAGCTTTGTAGAAAAAGAACTGTCTATAAGTAAAGCAACCGCCAATAAATTGGTGAATAGTTTTGTTGATAAAAAAATTTTAGTGCAATCGAATAAAACCCAAAGATATAAAAAATATATTTTTAAGGAATATATAGATATTATTGAAGCAGAACTTTAGAGCCCCCAAAAACCTAAAGGTCATTAAAAATTATCAATAAAAAAACAGTCAAAAGAAGTTGACTATTAATGTTTTTATATTATATTAAAAATAGAGGTTCGGCTGATGGGTTGCTAATGGTGACTCTGACTGCATGACCTCTTTTTTTATTTTTGATATGGATTGTTATAAAATTTAATTCCATGAAAAAAGCATTTTTTCCCACCCCTCAATTCTTTTCACTCAAGTCCTATACCGGCCCAGTAAAATAGCGTTAAAATAAGCTTATGGTGGGAAAAGTGTGAAAAACACCACAAACTATGGTCGGAAAAATGTAAAAACACTTGACTTTATGGTCGGAAAAGTGCGTTTTAAGGATTTTTATACAAAAAGCAGGTTGAAGTATGGTCATTTACCATGCCAATGGCTTGCATAAAAGAATAAACTATTGTTGGCCCAACAAACTTGAAGCCTCTTTTCTTTAAATCTTTACTAATCTGTATTGATAATTCACTTTGCGCTGGAACATCTGATATATCCTTAAACTGGTTTAAGATAGGCTTACCATCAACATAATTCCAAATAAACTTATCAAAATTCTCCCATTCTTTTTGAATTTGAGTAAAAGCCTTAGCGTTACCTATTGTCGCAGCAATTTTACCCCTGTGACGAATGATGCCCTCATTATCCATAAGCTCATCAACTTTATTTTCATTATATAAAGCCACTGTTTGAGGATTGAAATTATCAAACGCTTGGCGAAAGTGCTCTCGCTTTTTCAAGATCGTAATCCACGAAAGTCCAGCCTGAAAACCTTCTAAAGATAGCATCTCAAATAGTTTATCATCATCATGCAGTGGCTTACCCCATTCATTGTCATGATAATTTTTATAAATTTGTGAATCATCACACCACGTACAACGCTTTTTATTCATTTTTACCTCTTTTTATAAATTCAAGTAATTCTCTAAAACTATTAAAAACAAGCATATTATTTTTTTTACTTTTAATGTAATCATTATCCATAAAAAGTCCTTTGCTTATTAAAACAGGCAATATATTAGCGTTAAAGGCGCATTCTGTGTCTTGTTTAGAATCACCAACTAGCCAAACATTTTCTTTGTTTATTTCAAAAGTAGCGTTTTTTAAGGCGAGAAAAACAGGATCTGCAGCTGGTTTATTGTTCTTTGTTTCACCATTGCCGTAAATACCTAAAAACGGGGTATCAGAAAAACAGGCTTTAACTTCGTTTAATAATAGGCTTTTTTCTTTATTTGAGATTATATAAATTTCAATATTTTCTTTTTGGCAAAACTCTAGAAATTCTAAAGATCCTTCTGTTGGCGTTACGCTGTTTGGATTATAATCATTTAAATAATCTTCATAAGCTTGCTTTGCATTTTCACCAAAAAAATTTGGGAAATTCTCCTTAAAAGATTTTGTGCCGTCACGATATTTTGCTTTTGTAACAGCCCAAGGTTCTTTGTTATAAGCTTTTAACACTTTTTCAATAGTTTCAACCACCGCATTTCTAGTCTGCGCTAGAGTATTATCCCAATCAAAAAGTACAGCCTTTGGCTTTGTTGTCATTTTATCTTACTTCAACGTTACAATATGTTCAATATAAGGCTTTATATCTTTAATCTTTTTACCCATCCACTTGGGAAAAGCTTCATATTTATCAAGTTCATTTATTGGCAACCAGCATTTTTGTTCATCAATAGTGTTGTTAAAAGTTTTTGAATTTGAGCTAACTTCTTGACTTCCCCGAGGTTTCATTAAAAAGAAAAAGACAATCTCATGGCATTCTAACCCTTTTAACAAGCCTTCTTCTTGCTTAAAAAAGTTTTCTTCAATAAAGGCTAATCTATCTATTTCATACTTAACACCAGTTTCTTCAAACACTTCTCTAACAACTGCTTGCTCAGCTGTTTCACCCAACTCTATTGCGCCACCAATACTATAATAGTAATCAGATTTATCATTTGTAGCAAATAATACATGATTATTTTCAATAATAATTGCAGCAGCCCTAAGCCTGAATCTCTTATCAGCCTCTGTTTGAAAACAAACATCTTTAGTTTTTTTATCTAATTTTTGCATCATACAGCTCCTTATTATTAACTATAATCTAAACAATTAAAATGTCTAGAGTTTTGATATAGTTGATTAGGTATGTTAAAGTTATTAACACCGCTTGACTCTTTGTAAAATGAGATTTACCATCTTTTATATATAATCTTGAATTTAAGGAGATGAAAATGGAGATTTATAAGAAAACAATAAAATTTAGTATTTGGGCAATGATTATTTTGATTGCCATAATGTGTATACAGCAGACATGTTTTAAGCAAACAGCAGTGTATAGTAGTTTTTTTAATATCCTAGTAGGAATTTTTACTGGTTTTATTATAACACTATCATCTGCAGTAGTATATTATTTACATGAAAGAGATAAATACTTTAAGTCCGTTTTAGTTTTCACAAATGGCGTACTAAACAAACTTTATTTATGTCAAAATTTAATGCAAAGATTATCAGCAATACATGAAACCAACGTAGTAGATTATGATGATGAGTATATGCATCAATTATTAGCTGATACATTAAGCTTTTCTTGTTTAGAAAAACCTGCTTTTTGGAATTACAATCCATTTTTTAATAAATCTCCCAAAAAATTAAATAAATATCAAAGTATTATTTTTGACATATTATACTCTAATGTAGATTTAACAGAGATTCAAAACACCGCAGCTAAATATAATTCTTTGAGAATATCTATGCAAATAGTATTAAAAAAAATTGAAGGCAATAAATTAGAAATTAATAAAACAATATCTGAAGAAAGTGCAATTATCGCTCAAGAAAATTTGCAGATAAATCTGGAAAACTATAACTATCTAAAAAATGCATATTCATCATGTTTTGGGAGTTTAGTAACTTTACTGCATAACGGCTATAAAGAATTTTCTATGAATCTTTCAAAACTTCTATTTGTTTACAAATTTAACGTAACAGAAAAAAATATTATTTCATCAATTGAAGCTGAAACACAAAAAACTATAATGCATATGAATAATATTAAAGATCAAAAAAGACACGTATGAATTTATAGGAAAAAAGACCATGGCTGAACAAAGCAATTTAGCAAATGATATAGAAAAGGAAAATGAGCGAGTAATAATAATATTTAATAATACTATGAAATTATTAAAAGATGCTCATAGACTTGCAAAACCAGCATTAGCATCCAAGGAAGTTAGAGAAGTATTGAAAAACTATGATAGAGAGAAAGCTATATTTTTGATTGTTACAAACATCCAGAAATATAGAAAAACGCTTGAAGCTATTTCTCACATAACAGGAAGGATTGTTCTTGATGAGCCTAATTTTTATGCTGATAAAGTTGATGATATTATTATATGTGATCTTAAATATATAAGAAATGTTATATATTTTGAAGAAATAAAAAACGCAGGATTAGAGTTTGCATTAGAGCAAGTATTGAAAAAATTAAATGTGATTTAACATTAAATATAAAACTGTAATTTATTATATTCCCTCAACTCTTCCCAAAGAGCTGAAAGGTTGTTGTAGTCGTATAAAACATAATCAATAAAATCATTCCATAACTTTGGATAATTATTTAATGAAAAATCTGACACCATTTCTTGCATATTTGCAGATAAACATGATTCTAAAAATGTCTCTAAAGCCTCAGGAGTGTTGATATTGTGATATTTGATAAGATTAAAAAGATTGTTGTATAATTTTTCACAAGCAAAAGAGTATCTTTCATTTAATCCATATATACTTAATAATATCCCTTTTTTATCTGAAATTAATTTTACTTTTCTTTTTTCAAAATCGTAGTGAATCTCATTAAATATTGAAAACTCTTTAGGGCTTTTTTCTTTTAGTATAGTTTTCAATTTTGTTATATCAATATCTTGATCTTTTTTTTCAACTTGATTGCAATCTTTACATATGGGAATTAAATTATCTGCAAACAAAGAAAACTGAGGGTAAATAGATTTAGGTAAGAAATGATCTAAATCTGCGTTGCAAATAGATGTCTTGCTACTTTTTTGCAGTATTCTTCCACAAACAGGACATCTGTCTTTTTTTTGAAAAAAATCTTTTCTAAAATCTTGTTTGACTTCAGATGTTATAGATTTATATCCATTTATAAGATTAATACCTAAATAAAGAATTGAATCATTTAATGTGTCAGAATAAGTGTACTCTTTTATTTTTTTAGTTTTTATTATTTCTTTATAATTAAAAGAATCTTTATAAGGATAATTCAGTTGATCATAAAAAAGAAGCTCAATAGTTTCTTCTTTGTATTTATTTGAGAAAATTTTATTATCTTTAAATTCATTAATAATATCAGTTTCTTTTTCTTTTATTAAGGTTAAGTAGTTATCTTCTTTTTTTAACATCTTTTGTTACTTCTAATATATTTCTTTTTAGGCTCTTGCTCTTTATCTTCTAAATATTTTAATCTAGCTCTTAATCTCCAACGATATTCACCAGGTCCAACTTCTTTTAATAGTTCTTCAATGTCTTTTGTGCTGCCTTTAGATAAAACAGATTCTATATCTTCTTTTGCTCGTTCACCGATGCTACCTTCCATTTTGAAAAGAATTTGCCCAATGTCTACGGTGTTAACGCCATAAGAGTTTATAAGTGTATCAGAAGCCCTTATTTCTCCATCATTATTTTCAAATTTATAAAGTTCGTTATTTTTAGCATCTGTAACAAGCATAGCAGAATGAGTGGCAATAAAAACATCATGTTGTTTATTTTTAAATAACTCAGAAACAATATATAAAAAATATCTCTTCCAGTGTTCATTAAAGTGAGTTTCTGGTTCATCTAATAAAATTAAAGACTTCTTATCATTTTTTGACAATAAATATAATAAAGCATATCGACTAAGAATTCCGTGTTCTCCATCACTTAAAAACTGTTCATCGAATACAATTTGATTATCATTAACTGTATAGAAAAAACCGACATCTTTTAAAGGGTGAGGAAATTCCTTATAAAAATCTTCAAATATAACAAAACAAGATTTTTCCTTTAACTCCTTTAATATTGAATTATTGTTATTTTGCCAAAAAAAACGAGTGTTTTCATTTTTATAATGTGTTTGTGAAATTTTATAGTTAGGCATTGTAATAAAAAAATTCTTTAAGAAAGACGCTGCAAAATCCTCTGATGTGACGATTTCATCTTTAGTTGCCTCATTATTTTCAATATCTTCAATAGAACTTGGAGTTAAAGGTGTATCAATATACATACTTTTAACAGAAAACACATTATCAGCACACTTAAAACTATTATTAAAAACTAAATTAATAAGTTGTTTCCATCCTTTATCTGTTTTATGAAAACCAAGAGCTAAAAAAACAAACAATGCTATTTTTGACGTTTTTGCATCGCAAGATATGTAGTTCTGAATATTTTCATTATATGTTCTTTCCGTATATCCTGTATGAAGTCTTATAATGTTATTCCAAATTCCACTATAGTTTTCTGGACGTTCTTTATTTTTTGAAATTTTAACATTATTTGTTTCTATAGTATAATTAAACCTTACATTATCAACTTTATGATCTACTGCAGATATTAAATTACTTACCCCAATTTCTGCTAATGCATCTAAAAAAGTACTTTTTCCAGATCCGTTGCGTCCAACCAAAAGGTTAAGCCAACTTGTACCACTAAAATTGAGTTGAAAATCGTTAAACCCCTTAAAACTATCTATTTTTATTTTTTTTAACATTATATTTCTCCATCAAAAAAAGGATAAAGAGGTTTGAAATTTTTATAAACAAATGAATTCTTTTTTGTTTGTGGAGAAATTAGAAGCATTTTACTCAATAATTCTAAACTTCTTAATATTTGCGATAACGGATATTTTTTTATAATTGTATTATCTTGATTTTCATCAATCGAATAAAACTTACAAATATCAGCATAAACTTCTTGAGCGATTGGATCTAAAATAGAAATTAAAGAAGATACATGTTTATTTACTTTAAGCCTTTTATACAATTCTTCTGGAGCACTCTTTAAATATAGTCTATTGTTAAGCACATTTTTCTTACACACATCTACTATAAAATCATCACCTTTGATTTTTATTATATTTACACTGGACAATATCATTATATTCTTAAGATCATCAAAATTATTTATATATGATATATCTAAAGTACCTTTATTCTTTTTATTCAAAATTAAAATATCATCTTTATAAAAAATTCTAACTAAATTTATAATTGAATTATCATTATATTTCTCTTCTTCAAACCAAAATTTATTATCAACAACAACTTCTTTATTTTTATCATTATCCTTTAAAAACTCTAAAAATTTAGGGCAAATAATTTTAACACGTAAAGGTTTTAATGTTAATTCATTAGTTTTTATGTCTTGTATTATCTCTTTGGGGTGTCTTATTATCTTTTTATCATCTTTGATTATAATAGGCATGTTTAAGATATAGTCTTGATTTGCAGAAGCTGCTATTTCTTCAATATTTATGCAAATTGATTTACATTTTTTATCTTCTGATTCATAGCTTTCATTAGCCTCAAAAGCGTTTAATATTTCTTCAATATTATTATTTTCTGATGTAATTAACTTAATTTGCTCACCGTGTTTTCCTTCTTTATATTTTTGACCTACCAATATAACTGTATTAACCCCTTGATTTATTTTTAGCTTAATAACAGCAATAAGGGAATTTTGAACAAGATATTTTCTTAAATTATTGTGTTCTTTTTCATTTCTAGTTAAAAAACTTTCAGGCACAAGACAAATAAAATAATCTTGAGGGCTTGCTTTTAATAAAAAATTTGTAATAAACATATTTTCTGTTAATGAAGTTGAATCGCTATTATAATCACCTAAAATCACCTCTGACAAACAAGCTTTTGCCACAAGGGTATCTCCTGATTTTGTAATAATATCATTTCCAACTTTTGTTTTTAATGGGATAGTTGTTTTTATATCTTTCCAAATTCCTGGCTTTACTCTTGATTGCCCCATTGGAGGATCAAATAAAAACACAGCGCCATCAAGAAAATAAGGATATTCTTCAGAAATACTATCTTTCATCTCACATCTAGGTTCATTTTCACAATATGTAGAAACAACTTTTGCAACACTTGCAAAATCATAATTTACATCTTGTATATGAGCAACATTTTTTAATCCCCATATTAAACCACCCATGCCGACAGCCATATCAGCATAAGGCCCATTAGGCTTTAAGTGTTTTGCAAAAGCTTGCATAATTTGAACATTAATTGAATTTGTTCTTCTTTGCTCAGGATTTAGTTTTTCTTCTGCAATAGAGATTAAATTATGAAAATTAAGCTCTTGTTTTTCTGATATCTTGTTACTGCCAATATCTCTAGCAATTTCTATCAAACTATCATGATAAAAACGACCAGAGGTTTTATATTTATTATAAGCATATTCAAGATAATCAATATTATTAAAAGTATTCAAAATAGACGGCTTTGACTTTTGAGAGAGAAATTGCTTTTTTCTTTTTTCTCTATTTTGCAATCCTTCTATAAAGCTTTTACCGCTACTACTCATTATTTTGCATCCTTTCTTGGAAAGTTATATGTCAATTCACCAGTGAAGGCTTTTTGGAGGGTGGATTGGAATAGCTCTTCAAACTGGGCTAGTTCGGCTTGTTGAGCCTCTATGTATTCATTTATTTCAGCAACCTTATTTGCAAATTCTTGTTGGAGAGGGAGAGGAGGAACTGGAACTGTATATTTTCTTAAAAAACCTAAAGATACAAATTTTTGATTTCCTCCTACAGCCTTTTGTTTAAAGTCATATGTTATTACATCAAGTAATGTATTTATATAATAATTTATAACCTTATTTTTATCTTCTTGAAATTTAAACAAAGCAACATTTTTAATTGCAAATTCTCTATCTTTTTTTACAATTACGGGGTTTCCAATAGTACCTATCATTGCATATAGAATATCACCATCATCTACAAACGAACGCTCATTAATTTTGTTATAATCATTTTCAGATAAATATGAAACATTTTCAAAATTAATTAAACCATTATCTAAATTTTTAGATGTGATAAGAGGATAGCCATCATTTACGAATTTGGGAGAGTCGTGCGTGCCATCTCGAACATCACAAAGAGATCCCAATGAATCCGTTTCCCAGCCTTTTTCATTTTTGATTGGGTCGCCGAACATTTCTTGGAAGATTGCAGGGATTAGTTCTTTTGAAAGGGCTATTGTTTCTTTGCGAATTTTTATCATATTCGCTAAAGTGTCTAAAGAATCAACGATATACTCTTGCTCTTTCTTTTCGGTTGGATATAATATTTTTATTTTTTCTATATCTGATAATTTTAAGGAAGGGTAATCACTATTAGCTACTATATCCTTTGCATCAACAGTACATAAAATATAATATAAATAATTATCAACTAATTTAGTATTATCAGGAATTATTGTTGCTAAATGTGAAGACACATATGAATCAACAGAAAGAGAAACTCTGTGGTTAAGCAATGTTGAAGCTCCACTCTTTGGAAATAAAATGGTTTTTTTAGGAAACATTCTCATGCCTCTTATCCCTTTTTCATTTAGATGGTCTTTTATATCTGAAAAATTTGCACTTCTGTGTATTTTTCCCACATCAGATGTGCGACAAAAAGGGTGGCTACCGCCCGTAAAAAAATCTGAACTTTGAGGGGCTGAGTTACCACTAGAAATATTTGACACTTTTACAAGGCTCTCTTCAACCCAGCCTTTTGGTAATTTATTTGCCATAGCCGTTCTCCAAGGTTTTCTTTAGCTTTTCTAGCAAAACTAAAGATTTCTTTTCGCTTTCTATTATCATATTCACATATTCTAGTGGAGTGTGGGCAAATACTCTTGGAGTGTATTCAACTTCTTTATATTTTGATGGCAATAAAGAATATTCTTTTTCTTTTAACTCTTTTCTGCTTACCACAAAAGATTTGTCGCTTACTTCTTTATTTTCAAATTTTGCAATAACATCATTAATATCATTTACTTCAATTGGAGTTCTTTTATCATCAAGGCTAAAGCCATCATTTGCCATTTCATAAAACCAAACTTTGTCAGTCTCACCACCTTTGGCAAAAATCAAAACTGCGGTTGCAACACCAGCATAAGGCTTAAACACTCCAGATGGCATGGTGATAACGGCCTCTAGCTGATTATCTTCTATTAACATCTTTCTAGCTTCTTTATAAGCATTGTTTTCTGTAGAAAGAACGCCAGCTGGCACAATAATACCTGCTCTACCACCTGTTTTTAACAATCTTAAAAAGAAAGGAATTGACAACACTTCTGTTTTTTTTGTTTTTACGGTAGTCAATAAATTTGGGGCAATATCTTCATAGTCTAAAGATCCCTTAAATGGAGGATTTGCCAACACAACATCAAAAAATTCTTCTGCCTGCTTAGGATTGCGATCATAAAAGTTTTGTGAAAAAGCATCTTGATATAATACATTTGGGTTATCTATTCCATGAAGCATTAAGTTCATTGCTGCAACTCTTAACATGCTAGCATCAAAATCAAAACCATAAATATTGCTTTGCAAAGCTTTTCTTTCTTCTGCACTCAATAAATCGCCAGTATAAAAGCCATCATCATTAATTCCGTCTTTTGAAGTGTTAGCTTGCATAATATGCAAAATTGAAGTCATTAAAAAACCAGCCGTGCCGCACATTGGGTCAACTATTTTTTCATCTTTTTGAGGTTTTGTTATATCTACAATCATTTTTATAATATGACGAGGAGTTCTAAATTGTCCGTTAATACCAGAAGTTGATAGCTTGCTTAATAAATATTCATACAAATTACCTTTAACATCATCTCTATCTAACGGCAATTTATTAATCAATGCCACCGCATCATTTAATACAGATGCCTTAGTAATCAACAAATAAGAATCTTTTAAATATGCTCCAGCTTGAGTATTTGAAAAAGCACATTGACGCAAAAATGGAAAAACCTTGTCTCTTAATGTTTCTAACATTGGAGCTGCTGCTTGATTTGTAAAATTATGCCAACGTACATCTTCACCTTTTATTACAGGTGATTTTTCATCATGTGGATTAATTTTAAAGTCTAGAAAAGCACTAACAAACTCTTTTTTGAATCTTCTTTGCATGGCTTCGTTTTGTTGTTCTTTTTCATCTAACATTTTAAGGAAAATCAAATAAGTAATTTGCTCAATTACAGAAAGAGGGTTGGTTATACCACCGGTCCAAAATTTTTCCCACAGTGCGTCTATCGTTCTCTTAAACTCTTGATATGTCATAATTTATAATCCTAATTCTATTTCTGTATTAAACACTTTTAATATATTTACAATTTCATCTGCCTGAGTGCTTGTAAACACTCCATCAATACTGTTTTTATCTATTAAAGTAAAGGGGCTTTGATATAGGCTTGATAACTCTATACCATTATTTTTAATTATTTGATTTTGCAACATACTTAAAAATTTGTTTTGCACAGAGCTTAAATGATATTTTTGCATAAATTCAGCAAATTTTGCCTTAATATAATCTTCATCCATTCCTGATATTGAAATTAAAACTTGTTCTAATTTTTCTGCCGATGGAAAGAATGCTTGTAAAATTTCTTTATCTAAAGATGGGTTTTGTACTAAAATCAAAGAAACCAACTCGTTAAAATCTGTTTTATTCAAGCCTTGGCCAGATTTAATTTTGTTAACTATTCGTGAGTTATCTATAATTTTTTGCAAAACATCTGTTATTTGTGCCTTATAAGCTTGCATACCTGCAGGATATAAGTTTTTTATTACAGTAAAAATAACTTTATTTTCATCTTCGTCAATATTATAAATTCTTGGCGGCAAAGCTTCATCTTCTTTTGGTAGATATTTTATAACATTTCGCAAATCAAGTCTTGCTTTTTCAAGACTTTGGTAATCTACACTACTCCAAAAGTCATCTGACTTAATTAAATTTATTGTCTCTATTTTTGCCTTTACTTGATTAATATTTGTTGGCAATTTAGAAATTTGCTCAATTAACGCCTTTTTTGCATCGTCCAATCCTTGCCCGAGCAATAAAGATTTTTGTATTTTGCTAATAGCATTGTCAAATCTATAGCTTGTTGCTTTGCCATAAATGTCTATCCACTGCATTAGTGGTGCAATTTCTTCTTTCAACCGATGCTCAACATCTTGTTTTTCAATATTTAAATTTTCTCTTTTTGCAAAAAAGCGTTTTTCTCTCCATTTTTCTTTTACAGAAATGCTTTCTTCTGGCAAATCATTAATCATTTTTATAATTTGCTTAATGCTATCTTCATAAACTTCTAAGTTATTTTGAGATTTTGCAGTTTTGCAAATATCAATTTTTGTTTCAAACAAAGTTTGCATCAAAGACTTTTGTTGTGGTGCTTTGTTTTTCTTTTTATCATCTTGATCAAAATATTCAAAATTTTGCCAATGGTCAAAAATCTTAAAAAACATTTTATCTTTACCTTGCCCAAAAAGATTTTTACGCAACCTTGTGCCTCTACCTATCATTTGCCAAAATTTTACTTTTGATTTTACAGGTTTTGCAAAAACAAGATTAACCACTTCTGGCACATCAATACCTGTGTCTAACATATCAACAGAAATTGCAATTTTCAAAGAATTATTAACATCTGAAAAATCATCAATCAAACTGTCTGCTCTACCATCATATACATCTATAACTGCAGCAATCTTACCGCCATATTGAGGATACATTTTATCAAGAGTGTCTAAAATAAACTGAGCATGATTATGATTTCTGGCAAAAATGATACTTTTACCAATCATTTGGCCGTCAGCATCTTTGATTCCGTTATCCATTAAATTTCTAATTATTAGTTTTGTGGTTGGACCATTCATAACTTTTTTATCAACTGATTTTGCATCAACTGATAAATCTTCAGCAAATTCATCATTTTCTATTTGATTTTGCTGATCTTTTGACAATTTATTATAATGAATACCTTCTCTTAAAAAATCTGTATCATGCTTGTAAGCAACATAATCAACCAAATGCCCTTCATTAATAGCCTCATCAAGAGAATAATAAAATGTAGGTTTCCCATCTTCACAATTAAATAGCTTAAATGTATTTCTATTTACAAATTCAACAGGTGTTGCTGTCAACCCAACCTTTAAGCCGTCAAAATACTTAAAAATATCAGCATATATATTATAAATACTACGATGAGATTCATCTGCTATTATTAAATCAAAATAACCAACATCATATTTTGCAAAATTATTCATCATTGAGGGATAAGTTGAAAAAACTATATTGCTTGACTGAGCGTCTTTATTGCCAGCCCTTAAAATAGTAAGAGATTCTGAATTTAATAAAGTGTTATAATTTCTTTTTGCTTGTTTAACCAAAGCATTTCTATCGCATAAAAATAAAATTCTTTTTGCCCACAGATTATCTTGCAACAATTTACTCAAAGCAATAGAAACCCTAGTTTTACCTGTTCCGGTTGCCTGAACTATCAAAGCCTCTCTGTTTTTCTTCATAAAAGATTCGCAAACTGCTTTAATAGCTCTAATTTGGTAATCTCTGCCTGCTATATCTGCATCTGGCTGAGCAACAGCAATATCTTTTCGGCTTCTTTGAAAAATAAGTCTCTTCAAGCTTTCTTTTGAATAAAAACCCCAAACAGCTCTTGGAGGATATTTATTTACATCATCCCAAATTTTTGTATCAAATCCATTGGTATAAAATATTATTGGCCTGCGCCCATATTGTTTTTCAAGCGCATCGGCATATAGTGATGCTTGTTTTTTGCCTTTTTCTGGAGCTATTGATGTTTTTTTAGCTTCTATTACTGCCAAAGGAGATCCGTCTTTATCCCAGAGAACATAATCAACATATCCTGTTCCAGTTGCTGTTGGTTGTCCCTCAACAGGCTCTTCTTGAGTAACTTCTTGAGTGTTAGATCCATCTTCTGAAATATCCCACCCTGCTTGCTTTAACATAACATCGATAAAATGCTTTCTTGTTTTTTCTTCTGAGTATTGCAACTCATCAACCGCAATTTTTTGACTTTCTTTTTCAGATTTAACACCTTTTAATTCAATTTTTGTTTTCTCTAGCTCATCTAGAGCTTTTTGTAATTTTATATCTGCTGAAAGAGAGTCAATCTTTGCTTCTTTTTTTGGAATAGGTGCAATATATTCAGGATACTCTGAAGCTTTAACGCCTAAAGCCACCGCAGCAAACCAACGACTAACTTCATAGACCTCTTTTAATAATAAAAGAGCTAATTTTGAATCAACTGCCGAGCCATGTACAACATTATTTGCTATTTTTCTAATAGAGTTTAGTTTTGCAACAATGCTTAAAGGCATTTTTTGCTTAAATTCGTAATTATTTATTAAAGAGCTTATTGATTTATCTTCGGGCAAATCAATTTTGTATGCTTTATATAAAATGAAAGTTATTTTTTCAACATATAAGCGAGATTTTGCAACTGATGATTGAGGATCAGAGTATATGTAACTCTCCGCAAAAGCTGCTATTTCGGCAAGCTGCGGAGTTTTATTTTTTAATACTTCAAAGTTTTTTGATATCATAAGTTAACATGCCTTTACAATATTCTAAACATTATTAGTTAAAAAACAATAAAAAGCAAGGGTATTTTAATTACGCTTATTAATTAAACAGCATTTTTTATATTTTTTACCGCTTCCACAAGGACAATCTGAATTTCTTTTAATTTTTTTCTTTTCTTCTTTTGCAAAAGGATACTCTTGAACTTTTGCTCTTGGAGCTGCATCTAATGGAACTGTAAAAATATTTAAAATTTTTCTTACATTCTCAAATTCTTTTTGATTTTCTTCCGACCAATTGTTAAAATCAACTAACATTAAATCTTCTGACATTGATAAATTATTTTGTTTGGGAGGCTCTAGTGCTATTCCTACAACTTTATCTAATATATAACCTTCAGAGACGGCTTTTGCCTTTGCACACTGACAGTAAACGCTTAAAGTTTCTGCTCGTCTTTCTCTATATTTATCATAAGTTTCATTTTGAAGTTGAGGTATTTGCAATATTACATACCACAAATTTGGTGTTGTAAGAGATGTAAAATAAGTTAAATGTATTGGAAAAGCATCTTTTTCTTCTTGTAAATTATATGAAGAAAAAGCGTAATGCAATCTTTCTGCTATGAAACGCCTTCCTAGTCTATGCTCAAGCGCCATATACCTTAAAGCTCCTTCGTGCTTTTCTTTTCCCTTGGGAACTACTGTTTTCCCCTCATCATTAAGCCTATACATTGCACATGTTTTTATTAACCTATCCCAAGTATAGCTTTTATGATTGGCCAAAATTTTACTTCTATAATCAGGTCTACTTTCAAAAGAAAACCAGTCTTCTTCAGAAAAAAAATACTTATTAACGTTTTTATTATATGGAAAAGATTTTTTATTTGCTAAATAAATTAATAATAAATCCTCTTCTCCTGTATATGTTATTGATGCTCCACATCTAAGAAAGGTTTCTTTTTTATCTAAATATTCAACAAAATCTGTTATAGTATCTAACTTATCCAATACAAAAGGAAGAGTAACATCATCAAAAACATGTATAAATCTTTTTTTACAATTATAATCTTTAGCTCTAAAAAGAGGCAGATCCGTTAGAGGAATTGATAAAGCGCTCTCACCAATATCTAAATCAGCATCAGTGAACCTTAAGCTTCCCGAGCATCTTGGTCCATAAAATTCTTCGCATGCGCTTTTAACCCCATTTGCTACACAAATTAAATAAATTTTCATATTCTCAATATTAGGAAGATCTATAGGGAATGGTTGAGTATACTTTGCATCTAAAAACAATCTATCTTTGTGGTTAATAAGTCTGTGCTCTGCTTTGTTCAATTGTTTAATTGATGATAATATGGCTTTATTCTCCCATCTTCTCCAAGCTTTTGCAATATCTATATCTTTATTGAATTTTATCTCTTTATCTGAAAAAATAATAATATTGTTACCGCAAACAACCAATAAATCTGCAAATTCTTTAGGAGTCTTATCTTTGTAAAAAACATTTGGATAACTCCATAAATCCAGAAAAACTTTGTCTCCTAGCTTCGTTAATCTATTCTCGCTTTCATTTAATCCTTTAGATTTTACAATTTTCATTATCACCTCATGTTGAGGTTAAAGAAAACAATCTTTAATTGCAATATAAAATTTTATTTATAAAACATTTTAAAAACTCAGTCTGATTTGATTTGTGAAGTTAAATTAGCCGAAGTTTTTACTCAACATTAAACCATTTATGGCAGGTGGTTAGGAGGTGGGAGTAGTCGGAAGATGTAGCTTCGGCGTTGAAGAGGTCTTGTATACTTGGGTCTATGCCTGCTTTCTTCATGGCTTTTAAGCATTGGCCAATTATGGCAAAGGCATTGCCGTCTTCATTTGATAATTTAACGTTGATGTTTGGGAATCTGGGCAACGTGTCTACCACTGCACTATTTTTATTATCTTCGCAATGCTTATAGGATGCGGCTAGTTGTTGCACATTGTTTTGCAAGTGGGCTATTAGGCGCGTGGTTTGTTTATATATCATTTCAAAATCAGCCTTGGGGTTGGCGTGTATGTTTTTATATTTGAAATACTTTTTACTTTTCATTGTTCTCTCCGTTGGTTGTATCAATCATAAAGATTTGGTTATTTATCTCAAAATAACAAAAAATAATCGCCAAGTTATAGTTGCTGGCGATTTTGCAGAGTTCATTAAAACATAATGTTATTTCTGGTTTTATGTTACCTGTGGGGGTAAGGTTAGTGGCTTCCCTTGCTTCCGGCATATAGCCAACAATCCCAACACCATCGCTAAATAGCATTGATTTAATCTTAGAAGGCTTTGCTTTTAAGATTTCTTCAAACTCCAACTTCATTGGTAAATATTTTTATCTAAACTATCCATATTTTCTCCTTAATTTATATGCTTGTTATCCCAGATAGGGATTAAATCGCCGTTTTTAAGGTCAGTGTTATATTTAATAAATCCATCTGTGCCTAAATAAACACCGCCGATGCTTTGGATAACAACGCCATATTTTCTGCTTAAAAGAGCAAGTTCATGGCAAAAACGTTCACTATTTGATAAACGAGGTAGTTTATATGGTTTTAAGTTAACATAGTCAATGTATGCTTGAATAAGTTCTCTTTTAGAGGTTTTGTTTCTAAACTTTTTTTCAAACGTTCCATCTTTAATTTCATTATAAAAACTATCTGCTAAATGCCTTCCCCATTTGCTATCTAAAAGATGCATTACATCCTCTGCATCAATATTATCTGCAACATCTCTGATAACAGTGGAGGCAGTCATCCAAACCTTATTAGTTTCCTCTTCTGATTTTAGTGTTTTATGAACGGTTCCGTAAAAACCCCATTCTTTATTCTCTGAAACAACAATGTAGTATTCTTTCATATTAGACTCCTTTCCTTACATTTCAATGAATGCTTGGAAAGTGCTAAAAGTCCAGCAGAATAATTGATAATTTGAGATTATTTGCGGAATGGGGTGATGTGTTGGGCTTTTGATTCAAACTCTTTTATTGAAGATATTTTATCTTCAGAAAACTCTATAATAGAAACGCCATTAAAGTCATTAACAAATTCTTTTTGCTGCTCCTTAAAATACCATTCAACAATAACTGTATCATCGGCGTGAATAAAAGATTTAATGTCCCACTTTAAAACGATTTGTTTGGCGGTCATATCTTTAATCCATAAACTGATTTCAGATAATCCCTTATATTCTGGGCCATAACATTCGCTATAATAAATATCTGAGGCAAAAATTTTATCTAAACCGCTAAAGTCTCTTGATACCCACATATCAAAATAGGTTTTGATTATCGCTTCTCTTGTATTTTTCATTATAACATCTCCTTGGGTTAGAATAATGCCAATATTGTTATTAAAAGTCCAGAAATTTCTTTTCTTTTTTGCTTAAGTGACCACCTAGTGACCACCTTAAATCTTGGGTGACCACCTAAAGTGACCGCCTTAATTTTATAGCTTTATAAAAATGGCGGAAAATAAGGGGTTGCGGGGGTTGTGTCTGACAACTGACCACCTTATGAAAAAGGCAAACGCTAAAAAAATAAAGCGGCTTTGTCCCCCGCATACAAAAACACTCCGGAAGGACCCATTGCTTTAAAAGTTGCAGGTATTTGTTTGATTTTCAACGGTTTTTATGCGTTTCGGCTATCGCCTCGGGTCAAAACTTGCGTTTTTCCATTGATTTTTAATTTAATTCACATAATAAAGTTAAGTCTTTATTGTTAAATAAATGTTTTTTGTAAAAAGAAATCGCTTTTTCATTTGTATAAGATGCTGTAACTTTAATTGATGCTGCTTTTTTATTTTCACACTCTTTTTTGAACTCATCAATTAATAAAGTTCCAACACCATTACCTTGAGCAAAATCTTCTACATACATATTTTCTAATTCTGTAAACCTTTTTAAGGCATAGCTTTCTTCTTCATTAACTCTACCTGCAATATAGCCAATGACATCGCCATTGTGTTCTGCTACATAAACTATATTATTTAAGATTAAATCTTCAAAATAAGATTTTCCAGCTGAAGAAAACGGCCAGTTAGGCTTTAAATCTTTGTCATAGTTTGCCAGTTCTAATTCAAAAAGTTTATTATTTAATTCTTGAATTTTTACTAAATCGTTTGTTGTTGCTTTTCTTATTTTCATATTTCACCCTCAATACCAAATACAATTTTTAAGTTGTTTCTAGTTTTCTTTCTTAAATTAAAACCTTGTTTTGAAACACCAACAACTGTCTTAAAGAACCAAAATCTTGCATAATATCTTTTATTTTTTAACTTAACTTTTTCTTTTGAACGAATTTCTGTGCCATCATCATACTCAAATTCAACAGAACGACCAAAACCATATTTATTGTTATCAAAGTCTAATCCATACTCAATAAATGCTTTCATTTTCTTAACTTTCTAGATAATTAACTTTTTTACCTGTTTTAATTGCGTATTCAATTTCTGATTTTGTTGAAGAACCAATATATCCACCAACATTAATAACAAAGATTTCATCAGCCATATCAATTTTTCTTTTATGCATATCATCTAACATTTCTTTTGTTTTTGTTAGTGTATCTTCAGCCATGTTTCCCCAAACTTCATTATCTCCGCTATGTCCAAACAATCCAACAGAAATAACTATATTACCTTTAAGAGAGAGTTCTTTTTGAGTTTGCAGAAATTCATTCTTAAACTTAGTTGATCCACATAATGTTATTACTTTGTATTTTTCTTGCATAACTTTTCTCCTTACAAAAACTCTACATCTTAAAATAATTAAAAGCAACTATAAATAAAATTGGCGGGCTGCGGAAAGTATAAGTTGTATATCTATTTTGCAAAATAGATAATGTTTAGTCTTTGATTATCCACTTATACAAACGCTATTTTAAGCCTATCAGAGAGCATATTGTTTGAAAATTATAAAGTTTACTTTAAGCTAAACACTTCTATTGCCAAACCCGTTGTCGCAAGACTAGAGGCAAACTCTGTGATTCAAGTTAAACCACCCCGTCAGGCTACGTCTGCCACCCCTCCATAGAGGGGAACTATAATTCCCTGTTTCTTGATTTTTCTAAAAGCTTATCAAATGTGTCAAATAAGCCAAATTCTATTGCTAGTTGATATTTTCTGCCTAAAATACTTACATCACTCATAGGTAGTGCTTCTAGTTTTTTATAACTTTCTTCTCCAAGTCTTTCTTTTAGTAACTTCTCTAATACATAATTAACCGCTCTTTTATAATGTCCTAGCGTGTAAAATGGTTTGCCTAATCTTTCATCTCTTGCCATTAATTCTGATTCTATGCAAAAGAAGTTGTTGTGTTTAAGCTCTATTTTATCTTCTGTTAACGCAGATATAAAAACACTTAAAGATGGAAATGTTGCAGCTTTTCTAGTTTTATATAAACCATAACTGGTCTTTTTTAGTGCCTCTTCAGAATAATTGCCTAGTGCTGAAATCCATTCTTTTAAGACAATCTCTGAATCTTGTCCGTCTTTTGGTTTTTCTAACCAACTTGGCTTGCCATAAAATGTGCTTAATACATTTATGACACATCTTTGAACTTTATCTTTTTTTGTAATATATTCTAAACTCATTGGTCATCCTTTATAACATCAACCCCAGCTACAAACTTTGACCACAATCTGTCTCGCTCACAATTGTATTTATTGCACTCTAAAATAAGCTCTCCAAGAGGTGGAAACCATTCATATCTAGTTTCTTTTAACACCTGATGAAGTATATCTATTGGATATTTGCAAAGATCTTGGACATATAAATCTAGTTTTGCTTCAAGGTCGTCATTTGATAAACTTTCTGATTTACAAATCATTTGCAGCCTAGATAAATAAACGACAACATCAGCTTTTTCTGTTGGTTTGCGATATTCTAAAATAGCCTTTATAATTGTTCTGTGCTCTTCATTAGTAATCTTTCTTGTAACCTCATAATGATTAGAAGAATAAGCCCTGCCTTCATAAAATGCTGTTTCTTTAAGAATATTTATTGATGAGCCCAAATAAGACTTCAGACTTGCTTCTAGTGCCTTTGTGTTCTCTTCTGGCATTCGTAGCCTCAATGGTGATGGATCCATAATCATCACACCAGCGCTTTTGGTTGAGGAAGACGTTGACACCGCATGATTTGATACTGTTTTTTCTGCAGTAGTTAAGATATTGCTGCATACCTTTGAAAATTGTTTCATATTTTTCTCCGTTATTTATAAGCTTGATATATTTCTTTTGAGCTTCTGATTTTGAGCCTTTGGCGACAAATTCATCGTTTACACGCACAGGAATATAGGCCTGCCAAAAATCATTGAACTCGGTTGTTGTTTGTGGATTTGCAAAAGAGTTTAAAACTTCTTTCTTTTTATCTTTATTTCTTGTTTTTTCTTTGTTTCCTTCTTTAGTTGTGGCAGGTGGTTTGTCACAAACAAGGTCTAAGGTTGGCTCTAAATTAGTCTCTTGGTTGTCCGCAAGTGGGCTTTTTGTGTTTTCTTTAACTTCGCTTAAAGCCTGATATTTGCTATAGTTGACAAGGGTTATAAGTGTCCCGTTTCCGATACGCCTTGTGTCTATCTCTTTGCTTCTTTTTAGTTTGCTTAATGTATTTTTTATTTGCTTTCTGCTCTTGTTTAAATTTAAGCCTAAAGCCTCATAAGAGGTTAAGATTGAGCCTCTATGAATAAGCAAATCATTATGAGCTTTGGTCTTAAAATTAACCGCCATCATAAGGTAGCAAAACAGTTGCCAAGCGTTTTGGTCATAAAACAATGGCCAAGAAATAAAGCTTCTGTCAAAAGCAACATAGCCTTGTTTAGAAGGAATTGTTTCTGCAAACGTAAATATTTCTTGAGGATTTTTTGTATCCTTAAGCATTTTTACAGACCTCTATAATTTGGAAGTTTTGCATATTGAGATGTTGAGACAAAAGCACTTCTTGTCGCCCACTCGTCTAAGTCCTCTAACAAATATCTTGCTTGTCTACCCATTTTGATAAATCTTGGACCACCGCCAGAGACTCTATATTTTTCTAATGTTTTGTGAGATAGTCCTAAATATCTGGCGGCTGCTTTTGTGCCATAGTACTTGGTTTTTAATTCTGTTTCTTTCATTTATTTTCCTTTCTTAAATAGTGTTGCCGCAAACTGTGGCGAACAAGAGAAAGGTTAAAAGGGAAAGAAAAATAAAAAAATTGAGATTCTTTTCAAAACACTAGGATTCTTTTAAAAATACTAGTGTCTTTTAAAATACGACACTTTTTATATTGCATTTTTTCTACTATTAGTTACTATATACAACTAAAAGGAGGCTTTTATGAAACAAGCGCAAAATGCATTATATAATGACATTAAAGCAGAGCATATCAAAAATATAGATTCTAGCGATGTGGCTGGGCTTAAGCTTGCCAACACCCCTGAATTTGAGGCAAAAGTTAAAAGAGGCATAAACAAAATAAATTACTATCATTTATTAGCAGAGCTTATTGATCAAGCAGATGTTAAAGAATTTAATAAAGATGAGTTTTGCATGGCAATGCTAGGACTGGATGGCGAAATATTTGAAATATTATATGGGATTAGCAAAATACCAGAGCTTGCAAGAGCTCGCTCAACTTATGACTTTGAAGAAATAAAAATGCGTGTAGAAAAAAGCTGGAAAGTTGCTGTTGAAATTTTTAATATTATGCAAGCAATGATAAACAGTGATGATGAGACAATCAGAAATAAGACAAGTTTAAATAAAGCAAGTTTTATCTTAAATGAACGCATAAAAAATAAAGAAGTTGAAAATGTTTACGGAAACACGCAAAATCAAAAGAAAATCTGGAGTATTTATAAACCTTATTTGCACATACTTTTAGCACTAGATTTTATGGATAAAGAGTTTGACAAGCACCTTGATGAATATAATTGTGATTTTGAGGCTTTTCTTTTTGATAACTGGGATTTATTTGAAAAAGCTATAAATGAAAATAAAGAAGTTGTGTTAACATTAAAACTAGGTAAAAAACAAATGAGCATTATAAATGAAAATGACTTATTTAATTTTGCAACAAACACAAATGAAAAAATTAATGTAATACAAAAAAATAACCTATCTAATGAATACTTAAAGAGAGTACTAAAAGAATACAAAGCACCAAAGGTGATTTATTAAGTTCTTGTGCTAAATTAACAGAAGCGCACTTTAAGGAAAATTCTTGACAAATTAAACTTTTAATTGTATTTTGATTTTGGTCAACGGGATTAGTGTATCCTAAAGACCATTTCAAAGCTCTGCTTAATTGCAGGGCTTTTTTGTATATAAATGTTTAAGTGAAAAAGGAAAAATAAAAATGGCAATGGTACAGGTAAGCGCTCATACAAGAAATGGTTATAAAGTTAGTTCGTATACAAGAAGTGGAGGAACAACTAAATCAACAAAGCAAACAAAAAATAAATCAAAATCTAAGTGCAACCCCAAAGATATTGTTAAAACAGGGGCTAAGGTTGCCAAACAATCTAATGCAAAAAGTCCTATGAAAACAGGAAATCCTGCTGTTGATAAAATTGCTTCTAAAGTGAAACCTATTAAACTTTATAATTATGGTTTTAATGCAGGAAAATTAGGTTTTATATTGCAAGAGACTTATAATCAAACTTGCAAAAAAAAATAATTATTATATCATATAAAAAAGGAGATTGTATTATGAAAAATTTTATTCATCAGCTATTTATTTTATTAGGGATTTATTTTACAATCTCCTATATTTTTAGTTTCATTAATCTTTCAATAATAATTGATTTGTTTTTTATAATATCTTTAGTTGTTTTTTGCTATAAGAAAAAATTTATCTGGATATCAAGAGTCGAAAGTAAATATACAAAGACAACTATTTATCTAAAAGCATTGGGTTATGTTGAATTTTTATCAGTTTTCATTATTACTCCTATTGGAGTAGTGCATGGGTATAATGCTGCATCTGCAAAATATAACAACATTGAGTATTCAAGCAATCTTTATACAATATCAACAATAATCTATTTTATAATTTTAGTAATTTCTTTAATATATGCAACATACTTGGCATTTTTTAATAAAAAATCACAATAAAAATTGGTTTTGTTAATGACAAAGATATATACAATAGGATTTACACAAAAGACAGCTGAAGAATTTTTTGCAATACTTAAAAATAGTAGCGTAAAAAAACTTATAGATATTCGCCTATGGCCAGATACCCAGCTGTCTGGTTTTGCTAAAAAAAGAGACTTACCTTTCTTTTTGAAGTCTTTGTGCAATATTGGCTATCAACACGCAAAATCCCTTGCTCCAACAGAAGAAATCTTAAAAAACTACAAAGATAAAATTATCAATTGGCAAGAGTACGAAATACAATATTTAGAGCTATTAAAAGACAAAAACTTTGATATAAGCCTTTTAGATGGCGTTTGTTTTATGTGTGCAGAACCAACCCCAGAGCAGTGCCATCGTAGACTTTTAGCAGAATATATTCAATCAAAATTTGAGAACGTTGAGGTTATTCACTTATAGTGATTTATTAAGTTTTCATAAAAGTTTGGATTTGATTCCAAACTTTACTTGATTTTTCTAAAAGTTTGGATTTCATCCCTCTAAAAATCCATAAATATTATTTGACACTTGGGTTGCAGCGGTGATTACTGGATCTGCGGCTAGATGGGCGTAGCGGGCGGTTGTTTGCACTTGCGTATGACCTAAAAGTTTACCAATCATTGGCAAGCTTTGCCCCATTTCCACCGCAGAAGATGCAAAGCTATGGCGTAAATCGTGAATCCTAACATCAGACAAACCTGCGGACTCTCTTATTCTTCTCCATGTTGACTGAACCTCTTGAAGGCGTTGTCCCTCAATGGTTCCCCAAATAACCCAAATGGTTGGTTTTGGGTCTTTTAGGATCATTAAACACTTTTTCTAAATATTGCATTACAATTTCACCAACATAAACTATTTTTGCGCCTGTTTTTGAGTCTGGCAAATAAAATCTGCAACCATTTTTATCTATATATTCCCATTTTAGAGCATTTAACGATTAAATAGACTCTATGTAAAAAAAAGATTCCTTTTTATAAAAAAATATGATTCACTATAAAAAACAACATTTTTATAGGAGAATTTCATGCCAGCCCCATTA
>JAWXUC010000012.1:0-36612 GCA_044432975.1 Alphaproteobacteria bacterium | reverse complement strand
TCGATGATGTTAAATTTATATCAGACATAATTTTTCTCCTTCTGTGAATCATTATATAAACAAGCAATAAAATCCTTCAATTGCAAGTTTAATTATACCACAAAATAAACCACTAATCAAGTTTTTTTTGCCCATGAATTCATTCTAATCATAATTAACTAATAAATAGTTAATAACTTTTTATTTTTTTTCAATGATTTATACATATAGAGATTTTCTTATTTTCTTGATTTTTTATAAAAATCAATTAGTTAAATTTGCTCCATCAAAATCAAACAACTTTTTACTTTTACTAAAAAAAACAGTTTTAATATTTTCATCTATTTCATAAATTAAAAAATAATAATCTTTATTATTACATATTTTATATTTATTTACACCATCATTAATTTTTAACATCAACAAGTCATCTGCAAGAGGAATATTGTCTTTATTATTAAAATCATCAACTTCTGAAAAATCATTAACATTTTTCAACAAAAGCTTTTGCTCTCTAAAATCTTTAATATTTTGTTCAGAAGCTGAGCTTTCTATTATATAGTTGCTAAAAGCGTTTATATAATGAGAATTATCGCAAGAAAAATCAGATGCAAAAACCTTTGTACCACAACAAAAAATCACAAAAAAAACAAATATTTTAAATATATTAAGAGCCTTTAACAAGTTTTTTCCACCAATTACCTCTACCTCTTCTCTTTTTTTCTTGAGGTTCATTATTATTTTCAACAACAACATCTTCTTCTTTGTTTTCTTCTTGATTATTATCTTTTATACAAGCATCTTCAAAAACAACTTTAGGCTCTTTATATTCCTTAACCTCTTTAGGCTCTTTAACTTCTTCTGTTGCTTCAGATTTTACAACTTTAATTCTTTCCATTTTATAATCTGCAACATTAAGAATAGTATCATCTCCTAAAATACACACCTCAAAATTATATTTAGCTTCAATTTCACTAATTTTATTACGATTTGTATTAAGCAAATATAGTGCAATTTCTGTTGGCACCCAAATATTAAGTTTAGAACTTCTATTTTTAGAACCTTCTTCTTCAATCACACGCAAAATCATCATTGCAGAAGATGGCTTAGACCTAACAATTCCTCTACCTTGACAATGAGGACAAGTTTGATAAGAACTTTCAAAGAAAGAAGAATGCATACGCTGACGAGACATCTCCAACAAACCAAAGATGCTCATTCTACCAACCTGAACTTTAGATCTATCTTGTTTTAAAACCTCTTTCATTCTTTTTTCAATTGCAATGTTGTGCTTATTTTCAGCCATATCAATAAAATCTACCACAACAAGCCCAGCAAGGTTTCTGATTCTAAGTTGTTTTGCAATCTCATCACAGGCTTCTAAGTTTGTTTTTAACGCAGTTTCTTCTAAATCTTTTTCTTTTGTAGCTCTACCTGAATTAACATCAATAGATATTAACGCTTCTGTAGGATTAATAACCAAATAACCACCGCTTTCCAATTGAGCAACAGGATCGTGAAGTTTATCTAACTGACCCTCAACCTGATAACGTTGAAACATCGGAAGATCTACATTTTTATATAATTTAATTTTTTTCAAGTTATGAGGAGCCAAAATCTTAAAGAATTCTTTTGCTGTTTTATAACCATGATAACCATCAACCACAACTTCTGATATCTCTTTAGAATAAATATCACGCAAAGCTCTTTTTATAAGATTGCCTTCTTCATGAATAATAGCAGGAGCTTGATTATTAAGAGAATTTTCTCTAATTTTATTCCAAGTTCTAATCAAATAATTATAATCACGAGTAATATCTTGTTTGGTTTTTTCTTCACCAGCAGTCCTAACAATTAAAGACATATCACAATTAAGTGGAAGCTCAGAAACAACATTTTTCAAACGTTTTCTATCAGATTGATTTGTAATTTTACGAGACACCCCACCGCTTTTAACACGATTCGGCATTAACACACAATATCTACCAGCCAAAGATAAATAAGTTGTAAGAGCAGCGCCTTTATTTCCTCTTTCTTCTTTAACAACTTGTACTAATAAAATTTGTCCTTCTTTAATTACATCTTGAATTTTATTACCATAAAAAAGCTTTTTAGAAACCATAAGTTTTTTAACAACTTCATCATCATCTATAGCATCATCATCTTCAAGATCATCATCATCAACATCTGACTTAACGTCTTCTTTAATGCTTTCTTCATCAAAACCTGTTGCGCAAGCAATTTCTTTTTCAGATTTTTTAGAGTATCTACGTCTAACAAATTTCTTTTTTGTTTTTTTCTCAACAACAGCCTCTTTTTTATCTTCAACTTCTTCTGCTTGAGAACCTTGATAAACAAAAATTTCAACCACTTCTGTTGATTTAAACTCAACTGGTTGAGGCAAAGCCTTAACTGCTTTTTCTACTTGCTTAACCTGAGTTTTAACTTTTTTTGCTTCTAAAGTTTCTTCAACTTCTTTTGCAATATTTAAACGCTCTTCTTCAGAAACATTAAAATAATCTGTATGAATTTCTCCATAAGCCAAAAAGCCATGACGGTTTCCACCATAATCCACAAAGCAAGCTTGTAAAGAAGGCTCAACCCTCATAACTTTTGCTAAATAAATATTACCTTTGATTGGTCTTTTGTTAATTGTTTCAAACTCAACATCTTGAAGTTTGTTATTATCAATCACAACAACACGAGTTTCTTCCTCATGCGTGCAATCCACGAGCATTCTTTTTGTCATAATATAAAATCCCTTTAGCCTAGCTTGGCAAATATGTTATAAATATAATCATTATAAGGTTCTTCATTACAAAAGATAAAACCTAATACCTTCCAAAAAGCAAAAAATAAGTTTGTTAAAGCGCCTTAAGGTCAGTACAAAAATGACTATTAAAAATAATAATATAGAAGACAACACAATAAGTCAACACATAAAAACAAAAATCCCGCCTTATAAAAAATAAAGCGGGATAAAGTTAATGGTTAAACAATAAATTATCAAGTAATCAAGTGGTTATAATCCATCATTCCATACATACAATCAGGACATAAACCCCAATCTTTTGGAACGGTGCACTTTTTACATACCTCAGGAACCGAAGAACCTTCTTGAGCGCCAAAATCTTGAGATACCTTGCATGCTTCAACATTTTGGTCTTTTGTTTTGATATCATTTGCCATAGTTTTGTTTGTTAAATAGAGATGCCATACTTCTTTTGAACTGCACAAGAAAACTTCTCAGCTTTCTTTTTTAACTTGTTATTACCACCAGCATTCACCACAGAAACCAAGCGCCTTGCGACATCTTTTCCCTCTGAAGTTTCTACCATTTTTGTGTGATTCAAAAAAGAATTAACAATGCTAATGTCTTCTTTTGACCAAGTTGTGCCTTTTCTAAGAACAGTACTTGCGTTCTCTAAAATTAAATTTGCCATAATAGATTAAAAATTAAATTAAAAATTTACTAAAAATAGTAATATAACTTTCAGAATAGACAAAAAAAATAATTTTGCAAGATTTTTTTATTGTTTTATGCAAAAAAATATGATATAATCAATCCACAAAACAATTAAACTATAAATTATGATAAAAAACATCAAAATCTCAATATTATTTGTGCTAAGCGCAATGATGTTGAGTCTCACTTCTTGTGAGCCGTACGATTGGTATTATGAAGATGGTTACCGCGATGACAACTCCTACCTTTACGGTGAAGATATAATATCTTACAACAAAGATTGCATTTTCACAAAAGAAGTTTGGCAGTTCTCTGAAGGAAATTATGACTGGTTTATTCTTGGTCTTGAAGAAATTTATTCAAAAGATGATTATTCAGCTACTTTCCTTTGGATTAAAATCAAATCCGACTATTACGGAGATAGCAAACCAAGTAGCACCTTCTATTCTTTAATGCCTGTCGCAGAAGCTATTGATGAAGTTAGATATCAAAACAATAATACATATTATAATTTTGAAACTAGACTTCAGCCATGCGTTTATGAGAATCAAAAGGCATGGAAAGCTGTTGACGGCAATGATGTATTACTAATTGAAAAAAATGAATCATACATCCGTCCTAACCTCTTTTGGGAGACCTGGGCAGTAGAGTATGAATTCATAACAGAGTCATCTTTCTGGATTCACAAAAAAGGAAGTTCAATGGCCTGGAACTATCAAATTCGTAATGAGTACACAAGAAGCGGAGAAGCAGAAGCTATTGTAGTTGAAGGAATGAACTACAACGAGGCAAAAGCATCTGGATTATTTAATGTAGAAAACGAAAACGTAACTTTCTTTAGAAAATAATCTAACCCTAAAAATTGAAGAGTGAGCTGCACCAAGCACCTCACTCTTCTTTTGTTCTTAACAATAAAAACAATTCTTTTTTATATAGCCAAAGATTTATAACCCCAAGCAAAAAAACTAAGGACGACATTAAATACAAAAGATAATACTCATCCAAACCCCAAATACTAATACCACCGCTTCTAACACTCTTAAGCAACAATAAACACAAGCCCATCAAAACAAAAGAAGCTCCAAAAAGCAAAGTCCAAACTTTTTTATGCTTTATTTTTCCTAACACAAAATAAGAAACAAAATAAACAACAAACAAGCTTATTAACAAATAAATTCCCATTAAAATTCCTCAAGCTCTTTTATTTTTTCATTAACAAAGTTTTCATCTTCTACTTTCAATGGCACAAAGTCTAAACCATTTTTCATTTTATCCTTCACCGATTCTAATTTAAAATCAGGCTCATCTTCAACATCCAAACTCAAAGACTGAGACCACAAAAATCCCGCTTCTGTTTTTCTTCCAGCCATATAATAAACATCTCCAAGATGCTCAAATATAACAGGATTATTTGGTTCAACCAACGTCGCTTCTTCCAAATAAGTAATCGCTTTATCATAAAATCCAAGCTTATAAAAAGCAAACCCTAATGAATCTAAAATATTCCCATCATTTGGCGCTTGCTGATAAGCATCAACAATCAAAGCAAAAGCCTTGTCTATATTCATACCATTATCCAACCACATATAGCCCAAATAATTTTGCACCAAATAATGATTACGACTCAAGTCTAAAGATTTTAAAAACATTTCTTCTGCTTTTTTTAATTTTCCATCTCTTTCATAAACAACACCTAAAGAATAATACAACACCCAATCACTAGAACTTTCTTCTTTAATTAAACTTATTCCTTTTTTATAATATTTAGCAGCCTCAGAAAATTTATTTTGCATTCGCAAGGCATCACCTAAAGACAAATACAATTGACGCCCACTTTTTTCAGAAGAAATAATTTTCTTCAAAACCTTCTCAGCTTTTTTATAATCACCAAGTTTTGCAAAATTATCGGCTTTTTTTCTTAAAATAATATCATAAGCATCTGAGTCTTCATCAATAGAATCATACAAACCATTTGCTTCTAAATACATACCTCTGTCTTCTAAAATATCTGCCAACAATAATTTTGCCAAATCATATTCAGGGTTTGAATATATTGCCATACTAACAAAAATATGTGCTAAATCCAAATTTTGTCCTTCAGCCCTTAAAGTCGCCGCAATAGAGAATAAACTATCTGCTAGACCAATGCTCGGACTACCAACAATCGGTTGAGGAGTTTTTTTTGTTTTTTCAACCCCTGCCAAAAGCCTTTTTAACATAGGTGCAAAAACACTATCATTTTGATAAACTTTAATAAGCTCAACAGCTTTTTCTTTTTGCCCAACCCTCAAATAAAAATTGCTCATCAATTGCAACGCCCTAAAAGACAAGTGTTCTTTTGAATTAACTGCCATTGTATCAAAATATTTTTGCGCTTCATCAACTTGATTAAAATAGTCATAAATCATAGCAACCTGAAAATTATAAAGAGTTTTCAAACTAGGTTCATTTTTCAAGACAGAAATTTCTTTTAATGCCATATCAATATTATTATCACCAGCATAAGCCCAAGCTAAAATAAGAGGATTAATAAAGTTATCATAAATAGGCACACCAGATTTTGACAACAAAGCAATCACATTTTTATATTCTTTATCTTTAACCTCTTCAACCGCAATAATAGTGTCTAGAAAACTATTCTTATCCCCTTTTTTCTGAAGCTCTTTAGCATATTTTGAAGCGCTAGCCAAATCCCCTTGCGAAGCATAAAGAACGTAGAGCTGAGATAATAAATCTTTATTATCATCCTCAAGAACAACCGTTTTAGAATAATATTTTGCTGCCGCATCAAAATCTTTTCTAACATGCGCAACCCTAGCCGCTAAATAAGAGCCGTATTTAGAATCTTGACTATAAAAATCCTCCCCACCTTCAGATGTTATGCGAACATTATGACAAGAGCAAAATCCCAACACACAAATACAAGCAACAAATAAAAATACATTTTTCTTCATAAACACCTCATTAACTAGATTTTTATTGACTAAACCTTACAGGTCTTGTAAAGTATTTTTATGAAAAATGCAAAAGAAATTTTAGATTTTTATATTTTAAGTGGAATAACAGATATTACCTCAGATACCCCGTTTGGTCTAAAAAAAACAAACAACACAGGTGTAGATAGTATAGAAAGCGCCAAACAAATATCCTTAAAAGCTCAAAATATCGATGAACTATTAAAATCAATCAAAGAGTTTAATAACTGCGCACTAAAACAAACATCAAGCCACACAATATTAGGAACAGGCAATCAATCTGCACAATACATGATAATAATAGACGCCCCAGGAGATGATGATGAAAGAAGCGGAAAGATATTATCAGGAAAATCTGGAGAATTTATAAAAAACTTTCTAAAAGCCCTCAAGATACAAGAAAACGAATGCTTCTTCAGCCCTCTTCTTCCTTGGCGCCCTCCAGGAAACAGAGCCCCAACACAATTAGAAGCAGATACCTGCTGGCCTTTCTTAGAAAAACAAATAAGCCTTATAAGTCCAAAAAAAATATTTGTCTTTGGAATTGAACCTGCTCAAATTTTAAGCAAAACAAAAAAAACAATAAATCAATTAAGAGAAAATAAAATCATTTATCAAACAACAACAGGGACAAATATAGAAATTATCCCTAGTTTATCCATAAATTACATGATGTTCAACCCTATTCAAAAAGCCAAATTATGGGATTTCTTAATAAAATGTGATTAAAACAATCTTTTTTATTTATTTTTAATAATTTTAAGATTATTCTATTAATAAATAAATTTTTATCACAAAAGGGTATGTCATGAAAAAATTAATATTTTTGCTTTCTATTATTACATTTAATGTTTCTGCACAAAACGCAACCCCAGCAGAACAAGCAGAAGAAAACAACACAGAAGTAGGCACAGTTTTATTTAAAATTTCAAACATCAAACCAATCAAAAATAAAGAAGATGTTACAGTTGCTTGTGGATATGACATAACCATGTACAACCGCACAGAAAAAGATTTATCAAACATCGGCTTATCTCTTCATTGGAAAGATACTACTGTTGAACAAAAAATAGAAAAAGAAAAAAAGCAACCTTCAAAAAACGTTTTCTCTAGAGGATCTTCAAAAACAGAACAATTTGATTATCCAACCATAAATACCACTGTATCTTTACCTCCAGTACCTGCTAAAAAACAAATTTTAAAAAGACTAGAAATCTCAACAAATAAATGTTTCTTACTAATAAACAAAGCATCTTATCAAATAAACTCTTGTAATTTTTCATCTATAAAGAGTGGTAACGAAAAAGGCAGAGGTAGCGCTAGCACTTGTAAAGATTCTTTTTTCTTAATTGATTCTAATGATGGAAATTATTACACAGAGTTTAGCGACAAAAACTATGATGTTTTAGAGCAAGAAAAAGAAAATAAAATCCAAAAAGAAATAGATGAAATAAACAACCTATACACCCAAAGCAAAGAAGCTATATCAAAATTAGAGAACACTGTAAATGCAATTTAACAAAATAAAAGCTATTCTTATCACAACACTCATAGCAACAGCTCCTGCTTTTGCACAAACACTTGATGATTATTCTTTTTCAGACAATCCTCAAGAAGATGTTCTTTATCAAGAAGAAAACTTTATAGAAGATGTAACAACTCCTCAAGAAGAAGCAGCCTTTAAAAACTTAGAAGCAAATACAAAACAAGAAAATGACATACAAGACGATTTAACAACTGAAGATATTTTCAACAATGATCTATCAAAAGACTTTTTTATGCCAACAGAAGATGAAAAACCTAAGGAAGAAAAAGAAGTAAAAAAAGGTGATGCAACTATAGAAAGAATTTATTCATCTGAAGAAGAAAAAGAAGCAGACAAAAATCCTTATGTAGCATTCTTATCAATGGACAATTTCAGAATGATAAAATTAGGTTCTTTTGCAACAAACTGCTCAATGAGATTTGTTATATTAACAAATTTTGAAGAAAATTTAAACGCCTTAGACCTACGCTTAACATGGCCAGAAATAAGAACCTCATTAAGTTTCCAAAATGTTATACCAAACCAATCTACATATATAGAGTATACATTAATGGGTGAAGGGTGCTATTCTATGAGCTCTGTACCTAATATAGAAATAAATCGTTGCAGATCTAAAGGAATGAGTCAAGAAGATTGTGCCTCAACAATTAGATGGTTAAAAAAATGACCCAAATAAAGTGTTTTTATTGCCAAACAAGCTATGAAATTGACGACACCCAAATAAGCACGAAAATAAAAAAACTTCGTTGTGCAAAGTGCAAACAAATATTTGAATTTCACAAAAACAATTCAGATGATATTATTGTACAAGCCACAACAAAAAAAGAAGAAGCGGCAAAAGAATCTTCTCAAGTAACAAACATTGAAGAAAAAAACAATAATATTGAAAAGCCCAAAGAAGATAATACCGAAGAAGAAACCATAAAACAAGACATATCAAACACTGCAGAAATATTCGCAAGAATAAATTCAAGCTTAGACATCTGCAAAAATGAAAAAAATGATAAAAAAGAAAAACAAAGCTTAAAAGAAATAATAGGTTGGACAACAAATAAAAACAAAATTATATATTCTATAGTAAGTATAATTATTATAATACTTCTATTAAACTTTTTTAGATTTGAAATAACAAGAGCAATTCCTTTTACAGAAATCATTTATAACTCTTTAGGAGTAAAATCAACAGTAAATGGAGAAGGTTTAGAATTTTTAAATGTAAAAAAAGAAAATATAGAAAAAGATTCTAAAAATTATATGGAAGTTAAAGGCTACATAAGAAACAAAACTCAAAAAAACATAAAAATACCTACTATAATATTAAATTTATTAGATGAAAAAGGAAACATCCTTCTTTTACAAGAAGGAGTAGCCAACAAAGAAGCTTTAAGCGCTCAAGAAAGAATACCTTTTAATATAAAAATAGAAAACCCATCAGAATTAAGTAAATACGTTTATTTAACATTTGTAGAATAAACTAACTAACATGAAGTTTGGATTTTTACTGATTATTTATTAACAACAATAGGTTGCAATTATTTTTTTGTAGGGCGGGGGCTTGCTCCCGCCTTTACTCAGCACCTCACAAAAGAGCAAACCCATTCTACGGTAAATAGTGCAAAAAAACACCTATTTCTTTCTTATAGCTAAATGATTAGACCATTTTACGAAAAGATAGAATATACCTGTGAAGGATTTTGTTTTTTGAATTTATTTTTATTTATGAAGTGTAGTGGACTACAGTTTATAAATAAAAATAAAGAACAAAAAGCAAAAGACGAGCAAAGAGATTATATCTTTTCGTAAAACGGTCTATGTATTGATTGATGATTTTTCTTTTTTAAGGAGGATAAAGTTTTAAGTTTTTTCTGCAGTTATCAATGAGATAATAAAGAAAAAATTTGAAATTTTAAACCCTTACAAATGGAAAATGGCAATCAATATATAGTCATTTAGCTATAAAGCCCCTATTGGGGCTTTATTATTATTCCTCGTCAACCATTGGCCCGCCATCAAGTTCATGACTTAAAGCTGTTGCTTCGCCTCTGATTTTTGCTTCAATCTCATCTGCGACAACTTGATTTTCTTTCAAGAAAGTCTTTGCATTTTCACGACCTTGACCAAGTTTTTCACCATTATAAGAAAACCATGCACCTGCCTTCTCAACGATTCCTGCTTTAACACCCAAGTCAATAAGCTCACCTGTTTTAGAAATTCCTTCGCCATACATAATATCAAAATCAACAACCTTAAATGGAGGAGCAACTTTATTCTTAACAATCTTAACCCTAGTTTGAGAGCCAACAACATCTTCCTTATCTTTAATTTGACCAACACGTCTAATATCGATTCTAACAGAAGCATAAAACTTCAAAGCATTACCACCTGTAGTAGTTTCTGGACTACCAAACATCACACCAATTTTCATTCTTATTTGATTGATGAAAATAATTAAAGTATTAGAACGAGAAACTGTAGATGTTAATTTTCTCAAAGCCTGACTCATCAATCTTGCTTGCAAGCCCATATGGCTATCACCCATTTCACCTTCAAGCTCCGCTTTAGGGACTAACGCAGCAACAGAGTCAACAATCAAAACATCAATAGCGCCAGAACGAACCAAAGTATCAGCAATCTCTAAAGCTTGCTCACCAGCATCTGGTTGCGAAATTAATAAATCATCTATATTTACACCAATTTTTTTAGCATAAGAAGGATCAAGAGCATGTTCAGCATCAATAAAAGCACATGTTCCACCTTTTTTTTGTGCCTGAGCAATAAGGCTTAAAGCTAAAGTTGTTTTACCAGAACTTTCAGGACCATAAATCTCTACGATTCTTCCTTTTGGCATCCCACCAATTCCAAGCGCCATATCGATTCCCAAAGAACCTGTAGAAATAGCCTCAATATCAATGTTTGTATTTTGCCCCAAACGCATGATAGAACCTTTACCAAATGCGCGTTCAATTTGAGAGAGAGCTGCGTCTAACGCTTTATCTTTATCCATTATTTTTTCCTTCTATTAGTTTTTTCATTAATCGTATTATGTTCTAAGTTTGTTCTATTGTCAAGATGTTTTTTATCATAAACAAAATCATTTACCGAAGATGTAACAATAGCGCCAAAAATAACAACAGACCAAGACAAATACATCCATATTAAAAATATAGGAATAACCGCCAAAGCTCCATAAAGAGTTTTATAAGTACCAGCAGATGCCATAAAAAATCCAAACGCAAAACGCAAAACAGCAAATAATACAACAGCCACAAAAGCACCTATCAAAGCATGCCTAACCTTAATCTTTTTATTTGGCACAAACAAATACATTAACAAAAGAGCAGCATAAGTAACCAATGTCGGAATAACTTTATTTACCACCGCATCAGGATTCCATGCCAAATAACCTCGCAAAGAAAAAATAACCCCCAAAAGCAAAGGACCTAAAGTTAAAAATGTCCAATAAAGTGTAATTTTAGTTGTAATTCTTCTTGGTTTATATGCCTTAAAAATAAAATTAAAAGAATTTTCAATAGTAGACAGCATTAAAATTGCCACCACCACAATACTACCGATTCCAATAGCCGTCAATTTTGCAGAAGCAGAAATAAATGTAGTTATATAAGAGGTAATATCTTCTGCAGTATTCGGAAGCATATTTTTCAAAATAAAACTTTCTGCCATCAAACGAAATTCATTAAAAATAGGAAAAGCCGAAAATATCGCCAATACAATTGATAAAAGCGGCACAATTGCTAATAAAGAAGTATAACTAAGAGCAGAAGAAACCCTAAATATTGCATCACTCTTAATTCTCTTAATTAAAAAAGATGAAAATTCCTTAAGATAATGAGAATATTCTTTTATTTTTTGTTTTAACATAAAAATTTTCCAATCACTTGATTTAATATATTGACTTAATTGTTTTTTTTATATATTAAATGACAATAAATTAATGTAAAGGAGTTTTTATATGCAACCGTTAATGCAAGGAAAAAAAGGACTTATTATGGGTCTTGCTAACGACAAATCAATCGCTTGGGGCATCGCTCAAGCTCTTAATGAACACGGCGCAAGCATTGCAATTTCATACCAAGGAGAAGCTTTAGAAAAAAGAGTAAAACCTTTGGCTGATCAATTAAATGATGCACACTTAATTAAATGCGACGTTTCTGATTCTGCTTCTGTTGAAGCTTGCTTTAAAGAATTAGAACAAAAATTTGGCAAAATTGACTTTTTAGTTCACGCAATTGGGTTCTCTGATAAAAATGAACTTAAAGGCAAAACAATAGACACTTCTTTACCAAACTTTTTAACAACAATGCACATCTCTTGTTATTCATTTATTGAAGCTTGCAAATTCGCAGCTCCTATTATGAACGAGGGCGGATCTATTGTTACATTAACATATTTAGGTTCAGAAAGAACATTACCAAACTACAACATTATGGGTGTTGCAAAAGCTGCTTTAGAAGCATCTGTTAGATATGCTGCAATAGATTTTGGCCCTATGAACGTTAGAGTAAATGGCATCTCTGCTGGTCCAATCAAAACTTTAGCGGCTTCTGGTATTGGTGATTTTAGAAAAATTCTTCACTGGAATGAACTTAACGCACCATTACGCAGAAACGTTACCCAAGAAGAAGTTGGATACGCAACATTAGGTTTATTATGCAACTTTGGAACAGGCATTACAGGTGAAGTTCTTCACGTTGATGCAGGTTATCATATCACAGGTATGTTAGCATTAGAAAATGCTAAAAAAACTGCAGAAATGCTTTCAGAATAAAACCAATCATTAATAAAAAAGCGAGATTTATCTCGCTTTTTTATTATTTAAGCTCTTAGCCTGATACAAACATTCAAAGCCTGAAACTTTTTCATAAAATTCTTCTAAACCATGAATTTTTTCATTAAGACCAGAATAAAACAAACCACCAGCAGGTTGAGTAGAATGAATATTCTCAATAATCTTAGATTGATTTTCCATTGTAAAATATTTTATAGTGTTACGACAAAAAACAATATCAAACTTATTATTAAAAAGAGGAATTTCTAAAAGATTATATTTTCTAAATTCTACATATTGAGCAATCTCTGGCTTAATCACCCATCCAGTCTCTGTTTGATTAAAATTATCAACAATCGTTCTAATATTATTACCATTCTGAACATCATAATAACTATAAAAGCCTTTTGATGCAAAAGAAACGGCTTTAGAAGAAAAATCTGTCCCGATTAAATTAACACTCCACTCACCTAAAAAACCAGTTTTTTTTAATGCTATTAAAACAGAATAAACCTCCTGCCCTGTAGAACAGCCACAACTCCAAACAGAAAGTTTTTTAGCAGCACTATATTTTTCTTTAATATTAGGAAGAACAAGTTCTGAAAATCTTTTAAAAACATCATAATCTCTAAAAAAAGAAGTATCATTATAAGCCAACTCTTCACTCAACCGCTCAATCAAAAGCTTATTTCCAGCCCTAATATCAACCATCAAAGCATCAACGTTAATATAACCATTTTCACGAACAAACGCCGAAACTTTTTTATCTAACACATAAAAATATTCAGGAAAAAACTCCCAGCCATTTCTTTTTTCAACCAAGTTCGCTAAAAAGTCATAATCTTCTTTTTTCATATAACCTCCAAAAGTTTTAATTTTGATGAAATAATTTCTTCATCAAAAGGTCTAATAATATAATCATCACATCCAGCATCTAAAGCTGTCTTAATATTATTCATATAATTAAGAGAAGTACAAAAAATAATTTTAGGTTGTTTAATATCCTTCATTCCTCTTATCTTATACAAAACATCTACCCCCTCAATAATAGGTAAATTATAATCCAAAATAACAACATTAGGAAGATATTTTTCAAAAAGCTTCAAACCCTCTTCTCCACTTTCAGCAGTAAAAGTTTCAAAAAACATTTTAGAGAAAATTTTATCTAACAAATCACAAATAACACTTGAATTATCAATAATCAAAACAGAATTCATTTACACCACCTCTATTAATCTAATATTATTATCAAGTTCTGAAAATTTCAACATTTTACCACAACAATCTAACACTTCTTTTAAATAAAAATAAGGACTATTAGACGGAATTTCCTGCAAATTACTTAAGTTATTACAATTATTAAAAAAATCTTCCTTTATGTCTAATGAAGAAATCTTAACAGAGTTACCTGTAATATCAACACTTCCCCCTTTTATCATAATAGAAGGCATCATCATAGCAATTAACAAAAGAGCTTTAAGATTAGATTTATCAAAATCTGAAACACTAACTTTAATTGGATAATTTTTTAAGGTTACTGTATCCACATAATTTTGAACAATTTCTTCTATATTATCAATAGAAACATTATCAGAACCAAAAACAACTCTAAAAAACTTCAAACGAGAGACCAAAACAAAAGAACTTGTTTTTAAAATATTTTTTATATCATCTAAAATTTCGCCATCATCCTCATCCTCTAACAATTCAACAGCATTAAAAACGGCACCAACAGTTCCTATAATATCATGATTTATCTTTGTGCAAACAAGCTCTTGTAACTTAGTCATTATAACTCCTTAAAAATTATATAAATTTGTGTTTAAAAACTTTTGATCCTCTCTAGACATTCTTGTCCAATCCAACTCCTGAAGCATAGAATCTTCCAATAATAAAAAACCTGTTTTAGCTTTCAAGAAAGGCTTACCTTCACCCATCCCCCAAGTTACTTCTGTTTCATCATCAGGAGGGCCATATTTTTCACTTATCTTACGCCAAAACTCATAAATTTTAACTTTTCTTAAATACAAAGCTTTATTAGAATTTCCTTTAATAGAAGGCACTTCAGTTGAATATAAAATTCTATATATCTTATTTTTTGTAAAATTAGAAGTCATATATATTTCAATTTCTTCAGTTGTTTTTTTATTTTTATATTTAGCAACTTCAATAAATTCTGCACCCTGCGTCTTTGACAGCTTTGTAACACAATTTGCCAACCTCTCATAACCATAAACGCCTGAATTTCTACATTTCTCTTCATTACGCCATTTTATAAAATTTGGTATTTGCATACCTTGAGAAATCTTATCATAACCTCTTTTTTTCAAAGCAGCTTCAGCCTGAATAACACTCATTCTAAGCATCACTCCTGAAATATCAAAAACAGAAGCATTAGACCCCACTTTTATAGAAGAAGTTGCTTTTTTATTCTTTACAATTTCTCTTAAAGAATCACCTGACTGAAGTTGTGGTGTATCATCTTTATCAGGAAGCCCTTCTAAAAGTTTTTCCCTTTTTTTAGTAAGCTCATCAAGCCATGTTCTATCATTAACATCTCCAGAAGATTTTTCTTTTTCTTCTTTTAAATTTTCCGAAAGAGTTTTTTCAGTATCAAAAGCCCCTATTTCTTCATCAGAAAAAACTAAGGGAGTATTTTGTGCATATACCACAGGTATAAAACCAAGAAAAAAAGACAAACTAGTTAAAAATCTCATTTACAAAAACCTTTTCCTTGATTATAAACAAGATAAATTTAATATCAAAGAAAATAAAAGGGTTATTCAATGATAAATATTATAGGCGCAGGACTAGCTGGATGTGAAGCTGCATGGCAAATTGCCAACAGAGGAAAAAAGGTAAAATTACATGAAATGAAGCCAAAAAACTTTTCTCCAGCACACAAAAACAAAGATTTTGCAGAATTAGTTTGCTCAAATTCTTTTCGTTCATCAGACAGTGAATATAACGCTGTTGGATTATTACAACAAGAATTAAGAGAATTAGGGTCTCTTATCATTGAAGCCGCAGACAAAAACAAAGTACCAGCAGGAGGAGCTCTCGCGGTTAACAGAGAAGAATTCTCCGCATATATTACAAAAAAAATAAAATCTCACCCATTAATAGAAGTTATTGAAGAAGAAATAACAACGCTTCCTAACAAAAGAACTATTATCGCAACAGGCCCCTTAACATCAGAAGCCCTAAGTCAAGATATTTTAAAAAACATAGACGGAAACGCTTTAAATTTTTATGATGCAATAGCCCCCATAGTCTTTACAGAAAGCATCGACTTTACAAAAGCATGGTACCAATCAAGATATGACAAAGGTGATGCCAAAGACTATATAAACCTTCCTATGACAAAAGAAGAATATTATAACTTTATAGAAGAGCTACTAAATGCTCAAAAAGTTGAATTTAAAGATTTTGAAAAACCAGATTTTTTTGACGGATGCTTACCAATAGAAGTTATGGCAGAAAGAGGCCTAGAAACTCTTAGATTTGGACCACTAAAACCTGTTGGATTAACATCTCCTTATATGGACGAAAAACCTTATGCCATCATACAACTTAGAATGGAAAACAAAGAAGATACTATGAGAAATATAGTTGGGTTTCAAACAAAATTAACCTATCCCGAACAAAAAAGAATCTTTAAAATGATTCCTGGGTTAGAAAATGCAGAATTTGCAAAATTAGGCTCAATTCATAAAAATACATTTATTAACTCTCCCAAACTATTAGATTCTTATTTAAGATTAAAAACAATGCCTCACATTTCTTTTGCAGGACAAATAACAGGATGCGAAGGGTATATAGAAAGCACAGCAATTGGCTTTTTAGCAGGTATTTTTGAGTTTTTTGAAGACATTCCTCCCCAAAGTACATCCATCGGAGCTTTATTAAAACACGTTACCGACTCCGAGTCCCCTGATTTTCAGCCTTCAAACATAAATTTTGGTCTATTTTCAGAAATTACGACAGAAAAAAAGATAAAAGGAAGAGACAAAAAAAACCTCTTAACAATTAGAGCAAAAGAAGATATAGCGCCGTTTATCAACAAAATAAAACTATAAAACAAAGTTTTTTTAACTTTAATATTGACTCTTAAATTCTTTTGTGTTATTTTTTGGACAAATTTAAATAAAATAGCGAGGATTGACAAAATGAAATTTTTCATAAAAGTACTTATGACTTTAATTATTAGCACAACAACAGCTTTAGCATGTGATGGCTATTACATGGGATTAAGAGCAGGTATCATTAACCACAATGTTGGCGAACAAGGAGCAGCAAATTCTAATAGATTTGAAGTTGATGACAACAATATAATGGCAGCTATTGCATTAGGTTATCGCTACGGAAACTTCAGAGCAGAGCTTGAATACACATTTAGAGATGAAAGTGAACAAGAAACTACCCGCAGCTCAAAAACTTTTCAAACAACTTCATATATGGCAAACGTTTTTTATGATTTAACCCCTTATTCAAGATTCACACCTTTTGTTATGGGCGGTCTTGGTATGTCAACAATCACAGCTGATTTTTCATCTTTAGGATCACATGAGCAAAGCTTTGAAGAAACAAACTTCACTTGGTCTTTAGGCGGTGGTGTTTCAGCTAAATTAACAAACAGATGGAACATAGACCTTGGTTACAGATTCTATAATATGGGTGAGTTAGAAGAAGCAAGCGTAAGAACACATGAATTTTATGGTGGCGCAAGATATATATTTTAGTCAACAAAAAAAAGAGGCTTAAAGCCTCTTTTTTTTATGAAAAATTCCAAATAATTTTATTCTCTTTAATGCAAACATCTTTAAGAATATTATCTTCAACTGGCCATCCATCACCCCAAACAAATTTTTCACCATTAACCTCAACAGAAATAAGAGTTAAATCATCAAGATTAACCGACAGCAAAGATAAACACTTTTTATTATTAATTTTATCAGCTATAATAAAAAAACTTTTAGCCCCAAAACTTAAGGCCTCACCTGTTTTATCACCAACAACAAATCCATCTTGCGCTCTAACCAAACCAGCATATCCATTTTTCAATCTATATTCATCAATTATAGACAAAGCCAACGTACTAACAACAGGTTCTTTTTCTGAATGCTCCCTATCAAAAGCAAATAAAGACAACAACAAAAACAAAATAGCTATAACTGCATAAAAAATATTTCTCTTTTTTATATTTAAAAATCTTTTTACATTCATAATAACCTCCTAAAGTTACAAATAAAAACCTAATAATACATCTTATACCTATCCCATTGCAGAAGTAATCTGATCTTGCATCTCAAATGTTCCCATAACGGCCCAAGCAATAACACCAGCAACAAGAAGAAGGGCAACCATGTTCAATACAGAGGCTTTTTGTTCAATCAAGAACACACTCTCTTCAAGCCATTCATTCGCCATACCATCTAATGCTTCTTCAAAATTATCTAATTCTGAATAAATTTTCAAATCACTTACAACTTCAGCATCAGGAAAATCCAACCCTGTTTTTGCTAAAGACACGCCTAAGTTATCACCATTAGAAATATAAACTAATGTTTTATCGATTCTTTCTTTTAAATATGGACTAGCATCTTTTCTTAAAGCCCTTAAAGATGTTGAAACAGGAGTTCCACTTTTAACAAGCGCAGCTAATGCAAGCAACCAACTAATACCCACAAAAACTTTATATAAAGACCATGGTGGAAGCTTATCACACAAAGCTCTTAATTTTCCTGTCCAAATAGCTATTGTAGCATAAATAACAATCATCACAGCAGGCAAAGATAAAAATGCAATAAGCCAGTTTACTTGAATCCAGGTAGAAACATCCACCAAATCTTTTGCAAGTCCTTTCCACTTTGTGTCTGGAGCCGCATCAATCATAGGTGGCACCATATAAACACCAATACCATAAATAATAAGAACCGCCATCATTGATAAAAAAGACGGATAAGTTATAGCACTAACCATTGGTCTAATCATTTTAGTAGAACCTTCAGTAACTTTAATTAAGTTAAGTAAAGCACCCTCCAAGTCAGAAACATCACCAACAGAAAGCATTAATCTTTCTCTATCGGGAGCCCAACCTTTAAGAGCATCTGAAAAAGGTTGACCAGCTTGTAAGTTTCTTGACCAACAAGCAATAGCAATCGCCATTGGTTCACTAGGATTCTTACCACTATTTGACACCCCATCATGAAGCATTTCTAAAGCACCAATCAAAGAGAACCTATTTCTCATCAAAGAAGCAAGTTTTCTATAAATTTTCAAACGAGTAGCGTTACCTAAATTGCAAAGTATTTTAGCATAAACCTCTTCTACACTATTAAGAGACTTTACTGCTTTTTGTAAAGATGTTCTCTGTACTTTTTTTGCCATACCTTAATTCTCCTTAATAAACAGGACGTTGATCTAAAAGACCACACCAACGTTCCACCTCATCTAAGTCAATATAACCTTTTAACATTCTCTCAATTGCAGCATCTTTCATTGTTCTACCATCAAGATCACCGGTCCAATAATCAATAGCTCGCCTTATTTCACCTTTTAACATCAGCTCTAAGAACCTTGCATCTGGTAAAATAATTTCTGCCACACTCATTCTTCCTTTAACACCCTTATTATCACAATGTGGACAACCAGGGCCTCTTAAATAAGTATTTTCAAGACCAAAATCACCTAATGCCGTTCTTAATCTTTTCACGGAAGGTTCTTCTATTAATGTTTTTGCACTCACCTTACAATGTGGACAAAGCTTTCTAAACAAACGTTGAGAAATAAGTCCCCTCATCAACTCTGGATCAGATAACTTAAAAGCCTCAACCCCCATATCTCTAAACCTGTTAATAATAGCAGGAGCAGAGTTTGCGTGAAGAGTACTCCACATACCGTGGCCAGATAAAGCTCCTTTAAAAGTCAATTGAGCCGCTGCCAAAGCACGAATCTCACCCACCATAATAATATCTGGATCGGAACGAAGAGCCGCAGACAATGCTTTTGTAAATTCTTCGTTTTTTTCTTCTTCAGTGTTTGCATTTGTAACTGGCATCTGTCTTGCACCAGGAATAGGATATTCAGGAGGATCTTCCACTGTCAAAAGATTTAATTCATAATTTTTTTCTTGCAAAAGTTTAATCATATTTCTTTGCAAAGTTGTTGATTTTCCACTACCCGTAGGACCTGCAACAATAGACAAGCCAACAGGAACAGCTCTTAGTCGAGCCAATAAATTCATTTCATATTCGCCATAACCTAAAGTAGATAAATCACCAGCTGCATCAGGGTTATCATCAGCATATAAAAGTCGCATAACCAAATATCTAGAACCAAAAGCAATCGGATTAAATTGCAAACGAACAGCCAAAACATTATGAGGAAGCATTAAACGACCCTTAGATCCCTTCAAAGGTGTAGCACCAAGTTTTTGAGCTGCTTGATATTCCTTTTGCGCATAGTTAGCATCAGAAATATCTGCAGAAGCAAACACCGCACGAACAAAACTCTCACCCCAAGTTTTATTATATTCCATTTCAGTTTGCATCATACCATCACGTCTAAACATAACAACGCTAGTATCAGCAATAACAACGTGAACGTCAGAAACCTTAAAGTTAGCAGCTCTTTGCACAATATTAACAAAGTCTTTCTGCATTTGAAGCTGATCTAAATCACTTTCATCTTCACTTGTTGAAATCTGAAGACGTTCACCATAACCATAAACAGTATTTAGCTCATTTTGAGAAACAAACGTAGGTTTATTAATAACAAGTTTCTTCTTAACGGCCAAAACCTGAAAACTCATCACACGTCCATCAAAACGGTGATTCTCAGAAACTAAAAAAGTACCATCAGAAAAGAGTGCTAAAAGTCTTCTCGTATCATCATTAACCGCCATAGAGGCATGTGGCAAAGTCAAAAGCTTGTTACCTCTAGCAAAGTATTGCTCTAACTTAGAAAGTTTTTTTTCTTCTACAACAACTTCTTTAACAACTCCTGATTCAGAAGCGCTTTCTTCTTCATTATTAGCACTTTCTTTTTGTTCTTCTTCCATTATTCAACCATATAAGAAGAATTACCGCCACCAAAAACATTAAAAGAACGAGGCGCAGAAGAAGATGCAGGAGTTGATGAAACAGAACTAGCTGACTTTGATGAAGATGAAGAAGAAGACAATGGTGTAGTTGTAGCCACAGGTTCTTTATCTAAAATACCACCAGCTGCAAAATAAATATAATCTTTAACCCCTTCTTTATCTGCTTTCAAATAAGTTTCAGTAATATCTTCAACAATATGTCCAGTTTGAAGCTCTGTTCCAATTTGAGCTAAGAAAGATTTTCCATCTTTATTCATAAGTTTAGCAATTAATTTATCACCTTTTCCTCTAATTTCCATTATTGCATAAACATTCTCTAGCTTAACTTTTGCAGCTTCTTCTTTTCTTTCAGCTTCTTTTTGTGCTTCTTTATCACCACCAAATGGATTTTTTGCTTGGCTAGCAATAAGCTGAGACTGCAATACAGATATTTGAGTTTTAAGAGATGTAATTTCTTTATCTTTTGCTTTTTTAATATCAATCGCTCTAGCATTAATATTATCAACAGATTTTATCAACGTTAAAAATTTTGATCTTAAATCATTTAAGATACCTGAAGTCGCTTCTTTTTGTTCTTTAATATCATCATAAAGTTGTTTTTTAGATAAAATTTCTTCTTGCTTTTCTTTCAACATTTCTTCTTTATAATCATTAAGAAGCTCTTCTTGACGCACCTTTTCAAACTCAATTTCTTTTTCTTTAAGTTTTTGTTGTTCTACTAAAAGAGATTTTTGATTTTCACGAGCTTCATCACGTTTTTTCTCTTCAATAGCCTCTAATCTAGCCTTTTCTTGATTAAGAGCATCTTCCCTTTTTTGTCTTACAGCTTCAATATCATTCCTAATTTGCTCTCTTTTTAATTGCAACGTCAACAAAGCTGATTCTTTTTCCAACTCAGACATCTCAGAAAACACATTAGTCTCAAGAACACTCTCATATTTACTCAAAAGCTCTTCTGTGTTGTCAATAAGACTATCTTCAGGACTAATAGATTTTGTTTCTTTTGTTGCAACAGGCAACGGGCCTTTGGTTGCAACAGGCAATGGGCCTTTGGTTGCAACAGGTAATGGACCTTTGGTTGCAACAGGCAACGGACCTTTGGTTGCAACAGGCAACGGACCTTTGGTTGCAACAGGCAATGGACCTTTTGTTGGTGTTAACAAAGGAGATTTAGCGGAATTATCAGCTGATTTTAATTCAGGAACATCAACCCCAAGCTCATTATTATTCTCACTCTCTTCAGGAGGCGCAATAACAGCATCCTCAGCAAACAACTCTAAACCTTGAGCAAAAGCATTTAAAGTTAAAAAAACTGAGAAAAAAGAAACTATTAATATAAACTTAATTTTATAAAACATATATAACTCCTTTGTATTGCCAACTTTTACTAGCTGGACTATAAACAATATCAGTAACACTAACTCCTGAAAATTTAGTTAATATCTCATTCCAAATTAAAGGATTTTGAGCAGATGAAAAAGAAAATTGAATTAAATTATAAGATTCACCTGTTTTCTCTGTCTTAGTTTGACGAGAAAGAGATATGCTAACACCCAAAGATTGAAATAAATTATTTAATTTATAAACCATTTGACTTGCTGTTAAACTAGGAGGACTACTCATTAAAATTTGCTTACCAAAAGGAGAAGCCACCTTAACCGCTTCACCATTATCAGAATAATCAACTGAGATGGTATTAATTTTAGAGTTTTTAATAGCTTTATCAAACCAAGAAACTAATCCCAATTTTCTAGCCCAAGAAGCAGAAGAAAAGGTTTCCTTACAATTAACATTACCTATTTCCCAACCTGGTGGCAAAACAGAAACAAAATCAACAACAGAATTATAACACTTCACCATAACACCTTCAACCGCATATAAAGAGGTCCATGGAGCAGGAGATTCTTTTTTAACAACAGCTGCGGGAACAAACCTCTTTGGCGCAACAGTAATTATAGGAGTAGCTTTAGGTGTTAAAAGCAAAGAATCAACTAAAGAATATAAAATCCATAAAACAAAAACTCCAGAGATAACAAAAACAGCCGTTAGTTTACCACCTCTTAAACTACCTATTTTTTTAAGTTTTGAAACATCTCCGCCTGAAATAATATCAGCAATATCAGCTTGTTCTACATCATCAAAACCCCAATTACTAGGAGCAAACTTTTTATTCCAATCAGGAACCGCCAACATAGACTCAAATTGAGTTTTAGCATCTTCTTCATTAACAAAAAGCATATCTCCATCAGAAAGGATAATATCATTTCTAACGCAAACATACCACCACCCTTTGTCAACCTTAAAAACAGCAACAAAAGAAGATAAATTAGATAAAGATGTAGCAACAGAAGATGCTGCCGCAACATTTCCATTATCATACCCCTCTGAAGAAACACAAATACCAAATTGAGGAGATTTGCCTCTTTTAACACAAAAAAGATCAGCACCTTCAAGAACATTTTGCGATGCTTGTTCCACATCAGCATAAGGATCATCAGGATTTTCTAGCGGTTGCCAAAATAAATTTGTAACATATTTAACGCCATCAACATTAAATGACGTATCCCAAGTTTTATCTGAGGGTGCATCATAAAATTCTTCTGAAAATTTTGCATCATCTAAAGCCAATTTCAACTTCCTTTTTAATTAAGTTTCATCCTAGATTCTGGCACTAAAGGAGAATCTAAAACAACAGGCGTTAACATTATCACCAAAACACTTCTTGTTTTTGTTGCGCTAACACTACCCCCTAGAAGAGAATTTGTAGCAGAACCAACACCTGCTTTATCAACAGTATTTTCCAATCTTTCAAAACCTGTTAAGATCAAAGTTTCACCAGACTTCATAGCAACTTCTTGAGAAAATCCTCTTGATTCAATTTTTGGATTTTGAACATAACTACCATCATCAAAAGAAATATCTTCTAAAGATATAAGATCTGAAAGTGTTAAATTAAACAACATCATCAATCTATTATGTTCTAAAATTCTAGGTAAAACATCTAAAGTAAAGCCTGTTTCTAACTCTTCTGTTTCAACAGAGATATCATAACTACCAGATGTTCCGCCAGAATCTGTTTTTGTAACTTCAGAAATATATGTTTGCTTTTCAACAACCTGAATAGGAGCTGGCTTATTATTAAGAGAAGTAACAGTACCACTAGTCACCAATGAAGTAGTACCTTGCTTTGACAACGCATTAACCGCAGCCGTAAAATCAAAAGCACCGTGCAAAATAGAAGCCGCAAAATTAGACCCACCTGTAGAAGTAGAATAAGCATCACTAGTAAACAAACCATTATTACCACTATCACCAAAAACAGCATTCAAATTCAAGCCATAATTATCACTATCTTCAATAGAAACTTGCAACACCTTAACACTAATAACAACTTGACGAGAAAGACGAACATTTTGCTCATTAATATATTTTGAAATCTTAGCAATCTCTGTAGGCTTTGCAGTAACAGTAATAGTACCATTAGACTTATCTGTAATTACAGAAGCCTCTTTTCCTGCCATTGAAGTAACCGTCTTTTCAATACTACCCCACAACTCTATTTGCGCACTACTTGACAAAGAAATAGATGAACTACCTCCAGAACCTGATGAAGTTCCACCAACATTGGCAGATAAACTATTTGTTGAAGGCAAAGAATAAACAACAAAAGTTTTTGTTATTTGCTTATAAAAATGAATCGTCTTCTTATCATAACTCCACCACAAACCAAATCTTGAAGCAACCTCATCTAACAAACCACTTAAAGCTCCTCTATAAGAAAGAATCATTTTATTTGGCTCAGTCCAATCAGCACCAACCTTATCTGCACTAGGAGCATTTTTTTCAGCAACAGTCAAAACTTTTTCTTCTATCTCAGAAGAAAACCTAACAGATAAAGAAGTAACCTTAGTAACCATATCTCCTATTTCATACAAAGAAACAGGACGATTAGAAATTAAAGTAACAGCTTCTGGCTTCTCTAACTTAGAAGGCAAAGGCTCACCTTCATATTCAACTACAGAAGCATCACCCAACCAAATATCATCCTTAACCCTAACAGTATCTTCTACAGATGGAGTGCTTGGAACTTTTGACTCATCCCTCAATTCAATAACACTTTCAACATCTCTCTCTATTGTAGCGTCTAGGCTTGTTGACAAAGAACAAGATGCAACAACAAAGAAAGCCAATACCAAAGCTATATTTTTTTTATTCATAAGCATTCTCATCCTCCATAGTTTCAATTACAAGCACTCTATTACCCTTATAAAAAGTAGCAACAGGAGCAGGCCTTGCCCTAGCAAAAGCCCTCACCAAAGCAGAGGCCGCGTCAGCAAACCTCGCTCTAAACATAGCCCCAGCAGTTAAAGTATAATTTCTATTTGTTTTCCAAATCAATCTCCAACCAGATTTATCTGACCACTGAGACAACAACTCTTTAAGAGTAACACCTTCTTCAGCCAACCAATCCTCAACAGGATCCTCTAAAGAAACCTCATCAGAAGCCAACTCTTGAGTAGAAGATTCATCACTATAAGAAGTTGTTTCTTCATCACCAACACTTTCTTCATATTCAACAACCTCATCTTCAAGAACAGGAGGAATAGAAGAAGAAACATTACTAGCCAAACCAGAACGAGCAACCCTACGATCTACAGGAGTTCTTTCTCCATAAGACTTATAGTCAGCTGCCACTTCTGTATAATCAACAACCTCATTACCATCAGAAAAAACTGCGGAACCATTAATCTTAGAAGGGCAATCATCCCCTTCACAAATAAGAGAATCTGGCGAAACATTCCTAATACTATTGAAAGTACAACTTGCCAAAAACAAAACCGACAAAAAGCACAAACAAACAAACTTCTTAACCATCATTATAAACTTCCTTAAAAAAACTCTTTAACCCATTTTATAGGTGTTATTATTAATAATCAATATTGAACCCTAACGCTGTTGATAATATTTATAATAATTAGCAACAGAAGGCTCTTCAGGAGAAAGACTAACCATCCTTATTAAAAAAGAATGAGGCTCCCTGCTAGTAAAAACAGTTTTAACTTTTTCCCCGCCAACCCCTTTCGAAGCTAATATATTATAAATAAGATTTAACCTCTTTTGCTGAAGTTCATAAGAAGAAGAGCCGTCAAGACGAATTTCTAAAACCAAATCTTCTTCTTGCGACTTACGAGCAAAAGCTCCCAACCACTTCAAAGTCTGCCCAGAAACCTCAACTCTATTAGGAGCAAAAGACAATCTAATTTCAGAAGGAAGAATTTCCCTCCTTGCCTTAGCCAAAGATTTTTCAGGCATCTTCTTAATTTCCGCAATTTTTTCCACAACTCCAGAAACCTGTTCTTTAACCTTTGTCTCAACACCTGAAGAAGCTTTAGAAAACAAATCTCCAATATTCTTTAATATCCCTTTCTTTTCAGAAGGAGCCTCTTCTGCAGAAAAAGACATAGGAGGAGCAACATCCAAAACAACCTGCTCTTCAGCAACAGCACCATCTAAGAATGAAGGAGACGAAGACCTAAAAGAATTTCCAGAAGAAACAATCTTAGGAGAAGCTATAGCATCATCCGCAACATCACTAGGAATAGGAATTAAAATATTTTTTGCAACAGAAGATGGCTGTTTATTAACACTTTCTTTAATGTCTTCATTTTTTTTAGACATCATCTTATTCTTAGGGTTATCTAAGCCTTCTGCTACAGACCAAGCGCTCTCATTTTTAGATAAAGACAAATCCTTCATCTCTACCCAAGGAGTTTCTTCTTTAACAACCTCAACAACATCCAAAGCAGATTTTTCAACTTTTGCAGCAGAAAAATCAGCTGCAGAAACCTGAGCCACTTTCTTTTCTAACACCGAAGAGTCCGCTACTTTAACACCGCCATCAAAAACAAGCTCATTACCTCTTACCAAAGGAACATCAAAAACATCCTCTTCATAGGCAACTTCTTTAGCATCAACACCAGCATTAGAATAAACAACATCTTCTGAAGAATCAACAAAAGCAAGATTAACCAAAGAACTCTCCTCGTCTTTTTTATCATTTGAATACAAAATAGCTTTTTCAGACAAATCATCATCAACATTAGAATCAAATATCTCAACCTTAACTGGTTCTTTAATAAAACCAGCATAATCAGCGATAATCTTATCTCTATTAATTGGCGTTTTCTCATAAACAATTGGAACTTCAATATTAGAAGCAACAAAAGAAGGTTCTAAACCTTCAACAACAAAATTATCTTCCAAAACCTCAACAACTGGAGAAGCCTCTAGCGGAACAACATCTAAAGAAGCAACCGAAGTCGTTTCTATCACATTTAAAGATATTTTTTTCATTTCTAAAGAAGGGCTAGCAATAGCATGAGGAACATCATTCCTTAAAAACAAAGCAATATTATTTGAAGGAACAATCTCCAAACTTTTAGACTTAATAACAGGAGACAGCAAAACATTGCTTACAAAAGATATTATAAGCAATGAAACACAAAAACTTACCATAAAAGCTTTTAGCCCGTGTTTTTTCATAAATATTGTTCCTCAAAAACAAAATTAAAACAAATCACGAGTCTTGGCAATAAATTAAAAAAGGTTGTTGATAAATAAAAAAATAGACGATTTAGAAAAACCTAAATCGCCTAACATAAAAATTAACGTCGATAAGAACTATTAGAAGAACTAGAGCTTCTACTAGAACCACTAGAACGAGAACTCCGACTAGAGCCACTAGAATGAGAACTCCTATTAGAACTAGAGCTAGATCTCACCAAAGGGGTTGCCTGTGAGCTTCTAGAACTAGAGCTTCTGTAACTAGAATTACTAGGAGATGTAGTTCTCAAATTACTTGAACCACGAGAGCTAGAACTAGAGCTTCTGTAACTAGAGGAATTATCTCGCCTTGGCGCTACTACTCTAGAAGGGGTTGGCCTTCTTATAGGAGCAGATCTTCTAGAATAAACCCGTCTATGATAAATATTTTTATAATAAGACACTCTATGCCTAGGACACAAATGCCAATCATAATAATAAAACCACCGACCCCGAGGAATAGTATAACGATAACTAGTATAATACTTAATAGTTACCTTACTCCAAGAACCATACTTAGACACCAAATAGCTACCTCGATTAGTTACAACATACCAATAACCAGAAGATCCTTTTATATAAGGATAATAGCCATCAACCATCACACCATAAGGAATTCTTTTGTAAATAACATCTGGAGACGGTAGTTCAATCAAAGCCGATCTTCCATAAGAATCTAGTGCCAAATAAAGTCCCACCTCTGAAGTTCCCACAACAGATACTTGATCATAATGCCACTGAGCATCTCGAGTTTCAATACCATCAGGAAGCTCACAACTATATTCATCATAATGAGTTTGCCCGAAGGTTGTCATCATCATACCTTGTATGAAACAGATGACTAGCAGAAATTTTTTCATATATAATAAGGTTTTTAATTGTTTTAGTACAAAAAACGTATCACAAAAAACAACAAGAGTCAAACAAAAAACCTTTATCAAAGATAATCAAAGCTCTACAACTCCCACCATACACAGCTAGACCATGATATCCAAGTACAAAAACATCCTTTTTTCAGGGACGGCAGACCCGTCCCCGCCCTGCAAAACAAAACTTTAAACCTAATCCATTGTTTTTAATAAACAATCAGCACAAACACGAACCTCGTGTTACAATAACATTTACCTAAAACTCACGGATACAACGAAGATAATAGGTACCCATGCCACCCTTATTAAAGACCTTGCCTGAAATACCATAAACAGAATTAGTAGGCCAAACAGAAGATGAAGATGTCCCCAACATTGTAGCATTATAATCATCATATTCCTCACCCCCCCATAAATAAGTAACGCTAAGACTAGTAATTTTTGCACCAGCATCTGATGCTGTAGTCAAATTAGCTGCTATATCATTATAATTAGTAGATATTGAATACAATTCACAATTATCATCAGCAGCATGACTAGTACATGTTGGAACACGCCAATTGCTACCTAATACTGTTTTACACCAACTACCACTTTGCTCTTCAGAAACACCATAACCACTGTTACCACAATCTTTATTATGGCAACTATCCTGAAAACCCATTAAATAACCCCAGCTATAATAACCTTTATTAGATGTACTACCAGAACTAGTCCATTCACTCCAATTATCATCAGGATTATACAACGCACCGCCATACCATTTACTATTTGGCCTACTATAATAAGCATCAATTAAACTGATACATTTATTGGTATCACCGATTTGAACACCTACAATTTCATCATTCTCATAACAAAGCTTGTCTATAATACCGTATTTTGTTCCACAATACATTTTGTCTGTATCAAATGGGCAACGCAGACCTGATTCTCCACAATCTGAAACTGTTTTTTTATAGCCTAATTCTTCGCAACTTGATGCGACAGCACAAGATTCTGCTGCAAAGATTATATTTGCGTTGAGGAGGAAAGTTAAGCCTATTGTGCCTCCTGTTATTATTTTTGTTTTATTCATTTTCATTTCCTCCTTTTTTTATTTTTTTAGTTGCGGAACGTCGAGACGCCGTTCCCTACAATTTAATTACACTGTCATTGCGAGCGAAGCGCGACAATCTAATCGAAAAAGCAATCCTTTTTCAGGTACGGTCAAGACCGTACCCTACAGGTTTAATATCAACCGTCATTGCGGACTTGATCCGCAATCCAGTTAAAATAATTATCCCTTCTCATCTTCCCTCCTGAGCTAAGGGAAGTGCCCGTTAGGGCGATGGGGGGTATAATAATTATTTTTCCTTTTTGCGGGACGGATGTGGAATCCGTCCCCATAACTACCCCGTCGCCTTCGGCGCCACCCCTTCACAAGTGAAGGGGAATTTTTAATGGCCATTTTTGCAAAAAAGTGCAAAAATTGCGTTTTTTTGTGAATATGGGCAGAAAATAAATACTTTGGGAGGATTATTGACTGCCCATAAGCCCATATATTCTGGTATTTAGACACCTGCCTTAAAAACATAGTGTCTATTTTAAACCACCGTTTAAAATAGACACTTTTAGTGTTACAGTTTTGTGAAATTATGTTATTGATTTTACTTATTTCTTGATTTTTTTTAGAGTTTGTGATAGTGTCTATTCTAGACGGTCGTTTAAAATAGACACTATAAAAATAACCCCTAGCCCTTACGGGCTGGGGGTTTGAAGTATGTTCAAAAAGTGTGTTTTTTTAAAAATTAAAAACGAAAAGAAGATATAATATAATCTGGATACACATTAAAGTTATTGGCAAGCTCTCTTGTTTTCGCAACATCTGGAATATATCCTTCTCCCAAAAAATGCTTATGAATTCCTTTTGAAATTAAAACACTTGCAATTCCGAATAAATTTGCCATTTTAACATCTGTTTGCAAATTGTTGCCAACAAAAACTATCCTATCTTTATCTGACCCGATTCCATCTAAAGCATATTGAAGAATTTTAACATCTGGCTTTCCTGTTGTTAAAATAGCCCCGCCTAGTGTTGCATATTGCTCTGCAAAAGCCCCACTATCAACACTAATAACCCCACCATTAAAATTAGAAGTATTATTTCCTGCACAAACAAGAGGAATATTTAAAGATGCCGCAAAACTTAAATCTGGCTTATAATGTTCTAACTGAGTATCAAAAGAAAACTTCTGACCAACATATAAAAAATCAGCTTTTGAGATATCAAAAACCTGTGTATAATCAAGACCATCAAAAACACCTTCATCTTTAAAAAAAGCATAATATTTTTGCCCTACAGAAGCAAACAAACCTTTTTTCATTTTAAGTTGATAATGCAAAATCTCGCCAGCAGTAACAATTGAATAAAAAAACTTAGGATTAACCCCATTTTGCTTTAATATCTCAACAACATCAGAAACTCTTTTGGATGTGTTAGAAACAATAACAATCTTCTTTCCTTGCCTATAAAGATGTTCAAAAGAATCTCTAACCTCAGAAGTAAATGCATTACCATCAAAAAGAGTACCATAAAGCCCAACAACAACAACGTCAAAGTCGTCTATTATTTTTGAAAGATTAACTATAGGTCTTATCATTTTCATAAATTTTACAATAAAGCTATAAAATTAAAATTTATTTAATTTTCTGAAGCTAAAACCCCTTTATTAAAAATAAAACTTGGAGTACGCCCCCTAAAACTATTATTTTTACCCGCCAATTCATAAGCTTTTTGGTCAGGATAAAAAGTTTTATTATTCTTTTTAGATTGCTTTACTTTATTTTCAACTTCTTGCAGAGCAATATTAACCGCCTCAAGCTCTTTCTTTTTATCAACCTTAACTTCAACAGGAGCTTTTAATATTTTTGCTAAAATACTATCCGTATCTTTAGACTTTCTGTTTGTATAAACAATGTTTTGTTTTTCTTCTGGCAAAATCTCTAAAATTTTCTTCAAAACAGAAAGTTTTTTATTTATCTTAATAAAATTAATGTCATCAACAACTAAAATATTAATTTGAGTTAAATCAAGCCCATCACTTTCTACCATATCCATTAAAAGATCAGGAGTTGCAATAATAACGTTTGCTTCATTTTCTTTATCTAAAATTTCATGATATTTATTAAAAATAGAAAATCTATCAGAAATCATTATAGATTGCTGATTTGTAGGCGTAATAATTAAAATATTTTGATTTTCTTGTTTTTGTGTAATAATATCAATCAACGGAAGAATATAAGAAGCCGTTTTTCCACAACCACGTGGAGCAATCGCAAAAACATCATCCCCTCTTAAAACTGCAGGAATAACATCTGCTTGCACTGTAGTTGGCTCATTGATACCCAAATCTTCAATAGCGTTAACGGTTTCTTTACTTAAACCTAAATCAAAAAAATTCATTGTTTTTTTACCTTAAATGATTAAATTAAAACCTTGATACAACAAATAAGTGGAGAAATCAAGTGTTAATTAACAAAGAAGAGAGTCTTTTAATCATCATAGACGTTCAAGAACGCCTAGCACCTGCAATGGAAAACCCAAGAGCTATAATAAACGGAGCCTCTAAACTTTTAGATGTGTGCCAAATCTTAAACATTCCTTATTTATTAACAGAACAATATCCTGCTGGTTTAGGCTCAACAATTTTTGATGTTAAAAAATCCGCAAAAGAAAATGCTACTTATTTAGCAAAAACAAGTTTTTCATGCCTAAAAGAAGAGGTTGTTGCTAAAGAGCTAAAAAAACATAAAAAAACACAAATTATTTTAGCAGGATTAGAAACTCACATTTGTGTATTGCAAACAGCAATAGAGCTAAAAGAAAAAGGTTATAATGTTTTTGTTGTTGCTGACGCCTGTGGCTCTCGAAACATGCACCAAACATCTATAGCATTACAAAGAATGATGCAAAATGGCATAGAAATAGTTTCAACAGAAATGGTTATTTTTGAATGGCTAGAAGATTCTAAAAACAAAGACTTCAAAGAAATCTCAAAAAAACACCTATAAAAAACCGTCCAAAAACACCTATAAGGCATAAATGAACGGCACAAAGCGGTAATATCTTACAAAAAGCAAACCTCCCAAAGAATAGAGAAAAGCACACAAACAAGTACTGCCCCACCCAAACAAAAAAGGAAAGCAAACAAAACGTTACCTAAGTGTTCAACCTTTTGGCTTTTTATTTTTTCTGCTAAATAAATTGATACAATTTTAACAAAAAAAGACATTACCCAAACAATTGCAGCAAGCAACAAGATTGTAACTTTAAAAAAAAGATGTTCCATAATAAGTGTTTTTAATTGGTTTAGAACCTATAATATACCACAAAAACAATACCTATGCAAATCTTTTTTATCTGCAACGTCTTAGAACACCTTAATAAGCAGAGCCCAATGATTTGGGCGAATGCGAATTTAGGTGCCTAAGTGCTACTCTTCTCCGCAATACAAAAAAACCACCCGAAGGTGGTTTTTGAAGTGGCGCGGCCAAGAAGAGTCGAACTCCTAACCTTCTGATCCGTAGTCAGATGCTCTATCCAATTGAGCTATGGCCGCATTCAATAAAAAGGCTTTTACAATAAAATATTTTTATTTGCAAGCATTTTTTAAAAAAATTTTAACGTTTATAATTTAAGTATTTACAAATAAAGATATTTATAATAAAAAAAATACATAACATTAAAAAGGTATTAAAAATGAACAAAACAATTTTAAGCATTACTTCTACTTTTATTTTATTTGGCTGCTCTTTTTCTCAAGATGCTTTATACCCTTCTTTATTTACGCCTGTAGAAACATCTCAAGAAGTTAAAGAAACTCAAATAAAAACTTCAAAAGAAGAACCTGTTTTAACATCACAAGCAAACTTCAAACCAATTAATGTTGCCGAAGTTAAAAACACAGGCACACTAGTTGGTCAAAAAGTTATAGCATTTAAAAATGAGCTTAAAACTGTTCAAAAAAACATCGCCTTCAACAGTAGTGAACTCAAAAAAATAAAAGCTTCAATACTTAGCAACTCTGCAAATTATCACAGCACTTTAGCTGCAATAGAATCAAAATTGCAAGTAGGTACAACTCCTGGCAACCCAGAAGTTTATGCTATGTTAAACACAATTCAAAACAATATCCAACTTATGGATTCTAATTCTATTGCATTAGAACAAGTAACAAGAAGAATTACAGCAGATGCTGATTTAACATCTTCATTATTAGATTCTATCAGATCAACTTATGTTGTTTCTGGTGCTGTTGATGAAGATCATAGACAATTAAGAGTTTTAGAAAACGAAGCTGCACAAACATCTATATTAATCCAAAGCACTTTAGCTGAAATTAACACAGATTATGCAAGACAAGTTCAATACTCTCAATCTGCAACAAATTATGTTAATGAGTTATCAAAAGCAGTTAAGGTTGGCAACTTTACAGGATCTGTTCAAGACCTTCCAAGTTATCAAAAACCAACAAAAGCTTTTACAAAACCTACATACACAGGAGCAACAACAGCTTCTGCACTAATGTCTATTAATTTCAACAACGGAACACCTAACTATAAAGACACTTTACAAACAACAATTAAAGAAGCTATTAAAAGAAAATCAAACGCTTCTTTTGATATTGTGTCTCTAAACTCTGTATCTCCTCAAAATGCCAATAACATTTTTCAAGAAATGGTTAATGCAGGAGCCAACCCATCAAATATAAATATTTCAGCAATAAACGACGGAACATCTGGAGCAAGTGTTCAAATATTTGTAAAATAAAAACAGCATATAAAAAAAGAGGGTTTTACACCCTCTTTTTTTATATGCAAGTAAAATACAAATGGTTAGGATTTAACAAAGAACAAGTCCATGATGTTTGATGAGAAAAAACAGCATTAACCCCTGCCTTTTGCTTAACACATTCTTCTTTTGCCATTTTAAAAACCTCATCAACCGTTGTTGTTAGTGCATTATAACAAATAGCGGGCGCTTCTGGCTTTGAAATTCCAACATACAAACTCCCAACAGGTTGCCCCGCGCTTCGTTTTCTATCAACATAAGGCTTAGTTATAGAACAGCCACTCAAAATCAAGCTTATAAGCACAACAAATTTTAATCTAGACATTTTAAATATCTCCTATTATATATAAGCCAATATAAAATGGAAAAACAAAAATGAAAAGAGAAAATAAATACATTGGGGATGAGGCTTTTAACAAAATGTTAAAACACTATGAATGCCCAACCCCATTATCAGTAATAACCATGAGATTTGCAGGGTCTATTTGTTCTCCAAACAAAAATTTACGTCCTGCAGAAGTAATATCTTCTTTTTGGGAAGACGGAAAAACTCCTCGATTACAAACAAAAGAAGAAGCTGACTTGTTTTTTAAATTTTTCATGGGACTTTGGGATGAAGTTTTTGAAAATGTCTTTAATAATAACATAAAACTATCAAAACAAAGTTTTTCAAAAGAATCATCTGAATTGCGATTCGAAGAATTAGAGCTAGGCTTTATAGAAGGATTCTTTGGAGGATTAACAGAGCTTAAAATACCTGCATATATTGGAGAAATAAGCAACAACATCTCAGAACTAGCCCTATCTTATAAAAAGGTAACAAATGCAGATACCTTTAATAACTTAGATAAAATGACAACAAAAGCCATCAATTTCTTAATTGAAAGCTATGTTCATAAAAAAACAGGAGAATAAAAATGGAATTAATGGAAGCAATATTAACAAGAAGATCTGTAAGACAATATATTAACAACAAACCAATAAATAAAGATGATATATTAACAATAATAAAAGCAGGACAATATGCACCAAGCGCCCACAACAAACAAGGCTGGGAGTTTTTAGTTATTGAAGATAAAGAAACTTTAGAAAAAATAAGAAGACTTCAACGTCAGGCTTCTTTTGCAAAAGATTGTGGAGCTGTTATTTTACTTTGCGCCAATACAGAAATCGCCTTCTCAAGAGAAAAAGAAGGTTGGAGCTATGAAGATATTGATTGTGCAGCCTGTGCTCAAAACATGCTTTTAGCAGCTCATTCATTAGGATTAGGGGCTTGCTGGTGCGGATGCTCTCCAATGACCCACACCATAGAATTAACCAAACAAACTTTTGAGTTACCCACAAACATAAAACCCTTTGCTTTTATTGTTTTAGGCCACAAAGAAATAGAAGATAAACAAAGCCCTCAGAGGTTTTTTGAAAATAAAATCCACTGGAAAAAATGGTAAAAATAAAATATATTGACATAAATAATATAATAGTTAAAATAACCACTATCTGTTAACTATTTATAAACAAATATATTTTAATATGTTAACATAAAACAAATTTAATAGGAGAAATATTGTGTATTTAAATAAAAACGATCAAACAGGACGTTCTATGGTAGAGATGTTAGGTGTGCTAGCTATTATTGGTGTGTTATCTGTAGGTGGTATTGCTGGTTATTCAAAAGCAATGACAAAATTTAAAATTTCAAAAACAATGGACCAATTATCTATGATTGTTGCAAACATCAGAACAATGTTTTCAAGCCAATCTAGTTATGATGGCTTAAGCACAACAACAGCCATCTCTTTAGGATTAATTCCAGATGAAATGCAACTGAGCAGCTCTACTGCAAACAATGCCTTTCAAGGTAATGTTGTAATCCAAAGCACAACAGGAGATGCTTCTGGTGGAGTAGCTGAAAATGCTGCGGACTCACGTGCTTTCACTGTTACTTATGGTAGTATTGGTAAAGATGTTTGTATCACTTTAATTACTTCAGACTGGGGAACAGGAACATCTTCAGGCTTAATCGGTATCGGTGTAGAAGAACAAACTACTTCAAACGAAGCTGTAACTACTGCTGTTGCTACTGGATGGAAAAAGAACAGTGCAGGTGAACTTCCTGTAAGCCCAATTGGAGCAACATCTTTATGTAAAGAATACAATACAATTTCTTGGGAATACTTCTAAAAGAAATACTCAATATACTCTTAAAAGCTCACTTAAAAAAGTGAGCTTTTTTTCACACAAAACAAAACCCCTTCTTCCCCCCTTGCGGGGGAAGTGCCCAAAGGGCGATGGGGGGTTAAAAAACACTCCATAAAACAAAAAATCATACTATAGCTAGAGCATTTAACGATTAAATAGACTCTATGTAAAAAAAAGATTCCTTTTTATAAAAAAATATGATTCACTATAAAAAACAACATTTTTATAGGAGAATTTCATGCCAGCCCCATT
>JAWXUC010000011.1:0-45577 GCA_044432975.1 Alphaproteobacteria bacterium | reverse complement strand
TAATACAACGGCGAGCCTATGGTTTTAGAAATTTTGAAAATTACAGGTTGCGTGTTAGAATTTTATGTGGTTAACTAAAGAAAGTACAAACTTAATATGAATAGATTTTTTTATAAAAAAACAACTTGCCCCCAAATTTGACGATGACCCGGGTTGTTTTGATAATGTGTATTTTAAACGACCTTTTATACTTAGCAGCCCCTTCGGGTTCGCTTCCCTGCACCCGAATACAACAAACCCCCGCCTAAAGGCAGGGGTTTGTTGTATTGGAGCGGGTGAAGGGAATCGAACCCTCGTCATAAGCTTGGAAGGCTTCTGCTCTACCATTGAGCTACACCCGCAATCCATAAAGCATTTTATAGCTACTAATGGTGGAGGGGGAAGGATTCGAACCTTCGTAGACTAAGTCGACGGATTTACAGTCCGGTGCATTTGACCGCTCTGCCACCCCTCCTTGAAAAGTAACTTTCACTGTTGTATATTATTTTGATAACTTGTCAATATATTTTTTTGCTTTTTATATAAAAAAATAAGTTGTCCAATTTTCTATTTTTTTGTCTTGCTTTTTTCTAACAACAAGATATAGTTTAACTAAATTTTAATAAAAGGAAGAAAAAACATGGAAGAAATTATTTTCCCTAATCAAATTAGAATGTATAGAAGGCTTCGTGGAAAGTCTATGCAAGAAATGGCTGATCATCTCAACTTTTCTTTGTCTGCTATCTCTAAAATTGAAAAAGGATACAGACGTGTGGATCAAGATCAACTTGTTAGAGTGGCAGAATTTTTAGATTGTCCTTTGCAAGATCTTTTTATTAATGAACAAAATTCTGATTCTGAAATTGTTCAAGCTTGGCGCAGAGAACAAGATAGAAGAACAAAAATCAATGAAAAAGCTGGACTTAAAACTCTTGGTGCAGGTTTAAGACAAATTAGACTTGAAAAAGGGCTTACTCTTATTGAAGTTGCTGAAAGTGCAGATATGACACTTTCTGTTTATCATAGAATCGAAATGGGACAACGTGAAGTTTCTGATAAAGAATACAAAAACGTTGCTAAAGCATTAAACGTTGAATTAAGTGAACTTAAAACTCAAATTAAAGAACTTGAAAACAGCGGTTCTCTTGAAGATATCCTTCAAAGAAATGATGCAAAATACAAATTGTTGTCAACTCCTCGTGGTGCAATTTCTGCTTTTGGCGAAGCTCATGCTGATGGACTTAAAATGCCTGTTTATGGAACTCCTGGAGAAGACGGAAATATTGTTGTTGATTTTGAAAATGAAACAAGACGCGTTCATAGACCTACTCAACTTTATAACAAAAAAGAAGCTTATGCGATAAATCTTTGCACTCGTCGTCTTGGTTCTGTTTTGCCAACTCGTTCTGTTTTATTTGTAAACCCTATGGAAATGATTGGCTCTGGTGATTTGGCTGTATTCTTTGTAACAGAACAAGAAGCTAAAGTTTTAAGTATTAGAGAAGATGATAATGGAAAACTTTATGGGCTTTGTTTTAACCCTGATGAAAAAGTTGAAATAGACAATTCTAACTTAAGTGCTGTTCACAAAGTTATTGCAATTAACTTATCTTAATAAAAACATTTATTAGACTAAGCACTTGTTTTTAAACAGGTGCTTATTTTTTATACTTAACTTTTTATTATACTTTATAACTTATAATCATTTTATTATGACTAATAAACCATACCCTAGAGAACCGTTAAAATTTTTGTGGATTTATGCTACTAAAAACAAAGCCCTTGTTTTTAGTGCTTTATTTTTTGGTTTTTTAGAAATTTCTTTCTCAAAATTATCACCTTTCTTGTTTTCTAGAATTACGGGGTTGTTTAATAATGATGCAACTTTTGATAACATTAAAAGCAAACTATTTTTATTTTTAACTCTTTTTGTTTTAGCTGAAATTTGCCAACGTATCGTTTATTACTTTGGCAGAAAAGCTGCAGACACAAAACTTGGTCCAAAGATTTATAAAGAAGTTAGTTCTGATTTATTTTTATATCTTCAAGGGCATAGTTTGGAATATTTTGCAAATAATATGGCTGGAAAATTAGCGGATAAAATAAAAGGGGCTGCTGATGCCAGCACACACATCTATGTTACTTCTATGTATTTTATAAAATGGATACTTGATTTTGTTATAATGATTTTTATGTTTGCTGCCGCAAATTTATATTTTGGTTTTTTATATGCTATTACCTTAATTGTTTTTACCATTTTTGCGTTATTGTTGTCTAAAAGAATCAATGTTAAAAGAAAAAGCTATGCTGATTATAAATCAAAAGTATCTGGGCAATTTATAGACAGTTTGCAAAACAACTTTTTTGTTAAAATCTTTAATGGGCAAAAACATGAAGAAAAAATTCTTGAAGAATCTATGCAAATAGAAAAAAAGAAAATTAAAGCTTTTGTTACTGAAAGAACACTTCAAGATCAGAGCAAAAACTTTATACTTTATTTTATAAACCTTGTGTTTTTATTTTATGCGGTATTTTTATGGAAAAATCACAAAATGAAAACAGAAGACTTAGTTTATGTTTTTATGTTAGCTCAATATTCTGCGTGGACCATGAATTCTATACTGCATTTCATCATCGGATTAACCAATAAGATGGCAGAGCTATATTCTTATTTAGATGTTTTTGCCACAAAACACGATATAACTGACAGCACAAATAAAAAGTTAAAAATAAATAGTGCAAGTATTGAATTTAAAAACATTACTTTTGGATATAACCCCCAAATAAATGTTTTTAACAAATTTAATCTTAAAATAGAAGCTGGAGAAAAGATTGGAATCGTGGGGGCTTCTGGTTGTGGTAAAACAACGTTAGTTAGTTTATTGCAAAGGCTTTATGAACTGAAGTCTGGCGATATTTTAATCAATGATAAAAGCATTAAAGATGTTACGCAAGATAGCTTGTGTCAGAATATATCTTATATTTCTCAACAAAGTCTATTGTTCAAAAGAAGCATAAAAGACAATATTGCTTATGGCAAAACAAATGCAAAAAAAGATGAGGTTATTAAAGCCTCTAAAAATGCTTATGCTCACAGTTTTATTAAAGATTTAGAAAATGGATACAACACAACCTTAAGTGGAGATAAAAAATTATCTGGGGGGCAAATGCAAAGAATCGCAATTGCTCGTTCACTATTAGAAAATGCTCCTGTTTTGGTTTTAGATGAAGCAACTTCTTCTTTAGACTCTCAGTCTGAAGACTTTATTCAAAAAGCAATTACAAAGCTAATCAAAAACAAAACCGTGATTGCAATTGCCCATAGGTTATCAACATTAAAAAACATGGATAGAATTATAGTTTTAGAAAACGGAAAAATTATCGAAGACGGAACTATTAATGAATTGCTAAAACAAAAAGGTAAATTTGCAGAATTTTGGAACATGCAAAAATTGGTGGAGGAAAAAGATGGAAACTGAAGCCAGAAAACTCAACAGATTAAAGCGTTTTAATTATAGCACAAACGGTGCATATTATATTACAATTTGCACAAAGGATAAAAAGAAAATATTTGGAGACGTAATCACATCCCCTGTAGGGAACGGCCTTGACCGTTCCTTAATAAAATTAAACCAATATGGAAAAATTGCAGAGTCTGAATTATTAAACATTCCAAAGCATTTTAAGGAAGTTGTTATCGATAAATATATAATTATGCCAAATCATGTGCATGTTATAATTATAATAAATAAGGATGATAAAATAAAGGAACGGTCAAGACCGTTCCCTACAATTTCAACAATTGTGGGTTTGTATAAATCTGGGGTATCAAAAAAGATTGGTTTTTCGTTATGGCAACGCTCCTTTTATGATCGTGTTGTTCGAGATGAATGTGAATACAAAAACATATGGAAATATATTGATGAGAATCCTATTTGTTGGCAAGATGATGAATATTTTGAAATGGAGGAAAAAGATGGAAACTAGGTATCCTCAAACTCCAGAAAAATTTGCATGGAAATTCTTAAAAAAATATCCTTTGGCAATTATTTTAACATTGCTGATTAATCCAATTGTGATTTTTATTGAAACACTTATTCCTTGGATGTTTTCAAGAGCTATTAACTGGATTAATTCAGACTTGACTAGAGATGATGTTTTTAGTAATGTTTTAGAATATGTTTGGATGCTTGCTGGCTTGTGTATTGTTTGCGCTATTTTAAATATATTTGATGGCTTGTATTCATATTATAAATCTAGTGCAGAAGTTGCTGTTGATGTCAGAAAAGAATTGTTTAAATCATTAACATTACAATCCACTAGATTTTATAATAAAAACCCTGCAGGAACACTTTTTGCAAGATTAACAACTCTTAAAGACAATTCAATTCAAGATGGTGGATTAGCTGGTATTTATCTATCCCTTTATCATAAATTTATAGGTATTTTAATCACATTATTATTTATTGGAAACATATCTATAAAATTGGCTATTGTTTTGTTTTTGTTCTCAATCTTTTTAACCTACTTCTTATCAAAGACATCTAAAAGCGTTGAAGATAAATCTAAAAGATTAAGTAAAATCAAATCAGAAACATTTGGAAAACTTGTTGATGTTTGCACAAACTATTTTTTAATAAAAACTTTTGGCACAAAATTTAGAGAAGAAAAAAACTTAAGAAAAGAATTTAACAAAGTTTCAAACGCAATGGAAGATTATCACTTTGAATTTTTGGTGCATACTGCAAAACAACAAATTGTTACTCTATTTGCTCAAATTAGTATTATTTTATATACTATTTATTTATGGATTAATAAAACAATTGATGTAGGTGATGTGATATTTATTATGACAACATTTACAGGTTTAGTTCTTCATTTTAGAATCTTAGGCTATATTGTTTTAGGTCTAAAAGAACGCAAAGGTTCTGTAAAATATGCTATTGATGTTTTTAATGAACCTTATGAAGTTGTAGACGGAGATAAAAAACTTAAACTAAAAGATGGAAAAATAGAATTTAAGAATATTAACTTTTCTTATGACGGAAAAAAAGATGTTTTACATAATATTAATTTAACAATTGCGCCAAAAGAAAAAGTGGGAATCGTCGGGGTTTCTGGTGGAGGAAAAACGACATTGGCTCATTTATTACTCAGAATTTTTGATATTAATAATGGAGAAATTTTAATTGATGGGCAGAATATTAAAGATGTTAGCTTAAACAGTCTTTATAAAAACATTGGTTTTATTCCTCAAGACACATCTTTGTTTCATCGTAGTATTGAAGAAAATATTTTATATGGGACTTTTAAAACTAGTGATAAAAAAAGAGATGAGATTGCAAAGCAATCTTATACAGATGAGTTTATAAAAAAACTTCCTGACGGATATAACACTTTAGTCGGAGATAAAGGGGTTAAGCTTTCTGGAGGGCAAAGGCAACGTGTGGGCGGAGCTAGAGCAATCCTTAAAAATGCGCCTATCTTAGTTTTAGACGAGGCGACATCTGCACTTGATAGTAAATCAGAATTATATATTCAAAAATCTATTGCAGAAATAATTAAAGATAAAACTGTTATAGCCATTGCGCATAGGCTTTCTACATTGCGAGAAATGAATAGAATTGTCGTTATTGAAGATGGAAAAATCATAGAAGAAGGAAGCCCCAAAAAACTTTTAAGCAAAAAAGGAAAGTTTGCAAAGCTTTGGAAAATTCAGATGGATATATAAAACCCTCCAGCTATTTCTCATGGAGACTTCAAACACTCTATTATAGTATTTCAATAAATGTTGAAATACTATAATAGTTCTAAATGACTATATGCTAAAATCTGAGTATTTATCTTTTAACATTTGTTATTAAAAGATAAATATATACTTGCAAAACTACATTTATCATTTATTATGTAAATAATTACAAAAAAGGATAATGTGATGATACGTTTATTTCAAGATTTTTTAAGAAAACTTGGACAACCAATGGTTTCTTTTATTATAAAAGCGGGAGAGTTTGCCACTTTTATTATACAAACAGTTTACAACACTTTAACACCCCCATATTACTTTAAATTATTCTTAAAGCAAATTATAGAAATTGGTTTTTATTCTCTTCCTGTTGTTGGTTTAACAACCTTATTTGCGGGAATGGTAATTGCACTTCAGTCTTATTCTGGATTTTCTAGGTTTGGAGCTGAGGGTGCTGTTGCTTCTGTTGTTTTAATTACAATTACAAGAGAGCTTGCGCCTGTTTTGTCAGGGCTTATGGTTGCTGGTAGAATTGGCGCTGCTATGGCGGCTGAAATTGGAACAATGAGAGTTACTGAACAAATTGACGCATTAACAACATTATCTACAAACCCTTATAAATATTTGGTTGCTCCACGTGTTTTGGCGGGAATTATCGTTTTGCCAATATTGGTTTTTATAGGTGATATTATTGGTATCTTTGGGGGATTTATAATTTGCGTTTATAAGCTTGATTTCAACCCTGCAAATTATATTAATGCAACTTTACAAGATATGGTTGCAATGGATGTTTTATCTGGCCTTGTTAAAGCAGCGGTTTTTGGTTTAATTATTGCAATTATGGGTTGTTATAATGGTTATAAATCAAAAGGCGGAGCTCAAGGGGTTGGCGCAGCAACAACCAATGCTGTTGTTACCGCATCTATATTAATATTGATTTTCAACTATCTATTAACAGAACTATTTTTTGCTAGCTAAGGAGACATATAAATGAACAAAATAAAAATAGAAAATTTATGCAAGTCTTTTGGTAAGAAAAAAGTTTTAGAAGGAATTTCTCTTGAAATAAAAGAAGGAGAATCTCTTGTTGTAATCGGCGGTTCTGGTTCTGGTAAATCTGTTTTAATAAAATGCGTACAAGGCATTTTAACTCCTGATACAGGCTCTATTGAAATTGACGGACAAGAAGTTGTTGGTTTATCTAACAAGCAAAAAGAAAAAGTTAATGACAAGATGGGAATGTTATTCCAAGGTGGAGCATTATTTGACAGCTTAAAAGTTTGGGAAAATGTTGCTTTTAGTTTATTGCAAAATAAAAAATATGATAAAAAGAAAGCAAAGGCAGAAGCTGTTAGAGTTTTGCGTTCTGTTGGTTTGGCGCCAGATGTTGCAGATTTATCTCCTGCTGAAATTTCTGGTGGTATGCAAAAACGTGTGGGACTTGCAAGAGCAATTGCAACAAAACCAGAAATAATCTTTTTTGATGAGCCCACAACTGGCTTAGACCCAATTATGGCCGATGTTATTAATGACCTTATCATTGAATCTGTTAAAGGTTTGGGTGCTAGTGCCTTAACTATTACTCACGATATGGCATCTGCACGCAAAATTGCAGATAGAATTGCAATGCTTTATAAAGGAAAAATTATATGGCAAGGTACTGTTAAAGAAATGGACAATACAGACAATGAGTTTGTTAAGCAATTTATTGCAGGAAGTTCAACAGGCCCAATTAAAGTTGAAGTTTAGACTAATTAACGCGAGGTTCGCATTTACACTGATTATCTATTAAAAACAATGAATTGAATTTAAATTTTGGTTTTGTAGGGCGGGGGCTTGCTCCCGCCTTTTGGCACTGCGTAACGGCGGGAGCAAGCCCCCACCCTACAGGAAATAGTGTAAAAAAGTACTTGTTTTTTTCTTATACGAATTTCGCGTTATTTACCCTAATACTTTCAGCGCTTATTGCGTACACTTTTATAGCTAAATCCGAAATTAATTGATTGTATTATGCACTGAAAAATGTTGGGGAGACCAGCGGTCTCCCGACAATATAGCAAACGCAAAATTATTTGATTGCATATCTCTTGTAGGGCACAATCTTGACTGTTCCTTGTATAATATGGCTAATTTCAAAGGAATGGTCAAGACCATTCCCTACAAATTATTATAAAACACAATCATTTATTTTTACCTTAGCTATAAACATCCTTATTTTCATTGCCTTATGGCAATGATGGCGATTAATAACCGCCCCTACAAATCAACGATAAAAACAATCGTTTATTTTAGGATTAACAATTTCACAAAAATAATAAAGAAGAGACTTTATAAAGCCTCCTTTTTATTATTTTAGACTAAAGAAGTTTTCTGTTAAAGCTTCTATATTATATGGTCTTTCTTTACAACATAAGAAGTAATTTTGATAAGAGACTTCTTCAAGGCCATCAACTAGGCGTCCACCATTTTTAGGGTCAAAAGTTATCATCCCTTTTAAGATAGACATATTCTGACATTCTAACGGATCACCACCACAATATTTTATTGCTAATTTTGATGTGAAAAATTTTCTACCTTCAATATCTATTGAGTGTTTATCCTCAACAGCGGCCAATAAAAGCTGATTATAATTATATGAATATATTTGTGAGCTATGGCATAAAAAGTCATTAATAGCTTGAGTTCTGTAAGAATAATGAGTATCTGTTAAAGTTACACTCTCAATCTTTTTTTTGCCATTTGGGGTTATGTATGTAATTACAGGGCAATCTTTTGCCTTATTCCAACTTAAAGAAGTTACACTTAAAATATCTCCGTTTTTCTTAACAATATCAAACATAACTTTTTGATTAAATAAATCTTTATGTAAAGACCAGAAATCTAAAAAGATTGAACGATGGCGCCCTCTTGCTCTATTTTTGTTTTGTTCATTATCAAGTTGCCAATGAGGAAGACAAACATCATCTTTATCAACACAGACTTCTAATTTTAAGGCGCTGCCTTGTTTTAATCTGATATCTATCCCATACATTTCTAACAACCATTTTGCATCTTTTTCGGTTAAAAGATGATGAAAATATTTATCTGCATTTTCAGATGTTGCCCAGCAATAAAAACCACCTCTTTGACCACCATATCCTCTACCTTTTCCTGGTTGAATTCCTTTGTTTTCAAAAAAATTAGCAACCGCTTTTGTTGCATCTCGTGAAATATGATAAAATTTAATTTTGTTAGACATCTGCTATTTTTCCTTACTCTTTATATAAACATATTATACATAAAAAGCAACCGTCCATACAAAGGTTTTTAACACTTTTTCTAATTTTATACAAAAAAACTTGACAAACTCTTGCAAGCTTCTAAAATCACTATAATTTTTGGAGGTTAATATGAAAAATTTTTATATATTTAGACACGGACAAAGCTCTTATAACTTAGCTGGTCGCACACAAGGACAAACCAATGATTCTGTATTAACAGAACTTGGAAAAGAACAAGCATCTGAAGTTGGAAAAAGATTGAAAAGCCTTAATATTGATATTATTTTATCTTCACCTCTTAAAAGAGCTTTACAAACAACAGAGTTTGCAAACAAAACATTAAACACTAAAGTTGTTGTTGACGACAGATTTACAGAAGTAAATGTTGGAGAAATTGAAGGTCTTCATTATACAGAAATTCAGGAAAAATATGGAGAGAAATATTTGCAATGGAGAAGTCTTGACAAGCAATTTGAAAACATTCACTTCAAAGGCGGAGAGACAAAAAAACAAGTTAGAGAAAGAATTTTTAACGGATTAAATGAATGGGCAAAAAATTCTGAACACTCAAACATTGCTGTTTCTTCTCATGGAATTGCATTATCGCAAATATTAATCGCTTTAGGAAAAGAAGCGGAAGATGTAAAGAATGGGGCTATTCTTCACTTAAAAAAAGATAACAATGATTGGAGTATTGTTGAATGGATTTAGAACAACAAAAACACTCTATTTCTACAATAAAATTTGCATTAATGTCTTTATATAACAAATATTCTGTTGATATGCAAAAAGATACTAAAAGAGCTCTTTTTTATGAAAAAAGAAGAAAGCAAATTCAAAAAGATATTAAATATTTAGATAGTGAAGCTTTAAGAGAAAAATTCAACAACTTTTATTTGCCAATAATTAAGGGAGAAGTTTAAGATGGATAAATACAAATTAAATGATGAAGAACGTAAAATATGGTATGACAAAACTGTAAGACCTTTTTTCTTAGATGACAGAAAACCAGCTGATGAACCTAGCTTTGTTTTGTTGACAGCTCAATCTGCAGCGGGAAAAACAACAGCTTCTACACGTTATGCAAATCAATTATCAACTTATCCTGCAAAATTTAGTGGCGATGATATTAGATCTTTACACCCTCACGCACAAGAATTGCTTGAAGTCAACCCTGCTGAATATCCTTTTATTACAAAAGCTGATATGTCTTGGGCCAGAGAAAATTTAGTAGAAGAATCGCTTAAAAATAAATTTAACATTCAAATAGATGCTATTTTAGCATCCCCTGATGACTGGAAAATGGGAACACTATTAAAAGCTAAAGATGCAGGCTATAATATTGAATGCGTCGCTCTTGGAGTGCATAGATATTTGAGTGAAGTTTCTATGTTTTTAAGAAGAGAAGAACAAATAAGAACCATAAACATGGGGTTTCCTGTTACTAAAGATGCGCATGATAAAGCCTATAATGTTTTGCCTGAAGTTGTTGCCAGAATGTATGATGAAGGTGTTGCGGATAAAGTTAGTATTTATAATAGAGATTTTTCTAAATATTATGACACATCAGAAGCCGAAAATCCAAACGGAAGAGATATCATGAAAGGAATTATAAAATCTCGAGAAGATTATTTAACAATGGATAGCCTTAAACTTATTGATGCAACATGGGGAAGCGTTTTTGATGCAATGTCGAAAAGAAATGCTTCAGAAGAACAATTATCAGAAGCAAAATTACACTATCAAGCATTTAGAAAAGATTCTGGATTATACTTATTTGGAATGAATCCAAATTTTATAAAAAGAAAGCAAAGGTAACGTAATTTATTAGCGAGTTCTTTCACCTCGTGTGTTCTGTCTAATTCTTTGATTTTGCCTTTCTTTGTTATCAACTCTTTCATTTTGTTTTTGCTTATCTTGAGAGCCTCTGAGTTTTGCGAGTCTTTCTGTGTCTCTTTTTAAGGGATTAACCTGCCAATCCATATAGAACTTTGCTTGATTTGATGATGAGGCAAAATTTTGCATTGTTTCTTTAAAATAATCACTCTCTGAAGAAACACCATTTTCTTCAAGTTTTTGTTTCATTAAAGCTTCCCAGTCTATTTTTTCATCACGACCGCTAGTTTTTTGTTTTTGAAAATACTTAACCTGAAAATCAACATCTTTTTTAATTATTTTATGCGCTTTTTCTAAAGCCTTTTTCATTTGTTGGAATTCTTTTTCTGATTTTGCATTTTGATATTTTCTGGCATAAGCAATATCAATACCTCTAGATATTTTTTCATAAGCAGCCATTTCTTGAGGAGAAAATCTTTTAGCAAAAGTTTCTCTGTTTACACATTGGGACTTTATTTGAAAATATTGCATTATTCTATTTAGCCCTTCTAACTCAAGCTTTTTAAGCCAATATTCTAATTCTTCTTCATCTTCAATATCCAAACCGAGCGCTATAAGAGATAGCAACAAATTTGCAATGTCTTGATTTGGAAGAGATGCTAGTTTTTCTTCCATTTTCTTTAAGAATTCTTTGAGTTTTTCTCTTCTTTTTTGAAGATAAGCTTCTCTTGCTTTTAATTCTGCTTCTTCTTTAGACAAACCTTTTTTCAAAGCTTCTTTTCTAGCTTTGTCTTCAAAAATTTTAGCAATTTCTTCTTCATACTTTTCATCATATAAAGGATCTGTAAATGTTTCTTCTTTCATGATTTTACTATAAAACAAAAAAGTTAAAGAAGAATTTAAATACACTGTTTCTTATTGCAAAAGACCTAAAAATGTGATATACTGAAATCTGAAAAAAATTAAAATGAATATATTATGAAAAGTCAAAAAAACACTATCGTCGTAGCAACTATTATTATTGTTGTGGTAATTATCTCTATTTTATCTCCTAAAGGTGAGTCAACAATCTACACCGCTGGTGGAGGTATGAGTCTTAAGGACGCAAACAAAGAAATGAAAGTATCAATGTCTGTAGAGGCAAACCAGACTGAAGATCAATCTCTTGTTCAAGGTCTTCTTATTACAAATTATAAGAGATCTTGGGAGAGTGGTATGTATGTTGGGGGCTTTGCTTTTGGAGGTCTTTCAACGGAGTTTGGATACACAGTGCCTTACATGCACCTTTGTACTGGATTTGAAAACAAAGACTGGAATGTGGAATATAAAATCGGAAAATTTACCCGAAACAGTATTTCTCACAAAGGATTTGACCCACAGTATGTAAATACAACATGTGGCTTCAGTGCTGGTACAGGTAACGCAATGCAAATTGCTTCTTCGTTCAAAAGAACAGGTACTACTCTTTCTTTGGGAACTAACAATGGTTCTGAGTTCTATACTTTAGACGGCAACATGTTTGCTAGTCTAACTCAAAGTATTGGAGCTCTAAAACTTTGTGTTGGCGCAGACTTCTTAGAGGATGGAACAGGTGTTTTTGGAGGAGCTCAATGGAGCGATGACAAGAACCACATTGCAACCTCTGTAAAGGTAAACAACACTTGTCATAGTTTTATCACGTCTTACAACCGTAAGATCTCTGATGAACTTGGTGTTACCATTGCGGGTCTGACAACTAGAGAAGAACAACTTCAACAGCTACATGCTGTAGGAACTTGGCGTCCAAGCTTTGCTAAAGGACTTTCAACGTTTCTAGAGTTGGGTATGGAAAGAAGGCTATCATGCCTCAGTCCAACCTTTGGAGTGGGAACAAGTTTCTCTTTTTAACGTTGAGGTTAGGTGGTCTCTACAACCACCTATCTTCAACTAATTATTAACTTTTAAATTAAAAAATGGTAATGAATTTTATTTTTGCAATTATGGGCAGCGCAATTTTGTTGTATTGCCTATGGGGCAAAGAAACAAGAGGAATTGCCATTGCTCTCTCTTTTATTTTAGTACTATTGGTGTTTGCTCCTAAAGTTACACCAGAGTATTATGATGACCCATCAAACTTTTCAATGAAAGAATTAAGAATGATGGAATTGAGAGGGGAAAGTTTACAGAGTTTAAAGGAAAGAGCAATAGAAATGCAAAACCGCACCCCTTTAGAAAGTGGAGCGGTATATGCAATTTCAATTGCTTCTATGCTACTTTTTTCTCTGGCTCTATTAAGGGATTATAAAATAGAAGCTATAAAACGCAGATGTCTTATTTTTGGTGTTTGCTTAGTTTACTATTTGATGTCATTATACTTGGGATTATCTATTCAGGTTGTGGCAGCGCCCTTAAAAAGCATTCCCAAACTAAAGGGGGCGCTTAAAACAAAAAAAGTGGTTGTATAATGCAGCCACTTCTTTGTTTTTAAAACAAGTTACCTTTCTAGGTCTTTTATTAATCTTTTGGTGGAATATAGCTTGTATAATACAAAATTAATTGATTGTATTGTGCACTGAAAAATGTAGGAGAGACCACTGGTCTCCCGTCAGTAAACATCCTTATTTTCATTGCCTTACGGCAATGATGGCGATTAATAATCGCCCCTACAAATCAGCGACAAGCACAATCATTTATTTTGCCTTAGCTATAATCTAGTGCGATAATTATTTTTTCTATGGCTGAGATTTCAAAAGGATTTATTTTTATTTTTCTGATGTTTTCATAAAACTCTGGCTCTGGCATACGCTCGATATCTGTGCTTAACTCAACAACTAAATCTATTTTTTGTTTTTTTATGTATGGAAGCTTTATAATGCCAACGCCACGCACTTCTAAAAGCCCTTTTAAGGAATCGACAGCATAAGCAATGCCGTTTTCATAATTAACTCTATCATCTGCAATTAATTTGGCTCTGTGATTGATTATTGCCCTTAAAGCAACATCTGATTTGCCTGAACCTGATTTACCGAGGATTAGAACACCTTTGCCTTTTAATTTTATTGCGGTTGCGTGGATGTTATGCATAATATTCGTCCTCTCAAATTGGATTATTTGTTGACGGGAGAACAAAGTTCTCCCCTACAATTTTGACTAATAACAATCTCTTATTTTATCATTTTCAATCATGCTTTTCTATGCTCTTTTTTCATTACTCTGAACACTAAGATAAATAGTAATGGGATTGCTATTAAACCTAAGACTGTTCCGAATAACATTCCAGTAAACACTGGCACGCCGATTGCTTTTCTGGCACTTGCGCCAGCACCAGTGGCAACAATCATCGGTAACACGCCTAAGATAAATGTGAATGCAGTCATCAACACGGCTCTAAACCTTTCTTTTGTGCCTATCATCGCTGCTTTTACAACATCTTTGCCTTCATCTAATTCTACTTTTGAAAACTCTACAATCAAAATTGCATTTTTAGCTGATAGACCAACCAACAAAATTAAGCCTAATTGAGAATATATACTCAATGATAAGTGAGAAATAAACAAGCCTAATAAGGCGCCAAACATCGCTACAAATACTGACAACAACACAGGAACTGGAGTTGTCCAACTCTCGTATTGCGCAACTAAGAACAAATATGCAAATACTAAGGCTAAGATAATTAAGTAGCTTATTTGACCTTGAGAATCTTGTTCTTGATATGTCATACCTGACCATTGGAATCCGTATCCATCTGGCAATTCCACTTTTGCAAGCGCTGTTAATGCTGCCATAACATCACCTGTTGAATATTTGGGACTTGAAACAATTGTTAAATTTGCTGATGGATATTGGTTGTATCTGGTAATATTTCTTGGAGACAACACTCTTTCTAAATCCACAAGTGCAGACATTGGAACTAATTTGCCTTTGTTTGAAATTACATATAATTCATTAATAGATTCAATATTCTTTCTAAACTTCCAATCTGCCTGAACCATAACTTTATTAACTTGAGTACCAAAGTTAACATCATTGATATAACTAGACCCCAAATATCTTTGCAAAGTACTAAATATTTTAGAAACATCTACATCTAATGCCTGAGCTTTATCTCTATCTATTTCTAAGAATATATTAGGAGTTTTTGCGGTATATGTTGTAAATGCAAACATAACCTCTGGCATTGCCATTACTTTTGCTAAAAAGCTTTGCGCAACATCATCTAAGTCTTGCGGATCTGCATTATCAAAAGCTTGAAGACGCATATCTATACCACCACTCATACCCAAACCTGGGATTGATGGAGGTTCAAAGAAGTTGATTTCTGCTTCGGGGAATCCTGCAACTTTAGCTCTTAATTGGTTTAAGATATTAGTTGAATACAAAGCGCTTGAAGTTCTATCTGCCCATGGTTCTAGCATGATAACCACAGAGGCAACGTTTTCTCCGCCACCACCCATAAATGACATACCTTGAATTGCTAAAATGTTAGAGACACCTTCTTGTTGTGCAAATATTGGTGATAACTCTTGAACTAATTTATAAGTTCTTTCTTTAGTGGCACCTTCTGGCAACTGTATAGAGGTAAAAATAACACCTTGATCTTCTGCAGGTAAAAAACTTGAAGAAGAAACTTTTAAAACACCAAATGTTGCAAGAACAAACATTCCTAAAAACAATGCCACAACACCTGTTTTTCTGCCTATTGCACCAACAAGAGCAGTATATTTATTTCTACCAAAATTTAGCTTAACATTAAACCAATGTAAAAATCCGTGTTTTACTTCTTTTAATGGTCTCAAAATTGTTCCGCATAAAGCAGGAGACAAAGTCAACGCATTGAGAGATGAGAACACAACGGCAGTTGAAATTGCTACCGCAAATTGTTGATAAATTTTCCCTGGGATACCTCCTAAAAATGCAACGGGAACAAAGATTGCTAATAGCACTAAAGTTGTAGCAACAACAGCGCCAGAAACCTCTTCCATGGCTTTTATTGTCGCTTGTTTTGGAGGCAAGTTTTCTGATTCCATAATTGCAAGCACACGTTCTACAACCACAATCGCATCATCTACCACCAAGCCAATTGCAAGTACTAAACCCAATAATGTTAGTAAATTAATACTATAGCCCAACGCAGAAAACACCGCAAATGTAGCTAATAAAGAAACTGGAATCGTCAAAACAGGAATTAATGTTGCACGCCAATCTTGTAAAAAGACATAACAAACCAAAACCACAAGCAAGAAAGTTAAAAACAATGTCATTACAACTTCATCAATTGAAGATTCAATATATTTTGTGGCGTCATAAGCAACTTTAATTTCAACATCTTCAGGGGCTATTTCTTGAAGTCTTGCAATTTCTGCTTTAATGCCAGCCATAGTATCTAAAGCATTTGCGCCAGTCAATAAATTTAACCCTATTGAAACGTTTGGCTGTCCATCAAACTCTGCACTATTTAAATATGATTCCTCACCAATACCTATTTTAGCAACATCTTTTAGACGAACAACACCGCCTTGCTCATTGGTACGAATGATAATATTTTCAAAAGTTTCAACATCATTTAACCTTCCTAATGTTTGCAAATTAAACAATACAGAAGCCTTGCCGTCTGATGGTGATGAGCCTACAGAACCTAAAGAGGGTTGCACGTTTTGACTTTCAATCGCCGCAACAATATCATCAACACTCATGCCCAATGAGGTAACTTTATTAACATCTAACCACACACGCATACTTAAGCTTGCAGCATGAACAGAAACTTCACCAACACCATCAACACGAATAATGTTGTTTTTGAGGTTGTTCTCTACGTAATCTGTTAAAAATTTAGAATCCCTTGTGCCTTTAGGAGAGCCAACGGCAATAAAGCCCAACGTATCTGATGAACGACGTTTTACAGTAAGACCTTGTCTGGTAACATCTGTTGGTAATTTTGATTCTGCTTGTTGCAAACGATTTTGCAATTTTACTTGTGCCATATCAGGATCAACATCTGTTTCAAACGTAACACTCAAGCTATATGAGCCTGTGTTTGAAGATGTTGAGTCCATATAAATCATACCTTCAACACCGTTTATTTCTTCTTCCATCGGAATACCAATAGAGCTCGCCACAACCTCTGCCGATGCCCCAGTATAAGTAGCGCCAACATTAACTTCTGGTGGGGTTACCTGAGGGTATAAAGAAATTGGCAATGAAAATACAGATAATAAACCTGCAAGCGATAACACGATAGAAACAACCATCGCAAATTTTGGACGCTCAATAAAAAATCTTGAAAACATTATTTTACCTCTTGAGGGTTAACGGTCGCACCTTCTTTAGCTTTTTGCAAACCTTGAATAATAATCTTATCTCCAACATTTAAGCCTTCTAAAACTTCTTGTTTATCATCAAATGGTAATCCGACTTTTATTCTTCTGTGCTCAACCACATTTTCTTCATTAACGGTTAAAACATAGTTGCCATTTTTATCTTGAAGAATTGCTTCTGATGGAATTATAATGTGTTGGCTTAATGCTGAATCTGAAATAAATACTTTTACATAATTACCAGAAACTAAAACGTTATCTTTATTATCATATTCGGCATAAATTCCAATTGTTGCAGTTGTTGTATCTATTTCATTGTCTGCAAAAATTCGACTAGCTTTATCTTTTAGAACATCTCCATTTGCTAAAATAACTCTGGCTTCTTTATGTTCAATGCCATCTCTTTCAGCATTTAAATAATCTTTATCAGAGACAGAAAAAGCAACACGAATCGGCTTTTGTTGAACTATTTTTGCCAAACTTTCACCACCAGCTTGAATGTAGTTACCTTTTGTAACAAAAGCTTTACCAATAATGCCTGAAATTGGAGCTTTGATTTCTGTATATTCGATATCTATTTTAGCCAAGTCTAAATTTGCTTGTGCTTGTTTTACCAATGCTTTTGCTTCTGCAAAATTAGAAGTTGCAGTTTCAAGAGCAGAATCTGATGCAAACTGTTGTTTGTTTAATGATGATTGACGATTATATTCTTTTTCAACCTTAACTAAATTTGCTTTTGCTTTATTAAGCTCTGCTTCCATTAACTCTAAATTTGCTAAATAACGTTGTTGTTCTATTAAAAACAATAAGTCTCCTTCTTTAACCAAACTTCCTTCTTTGAATAAAACTTTTTCAACATAGCCAGAAATTTGAGGGCGTAAATCAACGCTCTTTATTGGGTCTACAATACCTATATATTCTTTTTGTGGTCTTTGAGAACTCAATACCACTGTCTCTGTTAAAACGGTTACTGGACCACCAGACATTCCACCCATTGGCATTGCAGGAGGAGTAAACCTACCTTTTAAATACCAACCGCAAAAAATAAAAAATATTGCGACTAAAGTGTTTGTGATTATTGTTGTTTTTCTCATTTGTTAAACCCCTTATAAAAAATTCCTTGAAATAATAAAGCTTATTTGTTATCTTGCAACACAAAAGTGGTGAGCAATGGAAGAAAAAATAAAAAAAAGTAAGAGCAATATTGTAATAATAATTATTATTGCATCTTTGTTTGTATATATAAACTATCATAATTTCTCCAATAGTGTATCTTCAAATTCTAAAGATTTGGTTAATTATAAACAAAATATTGATGAAATGTTCAACTACAGAGAGCCAAAAGTTGCACTTTTATTATATGAAAATAACAATAAATTTCAAAAACCTAGTTTAATTATATCTACTAGTGAAAATTACCTTGATTTTTTATATGAAAAACATGGGCAAAACGATAAGAGCATAAAAACTTTAATACTAAACCCAATGGAAAATGAAAAAAAAATAGAAACTATTATCACAGAAAATAACTTAATACCCAAAGCTATTGAGCTCAACTCTGAAAACTTAGACAATTATGTTGTATTCTACAACAAAAATGATTACATCACAAATATAAACAACTTTATTAAAGATTATAATCAAGAACTTAATAATATTATAGAACAAAGCTTTTTTGAAGAAATTAAACCTTTAAGAGTATCTAAAAAAGATTACCCCTTAAGTCTTTTTGATAAAGGAAACTCTTTTGTTTCTGATGGTAAAATTGAAGTTGGTAGCCTTAATGCCAATATAGGTATAGCTCAAGATATTGCAAACAATATTTTTCATGCAAAAAAACAAGGACTTAACGAACATAATTTCACAGTTGAAATATTAACTAAAATACAACCAATTACATATACATCTCAAGATGAACTTTATAATCAAATTACAAAAAAAACAAATGGAGTTGCTTTGAGAGATGGTTACAGACAAGCTGTTTTTCTACCTAAAATGTGGAATAAATATAAAACAAAAGAAGAGTTTATTAAAGAGTTAAAATTAAAAGCTAAATTATCTCCTGATTACAACTCTAATAAAATAAAATTTTATAAATTTGAGAGCGTGGTTTTATCTGGTAATAAAAATCAAAGAGATAACACTAATTAAAAGTAATAATATTTGTTTTAAGTTAAGTTTTACAAAGTCTCTTTTTGCACCAAACAAAATTGAAATTTTTGTTATTATGCAAACCCAAATAACATTCAGATAAATAATACTCATAACAAAAGCAGGATTTGTTGTTTTTTGCATTGCATAGTTCTTTGATGCCATCATGGCTATTAATATAACAAATATCCAACAATATTTTAAATTTTTAACATAAAAAACTTCTTTTAATGGCTTTCTTAAATAACAATAACGAATTAAACCCATAAAACCAACAAGCCATCCCGTAATTACAATATAATAAAAACTGCCAATTTGAGGAGAACTGTGCGAATATCCCATTATTATTTTATTAAAATTAGCAACTAAAGCGCTTGTGCAAAGAGCAAAAAAGAGATATTTAAAAGTTGGCAAAACACTACCAGAAACTTTTTGTGATAAGGCAAAAACGACCCCTAGCAAACAAAGCAGAACTCCCGTAAATAACAATGGATTTTTACAATAATAGAAAAAAGTATCTGGCTTGAAAAATAACCACAAAACAAAAGTAAAAATCAAAGTTGTAGATTTTACGCTGGAAACGCTTTCTGCACCAAATTTTTTTGTGCCTCTAAAATAAATCAAGTCCATAAACATAATTAGAAATGACTGAAAAACACATAAGGCATAAAATTCCCAATTTTCAATAAAAGGAAAGTTTTTAATGAAAAAACTTAGGATAATTGCAGGAACCAAACCTCTATAAATTATTAAAACATCTGTAGAAACTTTTACTTTTTGATTACAAAACAAATATAGTCCCGTAAAAAAAGAAGATAAAATAGAATAAAAAATCCAAGAAGACATTTAAAACAACCTTGTTTTTAAGTTAAAATTTTGACAGCATGCCTTTTTCTTTGAATGAAAAATAATTGCCATCACAGATGATTAAATGATCCCAAACAGAGATATCTAAGCCTTTTAAAGAAGATATAATTGACCTGGTCAAATTTACATCATCATCTGATGGAGATGGGTTTCCGCTAGGGTGATTATGAACAAGAACAATAGATTTTGCTCCTGTATCTAGCACTATTTTTGTTAATTCTCTAACATAAACATGAACACTATCAACAGTGCCTGTTTGGACAATTTCTTCTGCAATCACTTTCCCAACAGAATCTAAAAGCACCACTTTAAATATTTCTATTTTGCTATGTGCCATTGTAAGTGTACAATAATCTATTAAGTCATACCAATTGCTTATTATAGTTTTATTATTATCTGAGAGTTTTTGCCACGCAGAACGACCAGAAACTGCGCCGACAACTCTTAAATTTGTGGCAACAACTTCGCCAACACCAGAAACTTTGGTTAATTCTTTTAGTGGAGCAGTTACAACAGCAGAAATACTGCCAAATTTTGAAATTAAGTCTTTTGCTAAAGGTTTAACATCTTTTCTGGGCAAATATGCGGTTAATAAAATTTCTAAAAGTTCATAATCAGCCATGGTTTTACCAAAGTCTTTTTCAAACTTTTCTCTTATTCTTTCTCTATGGCCTTCTTGATAGTTATTAGTAGTCATAGCCAGGTCTATTTAATCCTTTTGGAGACAATGTAAAGATTTCTGCACCGTCTTTTGTAACACCTAATGAATGCTCAAATTGAGCAGATAAAGACTTGTCTCTGGTAACAGAAGTCCAGCCATCTTTCAAGATAATTCCTTCTTTTTTACCAATATTAATCATAGGCTCTATTGTAAAGAACATTCCTTCTTCAAGAACAGGACCTGTGCCACGTTTGCCAAAGTGCAAAACTTGAGGTTCATCATGAAAAACTTTGCCCAAGCCATGACCGCAAAACATTTCAACAACACTATAACCATATTTATGAGCAGTATCTGCAATAACATAACCGATATCGCCTAAATGCTTGCCCTCTTTAACTTCATCAATACTTCTCATTAAACATTCATAAGTAACATCGCAGAGCTTTTTTGCTTTTATTTTTGGATTTCCTGCATAATACATTCTTGATGTATCACCAAACCAACCGTCAACAATAACTGTTACGTCTATATTTAAGATGTCTCCATCAACGAGTTTTCTTTCAAAATCAGGAATTCCGTGGCAGATAACATGGTTAATTGAAATGCAAGATGCGTGCTTGTATCCGTGATAACCAATGGTTGCAGATTTTGCACCACTTTTAACAACAAAGTCTTCAATTAATTTATCTAGCTCACCTGTTGAAACACCAACTTTAACAAATGGTGTTATGTAATCTAAGGTTTTAGCAGCTATCAAGCCTGCTTTATGCATGCCTGCAAAGTCATCTATTGTGTGAATTTTTATATTATCTTTATTTTTCATATTTAGGATTATATGCCTTGTTTTTTAAAAATCTAGCTATTTTTATTAGATTATAAAAAAAAGGGCGGATATGGAATCCGCCCCTGCAACTACCCCGTCAGGCTTTGCCTGCCACCCCTTCACAGGTGAAGGGGAATTTTAAAGTTCAAAGTCTGTTATTCCGTCATAAGCATAACGGTATAATTGTTTGATTTCTTCAATTAATGGATAACGTGGGTTGGCACCTGTACATTGATCATCAAATGCCAATACAGCCAAGTCATCTAAGTTTGCTTCAAACACATCTTTTTCAATGCCTAATTCTTTAATAGAAGCAGGAATGCCAACTTCTTTTTTCAAACCTTCAATAGCTTTGATTAACAAATTAACTTTGTCATCAGGTGTTTTTCCGCCTAAGCCCAACATATCTGCAATTCTTACAAATCTAGATTTTACACTTGGGTATTTATATTGTGCAAATGCAGCTTGTTTTGTTGGTTTGTTAGATGAATTGTATCTAATTGTTTGAGAAATTAACATCGCATTTGCCACACCATGAGCCAAGTGATATTGAGAACCCATTTTATGAGCCATTGAGTGGCAAACGCCTAAGAAAGCATTGGCAAACGCCATACCAGCCATTGTAGCAGCATGGTGAACTTTTTCTCTTGCTACCAAGTTGCTACCGCCTTCTTTGTAAGATGCTGGCAAATATTTGAACAACAATCTAATTGCTTCCATTGCAATACCGTTTGTGTATTCTGTTGCAAGAGTAGAAGACATTGCTTCAATTGCGTGTGTCAAGGCATCAATACCACCAGCAGCACACAAACCTTTTGGCATAGAAAGCACTAAGTTTGCATCTACAATTGCCATATCTGGTGTTAAGGTATAGTCAGCAATTGGATATTTAACACCAGTAGCATTGTCTGTAATAACCGCAAATGGAGTAACTTCTGAACCTGTACCAGATGTTGTTGGAATTGCAATCATCATTGCTTTTTTGCCGTTTTCTGGGAATTCAAAAATTCTTTTTCTGATATCCATAAAACGCATTGCCAAGTCATCAAACTTTAATTCTGGGTGTTCATACATCAACCACATAATTTTTGCAGCATCCATTGGAGAACCACCGCCAAGAGCGATAATTACGTCTGGTTGGAATGCGTTTAATGATTTTAGAGCTTCATTTACTGTATTAATATCTGGATCTGGTAATACGCCAGAGAAAATTTGGTAAGAAACACCAACTTCTTCAAGAACGTTAGTAATGTTATCAACATATCCTAAGTCAAACAAAGGTTTATCTGTAACGATAAATGCTTTCTTTTTGCCTTGTAGTTCTTTTAAGGCAACAGGCAAACAACCTGCTTTGAAATAAACCTTTTGAGGAACTCTAAACCAAAGCATATTTTCTTGTCTGGCAGCAACTGTTTTTACGTTCATGAGATGTTTTACTCCTATGTTTTCACTAACTGAGTTTCCGCCCCAAGAGCCGCAACCCAAAGTTAATGATGGTTCTAATCTAAAGTTAAATAAGTCGCCCAATGCACCATGAGCAGCTGGAGAGTTGATAATAACACGACCAGTGTTCATTAAGTCACCAAATTCTTTAATACGTTCATCAGAGTTTTGGTTTGTATATAATACAGATGTATGACCGTTTCCGCCAAAGCTTACTAATGATTTTGCAGTTGTTAAACCTTCAGCAAAGTTTTTAACTTTGTACATTGCAAGTACTGGAGATAATTTTTCTTCAGAGAAAGGTTCATGAGAGCCAACTTCTGTTACTTCTGCAATTAAAACTTTTGTAGTTGCAGGAACTTTTACTTTTGCCATGGCTGCAATGTCATGTGCGGTTTGACCAACGATGGCAGCATTTAATTTGCCTTCGTTAAACATAATAGCGCCAACGGCTTCTTTTTCTTTTTTGTTTAAGATATATGCGTCTCTATCTAAAAATTCTTGTTTAACTGCATCATAAACATCTTTTACAATAACAACAGATTGTTCTGAAGCACAAATCATGCCGTTATCAAATGTTTTAGAAATTAAGATTGAGTTTACGGCAGTTTTAACGTCTGCAGTTTCATCGATAAGAGCTGGAGTATTACCAGCGCCAACACCTAATGCTGGTTTGCCTGATGAATATGCAGATTTAACCATTCCTGGTCCGCCTGTTGCTAAAATTGTATCAATGCCATCATTTTTCATCAACAAGCTTGTTCTTGTCATAGATGGTTCATCAATCCATGCGATGATATCTTCTGGAGCGCCAGCTTTAACAGCTTCTTCAAGCATTAATTTTGCTGTTTCTACAGTACATTTTTTTGCTCTTGGGTGTGGAGAGAAGATAATTCCGTTTCTGGTTTTTAACGCTAACAATGTTTTGAAAATTGCTGTTGATGTTGGATTTGTGGTTGGAATAACACCTGCAATAACACCTATTGGGTCTGCCACTTTCATTGTACCGCTTGTCATATCTTCATGCAAAACACCACAAGTTTTTGTGTTTTTATATTTGTTGAAAATGTATTCTGCAGCAAAGTGATTTTTAATAACTTTGTCTTCAAAAACACCCATGCCTGTTTCTTCTACTGCCATTTTTGCCAATGGAATTCTTAATGTGCTAATTTTTAATGATACGCGTTTGAAAATTTCATCAACTTGTTCTTGAGTAAATTTTGCATAAATTGCTTGGGCTTTTTTAACTTTTGCAACAAGATTATTGATGTATGCTTCATCTTGAGCGGTATCTATTGTTTCTGTTTTTTTTACCATAATTTAGAATCCTCTTTTTTTAAACCTAATTCACCTTAATATATATTAATTAATAAATGGTTTTTAAATAAAAAAATTCTTGCAAAATATTACATTCATTGTAGCTTTAAGCAAAGGATAATAAATATGAAACTTTCTGAATTTAATTTAAATAATAGTAGAATCGAAAACTTTAATGATGTGGAAATAACAGGAATCTCTTATAACTCTAAGACCACAAAGGCAGGAGATGTTTTTATATGCCAAAAAGGGGAGCATGTAGACAGTCATAACTTTTTTCAAAATGCCATCGAAAATGGAGCGGTTGCTTTTTTGTGTGAGCGCAAAATCGATTGCAATTTGCCTCAGATTATTGTGGATAATTCTTCTAAACAAATTGGGGAGCTCGCAAGCATATTTTTTGGATACCCAACAAAAGATTTAAATCTAATTGGTGTTACGGGTACAAACGGAAAAACTACAGTTTCTCACCTTATGCAACAAATTTCAGAAGAAGATAATAAAAAATGTGCAATTATCGGAACGCTTGGTTACAAACTTTCTTCTGATGATTTATACAAAAATGAAGACCGTACAACTCCTCAGCCATCTGATTTGCAACAAACATTTTCTGAAATTAAAAACAAAGAAGTTGCCAATGTTATAATGGAGGTTAGTTCTCATGCTTTGTCTCAGAATCGAATTGGTGGAAGCGATTTTAAGGGTGCTATATTTACAAACTTAACGCAAGATCATCTTGATTATCATAAAACTATGGAAGAATACTTTAAGGCAAAAGCAATTTTGTTTAAAAACCTTTCTTCTGACAACTTTGCTGTAATTAACATTGATGATGTATATGGGAATAAGCTTTGTGATTTAACAACTGCTAAAACCTTTACTTATGGTATTTACAAAAAGGCTGATTTTAGATCAACAGACGTTAAGCACTCTCTTAATGGGGCTAGTTTTTTATTAAATGAAAAGTACCCTGTTAATTTAAAAATGTGTGGAGAATTTAGTGTTTATAACACTCTTGCAGCAATTGCGGGAGCAAGTGCTATGGGAATCGATATTGAAACCGCAATATCTGCTTTAGAAAAAACTTATGGTGTGGCAGGAAGATTTGAAGCGGTTGTTCAAAATCCTCTGGTTATTGTTGATTATGCCCACACGCCTGATGGGCTTGAAAATGTTTTAAATTCAGCAAAAGAAATCACTCCTCAAGGTTCAAAACTTATTTGTGTTTTTGGTTGTGGTGGTGATAGAGACACTGCAAAGCGCCCTATTATGGCACAAATTGCAGAGAGAATCGCAGATGTTGTTATCATCACTAGCGACAACCCTCGTAGTGAAGACCCGCAAGCTATTATTGATGATGTGCTTTGTGGAATTTCAAACAAAGAGAAAGCAATTGTTAAAATTGATAGACATGAGGCAATTATTGCAGCAAAAAATATCGCCGAAAAAAATGATGTAATTATCCTTGCAGGTAAAGGACATGAGGATTATCAGATACTTAAAACAGGCAAGATTCACTTTAGTGATAAAGAATGCGCTAAAGAAATATTTTCTTGATTATATCCTATTTTTATGATATATTTTTGTTATGGAAAATGATGTAAGAAAATATGCCACTAAGATTGGCCAAATGTTAACTCAAGAAATGCTCGAAGATGTTAATTTAAGATTTGATGCAATGTCTTTGCTTAAAGAAAGAGAAATGGCAAAAATTGCCAACTTGTCTGATAGAGAAAAAAGAATAAAATTTAATGGAGTTGTCGATAGAATCTCTGAAATGAAAGGTCTTAGCCGAAAAGAAGTTGTTAGAAAAGTATATTTAGACGTTTTAACAAATATTCATGGCAAAGATTCAGAAAAAATGAAAAGAGCTCAGAGAATAATTAATGATGATGATCCTATGAAATTAGACATCTGGATTGCTGAAGAAGTAAACAAATTAGACCCAAAAACAAGAACAGAAAATGAAGATAAAGAATTTATTCCTAGAATGTTTTTAACTTCTATTCTAAACGGAGCGCCAGAAATTTTAGATGCTCAGACAGATAGATATGTTAAAACTGATGAGCAACCAGCAAGAAAATATTGCCTTAGAGCAACAACTTTAAGCCTTCATAAACAAAACGCAAGGTATGGAATTTTTGACTTCTTGCCTGAAAAAATTAATGATAGTATTTCAAACAGATCTTTTATTAATCATATAGAAAAAAAATATCCTGAAGCGATTTTTGATGTAGGAGAATATGATAAAGTTGGAGATTTTATTGATGCAATTGACATAAAACCTGGAGCTTTAGTTGTTTTAAGAAAGAAAAATGACGAATCTCTTCACGCTCTTTTATATACTCATCAAAAAGATGGGGTTCATTATACAACAGGTTTTAACCCTGAATTAAAAGAACGTAAATCATCTCATTATAACGATGCATTAATTATTGATTTGCCAGAATTAATTAAAACCAGTGTTTTTAAGGCTATTGCCAATAAAACTAAAGAAGAACAAATGCAAATATTAAAAGGTTTAGAAGAAAAAATAACTGCAGAGTCTCTTCGAAGCAAAAACTTTAAGGATGCGGTTAAGGAAGGTAAAAAATATTCACCTGAAGAACAATGGAACACTTTTTATAAAAGAGAAGATGTTGTTTCTGACACAAAAGCTCATGTAAATGAAAGAAAACTAATCTTACAAAAAAGACGTGAACGTTAAGAAAATGCTTGCATTATAAAATAATCTGTATTATATAGCAGTTGCAATGAATTTATGGGTGCAAAAGGCATGCCCCATAGTTCTTATAAAAACTCAAAGATTTAAGGAGAAAGAAATGCCAAAAATGAAAACTAAAAGCTCAGTTAAAAAGCGTTTCAGTGCTACTGGTACTGGCAAGCTTAAAAGAGCTTATGCAAACAAGAGACACTGCCTTTTTGCAAAATCTCAAAAAATGAAAAGAAATGCACGCGGAACTACTATTATGAGTGATTCTGATGCTAAAATCGTTAAATTATTTTTACCATATTTGTAAGGAGTAAATAAATGTCTCGTGTTAAAAGAGGAGTAACAGCCCACGCTCGCCATAAAAAAATCATTAAAATGGCAAAAGGCTACAGAGGTCGTTCTAAAAACGTATTTAGAGTGGCAGTTGAAAAAGTTGAAAAAGCATTACAATATGCATATCGTGATAGAAGAGCTAAAAAAAGAACTTTCCGTTCTTTGTGGATTCAAAGAATCAATGCTGGTGTTAGAGAACATGATATGACTTATTCTCGATTTATGAATGGGCTTTTGAAGGCAGGTATTGAACTTGACCGAAAAGTTCTTGCTGATATCGCCCTCAAAGAGCCTGCAAATTTTGCTAAGCTTGTTGAGCAAGCAAAATCTGCACTTAATAAATAATCAACGTTATTTGTTAAAAACAATATTAATAGCTAAGTTGAATTTTCGGCTTGGCTATTTTTGTGTTTAAAATAATTTGTGGACATAGCACGCTATGTCCCTACGATGAGGCGGAGAATTATGCTAACCAGGAAACAACATAGGTTAAAATATTATGACTATAGTTCTAATGGGGCTTATTTTATTACCATTTGTACTAAAGATAAAAAATGTGTTTTAGGTAATGTTATTAATGAAAAAATGATTTTGAATGAATTAGGTATTATTGCTCAGGCAGAAATTGAAAAGACAAAGAAGTTTCGTGATAATGTTTTTATAAATCATTATGTAATTATGCCAAATCATGTACACCTGATGATTAAACTCCGTAGGGACACAGCGTGCTGTGTCCGCAACAATGAAGCTAGAAATTTTGGAAAAACACAAAGCCAGTCTATTTCCGCAATCATTAGAGCGTATAAATCTGCGGTTACAAGAGCTGTTAGAATTAGTGGACATAGCACGCTATGTCCCTACAGTTTTGAGGAAAAGAGGTTTTGGCAAAATGGGTATCATGACCATGTGGTTCGATGCCAAAAAACTTATCATGAATTATTAAAATATATTGACGAAAACCCAATTAAGTGGCATCTTGATCGTTATCATGTCCACAACAATTAAATGAAAATGGAAAATAAAAAATGGAAGAGTTAAAACAAAAAATTATTGGTGCAATATCTCAAGCATCTAGTATTAAAGAGTTAGAAGAATTGAGGGTTCAGTTCTTTGGGAAGACTGGAGAGTTTTCTGGGTTAATGAAAAACCTTGGCAAGCTTGATCCTAGTGAACGTGCAGAACAAGGTAAAGTGTTAAACGTTATAAAAGCAGAATTAGAAGCTTTATTAAATAGCACAAAAAAGACTTTAGAAGAAAAAGAGTTAAATGAAAAATTAAAGGCAGATGCAGTTGATATTACATTGCCTGTTCGTGATGGTTGTAGTGGTACAATTCACCCAATTTCTCAAGTTTATCAAGAAATTGTTTCTATCTTTGGCAAAATGGGATTTAGTGTTGCAGAAGGTCCTGAGTTGGAAGATCAATTTCATAACTTTAACGCATTAAATATGCCTGCCAATCACCCTGCCCGTCAAATGCAAGATACCTTTTATGTTAAGAATCCTAACTCTGATGATGCAGATGAAAATTATGTTGTACGTACACACACATCTCCAGTGCAAATTCGTACTATGGAAAAAGGTGATATGCCAATCCGCATTATTGCTCCAGGTAGAACTTATCGCTCAGATTCAGATGCTACTCACTCGCCAATGTTTCATCAGGTTGAAGGGCTTGTTATTGATAAAAACATTACATTTGCAAATTTAAAGCATTGTTTACATACTTTCTTAAAAGAATTTTTTGAGCTTGATGATGTGCCTTTGCGTTATCGTCCATCATTTTTCCCTTTTACCGAGCCATCGGCTGAAATTGATATTGCTTGCAAAAAAAGTAAAGATGAGTTGAAAATTGGTGCTGGCACTGACTGGTTGGAAATTCTTGGTTGTGGCATGGTTCACCCAAATGTTTTGCGTGCTGGTGGCATTGACCCTGATGTGTATCAAGGTTTTGCTTTCGGTGTGGGAATCGACCGTTTGGCAATGTTAAAATATGGAATTCCTGATCTTAGGACTTTCTTTGAATCTGATTTAAGATGGCTTAAAAATTATGGTTTTAGCCCAATAGGAGAAGTATTATGAAATTTAGTTTAAACTGGTTAAAATCACATTTAGAAACATCTGCAGATGTGAAAGAAATTGCTGACACTTTAGATAGAATCGGTTTGGAAGTTGAAGAAATTATCAACCCTGCCGACAATTTAAAAGGTTTTAAAATTGCTCAAATTACAACCGCTGAGAAACACCCCAATGCTGATAGATTAAAACTATTAAACGTGTTTGACGGCACAGATAATTATCAAGTTGTTTGTGGCGCTCCAAATGCTGCAGCTGGATTAAAAGGCGTATTTGCAAAAGCTGGAGATATTATTCCACTTTATAATGAAGCTTTGAAAGTTGGCAAAATTAGAGACATTGAAAGCTTTGGCATGATGTGTTCTGAAAAAGAGTTGTTGCTTTCTGATAATCATGACGGAATTATAGAACTCCCTGCAGATGCTGTTATTGGTGCAGGAGCAGAAACTGCTTTTGATGTAGATGTTGTTTTTGAAATTAACGTTACTCCAAATCGTGCAGAATGTTTGGGCGTGCGTGGCATTGCCAGAGACTTAGCTGCTGCTGGAATCGGCACATTAAAACCATTAAACGTTCCAACTATCGCAACTAATGGTGCTTGTCCTGTTAGTATTAAAATAGATGACTTAAAAGCTTGCTCTTTATACGTTGGTAGAGTGATTAAAAATGTTGATAACACAAAGCAAAGCCCAGAGTGGTTGCGTCAACGCTTGACTTCTATTGGATTACGTCCGATTTCTCCATTAGTTGATATTACAAACTTTATCAACTTTGATTTGGCTCACCCAATGCACGCTTTTGATGCAGATAAGTTAAAAGGCAACATTAATGTTCGCTTAGCTTCTCAAGGGGAAAAATTTATAGCTTTAGATGAAAAAGAATATGCTCTTGATGATAAATGTTTAGGTATTTGTGATGATGAAGGAATCCAATGTTTGGCTGGTATTATGGGCGGACTTTCTAAAGGTTGTTCTGCAAGCACTCAAAACATCTTTTTAGAATCGGCTGTTTTTGATGCGGAAAATATTGCAAGAACTGGGAGAAAGTTTGGAATTGAATCTGACTCTCGTTATAGATATGAGCGTTTTGTTGATAAGACAAATGCTAGTGAAGTATCAAACTATGCAACATCTTTAATTTTAGAAATTTGCGGCGGACAGGCTTCTGACTTGTTTATTGCAGGTTCTAATGATGCCAAAGGTGCTGTTGCAACTTTACGCAAAGACAGAATTAAAAACTTTATTGGTTTGGATGTTGAAGCAGCTAAGCAAAAAGAAATTCTAGAAACTTTAGGTTTTGAGGTTAAAGACTTAGGTGATAAATTTGAAGCAACAACCCCTTCTTGGCGTGGTGATATTGAGTGCGAAGCAGACCTTGTTGAAGAAGTTTTGCGTATGGTTGGTTTAGACAGCGTGCCTATGACTCCACTACCTGTTGTGCCAAATGTTGCGCCTTTAACAGAGTTGCAAAAACATACTTTAGAAGTTAAGAAGACTTTGGCAGCTAAAGGATTGTTTGAGACTGTTACATTCTCTTTTGGCAACTCAAAAGTTTCTCAAGATTTTAGAAAAGATCAAGAACCTGTTATGCTTATTAACCCTATTTCTGCAGATTTAGATGAAATGAGGCCATCTATTATTCCTAACTTATTGCAAGGTGCAAAAGGCAACATGGCAAAAAGCTATAATGATGTTTGCATTTTTGAAGTTGGACCAGAGTTTTTTGGACCAAACCCTAAAGAGCAAAAAGTTGTGGCAACTGGTTTGCGTACTGGCTCAACAAGTGCAAAACACTGGGCAGAAAAACCTAGAAGTTTTGATGTGTTTGATGTTAAAAAAGATGCGTTAGATGTTATTGGTGCGGTTAATGTTGGTTTGAAAGAAACTGCTCAAATTGTAGCAGAAGCTCCATCATATTATCACCCAAACAGAAGTGGTGCTATTAAGCTTGGTAAAAATGTTATTGCTTATTTTGGCGACATTCACCCTACTATCTTAAAGCAACTTGGAATTAAACAAAATGTTTGCTGTTTTGAAGTTTATTTAGAGAACATTCCTCAAGCTAAAGGTGGCAAGAAAAAATTAGAATCGTTTACTTTGCAACCTGTTATGAAAGACTTGGCGTTTATTGTTAATAAAAATGTTAAAGCGATTGACTTAATGGTTTCTGTTAAAAATGCAGATAAAAAATTAATTACAGACGTAAGAGTTTTTGATGTGTTTGAAGGTACTGGTGTTGAAGATGGCAAAAAATCTGTAGCATTAGCATTAAAACTTCAGCCAGTTGATGCAACTTTGACTGATAAAGATATTGAAGATTTAATATTTAAGGTATCTAGCGAGGTTGCTAAGAAGACTGGCGGCGTTTTAAGGGATGGTAGTTAAATTAAATAAGGATTGATTTTTATCACCCCCACCCTAACCCTCCCCCGCAAGCGGGAGAGGGAACATTAGGAGATAAAGCATTACAAAAAATTCCCTCTCCCCTTTTAAGGGGAGAGGGTTAGGGTGAGGGGATTAAATTTTTGAGTAACTTCTAGCAATCCCCTCTTTTTTGTATTGACTCTTGACAAAAAAGAACTATAAAAACGGGTATATAAATCATTATTAACTAATAAAACGTCGAAGACTATGGGAAATTTTATCGCTGAGCTGATTATTTTTGGCTGCATTCTCGCAATTGTTGTTATATTTTTTTATGGAAGAATACGCTACTTAAAAAATGAATGTGCTATTGAATATAATAAAAAGCAGTCGCTGATTATGTTTATTAACAAGACCGTTCAAATACGAGAAGCTGTAAACTTTTTACAGAAAGAGAACCAAGAGTGGAGCAATATACCAGATGGTTGCCCTCATAAAGAATCTATCAAAGAGTGCAATTTTCAATTAATGGAAGAAATTAGAAACTTTAGAAGCTAAAAAAAGCGTTGAACAAATCTTATTATATGGTTTGTTCAACGCTTTTTTCTTTACAAAATTGATTTAAATATATATTAGAGCTTTTAACAATTATAGCTAAAGCAAAAATAAATGATTGTGTTTTATAATAATTTGTAGGAAATGGTCTTGACCATTCCTTTGAAATTAGCCATATTAGACAAGGAACAGTCAAGACTGTTCCCTACAAAAGATATGTATCAAATAATTTTGCGTTTGCTATATAGGAAAACAACAATGGAGAAAAAATCTTTAAAAAATCAAAATGACTTTTGAAGATGATGTTTGTGAATGAAAAATCAAAATTTGAAGGTCGCTTAGCCCATAAAGTATTTTATGGGCGCGATGACTTTTTTATGGGAATTATCTTTCTGTATATTCAAACCATGGGTTTATTATTGCTGTTGAAGGGCCTAGGATGACGATATTTATAACATCAAAAACTAATGAGAATGGCGAGAATATGATTGCTTTTGTTAAAGAATTTTCTTTGAAGTTTACTATTGTGTTGGTTGGGGCAAATAAATATGCTGCAGAAACATCTTTGCCTTCAAAGCCTGTAGTTTTTGCCCAGAGTTCATCTGTGGCAAAGCTTTGCAAATGCAAAGTTTGAGAATCACCATATTCATCTTTTATTACAATTGTTTTATCTTTACGGCTTCTATCTACTTTTAAAACATATACACCTTTTTCATAAACAATATCTTTGGGATTTATGGGTTTTTCATCAATTAATATTTCTGTTTGTCTTACTTGGGTTAAGGTCTTTGAAGACACATCAATATAATCACTTAATAAAAGTTTTTGGCTTTGGCTATGATATTGAGGCAAAACACAAGAGATTAAAAAACAAAAAATAAATAAGCTAAAAACGTTTTTCATTGTCTATATATCCTTTAAATTTACAACCTCAAATTCTGTTTGAGTTGCAATCCAGTGTTTTAAGGCTTCATAAGTTTGAGTTTTTGGGTGGCAGATTGCAATTGCAAAGCCATATTTTTTTGCAATTTTTTCTGTTTGTTTTATTTGACCCATAATATATTCAAATTTGTTTTCATTATCTAAAAAAACGTTTCTGCTTAAATATTTTACGCCATGTTTTTTTGCTACTTTTTCACCGACAGATTTTGGAGATGTTTTAGAATCTAAAAACATCATATTTCTTTTTTTTAGCTCAGTCATAACAACATTCATCTTCTCTTCGTTCTCTGTAAAAAGGCTTCCTGTATGATTATTTATTGCTTTTACGTCTTTAAACTTATCTAACATTTTATTTAAGTTTTTTGCTATTTTTTCATTGCTATCGCTAACTCTTAACAAGTCTGGAGCTTCATTAAACTTTGTTTTAGCTTCCATGGGAACATGAACCATAACCTCAAAGCTTTTATCTTTCGCCATGTTAATATATTCTTGAAGTTTTTTTGAATATGTTAAAAAAGACAGAGTCAATGGGGCATCTAAAGATAAGATGTTTAATGTTCCTTTATTAGATATCCCCATATCATCTATAACAATAGCAATTTTAGGATGTATGTCTTCTTTTTTTATTTCTTTAACATCGACTTCTTCCTGCGTAGGAATTTGAATATCATCAATAATAGCATATTCTGCTTTAACATCATTAATATCAACATCTGTTGTTAAATGTTTTGAGACAAAATCAAAAACGATATTTTTATATGGCTTATGAATATAAGCACAAACATCTTTATTTTCTTGAAAAACTTCTTGAGATTGACACTCACTTTCTGTGTTGCTATCATGCAAATAGCTAATACCTTCTAGCAAGCTATAAGACAAAACTAATGCAAACAAGACTGCGAGTGTTTTTTTTATCATTTTTTTCTAAGTGTTGGAAAGGCGATTACATCTCTGATGGTTTCTGCACCAGATAATAAAATTGCTAGTCTATCAATACCCATACCAAAACCACCGCATGGAGGGAATCCGTTTTCAAGAGCATTAACAAAGTCATCATCCAACATTTGAGCCTCATCATCACCAGCTTCACGAGCTTTAACTTGATCTTCAAAACGTTCTAATTGTTCAAGAGGGTTTGAAAGCTCTGAATAACAGTTGTTGATTTCCATTCCACACATATATGTTTCAAACTGTTCAACAAGACGATCATTGCTACGATGAGTTTTTGCTAAAGGAGTAACCTCTTTTGGCATATCCATAACGCATGTTGGTTGAATTAAGTGATGTTCTACTTTTGCGTCAAAAACTTCTGCAACAACGTTGCCCCATGCCAAGCAATCATCAGCATCTACACCAACAGATTTTGCCATTGCTTTTGCTTCTTCTACAGTGTTTGTTGTTAAGAAATCTACATTAGCGTATTCTTTAATTAAATCTATCATAGATGCTCTTCTAAAAGGTTGAGATAAATCTATTGTTGTGCCATTATATTCAAAAGTTGTTGTACCTAAAACACCTTGAGCAACAAATCTGAATAAGGCTTCTGTCATGTCCATCATGTCAAAATAATCTGCATAAGCTTGATATGCTTCAATTGCTGTAAATTCTGGATTATGAGATTTATCAATACCTTCGTTTCTGAAGTTTTTGCCAATTTCAAAAACTCTATCAAAGCCACCTACGATTAATCTTTTTAAGTATAATTCTGTTGCAACACGCAAATATAAATCCATATCTAAAGTATTGTGATGAGTAATAAATGGTCTTGCGCTTGCACCACCCATAATTGGTTGAAGAATAGGTGTTTCAACTTCTAAGAAACCTCTTTCTTCAAAGAATTTTCTAATTAATGATGTTATTTGACAACGTTTTCTAAATATTTCTTTTGCGTCATCATTAATAATGAAATCAACATAACGTTGACGATAACGACTTTCTACATCTGTTAAACCATGAAACTTTTCTGGCAATGGTTGTAATGATTTTGAAATAATGTCAAATTTTGTGGCCTTAACAGAAAGCTCTCCTCTAGGGGTGCGCCTAATTGTTCCGCTTACACCAACAACATCTCCTAAGTCTAGATTTTTTAATACCGCAAGGTTTTCTTCATCTAAATTGTGTTTGTGGCAAAAAACTTGAATGTTTCCACTTTCATCTTTAAGGTCAATAAACATACCTGAGTTTCTAACCGCCATAGCACGACCAGCAACACAAACAAAATCTTCTGTATCTGCACCAGATTCTAAATCTTTATACTTTTCTTGCAAGTCTTTAGCTACATGAGTTGGGCTAAATTTATATGGATATGGATTGTAACCCATTTCTTTTAAGTTGTTTAATTTTGCAAGTCTTGATTCTCTATGAATATTTGTTTCTACAGTCATTTTGGTCTTCTTTCTTTTTTTAATATATTAAATAAATTTCGGCTCTTCTGTTTAAGCGCTCGCCCTCTGGCATAACTTCTAGATATGCTGGGCGAGAATCTGATAGAGCTTCTACTATGATTACATCTTTTTTAACACCAGATTTTTCTAAAGCATTAGCAACACTTTGAGCTCTTTTTAATGAAGCGGTAAAGTTTGCCATCTTATGTGTAATAGGATCTGCGTTTGCGGTTCTTGATGAAGCGTGGCCTAAGATTTTTACTTTTGCATTATTTTCTTTTACAAATTTTGCAATAGCTTTAATTTCTTTATTATAGCCTTCTAAAGCAGATGAGCCATCTCTAAAATAAAAGATTTCTTTTAACACTTCTATTGAAGGTTTGTACTCTTCTTCTGGTTGAGGATTAACAACTTCTTTTACTTCTGACAAAGATTTTTCAGCTTCTTTTTTTGGTTTTTCAACAACCTTAGGAGCTTTTTCTTCTTTTTCAGGAGCTTTAGCAACTTTTACTTTTTTTTCTACTGTTTTTTTAGCTTTTTTTGAAGGAGTTTTTTTATCTTCAACAACAACAGGTTTTACTGGTTGTTTTTTAATTTTTTCAAAACCATCATAAGACGCATTTTCAGAATCTGATGCAAGGACAGAAGAGTCATTTTCAAATTCTGGAAAGGGTGCGTTGGCACAAGCATTTAACATTAAAATAATCAATAAAAATAAAACGTTTTTCATTTATATAACCTCTTTTTATAATTATTTTTAACTTATAACAATAAATATTATAAAACAAGAATAAAAATACTTTAAAATAAAAAAAAATTCATTATAATTTTCTTTAAGGAGAAAAAAAATGAAAAAATTTTTAACTGTTTTACTAACATTATGTATTTTTGCTTGTGCAAAAGAAGACCCTAAAAAAGAAATAACAATTCAAACTAAAGATAAAGAAGTGAAATACAATGTAGAAATTGCAAAAACAAAAGAAGAACTTGAAAAAGGTTTAATGTTTAGAGAAACTTTAAATACTGATTCTGGAATGTTTTTTGAATTTGAGGAAGTTAACGGCGCGGTTATGTGGATGAAAAACACAAAAATATCTCTTGATATTTTATTTATGAGTCCTGAAGGCAAAATTGTTTGTATTAAAGAAAGCGCAACTCCGATGAGTGAAGATTTTATTATTTGTAGAGAAAAAGTTGCTTCTAGCCTAGAAGTTAACGCTGGAGAAGTTGCAAAACACAATATTAAAATTGGTGATACTGTAAAATAAACACAACTTAAAACTTTTAATATGCCGTTTATGCGGCATATTTTTTTGTAATTTAGACCATTTTACGAAAAATATAGACAAATAATTGTTGCTTTTAAATGTTTTTTGTGTTATTTTTTTGTCAAACACATATAAAAGGAGTCGTCATGTCTAAGAAAAACAAATATCCTATTGTCAACATAACATCGCTTGGTGGAAATAATGAAGATAAAATTGGCGGAAGTTGTCAGGTTGTTGAAATTGAAACAAAAGACAAAACATATAGATTTATGATAGATTTAGGAGCAAAATTTGTTCCTTATGACACAGGATATCAACAAACATTTGCAGATATTACAGATTATTTTGATAAAACAGACAAGAATGGTAACACAACTCCTGCTAAAAAAACTTTAGACGGGGTTTTCTTTACTCATGGACACCAAGACCATATTGGCGCAATTGCAGAAGTGGCTAATATGGGTTATGAAATGCCTCCTATGTATGCTTCTGAATTTACGGGCGCAAAAATAAAAAGACTTTTTTATAAAAACAATTTAGAAACGCCAAAAATTAGACCTTTTAATAATGGGGCAAAAATTAATCTTGGAGATAAAATAGAAATAGAGGCTGTTAGCCTTCCCCACTCTGCCCTTGAGGCTTTAGGAATGCACATCCTAGCAAAAAATGAAAAAGGCGAAGATGCTATTGGAATTATGCATTATGGAGACTTTTATACCAAAGACATCCCTGTTGGAAAAACAACAGATTTAAGCCCTTACAAAGACCTTATTTCTAGAAAATTAATCACTCATGCATTGATGGATGTTACATCTATAAACACTTCTAACGCACCTAGAGTTGAATTTGAAGAAGCAGTCCAAAACACTTTAAGTGTTATAAAAGAAAACAAAGGAAAAACTATAATTTCTCCTGTTATTTCTGGTAGTATTGAAAACATCGCCATCGATATTGAAGCAGCTAGGCGCTTGGGCAAAAAAATTCTACTTGATGGTAAAAGTGTTCGTGAAGAATATAAAGATATGTATAAAAGTGGATACAAAGACTTTAAAGACGTTATATTTAGTGGCTCTAAGCAAGCTTATTTATCAGAAGTTCCTGCTAATGAACAATATATTGTTTGTAGCGGTGCATTTGCGCAAGGAATGGAGGAGTTTGAAAAAAACCAAGGTCATGAAAATAATATTTGGATGTCTTCTGCAGCAAAAATGGCTTTAGGATTATCTGATACACATGAGGTTTCTAAAAACTCTTTATTTTTAATGCGTCAACGTGAAATTCCTGAAATTTCTGGAGCTTATTGGCCTAAAATGGTTAACAAACTTTTAGCTAAAGGGGCAACTGTTGTCTCTAGCGGAACAGAAAGCCTTAAAGGAAAAATAAAAACAAAGAAAATGCAAGATAGCGGACACATAAAAACATCTGAACTTGCAGAAATTTATGATGATAACATTACTTATATGTCTGTACATGGCAACAAAGAACAAAGATCTGAAGCTTCTAAAATAATGGCAAGAATGTCTCCTTCTGGCAAAAGCACTTACTTTTTTTCTAACTTGCAAAAACTTAATTTAACTCCAGATGGCGGAGTTGAATTTGAAGGCAAAGCAGGTGTTCAAACTTGGATTGCAGTTAAAAGAGAAAACAGCTCAGAAGACCCTAACAATCCAAATATTTGCATGAAATATATTATGATAAACGGCAACAATGAAGAGCTTTACGAACTTTGCTCTGTTTCTGAAAACGATAAAAAAGAAGCAAAAAAACAAAAGCAAAATACACCTGTTCCACAAAATCCTTTTGAAGACGCATTTAAGCAAGCAAGAGCTGTTAAGCAAAGAAAAGGCAGAAGATAATATAATTTAACTATTATAGGACGGGGGCTTGCTCCCGTCTTTTTTGCAGTGCTTTGAGGCGGAAGCAAGCCCCTGCCCTACACTTATAGAGATTTTAACGATTAACTAGATTTAAACTATTTTAGGTTATTAAGCAATATGCTTGGGGAGAGCAATTGAGGCAAGATTTTCATCTTGTCTTTTTTGTAATATACATACAACGGCACAGAATTTCTTCCATATTTTCCAAGTTCTTTTGCAATATCTTCATTTTTATTTGTCCAGTCTGCTTTATAAAGAGAGAAATTGTTTTCTTTTGCAAACTTTCTAAACTCTGCAGAATTAAAGGCAATTTTTTCATTTGCCAAACAGGTAATACACCATTTTGCACCAAAATTTATTAAGACTTCTTTTTTGTTTTTAATATCTTGTTTTATTTCTTCTTTATTATATTGCTTCCACATCAGCTCTTGAGGCGCATCTACCTGCAACTGAAAACTTAGCACCCAACACAACCAAACAATTGTAAGAAAAACAGGAATCGCAAATATCTTTTTTAATATAACCATCCATTTGCCAGATTTTGGCATTATCTTATGAAGTGTTTTAGGAAAAAAACCAATTAAAGTAAACGGCAAAGCATAACCAATTGCTAAAGAGATAAATATTGGATAATATAAGTAAACGTCTTGATTGATGGCATAACCAATTGCAATGCCCATGAAAGGAGCTGTGCAAGGGCTGGCTATTACAACCGCAAAAAAACCAGTGATAAAAGAATCTAACTTTGCTTTATTAAAAGAAATTCTACCAACTCTATTTGCAAAAGGGTTTCTTAAATTTATAACATCTAAAAGCATAAAAAATATTATAGAAAAAACCAATATCAAAATAGTTATAAATATTGGCGACTGCAATTGAAAACCCCAACCAACAGCTTCGCCCTGATTTTTTAGAAATATCAAAATAGTTGCCATACAAATAAAAGAAAGTAAAACACCACAAAAATATAGTAAGCTCTCCGCTCTTATATTTGCTTCTTTTTGACTGCTCTGAATTAAGCTGATTGCTTTTAGGCTTAATATAGGAAAAATGCAAGGCATAAAGTTTAAGATTAAACCACCAACAAAAGCAAACAACAAAATAACCGTAAAGCTCTCTACTGTTTTTTGCATATTATAATACAAAGTTGTCTCTTGAGGAACACATTCATCTCCCTTACAAGCCAACCAGTTTATTTTTGCACTATATTTTTTAGGCTCTTCTTTTGTGTATAATGTATATTGAGCAAAATTTTTGTAACCATATTGAGTAAACATATCATCACTAAAAGTTAGATATTCACTCCAATGGTCTGATGTTTTTTCAACGCCGATAACATCGACCGTTGTTGGCAAACCAATATCTCCTGGGTTTGATGCCAAAATATGCCAGCCTTCTTTTATTTGAAAATCAAAAACAATTGCATCTTTCTGTGGAGTATGCGCAACGTTAACAATATTTTCTGAAGCATGAGCAGAAAAGCTAAATAAAACAATTAATACAGCTAAAAGTTTTTTCATTTATTAATTACAAAAGCATAATATGCTGAGATAATAATACTAAAAGCTTTTACTAAAGAAATTATTCCGAACACAATTGCCAAAGGCATAAATAAAGATGGAGCTAAGCACATTAAAATAATTGCTACAACAAGTTCTCCTGCCTGAAAAGTTCCGCCCAAATAAACAGGAAGCTTTTTATCTGAATCTTTTTTGAAAGCAATAATACCATAAGCCAGCATAGAAGCTGCAGCAGCACAAAAACAAGTTAATAAAAATGCTGATGCTAATGCGTTTTGAGATGGATTTGCAAGAGCAAAACCAAAAATAATTCCCGCATAGAAAATATAATCTAAAGAGGCATCTAAAAAGACACCAAAATCAGATTTTTGTGGTGATATTTTGGCTACAGCGCCGTCTAAGACATCAAAAAATCTGTTTATTAAAAAGAACAATAAACCATAAAAATAATTTTCCATCGCAACAAAGTTAATTGCAAAAAGACCAATAATAAAACCTGTTATACTAATAAAATTGGCATTTACATCTACTTTTGCAATTTTTTTTGCAATAAAATTTATAACAGTATAAAACTTATCTAAAACTATTTTTGAATATTTCTTGCAAAGATTTTTTATTTGGATTAACTTTTGTTTCATGATATTTGTCTCCTATAGGGTTATAGTATAATGAAGATTAAAATTTTTTCAACCATAATTATTTTATTAATTGCAATCTGTTGTTATATAAACAAGCCTATTAATAATTATCAGGGTTTTGTTTTTGGAACATATTATAACATTAAATTAGAGACCAGAAAAAACTTATTATCAGAAGTTGAAAAAGTTTTTGATGAGGTTAATAATACAATGTCTGTTTTTAAAACAGAATCAGAAATAAATAAGCTAAATAACAATTTGCAAATAGATGCATCTCCTGAGCTTTTAAGTATTTTAACGGCCTCTGAGCAAGTTTATAATGAAAGTAATGGCGCTTTTGATGTTAGCATTGGAGAGCTGGTTGAACTTTGGGGGTTTGGAAAGAATCGAGAAAAAGACACTCCTACAGAAAAACAAATTGAAGAAGTTTTAAGTTATAGCGGATTTGATAAAGTTAAAATAAAAGACAATATTGTTATAAAAGATGACATCCGCCTAAAAATTAATTTATCTGCAATTGCAAAAGGATATGCTGTCGATAAAGTTGCAGAAATATTAGATAATAATAGAGTGAAAAACTATTTAATTGATATTGGTGGAGAGATAAAAGCAAGCGGACTAAAAAAGAATAAGCCATGGAGAATCGGCTTAGCAAATCCATTAAATCCATCTGAAAATAAAATGACTTTTGAGCTAAATAATACAGCTATTGCAACTAGTGGAGATTATCAAAATTTTCACATTAAAGATGGGGTAAAATATTCTCACACAATTGACACCGCAACAGGCAAACCTGTTTTAAGCAATTTGGTTTCTGTGAGTGTTGTTAATGACAGCTGTATGATGGCAGATGCTTATGCGACAGCAATTATGGCAATGGGATACAGCAAAGGAATCGACTTTGCAAAAAGATTAAATTTAAAAGTTATTTTAATTAAAAATGACGGAAATGTTTTTTCTAGTTTATATTAATTATTTCTATTGATGGATATTTGTTCTTGATGCATTGTTTTTAATAAATCAATAAATGCTTGAGCAACCTTTTTATTGGGGATTTTCTTAAAATAATAAACAAGTTCTAAAATTTCTTCATCTTTCATTGGATCATCACAAAAAGCTTCTATTGAAGGAAAAAAATTTTGTATTTCAACACCAAGATTTTTTGCAATATTATATAGCCTACTTGCAGAGATTCTGTTTGCACCACGTTCATATTTTTGAATTTGCTGAAAGCTAATACCTAATGAATTTGCCAAAGCGCCTTGGCTTATTGCAGATAAACCCCTTCTTAATCGCACTTGTTTTCCAACATATATATCTATATCATTTGGAGAGCCATCTAGTTTTCTGCCTCTTGCAAGTTTTTTATCTTTTTCCATTTTAACTCCTTTTTATAAAAAGTTACCACTGACAAAAGTCAGTGGTGGAGCTAGAAAAACTGTATCAGGACAGCCCCACTTCTTCGTACAAAAAATGTCTTATTCCGTGGACTCCACCTATACAGTGGATTCCTGATTTGATGTTTTCTAAGCACCGCTCCTTGCCTTCAAGGAGCATTTCTACTATAAATTGTTTTATTTAAATTGCAATTGTTTTTGCATATACTTCTTAGCAAGAGCTTTTATTTTCTAGTTTTCTAGAAAACTAGAAAATAAAAGTAACTCAGTGGAATTTGTGATAAGAATATAGATTGTTTTCTTGACTGGATTGCGGATCAAGTCCGCAATGACGATTGGTTTAGATTTATAGTTAAGCGTTGTTATTTAAAATAAAAAAGGCGGGGTTTGCCCCCGCCTTATAATAACAAAGTTATTTATTTTACTCCGTTCTTTTTCATGATTACTTTTTGTTGGGTCATTGATAATATATTACTCAATGTCCAATAAATAACCAAGCCTGAAGCAAAGTGCCCCATCATGAAAGTAAAGATTAATGGCATCAAAGCAAAAGCTCTGGCTTGATCTTTATTTGTTGGAGCTGGATTTAATTTTTGTTGTAACCACATTGTAATACCCATAACAATTGGCAAAATTCCAATATTTAATAAAGTTGGAATCGGCAAGCCAGTCATGTGAGAAATTGTCATTGGGTCTGGAGCAGACAAATCTTTTATCCAACCAATAAATGGAGCATGACGAATTTCTATTGAAATATTTAACACTTTATATAAAGAGAAAAATACAGGTATTTGAATAAACATTGGCAAGCAACCACTTGCAGGGTTTATCTTCTCTTTTTTATAAAGAGCCATCATCTCTTGTTGAAGTCGCATTTTGTCATTGCTATATCTATCTTGAAGTTCTTTTAAGCGTGGTTGAACTTTTTTCATTTTAGACATGCTATCAAAACTTTTGTTTGCAACAGGAAACATTGCCAATCTTAAAAGAGCAGCAAACAATAAAATTGACCAACCCATATTGCCAATAAGTTTATATAAAAAGTCTAAAACATAAAAGAATGGTTTTGTTAAAAAGTAATACCAACCAAAATCTACAGCCAAATCAAATTTGCCTATATTGTATTCATCTGTATATTTATCTAAAAGCTTAATTTCTTTTGCGCCTGCAAATAACTTTAAATTGTTTACACCAATTGAAGATGGCTGAATAACAACAGGAGCTCCAACATAATCTGCTTGATATGTATCTGTTGCAATATTACTAAATTTTACATTAGCGTCTTTAGAATCTTTGAAAATAACACTAGAGAACCAATATTTATCAGAAAAACCTAACCAGCCTTGAGAGCTTTTGTAAGTCTTTGCCTCTTTATCTTCAAGTTTGCTAAATTTAACTTCTTTCAAATCATCTGCCAAAACACCAATAAAGCCTTCATGAACAACGCTTGTCTTTTTTGCTTCTTCTTGTTTTTTTGAGATTAAAGCAAAAGGATATAATTCAACAACCTTGCCACTTTTGTTTTCAACCAATTGCTCTACAAAAAACATATAGTCATCATCTAAGCTAATTTTTTGAATAAATTTCAAACCTTGATTATTGCTATATTCTAAAACAACAGGAGTGCTTGGGGTAAGCTTTTGGTTTCCTCTAACAGTCCAAAGACTATCTTTTGTTGGAAGTGTAATTGATTTATCTGTTGACAACCAACCAAACTCTGCAAAATAAGGGGATTTTGTTTTAGATGGGAAAAACAACTCAACATCTTTAGAATCTGCATCTAAGCTTTCTTTATATTTGGTCAAATTAAGTTCATCTAATCTGGCACCTTTTAAGCGAATTGAACCGCTTAATTTATCATTAGATAATTGCAATCTTTTATCTTGAGCAAGCACGTCTTCTGCCTCCAAAGCTGGGGCAACATAAAGAAGCTCAGCATCTGTTATTTTTTGCATTTGAGGAGCGGTTTGCACCTGAGGGGTTTCTTTTTTTTGTGCTGGAAATAAAAAGTTTGTTAAACCAATTGCAATAACCGATAAAACTATTGCTAAAACTAAATTATTTTTTTCATTATTCATATACTAAATCCTTTTTTTTACAAAATACTAAATTTTATTCTTTTGGCAAGTATTTTTATTGATTTCTTGAGATATAGTGCTTATATTGTGGATAAAGGAGAAAAAATATGAAAGCTATAACAGATGAATTGTTTGAACAAGAAGTATTAAAAGGCGAAGGCCTTGTATTGGTTGATTTTTGGGCTGAATGGTGCGGACCTTGCCGTCAACAAATTCCTATTTTAGAAGAAATTTCAGCAGAAAACAAAAACGTTAAAATCTGCAAAGTAAATGTTGATGAAAGCTCTAAAACAGCTTCAGAATTGGGAATCAGAAGTATTCCTGCTCTTTATTTATTTAAAGACGGCAAACAAATAGATGTTAAGACAGGCTTAAACACTAAGTCTGCAATAGAAAGCTGGTTAAGCGATAATGCTTAAAAATTTATTGTAAGGCGGGGGCTTGCTCCCGCCTTTTTGCATATATTTTTGGCGGGGGGAAGCCCTCGCTCTATAACTACTTTATAGGAAATAATTGTCCATCGGCCTCTAGATTATATCCTCTTTCTTCTAGTGCTTTTTTGCCTGATTTATCATAAGTATAATAATAAACAAGTTCTCTTTCATTTATTGTAGATGCGTCTATACTTGCTTGTGGGATCCCCCATAAAACAGATATTGGCCAAAGCAAAAGGTTAAAAGCGCCATAAGTTATTTGGCTGCTATCTGCGCCATTACCTGAACCTAAATAAAAGTTTCCACCTCCTGGGAGGAGGTTTAGCAAACCTGCAGATAACCCACTGTTTGGTTTTTCAAAGTTTCCGACTGGTTTATCTATTGTTATACCTTCGGCCTTCAGGCTTCTTAATGATGACTTTTCTTGATATGTTAAACTTGTACATGCGCTTAAAATTAAGAGCATGTACAAGCGGTTATTGTTCTTTTCATAGTTACTCCTTTTTTTAGAGCATTTAACGATTAAATAGACTCTATGTAAAAAAAAGATTCCTTTTTATAAAAAAATATGATTCACTATAAAAAACAACATTTTTATAGGAGAATTTCATGCCAGCCCCATTA
>JAWXUC010000010.1:0-54771 GCA_044432975.1 Alphaproteobacteria bacterium | reverse complement strand
TTTGTTTTTTGAATTTATTTTTATTTATGAAGTGTAGTGGACTACAGTTTATAAATAAAAATAAAGAACAAAAAGCAAAAGACGAGCAAAGGGATTCTATCTTTTCGTAAAATGGTCTATAAATCAGATACCAATGAAATAGAAACTATTTCATCAGGTTCAGAAACTTCACCATTTCCTCCCCTACCTTTTTTAATAAGATCAACAAATTCCATACCAGAAATAACTTCTCCCCAAACTGTGTATTTTTCATCTAAAAAAGAACAGTCTTCAAAACAAATAAAAAACTGACTATCAGCAGAATTAATATCCATAGTTCTTGCCATAGATACAGTTCCTCTTTTATGAGGAGTTTTATTAAATTCAGCTTTTAATTTTTTGCCACTTCCGCCAACACCTGTACCATTAGGACAACCTGTTTGAGCCATAAAACCATCTATAACACGATGAAAAAGCAACCCATCATAAAAACCGTCTTTAACAAGTTCTTTAATCCTTGCAACATGATTAGGAGCAACTTTAGGTAACATCTGAATAAAAACATCACCCTTTTTTAATTTTAACAACAAAGTGTTTTCTTTATCTTTTATACTATTTATCATTTCTTTTTCCAACTTTAATTAAATATTAAGTGTATATTATCTAATATTTTAAATATTACAACAAAAAAGGTAAAGAAATGATTTATTCAACACAAAAAGTATGCGCCAAATCAATTGAGTTTGACATTATAGATGGTAAAGTAAAATCCGTAAAATTTAATGGCGGCTGTCAAGGCAATCAAACTGGCATAAGCAAACTTGTAGAAGACATGAAAATAGAAGATGTTATAAACAAACTTTCAGGCATAACTTGCGGAAACAAAGGAACATCTTGCCCTGATCAACTTGCCCAAGCATTAAAAGAAGCAAGCAAATAACTAACGATACAAATACCACTCAACCGTTTTCAAAATTCCTGTTTCAAAGTTTTCATCTGCTTTCCAACCTAGCTCTGTTTCTAGCTTTGTAGCATCTATTGCATAACGTTTGTCGTGCCCTGCTCTATCTTCTACAAAAGTGATTAAATCTGCATATTTTCCACTTTGACGAGGTCTCTTTTCATCTAAAATTGTGCAAATTGTATTTACAATCTGCATATTTGTACGCTCATTACGGCCACCAACATTATAAGTTTCACCCACACGCCCTGTGTGATAAACCAAGTCAATCGCCTTGCAATGATCAAGAACATATAACCAATCACGAATATTATCACCCTTACCATAAATCGGAATTGGCAATTCATTCAAACAGTTTGATATAATTTTTGGAATAAGCTTTTCACAGTGTTGCTTTGGACCATAATTGTTTGAACAATTTGAAGTCGTAACATTCATTCCATAAGTATGATAATATACACGAACAAGAAAATCAGAACTTGCCTTACTTGCAGAATATGGAGAATTTGGCGCATAAGGAGTTATTTCTTCAAACAAACCTGTTTCTCCCAATGTTCCATAAACTTCATCCGTTGAAATATGATGAAATCTACAATCTTCATAACCAACTTTATAAACATTTGGTTTTTCCATCCAATAATTTTTAGCAACATCAAGCAAATTAAAAGTACCTAAAATATTTGTCTCTATAAAGGCTTTAGGACCACTAATTGAATTATCAACGTGGCTTTCTGCTGCAAAATGAATAACACCTCTAATGTCATATTTTTCGAACAAAGACTTTATCAAACCATTATCACAGATATCACCTTGAACAAAAGTATAATTATTCATACTTTCACACTCACTTAAATTTGCCACATCTCCTGCATAGGTTAGTTTATCTAAGTTAATAACATTATACTCTTGATATTTATCCGCAAAATAAGGTACAAAATTAGCCCCAATAAACCCTGCCCCACCAGTAACTAAAATTGACTTAGACATTTTTCCAATCCTTTTTTCCAATGATTAATTTTGATATTAAAATCTTTTTTGATTTTTGTTTTATCTAATACACTATAAAACGGACGCTTTGCTCTTGTCGGATAATCTTCTGTAGAAATTGGATTAACCACACACTGTAAATCTTTCAAAATTTCTACTGCAAAATCATACCAACTAGCAACACCTTCATTTGAAAAATGATAAACATCCTTTTGCCCTTCTTTAATTTGAGGCAATATTTCAACAATAGCTTGAGCCAAATCACCTGCATAAGTTGGCGTCCCAATTTGATCTGCCACCACACCTATACTTTCTTTTTCTGCGCCCAAACGCAACATTGTCTTAACAAAATTATTACCAAAAAATGAATATAACCAAGCCGTACGGATAATAATTGCCGTATTTGCATTATTCAAAACAGCTTGTTCTCCTGCTAGTTTAGTTTTTCCATAAACACTATTAGGTTGGGCTTCATCTTCTGGCTTATAAGGTCTATACCCCAAACCATCAAAGACATAATCTGTAGAAACATGAATAATCTTAGCACCGCTCTTTGCCAAGTTTTCAGGTCCATCAACATTAATTTTTGTTGCCAATTCAATATCATCTTCAGCTTTGTCAACAGCAGTATATGCAGCGCAATTAATGATTATATCAACATTGTTTTCTTTAACAAAGCTTTGCACTGCTGCAAAATCACAAATATCCAAATCTGCAACATCTGTAAAAATTGCATCTGACAAAAGTATTTTCAACTCATTCCCCAGCTGCCCATTTGCACCTGTAACTAAAATCATTTATTAATCTCCACTAACTTAGGATTAATCTTATCTTTATCTGATAAAATAACTTTATCCAAATCAACTTTCCAATCAATTCCAAGCTCTTTATCGTTATATAGAAGTCCGCCTTCACTTGCTTTATTATAAAGATTATCACATTTATAAGCAAACACTGCTGTTTCTGACAACACAGAAAAACCATGGGCAAAACCTCGAGGAATTAACAACTGACGCTTATTTTCAGCCGACAATTCAACAGCAACATGCTTACCATAAGTCTCTGAGCCTTCACGCAAATCAACCGCAACATCTAAAACAGTTCCATCTAAAACTCTCACCAACTTTGCCTGAGCAAATTCCCCTTTTTGAAAATGCAACCCCCTAATTGTTCCATAAGACGACTTTGATTGATTGTCCTGAATAAAGTTATAATCAAGCCCAACCTCATCAAAATCTTTTTTAGAATATGATTCATAAAAATATCCACGTTCATCTTCAAAAACTTTTGGCTCAATAATAAAAACACCTTCTATTTCTGTTTTAATAAAGTTCATGATATTCTCCATAAATTTTTTCTAAATATTTTTTATAATCACAATCCTTAAGTTCATTAATCAAAAACATCATTTGTTCATCATTAATAAAACCTCTTCTATAAGCAATTTCTTCAATACAAGCTATTTTAAGCCCCTGACGTTTTTCTATAATTTGCACAAATTGTCCAGATTCCATAAGACTTTCAGGCGTCCCTGCATCCAACCAAGCGTTTCCTCTACGCATTGGCACAACATTCATCCGTCCCTCATTTAAATATAAATTATTTAAATCTGTAATTTCCAGCTCACCTCGAAGAGATGGTTTTAAGCTTTTAGCTTTATCAACCACATCAGACGGATAAAAATACAACCCAACAGAAGCATAATTTGATTTTGGCTTTTTAGGTTTTTCTTCAATAGAGATAGCTTTTTTATTTTCATCAAACTCAACCACACCAAAGCGCTCTGGGTCAGAAACATGATAAGCAAAAATTGTTGCTCTATGCCTCTCATTTTTAACAACCTCAGCTCTAAAAGAATGAAACTGCTCACCCATATAAAAAATATTATCACCTAAAATCAAACAAACATCTTCATCACCAATAAAATCTGCTCCAATAGTAAAAGCCTGTGCAATACCCTTGGGCTCGGCCTGTACTTTATATTCAATATGAAGCCCCAACTTAGAACCATCACCAAAAAGCTTTTCAATATTAGGAGTGTCCTGAGGCGTTGAAACAATCAAAATTTCATTTATACCAAACAACATTAATGTAGAAAGCGGATAATAAATCATCGGCTTATCATAAACAGGCAGCAATTGCTTTGAAGTTGTCTTTGTCAGCGGATAAAGTCTTGAACCAGACCCACCTGCTAAAATTATACCTTTCATTATTTTTCCTTTAAGTTTTATCTTGTCTTGACATTATAAATACTATTTTCAACAAAACAACAAAACAATAACTTATATTCACATTTTAAATAACATTGACAACAATTACTACGAAGTATAAAAACAAATAAGGAGAATATAATATGAAAATAACAATTTTAGGTTCAGGCTCTGCTTATGGCACTCCAAACGTTTTTAACGATTGGGGACAAATAAAAAACAAACAAAACAAAAAAAACACCAGAACAAGAGCCAGTACATATATTGAAATTGATAATACCAAGATTTTAGTTGATATGACACCTGAATTTAGAGAACAAATAAACAACAACAATATTAATGACATAGACGCAATATTTTTAACTCATGGTCATTATGACCACATTGCCTCTGTGCCAGAATTGTGGCGTGCAGCACATATATTGCAAAAAAAGATAAACATTTTTTGCTTTAAAGATACATACACCGAAATAAAAACATGTTTTCCATACCTATTTAAGGCTAATATAGAAAAAGGTAGCGATGCTATTATCTGGAATGTCTTAGAAGAAAATGAAAGTTTTATTTTTAACAACATTGAATGGCAAACCTTTCAAGTAAAACATGGACGTTTAACAACAACCGCTTTTAAACATAAAAATTTTGCTATTGTCATGGATGTTGAACAAATAAGTATCGAAAATAAAGAAAAAATAAAAAATTTAGACTTATTAATTTTAGAATGCTGCAATGGATTAGAAAAAATTGCAAATGGCCACAATGATTTTATCCAAACAAAAAACTGGCTAAAAGAAATAAAACCAAAAAGAACTATATTAACTCATATTTCTGTAAAAGTTGATCACGATGAACTTGAATCTCAAGTTCCAAACAATGTAGAATTAGCTTATGACGGAATGACAGTCTATCTATAACAAAAAACTTTAACAAAAGGATTTATCATGAAAAAAACATTATATATAATACTTTTAAGCTTAATTTTCACTTCTTGTTCAAAGCAAGAAGAATTATCAAGCAAAACCTACACTTTAACAAACCCTAAACAAAACACCACAATAACATTAGGCTTTAATACAAAAGAGAATCGTTTCTTTGGCAAAATCATAAACAACTTTTTTGGTACTTATAACATTGATGGCAAAAAAATAACATTCTCCCCTGCAGGCACAACAATGATGATGGGTCCTCAAGAAGCTATGGAAGCAGAACAAGACTTCTTAAAAACACTACCAAACATTTCATCTTATAAAATACAAGATAAAACCCTAACACTAAACACAAGCAAGGGAGACAAATTAATTTTCACAGAAATTCAAAATCCATAAAAGGATTTAAAATATCTTTGCATAAACGTTTATATCCATAAAGTCTTCTAGAGATTCTGAATATCTTGAAGACTTTTTCATACCTTCAAATTCATAACCCAAGCTTAAGCCTACATTTCTAGATTTTATATTCTTAACTTCATTACAAATAACCAAGCGTTTAATACCCAAGGCAAAAAATTCATCTTCAACCAATTTCACAGCCTCTTGCATATAACCTTTAGAACAAGCATCTTTTGCAAGCCAAAAACCAATTTCAAAATGTTTATCAAGAGTTCGCCCTCTTTTCATAACACCTAAACCGCCAATAATTTTATCAGAAGCGTTTTCTTTAATTGTATATTCATATTTATCACCATCATCCCAACCTTTATTAGCGCCAATCAAAAAAGCATAACAGTCTTCTGGAGCTTTTGTAATACTTGGCATTGCCCAATCTAACCATGGTAAAATATGGTCTCTATTATTATCAACAATAGTATATCTTTCATAAGCTTCTTCAAAAGTTTGTCTCGCTCTTTCTAACTTAATCCGACTACCTTTTAAAACTTCTTTTGGATTCATTTTTTCTCTCCTCAAAACTATATTACTCCAAACAATAAAAATGTCTAGAAATAAAAATTTGACAAGTTTTAAAAAATAGATTATTATCAACCTCATGTTAAATGAAAAAAACACATTAATCGCAAATAAATCCTTAAGCTTAAACCCTATTTATGCTTATTATTACGTTTGCCCTTAAAGTGTTTGATATAAATTCTTTATAATCAGTCTTGCACTTTGAGGGTTTTCAATTTCAAGGCTGATTTTTTTATACAACATTTAAGGATTTTATATTATGACAACATTACAAAACATTTTAGAAAGAGGCTTAATCGTCAATATTTTGCCCTCTAAAGAAGAATTTATAAAACAAGCCGAAAATAAAAAGCTAAATATTTACATTGGATTTGATCCAACAAATGTAGCGCTTCATTTGGGTCATGCCCAAAATTTTATGATTATGGAAGAATTAAGACAACTCGGACATAAAGTTTTTATTGTTTTTGGCGACTTTACAGCCTGCATTGGTGATCCAGGAGACCAAAAAGCAACCAGAAAACAATTAACCAGAGAACAAACAACCCAAAACGCCAAAGATTGGATTAAACAAGTTAAAAACTTAATGGACTTTGAGGCAAAAGAAAATCCACCGCAAATTATGTTTAACTCAACTTGGTTAGATAAATTGAGCATTGCAGACTTCTTAGAATTGCAATCTCAAACCACTGTTCAAAGAATGTTAGAACGAGATATGTTTGAAAAAAGAATAAAAGATAACAAGCCTGTTTTTCTACATGAATTCTCATACCCCTTATTTCAGGCATTTGATTCCGTTGCCTTAAACGCAGATGTAGAACTCTGTGGCACAGATCAAACTTTTAATGCTCTTTTAGGTCGTCAATTTGTTAAAACAAAGCTAGGCAAAGAAAAGTTTTGTTTAATTGCTCAACTAATGAATCACCCCATAACTGGTGAACCAATGATGTCAAAATCAAGAAACACTGGCGTTTTCTTAAATGCCAGCGCCAATGATATGTTTGGCCAAATTATGGCAATGCCAGATGTTATGATTGAAAGACTTTTATTGTGGAACACAAGAGTTTCATTAGATGAAATCAAAGAGCTTAACATTAAAAACAAGCCTAGAGATGCAAAACTTTTCACCGCTGTAGAAATTGTTAAAATATTTCATGGACAAGAACAAGCTAAAATAGCAAAAGAAAACTTTATTAAAACTTTTTCTAATAGAGATTTTCCCAATAATGCCCCTGTTGTTAAAACAGATAAAGAAAATTTAACTTTATTTGAAATCTTAAAACTAAGCTTAACAGAGAAGTCAAACTCAGAGATAAGAAGATTAATTTTACAAAACGCAGTTAGCATAAACGGTAAAAAATGCAGTGAAGAAAAAGAAGAATTTAATACAAAACCACAATTACAACTAAAAGTTGGCAAATTAGGGTTTTTCAAGATTATTAAATAATTAAAAGCCTCAGAATTCTGAGGCTTTATTTTTAGAAGGTTTCACTATTAAATAGAATCATTTTTGTGATGGATTTTTGTTTTTGAATTTGACTTTTTGACGCTGTGGAGTAGGCTCTCCATAAGGAAAAAAGTCAAAAATCAAAAATAAAAAGACAAACAAAAAATTATGCTATTTAATAGTAAAACCCTCTAATCTCTAAAAACACCTTATCATAATCCTTAAAGCTTTTACAAGTAATTATTTTCACCTTAACAGCTTTAAGATATTCTTTAATTTCAGCATTAATTTCTTGTCCTGTTACATCATAATCTCTTATTTTTTTAAACGTTACTTTTCTATAATGATAAGCTTGCACAGGCAAATCTTTATCTATTGTTCTACCAATAAGCTTTTTAGCCTTAAAAAACCTTGTTGTAAAACGCCAAATTGCAACAAACCTATTCACCCGCATATCAATAATTAAATCTGGCGACATTTTTTCATAAAGATATTTTTGACATCCTTCCGCAACCCAAGAGTTATTTTGGGCAATAAATTCTTCAAGTTTTGCAAATTGTTCTTCTTCAGAATAATAGCTACCATCAAAAGGCCTGCGACAAATCTCATCAAGATTAAGTCGAGCCAAGCCCAACTCCTTATTAATCTCATAAGCAAGTGAAGACTTCCCTGCCCCAAGCGGCCCAATAATCAATATTTTCATCTTTTCACTCTTTATATAAAAAACAATCTTTCGTATGATCATTAACCATACCGATTGCTTGCATAAATGAATAAATAATAGTTGCACCCACAAACTTAAATCCCATTTTACGCAAGTCTTTGCTAATACGCTCTGAAAGTTCAGTCTTTGCGGGAACTTCTGATATTTTGCTAAAATGGTTCAATATTGGCTGACCATTCACATATCCCCAGATAAATTCATCAAAACTACCAAATTTATTTTGCACCTCAAGAAACAACCGTGCATTATTAATCGCAGCTAAAATCTTACCTTTATGCCTGATAATTTTTTCATTTTGCAACAATTCTGCTACCTTACAATCATCATAACTAGCCACAACTTGCGGATTAAAACCATCAAAAGCCTTGCAAAAATCTTCACGTTTTTTCAAAACCGTAATCCAAGAAAGCCCAGCCTGAAACCCCTCTAAACATAATAGTTCAAACAACATATTATCATCATGCAGTGGCTTCCCCCACTCATTATCATGATAATTTTTATAAATCTCCGAACCATCAACCCATGCGCAACGTCTTCTATTCATTCTCTAACTCCAACAACTTCTTTTTAACCTCAACCCCACCATTATATCCAACAAGTTCTCCTTTTGCACCAATAACTCGATGACACGGAATAAGAATAGCAATCGGATTTTTATTATTTGCCATACCCACTGCACGACAAGCCTTAGGTTTTCCAACAATAATAGCAACCTCTTTATAACTAACCCTAGCGCCATAAGGAATTTTCAACAAAGTATTCCAAACCAACTTCTGAAACTCTGTCCCTTGCGGATTAAGCGCAATATCAAAACTCTTCCTAGAACCCACAAAGTATTCATCAAGCTGACGCTTTAACTCTATCACCACTGTAGAATCATCATTTATGAGATATTCCATATCAACAACCTTAACCAACCGCACAATCTCTCGCCCATTGCTCTCAATCTGCCACCATCCAAACGGTGATTTATAATATGAAACTTCCTCAACCATAAACCCATACTAATCTAAAAGACTATATAAAACAAGAAAAATATAAACCACTCAAAATTAATTTAAGCATTTACCTTAATTGCTTAAACAAATTTTCAAAAGCTCTTCAAACTTATCCCCTATCATAGAAAAAGTAAAATGCCCCTTATTCGTAAATTTTATAACTTTTATATTTTCATAAGTGTTTAGAATAAAATCTACTGTCTCTAAAACTTCTGGCATATCATCTGTAGAGTACAACAAGTAAACCTCTTTAATATTTGCAAGCGACTTATTATTTGCACTAAAAGATAAAAAGTCTGCACATTCTTTTTTAATATCTAACCAAGGAGCAACTAAAATAAGCTTGTTTAAATTTAGCGGGTTATAGCTAAATGATTATGTTTTGATTGATGATTTTTCTTTTTTAATATGTAAAAATTTAATTAAATTGTAACCGATTACAAATACCAATGACATTATTATTTATCCTTAAAAAAACAAGCAAACACAACAATTACAAGTCTTTATCAAAGACATTGTTTCACATACGAACTTCTCTTAGTGTTGAGAAAAGCGAAGCTTGAAACAACACTTAGTTGTTCCTACAAGTAGAATTGCAAAGCAATTCGTAGCGGTAGAAAAAAACGCCTAGAATTATCTAGACGTTAGGAATGGTGGTGGATAGCTTGCAACTAACGAGTGTAATTTACTTTATGATATTCTTAAACTTTCTAAAAGTTTATACATCCTACTTCCTGGGCATGGTGGAATTTGAGTTTTACTTCTTTGCGTGGTTGCTGTTTCGCATGTCTTAGCGTTTTGTATCGCAACTGAAGCTCTCCTAGCTAATTCTTTATACCCATTTTTTGTTATATCTGTTGAACACTTTTTACATTCTGAAGAACAACATTGAGCTTTTATCTCACAATCCCATTTATCATTGTGCATATATAACCATGTATTAAAAGATATGTTGCTTATTGCTAGATTGTATTTATTTGTTTCAGCTTCATTAATTACATCATGTAAAACTTTACCCCAGCGATCATAATCTATTACTAGCCAAGCTTCGTCACCATTTTTTATATTAAAAGTGCTTTTTTCACTTATTTTTTTAGTTAATCTTCTTATAACATGATTAGGAGCAGATTTTGATCCTGCATTTTCAACATCATTTTTAGGTGAGGTTACTACATAATCAAATTTTACATTTAACTTGAACTCATCTTTCAAGGCTTCAAAATATTTAGGCTCGTCATTTGCTCCTTCAACAGATATAATAAATAATTTATTTGGCTCTTTCGTAGATGGAGCTCTTTTGTAACTATTACTTATCTTTTCTCTACCTACCATGCACGTTCTCCCAAAACTGGAACTCCATGAAACCTTCCGTCCAAATAAGCTTTTCTTAATTCTTTATCATATCTTTGCTTATAGTCAGAAAGAGGTTTTAACTTACTTTCTCCAGAACTTTTTTCTTTATTAACAAACCAAACCTCATCTCTTCTTAACCAATTTTTATTTAGCAAAGAAGTTTCATGAGTCGTTATGATTAATTGCTTATCATTGTTTTTAATAAAACTTTTAGTTAAAAATTGAGTTAAAGCAGGGTGAAGCGATCTATCTAACTCATCAATAATTAAAACATTAAGGTTATCTGCAAACAAAGCAACCGATAAATCTACCAATCTTTTCGTTCCATCAGATTCCTGACTAAGACGAAATATTTTTTCATTTCCATTAACATCTTTATGGATAAATTGTAGGCTTAAGGCTTTCAATTCTCCTTTATATTTAACTACTACTATATGATTTCCAATATTTTCACTTACAACTGCAGCTTCGTTATTATCTAATGAAGACATGAGATCGGCAATTAAATCTGATGGTAAATTTAACGTTTTTATATCATCAAGCTTTCTTTTTATTCCTTCAATTCCTGTATCACAAGATTTTAACAGACTTAATAGAAATTTCTTAAATTTGCCATTTTGCAGATTTGGAACAATAGTAATAGGTTTCGATGTCGGCTTTATTATTTGCATTGACTTAAACCAATTAATATGTTTTTCAAGCAATTTTGTGTTTAATTCTAAGCTTTTACCTAAAAACAATTCATTATTTTTTACAAACTCAAACCTTTGTGCTAATTCATATTTTTCTTGTTTTTGAAAATATTCACCTATCTCGAATTCATTTCCTTTTCTTGTATACAAGAAAAGATCGTCTACACTTTCATTTTTATTTATTTTACATAACCATTCTTCAACAACTTCTTTTTTAGAAATTATAAAACCATAAGAGAATGCTTCAGAATTTATTATATATTCAAATTCAAAATAAGTATCTAAACTAACCGATTTTTCATCAAGTAAAAATTGTTGAGGATTTATATCACCTTTGTTTTTCCATCCGCCAATTATAAAATTTTGAGCAAATCTAATAGCATCAATTAAATTGCTTTTGCCAGAAGCATTTGCTCCATAAATTATAGCTCCTTTTAATAATTTAAACTGTTTATTACCCCAAAGCACATGCTCTTGATGAACTCTTTCATTGCTTTTTATCATAGATAGAGTATTTTTCTCTTTAAAGGATTTATAATTGGATACACTGAAATTTATAAGCATTGTCTTCTCCTTGTTAATATAAATAATATAATATAATATTATATATAACAAAAAAATAAAATACAAGTATAAAAGAGATTTTTTCTCTTTAAGGGTAAAGCAAAGGTTGCAATGTACAAAATAGCGATAGTTAATTTCTTACTTTCTCTCTAATTCATCCAATGTTTTGCCGTTTTTATTTTTCCATTCAAGCCATCCATTTGAACGCCTACCTAAAACTAAACTTGCAGCAGATGATACAGAGGAAAACAAAACGTTTTCTTGCAGTACATATACGCCATCAATCAATATCAACTTGCCATCTTTTATTAATTCATCTCTTTTTGATATACGATCAGATCCTGGATGTAAATCTTTCTTGCATTTTGTGTCTTTATATAAAACAAAACCTTCTTCTGAATACTCGCCAACTCCATAACTTCCATATTTGTCTTCGCAATACAATTTATCTTTTGCGCTTATATTTTGATTTTCAATTGGTTGGAAACACTTCAATCCCAAAGTTGCCAATAATGTTTCCATAATATTAATATAATGCATAAGTTCAGAAACAATCTCATCAGGCAGAGATGGTTCCCTAGGGATCTGCTTATTTTCATTCATAATAGATTGTTTTAGTTCAATTGCTTTCTTTATAAAATAATTTTCTAAAAAACTATTATGTGCATCATTAAAGCCTGTATCATCTTTAAGCCTAATTGCAAAAAGAGTTGTCCAAAAATCTTTATTTTTATTATGTTGAATAGCTCTATCTTTAACAAGACCTTTGCCTATATATATTTCTGGAGTTTCTGTTTTTAAATTATCAATTAAAATATAAACACCATTAAAATCAACCATCTTTGAATTTTGCGCAACCAATGATCTTGGAATTTAAATTATTTCAACTTTATCTGTTGTTATTGATGCTTTTTTAATTCCTTTTGGGTTTCCGTCTGGTAAAAATATCTGTATTGTTTTGCCTAACATATTTTAATCCTTTCATTTTTCATAATAATATAGCTAAAAAAATATTATTGCAAATGTTATTTTATGCTTCCTAAACTCGAATGGGAGTTTTTCAGGCTAAAAAACAAGCAAATGCAAGGATTACAAGCACTTATTGAATCCCTTATTCGAGCAATTGATGGGATGTCGTCATTTTTTTAAGCGACTTTCGAATGATGGTTTTTGACTCTTAAAACCTTGTTTTACATACAAAAAAACGCCTAGAACTATCTAGACGTTAGAACTGGTGGTGGTTGGCTTACAACTAACGAGTGACCCATTATCATAAATATCTATTGACAATCGCTATAAATAGATATATAATGCTATATATAAATATACGAAGGAGTAATAATATGAGTGTTGTTCAAATAAATGTTAAAGTCGAAGAAAATTTAAAAAAAGATGTTGATGCTGTATTAAATGCCATTGGCATTAGCACAACAGATGCTGTTAGGGTTTTCTTTAAAAGGGTTGTTATGGACAAAGGTTTTCCTTTTGAGTTGACTGCCCAAAAACAATATAATACAGAAACATTAAACACAATTAAAAGAAGTGAAGATGATGAAAATCTTATTCAAATGGGAAGTGTTGAGAACTTAATGCATTTTTTGAATGAAGACAACTAATGACTTTAAACCTCAAAATTGAGAGTAGTTTTAAGAATAAAATTAAAAAATTACAAAAGAAACATTTTGACTTAAGCAAACTTGAAATTGTGCTAGATTTACTTGTAAATCAAAAAGTAATTCCAAACAAATATAAAGACCACGCCCTAAAAGGCAACTTGCAAGGCTATAGAGAATGTCACATAGAAAAAAATTGGTTACTGTTATATAAAATTGAAGACAACAACTTAATCCTAATCAGCACCGGCACCCACGACGACTTTTTCAAATAAAAGCTTATTGTCTAAAAAAACTTGTCCTATGGGACAACTTTCAGTTGTTGGGTCGTCGCCGTCGCTCCTTCTAGGATTATTTTTAAATAAGATTATCCATAAACCATAATAAACCAACCATGGACACGCTGGGATTTTTACAATAGACAGACTGTAACAAAAACTATAATTATTGAATCTAGATTAAAAATAATAGTATATAAATTACTTTTTCGTTTTATAAATTATATTTATTCTCACTGCATTTTAGACCAATTATCTAAAATTTTTCTATTTACTTGACTATAGCCACTATCCATTGAAGATATTTTTGCATCTGATAATCTAGCGTCTGACATACTAGAAGCTTGCACGGCATAATCATTAGCCGCCATCGTCATTCCACTCATATCATTACTGTTTGAACTCCAAATGCAATTATATATTTGTCCACTATTTTCAACCAAAGCACCAATAAAGTAAACCTTTTTATAATCATTTGACTTAGCAAAATATGGTTTTCCAATTAATTTATAACCTTTATTAAGCACAAAATTCACATTTTCAATCAAACTTTCATTTCCATCTAAAACTTGTATAGACTTCTCAACAGAATTTGTTTTTTGAGAACTCTCTTCATTGCCACTAATAAAAATTATAAACAACAAGCAAGCAACAATAATGATTATTATATTTTTTTTATCTTTTATTTTTTCCATGGTCATTTCCCTATTCTTTTTCAAATGTTCAAAACACAATACTTAAATCTTAATATATAAAATTTTACATCTTAAAATTAAAAAGTAAACAGCTAAATTTAAACAACTCTCGAGTGGGAGTTTTTCTGCTTAAAAACCTAGCAAATGCAAGGATTACAAGCACTTATCAAATCCCTTATTCGAGCTTTTGCTGGGATGGCGTCATTTTTTTAAGCGACTTTCGAATGATGATTTTTGATTGTTAAAGCCTTGTTTTACATACAAAAAAACGCCTAGAATTATCTAGACGTTAGGAATGGTGGTGGATAGGTTAGGTATAAGCGAACAATGCTAGTTTTGCCCAAATTACCCTTATTTTCAGACCATTATAGTGCCCCAAAATCCACCCAAACCACCAAAAATCTTGACTACCAGCCAGAGCAAAAAGACACCTTAATTATTGATAAATCCGCAATGCAATTGCGGATTTATCAATAATCTATTGACTTTATATTATTATGATTTATAATATATTCATAAACAGGAGGTGTATTATGTATTTAAAACGAACATTAGAAAAGAAACTAAAAGAGGCAAATGAGTTCTTTAAGGTTATTATTTTGACAGGCCCCAGACAAGTTGGAAAAACAACTTTGCTAGAAAAAATAAGAGAGGATAATAGAACTTATGTAAGTCTTGATGATATGGATGCACTATTGCTTGCAACCGAAGACCCTGTTTTATTTTTTGAAAAATTTAAACCACCTGTTTTAATAGATGAAGTTCAAAAAGCTCCTAACTTGTTTATCTATATAAAAGCAATAGTTGATAAAAGCAATCAAACAGGTCAATTCTGGTTAACAGGATCTCAACAATTTCATTTAATGAAAAATGTTTCAGAAAGCTTAGCAGGAAGAGCCGCAATTATTAATTTGCAAGGTTTTTCCATATCTGAAACACAAGAAGATACCACTAGAGCTTCATTTGTTCCAGAGATAGATTTGCAAACAAAGCGTCCGATATTTAGCACAAGTGAAATTTTTGAAAAAATTGTAAATGGTTCTTATCCTCAACTTGTTGATGGGACACCCAAAGATTTATTTTATTCTTCTTATATCAAAACTTATATTGAAAAAGATATAAGAGAGATTGTCAATATTAGCAATGAGAATAATTTTTTAAAATTTTTAAGAGTGATTGCAAGCAGAACTTCTCAAACAATAAATTATAATGATATTGCAAATGATGTTGGGATATCGCCAAACACTGTCAAAAGTTGGATTTCTGTATTAGAAACATCAGGCCTTATTTATCTTTTGCAACCATATTTTAATAACTTAACAAAACGAGCAATAAAAACACCAAAGCTTTATTTTTTAGATACAGGTCTTTGTAGTTATTTAATGGGAATAAAAGATGCCGATGTCGCAGAGCAAACAAGCGTCAATGGAGCATTATTTGAAACTTATGTTGTTTCTGAAATACTTAAATCATACTGGCATAATGCTAAAACACCTTGGATTTATTTTTATAGAGATGCGCTAGGAAAAGAGATTGACGTACTTATAGAAGAAAATGGCAAAATTTATCCTATTGAAATAAAGAAAACATCAACACCTACAAAAACGATGGCTAGTAATTTTAATATTATAGACCATAAAAAAAGGGGAAAAGGAGCAATTGTATGCGCTGCAAAACAATTTATTCCTATTGATAAAGAATTAAACATCATCCCTGTTAGTTATATTTAAAGGCTGTTCTCTTTACAACTTATTTGAGAAAGTAAAGGTTATCGCATTATCCTTTACTTTCGATCTGACTTGTAGATGCCCCATTATAAACCTCACTTTACAAAACTGTTAAAAATGCATTTTTGTAAAGTGAAACAAAAAGTCCCTGTATAAAAATGTAAAAATATACAGGGACTATTATAAAACTATCAAAATCTATTTAACTTCTAGCGGATAAATATGTTCTTCGTCATCGTGGATATAGGCTTGTTTGGTACTCAAATCAATAACCATAGATTTTTTATCATTACCTTTAATCCATGTAACAAAATAAACACTTTCCCCCATTTTTGTTGCAGAAAAAAGATTATTTTTCTCCTCATCTTCATGAATATGAAAATGAGCAACATTCAATTTATAAGTAACACCATTACCTTTAATCAAAATACGCTTATCTGCCAAATCTATTTTTGCTTGCTTATCAACTTCATATTCTGGCATTGGCATATTTGGGTCAAGAGGATCAAGACTAAGCTCTTTAATGTTTTTCTCAATTATTTTCATAACATCAGCATCTTTGGTTAATTGTGCGTGCGGAAAAACAGCTTCTTCAGTATTAAACTGAGTAATTTTGCCATGTACATTTACAGTTGAATCTCCTGCTTTTGATGTTGCATGCACGTGCGAATGTGCAAAGTTTAATACCACATCATCACGCCCCAAAGGGGTTATGCAAGACATATAATAAATGTCATCATTAATTTTTGAAATCATTGGTGTAAACTCTTGAGATATACCTTTGTAATAAGCACTTAAACCAAGCCATTTCATCTTTTTGTTATAAATTACCAGAGCAAAATCATCAAATCCCTCATAGCTATAATTAATTACAGCACCACGCAAATCATCATATCCATTACCAGTTTGTTTTGTGTTATATTGCATAAATTTCTCCTTTAAATAAATTGCTTAATTTATGTAATATTAACCTTGAGAATTTCAACGCTGTGATTATCTATAGTAATAAGAAGGAGAAATAATATGGTAAAGACAATTTTAATTACTGGAGCTTCAGACGGTCTTGGGTTTGCAACTGCAAAAATATTAGCAGATTTGGGGCAAAATGTAATTCTTCATGCTCGAGATGAACAAAAATTAAATTTAGCACTCAAAGACCTAGGATTAAAAAATGGTTATATTTGCGATTTATCAACCATGCAAAATGTTAGATACTTTGCAGAGAAAATTAAAAATGACAAGATAAAAATTGACGTCTTAATAAATAATGCAGGTGTGTTTAAGGTTGCAGATACAAGAACGATAGACGGCTTAGATATTCGTTTTGCAGTTAATACAATTGCACCATATATTCTAACAGATCAACTTTTGCCTATTTTAAGTGATGGTGCGAGAATTATAAATTTAGCATCCGCCGCTCAAACAACTGTTGATATAAATGCACTAATGGGTAAAACAAACCTACCTGCGGATAGTACCTATGCGATGAGCAAGTTGGCATTGATTATGGTAACCAACTATTTTGCAAACAAATATCCAGACAAAGTTTTTGTATCAATAAATCCAAAGTCATTTCTTGGTACCAAAATGGTTAAAGATGCTTATGGAATGCAAGGAGTAGATGTTAATATTGGGGCAAGAATTTTGACGGAGGCCGCATTAGATAAAACTTTTGCCAATTCTAGTGGTAAATATTTTGATAATGATTCTGTTCGTTTTGCAAATCCACACCCAGATGCCTTTAATGAAGCTAAATCTGCTGAAGTAATAAAGACAATTCAGCAAATTATAGGACAATAGCAATGGAGTATGTTGGCAAAATATATCGCCCATGGATGGAGGCGGAAAGCTTTTTGATTCAAACAACAATTGGTTGCTCGCATAATACTTGCACATTTTGCAGTATGTTTGATGACAAGAAGTTTCAAATCCGCCCTCTTGAAGATGTGCTAAAAGACATTGAAAAAGCAAGGCGTAGATATTATCACATCGAAAGCTTTTTCTTAATAGACGGCAACGTCTTGGTGATTAAGACGCAAATGTTGCTAACAATCATCAAAAAAATTAAAATGCTTTTTCCGGAATGCAAAAAAATAGCCATGTATGCTGCATATAATGACATCCGCAGAAAAAGTATAGAAGAACTAAAAGAACTAAAAGAGGCTGGGCTAAGCATTGTTTATACAGGACTGGAATCTGGCGACGAGGAAATCTTAAAAAAAGTCAAAAAAAATCTAACCCCAGAGCAAGCAATCGAAGGAGCAAAAAAAGCCAAAGAAGCAGGGATAGAAGTTTTGGCGTCAATAATTTTTGGCTTGGGTGGAAAAGATTATTCAAAAGAACACATTATAAACACGACAAATTTATTAAATATTATTCAGCCCGAACAACTTGCCCCAATGGCGCTCGCAATCCAGCCATGTACAGTTTTGGAGCAACAAGTAAAATCAGGAGAATTTGTGCAAGCAAGTGCGATGCAAATGATTGAAGAAGAAAAATATTTGATAGAAAACTTAAATTTTAGAACTTTTTATTGGGGAGATCATGGCAATAACATTGTGTCTTTACGAGGTTATTTACCAGATTATAAAAATATTTTCTTAAAAAAAATTAATGCGACCATAAAAGAAAACCCACAATTTTCAAATTATTCGCATTTCACTCATAGTTGGTAAAAGGAAAAAAATTGTGGTAAAAGAGATTATATTGTAAAACATAATTCACATTAGCGTAAGTGTTATTTTTTAATCTCAATCCCAACAACACCATATTTCTTTTGCTTTTCCAGCGGATAAAACTCTTCTAGCACCTTTAACAATTCCTCTTTAGTATCAAATCCAGCCTTTGAAATATCTATAATGTTACATAAATGGGCAAAACTTTCCGCCTTATGAAGCTTTACAACCACCGCCTTAAAACAATCTTTTTCATCGCTAATATTAGAAAACTCCAGCACATCACCAACCTTAATCAAAGCCCGCTTCTCATCAAAAAGCCTCAACTCAATAGTCTTCTTACCACCTTTCAATAAATTAAAATACTTCTCATCAACTTTCATTTTCAATCTCTCTAAACACTTTATTATAATCATTAAAACTTTTACAAGTGATTACTTTTGCGTTTGTTGTTTTTAGATATTCTTTAAATTCCTCATTTATTTCTTGCCCAACAGCATCATAACTTCTTATCTTTGCTATTATAGGCTTGCGGTAATGATATGCTTGAATAGGCAAATTTTTATCTATTGTTTTGCCAATAAGCTTTTTGGCCTTAAAAAATCTGGTTGTAAAACGCCAAATTGCTGTAAGACGATTTATTCTCATATCAACAATTAAATCTGGCTGCATTTTTTCATAAAGATATTTTTGACACCCTTCAGCAACCCAAGAATTGTTTTGACTTAAAAAAGTCTCCAACTTTGCAAATTGCTCTTCTTGAGAATAATAACTTCCATCTTTAGGATTTCTACAAACCTCATCAAGATTAAGCCTTGACAACCCAACCCTTTTATTTATCTCATAAGCCAATGAAGACTTCCCCGCCCCAAGCGGCCCAACAAGCAATATTTTCATTTTCTTCTCACAAAATTTCTGGATATATTTTTTTATCTGACGTAATTTCAACAAATTCTAAAAAATTTCCAGCATGTTCTTCTTCTATCATTGCAAATTTATCTTTTTGCATTTCTTGACTATCTAAGCTCGCTTCAAAAGGAATAATAATTTCATGCCCATTTTTCCCATCAAAAACAAACAGATTTTCAAAAGTAGGAAGTTGTTTTATAATATAAACATCAAGATTAACTTCTTCTAAAAACTCTCTCTTAAGAGCTTTCTCTGCAGTCTCTCCAAATTCTATACCACCACCTGGCAATCTATAAAAGGCTTCATTCTTAACCTTATCAAAACAAGGTAGCACCAAAACTTTATTCTTTTTTTTAATAACAGCAACTGTTACCGGCCTAATCTTTTGCATAGTATCACTCCTTATAACTCAACTATACCCCAAACAACCAAAATGTCTATAAATTTCACACAATTGATTGGACTTGTTAAAATTTATATGCATTGCTTGTTCAACGTAACAAATCAAACAAAAGGAGAATAAAAATGCAAATTAGAATTATCTCAGATCTGCACTTAGATTTTAATGAAGATTATGAGCTAAATCTTAAAAATAAAGATGTTTTTACGATAATATGTGGCGACACCTCTGCATATTTTGAAAAAACAACACAATGGTTGAGTAATAATGTTAAACAAGGCGTTTTTGTGGCTGGGAATCACATCTTTTATAATGAATCTAAGAACCCACTACAACATTACTTAAAACAATTAGAAGAGCGCTACACAATAAATAGTGAGTTGTCATTCTTAAACAACTCACACAAAGTCATTGATGACTTCGTTTTTGTTGGTGGCATTTTGTGGACGGACTATGAGCTATATGGAGTAGCAGATAAATATAGAGCAAAAAAAGTGGCAGAAAAGAATATGAATGATTTCAGATATGGGCGCGTAAGCATTGAAAATGATAACACTAAAACAAAGCAATTAACTCCAAACATCTGTGAAAACATGTTTAATGAGACTCTTAAGTATATTGAGAACATTTGCAAGCGATATCCTAATAAGAAAATCGTTGTGGTAACTCACCATGCCCCAAGTATGATGTCTATCTCATCTATTTATAAAGATGATGTTTTATCTGCATCATTTGCTAGCAATTTAGATAATTTTATAATAAAACACCCAAATATCAAGCTATGGTGCCATGGCCACATCCACACCCCATCAGATTACACAATAGGCAACTGCCGAATTATCTGCAACCCTAGAGGTTACATAAGATATAATGAAAACCCAAAGTTTAATAGTGAATTTATTATTGAGGTTTAAGATAATTAGTGATAGCTAATTCACAAAGATCACGAATATTGACTCTTCGTAAAATGAGGTCTACCATCTTCATATATATTATTGAAATTAAGGAAATTGAAATGGAAAATAAAACAAATAATAAAAATGGGTTCTGGATAGAAAAGGAGTAAACAATATGGCTAAAGTTTGTAAAAAATTAAATGAAAAAAATGTAGACTCAAATGACATTTGGAAAGATGACGTCTTAAATAGAAAAGTAGCAGCTAGTGATTTTACAAACATAATAAATGGCATAGAGCAGCCATTTGTCCTATCTGTAAATGCTTCATATGGATCTGGCAAATCATTTTTTCTAGAGCGCTGGGCAGAAGAATTGAAAAAAGATGAAAATAAATATGTGACATTTTTCAATTCTTGGAAGACAGATTTTGAAAAAGATCCTTTAGTTCCAATATTAAGTTCTATTTTAGAACAACTGCCAAAAGATAAAATAGAAAACATTAAAGAGAAAGCTACTAGATTATTTGGGTCATTAAAGAAATGTATAAATTTAGCTGTTGAATATGTTGGCGGTCCACCGGAGCTTCTAGATAAAGTTAAAGGAATTATTAACACTGATGAAGTTTTAGATAATTATCAACAAAGGTTAAATCTTATTAAAGACTTTAAGGATGAAATAAGAAACATCATCTCAGATAAAAAATTAATAATTATAATAGATGAGTTAGAGCGCTGTCGCCCAACTTATGCAGTAGAAGTGCTAGAAACAATTAAACACTTGTTTAACATCCCTAATGTGATTTTTATTCTTGGTATCGATAGAGAGCAGTTAAAACATACTATTGCTTCTTTATATGGTTCTGAGATGGATAAAGAAGGATATCTAAAACGTTTTATAGATTTAGAATTAACATTGCCTAGCCCAAATAAGCTTGATTTTTGCAATTTATTAATTAAAGAGTTAGATATTTCAAATAAAAATAAAAGTGACGAAAATAACTATACAAATGGAATAAATTTATTAAAGGACTGTTTTGCAGGGTTTGCAAATGGCTATAATTTATCTTTAAGAGATATGTCACAATGTTTTACAGATATCAAAATTATATGGCAGATGATAGCCGAGAACCATTTTAATCTAGTTCCATTACTAGCATGGTTGGTTATATTAAAACATAAAAATCAAAAGTTTTTTTCAAATATTCAAAATATAACTTATGAAGAAGCATGTAAAGAATGTTTACCACATTTTAAAAGCGGAGAATCTGATTTAACAGATTTGATGAAAGAAGTTTTAATCCTAGTTTACATTAATGATTTGGCAGAATATCAAACATACATTAACAAAAAAATAAGAGAGGTTGATGTAGCTAAAGTATCTACTCCTAGCATTGATAAAAAAAGAGAATTAAATATACATTCATCTGAATTAGAAAAAGAAAGCAAACTGATTAGTTCAGCAAAAGAGTTTATTCCTACCTTCAGGCAATATAATATGGATAGCACAAAAACTATTGAGTATCTTCTTAAAAAAATGTCTTATTTATCAAGTTAGGATGCAGAATTATGAAATATTATTTCCTTGAAAAATTAATTTTAGAAATAAAGAAACAAGAAATAAAAAACAAAACAATTAAGCTATGCAATCGCAACGTTTAATGCATTATTGTTAATTGATTGAATTAAGGTTACAAGCTCTGTTTGTTTTGATTTATCAAAAAGTTTTATAAAAGATAGTGGTCTGTCAAATGGTGCTTTTATAAGATCTGAGGTTTCCATATAGCCATTTTGCACAATAAAATCTACAATTTTATGAACAAAAACTATTTGTTGCTGATTTAATGATTGATCATTAATAAAATTTGAGAAAGCCTCCATTGCAGCATTTTTATCTAGTTTTGCAATTTTTCTAACCAACAACCCCAGTGGAGTGTCTCCAAATTCTTTATTATAATCTTCTTTTGAGCCAAGCTCTTCAGTTAATATTGCTTCTAAAACTAAAAACTCATCTTTAGTTAAAGGTTGATTGTTCCTAAGTTTATAAATTGCAATATAATCTGTGTGTTTTAATATGTATTGATTAACTTTTTGGCGATAATTTTCAAAACTATCATCAACTGGTAATTCTTTACCTTCATCCCAAGATAACTCAGTATCTTCTAAATCTGTAATAATTAACTTCTTATCATTTGTATCTACTAAAAACTTTATTAGCTCTCTTAAATTTATGCGAATATCTTCTATTGAATAAATATCTAAACTATCAACAAACTCTTTTTCTAACAAAGGTGTTATTATCTCTAGCTTTTCTTTAATTTGAAATAAAGTCGTTTTCTTACTTAACTCTGTAGCTGTTTTTATTAATTTATTTTTATATGAATTAACTTTTTTTGTTTTATTTATCAAGCTTAACATCATAGCATATATAAAATTATCAACCTGCAAAGCATACTCGTCTTTTTCTTCCATAAACACTAAAGGAGCAATATTTTTAGTTAAGTTTTCTACATCTGTACCATTAAGAGAGGTATATTTTTCATTATTATTATAAAGATCTATATATTTTCTCTGAGCTCTAACCGCAACTAACTCTGTGTTTAAAACATTAATTTGTTCAACAACTGTAGATATAAGCTCTTTTCTCCAATCTTGATATTTATCTTCAGCAAAAGTTGCATCTTGAAATGTTTTTATTAAATGTACTCTTTTTGCAAAAATAGACTCAAACAAAGATTTTGCTTCTGCACCTTCAAGACCATCTTTATGAGTTCTAAAAAACTCAAAATTACCAAGATAATCAAAAATATAAAAATATTTTTTATCTTGATAACTGCCATTTTGCCCATCAGAACAATAAAGATTAGGGCATAAACGTGTTCCACGCCCAATCATTTGCCAAAACTTTGCTTTTGACCTAATCTTTTTGAAAAACACCAAATTAACAACATCTGGAACATCAATACCAGTATCCATCATATCAACAGAAACAGCAATTCTTAAAGGAGTGTCTTTTTGCTTAAATTCATCTATAATTGTTTGAGCATAACTATCATCACAAACAACTCTTTTGGCACTAACTCCTTTATGATTTGGGTATAAAGCCTCAAATCTATCTATAATAAATTGGGCATGTTTTTTATTTTGAGCAAATATAATTGTTTTACCAAGCACTGTTCCGCCAGAAACCTTAATACCTTTAGTCATAAGGTCTTGTAAAACCTTATCTACAGTACTTTCATTAAAAATAAACTTGTTGATTTCTGTAGATGGCACATATTTAGGAAGAAGTCCATCTTCATCAGCAAAATCTTCTTCATAGCGTTTTTTATCTTCATCAGAAAGATTATCATAAACAATTCCTTCTTCTAAGAACTTTGTTTTAACCTCTATATTATGATAAGGAACTAAAACTTCATCTTTTTTAACCGCTGTTTCATAATCATAGGCATAAGTAGGAACACTTTGCTCCATTTCAAAAAAATCATAAGTATTGCGATCAACTTCTGTTTTTGGAGTTGCAGTTAAGCCAACAATAATGGCATCAAAATAATCAAATATTGTTTTATATTTTTTGAAAATACTTCTATGAGCCTCATCAATGATAATCAAGTCAAAGTGTGCCGGAGTAAACAAAAGCTGGCCATCTTTGTTTTTTGCACTGTCAATAGCATTAAGCATCGTTGGATAAGTAGAAAACACAACTCTTGCGTTTTTATCATCTTTATTTGAAAGCAAATTACATAAAGACATATTTGGCAAATGATCCTTAAAAGAGGATTTTGCCTGAGAAACTAGAGCGGTTCTATCTGCTAAGAATAAAATATTTGTTGCATAATTACCACGAGCAAGAACATCTGCCAAGCTGATTGCGGTTCTGGTTTTACCTGTGCCGGTTGCCATAACCAATAAAGAGCGTCTAAAACCATTGTCTACATGATCACAAACAGATTTTATGGCTTCTTTTTGATAATATCTATTAGTTATTTCATCTTTTATTGCAATTTGATTTAAATTTCTTTTATCAATACGGCGTTGCATAAGCTTTGCCAAGTCATCTTGACTAAAAACAGAAAAAACTAAGCGTTGCGGATAAGACTTGTCATCATGAAAATAAGTTTCAAAGCCGTTAGTTGTAAAAATCATTGGCCTTTGAGCAAATTTGCGTTCTAAACTATCTGCATAAAGCTTTGCTTGTTGACGACCGTTGTTTGGATCTTTAGAGGTGCGTTTTGCTTCTATCAGTGCCAATGGTTTTCCGTTTTTGCCAAACAACACATAATCTATTTTACCTATTTGTCCCTCTATATTCATCATGTCATCAATTGGGTATTCTACGCTAAGATTGTCATCAAACTTCCAACCCATAAGTTTTAAGTCAACATCAATATAGCGCTTACGGGTTTCCCATTCTGAAATTTCCATAGGCTCAAAAGAGCGTGTTTCTTGATTTTTTTGTTTTAATAAGGCAAGTTCTTCTCTTTGTTGGGCAATTTCTTCTTGATATTTTTTAATTTCATCTTTTCTTTCAAGAATAAGAGCCTGCTGAGCTTTAATTTTTTTTATATCAATAGAAATCTGAGAAGATGGAATAAGAGAATTATCAAATTTGCGAGGCTGATAGTTTTTGCCATAAGAATAATCAAGCCATTGAATAAATTCAAATAAAGATGACAAAGCTTCTAAAGCATCGCTTTGAGATATTTGTTTATCTGTATGAACCGCCAAATTACCAAGTTTTATAATATATAAAAGTTTTGGCCAAGTTTTTGGATTAACCGCAAAGCGAAATGTTCTTTCATGAATAAGTGCTTGAATATTATCATTATAAGGCATTTCAAGATTTTTATCTGCTGCATATACCCATTTGACTGCCAATTCTAAGGCTTTTCTAGCCCCGATTGCAGACATTGCAGGAGAAGTATGCCAAACTTTTTCAGCCTCTAAACACGCCGGAGCAAAGAGCAAAAACTCTTTTTCTTGAGCTAAATAAGAAAAATTAGCCATAAACAACCCCTTCCAGCATTAAACTTAAGTAGATGGTATAACAAACTTTGTTAATTTTCAATTAGTTTTTTGTAAAAATGATTGTTTAATATTTGATAGAAAATTTTTTTCAAAATTAAAAATATCTTTATCACTTTCAAAAACTATAAACTCATCATCAAAAAAAGAAAATCTAACATCTTTATTGGTTCTTAAATTTTTAGCATTTGTTACTATGCTAATATAATAATTAGGAAAAGTAAAATCGTGTCTTATTTGATTGAAAAATCTACCTTTAGTGATAGCAACAAGATTATTTAATGGATTATCTTCTGCTTTTCTAACAATAAGAGGACAAAATAGGTTGTTATCTATTTCTAATTCACCTTTAAGCATTTTGAGGGCTATGTTTTCATATTTATCACCCAAATTAATATTCTCAAAATCTTTATGTTTTGATATTGAAGCCCTCCAAATGAGAGATATAAAAAATTTTCTCAATTTAACAAAATTACATTCTTTAGATGTTAATCTGAAAATTGATGAATTATTAATTCTTGATTGAGGTATTTTATTATTTAATATTTCAAAAGCATAATTATCAAAAACACCTATTCTTTCGTTGTCGCAAACAGAACATAAAATATTGTTATCTTTCATTCCATTTTGAAAATTTACTGTATTAACTTTACCGTTATTAGAAATTCCTATATACTTATCATTATCATTTAATTTATAAAAAGATCTCGGTATAATATGAGCCTTACATAACTCTTTTTCCTCACCACAATAAGCACAAATACCAACCTCCATATTATCTATTCCTCAAAGTATTTTGCCATGAGGGCGGAGAATAGAGCTTGAGATTCTTCTAGTGACTTTTGAATAGTTGTTTTTTGACCCTCTATCTTTTCAACTATTGAAGCAAATCTGTTTTGTAGATCTATTGGAGGAGTTATTACTGAAGTCTCTTTTAGAATATCTGTTGTGATTCCCTTAATTGTTGCTCCTCTCGCTTTTTTTAAAATATGCCCTTTTATAAATTCAAAAAAGAAATGTAAGTAAATTAAATTATAATCATTATTTCTAGGAGTAAATGAGACTATATCTTGACTAGTACAAATAGGACATGTGTTTATAGATGTTTTTCCAACACCAACACGTATACCAAATAACAAAGAATTGCTAGGAATAATTTTAGTAGAGCTATTCTTAACACCTTCATCTGAAATATAATCAACAGCATTTAATTCACTTATATATGTTTTTCCTAAAGATGTCGTTGTTATCCAAGGATGTTCACCATTAAAATATTCTGGACACTTACGAGATGGAGTTCCACCTGTTTGCCAAGAACCTTTTTCTTTCAAAATGTCTCTCAAAAATTTATTTGATGCAACAGGATCGCCGAAGAGGTCATAGAAGGCAGATTTTATTAGGTTGTCTTGTTCTTTTAAGAGTTGCTTTTGCTTCTCAATCAACTCCCCCACCGCATCCAACTCTTTAACAATCTTTTCTTGTACTTTTATTGAGGGAAGTGGTATTAATATATCTTTAAGTTTTGTTATTGATACAAAATCAATAACAGCTTTTCCACTTTTTTTTAATAAAACTTTTTTTAATGTACTGCAAACCCAAAATAAATATTTATAAAATAATTCATTTTCATTTTTAACGACTAAGCCGTTAAACTGCTGATTTGTTGTCAACTCTATATCAGTTAAGGCATATTCTCCAACAGAAGCTGTACAGCACAATAAAATTGTGTTTTTAGGTAATATTTTAACACTAGTCTCATCTAAGGCCTTCTGCGTTATTTTTAGTTTGGTTTTTTTTATAATTCTACCATTAGTTTTAATATCATCAACCTTAAACCAAGGTATATTTCCACCTTTCCAGTAATCATCATTAGTCTTTAATGGGGTAGAACCATTAAAAATATCACAAACATCACCCAGCCTTACCTTCTGCCACTCAGTCATTGTTTTTTGCCTTTTCTTTAATGCTTTCTAAAAGCTTTACGTGATTTGAATCTTTCTTTTTTTCTAATTTTTCAACCTCAATATAATTAACTTTCTCTTTAGGAAAAAAATAAAAACTATTTTCTTTTTTTACAAATACGCCTGTGCTAACTTTTCTTATTAAAGAGTATTGTTCATAATTTTTACCTATATAAGCAGTGATATTTTCATTTTTTATATTATTAGATATAGAAATTGCACCTAGAAAAAATATTATTATAGTAAAAAACAAAATATGATTTACAATCCTGTTAAACTTAGCATTTGCCAACACAAATAATGAATCTAAAAGTGTAAATATTAAAATAAATATAATTACAGCTAAAACAGAGAAGTTATTTGAATATATGGAACAGAAAGCGTTAAAAGGTAGCACACAAAATAAAAATATAAAAACAGTGCTTCTAAAAATTAAAATAAGAATTATTTTTAATGATAGTATCAAATCTCTTCTGATTTCTTTTATATCAGTAACAATGCTGTTTAATTCATTTTCTAATTTTTTAATTATTCTTAAAATTTGGTTATAGTTTTGTTTATCTTTTTTTGTTAAATCCTTAAAAGTTACATTAGAGAGTTCTTTTCTAGCAACATTTAGTTTATATTTTATTTTAACTGATTTAAGAAAGTATTTAATAATGTTTTTTATATACTTTACTAATAAAAAAATCGTTTTAAATGATATAAACATTACTTTTACTGCACTATATAAACTTTTATCTATTAAAGATAAATAATATGGTAAAAAGAAAAATAAAAGAACTATAAAAAAAGATATTATAAAGGGGATCGTTCCTTCATAATAATCAGATAGGCTTAAAAAGCTTACCATTCTCCAATCCATAGGAACAAAAAATCCAAGATCATAAAAAAAAGAACTTACCAATGTAATCATAACGAGCATTGCAAAATAAAAAGCACTATTTGCTTTTACATCATCAAAAAACTTTTTATTTATATTTTTGCTTTTTTTTTCACTCATCCTACTTCCCCCTCTCAGCCAAAAGCTCAGCTAAAAATTCGTGCATATTAGTATAAGTGTTGTTTATGTCTGTTAAGCCTAAGGCGGTTGCGTTTTTTTGGGCGGTTAGATAATCTTCATTATTAAAAATGTGTGTTTTTGCTTTTAGATCTTTTATTGTTAATGAAGTGTTATACTTTGCGTTGTATTCTGTTAAACATTTTTCACAACATTCGGCAGCAGATGTAAATGCCATGTCTGTTTTTTTATAATGTAACAAAAGCCAATATTCATAACAAGGATTAGAATAACCATACAAGAACTTCTGTTTTTTGCACTTTTCAATAGATGATGTTATTTTATCTATAGCGTCATCATCTTTATCAAACACACAACCTATTATATCAAAAGGGATATCATGTTTATTAAAATGCTTTTTTCTTTGTTCTGCAGTTTCAACAACATTTTTTGCACTTGTACCATAAGCACTTTCTACTGTTAAACCTAATCCATAATACTGACTAAACCCTGTTAAATAATGCTTAGATGACTTTGTGTCTTCGCAAATTATTAAAGAAACAGGGTTAGTTTTGCGTATTTTTCTTAGGCGTGCCATAGTTTATAGTTCCTTTATTTTTGGCAAAGCACCATAAACACCATACATATATGATTCATAAAAAGATTTTTTCTTTCTATTTTCATCAAAATCACTCAAAGAATATAACTCTGAAGAAAAACCATTGTTATTTTCTTTGCTAGTAAACCAAATTTGATCTCTAGTTAAATAATCTCCATCCATTAAATAATGTGCATGAGATGTAAATATCAACTGTGCATTGTTAGGATTACTGTCAGAACTATTAAAAATAGATACCAAATGCTTAATTAACAACGGATGCAGCGAAGCATCTATTTCATCAACAAATAATGCAGCCCCTTTTTCTAGCGCCTTTACAACTGGGCCTATAATGGCTAAAAAGACTTTTGTTCCTTTAGATTCCATATCATCAAAATCAAACTCTTTCTTCTTTCCATCTTCTGCTATATGACTGCTTTTAATATCATATACATCTTCATTGTCAGAAAAAATCATTTCTAAAAAAGCTTTTTTTACTTTATTATCACTTTCAGAAACTTCTGCCATCATTTTAGCAACTTCTTCTTTATCAACATTTTTAACAAAAATATCATCTAAGCCTAAATCTGCTTTTTTCACCAAATTTAAAACACCTTGCCCTTTGCCTTCTTTTATCATATCAAAAGAAATGCCTCTAGATGTTGTATTTTCTGTTATTTTAATATTATTAACAAGATAAGAGTACACCGCAAGAATGTTATCTAACTTGCAAGATCTTAAATTAATAAGCTCTGATAAAAATAATCTATTAGATGCCAGTTCATCAATCCAAGATTGTTTGATTCCAGCACTTTTTTCTACATTTTTACCATTTCTAATAAAAATTCTTTTTTCTCTTGCAGTTCCGCTTTCTGAAATATCTGATTGATATAAGGATTCTTCTAAAACTTCTTTTTTGTTATATTTAAAACCATATCTATAAAAAACACCTTCTACAACAAAAGAAATTTCAAAAAAAGTTGGCTCATTTGAGTTTTTAGCGCTTAAGGCATAACTATCTACAAACAGTTCTTTATCTAAATCCGCCTTATGGCTAGACTTTATAATTTTTTGAAAAACAAATAAAGCCTTAAATAAATTTGACTTACCAGATGCATTGGCACCAAAAATACCTGACGATCTATAAATTTGTGGAATTTTTTTTAAGTTAGTCTCAACCACATTGTAGTTATTACCATTTAAGGACACTGGCTCCATAGAAAAAACCACTTCGCTCTTAAAGCTTCTAAAATTAGAAAATTTAAATTCAACTAACATTTCAACCCTTTCTGTGTTTGTTTTTAACAAAGAATGTATTGAAAGTATAATTAAATAATTTTAAATGTCAAGTTTTTTATATATTATGTTAAGAAATAAGCGCCTTAATTTCTTTGGCTTGTTGGCTAATTTCTGCACTTAAGGTTTCTATTCTATCTAAAATTACACTTGGCGCTTCATACTCAACCTTCTCATAAACTACTTCTTTATAACGGTTGATTGATAAATCATAATCATTTGCAACAATATCTGTCTTATCTACCATAAAACTTTGTTCTGTTTTAGCTCTATCTTTTTCCGCTTCAAAGTTTTTGTATCTTGCAATAATATCTGGAATATCATTAGCATCAACAGGATTTCTTTTATCATCAAGACTAAACCCATCAGCTTTCATATCATAAAACCAAACTTTATCTGTTCCGCCTGCTGTTGTTTTGGTAAATATTAAAATTGCAGTAGAAACACCAGCATAAGGCTTAAACACACCTGAAGGCATTGAGACAACTGCGTGAAGATGATGATTCTCTACCAACTCTTTACGCAAACTCTTATGAGCCTTTGTTGTGCCAAATAAAACCCCATCAGGAACAATGCAGGCACATCTTCCACCTTTTTTTAACATTTTCAAAAACAATGCCACAAACAACAGCTCTGTTTTTGATGTATCAACAACTCTTTTTAATTCATCATTAATGCTTTCTTTATCAATAGCCCCTGCAAATGGTGGATTTGCTAAAATAATATCATACAAACCTTCAATATAATTAGATTTTGAAGTACTATCTTTATACTCTAAAGTTGGATTAGTTATAGAGTGCAACATTAAATTCATCGCAGAAATTCTTAACATGGTTCTATCCATATCAAAACCTGAAAACATTTTGTTTGCATAAAAGTCCCAATTTTCTGCATTCATTTTGCTTTCATAATTTTTACGCACATATTCTGCACTAGAAATTAAAAAGCCAGCAGTTCCACAAGCTGGATCGCAAATCATATCATCCGGCGAAGGTTGCAACAATTCAACCATTAAGTTTCTAATTTGTGCAGGGGTTCTAAATTGTCCATTTTTGCCAGAAGTTGCCAATTTATCTAACATATATTCATATAAATCACCCTGAATATCAACTCCTGTTAAATCATGCTCATATAAATCATCTAAACCTGTAACCACTTTTTGCACAATTTGCGGAGTTGGAAACATAAAAATAGCATCACTCATATATTGAGCAAATGCTGTATTTTCTGAACCACTAATGTTTTTAATAAACGGAAACACTTTATCTTTTATGGTTTCAAAGATTTCTTCAGAAGATTTATTCTTAAAGACATTCCAACGCATAGATTGCCCAGAAACATCTTGCGGAAATATTTTTTTCAAACCGACGGCACCTAAATTTTCCATTTGTTCTGTTTCTAGCTCTTTATCATCAAGGCTTTTAATAAACATTAAATAAGTTAGTTGTTCAATAACTGTTATAGGGTTAGTCATGCCACCCGCCCAAATATCTTGCCAGATTTTATCTATTTTGTTTTTAACAATTCCAGTTATCATGTGTTTAACCCTTAAAAAAATATAATATAAAGAACTATAGCTAACTTTATTTTAAAATGCAAATAAAAGACTCTATAATATTAGTAAGTTTTTAATATTCATTAACTTTAACACTAAAACTTTTAGTTGTGTTTTTATTATTACTCCACACCAAACCATTTATGGCAGGTGGTTAAGAGGTTAGAGTAGTCGGAAGATATAGCTTGAGATTTGAAGAGGTCTTGTATTGCAGGGTGGATGTCAGCAGTTTGCATGGCGTTAGAGCATTTTGCGATTATGGCAAAAGCATTACCATCTGCGTTGCTTAGTTTTACTTTTATGTCTGGATAAATGGGAACTTCTTTAGGTTGTGCTTCTAATATAGCTTTATTTGATGCTGTTAATTGCTGAAGACAATTTTGCAGATGCGAGATTAGCCTACAAGCCTCGTTATAAGTTTTTTCAAAATCCGCTGTGGGATTGGGTTTTATATTGTCATATTTGAATTTGTGTTTGTTTTTCATATCTGTACCTCATTATTTATTATTACAACTCAATGAATGCTTGGAAAGAGCTAAAAGTCCAGTCTTTTATTGTGTTTTTCACTCAACTGACCACCTAGTGACCACCTTAAAATTATAGTGACAACCTAAAGTGATAACCTTAATTTCATAGGTTTATAAAAATGGCGGAAAATAAGGGGTTGCGAGGATTGCATCTGACCACTGACCACCTTATGAAAAAGGCAAACGCTAAAAAAATAAAGCGGCTTTGTCCCCCGCATACAAAAAAGTTGCAGGAAGGACCCATGCACTAGAATTTAAACCCACACCTTTGATTTTGCTTAAAATAATTTTTAATTATGAACGATTTAAGATACTAATTACAATTTTCACAACGGTTTCACGCTCTGCTGGTTTGCTTTCTGCGATTAAAAGTGTTATGGCAGCAAGAGTTGCGTTATCAATAATTGCCTTGTCATTTTTATAAAGCATTTTGTTTTGTTGCATAAAATATAAAAAGCAATTTGCTCCTATTCTTTTGTTGCCATCAGAAAAACTATGGTTCTTAACCACAAAATATAACAGCATTGCTGCTTTTTCTTCCAAAGTTGGATAACAATCCTCCCCACCAATTGATTGATATATTTGATTAACTGAACTATCAAAGCTATCATCTTTAGGGTTAGCAAAAATGCTTGAACCAAACTCTGGCTTCATCTTCTCAACCACTTCTAAAAACTCTTGAGTAGAGATTTTAACAGCTTCAGCGTTGGTTTTTCCTTTATTATCAAGTCTTTGATTGTCAAAATCATCTAACAAAGTTAAACCAACAGAAAATTCAGCCATAAGATTACTTAATACCATTGCCTGATCTAAATCTTTTGCTTGATTCTCAATGCAACGATTAAGAAGTCCAATAGAATTTTGCAGCTCTTTTATTTGTTGTGTCTTTTCTTGCAAACGCTTTTCATTTAAGGCATAGCCATCAACAAGATATTTTCTTAAAGTATTTGTCGCCCAAATTCTAAATTGTGTACCTCTTTTAGATTTAACCCTATAACCAACAGATATTGCGACATCAAGATTATAATGAATTGTATCATAACTTTTCCCATCTGCCGCAGTTATCCGGAAATTCCGGATAGCTGAATCTTTAACCAACTCTCCTTCCTTAAAAATATTTCCTATATGCTCATTAACAGTTTTAACATTCTTATCAAAAAGCTCTGCCATTTGTTTTTGTGTTAACCAAACAGTATCTTTTTCTATGCGAACATCAATTCCTGTTTGGCCATCTTCTGTTTGATATATTATAATATTATTTTCCATAAACGACTCCCTGGAAAAATAATACACTAATATATATTAAAACCTAGTTAAAGCAACTAGAAAAAACCAGTGGCGGGCGGGGCGGAACTTTTCCTTTTCTTGCAGCTACCGCTGTTTTTAAGTTTTGCCTTTAAGTATTCACAAATAAAAACGCTATTTTTCAGCCTCTCAGAGAGCACATTGGTTGAAAATGATAAAGATACCTAAAAACTAAACACTCCTATTGCCGAACCCGTTGTCGCAAGATTAGAGGCATACTATTAGTTGTAATTAAAAAATAAATGCAACGACAATCTTATTTTAATTATTGTGCAACTTTGTTACAGGGGCTTGCTCTCACTCCTTATTGGATTTATCTTAAAATTAAAAATCCTCGCTTTTCTTTTATAATATAAATATTTCATATATTTATATTATTTTCTTTTAAACTTCTTTTACTTCTTCTTATTCTTATAATTCTTCTTATTCTTAATTGTTAGGGATTGATGTTGAGTTTGTTTGGGATTTCTTTGGGCAAATTCTGACATTGTTTTAACAAAACTTTAACAACAACAAACTATCACATTCTTTGCAAACCCTAATAAAACCGCCATTTAAAGCCTGACATTATCATGACATTTTGCTAACATTTGTTTAACAATCTGTGTGTTACAGTTCGTGTTGCTTATTGGTTGCTTTATGGTTGAAGTGTTGGTTGCCAACCTATAGCAACGCCTTTGTTTTATTGGCATTGCAATGGTTGCAGTTGGGGTTGCTATTATGTTGCTATAGTGTTGCAGTTCGTGTTGCTTATTTTTTAATCATTTGTTACGCCTCTTGTTAATTTGTTTGTTACAGCTCAAAACACCAATAATAACAAGGCTAATAAAACCACCACTTTGACTTTGTTACTTATTTGTTATTTTGCTTGTTGCTTTATTTGTTAACACGTCTCTTTGCTACGCTCCTTTTTTTGATATTGATCAAAATTAATAACCCTAATCTTAGTATATTTATTGGTCGGGAACCTTTTTATCTCTCCACTTTCTTCTAGCTTTTTTAACGCACCTCTAATCTTATCTGGGCTCATGTATAAAGCCTCAGCCAAATTGGCAATGCTTGTTATATGTTCACCTCTTTGCACCGTTATATTGCGCCACTTCTTTGGCTCTGTGTTTGTCTTTAACAAAATGTGTAAAAATACATTTTTGACATTAACATCAGTATACCATTGCCATTCTAAAACTCTTCTATGAATTTTAATCCAACCGGTTGTTTGCATTGTTTTTCTCCTTAAATAAAATTATAAAGTTTACGTTGTTCTGCCCAAATAGCAGGGATTTCTTTTCTGATTAATTGTTGCAAGAGCAAACCTTGAGGCTGCGTGCCTACTAAAATGCTTTTGATGATGTCTGGCGCTAAATAAGTCAAACGCAAGAGCCTGCCTAAATATCCGTCATCAATTTCAAGCTCTATTGCCAAATCTCTAATGCTGATATTTTCATTAGCAATGCGTTTTTGATACTTAAAAGCTCTGCTTAAAGCCTTGATCAGCTCATTGTTGTAATTTTGAAAAATTGTCACCTCTTCGGGCAGGTTAATAGTCAAAGAGCCCTTGCTTCTGATAAAAGGCAAGTCCATTGTCATTACATTATCTGTAGTTAAATGTTTTAGTTTCTCGGGCAGAAGCTCCATAGCAAACTCTGTCCAAATGATTTCTAGCGTATCATAATGAATGGTAATATTTTTAATAAGTAGTCTCATCATCAAAGATTTTTCTAACTCGCTCATTTTGCTAATGATGTTTTGCGGAGTTTGCATAATCTTAAAAATCTCAGCCGACTTGTCTGGTGCTAGCTTTTGAATAATTATATGCAAAACCTTAGTATCTATCAGCATTGGCTCAATAATCTTTAACATACAATCATCTAGCACAGGTACGGGAATTGCTCCATTGTGGCAATACCTATGCCCATAATAACGAGCCTTGGTAGAAGTGTAATAATAACGCCTAATACCTCTAGTTTGGCAATTTGCTGGTGTCATAGAAGTGTTGCAACAGCCACAAGTTAAGAGCCCTCGCAAAATTCCAATTTCGTTCTTTTTATATAGACAAGAGCGTTTGGCAATGTTTTTAGTTTTTAAGATTTCTTGTACTTGGTTAAAAGTTGCTTCATCAATAATAGCCTCGTGCTGTCCTTGATAAATATCTGTTTTATGCTTAACCTTACCAATATAAATCGGATTTTTAAGCATTCTATGAATAGCATCTCGGCGATATGCCTGATACCCTTGGTCATATAAAAGATTTGCCACCGCAATGGTTGATTTGTGCAAAAGATACATTTCAAACATATATTTAATCGCCTTAGCATCGTCTTCTTTAATAACAAGCTTTTTATCAACCACCTGATAACCCCAAGGCACAACGCCACCAGTCCACATTCCTTTGGCTCGGCTAGCTTTGATTTTATCTCTGATACGCTCGCCAGAAACCTCTCTTTCAAACTGAGCAAAAGATAATAACACATTTAGCATAAGTCTACCCATACTGTCTGCGGTATTAAAACTTTGCGTAACAGACACAAAAGAGCAATTATGCTTGTCAAAAATCTCAATCATTTTAGAAAAATCTGTTAGCGAACGGGTTAGACGATCAATCTTATAAACCACAATCATATCAACAAGGCCTGCTTCAATATCTTTTAATAGTTCTTGAAACGCAGGGCGGTTCATGTTGCCACCACTAAAACCACCATCATCATAAGCTTTAGGAACAATCTCCCAACCTTGATGAACTTGCGATTTTATATAATTTTCACAAGCTTCTCTTTGAGCCTCTAGGGTGTTAAACTCTTTATCAAGCCCTTCATCTGATGATTTTCTAGTATAAATTGCACAACGCATAATTTTCTCCTATAATCCGAAAAACGCCTGACCATAAATTTTGCGGCCCGTAATTGCCAAGGCAGCACCTGAAAGCGATTTATGAAACTTTCCATTAAGCTCATAACCACCCTCGACAATTCTGAGTTTATAAACTTGCCCTTTGAACTTTTTAACAATCTCGGCACCAACAGGAAGAGCCTTGTTGTTTTGTGGCTCTGCCTCATATTCTTCTAAGAGTTGCTTAGTTTTGCTATCTAAAGCACCAAATCGCAATTCTTGCAGACGATGGGTAACTCTGACAATGTAAAAACTCTTACGGGTTGATTGGGTTTCTCCGCCAATAAGATAATTATATAAAGCCTTAAGCTCTGCAAAAGGTAGAGTTGCAATGTCTTCTAAAGCAATATCTAAATTTGGGATTTTGCTCATTTTTCACCTCCTAAGCAATGAATGCTTGCTTTGGGAGATAAGTCCAGTTCTTTCTCGCCATTTAGTTCAGATAAAATGGCATTTTTTAATATTTCTGCCAGCTGTTCTAATTCTTTTTGCATTTTTGCCTCTTTCAAAATTAACTTACATAAGGAATTACGTTTCAAACCCTTAAGTGTTACGTTTTTTCTAAAATTTTTTTTGTATTCATTTTAAACAAGTCATTTTCTAAAAAAATCGTTCTCACTTTTTTTAATTTTTTTTCTCTAGCCCTCATACATAAACACCCCTGAGAAAAGAAAATCGTACTCACTAAAAACATTTTTTTTATAAACGCCTGATAATTCAGAATTGTTTTTTTTGCGCGTACATATATAAAGACCGATTTTAAGAAAAAATCGTGCTCTCTTTTTTTAATTTTTTTCTTCCTACATAGATAAAGACAACTGAGAAGCAAAAATCGTTTTCAAAAAAATTATTTTTTTGTAAAAGAATTTAAAACAAAAACTCCCCCAACACTGTTGAGGGAAGTAAATGTTTGTTTTCCCATAGAACAACTGGTCTAGGTTATACCAGACGAACCATAGCAAATAAAAGGTAGTTAAGTTGTAGTCTTTTAGACTGGGCGAGGTCAGAACGCTGACTGCGGGTCAGAGCAAAAGTAGCTATTTTTGTAAAAATTTGTAAATTTATATTAAATTGTAGTTATTTTATGTTTTCAAAAATATGTATTTAGAACATAAATAACCTTTATAAAGGATAAATAAAAACATACCAAAACATTCTATAAATACAACTTTGCATTTGCCTTGCAAATGTTGCCTGACTGGCTCAAACTAAAGGTTTTCGCCGTCCTTCGTTCGCTCGCTGTCGCTCACCGGCATGCTACCGCCTGCCTCTCTCTCAGTCTCAAACAGGCTTCTTACCTATTCAAGTAAGGAGACACATGCAATAAAAAAACACTACCTAAAAATAGGTAGTGTTTTTTTATTGGTGGTGGTTGGCTTACAACTAACGAGTGACCCATTATAAAACAATCCTACAAGTGTTTGTTGACGCAAGTTCAATAAAACAACAAACCATCAAATTTCAAAAAACTTGTCCCATGAGACAACTTTCAGTTGTCGGATCGTCGCCGTCGCTCCTTCTTGGATTGTTTTTTAGATAGCAGTATCCATAAATCATCATAAACAAGCCGTGGACACGCAGGGATTTTTATAATAGGCAAACTATAGTCAAAAAAGCAAATTAATTTAAAATAATGTTGGTGCAACACTCTCTACTTCTGTTGAAGACAAATTACCACTTTCAACTACATTATTAAAACATTTATCTTTACTTAATTTTTCTTTTGTTGACTTGCAAACGGATTCATCATCAAAAAACTTAGATAGAATAATAACTGTATCTATAAATTTATTTTTATTATTATAATCAACAATTTCATTGATATTATCTTCTGAAAGAAAGCATTGTATTAAATAGCTGGTTGGATAATAATCATTTTTTTCAGAACATTCAAAGTTATAAAAAAGAGACTCAAAAACACATTTTCCATCTTTTTTTTCAACTATCCTATTAACGCCACTACAAGAACCGCCACAATAATAACCAACCTTTACCTCTACTGGATTACAAGCAATTAAATCATTTTTTTTTATACTTGAAAAATAACCTTGAGCATAAACGTTATTTATAAAAAAACTCAATACTGCGATAAATAAAACAATTTTTTTCATAAAAATCTCCTTATTAAAATGCTTATATACTACATATATGTAAAAATTTAGTTAAGTTGTAACTTGTTACAAATACAAATGACGCTATTGGGAGTTTTTCTGGCTAAAAAGTAAGCAAATGTAAGGATTACAAGCACTTATCAAATCTCTTATTCGAGCTTTTGCTGGGATGGCGTCTTTTTTTTAAGCGACTCTCGAATGATGACTTTTGAATCTTAAAGCCTTGTTTTACACAACAAAAAACGCCTAGAATTATCTAGACGTTTGAACTGGTGGTGCGGTCGTTATATAAAACAGAAACCCTCTCTACACGACATACTATTGTTAAAGCTTAATATTGTTGTTTTAGCCCTGTATTTTTAATGTAAAAATCCCTAAAATGCGGATTCTAGTATAATTTTATAAACTAGCGACCAAATCTTCATCATAACTTTTTTATACACTATTTGTTTTCCAATATTTCATCCTTAGTTTTGTTGCTTTTTACAAAACGAGAAATAAATTTATATATAAATGCACATCTAGTATACTGAAAAGTTGATAAAAAGGTTATAAATTTTCTAAAATAAGGTTCTTCAATCACATCAGGCATAGAAATAAGATCATACCTTTCCTCTATTCTTCTAACAAGCAAAGGAGTGTAAATGTTAAATGTGCCTCCAGCAACATGGAAATACTGCAAAAATAAAATTTCTTCACACTCACTTCCTGTAAAGTCAGCTCTTAATAGTTCTGTAAAGTAATAATAATCAGAATATTCATCACAAACTTTTATTTTTATTTCACATCCTTTTTTGTTAGATTTAACGTTAGAATCTTTTACTGATAAAAACTCTTCTATGTTTTTATCTTTATAGTCCACCTCACTTTCTTTATCTCCTAGAAAATGCAATATTATTGCTGGTAAGCTGAATATAACTTTTTTTACTTCGTATTTTTTAAGTGGTGCTCGCTGAGCATTTCTTAATAAATAAAATAAATTAAGAAGAATCATATACTGACTTTCTAGCGCGATTTCCGGTGTTGTAAATCCATAGTAGCCTTTTTGCCAGTATTTATAATAATCATTTAAGGTATTTACATCAATTTTTCTAAAATAATTAAAAGGTGATGTTAGTCTTAAAGTCTTAGAAAGCTTAAGATTTAAATATAAATCAACTTGCGAAGGAGTAACTTTTTTCAGATCTAAGTTTTGTTTAATCCATTGAGATGATTGTATAATCAACTTTGCTTGTGGAATGCTGTAAAAATCAATTTCTAGTTTTTTTATATTAATTTTTTTTACAGAACCTTTTTTAGATAATATAAAAATTACAATTAAAAGAAAACAACACCCTAAAAACTTTTGATTAAAGTAAATAGACAAGCACATTGCTAAAACAAAAAACAGTAATAACAATATCTCTTTTCTTGTGGCAATTAATTTATTACACTTATTCAATCTGCATATCCTTCATTTTTTGCTAAATCTTTTAATGCGGTTTTTATTTCAGAAATTAAATTAGCTTCTTCAGCTGTTTTTATAGATAACTTCATCAAATAACGTAATTTAATTTGTAATATTAAAATTTTGACATTTTTTATTACATTAGCATAGTATATATTAAAAGTCTCCCAATGCATTAGCTCAAAGGGGTTTTCATAATATGATATTTCCTCAAGTTTAGTTGTATCAATATTATTATCTTTTAAAAAAGATAATAATCGGTTAGGCAACAATTCAAAATCGTTATACATATCTGCTATAATTGAGTTGATAAGATTTAAATCATCTTCTAAATATTTACATAAATCTATAAGATCTAATTCAGTATTAATCTTAAAAGCTAAATCAGATTGGTTTATGTGACTGGTATTTATTGTATCTAGATCCTTCCAAAAAGAATTCTCTTCATCAAGAATCTTAAATAACACCTTAGATTTAACAATGTATGGATTTTCTTTATATAAATCTTCATGCTCTTTTTTTATTTTTTTTAATTTTTCAACAGGGTACTTAATACAATCATTCGTTTCAATATGATGCCTATAACACATAAGCATCAAATTGTCTATTGATGCCCTCTCATCATCAGTCATATTAGGATTATATCTTTCCCCTTTTTCACTTGCGGCCTCAATATGACATATTTGAGCTACTAGTTCATTATTATTATTAACAATAGGGTGGTCACACCCTGGAAAGGCACAAACATTACCAGATAGCGCAAATAGTTTTTTATATTCTGTAGGCTTAATAGATTTTCTTACCATGTTGTCCTTTTAAATTTTTACCTTATATTCATTATTACTATAAGATTATATATTTATTATGAAAAAGTAAACAATTAAGTTTACACAAACTTAACTAACAGGAGATTAATTATGACTAAAGCTAAATTTACAGATGAGCTTAAACAAGAGGTCATAGATAGTTATAAGCAAGGAGCAAAAGTAAAAGACTTACTTATAAAATATAACATTTCAAAAACCTCTATATATAAATGGGTAAAAGAATTTAAGGCATATTATAGAAAAAACAAAAAAGAAAATATAGATTTTAACAAAATATATAAACTAGAAAAACGATTAGAAGAGATAGAAATAGAGAATACTATATTCAAAGAAAGCGGTTGTGGAATAAACTCCTCTATAAAAGAAAAGATTGATGCTATAAATAAATTGAAAGATAAATATTCAATCTATAAACTATGTAAAACATTAAATATTTTAAGATCTACTTTTTATCATAAAGAACTAAAAGCGCCAAAGCAAAAAGAATTTGAGATAAGAAGAGAAATAATAAAACCTAAAATAAAAGAAATTTTTGATTTAAGTAAAGAGCGATTTGGACCTAACAAAATTTCAATCATATTAAAAAGGAAAGGAATTTTAGCGGGTGTTGACTTGGTTTCTAACTTAATGAAGGAAATGTCTTTAATTTGTATGCAAAATAGAAGAAGACAAAACAATAATACAAGCAAGTATTCAAGGTATAGAAAAAATCGCTTAAAACAAAAATTTGATATTGAGAAGCCTAATACTGTATGGGTAAGTGATATTAGTTATATGAGTGTTAAAAATAAACCTATAGCAATTTGTGTTATTATTGATTTATTTGCAAGAAAAGTTATAGCTCACAAAGTTTCAAAAGTTGTTGATGTTAATTTTATTATTCAAACATTTAACGAAGCCCACAAGTCTAGAGGTTATCCTAAAGGATTAACTTTTCATAGTGATCAAGGTGCTCAATATACAGCTTTTCTTTTTAGAAAGATTTTAAGAGAAAGAGACATTAAACAATCTTTTTCTAAACCAGGAACTCCGCTTGATAATGCAGTTGCTGAGGCTTTTTTCTCAATGATGAAAAGAGAATCTTTGGGGCATAGTTTATATGAAAATATAGATGAACTAAAAAAGGCTGTTGATGAATACATTAATTTCTTTAATAACATTAGGATTTTAAGGAGGTTAGATAACATTACGCCTGATGAATTTGAAAACAACTATTTTAATATGTTGATAGAAAAGAAAGCAAAGGGGTAAATAATTTATTTTTCATCAAGAGACAAGAAAAGCCTTGGGATTACCAAGGCTTTTCAAAATGTATTAAAGTGTACTAGTCCACTAAAAAGTGTCCAAAATCACCCATACACTACAATATATTATGCCAAATAAAAAAAGAAATCCCCTGAAGATTAATAGAAATAGCAAAATTAATAGCATTAGCTTATTATAGAAAATATTATTAAAAGAAGAAAGTTATAGTAATCTAATTGGGAATAGTATTCCATTTTCTTATACATCTAAGAAAATTACATTTTTGATCATCATTAAGTTCGATTCCAATTTTTTTATAAATAGCATAAATTAATAAACAAAAAAGAACATCGCATAAATTAGCGATTTGTGCTTCATCATCTAAAATATGCTTATATCTTTTTAGAATTTTATTATTTCCAGTCATTTTTTCATCAAAATGCGCTATGCAATCTCTTAGATGGCCAATATCTTTTCCCATTTCAGAAAAATTTTTAGCCCCCCCTAAAATACTTTCTAAATGATCTTTTATTCCGGTAAGTCCTCTTTGTTTGTTTCCATCAGTAATAGTGTCGTTATCGAGTAAATTTTCTGAGAAGAAATCTTCATATTTTTTCTTTCCATTACTATACTTATGTTGCCATCCACCAATTACAGAGGTTGTTATGATAAATTGTTGATATGTTGGAAAGTTTTTATTGTAAATTCTATCGAAAATTAAAGATTCTAACAAATTGGTTGGTAGTAAATTATTAAAAGAGTCAATAATTTCAATTAAATTAGTTGTAACTTGGTTAATAGATACAGGCAGATGCATTCTATAATAAGTATCTTTATAATCTTTAATCTTGCTTATTCTTTGAATGACTCTGTAGCTTTCTCCTTTTATTTTTGCTATACAAAAATCTGAATATATTGGCTCTAAAAGAAAAATAGAAAATATTTTTTCTAATTTATTTCTTATTTTCATATATTCGCCAAGTGTTTTCTTTTTTCCGCTAATATTAATAAAATAAAAGGCTTTTGTTGCTTCTAAATTATTTTTTTGCTTTTTAGCTTTTGTGCTATATTCTTTATTATTAAAATCTTTTATATAATCATAAAAATCAGGTGCTAGTATTTTTCTTTGCTTTTTTGAAAGTATATAATACAAATCTATTTTATCTTTTATTCCCTGTTTTATATTTATAATTAAATCATCACTTGTTTTGCCTTTATAAAGAGGCTTATTATTTGACACGAAATATTGTTCAGGATCGTGTGAACACAAAATATCTAGTTCTGGAAAGTGAAATGAGATACCATTAAAAATGGCATCTTGTTTTAAATAATGCACTCCTGCAATAGCATAAACTATATCATAAGAGCAAACTTCATAAAAATATTCCCCAAAAACACTCTTTCATTGCCCATTCGCCAGAGGGTTTATTAATGTTATTTTGCCAATAGTTTCAACAAAACCATGAATTGTATCAATTTTAGACTTACTTTCCTTAAAAGAGTGGCCTTTTAGAAATTTAACGGATAGACCTTTTTCAAGGGTATATATTAAATAGCCAGAAAAAGGTTTTTCCTTATCATTTGGAAGCCAAAATTCACCAACATAAGTGAAACTATCATTACCGTTAAAATGAAACATAAAAAACTCCTTATATTATACCAGTAAAGATTATACTTTAGGCTCATCTTCTACAGATTTTAACTTTGATAATTTATATAATTTTATAACATCTTCATAATCTTTCCACTTTTCATAAAAAGCTTTTCTATCATCATCAGTAGTTAAAATATTGTATAAAATATTTTTATGTTTAACAATAAAATCCTTATTCTTTAGTTTCAATATAAAATTATCAAAAAGTTGAACTGGGTCATCTTTTGATGATTTTATCCAGCTTATAATACTGCTTTCAAAAATTGTTAAAAATTCATCGTTAGAAAAGTCAATGCTTTTTAATGAGTTGCTCATAATATAATTAATAAATCGTGTGTTGTTTTGAATTGTTTTTATCTTAACTTCTAGCTGGTTGTCTTTTATAAATTTAATAAAATCATTAATCTTGTTAAGAATCAGGTATTCTATTCCCTTCTCATAGATGTTCTTTTTGCTGATACCAAGCAATATAGAGTTTAGAAATAGAAATGATTGTTCTTGGATATTATTAAGTAGTGTATCATCTTCAATAGTATTGATAAAATTTCTAAAGCTTTTGTTTAAAGCATTGCCACACTCTTCTTGTATTAATTTGTATATGAATTCCTGATTATTTTCAGAAATTTCTATTTCACATATTTGTTTTATTAAATTTTGATTTTCTAATAAAAATTTAATAATTTCATTATTATTTTGTTGCCATATTGAGTTAGCATAATTATTGGCAAATAATGATAAATTGGTATTGTTTATATATATAGAAGCAAGATTATTACCAATATAATCCAAAATTGCATTAATCTTTATCTTGCTTTGCTCTATATTTGTTATACTATTTAAATCATAATTATTAAGTTTTAAGAAGGTTTCAAGAAACTCTTTAATAAAAACATCATCGGTATTGTTAGCAAATGAGTCTATTTGCGTCTTATATGTAGTGTTTATATTGGTTTTTAGCTTATTATGTTGAGTTATGTATATAGCCCACAATTTAGCAAGCTCTTTGTTTTTCAGATTAGAGTTTGATTTAACATAACTTACAAGACTTGTTGTTAGATCCTCTATTTCATTTATATTATTAATATCTAAACTTAAGAACAACTCCATTAGTTCAAGATTATCTGATGAAAAACCTACTTGAAGTTTTGCAATAATAATATTAATTCCATCCTTATATGAAGCAGATTCTGTTTTATTCAGTAAAATAAATTTAGAATGTTCAAATGTCATGTCAATCTGTGATATCTCTTCTGGTTCTAATATCATGGTATCATATAAATCAAATTTATCTTCAGGAATTATTGGTATGAGCTCTTGATAGAAATCATTCGGCATTTTAGTTTTAAGCAGTTCATATTTTTCTTCTTTAGTAATATCCAGTTTGGCTAAAAGAACATTTGATAAGTTTAACCATTCATTCGAAGAATTCTTGATTGCATCATTTTCAAAGGTGTCTTTTAAGTAAATAAGTTTTAACATATTTTGTATGATTTGATCATTAGCATTTAAATCGTTAATAGATTTATCTATAATTTTGTATGAGTTTTCAATTATATCATCGATGTTACTTAGTTTTGTAATAGCGCTAATTAACTTATTGCTAATTTCATTATAATTATTACTAGGGTTTATATCATTGGTTCTTTGTAGAATAGCTAAAAAATTAATTAAAGTTGAAAATGGTAAATAGTCAGACTTTAATGAAATATCAAAAAGAGTGTCCCATATCCATATTGACTGAGTATCTTCTTTTGATAATTGTTTTTTTTCTTGTATAATATTATAAATATACTCTTCTTTTACAATTCTAAGAGCCTTGCTATTATCTACTAAATAATATAACGATGCTAAATCTAGTGTTTCAATTTCATCAAAAACATTGCTTGTATCTGGTAATATTTTAGAAAACATATTATTTTCAAGCTTGTCTTTTATATTGTTAAAGTGCAAACAAAATATAAATAATGTTAAATCATTAATATTTGTTAAGTTATTTTGTGCAGATGTTAATTTTAATGATACAACCTCATTTAGCAATTTTATTATTTTTCTAGGTGTTGCAAGTCCTGAATAAGAAGATTTCTTGAAATTTTGATTTTGATAATCACGGGTCATGAAAACATTTATAATTTTCTTTATTAATACAATGTCTGTAATATTTAAGCTTTCAGATAACTTCTCTTTAATTAAAAATTCTAAATCTGTTAATATTTGAGGGGGGATTTTAAATGTGATATCAAATGTTTTTTGAATAAAGGACGCTGTTTCATTATCATTTGTTTTCTCTGCATCTTTATATATTTGAGCAATCTGCTCTTCGTCCATGGGAATTATTAAAAATACCTTTTTATCTTTTAGCAGCATTCCATTTATTGCGGCCCAAATATTTTTAGCTTCAAGAATATTTATTCTATCTATATTATCAATGATAATAACTATAGGTTTATCTTTAAATTTATTAATAGTTTTTTCATATATTTGCTTAAAATCTATAAAACTTGGTTCCGGAGATTTATTCACAGTTATAATAGACTCTGTATGAGGGGTTGCTCCATACAATATATAAAATTCTTTTGAATCGCTAAAAAATTTAAGGACTAATTCTTTGAAATTAAAAATCAGCCATATAAATAAAGGGGTATATAAATAATTAATTGGTGTTATGTTATTAAAGAATCTCCCTACAATTATTGATAAAAGAGTATTTGATAAGATAGATCTCCAGGCAATGCTACATTTTCTATCTTTTTTTATTAAGAAATTTATGAGCACTAATAAATTAGAAGTAATAAAGAAGTAAATAAGTGAAGAATATATAGAAAAGCCACACAGGTTTAATATTTCATTGAAAGATATAAAGTTCTGTACATCCCCTTTTTCTATTTTGCTCAGCATAAATGGAAAGAATAATAAAGATATAATTATTAAAAGGTTGGGTAAATTTATTAAGGAGAATTTTTGTTCATTTTGAACTTCTTTAACAGTCTGCAAATCTTTTAATGCTTTACTTTCATCAGAAACATCAATGTTTTTTGCATTTAATTCCTTAAAAAGAAACTTTAAGAATCCGAGCTTAAATGGATAATTTTCATTTTCCCATGCATCATACTCTAGAAAAGTGCAGTTATTTTTGCATATAGTATCTTTTATTCCTTTTATTATTGAAGACTTTCCCGTTCCCCAACCTCCTAAAAGACCAATTATTTTTCCTTCGTTAGAATTAATTACCTCATTAGAAATAGCTTTCGTAATTGGTGAGTCTACTTTACTAATAGGTTCATCTCTTAAGTATTTTATTTTAGCACTTTTATTTTGTCTCACCCCTTTTCTCCTTTATTCGCTTATATATTATATTGCTTATCTCAGAACAATTGTGTAGAGCTATTTCTATTTATTGGTGATACAATTTACAAAAATATTTATCCTATAATTATTTTTTTGATTGCTCAGAGTTAGAATGCATGTATATAACAAATTTCTTTAAATGTCAATTTTCTAATGCATTTAATACCTAAAAATAGCTTTTGGCAAAATTTTATATACCTTTAATTGTATTTTGTAGGCCGTTTGTTAGATTGGTTTTGGGAATAATATTAAGAAGCTGTTGCAGTTTTTGATTATCCAAATAACTATGTTTGATATCTCCTTCTCGCCTAGGAGTGTAAGTTGGACTTTTATTATAATTAGATATCTCTTTTAATGTATTAAATAATTGATTTATGCTTGTCTTTTGGTTGGTGGACACATTGATCGTTTGGTTTTTCATCTTGCTTAAGATTGCTGCTACATTGGCATTGGCAACATCTTCAACATAGATAAAATCTCTGGTTTGCTCACCATCATCATGGATCTGAATATCTTGATTATTATTAATCTTATCAATAAAAATTGCAATTACGCCAGCTTCGCCATAAGGATCTTGCCTTGGTCCATAAACATTCGCATAACGAAAAATAATATAATTAAGTCCCAGTACTTTAAGGTATTCTTCCATTGTATGCTTGGACACAGCATAAGGCGAAAGAAATGAAATAGGATGCTTTTCATCAATTGGCAGATATTCTGGCGAAGCATAAAGTGCTGCCGAAGATGACACAACTACCTTTTTGATATTATATTTTTTGCATAACAAAAATATATTTAGCGATGCTTGGATATTATCTTTCATATCTCGCATTGGGTCTTCATTAGATACAGCTACAGCGGCTTGAGCGCCTAGATGAAGCACAAAATCAATTTGATGATTTTGAAATATATTTTCACATTCGCTGTCATTCATATCGCATTGATAATATGTCGCTTTTGTGTTGGGGTAGGTTGGTGCAGCTCGATCAACAACCACAACCTCAAAGCTATTTGCAATTAATTTATCTACACTATGCGAGCCAATAAATCCCGCTCCGCCTGTTACTAATACTGTTTGCATTTTATTAGTCCTTCTATTTAATTTTTACTATAAGCTCTTATAGCCCTTCTCAGTTTTTTTATAGGTATTATTCGGGAAACAAGGCGTAGTGCTTTTTTAAAGATGAGTGTATAGCCCGCAATTAGTATATCCAAATTAGATATGATATTTTGTTGTCGGGCTTTTTCCCACGCTTCTAAAGAAAATAGATCTTTCTTTGCTTTTTTGCGATAAAGCCAAAAAATAGATTTTCTTTTATTTTTTCTAAATTCATCTATATCAAAAATAGAATTAAAATTATTTAGTTTTCCGAGTACTTCTAAATCCCACATTGTACGCATACATTTGCCTATTCTGCAGTTAACACCGCAAGAAGTATTTTTTGCTGGGAAACATACATTCATATATTTTTGCACCCATTTTTCTTTAGATATGATTTTTGTTTTTTCTAGCCTTGATCTAGAAATTCCTCCAAAATAAAATCTTAGATTTGAAGTGGAAAGCATTTGCAAGATGAATAAATTTGCATACTCTGAATCGTTATAAAATCCTTTTTTTATGTTAAAAACATTCAGATGATGGGCACTGGCATAAAAATATGTCTTAAAAAGCTTTGCAAGTGCAAAAACATTGGCATTGCCATGATATGTGTGTGCCAAGACCTCACTTACTCCAGAGATATTGTAAATATTACTCGAAATTGTAATAATAGGCAATTTTAATTCCTGTGCTATATTGTGCACGATATTATATTCTTTGTCTGCTTGTTCTTGGCGAAATTTTGGAGTTTCTCCTTCTCCGGGAACAATTTCTTTGTTATCATGCATAAAGTACATTAAATGTGTCAAGTTCGTACTTGGATATTTTTTTCCTTGTTTTATTGCCTCGACAATAACGTCACTTGAATCAACGCCTCCAGATACTCCTGTGCCAACTCCTTTTGCATTGTTTTGATAGCTTAAAGTTGGAGCTTTGATTTGAGCTAGATAGGAGTTTACACACTCTGTAGAAAAAACAGGAAATAAATATGTGTCCAAATTAAATAATAGTTCTTCACTAATATAAGCATCACTGTGAATGTTATGTTTATTTCTCATTGCAAAAGGTAGCATACCAACTATAAAGGCATCAATAACCCTATCTTCTAGATATTTCTTGTTTTTTTTATCAACTTCGAACCAAATGCTTTGCTCTTGTCCATCTATAGATATTACAGATGAAAGTCTAGCTGTATTTTCAAGTTCTTCAATTTTGGGGAAGTTTATGTATATCATGATTTAATACCTTTGGTTTCTTTATAATAAGCACTAAATGCTGGGTGGCAATAAGGTGGCAAATTGTTTTTTGCCCATATTTTTACTAACTTTTTCTTTATAAATTTTGGCAGCATATATCGTTTGATTTTATCTGCCATTAAAAAAGCACGCTTTATTTCTTCAGGACAACGATATATCTTTCCAGAATAGGTGGTTGTTTGAATACCATTATAGCGGCGTTTATAATCCAAGCAGCCTCCTGATAAATAAAATGTTTTTTTGTTAATCTTAATCAAATCCATTATAATTGAGTAATAAAGCACCATCCCTAGACTATATTTTTCATAAATTGGATTATATGAAAAATTTTCAAAATAAACATTATCATCTGTTTCGCAAATAAATCCTACAGCTTGTATTTTTGCGTCTATTTCGAGAGTATATCCAGAAGTAATGCCTTTTTCTGTAATATATTCTATTGGGTCATTTGTGTAATTAAAATTATAGTTTTCTTTTTTCCATAATAGAAATAAAGAGATCATTTCTTTTGTTAAGCCCTCAAAAGAATGTTTAACAATTTGAAAGCTACCTACGTTTTGATTGATTTTTTTAGGATACCACTTAGTGTTATATCTTACTTTTGAATGAAGCTGTTTATCAAACTCTTCTTTCGTATTGGGTAGATTTATATGCCAATAAGGGTATGGATCAGCAAATTCTATGGAAGTATAAGAGTGTTTGACTTCTAAATATTCTAATTTACAATGTTTTGTAAATAAAAATTGATAAAAATTATCTAGAGTTTTTGCATCTATCTTTGTCAGATATAACCCTAAATAAGCATAATTATTATTAATTTTTACAGGAATAAAATATCCATCTATTTCGTACAAGTCATAATCTTGGTACAAAATATCAAAACGATTATGAATAATATTGGGATTTATCTTTTCTCTTAAAATATAATCTTTATTTTTTAAAATTTGTTTTATCATTTATATCTCGCCCAATTTTTATTATCTTCGTACGATAAATATTCTTCTATTGTCTCAACACGGTAAGCTTCTGCATATTTAGTCCCAATAAAAAGACCATAAAAATAATTCAATCCAGCAATACGTTTAGCATAATTATCTTCTACGTTCATACGGCTTTTATATAACAGAATACTTTTATGTTTTTGTTCTTGAATTGCAGATATATCTTCAAAATAATTAGGGCAAGTAATCGTTCCCCAAACATTATAAAAACAAACAAGTGTTTTATTGTTATAACCTTGCTTTTGAATAAGTTTTGGAATAAAGCTTTTTGTTAAAAATTGATGTTCACGATGTCCGTCAAAACGATCAGGAACAAAAATATGTGTATATTTACTAAAATTAATTACAGATAAATATTCATCTTCTTTTGCCATCATTTTATCAAAGTGAGGTGGTGGTCCAAAAATCTTAAAAATCCATCTATTTTTAATTCCCAAACTATCCATAACATTATAAAATTCTTCAATTCGCTCATCAGCAATTTCTTCAAAAGAAGCGGTATCTTCTTTTCTTTTAAAACCAGAACTATTGATACAAAGACAATCACAGATTGAGGCATATTTAGCCATCAAACCACCACAACCAATAACTTCATCATCTGGATGTGGTGCAATAATTAAAATGCGACTTTCTTTATTAATTAACTTATTGCGTTGTGCAAACTCTTCATGCAAAGAATCATTTAAATAATAAATTTTGCCAGCATCAACCATTTTATCTGTTAGGCACTTGATTAGTTTGGATCGTATTTTTTTGCGCTTTTGTTTAGGAAAAATAGGAAGGCAAAGTACTTTTGCAAAAATATCTATCATTTATCCTCCAGTAAGTTATTTAAAATGTTTGACAGCAAAATATCTTGATTTAAAAACTCTTCTTTACTCATTTGTTGATATTTTTGGGGTGTCCATGAATTGTGAAGCAAAATAATGCCTTTATTATCATCAAGCACTTTATTGGCTTTGCCTTTTTGGAAATAAAATTGTTCATAAACCTCAAGGCGAGAAAGTCCTTCTTGTTGCATTGGGGATAGAAACTCTGGCAATGCATTTATCTCATCTTGATCAATGCACAAAAAATCAGGCTCTGATATTTGAGTAGAAAGTGGATCTATTATTGAGTTTAAGCAATAATCCCAATTTTTGGTTTGCTTATGTTTCTTTCTAAATATCCACTTAAATTGTCGATAAAAACGATATATTTTTACTTTGTCAACCACCGCATTATACCATTTTTCCATAAAAATAGTATAAGGTTGTTGCGTATATATAAATGCTCCATACATTACATTTTCTTTTTTACGACCAATCATACAGCATTTTGCCTTTTTGATTTCATTAAAAAAGTTGGGGGAGGTGATAATAGTATCAGTATCTATCCAAATGCCACCGTGCTTACAAAGCAAAGCAGCGCGAATAGCATCTGATTGCATTACAAGAGTCATTTTTTTACATAAAATCTTTTTAATTGTGTATTCGTCTAAGTATTGATTTAAATTATTATAATCACAAATAATAATCTTGTAATCTGGCAAAAACTTTTCCCATGTTTTAATACATAATTTAATATAACCGGGTAATTTATCTTTAGGCTCCCAGAAACTATAAATACATTTTGTCATTTTTCCTCCTTTTTGGGAAACGCTTTGATTAATTGGTAACAAATCTTATTGACTTGCTCTTGTGTAATTGTGTACTCGCTCTTGAATTTTTCAATATCATCATCGCAGATTATATTGTTTTGCAAATAAATTGGAGAATATTGGAAATCTTCAAATACAGAATAATAATCCTTAAACTTGTACTCGCCACCAATAACTTTGTCGCTTAAAACAATATGTTTATTAGGAATCCCAAAGGAATCTGCGCAAATAAGTCCATGCATTGCTGAAGATAGAATAAACTTGCATTCTACCAAGCTATTGATGAAATCTTTTGGATTTTGACTAATATCCAAGAATTTGTAAGTTAAATTTTTGAATTGAATAGAAGAAAGAAGATCAGAATTTTTATCTACTAAATGACAAACAATACCAACATCTATTATGGGATTGGGTTTGATATCATGGAATATTTTGCTAATTAAAAGACCCGGGTCTCCTAATGGTAGATTAGAAAGATTTTCACCTGTTATCTGCTCACATCTTTTTTTAGATAATTTCCCACGCAAAGCATAAAATTTCATTGGACGGCAAAAAGATTCAGATATTTGATTACGGGGTTTAATAAAACCAGAGCCAAACACTTGCACAGCTTTTTTTGAGGTGATTTTATTTTTATCTTTTAAGTATACTTGTAGCAAAGAGCCAATACAAACCATTTGAGAAAAAGCAGAATCTGCAAAAGAAAAGGGTTGATTAAAAAAGCGCATTAAGTCTTGATTTAATATATCGCCAAAATTATGACCTTCTTTGTAATAAAATAAATGTTTTTGCTTTGTTGGAAAGAATAAAGAAAAACCACCACTTTGAAAAAAGGTTCGGACATATTTTTTTAGTTTCTTAGATGGTAAAAATAAACAAATTATTTGTATAAATATTTTTTGAAGTTTAATTTCTTGTTTATTAAATATAAACATTTTTAAGATTCTAACCAAAACCTTAAATGGCAATTTGTGCCATGCAAGAATTTTATCTTTGGCAAGTGACTTTAATTCTGCGATTAGTGTTGGTGCTAAGATTTTTCTTTGTTTTTTATCTTTATAAGCTTGGTTCACACACATTTTAATTGCTTTTAATATGCGTTGCTTGGCATATTTAATATTTATACTATTTTTATAATAGTTATAGACATGGTTGATGCCGACAACATAATCATTTATTTTCTTAGCAGAAAATGAGCTTCTCATTGTTGAAACATTGTCTTGATTATAATAATATAAAACACTTTCAACCAAAGCATAACTTTGTATTTCGCCAAAAAGCATAGTTATAAAAGGCCAGTCTTCAAAATATATACCTTCAATAAATCTCTTGTTTTCTAGCAAGTTTGCTTTGTATAACTTATTGCAAGCGGAAGAATTTCCCATACTCATAGTTAGCATATCTTTTACAGGATTGTTGAATAGCTTATAATCAGTATGTAATTCCTTAGCCAGTTTGCCTTTATCGGAAGTATATTTATCACAAATAATGATTTCTAACTTGGTTTGTTGAGCAATATTATAAAAAGTCTCAAGTGCGACAGGTGATAAAGCATCATCAGAATCTAAAAACATAATATAATCGCCTGTTGCTGTGTCTAATCCCTTATTTCTTGCTGCTGCTTGGCCTTTATTTTCTTGAGTTATAACTTTTATGCGAGTGTCTTTAGTGGCATAATCTTCTAAAATTTTAGCCGAACTATCAGTACTTCCATCATTGATACATATTATTTCAATGTCTTTGATTGTCTGCTTTAGCACAGACTCAATACACATGCTTAAATAATCTTCAACATTGTATACAGGAATTATTACAGATACTTTAGTCATTTTTACCTCTTATGTTAAATACTTTGGGATATGCGGCAAAGGTTATTGAAACTTCATCAATGCCAAGTTCATTACATACAGAAATGCGATGATTTCCTTGTAAAAGTTGATCTTTTGCACCAAATTTGCGATTAAGACCAATATGTAATGGGTGTT
>JAWXUC010000009.1:0-63663 GCA_044432975.1 Alphaproteobacteria bacterium | reverse complement strand
TTGATAGGCAAGGTGTGTAAGCGCAGTAATGTGTTTAGCTAACTTGTACTAATAGCATGATCGGCTTGATTTTTTCATATAATTAATTAGTGAATTTTAATTACCTATTAGCTTTTTTAATTCTTTATGTACCCTTTTGTTGTACACCGCAGGATTGAAAAATCTAATATTTAATCAAAATTTATCAATACTAATTTGGTGAATTTAATTATATTATTTTACATTATAACAGTTTTGATGATCTGGTGGCTATGGCAAGAGTGTCCCACCCGATCCCTTTCCGAACTCGGACGTTAAACCTCTTTGCGCTGATGGTACTTTGTCTTAAGGCACGGGAGAGTAAGTCGTCGCCAGATCTTCTAAACTGTTTTATAATAACCATTCTTAAATGTTGTAAAATCCCTATGCATCTAATGATACATAGGGATTTTTTGTTATATGGGTGATTAATGATAGCTCCTACAATAGGTTATTTATAAATGGCGAAGGATAAAGACATTGCTATTTATATAGTTAATCACAAATTAATTGATTGTACTTATAGCTGATTTGTAGGGCGAACAGTGTTCGTCATCATTGCCCTAAGGTAATGAAAAAAGATATTTATTGTCGGGAGAACGCAGTTCTCCCCTACTTTTTTTTATGCAAAACATAATCATTTAAATTCAGATTAGCTACAGCTTTAGGAAAAATATTTTTGTGAAATGGTTTAGGGATATTCCCATACTCTTTTATATTATTATTTATTTTTATTGATTATTAATCTCTTAAGTTATAATCTTTTTATTAATTAAAGGAATTGTTATGATGAAATTTATAAAACATAAAATTAAGTCTTCTTTTATTAACAAAGTTTGCCGTTTTGTTAGACTGGGTTGCCGCGCTTCGCTCGCAATGACAGCTGTTTTGCTTGGGGTTTCTTTTATTTTCTCTTTAACTGCTTGTGATGGGAAGAAAGATGATGTTGTTAATGGTAAGCCTGTGGTGAAAATTGGGATGGGGCTTCCATTAACAGGGGATTATGATCATATTGGAAAATCTGTAAAGAACGCTGTTACAATGGCTTTTGAAAAATGGGAAGATAAAGATACAAAATATAAATATGAATTGATTTTTGAGGATGACGGACTTTTGTCTAGAGGGGCTGTTAATGTTTCTAATAAGTTTCTTAATCTAGATAATGTTAATGCGTTATTGGTTTTTTGGGGGCAAACAGGAAAAATTTATACTTCTCATGCTGATGAAAGACAAAAAGTAATGCTTGCTTGTGCTGCTTTAAATGATATGGCGGATCCTAAGTTTGTTTTAAATAATTATACGCAATATGAAGAAATGACAGATGTTTTAATTAATAAATTGAAAAAAGAAGGGGTGAAAACGGTTGTTTATACCGCAGATACACATGCGGTAGGTGTTGCACAGTCTATCTTCTTTAAGGAAGCTTTAGAAAAGGCAGGGATTAAAGTGTTGGCTATAGAAAGGTATCATAAAGGAACAGTTGATTTTAGGTTGTCTATTGCAAAATTAGAAAAACTACAACCAGATTATTATATAACAGCAATAGAACAGCCAGGAACAGTTAATTTTATAAAACAACATAGAGAGATAACTAAAAAAAACAATTTAGCAGGGATAGATGTTTTTCCTTTTATGCCTAAAGAGTATTGGGCTTTGGCTAATGATTTGTGGTATATTCAAGCAGCTGGTGGTACTCAGGATTTTAGAAATAGATATGAAGATAAGTATAAGGGTACTTTAGAAAATTGTGCTGCAAATAGTTATGATAATTTAGATTTGCTTATATATGCTTATGAGAACACTTCTTTAAGAGAAGGGTTTTTAATTCCGAATAATGAAGATGTTGTTAAAACATTACAAAACATAAAAGAATGGAATGGTGCAATGGGACAAGTCACAATAGATAGTGAAGGGGTTATTCGTTCTAAGCCAGATTTATATATAATGAAGAATGCAGAGCCTTTTTTACTGGAGAAATAAGATGAAAAAAATTATAAAATATAAAATGAAAGCTTGTTTTTTTTATAAAGTTTGCCAGTTTGTTAGACTGTATTGCTGCGCTTCGCTCGCAATGACAGTTTTGTTTGGGGTTTCTTTTATTTTCTTTTTAACTGCTTGTGATGGGAAGAAAGAAGATGTTGTTAATGCTAAATATGAGGTTTTGCAATGAATAAGTGTGTATTATTTTTAATGGTTATATTGTCATTGGCTTCTTGCAAAAAAGATGAGTTTAATAACGGGAAGCAAACCATTAAAGTTGGGGCTATTCTTCCTTTGAGTGGGGATAGTGCTATTTGGGGGCATGGGGTTAAAAATGGGATTGAGCTTGCGTTTGATGATATATCAGAGAAAACGAAATATAATTATAAGTTTATTGTTGAAGATAATACTAACACAAATAAATCGACTCAAGCTATAGCAAAAAAGCTTCTTCATGTTGATAAAGTTAATGCTATTATTACGGTTTTTGATCCTACTGCTAATATTGTTGCTCCATTAGCATCTCAAAATAAAGTTATTCATTTTGGATCATCGTGGTTTCCTCAATTTATTAATTATGAATATAGTTTTAATATATATTCTAATATTTACTCTCAAGCTCAGTTAATGAAGAGTTTGTTGCAATCTCAAAGGGCAAGTAATGTAGTTTTGTTTACGGTTAATCAGAGTGGCTTTTTGGCGGGGAGTGATGTTCTTAAGGAAGAATTATCTGGTAGCAATATTAATGTTTGTAAGGAAATCAGATTTAATTTTGGGCAGAAAGATTTTCTTATTGATATTGCAAAATTGATGGATTGCGTTTCTTCTACATTTGTGATTAATGCATTTTCTCCTGAGCTTGATATTATTGTAAGACAATTAAAACAGGTTTTGGGAAATAATATAAAATTTACGGGTTTTGATTTAGGGCTTAATGTTGATAATTATGAGTTACTAAAAGGTTCTACATATCCTACAATTGTGTTTCCTAATGAAGCGTTTATAAATAAATACATAACTAAGTTTAATGATTATAATTATATGTATGGTTCAGGGATTGGATATGTAGAGATAAAGATTTTAGTTGATGCTTTTGAAAATATTGGCAACGGGACTGCTGTTCCAAACACAGAAGATGTTTCTGCTTATATAAAAAACAAATCTGAAATAAAAGGCGTTTTTGGTGATATGGAAACAGATGGTAGTGGAAATATTTTTATTCCAGTTGGTTTAATGGAAATTTGATAAAGGGTGAATAATGAATAAATATTTGTTAGGATTAATAGTTGTATTATCTTTAACAGCTTGTGATGGGAAAAAAGATAATATTGAATCTAATAAGCCTGTTGTGAAAATTGGGGTGATTACATCTTTAACAGGTAATTATGCTGAAATGGGTAATAATGTTAAGGCGGCGATAGAGATTGCAAAAGATGATATTGGTGATGGACCTATAGATTTTAAGCTTATTTTTGAAGATTATGGTTATGAATCTAAAAAAGCTGCGGTTGTGGCAAGCAAACTTATAAATGTTAATAAGATTGATTCTTTAATTTCATGGTCTTCTGCAGCGACAAATGTTACGGCTCCAATTGCTCAACTTGCAGAAATTGTGAATTTTGGAATTACTAATGAGCTTAAGGCAGCAGAAGGAAAATATAATTTTACTCACTGGACACCTTCTGAATCTTTGGTAAATAAATTAATGGAAGAAATAAAAAGCATTGGAAATATTAAAAGCATGGGAATGTTTGTTAGTTATCAAAGCTCTATGCAGCAGACTGCAAACTTGTTAGAAAACAAGTTAAAAGAACAAGGTATTGAAGTGGTTCGTGAAAATTTTGACATTAACAACAAAGATTTTGTTTTAACCGTTGAAAAAATGAAAAATAAAAATTTAGATGCTTGGTACATTGGAGCTTTATCGCCTAGTGTAGATTTATTTTTGAAAAGTTTCTTTTTGCAAAATGTTGAAAAACCTTTGTTTGCGATAGATTCTTATGTGTCTATTAAAGATTTGTCTAGCTTAAATGGGTTTCGGTTTGTTACGGTTCCAGACGGAAGTGTTTCTTTATTGAGAGAATTAAAGGAGAGGACAGGGTCTTCAAACTATTTTTCTATTGCATACGCTTATGATGTTGCAAAGTTATTGATGTTGTCTTATAATGATTTTTATAAAAATAACAATAGGCTTCCAACATCTGATGAGCTTGTTGAGATGTTATTAAATGTTAAAAATTATGAAGGGGCTGTTGGAAGGCTTAGTGTTAATTCTGATGGTGTTGTAATCTCTGAGGCTATTGTTAAAGAGATAAAAAATGGAAAACTTTTTGTGGTGGAGGAATAATATGAGAAATAAAATAAAGTTTTGCTTTATTAAACAAATTTGCCAGTTTGTTAGATTGGATTGCCGCGCTTCGCTCGCAATGATGGTTGTGTTTTTTGCAGCGATAGTTTTTTCTTTGAGTGCGTGTGGTGAGAAAGACAATGCGGTTGTAGATGATGGCGTTAAGCAGACAATTAAAATTGGGGTTAGTTTGCCTTTGACTGGTGAGGGGGCAAATGTTGGTGAAGCTGCGAGGAAAGCTATTGAGTTAGCGGCTGAAAAGTGGAATGTTGCTGATGCAAAATATAATTATGAATTTATTTTTGAAAATGATATGTTGCAATCAAAACAAGGAGCTATTATTGCTCAAAAGTTTGTTGGGGTTGATAAGGTAAACGCTATTATCTCTTTATGGGGAATTGTTGCTCCTGTTATTTCTGAAGTTGCACAAAGAAATAAGATTATAAATATGACTTGTGCTGGTTTGGATAATATTGCGGACCCTTATTATGTTTTTAATAATTATACTCAATATGATGCTATTGGAAAAGAGCTTGCTAAGAAGTTAAAAAAAGATAATATTAAAAGCATAGTTTATATTGCTGAGAATAATTCTGTTGGAGATGGTCAATCTAAGGTTGTTTCTGAAACAATAGAGAAAGAGGGGATTAAGGTTTTAAAAATAGAGAAGTTTTTGCCAGATAATAAAGATTATAGAATGGCTATTTCTAAGTTAGAGAAGTTAAATCCTGATTATTATGTTATGTTTTTAATGATGCCAGGGACAACTATATTTGTTGAGCAGTTCAAACAGGTTACAGGAAAAAACAATCTTGCGGCAATAGATGTTTTTCAAGAAATGCCAGAAGAGTTTTGGCCTGTGGCTAACGGGTTGTGGTATGTTAAATCAACAAATGGAACAGCTGAGTTTTTAAATGACTTTAAGCAAAAAACAAATATTACGCCTCAATCTTGTACAGGTAATCAATATGATAATGTAGATTTATTGATATGGGCTTATGAGAATACTCCTGTTAGAGATGGTGCGAAAGTTCCTGATAATGAAGATGTTGTTAAAACTTTGCATGGGGTTAAAAATAGTTTTGGAGCAATTGGAGAGTTTTCTATTGATGACAAAGGAATTATTCATTCAAAGGCAACATTGATGAAAATGGAAGATGGAAAACCAGTTGAGTTAGGGATTAACTAATGAAAAAAGTATTACTATTATTAATGATGTTTTGCTTAATTTCTTGTGAAAAGAAGGAAGTTGTGAGTGATAAACCTGTGGTTAAAATTGGTGCTACTTTGCCGTTAACGGGGAGTGTGGCGCTTTTTGGGGAGACAATGAAGAAGGGAATGCAAATGGCTGTTGATGAGCAGAATGCAAATTCTAGTAATGTTTTTAAATATGAGTTGATTGCTGAAAACGATGAAATGAATGCTAAGCTTGCTCGTAGTAATGCAATGAAGTTTATTGGTATAGATGACGTTAATGTTATTGTAACAGCATTGCCTCCTGCAGGAAAAATTGTTAATAGTATTGCAGAGGCAAACAAGGTAATCGCTTTTCATACAACTTATAGTGATGTTGTTATTGATGGAAAATATAATTTTCAAAATTTAATTTCTAGGGATAAAGTTGTTGAAAAATTTGTTGAGTTTATAAACGAGAGAGGTTTTGAAAATATAGCAATTCTTTCTTTGCAAAATGACGGTGTTATTGAAATAACAGATAATATTGAGGCTGAACTGCAAAATAAAAAAATTGAAAGTTATCGCGTTATGCCTTCTGAACGTAGTTATGGTTTAATTGTTTCTAAAATAATAAGACAAGATCCTGATGTTCTTCTTGTTTTGGCGCTTCCTCCTGTTGTTGAAATGTTTTCAAGAGAATGGATGCTTCAAAAACATAATGCAACCATTGTTGGGCTTGAGTTTTACAATAATGACCCTGATTTAGAAAAAATGTTTGATGATTATTATAGTATTGGTGTAACTGATGGTACTGATGAATATATAAAAAAATATGGCGGTAGGACTTATCGTTCTCAATATGGCTATGATGGTATAAATATTATTGCTCAAGTTTATGAAAGTCTTGGCTTGCAAAATGGTGAAATTCCGACATCTGATATGATTGTTGATGAGTTGCATAAAATTAAATATTTTAAGGGAGTTGTTGGAGATATTGAATTAGATGATAAAGGTCAGTTTCATTCTAATCCTGTTTTAATTCAGATAAAAAATGGGAAATATAATTTTTTAGATTGATATAGCAAAAGGCTTATTAAAAAATAAGCCTTTTTTGTTAGTTTACAATCCCTTTTTTAGGGTTGCTTAATTGTACTGTTCTTTTTGGGATGACCTTTTGAAGTTGGTGGCTTCTTTGTAGAAGGCTTTGCTTCATTGGTCTTTACGATTGCTGGTTTAGGGACTTCTGGGAAGTGAACTCCTAGACCTTCAAGAACTTCTTGATGTACTTGTTTCATAATAATAGGTTGGTTAAAGCCCCTAAAAATAGGGGCTTGTTAAACAATAAAGTAACATTACCAGTCAATACCAAAGCCAAATTCTGGAGAAGCAACATAAATATCTCCTTCTTGTAACCAAAAATCTGGTTTGACTGTTTTAATTTGGGCAACAAAATCGTCAAAGTACTCCTGGTTGCGAGTAATGACTTTTAGGTCATGATCTGTGGCTAGTTTACAGATTTTATCAGGAGATACTTGGACTTTTGGATATCCGTTACTCTTGATATAGACTTGATTGCCACGAGCGATGCCGATGATTTGCATTTCTGTCGTGAGTTCTTTGATTCTGACATCTTTGTTAAACGTGATGCCGTTTTCGGTTACTCTTACGCGGACAAAAAGCTCTTTTTTGAGTGTGTACAAGGTTCTACCTCGCCAGCGAAACATTGGTTGAACCTCTCTAATTGCTTCAATTGTTTCTTGGAAGAGTTTAGCATTGCTGTTGAAGAAATCAACCTCACTTTGGGTTGGAATAAACCATAAGTGATTGTCATCTTTAGGATATTCTTTTGGATTGCCTTCTTCAAAATAAGCGTAGGGCTTTCCATTCAAAACGATAGCGACGATGCCATTAATCTCTCTTAGGCGGTGTCTGTCTGTGTAAGAGATATTCTCTACTTCTTGAATCTTTCGTGATGAACCATCTTGGTTTAGCGAAAGGCGAGTTCTTAAAACTCTGAGCATAACTTGTGTTTGTGCCATAATGTTAAAATGTTTTAGTTGTTATCCATGGAATATTCCAGTGGATTGATTGTAAATAATTAATTAAATAAGTTTAAGTGGAGATTAAACTAATCTTTTTTTATTTTTTGTCAAGGTTAAATAATTAATTTACAATTATCTTTTGCTGAAACTAATTTCACTTTTTTACCAATTGGTACTACATAGCCGTTGTGAAGGTGTCCATTTTCAAAGTTTATGATTACAGGAATGTTTAGTTCTTTTATAAATTCTTGAAGAAATTCGTCTGTGCTTAAATCTTTAGGGTTTGTTTTTTGACAATCATTAAAATCTCCAAAAATAATTCCTTTTAACTTGTTGAAATTTGGTTGCAGTTTTATTTGGTTTAGCATTACATTTATTTTATAAGAATATTCATCAACATCTTCTAGTAATAATATTTTATTGCTCAAGTCAGGAAAGTATTCTGTGCCACAAAGGTTGCGGAAAACGCTTAAATTGCCTCCAATTAAGATGCCCTCTGCTTCTCCTTCTATTAGTGCTTCTCCACTTGTGATTTCAAAGCGATTGTTTGCTAAAAGATTTTTTAATGAATTTTCGGTGTTTTTTTCTTTATTTAAGTCATTATAAAATGTCATATAGCCAGAAAAGTTTATCTGATTTAGTTTGTGATAAAAAGCATTATGAAAAGTGGTTACTTCACTAAAACCTATAAATGGCTTGGGATTGTTTTTGATTGTATTCCAGTCTAATAAATTTAATAATGGTGTACAGCCTCCAGTGCCTCCTCTTGATGCTATAATTGCTATAACATCTTTATCTTGATATGCTTTCATAATGTCTGAGGCTCTTTGTTTATCTGTGCCTGCAAAATAATTGTGTTCTGCAAAGATGTGTTCTCCTAAAACAACTTCATATCCTAAAGCTTCAAAATAATCTTTGGAGTGCAAAACATTTTTTTGTCCTTCTTTAGATAATATACTTGATGGGCTTACGAATGCTATTTTTTTCATTTTAATTCCTTTGCTTTGTTAATTAACCATTTGTATATTTCAAGTTGTTCTTTATCGTTATTTTCTACATACATTGTTTCTGGATGCCATTGAACACATAGAATGTTGTTATTTTCATCTCCCCAAGCTTCTAAAACATTGTCATCTGATGTTGCATAGATGTTTATAGTATTATTATTTATTACTTGTTCTTTATGGCGAGAGTTTACGGTTATTTCTTCTTTATTTATAATCTTTTTAAGGAGGCTATTTGAGGCTATTTTTATTTTATGTACATTTAGCTCTTTAGTTTGATGATTATCGACAAGGTCTATTTTTAATCCTTTTTCCATTGCAATAATTTGAGCTCCTGCGCAGATGGCTAAAATAGGAATCTTTTTTGTTTGAGCGTTAATACTTAAAGCAATATAAGCGCAAAGTCTTTGAGTATATTCAAACCCAAAACCACTTTGATTTGAATTATAGTATTGTTTTGGAGTTGGAAAAGCGCCGCCAATTAATAATAAACCATCACATTCTTCTAATTGAGCAAGACAGTTTGTATAATCTAAAAACTTGATATTTGCACCAGCGTCTAAAGTTGTTTTAACATATTCATTGTGGGTGGCATAACAATCTTTTTCGCGCCCCATTAAAACGCCAATTGTTGGAGAGTTAGGTAAAGTTTCTTGTTTTATTCTGATATTTGGGACAATATTTTTTTTAATAAAATCATTAATAACTTCATCTGCGATGATATATGAGTCATATTCTTTTTTATATTCTAGATATATTGTGTTCATTTTATTCTCCTTTGTAAATATTGTGGCTATTAATTGTTAATTTTTATATAAGATTTTAATTGAATGTTTAACTTTTTGTTGTATTTTATTGTTTATGATAACTACACATATAAATACAATAGCTTTTAATGGTTTAGAGGTTTTAGATGTTGATTTGCAAGTGCAATTAACAAATGGTTTGCCGTCTTTTGGAATCGTAGGGCTGCCAGATAAGACAATTTCTGAAAGCAAAGAGAGAGTAAAATCTGCTTTAGAATCGATGGGGTTGGATATTCCTGCTAAGCGCTTGATTATAAATTTATCTCCTGCAGGTTTGTTAAAAGAAGGGTCTCATTTTGATTTGCCTATTGCTATGGGGGTTTTAGTTGTTTTAGGCGTTGTTCCTGTTGATGTGTTAAATGACTATATTGTTTTAGGTGAATTGGGGCTTGATGGTTCTATTATTTCTGTTAATGGGGTTTTGCCTGTTGCAATTGCTGCAAACTCTAAAGGTAAAGGGATTATTTGCCCAGAATCGTGTGGGTCTGAGGCAATGTGGTCTGGTTTGAAAAATGTTGTGGCAGCGCCAAACTTGCTTTCTTTAATTAATCATTTTAAAGGTTCTCAAATTATTCCAACGCCAGCACTTAAAAAGATTGATGGCATGAAAAAACATTTGGATATGGCAGATGTTTTGGGGCAGGAATCGGCTAAGAAAGCTTTTGAAGTTGCGGCGGCGGGTTCTCACAATCTTTTAATGGTTGGTCCTCCAGGTTCTGGAAAGTCTATGTTGGCAGAAAGATTGCCTTCTATTTTGCCACCATTAACTTCTAAAGAGGCGTTAGAGACATCTGTTATTTCTTCTATTTGCGGAGAGCTTAAAGAAGGAAAAATTTGTTTTGAACGTCCGTTTAGAGCTCCGCATCATAGCGCTTCAACCCCTGCTCTTGTTGGCGGTGGCAGAAAAGCTCGGCCAGGGGAGATTTCTTTGGCACATAATGGGGTTTTGTTTCTTGATGAATTGCCAGAGTTTGCAAGGCCGACTTTAGAGGCTTTGAGGCAACCTTTAGAAAGCGGAATCGTAAATGTTTCTCGTGTAAATGCTTTTTGCTCTTATCCAGCAAGGTTTATGCTTGTTGGGGCTATGAATCCTTGTCGATGTGGTTATTTGGGAAATCATAAGATGGAATGCAAAAGAGCGCCGCTTTGTGCTGAAGAATATCAAAATAAAATATCTGGACCACTTTTAGATAGAATAGATATCCACATAGACGTGATGGCGGTTAAACCAACAGAGCTTGCTAATATTAAGCGAGGAGAGGGTTCTAAAGAAATTTTAAATAGGGTTATTAAAGCTCGTGAATTTCAGGCACAAAGATATGCTGAAAGTGGCTTAAACATTAGTGTTAATGCTCAACTTAAGGGTAAGGATTTAGAGCGATTTTGTGTGTTGGATAACGATGCTAAAGCATTGCTTTTATCTGCTGCAGAGAGGATGGATTTATCGGCAAGAGCTTATCATAGAGTCTTGAGGCTTGCTAGAACAATTGCGGACTTGCAATTTAGAGAAAATATTCTTAAAATAGACATTGCGCAAGCTTTGAGCTATCGTAAACAGAGGAGAGTTTAATTATGTTTTTTAGAGTTTTGGCCATTTTTTTAATGTTACCAACTATTGTCTGGGGAAAAGAAGTTACTCATTGCAATGCTTTTTACTCAGAAAATGGTATGCCTTGTAGTGAAAAATTAAATAACTTTACTGTTGTTGAAAAAGTTAATTATACTAAAATGCCTGTTTATGAAAAAACAGCAAAGCTTTGTAATAAAGAAAATGGTTGTGGTCCAATTTTTAAACGTGGTGAAAAATGTGAAAAATGTGAACAAGAGCCTATTAAAAAGAATGAAAAAACTTATGTGAAAAATTATACTCCTAGTGCAAATTTAGATTATGATTATGTGCATAGAGAATGTAAAGATTTTATGCCTATTAACTTTAAGTATGTTGATTTTAGATTAAAAAAACAAAATAAATTTGCAAATTATATAAATAAGTTGGGAGATTATCGTTTTAGAATTTTTGGATGTAGAAGAAACGATAAAGAAATGTTCTTAAATGTTGGTAGAACAATGCAAAAAGATATGAACTTTTTTGATATCTTTAATGAAGAGTATGGTCAATGTATTCCTCAAATTAAAATGCCTACAGATTTGTGTGATGCTAATTCTTCTTCTCCGATGCCTGAATATATTTTAACTGCAGAAATTGTTGATTATGCGATGAATGTGTGTGATGAGTTTGATTGGAAAACTGTTAAAAGCACAGAGAATCGAAAAGGTTCTTCAGAAATGACCGTTGTTTGGCGCTTGATGGATGTTGCTAGGCAAAATGTTTTTTGGAAAGGAACTTCAACAGGGTATGCAACTCTTGAAGATGGTACAATTGATGGTGAAGTTGTTTTGGTTGAGGAATCTTTTAGAGAAGCTTTGAAGCAATTGCGTTATCTTGATGGTTTTGAAAAACAAATTGCGACTGCTCATGGTGATGAACAACAAAAATCTTATAGAAAGCTTTTGGCTGATTTAGAAAGCTTTATTAATCCTGCAAAATGTGCTTATGTTCAAAAGGTTGAAGTGGCAAGATCTGGAGATGCTAGTTTACCTAATAATGGTTTAAATTATGACTTCTATGTTAAGAAAGCTGATGGTGAGCTTGCTCCTGTTAGTGTGAATGATGTAAAAGAAATGGATTTTGACACTCAAGTTTTTGTTAAAACAGAAAAAGGAGAGGTGTTGCCTGTTGATATGGAAGTTGTTGAAAAAACATTAAATTCTTCTGTTGTTGAGGAAAATACGGTTTTTCTTCCTGTTGATGTTGTTGCTTTAGAAAATGGTGGTTTAACAGAATCTGGGTCTGCTGTTTTTGTTAAAGCTGCTGATGGTAAATTTGTTCCTGTTGATGTAAAAATACTTGAAGATGGAGGTTTGTCTTCTTTAGGAACTCAGGCTTTTGTTAAAACATCTAAAGGAGAATTTTTGCCTATAGATGTTGATTCTGTGAAAAAGGAAGGTCTTTTTGCTTCTGCTTTTAATAAGTTTGTTAAACTATTTAATGGAATGTATGTTGCTGTTAAAAATAAAATTGTTGAAGATGGAGAGGTTTCTACAAGTTTACCTGTTTTTGTAAAAGATAAAGATGGAAAATTTGAAGCTGTTGATGCAGAAATAATTGAAAAAGATGGTTTATCTTCTTTGGGATCAGAGGTTTTTGTTCAAACTTCTAAAGGTGAGTTTTTGCCTATAGATGTTGAGGTGTTTGAAAATGCAGGTGTTTCTTCTTCTGGTTCTGCCGTGTTTGTTAAGGTTGAGGAGGGTGTTTTTGTTCCTGTTGATATTAAAGTACTTGAAGAGGGAGGGGCATCTTCTTTAGGTGGACAAGTTTTTGTTAAAACCGCTGAAGGTAAATTTAGTCCTATTGATGTTGAAGTTGTTGAGGAAGAAGGTGGTTTTTCTTCTGCGTTTAATAAGTTTGCAAGGCTTTTTAATGGGATGTTTGTTCCTGTTAAAGATGATGTTGAAGATGGTGAGTTGTCCTCTGATTTGGGTGTTTTTGTGAAGAATGATGTTGATATTATTGAAGATGGTGGTTTTTCTTCTTCTGGTTCTTCTGTGTTTGTAAAAACAGAAAATGGAAAATATATTCCTGTAAGTGTTAATTCTTTAGAAGAATCTGGTTTTTCTTCTTCTGGTTCTGAAATTTTTGTTGAGGTTTTGGAGACTAATGTTCCTAAAGATTCTATAGTTGTTGTAGAGGATGGTAGTTTGGTTTCTGATGGTTCTTCATTAGATGTATCTGTTGTTGAAGATGACATTCTTGAAACAGGTGTTGTTGATGGTGAGACTGTTAAAGAAAAGTCTACTATTGTTGCGGATGCGCCTCTTTCTCAAGATGATCCATTTTTTGATGATAATGTTTTTGAAAGTTCTGAATCTTTTGATTTATCTTCTGTTGAGGAAAGAGCGCCTCTTGATATGGAATTTGTTGAAGAGGGAGATATTTTTGCAGTTGTAGAAGGTTGTGAGGGTTCTGATTGTGATGAAATTGTAAAAGATGTTTTTGAAAGAAACAAAGACTGCGATAGTGGTACTTGTAAGGCTAAAGATGGTTCTTGTAAAAGTGGCGATTGTGGCCCTATCTTTAAGCGAAACGAAGGCTGTGATAGTGCGATGTGTAGAGCTAAAGCTAAAGGAGAAAGCTGTAAGAGTGGCGATTGCGGACCAATATTTAAACGTAATGAAGGTTGTGATAAATGTAAAGTTGCGGAAAGTGATTGGATTGATATTCCTGTTGAAGAGGATAAACAAGAAATTGTTGAAGCGGCTTATATTGAATCTAAAGGTGTTTTCTGTGTTGAAAATGAATTAGCAAATAAAGATATGGATCCTTATAATGTTTATAAGACTAGGGCTTCTATGGTTGAGATTTCTTCTTTATCTGGTTTGAAGCAAGGTGTTGGTTTAATTATTAATGATCAATTTATTTTGACTAGTGCCGATTTAATTAGTGAAGGTGATAATAATTTTAGGGCAAAAGCTATTAATGGAGTTGAGTTTGGGGCTAGTGGATTTAGATTTTCTCCTAGTAAGAATGTAGCGTTGTTATTGGCTGATGAAAAAATTAAATATACTCCTTTACCTTTAGAACTTAATTTGCCTCCTGTGGGTGCAACTGGCTTTATGACTATGGGTATGAATATTCAAGAAGAAGGTGGTACAGAAGGATATGTTGATAATGAAACAACAATTAAAGGTTATCGCTTCTCTGAGGATAAAGGTGCTGAAATTATTACAGATAAGCATACACAATCTTTGACTGTTGGTGGCGCTTTGGTTGATAGTAAAGGTAACATTTATGGTATTGCTCACTATGGTAAAAAACTTAATGAAGAAGAACCTGACTTATATATGCCAATTGAAACAGCATTAAAAAGTTTAAGTGTTGAGCTTTGTGGTAGAGAATTCTTAAATAAAGAACCTTGGAGAAAATCTAAAGTTGAGACTAAAGTATTTAAAGCTCCTAAAGCAATGAAAGTGAAAGAAGTAAAATAATGACAACAATTATATGTATTAGAAAAGATAATGAGGTTGTTATGGCTGGTGATGGTCAAGCAACTTTGGGGCAAGCAGTTGTTTTTAAGTCAAAGTCTGTAAAAGTTAGACGTATTGGTAAAAATAACGATATTATTGCTGGTTTTGCAGGTGCTGCAGCTGACGGCATGACTTTGATTGAACGTTTAGAAGCAAAGCTTGAAAAACACTCAAATCAGCTTAAACGTGCTTGTGTTGAGCTTGCAAAAGATTGGCGTATGGATAAATATTTGCGCCAGTTACAAGCATATATGATTGTGGCTGATAAAGAAACTTCTTTGATTTTGAATGGTACAGGAGAGGTTATGGAACCTGATGATGGTATTATTGGAATCGGGAGCGGTGGAAATTATGCTTTGGCAGCAGTTAAAGCACTTTATAATCAAAATATATCCTTAGAGGATATGGCAAAAGAAGCGGTTAGCATAGCTGCTGATATTGATGTGTATTCTAATCATAATATTATAGTAGAGAAAATTGAAAATGATAAATAATTTTACACCAAAACAAATTGTTGCAGAACTTGATAGGTTTATTATTGGGCAAGAAGATGCAAAAAAAGCTGTGGCTTTAGCTTTGCGTAATAGATATCGCAGAATGAATGTTGAGCCAAAGTTAAGAGAAGAAATTGTGCCTAAAAACATTTTAATGGTTGGTCCTACAGGTGTTGGTAAAACAGAAATTTCTCGTAGGCTTGCAAAGCTTGCTAAAGCGCCTTTTATTAAAGTTGAAGCAACAAAATTTACAGAAATTGGCTATGTTGGTCGTGATGTTGAAGGTATTGTTAGAGATTTATTAGATTTGGCAATTAATCAAGCTAAAGAAGTTATGAAAGAAGATGTTTTAATTAAGGCTAAAGAAAATACTAATGAACGTTTGTTAGAAGCTCTTGTTGGTTTAAGCGCTGGTGATGAAACTAAAGAAAAATTTAAGCGCTTGTTAATGGAAGAAAAACTAGAAGATAAAGAAATAGAAATTTCTGTTTTAGATAATTCAAATGCTTCTATGCCTACTTTTGATGTGCCTGGTATGCCTGGTGCGCAAATGGGAATGATTTCTTTAGGAGATATTTTAGGTAAATCTGGTGAACGTTATAAAACTAAAAAGCTTAATGTTGCAGAAGCTCGTAAGATTATTATGGACGAAGAAGTTGATGAACTTTTAGATTTTGAAAAAGTTACTTCTCAGGCAATTAAAAATGTTGAAAACAATGGAATCGTATTTATTGATGAAATTGATAAAATTTGTGGTAAAGATGAAAGTAAACGTGGAGATGTTTCTCGTGAAGGTGTGCAAAGAGACTTGTTGCCTTTAATTGAAGGGACAACAGTTACAACAAAACATGGAATGGTTAAGACAGATCACATTCTTTTTATTTGTTCTGGTGCGTTTCATTTGGCAAAGCCAGCTGATTTATTGCCAGAATTACAGGGACGTTTACCTATTAGGGTAGAATTAAAAGGTTTGACTTATGATAATTTTATTGCAATTTTAACAAAAACAGAGGCTAATCTTATTGAACAATATGTGGCTTTATTGAAAACAGAAAACTTTAATTTGGAGTTCTCTAAAGAGGCAATAGAAAAAATTGCTGAATTTTCTGTTTTGATTAATGAAAATGTTGAAAATATTGGTGCAAGACGTTTGCATACAGTGTTTGAAATTTTACTTGAGGATATCAGTTTTAACGCTTCTGATAGGAGTGGGGAAAAAGAACTTATAACCGCTGAAATGGTAGATGAAAAATTGAGTAAATATACTAAACAATCTGATTTATCTAAATTTATTTTATAAAGGACTAAAAATATGAGTGATGTTGAATTTGCGAAAACAGTTATAGATACAGAAATTAAAGCTTTGCAAGAAATGGCGGGGTTGTTAGATGATAATTTAATAACAGTGCTTGACTTAATGCAAAATGCAAAAGGACGTGTTATTGTAACAGGTATGGGTAAAGCTGGGCATATTGGTAATAAGATTGCAGCTACTCTTGCATCTACTGGTACACCATCATTTTTTGTGCATCCTGCAGAGGCTTCTCATGGTGATTTGGGTATGGTTACAAACGATGATGTGGTTATTGCGATTTCTAATAGCGGAGAGTCAAAAGAGCTTTTAGATATTTTGAATTATTGTAAGCGTTTTAATATTCCTTTAATTGCAATTACTAAAAAAGTTGATAGTTCTCTTGGTAAATTGGGTGATTATATTTTAAGGTTGCCAACAGCAAAAGAGGCCTGTCCGTTAGGAATGGCTCCAACGTCTTCTACAACTTCTATGTTGGCGATGGGTGATATTTTGGCTTGTTGCTTGATGAATAGAAGAGCTTTTACTAAAAGTGAGTATAATAAATCTCACCCTGGTGGCAAGCTTGGCTCTGTTCTTCTTAAGGTTGAAAATGTGATGAGAACGGGAGATGACTTGCCTTTTGTTGCAAATACAAATAAAATGCCAGAAGCTATTTATGTTATGAGTAAAAAAATGCTTGGTTGTGTTGGTGTTTTAGATGATGATGGCAATTTAGCAGGTATGATTACTGATGGTGATTTGCGTCGTCAGATGAATGATGAATTGTTTGTAAAACCAGTTGTTGACGTTATGACTGTTAATCCTAAAACTATAAGTAAAGATGTTTTGGCTGCAGAGGCTGTTAGGGTGATGAATGAAAAGAAAATTACACAACTTTTTGTGCTTGAGGGTGAAAAGCCAGTTGGTTTAATTCATTTGCATGATTGTTTGAGGGTTGGCGTTGTTTGATAAAAATAAAATAGATTCTTTTTTTGATAATCCAATAGATGTTAAATCTAACAAAAGAACTTTGTCTGAAAAAATTAGGATATTGTTTCCTTTGGTTGCGCTTGTATTGTTGAGTTTGTTGGTTGTTGTGCCTATTATAAAAAATCAAGAGACTTCTTTTGCTTTTCAGATTACAATACCTAAAAAAGGTGAGCTTGAAAAACTTATGGTAGATAAACTGGATTTTTATATTACAAATAAAGATAATCAAGTTCAGAATTTTAAGGCAAAACATATTGAAGAAGTTGATGCAGAAAATAAAATAACAAAATTAGATGATTTGGATGCTGTTTTTAACAACAATGTTGGTGATTGGCTTAATATGAAAACTAATGAAGGTTATTTTTATCAAAATCAAAATTTGTTAAAGTTGCCTAATATTGTTGATATATTTTATACTCAAGGTTTTGAGATGAATGCAACAGAAGTTGTGGCAGATTTTAATACAAATAAAGTTTTTTCTAAAGCTCCTACGTTTGGTGAGGGGTTTTTAGGTGATGTTGAAGCAGACGGCTTTGAGATTGATTTAAAAAAAGAAATTATAACTTTTATTGGTAATGTTAAATTGAAAAAAAGTGAGGTTAAATGAAAAAACTTTTAATAGCTTTTATGTTTGTTTTTCCGTTAATTGCTAATGCTGATGATTTGAAAATTAAGGCAGATGAAAAGGTTGAATGGCATAATAAAGAAGCAAAAATGGTGGCTGTTGGTAATGCAGAAGCATCTAATTCTTCTATGAAAGTAAATGCAAATAAATTAGAGGCTTTTTATTCAGAAGCTAATGGAAAGAAAGAAATCTCTAAAGTTTTTGGTTTTGATAATGTTGTTTTGACTTCTGATAGTGCAAAAGGATATGGGGATAAGCTAGAATATAGTATGGCAAAAGAAGAGGCTATTTTAACAGGAAAACCTGCTAAGATTGTTACAGAAAATGAAACATTAGAAGCTGATGATAATATTTTTTATTATCCAACTAAAAAAGAAGCTATTGCTAAGGGTGGTGTTAAAGCAAAGACTAAAGATGGGAACACTATTATTGCAGATGAGTTAAAAGCTTATTTTAAAGAAACTAACAACTCTTCAATGGAGCTAGACAAAGTTGATATTTTTGATAATATTAAGATAATAACAAAAGATGCGACAGTAACTGCTAATACTGGGACTTATTATCCAACACTTGGTGAAGTTCATCTTTTTGATGATGTTACTATTTTTCAAAAAGATAATGAACTTAAAGGTGATAAGGCTGTTGCAAACTTAAAAACAGGTGTGAGCAAAATTATTGCAGGCTCAAAAGGACAAGTTAAGGGAACTTTTAAGGCAAAAGAATGAAGACAGATAAGCTAGAAATTTTTAATGTTGGTAAAAAATATAAAAAACGTTCTATTTTGAAAAACGTTTCTTTATATGTTAAGAAAGGTGAAGCTGTAGCTCTTCTTGGTCCTAATGGTGCAGGTAAAACAACCTGTTTTTATTGTGTTACAGGTCTTGTTTCTCCTGATTATGGAGAAATTTTAATTGACGGTGTTGATGCTACAAATTTGCCAATGTATAAGCGCGCTAAGTTGGGTCTTGGATATCTTCCTCAAGAGGCGTCTATTTTTAGAACATTGAGCGTTGAAGATAATATTATGGCTGTTTTAGAGCTAGTTGAATCTAAAAAAGATAAAAGAGAAGCTATGCTTGAAGAACTTTTAAATGAGTTTTCTATTTCTCATTTGCGTAAATCTTTAGCAATATCTTTATCTGGTGGTGAGCGTCGACGTTTGGAAATTGCTCGTGCTTTGGCTTCTCAACCTCAATATGTTCTTTTAGATGAGCCTTTAGCTGGTATTGATCCTATTGCGGTGGCAGATATTAGGGAGCTTATTTCAAAATTAAAATATCGTGGAATCGGGGTTTTAATTACCGATCATAACGTTAGAGAAACATTAGATGTTGTTGATAGAGCTTATATATTGCACGCAGGTACTGTTTTAATGGAGGGTACTGGAGCAGAGATTGTGGCTAGTGCAGAGGTTAGAAAAGTGTATCTTGGAGAAGATTTTTCTTTGTAGGAGGGCTTGATAGTGGCGCTTACTCCACGGATAGAAATTAAACAATCACAAACCCTTGCTATGACACAGTCATTAACGCAAGCGATTTCTATGTTGGCGTTATCTAATCAAGAATTATCTGAATTAGTTGAAAATGAAATTTTAGAAAATCCGCTATTGTCTAAAGAGGAAGATTTTTCTGAAGAAGTTGTTGAAACAACAGAAGAGATAGAAGACTTTTCTCCTGATATGGATTATGAAAATGATTTTGATGACTTTGGATCTGATAGAATCGGTTATGAAATTAATGAACGTAAAATAAATGATAATGATGATTCTTTTGATTTTTATTTAAATCAAAAAGCTAAAGAATCGTCTTTGTATGATATTATAAATAGTCAGATAAATATACATTTTAGAAAAGATAAAGAAATTATTGTGGCTCGTCTTTTAATGCATGAGTTGGATGGGGCTGGTTATTTTGTTGGTGATATTAAAAGAATGTCTAATAGCATTAAAATAAAAGAGAGTTTTATTAATGATATTTTAGATGTTTTAAAGACTTTTGAACCTGCGGGGATTTTTGGTCAAAGCTTAAAAGAGGTTATTGCAATTCAGTTAAAAGATAAAAATTTACTTGATCCTATGATGAAAAAGCTTTTAGATAATTTGGATTTGCTAGGATCTAAAAAATTAAGCGAATTAAAAAAGATTTGCAATTGTACAGACAGTGATTTAACAACGATGATTGCAGATATTAAGTCTTGCAACCCTAAACCTTGTAAAGATTATGATAATGATATTGCGACATATATTGTACCAGATGTTTTGGTTAGGGTTAATAAAAAAGGTGATTATATTGTGGAATTAAACCCTAATTCTTTACCTAAGGTTTTAGTTAATAATGAATATAAGTCTTTAGTTAAAAAAGATAAAGTTGTAAAAAAGTATATAAATCAAAATTTATCAAGAGCAAATTTTTTAATAAAAGCTATGGGGCAAAGAGCTGAAACTTTGTTGAAGACTGCTGAATATTTGGTTGCAACACAAAGAGATTTTTTTGAAAAAGGAATCGAATATATTAAACCAATTACAGCAAAAGAAAGTGCTGATGTTTTAGAGGTTTCTGAGAGTACGGTTTCTCGTGTTACGACAAATAAATATATGGCAACACCACAAGGATTGTTTGAGTTAAAATACTTCTTTTCAAATAAAGCAGGGTCTTATGTTGGGAACGATGATGTTTCTACAATAACAATAAAACATAAGATTAAAAAGTTAATAGAGGCAGAAGGGGAAAAACCTTTAAGTGATGATAAAATTTCTGAACTTTTGAGCAATGAGGGTATAAAAACAGCAAGACGTACGGTTGCCAAATATAGAGAAGCAATGGGTATTGCCTCTAGCTCTAAGAGAAAAAAATAAGATTATCCTAATAAGATATGGTGTAGTCCTAATGCTATAACAATACCTAGAATAGCGCCCCAAAACACTTCTTTGGGAGTATGCCCTAAAAGTTCTTTTAATTGTTTTGATTTTGTTTTTATATCTGATTTATAAAATTCTTTCATCATTTCATTTAGGCATTTTGCCATTTGACCAGAATCTCTTCTTAAGCCAGCAGCATCGTGCATGATTACGACAGCATAACCAAAAGAAACAGCAAACATTAAGCTGTTAAAACCTCCTATTAAGCCAACAGATGTTGTTAATGCGCAAACTCCTGATGAGTGAGAGCTTGGCATGCCTCCTGTTGTGAAGAGGTGTTCATAGTTAAACTCTTTGGTTTTAATAGCGTTTATTAAAAATTTTAATATTTGTGCTAATAAAGTTGCTATTGTTCCGCTTAAGATTGCTTCAAAGCCAGTGTTTAATAGTGTAAAGTTTTGCATAAGCTGTTTATTCCTTGTCTATTGAGTAGCCTGATACTCTGACTGTTCTAATATAGTCTTGACCAAATTCATTTAAATTTCTTCTTAATCGTCTAATGTGAACATCTACAGTTCTTGATTCTACATAGATGTTGTCTCCCCAAACATTTTTTAAGAGAATTTCTCTTGAGAATACTTTGCCAGGTGCTTCCATTAATGCTTTTAGAAGTCTAAATTCTGTTGGTCCTAGTTTTATAATATTATTGCCTCTGAAGACTTTTTTCTCAATAATATCCATTCTAATATCTTCAAAAATAAGTTCTTCGGTTTTATTTATTTCTGGAGATCTTCTTACTTGAGTTTTTACTCTTGCCATTAATTCTGGAATAGAAAATGGTTTGGTTACATAATCATCTGCGCCAGCATTTAGTCCATTTATTTTATCTTCTTCTTGGCCTTTGGCAGTTAACATTATTATGGGGATGTTTTTAATGTCTGGTTTGCTTCTGATTAAGCGACAAATTTCAACACCGCTAAGTTCTGGAAGCATCCAATCTAGCAAAATAACTGAGGGTAATTTATCTTCTATTTCGGCTACAGCTTTAGATCCTCTACCTTCTATTGCAACAGAATAACCTTCTTTTTCAAGGTTGTATTTTAACATTAAGGCGATTGCTTCTTCGTCTTCTATAATCATTATTAAGTGTTTCATATTTCACCTCTTAGTTTTTTTATTCTTTGAGAATAATTGCCAGAAAAAATGTAATTGCCAGCAACAAGCACGTTTGCGCCAGCTTTTATGGTTTGATTGGCTGTGATATTGTTTATGCCACCATCAACCTCTATTAAAATATTTGAGTTTATTTTCTTTAGCTCTTTGATTTTATCAATAGCAATTGGCATAAACGTTTGACCACCAAACCCTGGTTCTACACTCATTATTAAAACCATATCAAGTTCTTCTAAATAAGGCAATAATAAATTTATGTCTGTGCTTGGTTTTATTGAAATACCAACTTTTTTGTTCTTGTTTTTTATTTTTTGAATAATTTTTTTAGCATTGTTTGTTGCTTCTAAATGAAAAGTTATATAATCTGCACCAGCCTCTATAAACCAGTCTATCATATTCTCTGGGCTGTTTATCATTAAATGCACATCTAAAATTAAGTCTGTGCCTTTTTTTATTTGTTTTAGGATATGAGAACCAAACGTAAAATTGGGCACAAAATGTCCATCCATTACGTCTATATGAAGCCAATCTGTGTTGGCTTTTTTTAAGTTATCTAGTTCTGATTGCAAATTTAAGAAATCAGCAGATAATATGCTTGCAGAAATTATTGTCATATTGTTTTTATAACATATATTTTCTAATAAATAGTTAAAGTGTTGATGATTTTAGGATGCTGACATTTAGTCTTTTTATATCTTCTGAAAGGTTGGCGTTTTCAAAAATATATAGGGCATCATGAAAACATTCTAAAGACATTTCTAAAAAAGCATTGCTTGTAGATGATTTGCCTAAGGTATAATAAATTTGACCTATTTTTTCTTGGATTTTCGCCCAATTTATGGCGTCTACTCTTTCGGTTATTATTTTTTGCTGATTTCTATATGAGCCGATGGCTAATTCTAATATTTCTTCACTTCCGCTTAATTTGCCTAGTAAAGATAATTTGTAACCAAGCTCGCTTTGTATTTCTGACCAAAAATCAGGAAATAATGCATAAGTGAAAATTCTTTCTGCTTCTCTTAACTGAAAAACACTATCCCTTAATGATTGAATATCATTTTTTTCTTTGAAGGCTAAAAATAGTAATGCTGAAAGGCGATAGCAGATATAACCATAGTCGTAAGGAAAATTGTATTTGTTTTCATATTTTTGTGCTTGACGATAGTTTTCTATAGCTTTGCTTAAGAATTTTAGTGGTTTTGCTTTGTTTGATGTTGCGGTGATGTCATTTAATTCTGCTAAGTGGATATATATTCTTCCTAAGTGCAATGTTGTTGTCATTAAATCTTTATAATCAAGGGCGTTTTCAAACAAAGATGTGGTTATTTTATAGTCTTTTTCATTTAAGTCATAAGATGTGTATGTTAAATAAATCAACCCTAAAAAGTTCATTATATATGGGGTACATTTTTGAGGTAAATCTTTTGCAGAGGTGTCTTTTGATAGGGAAGAAATTATCTTTTTTAACCAATATTTTTTTATTATTTTAAGCTCTGGTTTTTGTGGGTTATATGTTGCAAGTATAGAGCCATAAACAAGGTTTATGATAGACGTTGAGAATCCAATATCGGAAGCTGGAATATAAAGACAGTCTAAAATAGATATAAAGTTTTTACTTTGTGCGCTAAACATTTCTTCTGTTTGAAAATGAAGGCGAATTGTGTTGTTTTCTCTAATGCCCCAGATTAAAACGTCTGCTTTAGTTTTATATAAAATATCTAAACCGTTATCAATAAAGTCAAAAAGATATTTAGCATCTAAGTTTAAGAATTCTTTGTTCAATGGCTCTTTGTAATGAGTTACTTCTAGATTGTCTATAGTGTTTAATTGAGTGCAGAAGTTGTTGGCGCAATTGCTTTCTATATTATCAACAAAATCAATTACACATATTTTTATTTTGCTTTTAGCTGGAAGTAAACCCTCGTTGCTTTTAGGTGCAGTTTGAGGAGCAAAGAAAAATTTTTTAATCTTTTTTATCATCTTTTTGCTTCTCTATAGTTTCTTTTACATCATTTTTTATATCTTTTATTATACCTTTCCAAGATGCTTTTTCTTGGTATAAAGTATATGTTCTGTACAATAACCAGCTACCAAAAGTTGTGCTAATTATAAATATTGGATATATTTCTTTTATTTCTATTGGAGCTAAAGAAATTATTCCCATTATAAAATATGCTTTAGTTGTGTAAGAATATAAATCTTTTTTTTGTATATTTTCTTTTGTGTGTGCTGTGTAATAAATGTCATAGTTTTCTTTAAATTTAAAGTTAATAATTTTTTGTGATAAATTGTATATGGTATTTATAAAAAACATAGAAGAAACAACTAAGCAAGGTAGCAATAAATATTCTGCGCTAGATAGAACTATTAAACAACTTATGAAGAAACCAAAGAAAAAACCATCTTTTGTTTGAAAAGCTATTTTGCCAGAAGAGGCAAAAGCAAACATTGCAATGCTTATTATAGCAATTGTGCATCCTAATAAGCTATAAAATAAGGGTGCTGCTCTAAAGTAATATAGAGCAGCAAGAACAAGTCCTAAAGCACTTGTTTGAATAAAAGGGATTCCTTCAATAGTTTTTTGGCTTTTGAAAGCAAATGAAAAAGTAAATAAAAAAACAAATATAATTAGTTTTGCTAAATAAATGTTTATTTCTGGTAAATAAAAAGTTATGGCCTGGCTTGGTGTTATCAAGGCAATGATTAAGCTACAGATGCTTAAAACAAAAGTCTTTGGATATATAATTAAAATTCCAGATAGTAATAAAGGGGCAAATAATTGATAACTCTTTAAGGGGGTGATAAATTCAGAATCGTTTATAAAAATAAAAAATATTCCAGCGAAAATGCTTATTATGAAGTAAAATATTTCTGCAAATCCGTCATATAAGAAAGATTTTCCTTCTAATGAAGAATTGATATATGTTTTATTAAGCCAAAAATAGCTAATTAAAATAATGCACAATGCAATTGTTGAAAATATTATTAAATCTGTCATGTAAAAACTATATTACAAGACATGTGTTTTGTAAATTGTTTTTATTAACTTGTTAAGCTCATTTTTTTCGTTTAAGTTTTCTTTTAATGTGTTGTTTATGAAATTTATTTCTGTAAAAGAAAATTTGTAAACAGTTTGATTAGATATAGATGTTATGTTTGATAATATTTCAAAAGATTTATTGTTTTTTAAAGGTGATGTTTCTGATATTTCATTAACCAATTTTTCTATTAACTCTCTATAATCTTTGTTTTTGGACAATTCAAATACAGATTTTTTATAAAGACAATTTAATATAAAGGTTATTGAAAATATAGAAAACCATTTCCAGAATAAAATTTCTTGATTTTCTTTTGTTTCTACTTTTAAGTCTGTTTTTTTTAATACTTCTAAGAAAGAGCAATCTGAAGTTAAATATAATATGGCGCCTAATCCGTTGACATTTATGAAGTCATTTTTTTTGTTGAAACCGCCTTCAAAATAACCTAGTTCTATGTTTTTGTTTAGGAGTTCGTTAATAAGTTTTGCATCTTTTAGACCAGATAAGCAAATTGTTGGTGTGTTTATTAATAGAGATTTTCTTAACGCAATTATTTCTGTTTTTAATAATTCTTTGGGGCAAGATATTATTAAAAAATCAGGTTCTACATCTAAGTGGTGTTTAACATCAATTTCGTATTGTTTTTTTTGAAACTTACCCTCTTCTTTTATGGTTATAGAGTGTTTTTTTGCTTCTGACTTTGTAGATAAAACAAAAACCTCTTGGTTTGTTTCTTGCAGTTTGCATGCGAGATAAAAAGAAAATGAGTCGCTACCTAAAATGCATATCATATTATTTTAGCTCCATTTTTGAAATAAAGAATCCGTCATGTTCTTCATCAGCAATAATTCTTTTTTGTTCTATTTCTTTATATGGGTTTGAATTTAAAAATCTTTTAATTAAATCTTCTCCTTCTTGTTTGCTCATAGAGCAGTTGCAATATAATAAAGTGCCTTTAGGTTTTAAGGCTCTATTGCAAAGTTGTAGTAATCCAAGTTGAGTTTTTGCAGATTGGTTGACATCTTTTATGTTTTTTATATGAGCAATTTCTGGATGACGACGAATCGTTCCTGTGGCAGAACATGGAGCATCTAATAAAATTATGTCAAAAGGTTCTTTGTTATAATTTTTTAAATAATCAAAAGCGTCTGCACAAATAATTTCTTTGGGTTGGAGGTTTAATCTTTCCATATTTGTTTTTAGCGTTTCTAGTCTTCTATTTGACATGTCTACACAAGTAACAATAGCTCCTTTTGATAAAAGTTGCGCGGTTTTTCCGCCTGGTGCAGAGCATAAATCTAAAACGTTTGCTCCTTTTATATTTTCTAGCATTTCAACAGGAAGCGCAGATGATTTGTCTTGCACCCAAAAAAGACCTTCATTAAAACCTTCTTGTTCTTCAACTCTGCCAGAGATAAACTCTTGTTTGCCATCTTTGTAGACAATGTTTGTTGCAGGTTCTGTTTTGCAATCTTTTTCTATTTTTTTTATGCTTGTTTCATCATATCCTTTTAGAGTTTCTAAAAAAGATTTTGGGAAAAAAGCATTGTCATCAGCATTGATAATTTCTTCTTTTTCTCTACAGATGTTTCTTAAAACTGCATTTATAAAATTGCTAATAGGTTTGTTAAATCTTTTTTTTGCGATATCTACATAGCTATTAATTACGGCATAATCAGGAGTGTCTAAGTATAATAGTTCTGCTATTGCAGAAGTTAATAAAGGTTTGCAGTCTTTGGGTTTTTGGGTAAATTTATAAATTGTTTTTTCAATATATAGCAAATTTCTTAATGCTGTTAAAACAATCATATTTGTAAAGTTGTCTTCTGTTTTTTGAAAAAATCCTTTTTTTGTGGTTACTTTTTCAATGGCTTTTATTGCATTTTCTCTCATAAGTTTATTTTTATTCCTGTTATAAAGGTATAACCCTCTTTATTTTCTTGGTTGTTATAATTTGTATATGCGCCAATTAAGTAAATGTCTAGATATTTGTTATATTGAAAAGATTGGTTTAAGGAATAAATTTCTTCTGTATAGTCAAAAGTATTTGATTTTGTATTTAAATATGAAGCTAAGGCTTTGTATGGGCCAATTTCATACCCGAATCCAATGTCATAAGCGGTAGCGTTGCGGTATCCGTCATTGATTGTGATATTGTCGCCAATACTATCACTTTTTCTGTACCCGCCCATTAAGCTCCAGTTGCCATAAGAAAATTTAATTGATGCAGAGTATTCTTTATCTAAGTCTTCAAAATAAGCATAAGAGAGCGATGTTTCTATATCTATTGCTCCCCAGTCTTGGTAGTTTAATATAGATGAGATATAACCTTCTTTGGCCTCTTTATTTGTTAATCCTCTGCGATTGTAAGAATCTGGAGTGTATGAGAAGCCTAAGTATGAATTATAAAATTCTGGTGTTATGTAAGAAATTTTGGGTGCAACACCGTCTGTGTTTATGGCTGTAGTATTAAATGTTGAAAACTTAGTGATAGAGTTGTTTCTTTGCCAGCTTGAATTTGTAACAAAGTCTGAAATATCATAATCTAATTCATTTTGAGAGCCTGAATAAAATTGTTTTGCAACGTTATACATTTGTCCTATTTGAAATTGTCCTTTGGTCTCTGTATCTATAATTGCGTAAAATTCTTCTCCCCAGCTTCCTTGATTATAATCTTTATTTGCTTTATCAAAAGCGGTGTTTATATCAAGATAGAAAGTTGTGATGTCATAAGTATATGATAAGTTTAAGTCTAAATTTGTTGGCAAATGACTTTTATTATCTTGAGTGGAATATCCATATAAAGATTTTGCTTGAATAGAATAATCAAAGGTTTGAGCGTTTGCTATTGTTGGAAGTAATATTAACGCACAGATTATTTTTTTCATTTAGCACTCGCAAATAGAGATGAGTATGTTTTTTGGAAAGAAGCCATGTGAGTTTTGAATTTTTTAAAGGTTGTTCCTTTTAGATTTTCTCCTGTGTTGGCTTTTATTTTTGCAGGGTTAACTCTTCTTCCTGCTTGTATTACTTCATAATGAAGGTGTGGTCCTGTTGATCTGCCTGTTGAGCCAACATAACCTATAACATCTCCTCTTTTTACTCTTTTACCAACATAAATGTTTTTTCCATATCTTGACATATGACCATAGGCTGTTGAGTATTCTGAGTTGTGTCTGATTTTTATGTAGTTGCCATATCCACCGTTATATTTTCTAACCTGAATAACGCCATCACCAGCGGCATAAATGGCTGTGCCTGTTGGTGCTGCATAATCAATACCCCAGTGAGTTATTCTTCTTTTTAATATTGGGTGCATTCTAATTCCAAAAGGAGAAGAAACTCTTGCATTTTGAAAAGCTAAAGGTTTTCTTATTAATGTTTTGTTGGAATATGCGAAACCTCTGTCATCAAAATAATCAATATTGCCTTTCGAATCCTTAAAACGATATAAAGCAATTTTATTTTTTCTTAATGTTAGGCTTAAATATAGTATTTTTCCTGTTTTTATTAAGTTTCCGTTTGGAGAAATTTGATTTTCAAAAACAACTTCAAATTTATCACCTTTTTGAACATCTTTATTAAAATCAACAGTGTTTGAAAATATTTTTGTGAATTCATAAATGATTGTGTTTGGAACACCTTGTTTTTGCATTGAAGTTGATAATATGCCGCTTATGGTTCCTGTTGTTGTTTTTATTTCTAAGATATGTTCGTCAACTTCTTTTTCTACAACATAATCGTTGTCTTCATTTAGTGATAAAGTGTATCTTGTATCTAATGATTGGTGGTAAACAAATTTTTGCAAAAGTAGCATTTTATTTGTTTCTTCATCAACTAATGTTGTAATATCAATTTTTTGACCTATTTTTAGAGTTCTTGGGTCTATTTGTTTGCATAAAGTGTTGTTTAGTTCATAGGCCTCTTTATTTTCTAAACCAGTAGATTTTAAAATAGATAGTAAGGTGTCTCCACTTTTAATTGAAATTGTTTTTTCAACTTCTTGAGGGCCGCTTGGCATTACCATATCAAATAAAGATTTGATGTTTTCTAATGGTTTTGATGGATATAAAGAACTTTCAGGGCTAAATTCATCTTGGTTGTTTTCTAGCAATAAGTATCCAATACTATCGTTTCTTGAGATTAAAGCGTTGCTAGGGTTGTTGTCAGAAAGTGCAATTAAGCATGCGAATAAAGTTGCAACTGCATATCCAATAATGATAAAGCGATGCTTGTTATTGTTTATTATATCTTTTTTGATAAGTTTTTTTAAAACGATTTTTGTCATGGGGACTATTTATATCATCTATTAGTTAAAAAACAATGAAAAAAGAGAAGTTAATAACTTCTCTTTTTAAAAGGACTAAAATCCTTCTGTTTCTAAGCGTTTTCTAAGCTGCTTTCTAGCGCGTCTTACAGCCTCTGCTTTACGACGAGCTTTTTTTTCTGATCCGGTTTCATGATAACGTCTTAATTTTGTTTCTCTGAAAACACCTTCACGTTGCAATTTCTTTTTCAAAACTTTTAAGCTTTGAGAAACGTCATTGCCCATTACAGTAACTTGAACCACTTATATCACCACCTTTTATCGGTTAAATGTTAATCGAGTTTTTTTTGTACATTATTTTTATATAAAACGCAAGTGTTTTTTATTGTCTAAAACTTTGGGTTGTAATCTTTGGTTTTGTTTATAAAAAACGACTCTGATTTTTATAACTTTTGTTTTATGATAAAGAGTCAAGATGCCTTAAATCTAATTATTATATGTCTTATTTGTTAAGCTATATCATAAGGTTATAGCTTTATAGAACTTTTTGTTAGATTGCTTTGTTAAATCTTTTTGATACGTCTTTTGTAGTGATAACAAAAAAACAATTTAAATGGAGGACATAAAAAAATGGATTTTTCTCAGCAATATATGCAACAAATTAGAAAGTTTCCGCTATTGAGCGCAGAAGATGAGTATAACTTGGCAGTGGCTTATAAGGAGTCTAAGAGTCGAAAAGTGGCTGATAAATTGATAAATTCTCATCTTCGACTTGTGGTTAAAGTTGTTGATAGATATAAAGGTTATGGATTGTCTGTTGAGGAGATGATTTCTGAGGGAAATATAGGTCTTTTGAATGCGTTAGAAAAGTTTGAGCCAGAAAAAGGGTTTAGGTTTTCTACTTATGCTTTATGGTGGATAAAGGCTGGTGTTCAAAAATATATTCTTAATTCTTGGTCTTTGGTGAAAATAGGGACAACAATATCTCAAAAAAAATTGTTTTTTAATTTAAAAAAAATAAAAAATCAGCTTAAGCTTTATGATGATAAAATGATGAATTCTGAAAGTATTTCTTCAATTGCTGATATGTTAAACGTTACTGAGACAGAAGTGAAAGATATGAATGCGAGAATAAGTGCTCATGATAGTTCTCTTAATATTATTGTTGGAAATGAAGGAGAAACTGAATTGCAGGATTTTATAAAAGATTCTCGCCCGAATCAAGAAGATGTTTTTATTCATGCTCAAACTCAATCTTATAGAAAAGAACTTTTTAATAAAGCTTTTACAACTCTAAAACCTAGAGAAAAAGATATTTTATCAAAAAGGCGTCTTCAGGATAAAGTTTTAACATTAGATGAGCTTAGTAATATTTATCATATATCTAAAGAGCGTGTTCGTCAGATTGAAATGTGTTCTATTAGGAAGATTCAAAATGTGTTGAATTTGAGTGCTTAGAGCAAAAATTGCAGATGTTTAAATAACAAACAGGGTGATAAAAACCACCCTGTTTGTAATCTTTTTGCTTAAAACTAAGCTTCTGGATATTCACTTGCATTGTCTGCGTTGAATTTAACCCATTTTGCATCAGCATCATCTTCTGTTGAGATAGCATTTTGAGGGCATTCAGAAAGGCAAACACCACAATCAATACAAATATCAGGATCCACAATCATCATATCTGGACCTTCTTTGAATGCGCCAACTGGGCAAACATCTACACATGCTCTACATTTTACACAAGCATCACTTACTACAGAAACCATTTTTATCTCCTTTTGTTAAACTGAAATTAATTTACAACTCTTTTTTATAAAATCAAGATAAATATTTAATTTTTTTCACTTTTTATTCCGTTTCACTAATTTCTACAACATTTCTTTTTTGAGGGTCGTTTGTAACGCTAAGAACTCTAATGCTGCAATTGCTATAACCTTTTTTAATTAAATATGTTCTAACATCTAAAGCGTGATTTAATACTTGTCTTTTTTTCTTAAAAGCGTTTTCCTCACCTTCTAAGTTATAAGCGGTTATTGAAATTCTATTGTTTTTAGCATCTTTAAAAGAAGATATTATTGCATCTATTTGTTTTTTGTTTTCTGGGCTTAATGTTGCTTCAAAACTGTCAAAAGATATTTTGTTGTTTGGGGCTTCTTTTTTTATGGGTGCAGAAACAACGGGAGCTTGTTTTTCTTCAGGAATATGAGCAACAGGTTTTTCTTTTGTTGGATCTTCTAACTTTAATGATTTTGCTACAGGAGTTTTAACTTTTTTTGCTTCTGTTACAATTGGTTTCATGTTATCAAACTCTTTTTGTAAGTCTGCTTGTTCTTGAGGTTTTGCCTCTGTTTTTTTAGGTGTTGTTTTAGGAGCTTCTGTTTTTTTTACAGGAGCAGCTTTTTTTGCAACTGTTTTTTTTATAATAGGGGCTTTGTTTTCTTTAATTGTTTTTGGCAAAACAGGAAATAAAGGTGCAGGAGCACCTTCTGTTGCTTTAAGTGCTTCTAACACATTATTATTAACTACAATATCTTGAGCTTGTAGGTTTGATGTGAAAGAAATAAATAATGTCAAAAATAAAAATTTCTTCATAGCCCTTTTCCTTATAAAATTTCTGGTAAAGTTTTATTTAAGTTTGTGTTTGTTATTACAACATTTCTTGTGTTATAAATCAAGTCAAAATTTTGTTCTCTAAAATCTTTTTGTTCTAAAGCAAAAGAATAACCGCCAGATTCTTTAACAATCATTGTGCCTGCTATTAATGTTGATAAATCAACATTGCTTAAAATAGCGCCATCAAATTTGCCAGAAGCACAATAAATAAAGTCCATAATAGATGTACCTAAAATTGTTACTGATTTGCATAGTTTAGACACTTTTTCAAAGTTTTGTGCATCTGTTGTTATGGTTGCTTCTTTAATATCTTTTTGACCAGAAACACGTAATCTTTCATGGTTTCTGAAACCTTCTGTATAAGCGCCTTTACCTTTTTGAGCAAAATAAGCTTTTTTTGTAGCAGGGTTGAAAACTACAGTTGCAAGAGGTGTTCCTTCTTCTACAATAACAACGCTGATGCCACAGAAATCTAATCCTTTATTAAAGTTTGTGAAGTTGTCTGCAACATTAATTAAAAAACAGTTGTTGGTTTTTACAGAGCTAACATTTTTATAAATTGGGTAATCTGGTTTATAAAGATGTAGTTCATTTATTAACGCTTCTTCTACTTTTTTTATAGATAATAAAGAAAAGTTTTTTGCTCCATTTATTGATGTTTGCAAACTTTCTATTTCTGCGAAATCTCTATTTAATGAATTTGTAGATTTTTTTACAGCATTTATAAGTGTTGTTAATACGGGACTAATGTGGCTCATTATTTTGCTCTCTCTACATAAGTTGCATCTATTGTTGAAACAACAATTTTTTCGCCTACAGCAACAAAAGGTGGTACCATTACTCTAACACCATTGTCTACAATTGAAGGTTTATATGATGATGATACTGTTTGACCTTTTATAACAGGCTCTGTTTCAACAACTTCACAAATAACGTGTTGAGGTAGTTCTACAGAAATTGGTTTTCCATCAATTGTGTTAACTAAAACAGCCATGCCATCTGCTAAAAATGGACGAGAATCGCCTAAAATATCTGCAGGCATAATAAATTGCTCATAAGTATCTGATTCCATAAATGTTAAACCAGATGCGTCTTCAAATAAAAATTGACAGTCTTTGTTTTCTACCATTAATTTTTCTACAGTATCTTCTGTTCTAAATCTTTCATTTGTTTTTGTGCCTTCTTCTACAGATTTTAATTCTGCTTGAATGAATGCGCCGCCTTTACCTGGTTTAATGTGTTGAGCTTTGATGATTGTCCAAGGTTTGCCTTTGTATTCTATAACCCAACCTACTCTTATTGCGCCTGCTGATTGTTTCATGATATAATTCTCCTATTTACAATTTTATTTTTGTGATAAATGTTTCTATACTCTCTTATTTTTAAAAATCAAGAAATTTCTTATTTAGCGCTTTGCTTGAAGTATTTGAAAAATTCTGAATTTGGAGACAATACAAAAGATGTTGTTCCTTGTTGTAGAGAATTTTTATATGCTTCTAAAGAGCGGTAAAATGAAAAGAATTCGGCATCTTGATTGGCGGCATTATTCCATATTTGGATGGCGATTTCATCTCCTTGACCTCTTAACATTTGAGCTTGTTTTTCAGCTTCGGCAATTATAATTACTTTTTCTTTATCTGCTTTGGCTTTAATGTTTTGAGATAGCTCTTGTCCTTGACCTCTAAACTCTTTTGCGTCTCTTTCACGTTCTGCTTTCATACGACCATTAATGGCTTGTAGTACTTCTACAGGTAAGTCTGCGCGGCGAATTCTAACATCGGCAACATAAACACCAATAGCGTTAGCATCTTTTTTAACAGCGCTTGAAATATCTGTCATAATTTTTGTTCTTTGAGAACTTAATAATTCTGTTAAAGTAATTTTACCTAAAACTTTTCTAACAGATGAGTTTATGATATCTTCTAATTTTAAACTTGCTTGATATTCAGTCCTAACTGTTTGATAAAATTTTAATGGGTTTGTAATTCTATAACGAGTAAAGCTATCAACTTCGATACGTTTTTTGTCATTTAAAACAACTTCTTGAGCTGGTGGGTCTAAGTCTAATAATCTGTTGTCATAAATAACAACTTTTTGAATAAATGGAATTTTGAATTTAAGTCCAGCTTCTTGAACGTCTCTGATTGGTTTACCAAATTGCAAAACAATTGCTTGTTGTTTTTGGTTTAATATCCAAACACTGTTTATGGTTGTAAGAAGAATAGCAAGGGTAATAACACCAAAAATTATTAATTTTTCTTTTTTCATTTATGTATTCCTTATTTTAGGGACGCCGAGGGCGTCGTCCCCTACATGGTTATTGGTTGTTTAAGTTTAATAATGGTAGAGCTTGGTTTTGCTCTAGAATGGTTTTATCTGAGTTTTGTAAAACTTCTTCCATTGTTTCTAGATATAAACGTTTTTTTGTAACTTCTTTTCCACCTTGATAGGCTTTATAAATTGCGTTAAATCTATCGGCATCACCTTGAGCTTTTTTTATTGCGCCTTCTTTATAAGCTTCTGCAGATTGTAGTATTCTGGCTGCATCACCACGGGCAACTGGTAAAACCTCATTTCTATAGGCATCGGCTTCATTTTTAAGTCTTTCCATATCTGCTTTTGCACGTTGAACTTCATTAAAGGCGTCTACAACTTGTTTAGGAGGATCTGCTTTTTGTAATTTTATACGAATTATTTCTATTCCTGAGCCAAATTCATTAAGAAGTTTTTGAAGCTCTATTTTTGTTTCTTCTTCAACTTTGCCTCTGTCTCCTGTGATAATGTCTTGCATTTGAGATTGTCCTACAATTTCTCTTAATACAGATTGAGCTGCTATAGCAACTGTAGAATCAGGGTTTTTCATGCTGAATAAATAATCTCTAGCAGAGCTGATTTTCCATACTACAGTTAGGTTTATATCTACAATGTTTTCATCACCTGTTAACATGTGGCTTTCTGTCCATGAAGATTTGCTGCTTTTGTTTGAATTGTTAACCCCTAAAGTGATACTACGTTCTGAAGTGATGTTTACTTTTTCTATGCTTTCAATCGGAGTTGGTAAGTGATAATGAAGCCCCGCATCAACTGTTTGAGTGTATCTTCCAAATCTTAAAACAACGGCTTGTTCATTTGGTTGAACTTGGTAGAATCCTGAAACTAACCATAATAAAAGAAGAGCAATTATTATATATTTGGGTTTAAATTCCAAGTTTAATTCAGAGATTTTTGGTTCATCAATTAATTCAACAATTTTCTTTTCTTTTTCTTGTTTTTTTGGGGTTACAACCCATGGGTTTTCAATATCTGACATTTTTTGTTCTATCCTTATTTAATTGGTGGAATGTCGAGGCGCCATTCCCTATGAAGTATTTTATAGTTAACGAATTATACTTAATGGGTTTATAATAATTGTTATTTGGCTTGAGTCAACTTTTTTTCTATTGCTTTATATGCAACAGAAATTAATTTGAACTTTTCTTCTTTTTCTTTGTTGCCAGCATTAACATCTGGGTGATATTTTTTTACTAGCTTTTTATATTGTTGTCTTAATAAGTCTAATGTAACACCATATTTGCTGAGTTCTAGATCTGTTAAATATTTTTGTTCTTTTGCAGTCCAATAAATTTGTTTTGGGTGATAATCATCATAATCAAAAAAGTTGTATTTAACTTTTGATGAAAAATTTGAAAATCTTTTATTTGGTTCTTCAGCTTCTTCTTCAACAAAATCTTCTTCTCCTGCGTAGAAGTTCCACGATTTGTTATATTCTTGAACATGTTCTAGGCAAAACCAAAAATATTCTTTTAGGCTTTTGTCTTTTGGGGCGCGATATTCTCCTGCTTTGTCGCATCCTTCATGATCGCATTGGCGTTTTTTTCCTCTGTTTTGAGGGGCAAAGTATTTGCGGTCTCTTGTTTTTTTCATTTGAATTTTTTAGGGGCGACGTTTATTATAGTGTCTCCGTCCTTTCTAACTTGATAAATGTCTAAAACGTGTTCAGATTGTCCGTTTTCTAAAAATCTGAAAACTCCGTTTAGGCCAGCATAGCCATCTTTTTTTAAGATTGCATCTTTTAGATTTGGCGCTTTGCTTAATGTTGAAGCAAGGGCTGTTGCGTCATAAGCTAGGGCATATAATGTGCTTGGTTTTTCTTGAAATAAGCTTTCATATTTATTGTTGAAATATGAACTATATTGACGAGAAAGTGCTGGGTATAAACTTCCAATAGCGTTTTCTTCATCGTTTAACTCTGTTCCTTCCCAAACAGAAGTGCCGAAGAATAAAACTTCTGGGTATGAAACATCATAATAGCCAAACATTGATAAAGCAGATTTTAATCTTGCTCCGCCGTCTGCAATTAATACGGCATCAAAATCTACACCAACCATTGCATCATTTTCACCCAATGTTTTAAGCTCTCTTTGTGCTTGTTCATCACCTTCTAATGCTTTTGCTTCTAAGCCTGCTTTATATGCGTTCATTAACTTTTTTCGTTCATCATAATTTGTCATGTTTTTTAAGACGCTTGAAAAGTCTGTTGTTTGTGGAGGATAAAAAGTTGTGCTTATGATGTCTACGTTATAATTGCTTGCAATTTTTTCGGCAGATTTTGAAATTGATTGACCTGTGTTGTTTTCAGGTAGTAATAGAGCAAATTTTTGTTTGCCTAAGTTTGATGTATATTCAAACATTCTGTCTATTTGGTTTTCTGATAATAAGCCAATAGAATAAACGTCTTTTGATAAAGCATCTGGGTTTGTCGCAAATGAGATTATAGGAATGTTTTTCCAACCCAGTTTAGGTGATATAGATTTAAGGTTAGCACTAAGCAATGGACCAATAATTAAGTCTGGATTGTTAGATAGTGCATTTTCTAAAGCTATTCTTGCATCTGTAGGGTTTGATTTTGTGTCATAAAATCTTAAAATTAAGTTTGGATTATTGGTGTCTTCAAGTGCCATTTGAGTTGCGTTTCTCATTCCTGTGCCTGTTTTTGCATAAGCACCGCTTGTTGGTAATAAAACAGCAACGTTAAAGGCATCGGGAACATATATTCCGATATCTTTGTTGTTTCCAATAAAACCACCCATAGATTCTATTTGAGTTGAGCAGCCAAATAAACATAGGCTTAGAAATAAAATTAAACTCTTTTTTATCACTTGATTTTTCCTTATAAGTTATATTAAGATATAACAAAGATAATTTTAGAAAGCAAGAAAAATGAAGACAGGGCTATATATTGTTGCAACACCAATCGGAAATTTAAAAGATATAACATCTAGGGCTTTAGAAACCTTAGAGGGGGTTGATGTGGTGGCGTGTGAAGATAAAAGAATTACAAAAAAATTGTTTTCTTTGCTAGGCTTAAATATTAAAAAAACGTTTATAAATCTTTGTGATTATAACGAATCGGCAGAGAGTGATAAGATAATTAATTATATTAAAAAAGGGGTTAGTGTTGCTTTGGTTTCTGATGCTGGTTCTCCGCTTATTTCTGATCCTGGATATAAATTGGTAAAAAAATGCAAAGATGAAGGGCTTTATGTAACAACTATCCCAGGGGTTAGTGCTGTGATTTCTGCTTTGCAATTATCTGGATTGCCAACAGATAGGTTTTTGTTTGCTGGCTTTGTGCCTAATAAAGAAAAGGGACGGGTTGATTTTTTTGAAGAGCTTAAAAACGTTAGGGCAACAATTGTTTGTTATGAAACAGCAAATAGAATATTAAAAACACTTAATGTAATTAAAGATATTTTTAATCAATCGCAAGTTTGTGTGGCGAGAGAAATTACAAAAATGTATGAAGAGGCTATTACAAATTCTCCAGAATTTTTGATAGAGCATTTTGTTAATAATGAACCTAAAGGTGAAATGGTTGTGATTATTAATCAAAAAGAGGTTGAAAATGTTGTTGATATAGAATCTCTTTTGCGAGATGAATTGAAAACAAAATCTGTTAAAGAAGCGGTGGCGTTTTTGGTTAAAGAATATAAGTTGAATAAAAATGAAGTTTATAAAAAAGCTTTGGAGATTAAAGATGAACGGTAAGCATGCAGAACTTTTTGCAAAACTGGTTTTGAGGTTTAAGGGTTATAGAATTATAGATTCAAATTATATAACAGGGAAGGGGACTCATGCAGGAGAAATAGATATTGTTGCAACAAAAAGAAAAACAATAGTTTTTGTAGAAGTAAAAAAAAGAGCATCTATTACAACAGCTTTATACGCAATAAAACCAGAACAACAAAAAAGGATTTATAAAGGGGCAGAGGCTTATTTAAAATATCATCCTGAATATTGTTCTTATAAAAAAAGAATCGATGCTTTTTTTGTGGCATCGATTTTTGATTTTGTGCATATTAAGAACGCGTGGGGTGGTAGTTAAGCAGGTGGGACGATGTGGGCATCGCCCCCTACATAATTATGTCATCGCTCCGCAAAATTTATTTTGGGGCTTAGCGATCTTCAGTTTTTAAAAATCGGAAGATGCCTGAGCCCATAAATGCTTTATGGGCGGCATGACGTTTTTTAGAATTTTTTTAAACATCTAAAATGGTATCTGGAACCACTAGAACCAGTGGTAGTTGTTCCTTCTTTCATGTCCAATAAGTAGTGGCTGTATTGGGAGTCTGCTTGATTAGAGCTTCTAAGTTTTTGATATAAGGTTTCTCCATCATTACTTTCTATATACCTATTTATAGTGTCTTTATTTTCATATATTATTTTCAATTCTGTTAAAGATGGTAAATACCAACCTTTTTCCTTGCAATCTGAAGTTGCACCAGAAAAACTAGCTGAATTTTCTTCTAATTCTACACATACAGTGCTTCCATATTCTATCTTTATGCCTACAGGTTTTAAGGTGTGATCATAGCATGCCCAAGAGCTAGTAATACCATATTTAGTTTCAGCTTGGCAATAGGCATAGCTGGGGTCAAATGGACATTTTATGCTGTTATCACAGGTTTGTTTTTTATATCCTAACTCTTGACAACTAGTTGAAACATTACAACCATCCACTATTGCTGATGCTAAACTTGTATTTAGGAGGAAAGTTAAACCTATTATACCTCCTGTTATTAGTTTTGTTTTTTTCATTTTTATTTCCTCCTTTTTTTTGTTATGGGTGGGACGATGTGGGCATCGTCCCCTACAATTTCAGTTGTGGAACGTCGAGACGCCGTTCCCTACGATTTAATCTTAACTGTCATTGCGAGCGAAGCGCGGCAATCTAGTTAAACAATCATTCCTTTTTTTAGGTACGGTCAAGACCGTACCCTACAGGGCTCTGACACCCGCCCTCAAGATGTTATCCTGAACCACACCTCGTCATCCTGAACTTGTTTCAGGATCTCATTTTTAGATGCTGAAACAAATTCAGCATGACGGGGCAACTAATACTTTTTTCAGGGACGGCAGACCCGTCCCCTACATATAGGCGGATGTGGAATCCGCCGTCATAACTACCCCGTCGCCTTTGGCGCCACCCCTTCACAAGTGAAGGGGAATTTTAAATGGGCATTTTTGCAAAAAAGTGCAAAAATTGCGTTTTTGGGTGGATATGGGCAGAAAATAAATACTTTGGGAGGATTATTGACTGCCCATAAACCCATATATTCTGGTATTTTGACACCTGTCTTAAAAACAAAGTGTCTATTTTAAACCACCGTTTAAAATAGACACTTTTAGTGTTACAGTTTTGTGAAATTATGTTGTTGATTTTACTTATTTCTTGATTTTTTCAAAAGTTTGTGATAGTGTCTATTCTAGACGGTCGTTTAAAATAGACACTATAAAAACAACCCCTAGCTCTTGTGGGCTGGGGGTTTGAAGTGTGTTTAAAAAGTGAGTTTTTATGAAAGGATGAAAAATTGAGTTGTATCTTAATTTTGGGGTGTAGTTCACATTTTTATATAAAAATATTATTGACATTAGACAAAAAGAATATATTGTAAAAATACAACGTACTTATTTATACAATTAAAAATTTTTAATCATGAGTGAACAAACTTTACAAATCGTTCTTATTGCCGTAGTTATTTTTGCAGCAATAATAGTTTTAGTTTTAATTAATCTTCTTAAAAAAGAAAAAGTTTTAACTTCAAAACAAAGAAGAATTACCACAAAAGAAGCAAACAAAAAAGACAAGTGTATTAACTTTATGATAAATAAAGGTATGCACCAATCTTTGATTGATTTTCTAAACGCAGAGACCTGTAGTCTTGCCCAAAAAGACGATGGAACAAACCTTAGTTCTCAAGAAATTAGAACAATCAATGAAAATAATTCTCTTTGTGAAAATATTCAAACAACTATTAACAGTAAATAGCCTATGGAATTTGTAATTATCATTCTTATTCTTATTCTAGCCATTATTGTCCTTTCTTTCTTTTTATGGAGAAATAACAGAAAGCACAAAAAAGAGCTAAACAGCAAAAACATTCAGCTGAATACTTGCGTTAATTTTATTAAAGAAAAAGAAAAAAGACGCAAAAGCTTTCATGCTGAAGTTAAAGCTTTATTGCAAGAAACAGAAACTTCTATAGAAGCAAATGACGCATTAGATGAACTCTATCGTCATACCTTCTAAAAACTCAAAGCCTTAAGGATTATTCTTGAGGCTTTTTTTTACCTAAAAACACATTTTTTCTGGACGAGATTAGACAAGCCTTTAAAATTTGTATAAAAAGGCTTGACTTTTTTGTCAAAAACAGTTAAAAGCTATTCATTAAAAACATTTTTTCACTTAATTATTAATCTAACACATTTTAAACATGGCACAATCGACCATTATTATTTTAGCGGCTCTAGCCCTCATTGCATTCGCTTATTTAGTTATTTACCTAATCAAGCTATACCGAGGTAAATTAACATCAAAAGCAGACAACAACGAGGCACTCATTTCTTTTGCTATCAACAAAGGTACGCAAAATGAAATGTTAGCCGAGCTAAAAAAAAGCACGGATAAACTTGCTGATAAAGCAAATGGAGATCCGTTAGACCAAAGAGAAATTGCCGAAATCAATCAGCTTAATGATTTGAAACGGCAAATCTTGAAAAGAATGAATAACAAATAATTATCATTCTTAGCTCCCCCTCACAGAAAATATCTATGAGGGGGTTGCCTTTTTAAAACTTCTTGACTTTTAAACACTTCATATTAAAACAAATGTCATGAAATATTCAGAACTCTTAATGCCTGCAGGCTCTTTAACAAAACTAAAAACCGCAATTATGTATGGTGCAGATGCCGTATATTGCGGAATGCCTGACATGAACCTTCGTGCAGCAACAAAAATGACCGTGGAAGAACTTAAAGAGGGCATAGAATTTGCTCACAATCAAGGCAAAAAAGTTTATTTAACCCTAAATCTATTTACAAAAAATAAAGACATCGCAAGACTGCCTGAACTAGTAAAATCATTAAATGAGTTAAATCCAGACGGCGTTATAATTTCAGATCCTGCTGTATTTATGTATGTAAAAGAACACGCCCCACAAATTAAACGCCATGTTTCAACCCAAGCAAACGTTTGCTCTTATGAAACCGTAAAATTTTGGCAAGACTTAGGTGCAGATATGTGCGTTTTAGGTAGAGAAACATCTTTTGCAGAGCTTGTAGAAATCAAAGAAAAATGCCCAAATATTAGACTAGAAGCATTTATTCATGGCGCCATGTGCATGTCTTATTCTGGCAGATGCTTAATATCAAACTTTTTAGCAGACAGAAGCTCAAATCAAGGCAAATGCGCTCACTGTTGCCGTTGGCATTATAAAGTATTTGTTAAAAAGAACGGCACAACTCAAGAAATAGAAGTAACAAACGAAGACCAAATTTTCTTAAAAGAAGACTTTAGAGAAGATGAATTATTTGAAGTTATTGAAGATGAAAACGGTTCATATATCATGAACTCTAAAGATTTATGTCTAATGCCAAAATTACCACACATTTTAGATGCTGGTATTGATTGCCTTAAAATTGAAGGTAGAAATAAAACTGAATATTATGCAGGTATTGTTGCCAGAACATATAGAATGGCAATAGATGAATATAAAAACAATCCAGAAAACTGGAGTGCAGATAAATATATGGCAGAACTAGACACTTTACAAAACCGTGGCTACACTTTAGGTTTTTACAATGGTTCTGTTACAAACTATGACCAAAATTATAATTTTACCAGAACATTAGGAGATTATCAATTTGCAGGCTCAATAGTAGAATGGCAAAATGATGACGCAATTTTTGAACTCCGCAATTTTATAGAAGCAGGCGAAACAATAGAATTCTTAGCTCCAAACGGTGAAAATATTTCTCACACTTTTATAGAATTTGAAGACGCTTCAGATGGCTCAATCACCCAAAAAGTTTCTGCAGGTCAAGGCAAACAAATTAGAATAAAAGGCTTAGATAAAAATATTCTGCCAACATTAACAATTGCTAGAAAAAAAGTAGTATTAAAAGAAGACGTTCAAAAGCTAATTGACAACGCAAGAGAAATCTTCAAAATCAACCAATAAAAATACCTATATAATCTTCCATCTGAGATAAGGGAAGTGCCCGTTAGGGCGATGGGGGTTGAAAACAACAATCCATATTTTCACAAATAAAACTAATCTCAAAAAATCCTTTTTACAACTAAAAACCCTTCTTTTATTATTCCCATTTTCCTAGGAAAATAGGAATAATAAATAAACGTCAACTAATTGATAATAAAACAAATTTTAAAACAACTCTCATAAAAAAACAGCCTCAAAAGAGACTGTTTTAAATAATTAAAGCATCAATCATCGCAATCCATATGATTACAATATTTTCGATGATGCTCTCTTATAGTATCCATACAATTTGTATCGCAAAGAGTCCCTGAGCTTTTGTAGAGTTTGTAAACATATAAAAAGAATACAAAACCACTAATCACATTCAACAAAAACACAATTAAAAACCAAGAGAATTCAAACAACCAAGCAATACAACTTACGCCTACTAAAACTAAAAAAACAATAAAAGATTTATAAAGCCTTTTTCTTATTATTAAAAGCTTAGAGGCATGAAAAAATGAATTAACATAAAAATCATCCATAAAATTTAAGATATTTAGTTTAACAATAATTTCTAACTAAAATTAGTTAAACAGAAATAAATTAAAAATCAAGATTATCTCTCATATTTTGCAAAATTTTTAATTTTATAAACTTTTTGAGCAATTTTAACTTTAGGTGCAATCTTTTTTACAAATTCTTTTGTTCCGTCTGGATTAAATTTATAAATTGCATTATCTTCAACAGCAGTAACACTTGCACCATGAGCAAAAGCCTCTTGGCGACATTTTTCTCCAACATCTTTAAAAACAGCTTCCCAATTTATTAATTCATCTTCCATAATACTCTCCCCTTAAAGACTCGAATTATATCAAAAACAAGATGAAAATCAATAAAATATTAACCAATCTCAGATAAAATACAATCAAGGAGAATTATCATGGCAAAGAAACCTGTTAGCATATTTGCATGCCAAAGCTGTGGCGCAACTTATCCAAAATGGCAAGGAAAGTGCGACACTTGCGGTGAGTGGAATACAATTATAGAAGAGCAATCGTCAGCCGACGGATATTCTGTTATAACCCCCAACAAAAAAGGGAAATTATTAGATTTTGTCCCCTTAGACGGTGCAGAAGCCAAAGTTGACAGATTAAAAACAGGAATCAAAGAATTAGACAGAGTATGTGGTGGCGGATTAGTTGCTGGCTCTGTAATATTAGTTGGCGGTGATCCAGGAATTGGCAAATCAACATTATTACTACAAACCTGCGCAAACATTGCAAATCTGCCAGAAAAACCACAATGCTATTATATCTCAGGTGAAGAAGCAATTGACCAAGTTCGCATTAGAGCAAAAAGATTAAAACTAGAAACATCACCTGTTAACTTAACCTCTGCAACCAATGTTAAAGACATTATCTCAACATTAGATAAAGTAAAACCTAATGTTGTTATTATAGATTCTATTCAAACCATGTATATAGACAGCGCCGAAAGTTCTCCAGGAAGCGTTTCTCAAGTGCGCGCTTGCGCTTATGAGTTAATCAAACACGCAAAAAAGAAAGGCTATGTTCTGTTTTTAGTAGGCCATGTTACAAAACAAGGCGCAATTGCAGGACCTCGAGTTTTAGAACACATGGTAGACACCGTATTATATTTTGAAGGCGAAAGAGGTCATCATTTTAGAATTTTAAGAGCCGTAAAAAATCGTTATGGCGCAACTGACGAAATAGGCGTTTTTGAAATGCAAGATTTAGGATTAGTAGAGGTAGAAAACCCATCAGCTCTGTTTTTAGCAGAAAGACAAGGACATATTTCTGGCTCATGCGTATTTGCCGGCATAGAAGGTTCAAGACCTGTCTTAATGGAAATACAAGCCCTTGTTAGCCCAACCTCATATTCCGCTCCTAAACGTGCCGTTGTTGGCTGGGATTCAAACCGTCTAGCAATGGTTTTGGCTGTTTTAGAAGCAAGATGTGGAATGTCTTTAAGTTCTTCAGATATATACTTAAACATCGCTGGTGGCTTAAAAATATCAGAACCTGCTGCAGACTTAGCAGTTGCAATGGCGGTTATTTCTTCATTAACCAACAAGCCTCTCCCACCAGATATGGTAATATTTGGAGAAATTGGCTTAAGCGGAGAAATAAGAAGCGTTTCTCAAGCCAACCTAAGATTAAAAGAAGCCATAAAACTAGGATTCAACTCTGCAATTCTTCCACAAAAAAGAGCCCAAGAAAAAAAATGGACAGACTCAGATATGCACATCCACGAAATCGGCAACGTCCAAAAATTAATTAACTGGTTTAGTTGACAAATAACAATTTTTATATATAATAAAAAACTGTTTTAGTAAATAACAACAACATATTAAAAAGGTATTATAATGGTAAAGACAACAGATAACAACTCTTATAAAAGAGGACAAGAACTTTTAGATCAAGGCAGCTATAATGAGGCCCTAAGATTTTTTGACGAAGCAATTGCAGAACAACCAGATTCTTGGAAAGCATTAAACTCAAAAGGTTTTGCATTTCAAAGAATGAGCCGCTACACAGAAGCTGTAGAGTGTTTTGACAAAGCTTTATTAATCAACCCACAATCTGTTGAAGTGCTTAATAACAAAGGCGTTACCCTTTCAATGCGTGGCTTATATAAAGACGCATTAGTTTGTTTTGATCAAGCATTTGCCATTGATAATACTTCTCTAGAAGCCTTAAACGGTAAGGCAATCGCATTACAACACCAATTTTCATTTAAAGAAGCGCTAGATGTTTTAGAAAGAGCATTAGAGGTTGATCCTAAACACGCTCAAACAGTATTAAGCATCGCTGTTACTTTGCAAAAATTAAAACAATATGATCGCGCAATATCTTATTTCAAAAAAGTTTTATCTATTGATAAAACAAACATAAAAGCATGGAACGGTATTGGGGTTACATATCAACTTATGGGTGATAATAACTCAGCAATTAAATGTTTTACAAAAATTTTGGATATAGACAACAAAGAAATGCAAGCATGGATTTCTATTGGTTTTGTGTATCAAAAAATGTTCAAATTTCAAGATGCCTTAAAATGTTATAAAAAAGCTCAAATGCTAAACGGCAACAGATATTCTAACAAACTTTTAGATGGTTTAGCTTCTTGTTTAACAAAATTGTCAGAGTTTGATAAAGCAATAGAAATTTATCAAGAAATATTCAACCGCGAAGAAGGTAAAAAGAAATGGGATGCTCAACGTTCAATTAAGTTTGTAAGCAAATTAAAACGTAAACAAGCAATGGGAATCTTAAAAGACCTAGTTCCACCAACAGAAGAAGAAACAACTTCAGAAGAAACAGAATAAAAAAATAAAACCCTCTAGAGGTTCGTAAAAAGGTCTAAAATTTGGTTTTGTAAGGCGGGAGCGAGCTCCCGCCTTACAATGAATAGTGCAAAAAAGTATCTATTTTTTTCTTATATGAATCTCGCGTTAGATTAGGCTGAAGATTTCTTGTCTTACTTCATCTAGTCCGTAACGTTTTTCAGAGCTGGTTGACATAACAACAGGAAAGGCTGCTGCGTGTTTTTTGATTTCTGTGGCGGTTTTTTCTAAAATTTTATTTTGTTCTTCACGATTTATTTTATCTATTTTTGTTAAAATAATTTGATATGTAACCGCTGAAGTGTCTAAAATTTTCATGATTTCTATATCAACATCTTTAATACCGTGTCTACTATCTATAAGTAAAAAAACTCTTTTAAGTTCTACTCTACCTTTTAAGTATTGCAAAATTAATTTTTGCCATTTTTCTACAGAAGATTTAGAGGCTTTTGCATAGCCATAACCAGGCAAATCTACCATATAAATTTTTTCTAATAAGTTAAAGAAGTTTAATTCTCTGGTTCTGCCTGGAGTGTTTGAGGTTTTGGCAACACTTTTGTTATTAAAAAGAGCATTAATTAAGCTTGATTTCCCAACGTTAGAACGTCCCGCAAAAGCGATTTCTGAAACGCCAGTGTTTGGCAAATCTGATTCTTTTACAACCCCTAACATAAATTCTGGAGCTTGAGCAAATAATTGTTTAAAATCCACCATGTGTTTCCTTTGCAAATTTTGCATATTTTTTATACATATCATTTAATTTATTTTCTACAAGAGCATTAATGCTACCTCTTGGGAATTTGCCATTTTTGCCTCTAACACCAGCTTTTTTGCCAGTTAATATTTCAATACCATCATCAACGGTATCGATAGCATAAATATGAAACTTACCATTTTCTACAGCTTCTTGCATTTCTTCATTTAACATCAAGTTTTCAACGTTAGTTCTTGGGATTATGCAGCCTTGGGTGCCTGTTAAACCTTTGTGTTTACAAACTTCAAAAAAGCCTTCTAGTTTTTCATTAACGCCACCAATTGGTTGAATTTCTCCAAATTGATTTATTGACCCTGTTACGGCAATGCTTTGTTTGATTGGCACACCAGAAATTGCAGAAAGCAAGCAATAATATTCTGTTGAAGAAGCACTGTCACCATCAACTCCGCCATAAGATTGTTCAAAAACAATTGAAGCAGAAAGTGATAATGGGCTTTCTTTAGCAAAACGATTGGCAAGCAAGCTTTGTAAAATTAAAACACCTTTATCATGAATTGGGCCAGAGAGCTCTATTTCTCTTTCTATATTAACAACCTCTCCTTTACCAAGACGAACTTGAGCGGTTATTCTTGATGGTTTGCCAAAAGAATTTTTTGTAAAACAATAAACTACAAGTCCATTAATTTGACCAACTTTAGAACCTGTGATGTCCATTAAGATTGAACCTTTATCAATTTGTTCTAACATCAACTCTTTAATACGACCAGAACGATACAATTGAGCATCTATAGCTTGTTCTATATGATTTTTAGATATTATGTTTGCTTTTGATTTACGAGCCCAATAATCAGCTTCTCTTAATAAATCACCAATAGAGGTAATATGCGCTGTTAATTTGTTTTGATTATCTGCAATTCTTGAAGAATATTCAACAACTTTTGCAACGGCTTGTTTGTTCAAAGCTCTTAAGCCTTTCTTTTTTGATAAAGAGCCAATTAATTTTGCGTATTCCACTTCATTTTCTGGTGTACGTTCCATGCTGTGGCAGAAATCTGCTTCTACTTTGAAATAGTCAGAAAAATCTGGATCTCTTTCTAATAACATGTCATATAATTCAGAATCGCCAGTTAAAATAACTTTAACGTCTAAAGGAACTGGTTCTGGATCTAAAGATATTGTTGTAAAACTTGTATCATCTGAAGGAGCTTCTATTTTAATACTTTTAGATGCCAAGGCTCTTTTTAGGGAATCCCAAGCAAATGGTTGCATTAACAATTTGCGGGCATCAATAAGTAAAAAACCACCGTTTGCAGAATGAAGAGCACCTGCTTTAATAAGCGTAAAGTCTGTAAGCAAAGCACCAAATTGTTGAACTCTTTCAACTTTGCCAACAAGGTTTCCTTGTGTTGGGTGGTCTAAGTGAATTATTGGAGCTCCGCTATTTGGCTCACTCTTAATTACAACATTAACTTTAAATTTGGCAAATTTATCTTCTTCTTGTTTATTAAACTTGCCTAAAAACATGCTCATTGGGTCTTCTGGATTTTCACAAGCTTCTTGAGGTAAAAAATCTTCAATATCATCTATAATACTTTCTTGAATATTTTTTAAGAAGGCTGCAACAGCTTTATTGCCTTTGTATTTTGTTTTTATTTCATCTATAGGTTTTTTTATGGCAGCTTTTGTAAATTTTTCTCTTAGATTCTCTATTTCTGTTCTTTGTTTATCTTCCCACTCTGGCAAACCTTGAGATGCTTTTTCAATCTCATCTTGCATAAAGTTTAAATCATCCATCAAAGTTGTTTTATCTTCTTCTGAAAGTTCATTAAAAGCATCTGGACTTAAAACTTCACCATTTTTAACAGGAGCAACAACAAGCCCAACAGGCATGTGAAGTAATGATACTGAACGACCTTTGGCTTTTTTTTGCAATAATTTAAGATAGTCATCTTTTTTTTGTTTATACTTTGCTTTAATGATATCCATTCCTGCGTTAAACTCATCACTGTCCATAATTGCAGGTAAAGTTGCTTGTAGATTTTCTATTAAGACATCAATTTCTTTAGCAAAACTATGAGCAGTTGAAGGCTCAAAACTAATTGCTAAAGGTTTGTGAGGTTCTTCAAAATTATATACATAAGCCCAGTCTTTGGGAGTTGGACGTTTTGCTGCTTCTTCTTTTAAAATTCTTTTAACAAGAGATGTTTTACCAGTACCTTCTGCGCCCAAACAAAAAAGATTATATCCTTTTGATTTAATGTTAATACCAAGTTCAACAGCGGCTATGGCTCTGTCTTGACCAAGAGCTGATAAACGTTCTTGAAGCTCTGATGTTGAGCTAAAGTCAAACTCTGTTGGGTTGCATTTATTGTATAGTTCTGATGTTGATAATTTTGATATTGTCATGCTTAGAGCCTTTCCCTATAAGGTAGAATAATTTTTTACTCATCTTTTGTTCTTTGTCTTTATGGAGAGCCTACTCCACTGCATCAAAAAGACAAGTTCAAAAAGCAAAATATTTCGCAAGAATGAATCTATCTTATAGAGAAAGGCTCTTTTTTCCTTTTGTTCTTGACTATAAATCAAAATTATTTAAAAATAATTAAGGAATTAAAATAAAAAGGACGGATGGCAGAGTGGCTGAATGCGCACGCTTGGAAAGCGTGTTTACGTTAATAGCGTAACGGGGGTTCGAATCCCCCTCCGTCCGCCAGATACAATAGCGGCCCCGTTAGGGGCTGTTGTTGTATCTGATGAGGTGAGGCGGATTTGGACCCCCTAGAAGGGGGTTTGAGACTGAGTGAAAAGCATGCGGGAGCATGCTGGTGAGCCATTTATGGCGAATGAACGAAGGACGCCAAGCATAGCGCAGGCAATCCCCCTCTGTCCGCCAGATATAGAGTATTTTACAAAAAGGTACTGGGTATAGAAAAGCCTCGCGATTGCGAGGCTTCTTTAGGTTTTGTTTGTGGAGTTTTTACACATTCTCCCATTCTTTAGCACATCTTTGTCTTACTTTGTTGAATAACATTTGGCCTGTTGTTTCATCAAAGAAGCATAGTTGAACTTGCTCACCCATAGAAACACCTCCAATTTGTATTGCAAGCATTCCTTTGGTTGGAATTAAAGATGAACAAAAAGAATAAGGTTTTGGATTGGTTTTAGATACTTAAAGAGTTTGATTGTGTCTCTTTCTTAATATTGAAAAATTAAAAATAGTTTATATCTAAAAATAAAGGAGATTTTTAGATATGAAAAAGTTTGATAGGTTTTTAGTTTTTGTTGTTATTGTTGTAGTTATTGGTTTTTGTTTTAGAGGGCATTTTAATAATGGTAAAAAAGATGAGTCAAAAGAAGTGCCTGAACAAAAGTTGGAAGTTTCTGTTGCGCCGATTGAGGCAAAAGATTTTGCATTGCCGAGTTCTTATATTGGCTATGCGCAAGAATTTAAAGGGTTAGATATTAAACCAAATATAAGTGGCTTTTTAACAGATGTTAAAGTTGAAGGTGGTGATTATGTTAAAAAAGGTGATGAACTTTTTGTGATTGATAATCGTACTTATATTGCGGCGGTTAATGATGCAAAGGCCAGTCTTAATAAAACAAAAGCAGATTTAGATAATGCAACTTCTTATTATGAGAGGATTAAAAACACAAAAGAAGGGGCTGTTTCTCAATCGCAAAGAGATTCTGCAAAGGCTTCTTTTTTAGAGGCTCAAGGCTCTTATAATCAGGCTCTAGCACAATTAAAAACCGCTCAAGTTAATCTTGATTATACAGTTTTAACCGCGCCAAATGATGGATATTTGGGGGATGTTAGTGTTAATGTTGGAGATTATGTTTCTCCGCAGACTTCGCTTGCTTATTTGTTGAAATATTCTCCAATGAAGATTGTGTTTTCTATTCCTCAGGCAGATTTTGTAAAGTTTCAGCAAGAAAAGTTTTCTGAAAGTTGGATTAAGTTAAAGCGTCGAGATAAATCAGAATTTAAAAATAAAGTGTTGAAATTGTTTACTGATAATCAATTTAATCAAGATACTTCTTCTGTGCCAATTTATTTAAGAGTTGAAAATACACAAAAGAACTTTCTTCCAGGGTCTTATGTTAATGTTGTGGTTGAAAAACCAATTAAAAATGGAATTGTTGTTGATAAGGATAAACTTGTTTTAGAGCCTCATGGCAATTTTGTTTATATCTTAAAAGATGGAATTATCACAAAAACTCCTGTTGAGTTGGGTGGGTATTTGGAGTTTCAATATTACATATCTAATGGTTTAAAAGGTGGTGATTTACTAATCACAACTCCAGTGCGTCCGTCTCAAGTTGGTAAACATGCTGAGGTGAAAAAATAATGGATAATATTTTTAAGTTCTTTATCAAAAATCCTCGTTTCCCTGCGGTGATTGCAATTTTGATGGTGCTTGTGGGGTTGATTGCAATTAAGATTTTGCCGATTTCTCAATATCCAAGTATTACTCCGCCAGAGATTGTGGTGACAACTGTTTATCGTGGCGCAAATGCGCAAGATATTATAGATAATGTTGCTGTGCCGATTGAGAATCAGGTTAACGGGGTTGAGGGAATGCTTTATATGACTTCAACTTCTACTGACACGGGGCTTTATACACTAACTATCACGTTTGACATTGGCGTTGATCATAGTATTGCGCAAGTTAAGGTGCAAAACAGAATCGAACAGATAACTTCTATGCTACCTGCAGAAGTTATTGCTGAAGGGGTTGATGTTAAAAGTCAATCTTCTAGCATTTTAGCTTTTTTAGCTTTAGAATCGCCTAATGGGACTTATGATAATCAGTATTTAAATAATTATCTTTATGAAATTGTGGAAAATGAATTAGAGAGAATCCCTGGGGTAGCGCAGGTTAATATTCTTGGACCGCAAAATGCAATGAGAATTTGGCTTGATGCTGGTAAGGTGGCATCTTATGGGCTTAATTATAAAGATGTGTTAACTGCTATTGAAGATCAAAACTCACTTGCAACTATTGGCTCTATAGCCTCTCCGCCTAGTGCTGATGAAACAAATATGGTGATTGGTTTAGAGGCTAAAGGATTATTAAAAACGGTTGAAGAGTTTAAGAATATTATCTTGAGTGTTGATGATAAAGGCGGAATGGTTTTGCTTTCTGATGTGGCAAGGGTTGAAGTTGGGGCGGATAGTTATGCAACAAGTGCTAATTATAACAACAAGCCTTCTGCGGTGATGAATTTGGCGCAATACCCTGGGTCTAATGCTTTAGATGTTATGGCGGCGGTTAATAAAAAAATTGCAGAATTACAAAAAACTTTTCCTGAAGATCTGGTTTTGAGAACTCCGTATAATTCAACTACATTTGTAACAATTTCTATTAAAAATATTATAGCAACCCTTGGTTTAACATTTTTGCTTGTGGTGGGTATTGTTTATTTGTTTTTGCAAAATTGGCGCGCGACGTTGATTCCATCTATTGCAATTCCTGTTTCTTTAATTGCGACTTTTGCGGTGATTTATGCACTGGGGTTTGATATTAATATGCTGACTTTATTTGCGTTGATTTTAGCCATCGGGCTTGTGGTTGATGATGGAATTATTGTCGTTGAGCGGGTGGAATATTTGATGAAGAACAAAAAGCTTAATAGTATTGATGCTTCAATTCAGGCGATGAAAGATATTGCTGGTTCTATTGTGGCAACAACGTTTGTTTTGCTGGCAATTTTTGTGCCTGTGGCGTTTATGGCAGGAATTACGGGTAAGATTTATCAGCAATTTGCATTGACAATTTGTGCGGCGGTGGTGTTATCGGCAATTAATGCTTTAACCCTTAGTCCTATGCTTTGTTCTATATTTTTGCGCAACAAATCAAAGCCATTGAAGGTATTTCAATATTTCAACAAATGTTTAAACAGTATGCAAAATTTTTATTCTAGAATCGTTGGTTTTTTGGCGCAAAGGTTGGTTGGTACATTTTTAATTACGGCGCTTGTGGTTGGGGGGGTGTATTTGTTATTTAATAAAATTCCGTCTTCATTTGTGCCAAAAGAAGATCAGGGATTTTTGATGGGCAATATTGTTTTACCAGAAAATGCAACGATTAATCAGACTGCAAAAGTGATGAATTATATTTCTGAAAATGCGCAAAAAATTGATGGTGTCGACTTTATGATTTCTATTATTGGATACTCGATGATTTCTGGTAATGGCGAAAATATTGGTATGGCGGGAATCGGTTTAAAGCCTTGGAATGAGCGGACTTCTAAAGAGACTTCACAAGATGTGATTTTAGAAAAGCTTAATATGCAGTTTCATAGTATAATGGGGGCTGAGGCAGAGTTCTTTTCTGTGCCTGCAATTCCTGGAATTGGTAATGCTTCTGGTTTGAGTTTTCAGTTTAATGCGATTAATCCTGCGGTTAGTATGGCGGAGCTTTCTAAAGGGTTAGATGAGCTGATGTATTTTATTGAAACATCTCCAAAGTTCAAATTTGCTTTTCCGACATTTAGTGAATTGGTTCCGCATTATTTTATGGACGTGGAACGTAAAAAGCTGGCTTCTTATGGAATAAATATCGTGGATGTTTTTGCAAAGTTGCAGACTTATCTTGGTTCTACTTATGTTAATGATATTACGGTTAATGGGCAGGTTAATCAAGTGGTGGTGCAGGCAGATTTTAATGACAGAAATCAGTTGAGTGATGTTGAAAATATGTATGTGCCAAATAAAAACGGAACTCTTGTGAAGCTAAAAGATTTTATTACTTTCAAAACTGTAATGCAACCAAAGACAATGTATAGATTCAACCTTTATTCAACTGCGGGAATTATTGCCCAAACGGCAGAAGGTGTTAGCACTGGTTCTGCAATTAAGGCGATTGAAGAATTTATGCCGAAGATGGGCAAAAAATTTGGGGTTTCTTGGACTGGTTTGAGTTTGCAAGAAGTTGAGACTCAAGGTTTTGCGGCGGTGTTGATTGCGCTTGCATTAGTGTTCTCTTATTTGTTTTTAGTAATGCTTTATGAAAGCTGGCTGATTGCTTGTGCGGTGCTTTTAACAAACATTTTTGCGGTGCTTGGTGGCTTGGCAGGTTTGTTTATTATGGGCGAGGCGTTTAGTATTTATGCGCAGCTTGGCGTGGTGTTGTTAATCGGCTTGGCTTCTAAAAATGCGATTATGATGATTTCTTTTATTATCGCAAACAGAAAAGCAGGGTTATCATTAAAAGATGCGGCAATTAAAGGTGCAGAAGAGCGTTATAGGGCGGTGATTATGACAGCTTTAACTTTCATTTTAGGTGTGTCGCCAATGCTTTGGGCGACAGGGCCAGGGGCAAATTCTCAGCACTCTATTGGTACAACAGTTTTCTTTGGAATGTTGCTGGCGACATTGATTGGTGTGATGTTTATTCCTGCTTATTATACTTTTTTTGAAAAGCTGGGTACTACCACACCCTGTCGCTTTCAGCGCCACCCCTCTCAAGAGGGGAGTTTATGGAGAAAAATATTAAGGAGAGTGAAAAAATGAAAAAAGTATCTTTATTAAGTTTGTTAATGTTGTCTTCTTGTATGGTTGGCCCTGATTATAAAGAATCTGAAAAAGTGTCTGATGTTGATGTTTCTGAAGCTTTGGATATTACGGCTTCTAATGTTAAAGTTAATAGAAATCTTTTGGATTTTAATGATAATACGTTAGATATTTTAATTGATATGGCGATTAAAAATAATCCTACTTATGACTCTGCTTTGATTGCAGCTCGGCAGGCGAGGGCTAATATTAGAATCGCAGAAAGCAAATTGATGCCAACACTTTCTTTAGAGGCGCAATATGATTATTTGAAAGCAAATGATGAAACCAGCACGCTTGCAACAGATGATTATTATGAGCTTGGTTTAGATGCTAGTTGGGAGCTTGATATTTGGGGCGGTAATCGTCGTGGAATTGAGGCAACTGAGGCAAAGCTAAAAGCTCAGCTTTATGATGTTCGTAATGCATATATTACGCTTACTGCAGAAGTTGCTACTTCTTATATTGATTATAGAACTACGCAAGAGCTGATTAAGGTTACAAAAGAAAACATAAAAGTGCAAAAAGAATTAACTAAACTTGTTCAAGATAAATATGATACTGGTTTAGTTGATAATTTGGAGCTTTCTCAGGCTTTGTATTTGCTTAATTCTACGGAAGCTAGTTTGTCGGCGTTGGAATATGATAAAGAAATGTATAAAAATTCTCTTGCTTTATTAACGGGGCAGTTGCCTAATGCTTTAGATGAGATTTTAGATAAAAATAAGAATAATGTTATAAACCAGAGAATGGATTATGATATTAAAAATATCTATAATTTGCCAGCTGATGTGGTGAGGAATCGTCCTGATGTGAAGCAACAAGAAGAACTTTTAAAAGCAGAAAATGCGTTAGTAGGGGTGAAGCTTGCTAATATGTATCCTAATGTTAGTATCTCTGCAGTGTTTGGGTTTGAATTTATAAATTTGGGTAATGCGTTTGATAGCTCTTCTCAGGTTTATGGTTATAATCCTGTAATTTCTTTGCCAATTTTTAATTATGGCGCATTAAGAAGCGAAGTTGAAAAACAAAAAGACGCAACTTTAATTCAGGCGAATACTTATCATAATTCTGTTTTAAGCGCTGCGTCAGAAATTAAAAATGCTATGGTGGCAATTAATACAGAAAATACTAAAAATGCTAAATTGCGTTCATCATATAATCATGCAAAAATTGCAACAGATTTAAATAAAGATAAATATAAATCTGGGTTGGTAGAATACTCAGCAGTATTAGAATCGGAGCAAGATAAAATCTCTGCGCAAAATGACATGGTAAGCTCTAATGGGGCGTTGTATAAAAATATTGTTGTTTTTTATAAAAGTATAGGCGGGTAAAAATTAAGTGTTTAGGTTTTTATAAAAAATAAAACTTTTTTTGACAAAAAGCTTGCCAAAAAAGTTTTTTTATGTTATAAGCTCGTTATAACACAAATTTTTAATCTTAATTATACTATGAAAAAAACAATTTTGGCAGCACTTTTCGCTATCTTTAGCATCGCTGCAAACGCACAGGCACAGGGTGGATCTTTTACAGCAGCTCTCATTTCATCAGACGGACAACAAGAACTGGTTTCGGCCACTGTTGAGAAAGTTATTGATGATTATGGGTATTTGCGAGAGGTTACTGTGAGTGTTGGAGATTCTTTTGCTTCTTTGAGTTTTATTCCTGGAGAGGTGAAAGACGATAACTACACAGCACTTCAGAAGGATGGAAATTGGAGCATTGTAAAAGTAAGTTCTCAACAAGGAAATTACTTCTTTTACAATAGAGACGTCCAAGAAACATTCTCTTTAAGAACCCCGCCGAAAGGCCTAAACTACTCTCACTTGCACGCTTTAGGATTTGGTGACGAGCAGACAAAGCGGATGGCTTCTATGTTGTATGGAGGCTTGTAAATCCAAAAATCCAACTTTTAAAAACCGTTCAAATTAGAGCGGTTTTTTTATTGTTTAAATAGTTTGCAAAATTAAATAGATGTTTTAGTATGTGTTGTGATTAATTTTTTTAAGGATTATAAAATGACAGATGTAGTGATTTTTGATACAGAATATACAACTTGGGAAAACTCTAAAGATTGTGATTGGGGTGAGCCTTGGATGGAAAAAGAAGTTGTACAAATTGCCGCAATTAAAATTAATCTTGAAAAGTTGGAAATTTTAGAAGAGTTTGAATGTTTGGTTAAGCCTGTTATAAATCCTGTTTTATCAGATTGCTTTATTAGATTAACAGGGATTGATAATGAACAAGTTGAAAAAGGTGGAGTTTCTTTTAAAGAAGCTTATGAACGTTTTTCTAATTTTGCAGGTGATTTGGAATGTTGGTCATATAATCCTAGAGCAGATAAACCAATTGCAGATGGCCATGTTATGAAAGAAAATCTTGTATTAAATAATTTGCCTGAAGAACCAACTTTGAAGTATGTTAATATTCATTCATATTTTAAAGAAAACTTTGCTAAAATTGGAGTTGATATATTAAAAGAAAAAATAAATTCTGGCAAAATTGCAAAGAAGCTAGGTTTGGATCAACATATTAAAGATTTAGGTCATGATGAACACAACGCATTATACGATGTATTATCAATGTATGAAGGTTTTAAATATTTTAAGAATATTTAACGCGAGGTTCGCGTTTGCACTGATTGTTTGTTAAAAACAATGGATTAGATTTGAAATTAGGTTTTGTAGGGCGGGGGCTTGCTCCCGCCCTACAGTAAATAGTGTAAAAAGCACTTTTTTCTTATACGAATCTCGCGTTATTTAAGGTCTGCCGTCAGATACTTTTAATAAAGGTTGGTGTTGGCTTTGATGAGAATTTAAGAATCTTAATACCTCTAGTGGAACTTTTGCTTTTGTTCTTGATTTTAGTGGAGTTAACTCTTTTATAAGTTCATCTTGGTTTTCGCTACAATTATATAAAGTGTTTAATAATGAGATTGTTGAATAATCATCTTTTTCTCTAATTTCTTTATGGAAGTTGCATGAGTTTATGGTTTTGTGTATCTCTGGAAAAGATTTTTTTAACACGTTTGATTTTGCCAATTTAAACAAAAAGCTGCTCGGAGCTTCCGCTCTTTGAACAACTTTCAAAAACTTGTCTAAACACGCACCTTTGGCTTCTAGATGATCTGGCGTGTTTTCTCGTTGGAAAGAAAATCTATCATCCATGTATTCTATAATGTCTTTATTGACACTGTCTCTTGCCATTGGTAGGTCATATTTGGCAGACAAAACAATAAACCTTTTTAAGATGTTAAATTCATCTTCTCTTTCTCTTCCTGCTAGTAGTCTTAATTTTCCTGTTTCAAAATCTTTAAGAGAATCGTGAGGGTCTACAAACTCATATTGATAATCATTATCTTTTTTGTTTATTGCAATATAGAAGCTTTCTAGATTAAAGATGCATTTGTTTTCAACAGATTGGTTGTATTGAAAGTCATACTCATCTTGTGGTAATACTTCTTTTGGAGGATAAATTACGGCAGCGTTTTTTGAAAGCGCGTTGTTGCCTTTTTTTTCTACTGACCAGCCATTTTCAGCAAGCTTTGTTATGGCTTTTTGGTACTGTTCTATTGATGAGACAGATATATCATAATCTGATACTTCAAAGCTTTTTCTTGTTTTGTTGATTGTTGTTGAGCCGCCAAATAAATAACATGATTCTAGCTGCGCGCTCTTCATAAATTTTATAGTTTTGCTTAAAGATGATAAATTAATACGTTTATTTTCGTTTTGTTCTGACATTGTTGTAGTACTCGAAGTTGTTGTTATAAAATTTTCTCTTGATGAGAAAGAGTAATACAGTTGTCTTATAAATAATAAATTTAACTTGTCAACAAAAAATGACAAAATATTAAAAATATTTTTAATATTGAAACACTACGGTCTGGTAAAAATTTTAAATGTTTTTAAAAAAAGAAAATATGCAAACCTTTAAAAATAGCAACCCTTTGAAACTCAAAAGTAAAAACAACAAAAAATGTCATTACGGACTTGATCTGCAATACAGCTATATTTTTTGACTGGATTGCGGATCAAGCCCGCAATGACGACAAATGCAAAACTATTGTTGTTTTTCAAGCTTTTATGGTGTAGTGCTTTATATGTTTTGATTTTTGTTTAAACATTTAAAATTTTAACCAGACAGTAGTGATATTGAAAAAAATATTTTGAATATTATCTCTTAAATACAATTTTATTTAAGGAGATTAATATGAAAAATAAAGGACTTTCTATTTTTACGTTAGCAATGATTAATGTTGCGGCGGTGGTGAGTTTAAGAGGCTTGCCTGCAGAGGCAGAGTATGGTCTGTCTTCTATATTTTACTATATTTTTGCTGCGGTTTGTTTTTTGGTGCCAGTGTCTTTGGTTTCTGCAGAAATGGCTACTGGTTGGCCTCAAAAAGGTGGCGTGTTTAGATGGGTGGGAGAAGCTTTTTCTCCTAAAATGGGTTTTTTGGCGATTTGGTTGCAATGGGTGCAAAATTCTATTTGGTTTCCAACAGTTTTAACTTTTGCTGCGGTTTCATTGGCTTTTATTGGCCCTGATGATAGTAAAGATTTGGTTTTGTCTTCAAATAAATATTATACATTAGCTATTGTTTTAGGTGTTTATTGGCTTGCGACATTTGCAAATTTTATGGGCGTTAAAGTTGCAGGAGTTATATCTAAATGGGGCGCAATGCTTGGAACTCTTATCCCTGGGGGAATATTGATTATTATGGGAATCGGTTATGCCCTTTGTGGTGGTGAGATTCAAATGCCTTTGCATAGTTCTGATTTAATTCCTGATTTGACTAATTTTAATAATTTGGCGTTGGCTGTTTCTATCTTTTTGTTTTATGCTGGTATGGAGATGAGTGCAGTGCATATTACAGAAGTTGAAAATCCTCAAAAAAATTATCCTAAAGCAATCTTTTTGGCATCGGTAATAACAGTTGCGTTATTTGTGTTAGGAACACTTGCTCTTGGGTTTATTATTCCTCAAGCACAAATTAATTTAACTCAAAGTTTGTTGGTTGGTTATAATGATTTCTTTGCGTTTTTTGGAATGCCTTGTTTGGGGCAGGGTATGGCTTTCTTTTTGGCGATAGGTGTTTTTGCAGGTGTTTCTACTTGGGTTGCGGGTCCTTCAAAAGGTTTGCTTGTTGTTGGTAAAGCAGGATATCTTCCTAAGTGGTTTCAAAAAACTAATAAAGAAGGAATTCAGGTTAATATTTTGTGGTTGCAAGCAATTATTGTTACAATTTTATCTGTATTTTTTGTGTTGTTGCCATCTGTACAATCAGCATATCAGATTTTAAGCGCTTTGACTGTGGCTCTTTATTTGGTGATGTATATTTTGATGTTTGTGGCATATTTAAAATTAAAGAAAACAAAGCCAAATGTTAAAAGAAGCTTTGAGGCGCCAGCAGGTTGTTTTTGGGGAACTTTAGGTTTGATTGCAAGTGTAATGGCTTTAATCTTAAATTATTTTCCACCAGCACAGATTTCTGTTGGCAACCCTAAAGTTTGGGTTGGATTATTGCTACTTGGAACATTATTGGGAATTGTTATTCCATTTGCTATTTATGCTTGCAGAAAAGATGAATGGAAAGATAAAGATAGTGATGTAGAACCATTTAGCTATCAATAAAATTAAATGTGTGATTGTAATATTACGCGTTACGTAGAACGTTCTACGTAACGCGTAATATTTTTTGTATTGCAAAATAAATTAGTTGGGGTATAGTTTTTTTGCTCTTTGAAGGCAAAGGGCGGTGTTTACAAAACATCTAACCAGAAATCCACCAATATGGTGGAGTGTCCGATATAAGGTAGCATTTTTTTGCTACACGAATTAGGATAACTGTCTGGTTACAGTTTTGTAGCTCCACCGTCTTTTAAAGAGACGGTTTTTTTGTGGGAGTTTAAATTATGACAGATGATGAGTTTAATAAAATAAGAGAAGTTGCTTTGAAAGATGAATTTGTTGTTGAGCGAATGGATGATATTCATCATGTTGTTAATTTAATTGTTGCGGAACAGAATTTAGATGAAGTTGAACAATTAAAGCTTACATTAAAATGTATGTTTGAAGAAGGCGTGTGTTTGCGAATTTCTGAAATTGTTGATGGTGATAATAATTTCAAATGTCATTGCGGGCTTGATCCGTAATCCAGTTAATTTTATGTGGCTATATTTTTTGACTAGATTGCGGATCAAGTCCGCAATGACGTAGAGGATGAGGTTTAAACACTTATATTTTTGTAAAATGCCCTAATTACCTTTCTTGAAAAAATTGTTTTCATGATTATCTCTTTAGTAGCTATTTAATTAAAGGAGAAAATTATGAGTACAGCTATTAAACTTGATTTAGATGATGATATTTTTTCATCTAATGAACTTAAGAATGAAATGCCTAAATTTGAGTTTCCAAAATTTGAAGAAAATGGATCTAGAGTTTATCAGGCGGTTAAAGATGAGCTTATGATGGATGGTAATTCTCGTCAAAATTTAGCGACTTTTTGCCAGACTTGGCTTGATGATAATATTCATAAAATTATGGATGATTGTATTGATAAAAATATGATTGATAAAGATGAATATCCACAAACTGCGGAAATTGAAAACAGGTGTGTGCATATGTTAGCAGACCTTTGGAATTCGCCAGAAGCAAAAGAAACTTTAGGGTGTTCAACAACGGGTTCTTCAGAGGCTGCGATGCTTGGTGGTTTGGCGCTTAAACGTCAATGGGAAGCGCGTCAATTGGCATCTGGCAAATCTATTTCAAAACCAAATTTAGTTACTGGTCCTGTGCAGGTTTGTTGGCATAAGTTTTGCCGTTATTGGGATGTTGAATTGCGCGAAGTTCCAATGGCTGAAGATAGGTTTGAGATGACAGCAGAAGAAATGCTTAAATATGTTGATGAAAATACAATAGGTGTTGTGCCAACATTGGGATTAACATTCACGGGTAAATATGAAGATGTGAAATCTATTTCAGATGCTTTAGATAATCTTGAAAAAGAAACTGGTTTGAATGTTCCTATTCATGTTGATGCTGCATCTGGTGGTTTTTTAGCTCCGTTTTGTCAGCCAAAATTAAAATGGGATTTTAGGTTGCCACGCGTTAAATCTATTAATGCTTCTGGTCATAAGTTTGGTTTGTCTCCTCTTGGTTGTGGCTGGGTTGTTTGGCGTACAAAACAAGATTTGCCAGAGAATTTGATTTTTATGGTAAATTATCTTGGTGGTAATATGCCAACTTTTGCGCTTAATTTTTCTCGTCCTGCAGGGCAAATTGTGGCGCAATATTATAACTTTATTCGTCTTGGTCGTGAGGGGTATAAAAGAATTCAAAGTGCTTGTTATGAGGTGTGTCAATATATTGCTGAAGAATTGAATAAGTTAGATGCTTTTGAAGCTTTATCTGATGGTTCAAATGGCATTCCTGCTGTTACTTGGAGATTGAAATCTGATGCAAGTATTGGTTGTTCTTTATATGATTTGGCAGATAGGTTGCGTACAAAAGGGTGGTTGTCTCCAGCGTATTCGTTGCCTGCAAATGCTGAAAGTGTTGTTGTTATGCGTGTGCTTGTAAAACATGGTTTTTCTAAAGATTTGGCGAGTTTATATATTGAAGACTTAAAATCTGCATTGCAGCACTTTAAGGATCATCCGATTGTTGTGCCAATTTCTAGTGGTTCATTTAGTCATAGTGGTAGATGACTTTAAGTGTTTTTCTTATTCCTAATTTCCTAGGAAATTAGGAATAAGAAAAGGTGTTTATACTATTGAATTTTATTAATAAAGGATAAGGAAATGAAAAAAATGATAGCGTTATTTGTACTTTTTTTGGCATCTTGTGTGCATCAACCTAGTTATGAAGAGCAAATTGCTGTTTGGCAAGGTCAGAATGTGGAATATTTGTATAATGAATGGGGGATGCCAGAAACAACACAACCATTAGCTAATGGTGGAATGTTGTTGGTTTATACTCAAACTCAAGAACAGACTGTGCCTCAACAAGTAAGCATTGAGCAAGAAGTTAGTGGAAATGCCCCTAGTTTTGCAGGTTCTCCATTTTTTAATACACAAAATACATATTTTTGCTCAACAACGTTTACGGTTGAGAATGGGATAATAACTGGTTATTCTTTTGAGGGCGATAATTGTAATTAACAATAATTAGCCATTTATTGTTAATTAAAGAAGAAGCATTTTTAGGGACGGCAAACCCGTCCCCTACAAATTTTTTAAGGCGGATATGGAATTTGCCCTTATGTTGGTTTAATCTAATATTTCTGCTTCATAAGCATAGATTATTTCTGTTTTTGTTTCATCTTCTTCTACAGACATTTCACAAACCATAAGCTTGTCTGTTTCTGATAATGAATCTAAGATATCTGCTGGGATGTCTTCTAAAGTGATTGTTGTATCTTCATTTTTGTTTAATATTGCAGATGCTTCTGTAAAGTTTATTTGGATAGTAGAGTTTAGAGGTTCTCCTTCTTTTACATATAGTAATAGCATTACTTCATCTTCATCATTTATTACAAAGTCATATAGTGATGTGTCAATCATAATTATCTCCTTAAATTTAATTTTATGATAACTTAAAGAAAATAAATGACAATAGCTTTTTTAATTACTATTATACATTTATGTCAGATATAATGGATAAATTTGTAGATTTTTTAAAGTGGCCAGCAGCTTTGTTTGTTTTGTGTTTTATGCCAGCTGTTGTTAAATCTTTTTCTTATTTTGATTTTTTCTCTTTGAAAAATGCGGCTTTTTTAGGTGGCTTTTTGTTGTTTGTTGCTTTTAGTGCTACTTTAGATAAGCAAGTTAAATCATCTCTTCAGACTTTTTCTCATGAGCTTACTCATGCTTTTTTTGCTATTTTAACTTTTCATGAAGTAACTTCTATTAAGTTGCATGATGAAGGTGGCGGAGCCATGAGTTTTAAGGGAAAAGGAAACTGGCTTATTTTGGTTGCTCCTTATTTTTTTCCGTTATTTTTATTTGCAGTTATTGTTGTTTTAAGTTTTTATAATAATTTTGATTCTGAAAATTTTTTGACTAAAGGTTATTATCCTTTATTTGTTAGCTTTTCTTTGGGGGTTTTAACAGGAGCTCACTTTGATATGATAGGTTCTCAAGTTCATGATAAACAAACTGATTTACACAAACTTGGTTTGCCTTTTTCTTTGTTGTTTATTATTCCCTCCAATGCGATGGTAATGGGTTTTTTGTTTGCATTTAATTCTAAAGGCTTGAATGGTCTTGTTATGTATTTTGACTTGATTGTAAAGATAACGAAGTCTTATATAGCTTATTTTTTATAATATAGAGCATTTTACGAAAAGATAGAATCTCTTTGCTCGTCTTTTGCTTTTTGTTCTTTATTTTTATTTATAAACTGTAGTCCACTATACTTCATAAATAAAAATAAATTCAAAAAACAAAATCCTTATTTTCATTGCCCTAAGGCAGTGAAAAAAAGGATGTTTATTGTTGGGAGAACTCCCCTACTTTTTTTGCAAAACATAATCATTTAATTTTAGATTAGAGTATTTAACGATTAAATAGAATACCCTGCGTTAAAAAAATAGTTAGAAGCTTCTTGAGATGTAATCATATCAATAATCTTTCCAGTTGTTTTAATTAATTCATCAATTTGTGTTTG
>JAWXUC010000008.1:0-74806 GCA_044432975.1 Alphaproteobacteria bacterium | reverse complement strand
GCTAAAGATGGTTGTTTAATTACATATGATAAACCAGGTAGCAAAGAAAAAGTAGAAGCATATTTAAAAGAAAACCCAAATGCTTTTCAAACAGCGTCTCAAGTTGAAAAATTAATTGATTTCTTAAAATCTGATGTTGCTCTAAACAGAGATGGAGTTGCGGATTTATATGACACAGATACTAGCTTTGCAGCTGGTCTTACAGATGCTCCTGCAAAAGAGGACTTACAACCAGGTGTTGTTTTTTCTGGCGTGAAGAAAAAAGAAGTTATTAAAGTAGTTATGGTTAAAGAAGGTGAAGAATTTGGTGGAGCTACTGCTGGTAAAGGTGGGGCCGCATTACGTCAAGATGCTAAAGGTGATATTAAAATGATTCAAATGGATGAATTTAATAGCGCTTACAAAATAACAAGAAGACCAGAAAGCAATGCAGTAATGAAAGATATTCAAAGAAGCTAGAAAACATTATTAATTTGCTATATAACTAAAATATAAAAAAGAGGTTGAAAATTAACCTCTTTTTTGTTTAAACAGCTAAGTAATGATATCCCTACAATCAATTCGCTATATAGCAAACGCAAAATTATTTAATTGTATATCTCTTGTAGGGAACAGTCTTGACTGTTCCTTGTATAATATAGCTAATTTAAAAGGAACGGTCAAGACCGTTCCCTACAACTCTATCATAAAACACAATCATTTATTTTTGCCTTAGTTATAAATGAGTGAGCACTCTAAACATTTTGTGGGTCTGTTTTTTTTAAGATTAAGGCTCTTTCTTTTGGAATAGTATATCTTACTGACTTATCTTCTTTATTCATTAAACTTAAACGTTTTAAGTTTCTTTGCTGATGTTGAGAAGATAAAATTATTTCATCTAAATTATCTATGTTAAAATCTTTCTTAAAAATATCTGGGTTTCTTTTATATAATCTTTCAATTAGACCTCTAGCTCCTTCAAAAGCGTATTTAGGGAAAATCTTCGCCTTTGCTGTTGAGGCTCCTTGTGGACCTTGCATTAAATTTGGTTCAAACTTCATATTATGAGCCCTTTGAATCATATCTCTTACAATAGCACCACCGCCGATAGCAATCATGGTTCCCTGTTTTTCTTCAACAAATGACAACACTGTGTCTGGCAAATCAAACCATTTTTTTGCTATTTTACCATGTAATGATAAAATAGTTGCGTGAGTTATTGTGTCTCTATCTATTGAAGTAACATCTCTAGTTGCGGCGGCTTCTGTTAACGTGCCTAAAACAATTATTTTATTTTTAGCTTGTTTATTATATGCATTTGCCATTTCGTGTGCTTGTTTTTCAACGCCTTGATTTATTCCGCCTGTAACTAAAAATGCTTTTTGAGGATCTATAACATTGACTAAAACATTCATCGCTGTTCTTATTTCATCTTGATGTTCTTCTGAAATTTTAGACCATGATTTTGCTGATGCGCCACTAATTAAAATTGGCTTTTTGCCTTCAATATCTTTTGCTATTTGTTCTTCATCTGTTTGAGCACCGCATTTTGAAATTTCTTCATGAAGAAACTGTTGAATTCTTTTCACCTCTTCTTCGTCTCGCGTTTTTACATCTTCTGTATAACGAGACTGATTATTTTCTCCAGTAAAAGTTACTGGATATAAGTCAGCAAAAGCGTCTCCTTGTAACAATCTTTTTTTAACAACAATCATTTCTTTATTAAATTGTGTTTGCTTTTTGGCTATGATATCTCTTTCTGTTTGTTGCATATTAAGAAAAGCACCTCGAGAAAGACCTGTTGCTTGTGTTAAGATTAATCCTTGTTGGGCAAATGTGTTGTAAAGTCCATAACCGTCTGAACCTAAAACAAATCTTATTCCTTTATCATCATATTTTTTTATTGGAACTTCCTCTAGGCTATCTAAATTATTTAATGCTAAGTTAGAAGAAATATTAAATTCTACTATTGCATCAAGCTCTTTACATAAAGACAAAGTTTCATCTGTAACACCATATAATCCGTGCCCTATTCTAACCTCAGGATATATTAAGTCTTTATGGCCATCTTCTTCTAATTCTTTTTTACTTTGTTTGACTATTGATAAAACATCTTTAACGTTATCTGCAAATAAAGGACTTTCACCTGCGTGAACTCTCAAAGTAAAAGATTGATCATTTAACATTGACCATTTTGCAACTCTTTTTAAGGCGTTTCCAAATGTTTTTGTTGAGTTTGTTTCATGGCCTAGAAAGTCCATTCCAACAACATAAGGATCTTTGGCGATAGCCATAATTCTATCACAATTATCTTCTATTTTTTCAATAGCACTGTGTCTTGAGACTGCGGCTAAGAAACGAACTTTGCAACCTGTTTCTTTTTCTATTTCTGGCATTATTCTGTGAACCACCTCAAGTTCTTCTGGTCTTTCAACAATCGATGTTGCTGATAGCTCAACATAAGTTATGCCATTTTCACCATATCTTTTGGCAATTTGCCTTAATGTATCTTCAAACAAAACAGGATTTTTGGTAAAAGGTTTTCTGGCGTTATATATATCCTCTAACTTATTAAAGGTTTCTTGCTTAATATTTGGAATTCTCATTGAATCGGCATATTGTTTTATTGCTTCTTTGTCTGCGGCTAAAGAAATTAAAGAAACATCACCGTCTTCATTTTTCTTATATTTTGAACAACTAATGCCATTTTCTTCTAAAACAGATTGAGGAATATAAATATTATGCTTTAACCCTAAATAAATTAAATCTTCAGGAGACAAGCAACCTGCATGGTGAGTGTGTAAATCTGTTTGTTTTTCTAATCCTGTTGTGTCTGTGCGAGGAAAAGGCTTAAAAGTTGAGTTTGGTCTTGCTAACATTCTCATTTCAAATGAGGTTAAATATTCTTGTTTTTTTCTTTATCTAAAACCCAAGATTTTGATTTTTCATCTTTCTTAAATGAGCAAAAAGCATCATCACAAATATATACAGAAACACTACCATCTTTTTCTTTGCCAAGAGTTAATAATGGCGAAAGGTTTTCTATTATAATCTCGCCGTTTTCGACATCATCGGCAAGATAAGATAAAACAGGAACAAGCTCTCCGCCGTTATCTTTTAATTCCACATTAAATTGATTTGCATAATCAATATTAACTTCAAGTATATTATTGCAATCAAGAAAAGCTTTATCTTTTGTCATATTTGCATCCTCATTTATTATTTATTGTAGCAAAAATGAGCTTATTTGTCAAAGGTTTTAAGTATAAAAAAACCACCCCGAAGGGTGGAACTAAACGTTTTTTTTAACCGAAAGACTAGATCTCATCGTAAGCATCCCAGAACTCGTTTGCCTGAACCATGTCGATAGTTCCGTCAGCAAGACGTCGCAAGTAAGCGCCATCCTCATCAGCTGTAGAACCATTGAACTCGAAGCCAGGCTCAACGTAAACCGCTGTCAAACTCTCCTTCTTCTTAGCAGCGCCAAATACAGTACCGTTAACGATAGTATCAGGGGCGCCGACAAGGTTAGAAGCGAAAGCAACGTCAGAGTCATACAAGTCTCCTGTAACCTCTGAAAGAGCCTCGATGAATTCAGCTACGCCGTCGGCAGTAGTCAAAGCATCTGGGTTCTCCTCAAGGTACTCTTGTACGAACTGCTCAGCCTCATCAGAGTAGTAAGTCAACAATACGCCATCTTTGGCCTTAACGACTTGCGTCTTCTTATCCTTAGGGTTAAAGAAAGAAAGGCCGACAACGTCTTCCATAAATGGACCATCATTTCCCCACTCCTCACGCTGCAAATCTCTACCACCAGTAAAACCTGCGACGCAGATAACTAGTCGTTTTACATTTGTTGGAGCGATGTTGATTGCCTCGTTTGAAAAAAGTGTCTCGATTGTGTTTGTGTTTTGTGAACTCATTGTTGTAATGTATTAAATTGTTTGTAAAGTTGTTATCAGTTTTGGCAAGGTATAATAACGGCTGACCTTATAAATTAAATTAAAAAAACAAGGTATTACCATAAAATATATCTCAATAAAACTAAATTGAACAAACGTTCAAAATAATCTTCAATGAAAACACACTTTATAATAATACCTTAATAACTTCTTTATGATTACATCATACCACATTTTTGCCGATTCGTCAAATGGTTTTGATAAAAAGAATAAACAAAAGGTAAAAAAAGACTTGAAAATGTTTTTTTATGAATTATTATTAAGTATTATTTTAATAAATATCTGCTCACTTTATTGTGGCAGGGTTTTTTTTACTACTTTTTTAAGGAGAGGCATTATGGATAAATTTCATTTAACTTTAGAAGGATTTAATCTTTTAGAACAAGAATTAAAAAACCTTAAAGGCGTTGAAAGACCTAATATTATTGAAGCTATTGCTGAAGCTAGAGCTCATGGAGATTTATCTGAAAATGCAGAGTATTCTGCTGCAAAAGAAAAACAAAGTTTTATTGAAGGCAGAATCCAAGAGCTAGAAGCGGTTATTTCTAGGGCTGAAGTTATAAACCCTAAAGATATTGCTTGTGATAGTGTTAGATTTGGCGCTAAAGTAAAAGTTGTTGATATTGATACTGACGCTGAAGCAGTTTATCAAATTGTTGGCGATTATGAAGCTGATATTACATTAAACAAAATTTCTTTATCTTCTCCTCTTGCTAAAGCTTTAATTGGTAAAGAGCAAGGTGATGAAATTGAATATAGAGCACCATCTGGATTGAAATCTTTTGAAGTTTTAGACATCGCTTATTAATATTTATTTAACTTATAAGCTTTATAAGCTTGAATTATGAGTAGTATTACTGAAGAATTTGTACATATTATAGGCAAACCTAAAAAAATGGTTTTGTTTTTGCATGGATATGAGCAAGATGCAAAATTAATAAACAAATTAATAAAACCAATGATTAATAATCTTGACAACTGTGTTGTGATTATTCCTCAAGCTCCATTTGAGTGTGAAGTTTTACCTAACAAAAATCAATGGTACTCTATGCATGATTTTGATCCTAATGATGATAGAAAAAAACTAAAAGATTTTAATGATGTTGTTAAAATTTATGCAAAGTCAAATGCAAATATTAAACAAGCTTTTGAAATCCTTATTCCATATATTGAAGAAAAACTGAAAAAACATAAAATAAAAGCCAAAGATTTATATATTTGTGGTTTTTCTCAAGGGGCTAGTTTAGGGCTATATACATCTTTAATGTTTAAAGACAAAATTGCAGGAGCGATTAGTATGTCTGGAATATTGTGCCCTGCAGATGTTTTGCTTGATCATTATAAAAATAATTTTGCCACTTTGTTAATTCATGGTAAAGCAGATGATTACATAAACTTTGAAGCTCTTGATTTTTCTAAGAAATATCTTGAAAAAATTGGGTGTGTGGTTAGCACTTATGCTATTGATGACACCTCTCACTTTATTACAGAGGACGGATTATTGATGGCTTCTCACTTTATTAATGCAAAAAAGTAAAAAAAAGCTTGCTTTATTGAAAATTCCTTATATAAATACAACAATATAGTTTTAGGGGTGTAGTTCAGCTGGTAGAGCGTCGGTCTCCAAAACCGAATGTCGCGGGTTCGATCCCTGCCGCCCCTGCCAATTTATATAAAAGAGGAAAATTATGTCAAAAACAAATCCAATTCAATTTTTTAGACAAGTTAAGCAAGAAGTGAAAAAAGTTTCTTGGCCGTCAAAAAAAGAAGTTATGCAAACATCTATCATGGTTATCATTTTAGTAGCTATTGCGTCTACTTTCTTTTTCTTTGTTGATCAAATTTTTAGTTGGGTTATGAAGTTAATTCTTGGAGTTTAATAAAATGTCTGCACGTTGGTATGTTGTTCATGTTCATTCTGGTTGTGAAAAGAAAGTTTCTGCTTCTATTACAGAACAAGCTGAGCTTAAGGGTTTAAGTGAACAAATTTTAGAAATTATGATTCCTACTGAAGAAGTAGTTGAAATCAAAAAAGGTCAAAAAGTTTCTTCTGAAAGAAAATTCTTCCCTGGTTATATTTTAGTAAAAATGGTAATGAGCGATGAAGCTTGGTCTTTAATTAAGAACACTCATAAAGTTACAAACTTCTTGGGCAACAGAAACAAACCTCTTCCTATTTCTGAAAGAGAAGCTCAAAAGATTATTTCTCAAATTCAGGAAGGCGTTGAGAGACCTCAAACTATCATCACTTTTGAAATTGGTGAACAAGTTAAAGTTGCTGATGGTCCATTTGCTTCTTTTGTTGGTTTGGTTGAAGAAATTGACACAGAAAAATCTAGATTAAAAGTTTCTGTTTCTATCTTTGGTCGCGCAACCCCTGTTGATTTAGACTTTTCTCAAGTAGAAAGAGCTTAAAATCCAGACACTTATTTACGCAAGCACCCTTTTTAGGGTGCTTTTTTGTTGACAAATGAGACAAAAGGACTAAACTAACCTTACAACAAAATTAAAAACTTTAAACTATTAATATTATGAATAGAAAAATTCTTAACTCCGAAGAAGCAAGATCATACCTTGAAATTGCAGGACCGATTAAAAATATTAGACTAGGACTATATAAACAAGAGAATTCTTTTATACCATTTTGGTATAATGATGCAAATATGTTTTTTATCTTAGCTTTTGAAGATCAGATTCTTACATTTCAACCTGAAATTGCGGAAAACTTAGGTGAAATTGAAGCAGATGAATATATCTTTGCAGGAAATGAAGCCTATGAAGTTGTTAACATCAAAGGAACGCTAGAGCTTAGGCAAATGTTTATCTTAGATACAGAGTTTAAGGCTTGGTACATTGCACAGTTCTTTGATATCTCTGAGGATTATAACCTTAAAGTAGTTAAATTAGCTTCTAAAAAAGGATGGGTTCCTTATTGGTATTTCTTCAAAGAAAATCAAAAAAACTTATTGCTACCCGTTTATTGTGGCTACACAAAAAAAGATGAAGAAGCTCTGATGCTTGACACTGAAAAAATTGATGTAGAAGTTGGCGAAACTTTGTTATTAGGAAAGTTTCATTTAGCAACCCTAAATGAAGATGATGATGAAGATGACTACAACCTCTTCTTTGAAATTCAAACTTTGTATTTAATTAAAACTTAACACTATGATTGAACTTAGAACATCAAGACAGGCTTTATGGTTTATAAAAAAGTATATTAACCATAAAGTTTCTAGAGTTTGGCTTTATATTGCCAGAACAAAAGAAAGTACACTGCTTCCTGTTTGGAAGTTTGGATTAGGAAAATATGATTTTCTACTTGCCTTTGACCGTCTTTCATCACTTTGCGTATCTGAAAATATTATAAAACTTATTCCAACACACAATGGAGATTGTTTTAATATTAGAAATATTTATTTTAAGATTGCAATAGATGAAAATGGAGAAACATCCATAAACAAGACAGCAATGATTATTACCCAAAAAGAAGCGGCTTCTTTAATGAATTTTAACATTGATGTTGATTGTGAAGATGATGTTGTTCCTATTAAAATACAAAAAGGAAACAACAACATTCCATTTTGGAGCTTTACTAAAGATGATGTCGCTCACAGTGTTCCTATCTCTGGAAATTATACTCTTAAAAATTATGAAGAGATTTGTTTTGCAAGAGTTGGAGATGATTTTTTGATTGATAATAATCTTTATGATTTAAGTCATTATCAAGATGAAGACAAGACATTCAAATTCTATTTTAAGAAAAAACACCTTTAGGGGTGTTTTTTCTTATTTTAAATATTATATATATTTTCATGAAAAAGAAATATTTATTTTTTGCAGCCTTCAGCGTTATTATCACATCTTGTTTGTGCCAATTTTTCAATAAAGTTGGGCTTGATTCATGGTATATACAAATACAAAAGCCTGCAATAACTCCTCCTAATTATGTGTTCCCCATTGTTTGGAATATATTATATTTATTATTAGCGACTTCTTTTTATAAAATATTAATATCAAGGAAAAACAAAAAAAGAGCCATCAAACTTTATTTATATCAATTAACTTTACAAGTGATGTGGTGCGTAACCTTTTTTGCTATGAAATCTTTTTTAGGTGGAACTATAATCTTAATTGCAATGAATATATTAGCAAAAGAAATGATGAAAGAATTTAAGAAAATTGATAGAAAAACACCCTTACTCTTATTACCCTATAATATTTGGATTTTTTATGCTTTGCTAATAAACTTAAGCTTTGTAGCTACAACTCTTTAATAATATTGTTGGCTATTGTTAAGCCGAAGATTGCGGTAATAGTTGGGAGGGAACCTAATGAATTTCTGTTATTTCCGTCTTCTAAAAACATTGCTGTTTCTGGCAAAATAACTTGCTCATCTGAATATACACATTTTACTTTTGAGATATCTACTCCACGAGACTTCAGTTTCTTTCTTAAAAACTTTGCTAAACCGCAATTTTTTGTATTTGATAATTTGCCATACTTTATAAAACTTTCATCAGTTTTTAAGGCTGCACCCATTGAGCTAATAAACTTTAATCCTCTTTTATATAAAGTTTCTATTACTGCCAATTTTGCAGACAGATTATCTATAGCATCTATTATAAAATCTGGCTTATGGTCATCTAAAATTTTATCTATATTTTCATGATTAACCTTAACGTCTAAAATTGTTATTTTTGCATTTGAATTAATTTCTAAAACTCTATTTTTTGCAACATCAACTTTCTTTTTGCCAATAGTTGAGCTAAGGGCTAATATTTGGCGATTGATATTTGTTTCATCAAAAACATCAAAATCTATTAAAACAAATTCGCCAACTCCAAACCTTGCTAAAGCCTCAAGAGCATAGCCACCAACAGCACCAACACCAATTATCATAACTTTTGCATTGGTTATTTTTTGAGTTTTTTCTTCACCTAATAGGGCGGTTGTTCTAAGTAAACGTTTGTTCATTTTGATTTATAACCTAACCTAATCTAATTTATTTTTATTACAATAAAATTTTATTCCCAATACTCTTGTAACAAGAACATCACCTTTATAATACTTATACAAATAAATTTTTTTTATAAAATCAATGAATTTGAAATAAATCGGTTTTTCTTTTTGAAAATCATTAAACAAATAACTATCATTAGATATTGAAACAACTTCTTTTATTTTATTTGCCATAAATGATTTTAATAAATTTTTTCTTTCTGTAAAATAACGCCTTTTAATAAATGGAAAACCTAGTAAAAATGGAACTATTGCTCTATCTGAAAACAAGTCTATTTTTTTATATTTAATTCTGCAAAAAGGTCTTTTGAAAAAAGATAGCTCATCTTTAATTATTTTTTTCACTTCTTTTTCTAAAATTATTCTTCTCGAATTATCTAAAGTTTTTTTAAAGTACGAATCTATTTTATAATTTTTTAATATATTTGTTAAGCCCTTCTCATATTTTAAAATTATTAAAGATTTATCTGTTTCTTTTTTTATATTACTAAAAAAAGCTTTAAACTCAGCGCTAGAAAAAACATTTTTGTTTATATTTACAAAAAAGCTCATGAGAAAGTAATTCTCTGCAACTCCCCATGCATCTAAATTTTTAGATACCATTTCATTAAACATATTATCAAATGGAATATGTCCCGCATAGCAAGAATCATTAACAAGAAGAAGTTCATCATATTCTTCTATTTTTTCCCAGCCTATTTTTTTTATTAAATTTGCCCAAGAACCAAAATCATAGCTTTCATGACGAACTCCCTCACAACTTTTGACATATTTTAATAATTTAATTTGTTCTGCACTGCCCAAAGGACCATCGCATAAATAATATATATCAGCAAACTTAGACAACTCTTTTAAGTAAGCAAAAACATAATCTTCTACTGTTTCTTTATTATTATAACCTGCAAACAAACAAACTCTTTTCATAACACACCTTTTAACTATGAGGCATTTTTGCTTCTAGAGATAGTTTTTTAACTAAATCATCAAAGCTTATTACCTCTTGTTGTTGACTGCCAATGCGGCGGATTGCAACTGTTCTTTCTTCTTGTTCTCTTGCGCCTACTACTATAATAACAGGAGTTTTTGCATTTGAGTGTTCTCTGATTTTATAAGAAATTTTTTCATTTCTTAAATCTGTTTCAACAGTTAAGCCTGATTTTTTTAGAGCTTCTGCAACTTCTGTAGCGTAGCCATCAAACTCGTTTACGATTGGGCAAACAACAGCTTGAAGAGGTGATAACCACAAAGGAAGTCTGCCAGCAAAGTTCTCAATTAAGATGCCTAAGAAACGTTCAATAGATCCAAACAATGCACGGTGTAACATAATTGGACGATGTTTTTGGCCGTCTTCACCAACATAGCTCAAGTCAAAACGTTCTGGCAAACTCATGTCTAATTGAACAGTTCCACATTGCCATTCACGGCCAATTGCATCACGCAATACAAACTCTAATTTTGGACCATAAAACGCGCCCTCACCTTCAAAGATTGTATATTCATAACCATTGTGAGTTAAGGCATCGCCAAGAGCTTTTTCTGAGGCATCCCAAATTTCATCACTACCAATGCGTTTTTCTGGTCTTGTTGAAAGTTTGATTTTAACTTCATCAAATCCAAAATCTTTATAGATGTCTAAGATAAGTTTTGTTGTCTCTATAATTTGCTCTTCTAGTTGTTCTTGTGTGCAAAATATATGAGCATCATCTTGAGTAAACTCTCTAACGCGCATAATTCCCATTAAAGCACCGCTTGCTTCATATCTATGAACTTTACCAAACTCTGCCATTTTCAAAGGCAAATCTCTATAAGATTTTTGACCTTGTTTGAACACCAACATTCCTCCTGGGCAATTCATTGGTTTAATACAAAATACTTTTCCATCTTCTGTTGAACCTGAATAATTGTGCTCGCCATATTTTTCCCAGTGGCCTGAAGTTTCCCACAAGCATCTGTCCATTACGGCTGGAGTTTGAACTTCTATATAACCGTTTTGTTCTTGGCGCATGCGCATATATTCTATTAATTTACGATATAATTTATAACCTTTATCATGCCAAAACACACAACCTGGAGCGTATTCTGGTTCAAAATGGAATAAGTCCATTGCGGCAGCTAATTTTCTATGATCTCGTTTTTCAGCTTCTTCTAATCTTGTTAAATATGCATGTAAATCGTCTTTACTTTCCCATGCTGTTGCATATATTCTTTGCAACATTTCATTTTTAGAATCGCCACGCCAATATGCGCCAGCAACTTTCATCAACTTAAAAGCAAAGCCAATTTGTTTTGCGTTTTCAACGTGTGGGCCACGACATAAATCATACCAATCACCTTGTTTGTAAACTGAAATTTCTTCATCAACTGGCAAGTCTTTGATAATTTCTACTTTATAGTGTTCGCCAATGTTTTCAAAGTGTTTAATAGCCTCTTCTCTTGTCCAAATTAAACGTTCAAACTTATTATTGCGTTTAATAATTTCTTTCATTTTAGCTTCTATTGCTGGAAAGTCTTCTTTTGAAAAAGGTTCTTTTTTAGCAAAATCATAATAGAAGCCATCTTCTATAGAAGGTCCAATTGTTACTTGAACATCTGGCCAAATTTCTTTAACCGCTTGCGCCATAATGTGTGAACAAGAATGGCGTAGCATATCTAATTTATTATTTTCATTACTCATTTTTTTAATCTTTCAACTTAATTAATTCTTTATATACGTCTATTGTTTTTTTGCACATAGCATCGACACTAAAATTATCTTCAACATTTTTTTGAGCAGCTTTTGCGATTATTTTCTTTTGAGAATCGGTTAACTTAAATGCCCATCTTATAGCGCTTGCCAATGCATCTGGATTTTTATTTTCATACAAGCGTCCCGTTATTCCGTCAACAATATTTTCTAAAGAACCGCCGTGATTTGAGGCAATAATAATTTTACCCATAGCTTGAGCCTCTATTGAAGCTCTACCAAAGGCTTCTGGTTCTATCGCTGTTGAAAAAACAACATCAGAAACACTTAAAAGAGCTGGAATATCTGAACAAAAACCAATAAATTTAACCTTATCTTCAAGTCCTAGCTCCATTACTTTTTCTTTTAGTTCATCAACAAAATATTTTCTACCTTGATCAGAGCCAGAAATAATACAAAGCCAGTCTTTTTCTTCTAACTTTGCTAAAGCATCTAACAAAAGGGTGTGCCCTTTCCATCTGGTAATACGACCATTTAACAACAAAATCTTTTTATCATCTGGTATGTTATATGATTTTATAACGTTTATTATTCTTTCTTCTGAAATAGAATCTGGGCTAAATCTTTCTATATTTACACATCTATGAACAAGTCTTAGCTTTTTTTTATCTACATTGTAATCATTAATCAAATGTTTTTTAATATGCTCTGAGATAACAATAATAAGGCGACCGTAAGTCATAACCTTATTATAAACTTTTTTAATACTTAAAGGCCCAAATTTATATTTTCCATGAAAAGTTGTTATAAACTTAACACCGCATTTTTTTGCCGCAAAATAAGCACTCCAAGCAGGTGCGCGAGAACGAGCATGAACAACATTAATACCATGTTCTTTAATTATTTTTTTTAATGAAAAATAATTAACAATTCCCTGTATTGGATTTTTTGTTTTTAATGGAAGAGTGAAATGCTGAACTTTTATTTTATCAAGCTCATAAAGCATGCGGCCACCACGAGAAGCAACAAAATTGCGTATACCTGCTTTTTGAAGCCCTGTTGCTATTTCAACAGTACCAACTTCTACCCCACCATGCTCCATTTCTGGTAACACTTGCAAAACAACGAGCTCTTCTTTAGCCATAAACAAATCTCCATATTTTTATTTTTCTATATCTTAAACATAAAAAACAATTATGACAATAAAAAAGAGAGGTAATACCTCTCTTTTTTTTGCATTTGCTATATCTTTATCTATTAGAACAAGTTTAACACAGATTGTGCTGCTTGAGATGATAAAGACAAAGAGTTTGTTGCCAATTCTTGACGAGTTTGAAGAGCTAACATATTTGCACTTTCTTCATTCATGTCAGCAAGAGTCAATTTATCTGAACCTGAAGTTAACACGTTAATTAAATTATTTGTAAATTCTTCTCTACTTTCTAAAATTGAATAATAGTTACCAAAATCAGAAGCATGATTACGAAGAGAATCGATTGCACCATCAACTGTAGCCATCGCTATTTCTAAATCAAGGTTGGTTACAAAATCTTCTGCAGTAATAGATGTTAAACCAAGACCAGATGATCTGATATCAACACCATCAACAATAAGTTTTGAACTTCTATCTTCATTAAAGTAAACTGTTAAAGCAGCTCCTTCATCACCGTTTAATAAGTTAATACCTTTATAAGAAGAGTCTGCAGCCATACTATCAATTTGAACTAAAATATCTGCAAATCTTTCATAAGCATCTGCTCTATCTGTAACTTCTGGAATTAAGTTATTTACAGTGAGGGTTGCCGCAGGAGAGACTAGCGTTGGAAACGCAACCCCCGAAGTACCACTAAGACTGTCAAATGTATAAACAGAAGTTGAAGATGTGTTTTGCATTGAAATCTCACCAGTATCAGAAACTGTAAAAGTACCTAAACCAAATTCAGTATTTAAAGCGGTCTCTAAAGCAGAACAATAGTCTTCAAGCCCATAATTATCAGCATAATCAACTGTTATTGACCTAGGAGTTCCACCATCAACAGAAACTGTATAAATATCACTACCACTTTTACCAGGTGATGACGGGAAACTGCCTTCCAGTGCAACTGTTGAAGCGGGTGTTTCTTCTGTATCTGGATTTAACTCCATAGCACTACTCAAAATAGCATCAGCTTGCTCTACAAAACCTGTAATTGATTCTATTGCATTATCAACTGCTGTTAAAGTTGAAATACCTTGACCCATAGAATCTAACAAAGAAGTCAAGTCTGTTGCTCTATTATCTAAAGATGAAGCTGTATAATAAGACGATGGATTATCAATTGCTGAATTAACTTTCTTACCAGTAGAAAGCCTTTCGCTGGTCATATCCATTAAGCCTTGTGTATTTTGTAAAGACAACAAGTTTGAACGCATACTTGCTGTTAAATTTATATCCGCCATTGGTTCCTCCTTATAGCAAATGCATGTTAGTCTGTTAACTATTTATTAAATTAATATATACACTTGACAAAATCAATTGCATATTTATATGCTGTGGATAAAATAAAAAAAAGGCTTATTAAACCCAATGAAAATCATTGATACCCACAACCATATAATTGATTTTAGTGATATAAATCTAATTGCAGATATCAATATTACACCAGCAATAGAACTAAAGAACTGGAAAAAAATTGAAAAATTACACCTACAAAACCCTAAGCAAACAATCCCCGCTTTTGGAATACACCCTTGGTTTGTAGAAACGACTCCTAGCCTATGGTTTGAAGAGCTTGAAGCTTTATTGTTAAAGCACAAGAAAGCACTTATTGGAGAAACAGGGTTAGACAGAATAAAAGACTCCGACGGAACTCTACAAAAACTTTTTTTAAAAAAGCACATTGAACTTGCAATAAAACATAAAAGACCTTTAATTATACACGCAGTTAAAGCGGATATTTGGTTAGAAGAGTTTTGGGAAGATTTATCAAAAACAACATTTGTTATACATTCTTTTAACTCAAAAATTGAGTTGTTAAAAAAAGCTGTTTCTAATGGAGCTTATATTTCTTTTTCGGCATCTATATTAAAAAACAAACAAAAAGAATTAATAATAAACACAACTCCGCTAAATAAAATATTGTTAGAAACAGACGGACCATATCAAAAAGGCAACATCAAAGACATTGCCTTAGAGATATCTAAAATAATTAATATTGAATATGAGGATTTTTTAAGAATCGCTTATGATAATTCAATCAACTTTATTAATTCTTCTGAAACAAAGTTATAATCATCTTGACTTTGAGCATGAATATAACAAAGAGGTGTTTCTTTATTAATTTTATCTCCTACTTGGCAAAATTCACTAAAACCTGTTGCATAATCTAATTTATCTTCCGGAGTTGAGCGACCTCCCTTCAGCTTTATTAAAAGCATGCCTATTTCTCTTGTCTTCATACCTTTAACAAGACCTTCTGTTTTTGCAAATACAGGTTTTATAATTTTTGCTTTTGGTAAATAAGAATCCATATTTTCAATAAAATCTTTGGGACCACCTAGAGCAGAAACCATTTTAGCAAAATTTTCTAAAGCTTTGCCATTATCTAAATTTTCTTGCAATTTAGATGCATCTAAATGACTCATTTCTGCTAACCTAGTACACAAGTCCATATTTATTTTATGCATTCTGGTATTTATATTTTTTCCTTGAAGATACTCAACAGCTTCTTTAACCTCTAACGCATTACCAACATTTCTTCCTAAAACAGAATTCATGTCAGTAATTAGAGCGTCTGTTTTTGTACCAGCCAAATTGCCGACTTTAACAATAGAATCTGCTAAAGACTTTGCATCTTCATAACTTTGCATAAAAGCACCATTTCCGCATTTTAAATCCATAACCAAACAATCTAACCCTGCGGATAATTTCTTTGATAAGATTGAAGCGGTTATTAAAGGAATCGATTCAACTGTACCCGAAACATCTCTTATTGAATATATTTTTTTATCTGCAGGAGCTAAATTTCCTGTTTGACCAATAATTGCGCACCCAACTTCTTTTACAACTTTTTCAAACAATTCATTATCTGGAGCTGTGTTATAACCAGGAATAGAATCAAACTTATCTAAAGTTCCGCCTGTATGACCTAAACCTCTTCCTGAAATCATTGGAACATAAGCACCTATTGACGCCATCATTGGAGCTAACATTAAACTAATCTTATCTCCAACACCACCGCTTGAGTGTTTATCTACAATAGGACCATCTAAATTCCACTTTAAAACATCCCCACTATCACGCATTGCAAATGTTAAATTTTTAATTTCTTCTGGACTCATAGAGTTGATACAAACTGCCATTGTAAAAGCCCCTATCTGAGAATCGCAAGTACTAGAATCGGTAACAGATTTTATAAAGAAATCTATTTCTTCTTTACTTAACTCTTGTTTGTTTCTTTTTTTTATAATTATATCTTGGATAAACATTTTATAACCTCCGCTAATAATGAACTTGCGCCTATTCTAAAGTTGTTAGAATTAACCCAATCGCGCCCCATAATACTTTGTGCCAACACAACATATCTTCTGGCTTCTTCAAAAGTTTTTACCCCGCCACTGGCCTTAAAACCAGCTTTTTTAGGATAATCTGCAATTGTTTCTAAAATAACATTTGCAATCTCTGGAGTTGCGCCACCGCTTGCCTTACCTGTAGATGTTTTGATAAAACCAGCTCCAGCCTCTAAACAAAGTTTTGTTGCATCAATTATTTTATTTAAGCCACCAAGCTCTGATGTTTCTAAAATAACTTTAGAAGTTATATCTTTATTTAAAGAATGAATCATCATCAAAAATTCATCCACTTTAGAATATTCTTTATTTAAATAATCTGTATATGGAAAAACAACATCAACTTCAACAGCCCCTTCCGTTATAGCAGAAGCAATATCTTTTTTAATTTTATGAACATTATCTCTGCCTTTTGGGAAATTAATTACTGTGGCAATATTTATATCTGTCTTATTAACTAATGCAGGAATAAATTTAGGATAAACACAAAGAGCCGCTACATCGCCATAAGGTGTTTTTGCACTTTCTACCAAACTCTCTATTTTAAATAAAGAATCATTAGAATTTAAAGAAGTTAAATCTATACAGCTTAATATTATTTTTGCGATTTCTTTATCATTCATTTAAATAAGCCTTAATTAATTTAACAATCTTCTTAGAAGCCATACTTCCAACATCTAAAGTTTCTTGATGAGATAAAGGAGATGACTGCAATCCTGTGCCAAGATTAGTTATTGCAGAAATTCCTAAAACTTTCATTCCACAATGAACCGCAGATATAACTTCTGGAACAGTCGACATCCCAACAGCATCTGCTCCCAAAACTTTAAATGCTCTTATCTCTGCTTTAGTTTCAAAAGTAGGACCAGAAACAAATAAATACACACCTTCAAAAACTTCTATATTCTCTTTTTTTGCAATAGACTTTACTTTGGTTAAAAGCTCTAAATTATAAGCATCGCTCATATCCACAAATCTTGGACCATATTCATCTTTGTTGCGACCAATAAGAGGATTAAAACCAGCAAAATTTATATGATCATTTATTAACATTATTGAGCCTGCGGGCATATCTACATTTAACGAACCTGCTGCATTTGTAACTATAAGTTCTCTAATGCCTGCGTCGTAAAAAGATTTTATTATATCATCTATAATACTTACTTTATAACCTTCATACAAATGAACCCGACCCTGCATACACAGAATATCAACACCATTTAACCGACCCACAACCAACTGACCTTTATGACCTGTAACGGTAGAATCGGGGAAACCGTCAATCTCAGAATAAGGGATTATTTTACAGTCTGTTAATGCTTCTGCAACAGCCCCTAAGCCAGAACCTAATATAATTAACTTTGATGGATTATAGCCTATTATTTTATTTTTTATACTAATCATACAAAACCTCTTTACTTTATTTATTATGATTATATTATAATGATATATATTTATTTGCAAGAGGATATAATGACAAAAAAAATACTGTTAGCTATATTTGTAATCATTGTTCTTACCGTGGTAGGCGGCTACTTTTATATAAACAACATTGACTGGAACAAAAATAAAAGTGTTATCTCTGAAAGTGTTTTTAACGCCACTGGGAAAAAGGTTATTTTTTCAGGCCCTATATCTCTGTCTCTTTTACCTTATCCTGTTTTACAAGCGACAAACGTTAAAATTGCAAACCCTAACGATGGTAAAGAAGAAGAGCCTTTACTTGTTATAAAAAGCCTTAATACAAAACTTGACTTTATACCTTTTTTAAAAGGGCAAATTAACATTAAGTTCATCTCATTATCTGAACCAACTATAAATATTATAAAAGATGAAAATGGGGATTATAACTGGTTAAGAGATATTGATGATAATACTATAAATAAAATTAGAGATGCTAGATTAGTATTAAACTCATTAACCTTACAAAACGCAACTTTACATTATGAAGATGAAATAACAGAAAAAAAAGTAGAACTAAAAAATTTAAATTCTGAAATTATTGCACAAAATTTGCTTGGCCCATTTAATATTGATGGAAGCTATATTAAAGATGGACAACCTGGAGGTTTTTCTATATCTTTAGGAGAGCTATCAAACAGATTTGCAACATCATTAAACTTTGCATTATCTCACCCAAAATCAGAGACAGCATTAAGATTTGATGGTAATTTTTTAACTGAAAATAATTCTATTAATGGAGATGTTATATTCTCTTCAAAAAACTTAAAAAGTTTTATTGACGGAAACTTTTCTGAAATAACTTTAGATGAAGCGTATAATTACCCTTTAGCTTTTAATTTTGAGCTAAATAGCAACAATGAAAAAACTGTTTTATCTAATTTGGTTTTTGAATACGGAAAATCCAAAGGGGCCGCTAGTTTATTAATACCTCATAACATTGAGGGCAAGGCTATATTTAAACCTACTTTAAAATCAGAGATAAATCTTACAGAGTTTGATCCTTCTCCTTTGTTGTTTTTTATTAAAGACACTTTAGAAGAAGATCTTTTTTATTCAATCACAGAGTTTGATTTGGATGCATCTTTTAACGCCTTAAAAGTATTATACAACGACAATGAAGCTTCTGATTTTAATTTTAATCTGTCTATTAAAGACAGTGTGTTTAATGTTGACAATCTTAAAGTAACACTACCTGAAAAGTCTCCATTGACTGCTAATGGAAGCGTATATGGAAACGAAGACGCAATCTTAACATATTCTGTAGATTTTGATTTTGAAACTAATGACTTGTATAATATTTTATCTTGGATGAAAATTGCCCCTGAAAAACACAACGAAAATGTTTATAAAAAAGCATATCTAAAAACAAGACTGCAAGGAACAAACAAACAAGTTAAAATAATGGATATTGATGCAAAAGTTGATCAAACAAATGCAACTGGTAATATCGCTTTGTCTCTTGGCGCAATAAACAGTGCGCTTATTAATATTGATTTAGATAAAATAAACTTAGATAATTATATAAAAAAAGAAAAAACTGATGATTTATTAACTGCAGCAAAAAACACTACGCCATATTTAAGAACATCAAAAAATAATGAAGCTCAAATAAGAGCTAATATCAATCAATTAACATTTAATGAAATGCTTTTTGAAAAAACAAAAATTGAAACTAATATTTATGAAAATAAAATAGATATTAGCAACCTTAATTTTAAAACATTTAATAATGCAGATGTAATTGTTGCTGGAACAATTAAAGATGATAACGAAAAAATAGTGCTTGAAAATTTTAAATATAAACTTCAGGCAGAAAATGTTAATGAGTTTTTACAAAAACTTGGAGTGGAAACAACATATATAAATACAGAAAAAATGAATGGAATCGAAGCAGAAGGAATTATTAGCGGAGCCTTTGACAACTTTAACACCAAATCTAATATAAAATTACCCGAAATAAACTATTTGTATTTTGGAAATGTAAAGACTATAAATAACGAAACATCTTATTCAGGACGTCTTGATTTACAAGCAAATGATTTTGTTAAATTTATAAACCTTATTGGCATAAAATACAGCCCCAACACATATTCTTTAGGAACATTTAGCGTTAGTGCAAATGTTAATGGAAAAAAAGAAGACTTCAAACTTAAAGATGCTTCTTTTAATATTGGAACAAATAAGTTTGAGGGTTCATTAGAATTTAAAAATGGAGAAAAACCAACAATCGTATCAAAATTAAATATTGATAAATTTGATACAAAAAGATTTTTCTATAATCAAGAAACTAAAAGAGTTCCTGAAACAATTTTTAAAAAGCCAAGTTCTAACATAACTTTTATTGAAGAGCCTTATTTTAACTCTACTAAAATTAACTATGACTTTTACAAAACATTTAATCTAGCTGCAGAGCTAAAATTTGGTGAGTTGGATGTAGAAGGTAACAAATTTAATAACTCAAGCTTTGCTCTTAATATTAACAATGACATTATTGATATATCTAACTTTAGTGCTGACTTCAACAAAGGACAAATAAGCGGCAACCTTGAACTTGCAATAAAAAATGAACCTACATTAAATGGAACAATCAGCTTACACAATCAATCTTTTTCTCAAGAATTAAACAACTCTATAAGTATATATGGCTTAAAGGTGGAAAGTTTTGATATAAACAATGTTACATTCTCAACTAAAGCAAGTTCTATAAAAGATGCTTTTGAGAATATAACTGCAAATATTGAAATGAAATTAAATAAATTAGATATCAAAGGCTTTAATTTCTCTGAAATTAGAGAAGACTTAATTGTTAGAGATAACTCTAAAGATTTAGTGAAAATGATGTCTGAAAATTTAAGTAAAGGTACTTTTAGTTTTCCAACCTTAACACAAAGTATTTTTATCAAAAATGGGGACTTTAACTTTAAGACAAAATTTAAAGGTAAAACAGAAAATGTTGAAACAACAACCACGGGTTCTTTGAAAAAATGGAACATAAATTTTGATGCTGTTGCGGAGCTATTTCAGGATAATTTTTTACCAAAATATTCTTTTAATATTAATGGAGGATTAGACAACCCTAAATTAACTGTAAATGCAGAAGAACTTATAACTATGTTTGATGAAAGAGAACTAGAATTTAACAAACAAAGACAAATGAGAGAAGAAGAAGCAAAGCTACAATTAAAACAAAGAATGGACTCTATTCAGGCAATTGCTAAAGCTACTGAACAAGAATTATCTGCTTTAATTGAAAATGAAATTAAAATAAAACAAGCAGATGCTACTGAAAACCTTAAAAATAATTATAAAGAAGCTCTGAACTCTGCAAAAGAACTATCAACAGAAGTGGATGACCTATTATTACAATCTTCTGCCATAGATATTTCTGAAGAAGAACTAACACAGTTTGAAAATAAAAATAAAGAATTAAAAAATAAAGTTTTAAAAATAAAAAGAAAAACTGATGATATATATATGGAAGATACAAAAAAGAAAATATCTACCGCATTTAATGACTTTTCTAAAAAGAAAGAAGATGCAGACAAAACCTATAACAGCAATATAAAAAAGTATGAAGATACTTTAAATAAATTTAATGATATTGAAACAAGTTATAATATTGAAAAAGATATGCAAATAAAAACTATTGAAAACAATGTTAATGAAGCATATAAAATGGCAGACAACATATATGCAGAAGTAAAAACATCTTATGATAATTCTAAAAATAATAAAAACATTGTGATGTTGGAAAGTCTAATAAAAAACATTGATGATCATGGCGAAAATATGCAAGAATATATTAAAACATTTATTATATTACAAAAAGAAAAACTAAACTATATAACAAGAATATATGATGAAGAAAATAGAATATATACTGAGAAAAAAGAAGAAGAAAAAAGACAAGCCGAAATAGAAGAAAAAATAAAAGAAAATACAGGCTCTATATCTATTGAAGATAAAGGCAATGTTACTATTCAAAGAAATATCAAAGAAATAGAGTTAGAGGAAACAAAAGTTAAAGATGACAATATTAAAGTCTTAGACTTTTCAACCCCTAAAACAACTCAAGAAAAAATAACACCTTCAAAAACCGAAGGTTCTATAATCATACATAATTAAAATAAGGAGATAATAACATGACAAGAAAACCTGAAGTATGTGTTTTGCCAGTTGCTGGTCTTTCTACCAGAAATTTACCTGCAACAAAAGCTTTGCATAAAGGATTTTTAACACTAAACTCAAAACCAATTATTCAATATGCAGTTGATGCTTGTAGAGAAATTGGCATTAAAGAAATTGTTTTTATATATTCTGATCAATCTTGTCAGCATTTATTTAAGACACATTTTTCTAAAAATGAATGGTTAGAAAATCACTTAAAAGAAAAAAACAAACTTGATATATTAAAAGTTGTTCAAGACATTATCCCTGAAGGAATGAAGTTTTCTTTTGCAGAACAATCAGAGCCTAGAGGAAACGGACACGCTGTATTAATGGCTAAAGAAATTATTGGCGATAGAGATTTTGTTGTTATGTGGCCTGATGATGTTTATGTTAACTTAAAAGGCAAAGGTGTTTTATCGCAACTATTAGATACCTATACTGAATTTGGTGGAATGGTTGAAAACATTATGGAGTTTCCTAAAGAAGAAGTTATTAGATATGGCGTATTAAAAGGAGCTGTTAGAGATGGCAGAATCGTACATGCAAAAGGTAAAATTGAAAAACCAAGATTAGAAGATGTGCCTTCTACTTATGCGTCTATGGGTCCATACATCTTGCCTAATGAAATTTTAGATGTATTACCAGAAGTTCAAAAAGGCACAAACGGAGAAATGAATCTTGCTGATGCTATGGGCCTTGCTTGTGATAGAGGCATGAAACTAACTGGTGTATTATGTGATACAATGCGTTTTGATTGTGGTACAAATGAAGAACTTGCAAAAGCTGACTTAAAACTAAAATTAATGGAAGAACCAAATCTTCGTGCTTATGCAAAAGAGTTATTAGACACTATGTTTGTTTAAGATTTTGATTATTTGTTGTCGGGAGAACGCAGTTCTCCCCTACTCTTTTTATAAAGAACATGTAACTAAAAAAGAGAGGCTTTTGCCTCTCTTTTTTGTTGTTTAACAACTGTTAGAAGTTATAGTTAAATCCTAAACCAAACAAGTGAATGTTTCCTGTATAATTTATACTATCTCCTGTAGCGGCTAGATTTACGCTTGAATCTTCAGCTCTAATATATGTATAACCTAAGTTAACTGTTAAGTTATCATTATATTGATGAGAAACACCTGCTGAGTACCAAATTCTGTCTGAATCAGGAATTCTCATTGTTTTGTATTCGTCACTAACTGGAGTTTGGTCAAATGCAACACCAAACCTCAAAGTTGTATCGCAGGTTAATTTGTAATTTGCACCGACTGAGTAAAACCATGAATCTTTCCAGTTTTCAGGAACAGTACTAAGTGAAGATCCTGTTGATGAATTTATTATATCTAAAACACCAAAAGATGCCCAGCCTGTTCTTTGAGCTTCTGCCATTACAGACCATTGACTATTAACATCATGATAAGCACCAAAGCTTAAAACTTCTGGAGTTGTTAATTTTGCAGTAATGTCTTGATTATATGAATTGGCAGAATAAGTTGCATCTCCCTTTAATTTATGGTCAATTTTACTTCTATACCCAACACCAACGCGAGTTGCGTCTGTAAATTCATATAAAGCGCCTAATGTATAACCAATATCTGCTGTATCGCCTGCAACTTCTACGTTTGTAATTGAAGTTGCTGTACCTAGTGTTGCATCAATATATTGAACAACAAAACCTGCGCCTAATGACAACTTGTCTGTTGCTTTATATGCAAGCATTGTGTTAAAATTATATGTTGTTACTTCTGATAATGTGTCATGACCAACTGAATTTGGAAAATTATCTGAATAATCTGTTACCAAACCAAATGGAGCTGTTAGCGAAAATCCTAATGTAAATTTGTCATTAAGTTGATTTGAGAAATACATAGATGGAACAACTGCGTTTTCTACAACATGACGCGCTTTTTGATTTCCACTTTCGCCTGTAACATGAGGGTTAATTGCAATTAAGTTACCATTAATTTGACTACCTTCGTGTCTTGTTAAACCTGCTGGGTTCCAGAAAGAATAAGAGATATCTTCTGCACCTGCTGTTGCGCCTGCAAATGCATTACTCATGCCTGCTGTTGACTGTTCTCTAATAAAAAATCCTGATGCGTTTGCTTGAGAGCTTGCAAACATTACTGCGCCTACGGCTGTTAAAGTTAATAGTTTTTTTCATTTTAAGTCCTATATTTTAGTTAAATTAGTAGCATTACTATAAGACTAAAAACCAAAAAGTCAATCAACCGATTGATTTATTGTGGAAGAATAAGACTATCTATCTGATTGTAAATAGATTTTAAAAGTTTTTTTCTTTCTTTATCTCCTATTTCTGACCAATTCATCAACTGACAAATAGCGCTTTTTCTTGAAGAAATCATAAATAATTGTGCAAAAATTGGAAATATATATAAAAGAGAATCTTGTTTTTTTATCACACCACCGCTTGCTAATATAAGCAAATGAGCAAAGCGTTTATGAAAAGGTAAAATTAAGCCATCATATAAAATATTAAAATCTTCTGAGGGTTTGAAGTATTCTGAAAAGAATAATGTCTTTACGTCTTTTGATAAATCATCATTCACTAATATAGATAAAAATTTAGAAACAAACTCTTGCAATAAAGACTTTGCTTTTATTGCATCTTTTCCAACAGTAGAATATTGAGCATGCAGTTCAACAAATTGTTCTTCAACGGCTTTTACTATCAATTCTAAAACAGAGGCATAAAGGCCTTTTTTGCCATTGTAATAATACATGATTGAAGATATATTAAGCCCCGCCCTTTGAGATATATCTCTTGTTGTGGCTCCCAAATAACCGTTTTTAGAAAACTCTTTTAAGCCTGCTTCTAACAGCTTTGTTTTACTATCTTTTTTCATTACCTTCTCCTAACTTATGCACAAATTAAATCACGCGATTGAAAAAATCAACAAAAATCTTTGACTTTTCAACCTTTTTGAAATAGCTTAAATGTTACCTATAACTTTAAGAGGACTTTTTATGAGAAATTTTATTAGATTTATTTTAAGAGCAATATTTAGAACTTTCAAAATTCGCTTTAATATTAATTTTGATTTAGACAAGCTACCAAAAAAAGGGGTTTATATTTCTAATCACGTTTCTTATCTTGATCCTGTTGTATTGTTTGCATTTTTACCAGGGAATCCTATTTTTGCTTTACACGGACAATTAGCTCGTCGCAGATGGATTAGATGGTTGATGAAAAGTGCTGATGTTATTGAATTTAATCCTATTGAACCTATGGACATCAAAGCTTTGATTGAAAAAGTTAAAGATGGTCGTTTATGTATGATATTCCCTGAAGGTAGAATCACTTCTGATGGGGGATTAACAAAAATTTATGAGGCTCCAGGGCTTGTTGCAGATAAAGCCAAAGCACCTATTATTCCAATTTTAATAAAGGGATTAGAATATTCTTATTTTTCTAAAACAAAAGGCAATTTGCATAGAAGACCTATGCCTAGATCAACTGTTGTTGTAAATTCTCCTATTGCTTTTAAATTAAAAGATGAATTAAGACGTCAACGAGATCACATTTCAAACGAAGTTTATATGATTATGAGAGAGATGATATTTAATGCGTCTTATTTTCCTAATAAATCTCTTTTTGCAACTTTAATGAAAACCGCAAAAGTAAACTCAAAAAAATCTTTATTTACAAAACGTCAGATGTTTTTTGAAGATATTAATAGACAACCAAATACTTATAAGGACCTTTTAATCAAATCTTTTGTTCTTGGAAAAGTCTTGAAAAGAAAAAGTCATCATTTTGAAAATATTGGAGTTATGTTGCCAACTACACTTGCTTGTTTAGTTACATTTTTAGGACTTTCCATGTATGAGAGAATTCCTGCTATGCTTAATTTTTCTGTGGGATTAAACTCTTTATTATCTATGTGCAAGACGGCAAGTTTAAAGAAAATAATAACATCTAAATTATTCATAAAAAATGCAAATCTTGATGATATTGTTAAAGAATTAAAAGAAGCAGGCTATGAAATTATATTTTTAGAGGATTTAAGAAAAGATATTTCATTATTTACAAAAATAAACTCTGTTCTTAAATACAAAATAAGAAGAATTCCTCACAGAGCAGGAGGAGACAAGCCTTGTGCAATTTTATTTACTTCAGGATCAGAAGGAGAACCTAAAGGAGTTGTTTTAACTCATGCAAATATTATTGCTAATGTTAAACAGCTTTCTTCAACAATAACTATTACATCTCAAGACTGTTTGTTAAACGTGTTGCCAATGTTCCATTCTTTTGGTTTAATCGCAACAATGTTACCACTTTTGGAAGGCTGCAAATTATTTTTATACCCATCGCCTTTGCATTATCGAATCGTTTCTCAACTTGCTTATGAAATTAGTGCTACCGTATTTATTGGAACAGATACTTTCTTACGTGGATATGCAAAAATTGCGCACCCATTAGATTTTCAGACTTTGCGTTTTATTTATGCTGGTGCAGAAGCTGTTAAAAAAGATACTCGCAACATTTGGATGGAGCGTTTTGGGGTTAAGGTTATGGAGGCTTATGGCACAACAGAATGCACACCAGCCGTAACTTTTAATAATGAGACTTTTAATAGATTTGGCTCTATCGGCAAATTGCTTCCTGGAATTGAACACAAAATTGTACCCGTTGAAGGAATTGAAACAGGTGGAGAACTTTGGGTTAAAGGCCCTAACATTATGAAGGGATATCTTCGCCCTGAAAATCCAGGAGTTTTAGAGCCAACTCAAGATGGCTGGTATAATACTGGCGATGTTGTTGAAATTGATGAAATTGGCTTTTTATATGTTAAAGACAGAATAAAACGTTTTGCAAAAATTGGTGGTGAAATGGTATCTCTAAATGCTGTAGATAACATGATTAGAGAAGCGCATCAAGAATTTGGCGATGAATTCAGTTATGGAATTGTTGCTATTCCTCACGATACCAAAGGCGAACAAATTGTTTGCATTACAAACAACAAAGCAGTTAGTTCTGAAAGTATTCATAAATTTATAAAACAAAGCAATATGAGTGAATTGTTTTTGCCACGTCAAATTTTATTCAAAAAGGAAATGCCTGTTTTAGGAAGTGGTAAAATGGATAATATTGCATTGAAGAAATGGGTAATTGAACAACAATAAAATTAGTTGTGGACATAGCACGCTATGTCCCTACAACACTTCAAAATTATAATGGCCAGCGGGGGCGGGCTTTGAAGGTTATGTCATCAAATTGGCCTAAGCGGAATTTTTCTACCCCTGCCCATGCAATCATCACGCCGTTATCTGTGCAATATTGCAATGGTGGAGCATTGAAAGTTAAACCATTTGAATCTGTTATTTGTTTTAATCGGCTTCTGATATACATATTTGCAGCAACACCGCCTGAGATTACAAAATCTTTTCCTTCTGGATAATTTTCTTTGAAATATTTAACTGCTTTTTTTAACTTTGCTCGCAAGCAATCTGACGCCGCCTCTTGAAAGCTTGCGCAAATATCATTCAAGTCAACCACAGATATTTCTGCATTATCTACACTTCCGTCTGTTGAAAATGAAGTTACGACTTTTCTGACAGCGGTTTTTAATCCTGAAAAAGACATATCAAAATCATCTGAATATTGCATTGGACGAGGCAAAGAAAATCTGTCTTTATCACCCATTTGAGCAAATTTTTCTATCTTTGGACCACCTGGATATTCTAAGCCTAACATCTTTGCGGTTTTATCAAAAGCTTCACCTAAAGCATCATCTATTGTAGAACCTAATTTCTTATATTTTCCAACACCTTCTACAACTAAAAACTGACAATGTCCGCCTGAAACAAGCAACAATAAATATGGAAATTTTGCATCTGTATTAAGCCTTGGGCAAAGGGCATGACCTTCTAAGTGATTAATTGCAATAAAAGGTTTGTTCAAACCTAAACTCATTGCTTTTCCAGCAAAAGCTCCTACTACAACACCACCTATCAGCCCTGGGCCACAAGTTGCAGCAATAGCATCTATTTCTTCCATCTTCAAGCCTGATTGCTTTATTGTATCTTCTATAATTTCATCTATATTTTCAAGATGAGAGCGTGCAGCCAATTCTGGCACAACGCCACCGTAGGCAATGTGTTCTTTTTGAGAGTGCAACTGATGAGCTAAGATTTCTCTTTTATCATTAACTATGGCACAAGCTGTTTCATCACAGCTACTTTCTATTCCTAATATTATCATAGCTCCGAATTATATGCCTCTTTTTTTTATTGTCAAACGCAAAAAAGCGCTCCTAAAAAGGGGCGCTTTGAGTTAAAAACAAAAAACTTTGTTAAAAAAGACACAATATCTTTTTCCATCAACTTTTGTGGTTGTAAAAAAACATCTTCTGGTTTTTACGGTGCGTTTTTCAAATGATAATACCTCACCTGTTATGGGGTTGCAAACACCTCGATGTTTTTGAAAGCCATCACTAAAGTGGAAAATCCATCCTTTGTGCGTTTCAATCTTACCATCCTTTTTCTGTAGTACAACTCCATAATAATGCTTACCAAAACGACGATCTGTAGTTTTCAAAAGTTTACGCGCGTCTTGTGCACTTAAAAATTTTTCTGCCATAATCTAATAATTTAAATTTAACTTATATATAATTGTGTTTGTCGCACTTATAATGCTTTATTTTTAATAGACAATATAAAAAATATTACATTTTTGAAATTCTTTGTTATTAGACACTATTTATTAATTATTGTATATTACTATCATAAAATAATTTTATTTAGGAGAACCAAATGACAAATATTCACCCATCTGCTGTTATTGAAGACGGCGCACAAATTGATGCAACTGCTCAAATTGGACCATTTTGCTATATTTCTAAAAATGCAAAAATTGGCGCAAATGTTAAACTTATTTCTCATGTTTCTGTATTAAACGACACTACAATTGGTGAAGGAACGGCAGTATTTCCTGGTGCTGTTTTAGGTGCAGGACCTCAAGATCATGGCAATGAATTTAATGATGGGATGAAAGTTATTATTGGCAAAAACAACATCATAAGAGAAAATGTTACAATTCAATGCGGAACACCAAAAGAAAATATGACAACAACTGTTGGTGATGATTGTATGTTTATGGTTAACTCTCACGTTGCTCATGACTGTGAAGTTGGAAACAGTGTGATTATGACAAACAATGCAGTTATTGGCGGACACGTTAGATTGGGCGATGGCGTAATCATTGGTGGAAACTCTGCTGTTCACCAATTTGTTAGAATCGGTCGCAGAGCAATGATTGGTGGTATGACTGGTGTTGATAGAGATGTTGTTCCATTTGCAATCGTTACTTGTGAACGTGGAAAGCTTCGTGGATTAAACCAAATTGGCTTGAAAAGAAACGGATTTTCATCTGAAGATGTGAAAAGCATTGTTAGAGCTTATATGTATATTTTCAAAGGCAAAGACGGAAACTTTATGGAAAGATTAGATGAAGCAAAAACAAAATTTGCAAGCAATTCTCTTGTTATGGAGCAAATTGAATTTATGGAAAGGTCTCATGAAGGTAGAAGAAAAATCATGATACCTAATTTAGATTAACATTTTACAGAGAAGTTATGAGCCACCTAATTTAAGTGGCTTTTTTGTATAATTTGCCATATAGATTTGCTTGACTATAATCTTAGTTCCTTATATATTTATAAAAAAACTAGAGGATTTTTTATGAGCAAACTTTGTATTATCGCTGGTGGCGGAAGCCTTCCACAAAGACTTTTTAATCACTGTCAAAATATCAAAAGAGACTTTTTTGTACTTGCGATAGAAGGAAACGCTAATCCTGAATTTATAACAGAAGACGTTCCTCACATGTGGCTAAAAATTGGCAAAGCAGGAACTGGATTTGCCAAATTAAAAGAACTTGAAATTTCTGAACTCGTTATGATTGGAACAATAAAGCGCCCTACCCTAAAAGAACTTGTTCCTGATATGAAAACAGCAAAATTTTTTGCTAAAATTGCAATGAAATCTTTAGGCGACGATGGCATTCTAAAAGCATTAATAAATGAATTTAAAGAAGATGGAATTAAAGTTATTGCAATTCAAGACGTTTTGCCTGAAATATTAATCAAAAAGGGAGTGCTTGGCAAACATAAGCCTAGTAAACAAAATGAAGCTGACATCAAAAGAGCTGTTGAAGTTGCAACAGAACTTGGTCGTTTAGATGTTGGACAAGCTGTGATTGTGCAAGAAGGTTTGGTTTTGGGTGTTGAAGGAATCGAAGGAACAGGGGAGCTTATTAAACGCTGTGCAAATTATAAAAGAAAAGGTGAAGATGGAATCGTCTTAAAACTGAGAAAACCTCAACAAGATTTGCGAGTTGATTTGCCAACTATTGGGCCTAAAACAGTTGAAGATGCAAAAGCTTATGGTCTAAAAGGAATTTGCTTACATGCAGGTAACGGCTTAATTGTTGACGAAGAGGAAGCAATTAAACTAGCTAATAAACTCAAAATTTTTATAATGGGAGTGGACCCTAATGAGTACCAATAAATTAAAAGTATATCTTATTGCAGGTGAACCTAGCGGAGATTTGCTGGGCTCTAGATTAATGAATGCTTTTGCAAAAAAGACATCTGGAAATATTGAATTCTTTGGTGTTGGTGGCGATACAATGGAAGAGGCTGGATTGAAATCTTTATTTGATGTTTCTGATTTGGCGGTTATGGGGCTTTTAGAAGTTGTGCCTAGTATTCCTAAAGTTTTATCTTTAATTAAAAAAACTGTAAATGATATAAAAGCAACAAAGCCAGATGTTGTAATAAGCATTGATTCTTGGAGCTTTTGCTCTCGTGTTCATAAACAATTAAAAAAACAAAAATTAAATATTCCTCAAGTGCATTATGTTGCACCTCAAGTTTGGGCTTGGAAGAAAAAACGTGCTAAAACTATGCACGAGTATATCGACTTATTATTAACACTTTTACCTTCTGAGCCTCAATACTTTACCCCTTATAATTTAACATCAAAATTTGTGGGACATCCCGTTATTGAAAGCGATGTTGTAAAAGCTAATGTAGATGATTTTTATAAAAATTTTGATATTAATAAAAACAAAGAAATAATAACAATTTTACCTGGGTCTAGAAAAACAGAGGTTTCTAAATTATTGCCAATATTCTTAAAAGTTGCAGAAAAATTATATCAACAAAATAATAATATTGTTTTTGCTTTACCGACAGTTAAAACTGTTTCTAAACTAGTAAAATCTATGATTAATTCTTCTAACTTACCAATTGTTTTATTAGAATCGCAAGAAGAAAGATATGCTGCATTTAAGGCATCTCAAATGGCTATTGCGGCATCTGGAACAGTTGCTCTTGAGCTTGCTATTGTTGATGTTCCTCATTTGGTCGCTTATAAAGTTTCTACTTTAACAGCTTTTATTTTAAGAAAAATCACAAAGTTGGGGTTTGTTAATTTAACAAATATTTTATTAAACAAAGAGGTTATTCCAGAAATTTTGCAAGAAGAATGTAATGAAAATAAAATTTTTGAAATAACACAAGAAATTCTGCAAAAAGAATTTTTATACCAATCTCAAATAAATAATTTTATTGAACTTAAAAAAGTTTTAGGATTTGGAAAACAAACCCCTTCAGAAAATGCTGTTGATGAAATTTTAAAGTTTATAAAATAGTTATAGCTAAATGATTTTAAAACGCTAGTAGACTTAAATGTATGGCGGGAGCAAGCCCCGCTCTACAGTAAATAGTATAAAAAAGCACTTATTTTTCTTATACGAATCTCGCGTTAAAGTTTATTTTTCTAGTGTTGCTTTTATTCTTCTGACACCTGCTGAAGAGGCTTCTTCTTTTTTAATCTTAAATTTGCCTAAGTCTTTAGAATTTTTGGCATGTGGGCCGCCGCAAACTTCCATAGAATAATCTCCAACAGAATAAACCTTAACATTGTTTTCGTCATATTTATGAGCAAATAAACCAATCGCACCTTTTGCTTGTGCTTGTTCAAAGCTCATTTCTTCCATTGAAACTTCTAGACCTTGATTGATAACATCATTAACTTCGGCTTCAATTTCATCAAGTTCTTCTCTTGTTACTTTTCTATCAAAAGAGAAGTCAAAACGAAGACGTTCTACTGTAATATTACTACCTTTTTGACCTACAGTTTCACCAAATTTATTTCTTAATGCTTTATGCAATAAGTGAGTTGCTGTATGCAAGTTTGTTGTTTGTTCAGAGTTATCTGCCAAACCGCCTTTGAATTTATTTTCAGCACCTTGACGAGATTTTTCTTGGTGTTCTGCAAAGCATTTATTAAAACCTTCTACATCAACACTCAAACCATGTTCGTCTGCTATTTCTTGAGTAAATTCTAATGGAAAACCGCAAGTATCATAAAGTCTGAAAGCTGTTTTGCCAGCAATAACTTTATTATCACCCATATAGCTAATTATTTTATTAATCTCTTTTAAGCCAGCGGCAATTGTTTTGTTAAACAACTGTTCTTCTTTTGACAATTGAGTTAAAATAAAATCTTTATTTTCTTTTAATTCTGGGTAAGCATCTTGATATTTATCGATAACAATTTGAGATAATTGTGGTAAAACAAAATCATTGATACCAAGCTTTTTAAGATTACGAATCGTTGTTCTAATTAAACGACGCAAAATATATCCTTGTTCTGTATTTGAAGGTGCAACACCTCTTTCATCACCTAAGATGAAAGTTGATGTTCTGATATGATCTGCAATACGTCGAAACGCTCTTTTATTGTCTTCATATTTATGACCAGATAAATTTTCAATTTCTGTAATCGTTTCTACAAAAAGTTCTGATAAATATAAATCTTCTATTTTGTTTATTTTGCAATATGTTCTTTCTAAGCCCATTCCTGTATCTACATTTTTTTGTGATAATTTTGTGTATGTACCATCTGCATTTGCGTTATATTCCATAAACACATTATTCCAAATTTCTACATATTTTCCACAATTACAAGCAGGGCCACATTCATCGCAACATTTTGGCATTGATAAATTATTTGTAAAAATTTCTGTATCTGGACCGCAAGGACCTGTTGCACCAGCTCCCCACCAGTTATCATCTTTGCCATAAAAGAAAATTTGATCATCGCTTAAACCTTGGTCTCTCCAATACCCCGCAGATTCTTCATCACGCGGAGCATCTGCATCTCCTGCAAAGCAAGTTACTGCCAAAGCTTTAGGGTCTAGATTTAAGTGTTTTGTTAAAAATTCATAACTCATTGCAATTGATTCTTCTTTAAAATAATCTCCTAAAGACCAATTACCTAGCATCTCAAAAAAAGTTAAGTGAGTTGCATCGCCTACTTCATCAATATCGCCTGTTCTGATACATTTTTGAACATCCACTAAACGAGTGCCTGCTGGGTGTTTTTGACCTAATAAATATGGCACTAAAGGGTGCATTCCCGCAGTTGTAAATAAAACACTAGGGTCGTTTTCTGGGATTAATGATGCAGAGCGAATCACTGCATGGTTTTTGCTTTTAAAAAATTCTAAATATTTTTTTCTTAAATCATTTGGTGTTATCATTTTTTTCTCCATAGAGGAGAACTTAATACATATTTTTTTTTATTGCAAGTATTAAAAACCACCAACTTGAGCTTGAGAATAATCTACAACAGTAAAACCTAATGGATTTATTAAACGACGACCTAAAAACATTCTGTTGTCATAAAATTTTGCACTAATAGAAGCTGTCCAATACAATGTTTTTAATTTCATTGCTTTTTCTTCTCCTTCAGAAGCCTGTGGAATAATATCATAAGTTCTGAATGTTACTTTCCAAATTGGGCTTTTTGCACCACCAACTTTACCTATGCTGTCTATTTGAACACTTCTACTCACTTCTTTTTGCATTGCTGCTCTTATTTTCTCTTTGATATTGGGAGAAAAATCTTTAAAAATTTTATAACTAGAATAAAAGTTAAGCATACCTCCTGGCATCCATCTTGTTTCCATCTCTCTTTGATCTGGAATTATTGTGTTTCTTAATACAACATAATGACGCATAAATATTTCTAATATTTTATCTTTTGATGCCATATTATCTGTCATAGCTTCTGCTCTAACAACATTTGCGGAGTTGTCTTGGCTAATAATCATAAATGGCTCTACAAAAACTTTTGGAGCAATTTTAAATAAAGACAAAGAGCAAGCCATAAAAAACATTAAAGATACTGTAGTAAAAAAGATATATAGTCTTGAAAGCCACATATAATAATAAAGCTTTATACCTGCCTTTTCTTGCTCTATCTTTTCTATAAACGCAACATTTGTTGTAGCGCTTGCATCTGTTATTGATAAGACTTTAGTTTGCTGTATCTCTTCTGTCATTTATCTCTCTTTAATAAGCTGCACAATATGGTTTTTGGAAGTTATTAATTGAGTTTTCCATTTCTTCATCGGCAACAGCTTGTTGTTCTAAAACTGCAATTCTATTAACTGTTTCTTCAATAATTTGTAAAGCTAAATCTGTTTTAGAAGGAGGATCTTCGGTTAAAGCAACCAAGGCACTACTATCTTGTTCTAAAGCTCTAATGGTATTATTATAATCTTCCTTTTTACTTTCTGCAACTGTATTATTATTGGTGTCAATAACATCTAAAACAAGTTGAGCGGCAAGAACTTTAGCAAATTTAGCATCTTCTAACTTTTCTAAAGCAGAGTTATAATCTGTTTCATTAGATAAAGTAAAGGAATCTGAAACTTCAAAACCAAGAGAGTTTAATTTATCATACAAACCGTCTGATTTTTTAGAACCATCTTCATTTTTTTCGCCCCATTTTACAATCTCTATTTGAGCTTTTAATTCATCTAGAGTTTTTCTTATTTCAGCTTCTTCTTCTGCAGTTCTTAAAAAATCTCCAATTTGATTAACTTTAAAGGCAACGTTTCCTCTTATATAATCATTAAAAGTTTCTTTTTTAGTATCTGACGATGATGATGAACTTTGATTATTAACAGCCTCATTAAAAATACCTTTGGCAAATTCTCTAAAAGTATTCTTTTTAGAGAACAACATTCCAAGTTCACTACTTGTCGAAGCGTTGTCATCGTAATCATTATAATAAGCTTTAATTGTACCATATTTAGCTGTTTCGACATCCTTACCTGTTATAACATTCATCTCTCTACCATAGATAATATCATCCAATGACTCTTCAAGCTTACACTCTTGATAATCAAAATTGTTACTATTATCTTTGTATGAAAACTTATAATTAAATGAAGTGTTAGTATTGTATTGAATATCAATTATATAATCACCTCCATCTTGAGAAAGAATGCATGGGTATTTACCAAGCTTAATAAACCTATTTATTGAAGCCGCACTACCAGTTAAAGATAAGGCGGTGTCTAAGTCAAAGTCTGTTTCAACAAATGCTTTATCTTTTAACATATACTTCCAAATTTCTGGAATGATGGTTCCTGAGTTTAAGAAACCTGTATTTGTGAGTGATTCACCACCAGAGTTTTCCCAATCAACCTCATCAAAATAGAATATTTCTCTAGGATCTAATGATGATGTTGCAGGAATTTTGCAAGGAGCTTTAAGATCTCTTTTAGCGTCTGTTGAACCTACAAAATAATCTGTATCTGCTGTTGCATAGTAGTCTTCTCCTATTTTTATGTTCTTTAGAAGATTGAATGTTCCATCACCATTTAAATCTTCTGTAAGATCTGCAAAAACATCTTCAATAAGTTTTGTAATTGTACTTGTTGCAATTAAAGCAACAGTAGAAACTCCCCCTGTTGCAGCGGCTGCTGCCGCGGCTGTGTTATAGTCAGCAGTTGCGGTTGCTGAAATTAAACTAATTATACTATCAGAATCTATACCAAGCTCATTAATCTTATCAAACATCTTCTTATGAATAGTTACAAATTCTTGACTATTTGTGCTTCTAAAAGATTCTAAAGGAAGTGTTTTTACTTCTTCTTGTGTAGACTTTATAATCTCCTTAATTTTCTCAATTTTAGAGTCTACTGATGACTCAAAAGCTGTTAATGCATATTTAGAGAGAATCTCTGTAGTGTCTTGAGAGCTCAACACATCAGCTATATTTGCTTTAACCTGAGATGGAACATTTGAATCAAAATATTCTAAAATATTATCATATTTTTTATCTAAATATTGACCATAGAATAATTTTTGATCGTTCCAAACTGGAAAATTAGATTTAACATCAGCATTCCACTCGGCTTCATTATTAACAAGATCTTGTATAACTTCTGAGCCAATATCCCAAGGAATAAGTTGTGTTTTTCTAATATCTTCTTCAGCTTTCTTTTTTGAATCTTCATCTGCAAAACCTGAATTACTGTCTGAATCAACTTCTTTATCTTTAGAATCTTTTGAAGAATCCATAGCACTTTTATCAAAATAATTTTCAGGAGCATCTGTTATAATAACACCCTCATCATCATAAACAATTGGTTCTTCTTCAACAAAGTTTGCTCCGTCTGCAGATGCTGTAGACATTCCGTCAATATTTCCATCTCCATCAACGGCATAGTTTCCTTCATCTTCTAGACCTCTAATTGCTTTTGCAACAATAAATAATTGATAAGCCCAGCCACTGAGACCACCTCTATTTAAATACTCTGTATTAAAGAAAACAGAATCGTCTATCCAATCATTAACTTCTGTTGTTCTTTCAATCTCAGATACTTTATCATTAACACTGGTACCTGCCCATAATTGAGCTGCATTAGAATAATATCTTCCTAAAAATTTAATTGCACAATTATCTGAAACAGAAACCATTTCTTTTGCTTTTTCGTGTAATCTTAATGTTTGTTCATAACGATTAAAAAGGTCTCTATATTGAGGAAGATAATACATTGTATTATGATAATCAAGTGCGCTTACCAAATAATAATAAGGTTCTTCAAACTTAGAAAGTTCTGCAGCCTCTTCTTTAGCGTAAAAGAATGGCATGTTTGTCATTTCAACATCTGGAGCATCTTTAAACAAGTCTTCTGAAGCGTACATATTATCTGCATTATAAATTAAAAGGCTTGATGTTGTTGAAGTTGTTGGATAAACAGGTTTTACATCGTATTTAATGCCTTTTGACATTATTAACTGAGCTTTCATTGCTGTCATCTCTTCAATAAGAGCATATAGCGCATCATAAGTTTTATATGCCTCATAAACCTTTTTCCATAGTTCATTCAAGCCAAGCTGGCTGCCACCTTCTTCATCTGAAACAACCTCTTCTTTTAATGTTAAGGTATCTGCTCTAATGTTTTCTAACTCTGCTTCTAAACCTCTGGCTGCTGCCCAAACTTCTATTAAATTATCTTGATAAAATTCTGTTGCTTTTGCTCTATAACCATTAACTTCTTCTCTTGTTGCATAATCATTATTTTTATCATCTGGCTCTGGGTATGTCCAAAACAACTCATAAATCTTTTTTTGAACCGCTGCTTTGTCTGAATAATCAACAAATTCTGATGTTGCTATTTTTTTTGCTCCAGGAACTTTTCCTGGTTTTCTTTTTCCACCTAGCACACCTGCGATTAATTCTGCCAATGCTTTTTTAGCATCATTTATGGCATCATTTATAGTTGATTTTACATTCATTACTTTATTTGCGGCGGTTTGAACATTACCTGCCGCTTCTCCTGTAATATTAAGTGGATCAATACAAGGACCTACAGGGAAAAGAAAACTATATCCTGGTTTAGAAAAAGTGCATACAAAAGTTATGCAAACTAATCCTAATAAAAATCTTTTTATATTGTTCATCTTTCTCTCCTTTTATAGTCCCATAGCAGCTTCAACAGTATTTTCCATCTCTTTTTCTAAGCTATTAATGCCATCTTTTGCATCTTCAAAAACATCGTCAACTTTATAAGATTTTCCATCATTTTCTACAGAATCTTCGGCAAAATCAGACCATTCGTCTACAGCTCCGCCTTCTACAAATTCTTCTTTAAGATCTTGACCTATCTCTTTAACATCTTCAACATTCTTCATAAAACTCTTAATGCTTAGAGATTCTTTTTTCAATTTAGCATCTTTATATGCTTGATAATCAAATTCATAATCACCTAAGTCAAATTTTTCTTGATTTTTATCACTATTTTCCATTGAATATTCTGTTGAAGAAGCTAGTTCTTGTGCTGTTTGTAATTTTAAGTCTAAAAGCATTAACTCTGCATAAACAAGCAAATCTTCCACATCATCCATTTTACTTTCTGTTAACATTAAAATATTTGCAGAAAACTCCTCTAAACCATCTGACTGATTTGACAATACAGTTCTATCACCTATTTTTCCGCTTAGCATAGATTTTAGTCCTATAGATTTTGTAAACGCTTCAACAGTTGCTGTATCTCTTTCTGCAGCTCTATTCTTTTTTATCTCTGCGATTTCTAATGTTGTTAAAGCCTTATTAGCTGAAACAAAGTTTAAGTCTTGAGACATTAACAAAGCTTTTGTATCATCTAAGAAATCTGTTACGATAGAATTTAACATACTAGAAACTTCGTCTTCTTTCTTTGCTTTTTCTTTTTCAAGAGATTTTATTTCTTTATCTAAAGCTTTTACATCTGTATCTATAGCGCTTTGAGTTGATATCTCTAGACTTAAGAGCTCTTCACCTAGTGCGATAATCATATTATTATTGGCTTCAACAATAGCTAAACTATCTTCATCTGTTTTATCTTTATAAAACTCATTACTTTCTTCTAAAGATGCCATTTTGCTATTAATTAAAGACTTTTGTGTTGATAATGAAGCATAATACTGAGCAGAAATAGTTTCTTTTTTTGCTTCTAACTCTGCAATTGAAGATTCAAGTGCTTTAATCTCAATATTTAATTTGGCAATTACAACGGCATCTGTTTCCATAGTTTCTTTATAAAGTTTTTGATATTTTTTTGCCATTTCAACATTTGCATCATAGGTTGCTTTAATTGACTTCACTGCATTTATACCTGTTTGCAACCATTTTAAACCTTTTATTTGATTTTGCAAATCTGTGATTTTTTCTTGAACTGTTTTGGCAAAGTCTGAAACCGTAACAAAAACCTTACCAACACCTCTTGTTACGTCAAAAATTGGCATTGCATTTGCACAAGGGGCTGATAACAATAGTACGCCAGCAATAGCAAGAATTGATATATATTTATTTGCTTTCATTATTTATCCCCTCCTATTAGGCCATCTGATGAGCTGATTTCATCAGGTGTTTCATCACTATCATTAGCTTCTATTCTAATTCCACCTAGAGCATTTGTGCTATAATATTCTAGCATAGCAGATTCTAAGAATAAAACATTTACTTTTCTTTCAACTGTTGTTTGAGCAACAGCCCTAATTGCTTGCAAGATTGAAGATTCCTCTTTAAAGTCAACATCTGGCTCTTCATAATTTTCTGAGTCTAAATATGTTTTATATCTTATAGCTAAAGCCCATGAATATAATGTGGCGATATTATTTTTTTTGATTAAAACATCTTCGGTATCAAGCTCTGCTCTTTTTGCAGATGTAGTTTCTTGTGTTTCTAATTTTCTGGCTGACATCTCATACATTAAGCCCACATCATCAATAGAGTTGTTTAATATTTCTGCACTTCCTAAGACATCTGAAAAAACACCAAAAACACTAACATTATTATTTGCATATTTATCTGCCATATTCTTACCTGTGTTATAAAGAGTTTGTATCTCTTTAAACATTTGGAATGTAGCTGAACCTAAAATACCTGATTTTATTTGTGATTTTAATTTTTGATATTCTTGATATTGTTTTTCAATTAAAACCAAAGTCTCATTTGCCTTATTTATGACTTGTAATATTTTCTCTGGAAAGTCCATAATAGGAGAAGCATAAGAACGAAATGATATTAATGAAATCATCAATGTGCAAAGTATAAGTTTCTTCATTTTATCCGCCTCCTAAAATTATTGATTCTAATTTCATCATCTCTTTTTTATACCACCTATTTAACTCATTTGTTTTTGAACGAAGAGTAGATTTTCTTTCTTTTGCTGTTTCATAGGTTTTTGTTCTTAATTCATCTTTTTTAACAATATTTGTTTCAGCGTTAACTTTGGCTATATTATCATTAAACTCAGTTTCATAAGATGCTCTTAATTCATCTATATCAGCTTTTGATTTTTCATAAGCCTTGATAACGCTTTCACCTAAATCGTCTCTTCTTTCTACTAAACAATCATCTAAGACTGTTACAACATCACGCTTAGTTTCTTTTGCGACACTTTCATAATCACCACAATTAGGAGCTAATTTTGCGTATTGAGATGGAACACTAAGATCTGGCTCTCTATCTAAAATAGTAGTTTCTTCAAATTCCATAACAGGAACATCTTCAATACTAAACGGATTAACATCTTTATCAATTTCAGCCGCTGATTTTTTCACAACATTTTCTGAATGAAAAGTTCTATAAGCATTAATAGCCACCACAGAAGCATATTGTTGTAAAAATTTATTCATTAAAACAGCATTATCTTTTGTCATAAAAGTAACTCTATTTATTGCTTCATTAACTTCTGAAGTATCATCATCTGTTGTACCTGTTGCACCCTCTGCCTCTTTTACATCTGCATCTGGCATAAAATCGCCTGCAAATGACTTCACAGCAGCTGAACTTGCTAAAGACTTAACCATATAATCTTGCATTACTTTTGATGATAAATCTATAGCAATTTTTCTTTTTTCATCTCTTTGCTCTATAACTTTATCTAAACAATCACTTAAGGCATCTTCATCTTCTGCAGAATCTTCTGATAAGCCACAAAACTCTATTAATGTTGTAGGTATAAGAAATTCACCTTCTGAAGCATAACCATCCCAAGCCTTAACCTCAAAGGAAATAGAAAACAAAGATATAACTATAACGAGTAATATTTTTTTCATCAAAATTTCCCCTTATTATTATTAATCTCATTAGCTGCATTAAATTGCATTTCTGCAGCTTTTATCATCAGTATATTATTTTGCAAGAAAACGCCTTCTTTTTCTAATATCATTATATTTCCGATAAACTCTTTATTTTCTTGAGCATTTTCTAAAGATGTTGATAATTCTTCTAAAACATCTTTAGGGTATTTTGAAGCATATATCTTACCGCTTAAACCTTCTGCAACACTAGATAATACACTTTGTTTAAAAATAAGTTTTGTAAGAGCCATAGCTTTTTTAGTAACTGTTGGAGAACTATCTCCCTTTAATGTTAAGATTTTATTTACACAAGCTGTAACCTCTGACATTTTTTTTGCATCATCTTCAGTTAATTTACAATATTCTGCTAAAGCTTTAGGCAGCACAACAACGCCACCTTGATTATCACCACTCCAAACAGGAGAATCATCAGCTTTAAGATTAAAACTGAAGAAACTCACTATCATAAATATAACTAAAATTTTTTTCATTATATTACTCCACTGTTCCAAAGCCTTGACGTGCATTAGTTGTAGCTTTCACTTTATTTTCTACATTATTAATAACATCTTTTGCGGCTTGTGTTGATCTTTGGGTTTCATCTGCTTCTTGCTGAGATTTATCTAACCCCATATCTTCTAAATCTTGTAATTGTGCACTTGCAGATTGTTCTATAATAAGTGCATCTTCATGACGCTTATCTAAAGCTTTTTGCATAGATAATATTGATTTTTCATCTGCAACAGCCTGTTTATATATAGCTCTTATTCTAGCAGGAGTATATGAGCTTAAATCTTGAGCATAAGAACTCAATGGGATAAACAACAGCCCTAATGTTAATAATCTTTTTGTTAATGTACTCTTCTTCATCATTATTATTCTCCATATGATTTTATTGCATCGTCAAATTCACTTAAAAACTCTTTTACTGTAGCAGCATTTGTACCACATCTATCATCCTCTGAAGGTTCTTCCTCCTCAGAATCACAACTAGATGTATCTACTCCAGGGATTTTGCCTGCATCTCTACAGAAAGCTTTTTTGAAAGCACCTTTAAATTGCCTTGCCTGCATTTTTAAGTTACATGCTCTTTCTTGGCTTCTAATTATTGTTTTTATAATTTTAACTAAATCTGTATAAATACTAGCGATTTCATCAAGCAAATCTTCTGCTTGATTTGCCAAACTTTGAGCATCTTTCAAATATTGTTTTGAAATATTATTAAACTCTTTTGCTTGATCTAATAAATCATCAGCCCTATCAAGTTCACTGTTAATACTACCTAGAGCATTGCTGCCTGAATTAGAGGCGTATAAAATTTCATTTGCTTCTGCTAAAGTCTCTTTATATTTTGCTGCGTACTCATCTGCAGAGTCAACAAATTCAACAGCGTTTGCAGCAAGCTCTTTTGCTTCTTGAACTATTTCCGCTGGTTTTTTTATCAGCTCTTGAGCATCTTCTATTGCGCCTATAATGGTTTGAGCTATTTTTAAAGCATCTTGTATTAAACTTAAGCCTTGCTTAAATAATCTCATATACTCTTCAATTTTTTCTTTTAACTCTACTAATTTTTCTAAGCCTTTTTTAATGCTACCAAGAATACTCATTGCATCTTGCAATGCTTTAAGCTGAGTAACAGATGCAACGGCTTGATCAACCATAGCCATGTTTGTAGATATTGCCTGACCTAACGCACTAAAGTCAAAAACAGGAAATTGAGCATTTGCTGTCTTTATATTGGTACTCATAAAGAGTACTGCAAAAAATAACATAATTTTTTTCATAACACACCTGCAAGTAGTTAAAGTCATATTATTTTAATATTATCACACAAACTTATTAAATAAAAGTGAATTTTTTGTTACATTTATTGCGTTGCTGATTTTACAGAAGCATCAAATGCGGCGATTTGTTCTGAGATATCATCATCTGCAGATTCACAAGCGGCCTCTGCTTCATCTGTTTCACTATCATCACTGGTACAAGCCGATGTGCTAACACCTGGAACAGAAGATTTGTCCTTACAAAAAACTTCTTTTAATTCTGCTTTATATTGCTTTCCTTTAACTTTAAGCATACAAGCATCTTCTTTAGTTTGGATAATTTCTTTACATAATCTTATTAAATCTTTATATAATCTTTCAAGTTCATTTATTGCTTTTTGAGCATCTTTTGCTAAAGATTGGGCATCCTTTGAAAAACCTTCTGCAATTTTATAATACTCATCGGCAGTATCTGACAACTCTTCTGCTTTTTCAATAAGATCAGGATCTGAAGAGTTCATATAACTTTTAGCTCTTTTGCTTGTTTCTTCATATTTTCCAAGATATTCATCAAAAGAGGTTAAAAATTTTACAGCATTTTGAGCGGCTTCTTTTGCGGTCTTAGCAATTTCTACGGGCTTTTTAATAAGCTCTTGAGCTTCTTCTATTAAACTTATACATTTTTTAGCCACTGCTACTGCTTCTTTAACAAGATCAATACCTTTATTAAATAAATCTATAATTTTTTCTATTTTTGCTTTCAACTCTTTAATTTTTTCTAAGGCTTTTTTTATACTACCAAATATAGAGATAGCTGTTTTTATTGACGACCATTGAGCAACTGATTGGGCCGAATTTTTAACAGAATTAACATTTTGAGAAGTGTTTTGACCAACACCTGCAAAGTCTGTTGAAGGGAATTGAGCCTTAACAGGAATTATAGCTGAAAACATAAATAACGTAATAAAAAATATAAGATATCTATTCATTTGGCCACCTACTTATTATAATAGTTTAAATGCATTTGTTTTAATATATCATAAATATCTATAAAATAAAAGTGAATTTTTTGTTACATATTTAGATATGTTGTTACAAAATTTTCTTCACCGTGCTCTTTTATAAGCTGTTCAACTAATAAAACGTTCTTTCTACCTGAATTATAAAGTCTTAAATAAGGACCTAAAGCACCCAAATCTACATCTAAGATTACACTTTCACCTGTTGAAGGGCGAGATAAAAGAATTGCATAAGGAAAATCTCTATAATTTCGACCAAAGATAAAATCCATTTCGCTTTCTGTTAAATTCCAGTTTGCATAATCTTCTGGCATTGCTTGTGGGTTTCTAAAAAACAAAACTGTTTGACACTGACCACGAATAACCTCACCAACGCCTAACTTATCAATAACATTTGGTTGTTGGAAAGCACATAAATAGGCTTGGCGTTTTTTTCTACCCTCTTGCAAACCAATAATAAAATAATCTCTAAACATTGGGTGTTTTAACATCGGCGCGGTCTCATCTATCATAATAAGAGAAGGAGCACCAGTTTCTCCTGCTTCTACTTGAATTCTATGCATAATATAAGAGATAACTGCAGGAGCTAGTGTTTCGTCTTCAAAAATATGTGTAAAGTCAAAAGCCATAAAACGTTTTGCAGATAAATCTAAACTATCATTTGTTGCGTTAAAAATACCACCATATTGATCTGGATTTATCCATCTATACATTTCTCTTCTCATATTACCTGTTGGAGAAAAACAACTTTTATACAAGTTAGTCATAACTCGCTCTTCTGGGCGAAGATAATCAAACGCAGTTGTAACAGCACGAGCAACTTCTCTTTCTGACAAGCTATCGTCAACCATTGTAATTGATTTTAACCAACGACGAAGAAATGCCTTGTTATTTGCAGTATCTGTACAGTCAAAAGGATTTAACGACACGTTTTTATTATCGCCATCAAAACCTACATAAGCACCACCAACAGAACGAGTAAAAATTTCAGCACCACGGTGTCTATCAAAGAAAAACACTTTCAAATCTCCATGACGCATCGCTTGTCCTGCTAAGAAGGTTAAAAGAGTTGTTTTACCTTGACCTGTTGGACCTATAATACAACAGTGAGCAACGGCAGATTCTTCTGAAGAAACGTGAAACTGAAACATATATGGAGAACCTGATACAGTTCTAAACACAGAAATTGGACCAACACCCCAGTCAGATTTATCAAAACCTTCTGAAGGCTTATCAAAAGAAACAGCAGAAGCTACAACTCTTGATAAATATCTATAGGTTCTTGGATATGCCTCATAAGTTGGAAATTGATTGAAAAATGTTGCCTGAGCAACCCAGCCTTCTCTAATTGGAGTATTGGCAAACAATCTACAAATTCTTTGAACCTCTGATTCCGCAAACTCTAACTCTTCCATTGTTTTTGCTTTTAAAATAACCACCTGAGCATATTCCACCAAAGATTGAGAATCAGCATCTGAACTTTCTATTGAAGAAAGAGCTTCTGAATATTGATCAAAAACGTTTGATGAAAAGCTAGTCATTGTTGCCATTTTTTGTTGTTGCATAAGCATCGCTCTGGCATGAGTTTTAGGAATAGGTTTAATATTGTGCATAAAGATAAGTTCACTATCTATTGCTAGAATCGAGTTTATCATTGAGGTTTCCATAAAATCACCACATGATCTAATGCCAATAGAAATCTCTAAAAGTTCTTTATCTCCAGACTTAAACTTAATAATACCATCTTCACCTGTAAAATGAATCTGCTCTGCGGTCATCATCTCATTGAGCCTAGACCCCTCTGTTGTTCCAAACTTTGGCTGAGGTCTAGTTATTGGATTACAAATTTTAACATAAACACTTAATGGACTTGAATGTGCTGGACTATCCTCTGTTTCAACCAAAGCTTTAACACCATATTCACTTAAGACAGCTAGCAAAGATTGAGAAGCATAATTTAAATCTTGAAGACAATCCTTTCTATTTTCAACAGAAATAACAACATAATGATAATTTTTATAAACTCTCTCTAGAGTTGAACGCCAAGCATCTGAAACATCTTCCAATAAATCATTATTAAAGTTTGCTTTATAATTTGTAATTTCTACCAACTCTCTTGTTGTAAGAACTCTACAGTTGACATTAAGATCACTCATAGAATCTATCCAAGACTTTTTGGCTTCAAACAAAGAATATAACTGAGACTCTGTTACAAAAGAACCATCAACACCTTCAACCTGAAAAACTCTCACCAAAGAATCGTTATAACATTGTATTGTTATGCCATCAGACAGAATCTTTTTAAAAGGCATAAAATCAGAAACTCTAGTTTCTCTAGGTTGAGGCAAAAAGAAATGGCCAATTTTTGTAACACCAAAACCAGCAAAAGCCGCTGCAGAAATAAACCCAATTACAGCAACAAGAACTTCTGCAGAACCTAAACCCTGCACAAACATATCAAAAAAATCATAATTAGGGTTCAAATTTATTCCCCTTTGCTTTATATAAATTTGTAGAAGTTTTGTTAGCTTGACCCCAAGCTTGTATCATCGCAGAAAGATGAGGCTCCTTAACCCCCCAACCAATACAAACCATGTGCCCAGCCACGATTGAAACCATGAACAACAAAGGGTTACATTGAAAAATACCCATTGCCATAAACATAAAAGGAAACTGCATACCAAGATTTAACATTGAGGGTAAGAATGGAGCCCACAATATTTTGGGAGGACTAGCTACTGCTTTTAAAATTGGCTCTTTCAACAAGAATCTCCGTTTGTTTATTTTTTTATTATTATAATATTACTTTTTTGTTATGCAAGAATATATATTAAGTTATTAAATCATTTAAGATAAATAAACTCACATCTTTTTTCAAGTTCTGCATGACGGGCATCTTCTTGTGTTCCATAAGAAATAATATCTATAACTCTATCATCATTATCATATTCTGTATGAGCAGTTAAAGGATTAACAACCCCCAAACCAAAAGCTGAAATTTCTTTTGAAATATTAATATCTACATTTGTAACATTTGGACACATTCTAGAATCCATATAAGCATCTACAAACCTTTGTGGAATATCATAACTTAAAATATCATTAGGATCTGAAAATGCTACAATGTTAACATTAGCAAAAACCCTATCTTTATAATGATTACCACCAGCTACACAATAACTATCATACTGACCAACAACATCTGGAGCCTTATTACCTATTTGCAAAATAGGCAATTGGTTAGCCAACATAAAAACCGTAAACTTTTTATTTTTCAATACTTCTATAGATGCTTGCATAGATTTATTTTCTGCAATTTCTTTGCTTTTTATCTCTAAAACAATATCCGAAAAAGCATCAACCAAAATCCTACTACCCAAAGAATGAGTTATAAAAACAACTTCTTCATTTTCTAAATTACGTAACTGTTCTGAAGTTGATATTTTACAAACTTTATTCACATCATCTGGAAGAGCATCCCAATCATAACCAAACATCCAGCATTCTGACTGCTTAAAAGCATCTAATATCAATGACTTTTTATCTGACAAATAAACAAGAGGGTCTGGACCAGTATCATTTAAGAAGCTTTTCATTGCCTGATTAAACTTTGCCCTTTTATAAGCATATACATTAGAAGAATCGTAAGAAAGAATATCTTTTGCTTCTTGAGTTATTTTAGACCAGGTCAATTCATAAAAAAGCATTTCTTTTGTTTCTTCAACATTTTGATAACGAGTAACCAATAAAGTTCCTATTGACTTATCACTGTATTCTGGAGAAACTAAAGATATTTTTTTAGAACGACGAGAAACAACGTCTAAACCTAGCGACTTCATAAGATTTTCTTGCAGTCTTGCAGAGTAACCACTGTTATGAGAACCAACACCATGAACCATCAAGACTTTCACTACATTACCTTTTGAAAAATAAGAGTTTATGCCTTCAAATGACGTCCCCTCTATCGTGCAAGCCCTTGTGTCTTCTTCATTACTTTTATCTAAAAAAGCATTGGCAATGCCTTTTCCTAAAGATGAACATCCGCACAAAAACAAAAACAAAAATAAAATTATTTTTTTCATAGACTTTTCTCCTTATTGGTATAATATATAAAAAAATAATAAAAATAAAGGATTTTGTTATGGACATAAATAATATATTTGAAGAACTAGTTACTTGTAAGTTTTCAGAAACACAAAAAGTATCTGAAATTCAAACAAAAATATACCAAGCTTTACAAACTAAACAAAACAATGTTGACCTAATGATATTATTAATGCAAACACACATCATGCTTGGAAAAAAAGATGAAGCAATAGCATTATCAAACAAAATTTGGGAAGAAGCTGACGAAGTTAATTTGATAATTTATTCAATATATGTTGATAATTTGATGAGTCTCGGCTTATTAGCAAAAGCTGAAAAAGTATTAACTCCATTTATTGAAGACTTGGAAGACGCACCTGAAGAATTTCGCCCTCTTCTATTAAAATTTGCAATGATGAAGGGTGATTTAAATATTTTGAACAAATTAAATGAACAATTTTATCAAAATATGGAAACTCAAGAAGTAAGCGAAGTTGCAAACATGTTGAAATTTGCAAAATATGAAGAGCATTTTAAAAATACCGCAACAATAATATTAAGTATTATAAAAGAAAAAATGCTTTCTACAGAAATTCTATTTTTTGATGATGAAGAAGAAACTTCTTGGCACTGGATAGTTTATATTGCTGGTGATTTATATGACATATCTGAGCTAGAAGGAAAAGTAAAAAGAAGCATTGATGAATATTTTAGCACCAACGACCCTGAATTTCAATTAGCTCCTTTTGTTGGCCTACTTAACATCTCTGAGCATTTTCCATTATCACAAGATTAGAGTATTTCACGAAAAGATAGAATCCCCTTGCTCGTCTTTTGCTTTTTGTTCTTTATTTTTATTTATAAACTGTAGTCCACTACACTTCATAAATAAAAATAAATTCAAAAAACAAAATCCTTCACAGGTATATTCTATCTTTTCGTAAAATGGTCTAGCCATATTATACAAGGAACAGTCAAGACTGTTCCCTACAAGAGATATGCAATCAAATAATTTTGCGTTTGCTATATTCTAAACTTAAATCTTATACGCAAACAAAAAAAGGAAAGCATTTGCTTTCCTTTTTTATATCTTAAAAACTAATTAGCCTTCAAAAGATTTTGCTTGTTTTTTTGCTTCATCTTCTGTTCTGGCAATGTTAATTAAAACATGTTGAGAAACTTCTGGGTGAAGGTTTAATTTTACTTTGTAAACGCCCAATTCTTTAATTGCATTTTCTAAATAAATAAGCTTTCTTTCTACACTATGACCAGCTTCTTTTAATACTGTAGCAATATCTCTTACACCAACAGAACCATACAATTGACCTGTTTCAGCCGCTTGTCTAATTAATGTTGCCATAAAGCCTTGAAGTTTTTCTGCTTCTGCAACTGCATTTTCTAATAATGCTTTGTTGTGAGCTTCTAACTCTTTCTTTTTATCTTCAAAAACTTTAATATTTGCTTCTGTTGCTCTTAAAGCTTTTTTTGTTGGCAATAAATAGTTTCTAGCATAGCCAGTTTTTACGTTAACTTTATCACCTAATTTGCCCAATTTATCAATTGATTCTAATAAAATAACTTCCATTATATATCTCCTTATTCTGCAACGAATGGTAACAAAGCAATAATTCTAGCTCTTTTAATAGCTGTTGCTAATTCTCTTTGTTTTTTTGTTGATACAGATGAAATTCTTGATGGAATCATTTTGCCTTTTTCAGAGATAAATTTAGACAATAATTTTGTATCTTTATAATCTATCTTAAGAGCGTTTTCGCCTGAGAAAGGACAAGTTTTTCTTTTTGAAAAAGTTGGTTTTGCCATTATGCTTCTCCTTGAACTGATGTTGTACCGTCTGCTTCGATGTCAGATTTTGCTGAACCATTCATTGGTTCTCCAAATTCTTCTACTCTAACAGTTAAATATCTAATGATATCTTCATTTACACGAATATTTCTTTCATATTCAATAACAAATGATGTAGGAATATCAAGGTTCAATAAAACATAATGACCTTTTCTATTTTTTTTGATACGATAAGCAAGATTTTTCAAACCCCAGTTATCTACTCTAACTACTTTACCGTCATTTGCTTCAACTAATGTTGATAAGCCTTCAACGATAGAATTTACTTGAGATGCACCCAAGTCTTGACGTGCGATAATCACACTTTCATATAATGCCATTTAAAATCTCCTTTTGGTTATTATAGCATAACGTTTTCTTTGCTAAATAGCCTGCGAGTCTTAGCGCAAGCAAGGTTAACGAGTGTTAAAATACAGATAAAATTTTATTTTGCAAGACTTTTTTGCACAAAAAAAACGCCCCTAATTAAGGGGCGCTTTCTTTTGGTTGATACTATTCTGTAATAACTTTAAGATTAGATGCAGCCATTTTACCTTTTTCTTCTACTAATTCATAAGAAACTTTGTCATTTTCGTTCAAATATCTTATGCCTGAAGCCTTAACAGCAGTAACATGAACAAAAACATCCTCACCGCCGTTGTCTGGAGTAATAAAGCCATAGCCTTTTTTACCGTTAAACCACTTTACTGTACCTGTAGTCATCTTTTTTTCCTTTTATAAATTAGTAACATAAAAACGTTATCACTATTTTTTTATTATGCAAGAGAATCTTTTAATGATGCTCTTTTTCTTTGTCTGATAAACTCTACCAAACCAACTTGACTTAAGTTAAGACCAAAAGTTCTGGTTGCATCTAATCTTAACTCTTTTTGCAAAGCAACAATTGCTGGCTTTAAGTATCTATATTCTGATTGACCCGCAAAATCAATTACGATTTTACCACTTAAATTTCTTAACTTAACTTGCTTTGCAATCTCTATTGCTGCTTCTATATTAAGAGAAGATATTGTACCTGCTCCATTGTCTTCAGAACTATCAACATCAATACAAACACAAGCTCTAGTTTCTTCAAAATGAACACGGCCTCCAGAAGGCAATTTTGCATAAGGCAACAAAGCTTCTGAAATTGCATCTTCAATACCATAATCCTTAAAAGGCTCTTTTGAAATTTCAACTTCAAAAGTTTCTTCTAATTTTCTAACATTTGTAATAATTTTTTCTAAACTATCTTGATATTTTGAAACATATTCAAATAAAGAATTATCTTTAACCTTTAACAAGCTAGGAGATTTTGCTTTTTCAATTTTTTCTTGTGTATCTTTATATGAATCTCTTAAATATTGCATCTCTGCTAAAACTTCTTCATCATCAGCATTTGCAATTGCAGTTCTTAGAATCCAACCTTCACCTTCTTTGATTTCTTTTTCTACTAAAGATTTTTTTGCTTCTACCTCTTTATTGTTTGCAATTTTTTGAGAAACTTGAATTCCTGCTTTAAATGGACAATAAACCAAACAAGAGCCAACAAACTGAAGTTCTGTTGTAACTTTTGCGCCTTTTTCTTGACGACCTTCTTGAGAAATTTGAACAACGATTGCTTGACCTTCTGTAAAACCATCTTCTTCTTTTGCATTCATAAACGCTAGTTGTTCAAAACCAATATTTACTAAAAAGCCTATTCTATCATTTGCTAAAGTTAATTTTTCTACAATTTTACCAGAATAAATATTGCCTTCTGTTGGTTTAGCCTCATCTATAATTTCTATTTCTCTTAAACTACCTTCTTCTAAAAGGGCTATTTTTGTTTGGCTACCTTGTTTTTCATATAATATTAAATCTACGCTCATTTATAATACTCCATCTAAAAGTTGTTTTGTTACATATAGATCTATTCCAACAACAGAAGAATAAGACCCAACAATCTTTTTAACATAACCTTGCAGCTTGCCTTCGATAGCATAGCCTGCGCAGCCTACCCACTCTTGACAATCTACATATTCTTGAATTTCTTTTGACGACAATCTTTTTAAATATACTTTTGTTTCTGAAACCCTAACCATAGCTTTGCCGTTTCTATCAACAACACAAATGGCTGTTAAAACCTTATTAGCTGTGCCTGATAAAAGATGCATAACTTTCGCCTGCTCTTCAGGACTACTAGCTTTTTGAATAATACGCCTACCCACAACAATAATCGTATCAGAGGCCAAGACAACTTCCCCCTTATGCAAACCTGCAACTTTAAGAGCTTTTTCTTTTGCCATTCTTTTTACATATTCTGTTGGCTTTTCTTTATCAAAAGGAGTTTCATCAATATCTGCACCACAAACTTCTTTTGGCAGGTATCCAATAGTTTCTAAAAGATTTAATCTATGCTTAGACTGAGAACCTAAAATATAGTCTTTAGGCTTCATCATCATAAGTCTTTTCTAAACGTTCATGACGCTCTTGTGCTTCAATAGAAAGTGTTGCAACAGGGCGAGCTTCTAATCTTGCAATACCAATTGGCTCCCCAGTTTCTTCACAATATCCATATTCGCCAAATTCTATTCTCATTAAAGCGCTGTCTATCTTAGAAATTAACTTTCTTGCTCTATCTCTTGTCCTAAGCTCAAGAGCTTTATTTGATTCTAATGCGGCTCTGTCAAGCTCATCTGGTTGATTTAATCCGCCTTCTCTAAGATCTGAAACTGTTTCAACAGCTTGAGCGATTAAATCTTTTTTCCAATTTAATAATTTTTGTCTGAAATACTCAACCTGCATTTCATTCATATATTCTTCATCTAAACTCGGCTTATAGTCGGGTGGTAATATAACTGCTGTGTTCATATTTGTACTCCGGTATCTTACATTAATTTGCACTTAATATAATAAAAAAACTAATATTTACAAGCGCTTTTTTAGTTTTTAACAGAAAAAACACCTAATAACCATCAACAACACACAAAACAAAGCAAATCCAAAATAAATAACGCATAACGTTAAACGTTTAACGTTATGCGTTATTTATTGATAGTCATTAAAAGTTAACAGGCGCTTTGCAGTACTAAGCAACTTTAACAAGGTATTTTGCAGCGCTAGGCAACTTTAACTAGACCTTTCAGCATTTCAACTCTGCAACAACATAAAAAGTTGCAAAATAAAAATTTATATATATGCTAGCGGTTATGAAATATTTTATTAAAACTTTTGGCTGCCAAATGAACGTATATGATAGCGATCGCATGGCAGATGTATTAAAACAACATGGGCATACTGAAGCTAATTTGGTTAAAGATGCTGACATTGTTATACTTAACACTTGCCATATTAGAGAAAAAGCTGATGAAAAAGTATTTTCCCACCTTGGCAGACTTAGAAAAATTAAGATTGAAAGAGAAAAACAAGGTCTACAAACCTTCATTGGCGTTGCTGGTTGTGTTGCTAAGGCACTTGGTGAAACAATCAAAAAACGCGCAAAATATGTTGATTTTGTTTTAGGGCCATTAAACTATCACAACGTTGGCAACATTATTGATGATATTTTAGGGCAAGAAGAAAAAGAGTTTGCGATAGATGTTTCTATTCCAACAATCTCTAAATTTGATTTATTACCAGAAATAAAATCAAACTCTTCAACTTCTTTTTTAGCTATTCAAGAAGGATGCAATAATTTTTGTTCTTATTGCGTTGTTCCCTATACCAGAGGTAGAGAATTTTCTCGCCCTGTTAAAGATGTTTTAGAAGAAGCTAAAAAGCTTATTGACACAGGAACTTTAGAAATTAATCTTTTAGGGCAAAATGTTAATGGCTATCATGGACTTGGATCTGACGAACAAGAAAAAGACTTGGCTTATTTAATGCATGAGTTAGCTAAACTTGATGGTTTAAAACGTTTGCGTTATACAACTTCTTATCCGTCTGAAATGAGCGACAACATTATTGCTTGCCACAAAGAGCTTGATATCTTAATGCCATATATGCATTTGCCTGCTCAATCAGGTAGCGACAACATATTAAAGGCAATGAGAAGAAGATACAGCATATCTCAATATCTAAGCGTTTTTGAAAAACTAAAAAAAGCAAATCCAAACATAGGAATGTCTTCTGACTTTATCGTTGGCTTTCCTGGAGAGACAGATCAAGATTTTAAGAACACGCTAGAACTTGTTAAAGAAGTGCAATATATTCAAGCATATTCATTCAAATACTCTCCTCGCCCACAAACAAAAGCTGCTTTGATGGACAATCAAATACCTGAAGAATTAAAATCTGAAAGATTAACTATTTTGCAAGACTTATTGTTTTATTATCAAAAGAAATTCAACGAATCTTGCGTTAACAAGAGCATGAGCGTGTTGTTTGAAGAAATCTCTTCTAACGGAGATGTGCTTTTTGGAAGAACACCTTATATGCAAAGTGTCCACACGACTCTTGATAATTCTTGCTTAAATAAGATTCTTGATGTTAATATAACACATGCAACGCTTAACTCTTTAAAAGGAAAAATAAATGAAGTTTGAACTTTTTAACAATACTTTAATTCAACAACTTGTTGGACCACAAGATTCAAACCTTAGACTAATTGAACAAATACTTAATGTTGAAATTGCTGTTTTTGGCAATGAAATTACTATTAATGGCAATGAAGAAAAAGCAGAACAAGCTAAACTTGCTATAGATATATTATATAACAAAGCATCTAAGAGCATTGCAATTGGCGCAGAAGAAGTTAAGGCTGCAGTTAGACTTGGTGGCAACGATTGCGATAATACAGAAAAACATATGGACGCAAAAGAAATGGCTGAAATTGTTTTGAAGACTCAAAAGCGTCATATTTATCCACGTTCTGCAACTCAAGCTCAATATATTCAATCTATGATGGGCAATGAACTTGTTTTTGGCCTTGGACCTGCTGGTACTGGTAAAACATATTTGGCTGTTGCACTAGCTGTTACTATGATGTTAGAAGGCAAAGTTGACAAGATAATTCTTTCTCGTCCTGCTGTAGAAGCTGGCGAAAATTTAGGCTTTTTACCAGGAGACTTAAAAGACAAAGTTGACCCTTATCTTAGACCGTTATATGATGCATTGTACGAAATGTTGCCTGCTGAAACTGTTGATAAAAAACTTGCTATTGGCGAAATTGAAATTGCTCCGTTGGCATTTATGCGTGGTAGAACATTATCTAATGCGTTTGTTATTTTAGATGAAGCGCAAAACACAACTACAATGCAAATGAAAATGTTTTTAACTCGTCTAGGAGAAAACTCTAGAATGGTTATTAATGGAGACTTAAGCCAAGTCGATCTCCCTAAAGGAGTTAATTCTGGTTTGCGTGATGCAACAAAAATATTGGGCAACATTGACAATATTGGCATTACTGAATTTTCATCAAAAGACGTTGTTCGTCATGGTTTAGTGGCGAAAATTGTTAAAGCTTATGAGGAAACTATTAAACATGAGTACGTTTGAATACTCTTTTATTATAGACAACGAAGAATGGAATGATGACGAAGAGCATTATCAGAAAATTGCTGATGATACATTCAACGCAACAATGAACTATATTGTTAATGAGTTTGACCTTGAGTTATTTGAATTTGAAAAAGATTTTTATTGTAATTTAATATTAACAAACAATATGCAAATTCAAGAACTAAATAACGAGTTTAGAGGATTGGACAAGCCAACAAATGTTTTATCTTTTGCTAATTTAGACGCCATTGATTTTAAAGAAAAGTTAGAAGAAGAGCAAGAAATTGCTTTAGGAGAAATCTTTATTGCAAAAGAAACTTTAGAGGCTGAAGCTAAAGAAAAAAAGATAAAAACAGAAGACCATTTTGCACACTTGTTTGCTCATGGAATTTTACATCTTTTGGGATTTGATCATCAAGATGATGAAGACGCAGAAGAAATGGAAAAAACAGAAGCTGACATTTTACAAACACTTAATATAAACAACCCTTATGAGGAATAAAATGCTAAAAAAAATATTCGGTCCAAAGAAAAAGACTGAACTTAGAGAAACTATTGAAGACTTAATTGATGACGCAGAGACGAAAGACTTTTCCGAACATGAACAATTAATCTTAACAAACGTATTAGAACTTAAAGATACAAAATGCTCATCTGCAATGATTGCTAGAGCCAACATTGTTGCTTTTCAAAAAGACGGTAGTGTTGAAGAACTAGCAAATTTAATGATAAACAAAGGACATTCTAGAATACCTGTTTATAACGAAAGTTTAGATGATATTGAAGGTGTGGTTCACGTTATTGATTTGGTAAAATCATTATTAAAAGGCGAAAAACAAATAAAAATATCTGAACTTCAGTCTAGAGAAGTAGCATTTGTTCCACCTTCTATGCCTGTGTTAGACTTATTAAAACAAATGCAAAAAGACAAAACTCACCTTGCTATTGTTATTAATGAATATGGCGGAACAGAAGGTTTGGTTACTATTGAAGATTTACTTGAAGAAATTGTTGGCGACATTGAAGATGAATATGATTTAGAAGAAGACTATGCAATTACTGTACAACAAGATGGATCTATTATTGCAGATGCAAGAATAGACTTAGATGAACTTCTTGAAAAAACAGATATAGACTTAAAAGATGCTATTGATGATGAAGAAATTGAAATTGACACTCTTGGTGGTTTAGTTTTTCATTTAGCACAAAGAATTCCTACTAAAGGTGAAAAGTTTGAAATTTGTCATTTGGGATTAAAAGTTTGTTTTAAAATTTTAGATGTTGATCCTAGACGTATTAAAAAAGTTTTAATCATAAAAAACAAAGAAATAGTTAATTAGATATAAATAATCACAATTAACGGTTTTGATTATATTCAGCCAACCATTTTAAGGTTTCATGAGATATTGTTTTATGAATGTTAGGCTGTTTTTGAAATTCTTTTGTTATATTCAAAAGCTTTCTTTCAACTAAACTAACTAAATCTGAAGGCTTGGTTGCGACTTCTATTGTAATTTGATTTGTACCGTTACGAGAAGGACATTCATCATCTTTGGGACTAAAACGAACAGCTCCTCGCTGAACCATATCATCCGCTATTCTTTTATTGGCATCATTTAATGTATCATAATTAATTACGATATATGCTCTATGACTACTGTTTTCTTTATTACAACCACTGTCAATGGTCTGAACGTTTTTATCAAATAATTGCTGACAAGTTTTTAAGCAAGGCTCTTCCACGAGATCTTCTAAATCTTCTTTTTTTTCGACAACAACACCTGTAAAACCATTGCGAATAGGTTCAACATCTTGAACTCTTTTTGTGTTAAGTTTAAATACTTGCTTAGGTGCTCCAAATTTCATAAAACAAACCTCCTTTATATATAGCGAAATCACTATGTTTTTATTAATAATTAAAAGGAGTATTTTGCACCTTTCCTTTATACAAAGAATTATATTTCAATGACTTAAAATTAGCGCCATATATTTCTTTAGCATTTGTGAAAGCCTTCTTTTTATCTTCTGGGGCAACTTTATCTGAAAACCAAGGATGAAGCTTTACCCCTGATAGAACCTCTTCTGAGGTATATATTTTTATATCTTTATTTTCTGATGCGCTATCAATACCAATATAATAATTATTTACACAAAGAACATGATAACTATCTGCTGAAAACAAATTTGATGCTTTGATATAACCTTTTAAATCTGTACCCATATTATCACCATAAAATGCAACGGTTGATTTTTCATTACCAGTTATATCTTTTATAACTTTTGAAAAATTTTGATACATTACAATATCTGGTTTTCCTGTTTCTATAACATTTTTTCCATCTTCTTTCGCCATTGTAGCAAACTGACCTTGACGATATAGAGAAACGGCCTCTGAAGAATAAGAAACGTTTTCTGAAACAACTTTATCCTGATTTGCATTCATAATTGGAAGTGATAACTCTTTAATATATTTATCATAAAAATATTGAGTCGCTTCTGGAGATGAAGATAAAACATCCCAATTACCTTCAACGATTTCTGAAGGGGTAAAACCTGATTTTAAATCATCTGGCAAGAGCTTATACTGAGCTGGAGACAATTGAGGAATTCCGATATAAGCAAAATCAGCCTCATCTTTATTTTTTGTAAAACTAAATTCAGTACCTTCTAATAAAGCTTCAAAAGCATGGCCTATTGCATATATTTTTTTGTTTTTTATTTCTTTATTTATTAAAGAGGCAGGATCATCTGCTACTGACATTTTAAAAGACATCCCTGCACTAAGCACTGCTTGATAATCTTCACCTTGAACATAACCAAAATCTTTCATTTTATTAATAAAAGCACCTTCACCCATTGTTGAATTACTTAAAATAACTACAGGAATTTCATTTTCTTTTGCAAAATCAATTACTTTTTTAGCTTCTGGATAAGTGTTTCCACTTTGAGGATCTTGAATCACACCATTTAAATCAAGACAAATTACATCTGGGATATTAGATTCTGAAATATTGCTCACATTAGGCTCCTTTATAAAATATAACATATGCATAATGTATCATATTTTTGAGGCACTGTCAACTACACCAAAGCAACAAACTTATCTATAACCTTTATAATAAGAATTGTTAGTTATTTCTAAGGTTTCTTTTGGGAGTTCATTTAAAAATCTTGAGGGGATATTTTGTTGCCATTGACCGTAAATTCTTCTATTCATTGCGGCTAAGATATATAACTTTCTTTTTGCTCTGGTTATTGCAACATAAGCTAATCGGCGTTCTTCTTCTAGGCCTTCTGAACCACTTTCATCAAGACTTCTTTGATGAGGAAACAAACCTTCTTCCCAGCCTGGAAGATAAACAACATCAAACTCTAATCCTTTTGCAGAATGCAGAGTAATTAATAAAACTCTATTAAAATCAGTTGCATCATCTTTTTCTATAACCAAAGAAACATGTTCTAAAAATGTTGCCATATCGGGATATTGCTCTGAATCTGAAAGTACGTTTAATAATTCTCGCAAGTTTTCTAGCCTTCCTGGAGCTTCTACAGATTTATCATTTTTCAGCATATCTATATAGCCACTATCATCTAATATCATGCTTGCGAGTTCATCTGGTTTTAAACTATCTGTGCTTGCTTGCCAAATCTTAAAGTTTGCCATTAATTCTGCCAAATTATTTTTAGCCTTGCCTTTAAGCTCGGTTATCTTTGCAGCCTCAAACATTGAAATATGTTTTTCTTTAGCGACAAATTTGATGGCCTCTATTGATTTATCACCCAATGAACGTGCAGGCTTATTAACAATACGCTCAAATGCTAAGTCATCAGATGGTTGCATTACAACTCTAAAATATGCTAGAGCATCTCTTATTTCTTGTCTTTCATAAAATTTTGGGCCACCAATTACTTGATAAGGAATAGCATTAGCAATAAATTTTTCTTCAAATTCACGAGTTTGAAAACCTGTGCGCACCAAAACCGCCTGACGAGAATAATCAACCCCTGCCCTTGCCAAAGCTTCTATTTCTTCAACAACAAATTTTGCTTCATCTGAACCTGAATATGTTGAAATAACTTTAACCTTATGATTATTGCTATTAGCGGCTGGAGAGTTTTCTGCAACATACAACTTTTTACCCAAACGCCCTGTGTTATGAGAAATTAACTTTGATGCCGTTGTTAAGATATTTGAAGTTGAGCGATAATTTCTCTCTAATCTAACCGTTAAAGCTTCTGTAAAGTCTTTTTCAAAACGCAAAATATTTTCAATCTCAGCACCACGCCAAGAATAAATTGATTGATCATCATCGCCAACACAACAAATATTGCGATATTTTTGAGACAATAATCTTAATAACAGATATTGAGAAACGTTAGTATCTTGATACTCATCTACCATTATATATTTAAACTTATTTTGATAATAATCTAAAACATCTGCGTGTTTCATTAAAATTTCTAGCACATATAAAATTAAATCACCAAAATCTGCACAATTAAGCTCAACCAAGCGCTCTTGATAACGTTTATATATTTGAGCTGCGTAAGCATTTTTGGGTGTTCCTAGTTTTTCTGGTGTTAAGCCTTTATCTTTCCATCTTGAAATTAAATCTAAAAAAGCTTGTGGCGGAAATTTTTGAGTATCTAGTCCAAATTCTTCTTCAATTTGTTTGATTAATCTTTTTTGATCATCATCACTAAGAATCGTAAAATTAGACTTTAAGCCAACTAATTCTGCATGAACTCTTAACATTTTTGCACAAAGACCATGAAATGTCCCCAACCAAACAGATGATGCCATATCACCAATTATATTAAAAACACGCTCCTTCATTTCTTTTGCAGCTTTGTTGGTAAACGTAACTACAAAGCACTCAGAAGGCCATGCTTTTTTTAATGATAAAATATAAGCCAAACGAGAAGTTAAAACCTTTGTTTTTCCTGTTCCTGCGCCAGAAAGCACCAAGACAGGACCATCTGTTGTTTCTACAGCTTGTTTTTGCTCTGGATTAAGACCATCTAACCATGGAGTTGGCTGAGATGTCAATTGAGATATTGTATCTTCTGGTTCTGCTAAATCAAAAATGTTCATAGTTTGTTCAGTATATTTATATTTTTGTTGATGTCAAATATAAATTATTGCAATATGAAAAAAGATAGCTATATTATGAACATTAATAAAAGGAGATTATAATGAGTAATGCAGATATCGTATTAGAAGCTATGAAAAAAGCAGGAGAACCTGTTAATGCAACTAAAATTGTTGCTCTTACTGGTATGGATAAAAAAGACGTTGATAAAGCAATGAACGAACTTAAAAAAGAAGATAAAATAGAATCTCCTAAAAGATGTTTTTGGCAACCTAAATAATTTTTGATTATGACTAAAAAAATTTTGATATATAACGACCTTGGTTGTGAAGACGTATTAATTGTACAAGAAGAAATATCTAACTATTTTAAGAAAGAAAATGTTAGTGTGGATTTTGTTGATGCAAATCAAATCATTAATGAAAATGCGTTAAACTCTGATGTTTTGGCATTTATTGTTCCAGGTGGAGCATCTAGCCCTTATAAACAGAAGTTAAAAACACTTGGCAATGAAGCTATTGCTAACTATGTAAAAAATGGAGGATCTTATTTAGGCATTTGTGCTGGAGCTTATTATCCATGCAAAAAAATTATCTTTGAAAAAGGAATACCAGAGTTAGAAAAAACAGCAGAACATGGGTTAGATTTAATTGACGGAGAAGCAATCGGAACATTACACAAAGAGTTTAATGTATCTCCATATTCTGGAGACTATGACTCTATTGCAATCGCAAACATAATCTGGCAAGATGATGATAAGCAAGAACTTGGTATTTATTATCATGGCGGACCTTACTTTAAATTATATAATGAAGAAAACCATGATGTTTTAGCTAGATATAAAGATGTTGAAGGCAACCCTCCTGCCATTGTTTCTCGCAATTTTGGTAAAGGAAAGGTTGTTGTATCTGGAGTTCACTTTGAATTGGGGGCAAGGCATTTAATGGCTAGTCTGTCTGCATCTAAAGAGCCACCTGAATTTGCTGTAGAATTATCATCAAAATTACAAGAAAAAGAAAATGACAGGCAAGTACTAACTCATAAAATAATGCAAAAGTTAATTAAAGCAATTTAACAAAATTAAACCACTTCTAAAGGTGTATATAACGATTAAACGAAATACCCTTTGTTCATCTTTTCGTGAAATGCTCTAAATTTTGGTTTTGTAGGGCTGACTGGGGACGACGTTTCGCCCTTGCTTCCGCCTTTTGGTACTGCTTTAAGGCGGGAGCAAGCCCCCGCCCTACATTGAAAAGTGCAAAAAAGCACCTATTTTTTCTTATACGAATCTCGCGTTATATTAAACTTCTTAAAAAACAATTCAATCAATTAATTTCGGATTTGCTATATTTACAGGCATTTATCAACATTAACGCCTTTATTTAAGGAAGCTGTGTCTCTACTATCGTCTAAGATTTCAACAGATTTTTGCTGCATATCACAATTTGCCTTAAACAAAGACGCTTGTATCTTTTGCATTGTTGACATTTGTTGATAAAAAGAATCAATATCAGACATTCTTTAGCTCTCCCCTTGAACTAAAGTCTACAGCAAAAAGATTAAAGAAATATGAATATACAGCAAAAAAAAGACGGTAAAAACCGTCTTGTAATCAGAAAACCTGTTAGCTCTTCCACCATTTGCTAGCATTATTATATCTATCTGCAGCGTTAAGATAAGCATCAGATAACAATTGGGCTGCGGCAGCACCTGATGATGCAGATGATGAGCCAGAGCCATATAAATATTCTTGCATTTCTGCCGACAACAAAGTTTCTCTTTTATTGGTAGAATCACTTGATAAAGTTTCTGTCGCAACGTTATCATATTTATTGTTATCACCCATTGATGCTTGCATAACATAACTAATTTCTTCTGTTTCACCAACAGTATCATCTCTTGAAACTTTAATATAGTAGTTGCCTGAATCAGTATAATATTCACCTTTCATCATAGCATCAAAATTATCTCTTAGTTCTTCACCTTCTTCTGCGGAGCTATCTGCAACTAACACCTCTCGACCATAATCATCAATAGCGTACACTTCAACACTAAGACCAGGAGCAGTATATTCGATAAGATTTTCTTTTTTAGCAGCATCTTCTTTTTCTGCCATATAGGTTTCATAACCTTCTGGATCATTTTGCTTTAACAATTCTTCATAATAAGCATCATATTTTGAAAAATCTACCGGAGATTCTTCAGAGCTATCTGCTGTCATAAAAGACAAAGTCAAATTTCCTTTGGATTGCATGTTAACTTTAAAAACATCGGCACTATCATAGCTCCCTGAAAGGACACCCAATACAGAAACACGAGTATGATTATATCTAACAGAGCCAAGATCTCTAGCTGTGCTAAATGCTTCATCAACATCATTAACATCTGCTATTGTTTTTTCTAAAACAATAGTTGAGCTAGTTGTTGAGCTTATTGAACTAACCATAAAAACCTCCTGATTATAAAAATATAGTCAAGTTAGCACTTTAATTAAATAATAATATATCACAAAACTTTAAATAATTCAACTGTTTTAGAATTTTTTTGTAAAAGTTTTTTTCCAACAGATTCAAATTCTAGCTTTGTTTCTTCTTTTGCCTCATTTACAACATTAGCTGTTGTTAAAATTTCGTCATCATTTGTATAAGTAAATAAATCATCTATATATACATAATTATCATTGTTATCTTGCTTTTTTACAATATTGCACTTTATATTATAGATAATATTTTCATCATCAACACTTTCTACATATTCATTAATATCTGACAAAGCCTGTTTTGCAAAGGCAATACCCACAGCTAAGTCTTCAAAAAGCAGGCTACTGATATCTTCTTGCTTACGCTCCTCAATAACACTGCTATATTTTTGGGCAACTTTATTTATTATTGCTCTAATGGCTATAATTTCATTTTCCTCTTTATCAATATTATCTGGACCTGACACATCAAAAAGCTTTACGTTATGCTTTATACTAACAATATTTAAGACATTATTCTTTTCTTCAACATTACTATCTTTTAGAGAGTTTTCATTATCTTCTTTATCATTATTTTGACTTGATTCTAATTGAGTTTTATTACTTTTCTCCCAACGTTCAAAACCTGAAACAACTAAAATTTCATCAAAATTTCTTTTGGATAAATATTTATCCATTAAAAAAGCACCTAAACCAGTTAAATAAACCGCAAAATTATTATCTTTAAAACTTCTTTTAGCTTGATAAAAATGAACAAGATCACTTTCTTGACCATCAAGAATAAGAATGGCTTCGCTTAATAAAGAATTAATATTAGAGCCATCTAACTTTCTATAATTGGCAAGCTCTAATATTCCGCCATAGACCATAAGCTTAATTCCCAATCTATTAAAAGAACTCATATTATATGTTTTTAAAATTGAAAATATCTGTGCAACAAAAGCAACCACATCTTTTTTATCTAAAATAGAAGCTTCTGGATAAATAGGTGTTTTATCATCTGCAAAGTCATCATTTAAATCATATCTATTTTCAACTTTTTTTGCTTTATTGTAAAAAACTTCATCTGTAACTTTATTTGTATTAAGTGCTGATATACTTAAATCATTCCAAGGAACCTTTTTTAAGGCTAAAGGTAGTGCAATTAAAACAAAAGCAGCAAATAAAAAGAAAAAGAAGACTTTTCCAACGACCTCTGAAGGCAATATATTCTCCAAAAAAGGAAGAACTAAAGTACCTAAAAGATTTACGGCTATTCCACTAACTAAAATGATTGAGACCAAAATAATCAAAGCCTGAGTTGCTTTAGGAACATTTAATCTCTCTTTCATAACTTTGTTAAGTTCTTGCTCATAATTATTTAATTCTGAATTTTTATATAAAGAATTTTGTTTTGCTTTTTTAGCAACTTTGATATATTCAACCGATTCTGTATAAGACCCATCTGTATGATCAAATGTTTCTTTTATAATTTTTACATCAATAGAAGACCTAGCCTTATCTTTTGCTAGATTAAAAGCATAAGAGCGCTCTTCTAGGCCAAATCGTCCTAAAAGCTCCCAACCACTTCCTTTGTCTACATATACTTCATAATGCGCTATCTTAGCCATAATATTAAATCCATGTTATATCGCTCATTATATCAATAGCTTGGTTAATAAATAGTGAATTATTAACAAAAACTAAATTTTTATTAATTTTTCTATTGATTCCCAAAAAATCCCATGATATACCATAAGGTATGTTAAAAGGGTTTTTATTTATAGATACAATAAAAAACAAGGTTGACGCCAAAGGTCGCGTTTCAATCCCCTCTGAGTATCGCGATATCGCAAAAAACCAAAACAGCTCTATAGTTTTATACAGAAGCCTTGTATCTCCTTGTATTGAAGGTTGTTTAGAGTCTCTTTTGGAAAAGCTAGCTGATGATATTGAAAACACAACAGACTTCTTCTCTCAAGAACAAGATGATTTAACTAATTTAATTTTTGGTGATGCTAAAAAGTTCGATTTCGATTCTACTGGTCGTGTTTTATTAACTGAAAAATTATTGGCGCATGCAGAAATCTCTGATGAAGCTATTTTTGTTGGTAAAGGAAAAAAGTTCCAAATCTGGAATACTACCAACTGGCAACAAGAAGAAACTAAAATTAGAGCAAATGCTTTGAAAAATCGCCCAACGTTAAGGGGAGTAAAATGAAACACTATCCTGTTATGTTAAAAGAAGTTTTGCAATCCCTAAATGTTGAAGACAACAAAACTTATGTTGATGCAACTTTTGGAAATGGTGGATACACTCAAGCAATTTTAGATAGTGCAAACTGCAAAGTTATTGCAATAGACAGAGACCCTAGCGTTTTGCCAAGAGTTAATGAATTAAAAGAAAAATACAAAGACAGATTTGTTTTTGTTCAAGGAAAATTTGGAGATTTTGCAGAGCTTATTGAAGAGCCAATTGATGGCGCTGTTTTTGATATTGGCGTTTCTTCTATGCAGCTTGATGAAAAAGAAAGAGGTTTCTCTTTTAATAAAGAAGCGCCGCTTGATATGAGAATGTCTAGAAATGGCACTTCTGCCTATGATGTTGTAAATAATATGGACGCAAAAGAGCTTGCTGATATTATATATATGTATGGTGAAGAAAAAAAATCTCGTCAGATTGCTAGTGCCATAGAAGCATATAGAAAAACAAAAACAATTGAAACAACAACCGAACTTGCTGAAATTATCTATAAAGTAATATTCAAAAAGTTTGGGCAAATAGATCCTGCAACAAGAACCTTTCAGGCTTTAAGAATTTATGTAAATAATGAGCTTGAAGAATTAAAAAATGGCTTAAACGGTGCGTTAAATATTATTAAAGACAATGGGCGTCTTGTTGTTGTTAGTTTTCATTCTTTGGAAGACAGAATCGTTAAAAACTTTTTTAATGAAAATGCAGGAAAAAAACAATCTGTGTCAAGATATCTGCCAGAAATTAATAATAAAGACAATTCAAAACTTTCTAAAGTTTCAAAACTAATACTACCTAGTCAAGAAGAAATAGCTGAAAACAATCGTTCAAGATCTGCAAAGCTTAGATTTGCAATTAAAAAAGGAGATAATTAATGAGTTCTATCAAAACAGCCAAAATGCTTGTATCCCTTTCTTTTGTTTGCGTTTTAATGCTGGGAGTTACGATGTTTGTTATGAAATACAACGTGCAAGGCTTGGAAAGAGAACTTATTAATATAAACAAAGAAATTTCTCAAGATATTAGATCTATCCATGTACTAAAAGCAGAATGGGCTCACTTGAACTCCCCTGAAAGATTAAAAATTCTTGCATCAAAACATGCAAAACTAAAAAATTTAGAAGCTGAACAAATTATTAACTATTCTGTGTTACCATTAGCATTAGATGAACAAAGAATCGACAATTCATCTAACCAAAAGTATAAAAGGTTAACAGCTCAAGAAAGATAATAGTTTAATATGAAAAACGTCAGAAACAAAGCAACAGTTTATGATGCTGGATGTGAGATAGAAGTCTCTAAATCTGGGTTTTCAAAAGGATATGGTATTAAAGACGACGCCTTTAGCACTTGCAAAACAAGGCTGTTTTTTGTTATGTCTATCTTTCTGTTTGTATTTGTTGTTTTAACCATTAGAGTTTTTGATGTTTGCTTATCTAATCAATTTAATATTTCTCACAAAACAATCGAAGAAAAACACTTAGCATATCTTAATAAAAATCCAATTAAAAGAGCTGATATTGTAGATAGAAACGGAATTGTTTTAGCAACATCTTTACCTACAGTTAATTTATATGCGAATCCATCTAAAATATTAAATGCTAAAGAGACTGCAATAAAACTATCTGCCGTTTTACCTGATATGTTATATGAAGATATTTTAGAAAAGCTACAAAGAAAAAGTAAGTTTATTTATTTGAAAAGAAATTTAACTCCTTCTCAACAATATCAAATTAATGCATTGGGGATTCCTGGTCTTGATTTTGAAGATGTTGAAAAAAGAGTTTATCCTCATTCTTCATTATTATCTCACCTATTAGGAACAACCAATATTGATAACAAAGGTGTTCAGGGATTGGAAAGATTTTTAGATGAAAGACTGCAAAAATCGGATATTCCTTTAGAATTATCTATAGATGCAGGAATTCAAGATACTATAAGAACAGAATTATATGCGGGAGTGAAAAAATTTAGTGCATTGGGGGGTACTGCAATATTAATGGATGTAAAAACAGCCGAAGTAATTTCTATGGTTTCTTTGCCTGATTTTGACCCAAACAACAATAATCAAAGCGCAAAAAACAAATTTAACTTTGCAACTTCTGGTGTTTATGAACCTGGGTCTGTATTAAAAGTATTTAACGCAGCACTTGGGCTTGAAAGTGGAGAAATCAAAATGTCTGATAGTTTTGATGCCACAAAACCAATCAAGTTAAAATATAACACCATTAAAGACTATCGTGGAGAAAATAGAGTTTTATCATTGCAAGAAGTTTTGGTTTATTCTTCTAATATTGGCTCTGCTCACATTGGACTAAAGGTTGGAAAAAAAGCTCAACAAAAATTTATGAAAAAAATTGGATTTCTAGATAAAATAGATATTGAAACATTTGAAAGACAATCCCCTATCACCCCCAGACGTTGGGAAGAAGAAACCGTTGCAACAATATCTTATGGTTATGGAATTTCTTTAACACCAATGCACTTAATAACTGCTTTTAGCGCTGTTGTTAATGGAGGAATTTATAACAACCCTAGTTTTATAAAAAAAACAAACTTATCTGAAGGAAAACGCATAATATCTGAAGATACTTCTAAAAAAATGAGACAACTATTAAGAGGGGTTGTTGTTGACGGGAGCGGTAAAGGAGCAAACGTAAGGGGGTATGAAATCGCAGGAAAAACAGGAACAGCGAATAAGCTTGTTGATGGAAAATATATAAATGGAAAAGTGATGACAAGCTTTTTATCTACATTTCCAGCATCTAACCCTAAATATGCACTATTTGTAATGCTAGATGAACCCAAAGCAACAAAAGACACTTGGGGGTTTGTAACTTCTGGCTGGAATACAGTACCAACCACCAGAAAGATTATAGAAGCAATTGCTCCACAATTAAATATACAAGCAAATGAAGAGTTGCTTGAAGATAGCTCAAAAAGAATTATTGAAGTTAGCTATCAAAAAAAATAAAATAAAGTATTGACAATTTCATTAAATACCTTTAGTAAATGTTTTGTCTTTATGACGTCGATGGCGAAGTAGCTCAGTTGGTTAGAGCAGTGGAATCATAATCTTTGGAGATTCTTATCTAAGAAGATATAAAGAGAGTGATTTAGCTAGTGAAATTAGGGGCTAAAACGACAAAGTAGAAAAAAATTATTGTAAATATTTGTATATTGTTGTATTAAAGTTTATCTAGTTTGCGACAATTATGCGACAACGAAAAAATAGTAAAAAAGGTCGTGAAAGTGCGATTTTTTATATGGCGAAGTAGCTCAGTTGGTTAGAGCAGTGGAATCATAATCCATTTGTCGGGGGTTCAAATCCCTCCTTCGCTACCAATGAAATCAAAAGCTTTCAGAGCATTCTGAAAGCTTTTTTTGTTACTTAATAATTTGCATAATATATTGCAATTTTAGAAAAATTAACCTACTCTAGATTCAGAGGTGAAAATGTTAGGATTTCCAGTAAAAAAGCTAGACGAACAAGATATTGCTAAACCAGTGCTTAAGTGGGCTGGTGGCAAAGGTTCTTTATTGCCTCAAATTTCTGATAAATTGCCAAATAAACTACGCGCAGGTGCAATATCTCGTTATATTGAACCTTTTATTGGCGGAGGTGCTGTTTTCTTTGATATTTATAACAATTATCATATTAAAGAAGCTTTTTTATTTGATATAAACCCTGAACTTGTTATCTTATATAATGTTATTAAAAAAGATGTTGAAAAGCTAATTAATGAACTTGCTAAATTGCAAGCAGATTATCAAGATTCAGACAATCAAAAAGATTTTTATTACAATATAAGAGAAGAATATAATCAATTCGACAAAGAAATTAACACAATTTTTTATCACGTTTCTTTTATTAGACGTGCAGCCTTAACTGTTTTCTTAAACAGAACTTGTTTTAATGGTTTATTTAGAGTAAATAGCAAAGGTTTGTTTAACGTGCCTCAAGGAAGTTATAAAAATCCTCGTATTTTAGATGAAGATAACTTAAGAGCTGTATCAAAGGCTTTGCAAATTGCAACGATTCAACAAGCTGACTTTGCAAAAACATTAAACTATGTAAATCAAGACACTTTTATTTATTATGACCCGCCATATCGCCCATTGAATGCTTCTTCTAGTTTTAATGCTTATGCTGTTGGTGATTTTAATGATGACGAACAAAGAAGATTGCAAGAAATTTTTGATAAAGCGGATAAAATGGGAGCTTTACAAATGTTAAGTAATTCAGATCCTACAAATGTTGCTGAAGATCCTTTCTTTGATGATTTATATAAAGATTATAATATAAATCGTATTTATGCAAAAAGAATGATTAACTCAAAATCTAATGGTAGAGGAGCTATTAGAGAACTTTTAATTACAAATTATCCAGTATGACAAAAAGTTATAGATTGTATTGTAATGACTGTTTAGAAAAGCTGGCTGAAATACCAGAAAATACTTTTGATATGGTTTTTGCTGATCCTCCTTATATGCTTTCAAACGGTGGTATTAGCTGTCAAAATGGCAAGGTTGTTTGTGTAAATAAAGGTGATTGGGATAAAAGCCAAGGACTAGAAGAAGACTTTGATTTTCATAAAAAATGGTTGAGTGCTTGCAAGCGAGTATTAAAATCAAATGGTACTTTGTGGGTATCAGGAACATATCATAGCATTTATTCTTGCGGATTTGCACTGCAATTGTTAGGCTTTCATATACTAAATGACATTTCTTGGTTTAAGCCTAATGCAAGTCCTAATATGTCTTGCAGATTTTTTACTGCAAGCCACGAAACCTTAATTTGGGCAAGAAAAGATAAAAAAGTCAAACATACTTTTAATTATGAAGCGATGAAGGACGGTAAATTTATCAAAGACTTTATTAAAAAGCCAAATACACAAATGAGAAGTGTTTGGGCGATTGGTACAACTCCAAGTAAAGAAAAAAACTTTGGCAAGCATCCGACACAAAAACCTTTAGATTTATTAGAACGAATTGTCTTAGCTTCAACCAATGAAGGTGATTTGATTTTAGATCCTTTTATGGGAAGCGGTACAACTGGAGTTGCTGCAATAAAGCTTGGCAGAAAGTTTGTTGGGATAGATAAAGACCAATTATTTGTTGAAATTGCTGAAAAAAGAATATACGATGTATCTAGCAAAAAGGAGACTCGCTAATGAAAATGCACACATCTTTTCAAGAAAAATTAAACTGTAATAGTGCTGATGAAGTATTTAATCACCTTATTTCAAACTTAAAAGAAACTATAAAATCTTATGACTATTTTGTAAACTGGAGCAAAGTTATAAAAAATCATAGAGATGTTGAGAATTCTTTAAATTTGTTAAATGGTTTAATTGGTAAAGAAAACATTGAAGAAGAAGCTAAAGCTTTATTGTCTGAGTTTCCTAAAATTGTAAAAATTATTCCAGCATTAATTGCTGAAAGAAATAAACAAATTAGCGTTATAAATGATTCATTGACGTTTGACTTAAAAAGATTTGATTTTTCAAAAGAAATGTCTGTTGATGATGCTGTTTTATTCTTAAAAGAATCTGGCTTTTTAGATTTGTTAGCAAAAAGTAAAATTAAATCTGTATCAGATTATTTTATAGGTGTTGAAGTTGGATTAGATTCAAACGGACGCAAAAACAGAAGCGGTGAAGCAATGGAAAACTTAGTTGAAGCCTTTGTGAAAGATATCTGTCAAAGGAATCATTATGAATACATAGCTCAAGCAACCGCAGATAAAATAAAATCTAAATGGAATAAAGATATAACTGTAAACAAATCTTCAAAAAGAATAGATTTTGCAATCAACACTCCAAACAAGTTATATTTAATTGAAACTAACTTTTATGGTGGCGGAGGCTCTAAATTAAAATCAACAGCTGGAGAATATTCAGATATCTTCCATCAATGGACAAATGACGGACACCAATTTATTTGGGTAACAGATGGTTTAGGCTGGAAAACAACACAAAGACCTTTAAGAGATACTTTTGATGTCGTTGATTATATCATAAATATTGATATGATTCAAAAAGGCGTGTTAGAGAACGTTTTGAAATAGGAGAATATAATAATGACAACGAAAAAATATAATTATAAAATAACAAGTTATAATGCTAGTTTTAGCTTAAAAGAATATGCTGATAGATATGAAGAAAAGGCAATTTCTGATTGTGGCATAGATAAAACAGGGGCATTCTATGCTCCAGCTTTCCAACGTAATGATGTATGGAATACAAAAAAACAAAGCAAATTAATTGAAACTTTTTTGATTAAATTACCTGTCCCGCCTGTATATTTATATAAAAATGAAAAAGCCCAACATGAAATTATTGATGGTTATCAACGTATTAAAACTTTAAGAGATTTTATACGTGGAGGTTTAAAACTTACTGGATTGGATAGTATTTATAATAATACTACATTTAACAAATTATCAGATATTGAAAAATCTTATTTTGAAACAAAAATGCTGAATTGTGTTATTGTCGAGAATCTTGATGAAATAAGTAATAGAGAATCTTTATATGAGATATTTGCACGCTTAAATTCAGGGGGAACAAATTTGAACAACATGGAAATTAGACGGGCAATTGGTTGGGGATTATTTTTATCTGAAATAGAGAGTTTTGTTAAAACCCCTGAATGGAAAAAAATATGGGGAGAAAAAGAAGCAAAAAGATATGAGGATGTAGAGCTCATTTTGCGTATTTTAGCTTTTTCAGAAAAAGATATTGATAAGCCAATGAAAGAGTTTCTTAATCTTTATTTGGAAGAAAATAAAGATGCAAATAAATTATCATTATTAGAAAATTTAAAACATTCAATTATTTTAGTTTTAACTCAATATAAACAATACAAACCTTTTCACAGAGAAAAAGCAACCAGAACTAACTTTGCCTTAGTAGATTCTATATTTCCTGTATTGATTCATAATAAAAACATTAATAATTTAAAAGAAAAATTAAATATGCTTATAATTCCTATAACAAAAAAAGATGATAAATTAACCGAAGAGCAAACGTTATGTAAAGAATTTCAAGAAATTTGTTTTAAGGGGCAGGGCTCAATTTCAAAGTCCGCAGTTTTAAGGAGAAAAAAAATTGTAGAAAGGATTATGCTGGCATGATAAAGTTTTTAAAAGAGACTGAATCTTTTTTTAAAGCTTTAGATGCTGAGTATCAAACAGCAAGAAACCAAGGAGGATTAATTTCATTTACTCCAACAGCATTCATTTCTTTTCTTATTATTCGTCTTTCTTGCGAGTATGAAGCATCTCTTCATAAGATTGTTTTAAAAAAGTTACAAAAGGAAACAAAATCTAAACATCTCCATTCTTATTTTGAAAAAAATATAAAATTAAGGTCATCAAAAAGAAATAACATTAAAGATAATCTTAAAAATATAAATCTCTGTATAAATAATATGAATGCAATCTTTGAAAATGAGAAAGAACAAATATTTTATGATAAAATTTTTGGGACAAAAAAAGATGAAGAGGGGGCTAATAATATACGAAATCAAATTGCACATAGTTTAGATTTTGATTTTACTCAACTTCCCCAATGGAGTGAATTATTTGAATATATTGAAATTTGTGATAATGTTCTTCAAAGAATTGAAGCAGAGATGATTTTTTTATAATTAACACCTAAGTAACTTTTGAGCAACCAGTTTTAAAATATTTCTAAATAAGTAGAGTGAAATTGAATGCAATTTTATTTGGGGGCTTTCCCAAGTAAATACGGAGATTTTGCGACAACATTATTTTATTGCTCTTAGAAAGTGCAATAAAATTAATGACTTATAAAAGATGACATACGGAATCATAATCCATTTGTCGGGGGTTCAAATCCCTCCTTCGCTACCAATTAAAAAGCAACCTTTTTAGGTTGCTTTTTTGTTTGTAGATGATTTTTATTTTAATTTTACAGAATCTACTTCTATCTCTGTTGCAAACATTCCTTTATCTATTTCAGCTTCTATAATAACTACTGTTTCTGGGGTTGCGTTAACGCCATTCCAATTGTCTTCGTCAATTTCTACTTCTGTTTGTCCTGAAGCATCTTTGAAGATGTATTTTTCATCTCCTAAAGCTTCTATAATTTGCCCTACCATAACAATTTTTGTATCATCGGGCATTTCTAAAGCCTCAACAACAGTTGCTGTTTGAGGCGCTTCTGATACAAAACCACCTTTTTGAGAGTCCATTGCATTTGCCTGAAAAGTTATACCTAAAGCCATGAACGATGTTAATAAAGTTTTATTCATATTTATCTCCTTTTATAAAGTTCATTATAAATATAATCAACACAAGATAGTTTTCAATAAAAAAATGCCTCTTATTTTTAAGAGACATCTTTTTGTTTTTATTCTGTCAAGAATTAAGCTAATTTGATATTAACTGCAGATTTACGACCTTTTTCTTCTGCGATTTCAAATGTAACAGCTTGTTCTTCTTTCAAAGTTCTCAAACCTGCTTTTTCTAATGCTGTAATATGTACAAACACATCTTCATTTCCGTTTTCTGGTTGAATAAAACCATAGCCTTTAGTTGTGTTGAACCATTTTACTTTTCCATTTAACATTTTAAATTTTCCTTTTTTAAATACTCTGCACAATTGCAGAAATAACAGATTTTACTCTTTAACAATCTAGATAATCTTTTCTAGTACAGTAAATCTGAAAGAAAATTTTAACGATATTGTAGATGTGCAATCTAGTATTGTATTAGACACCTTTTTTTATTAAAGTCAATTAATTAATATTGCTTTTATGAAATTAAACTATATATTTTTTATATAAAGGAGAAAAAAATGAATGCAGAAGAACTATTAAAAACAAGACGTAGTGTTAGAAAATATAAGAATCAAAAGGTTAATAGAGGGCTTATGGAAGAAGTTATTGAATTAACCAAATGGGCGCCATCTTGGGCAAATTTTCAGATTGCAAGATATACTTTAATTGATGATGAAGCTTTAATTAAACGTATAGCACAAGAAGGTGTACATGGTTTTGCTTATAATATTAAAACTTTAGATAATGCCAAGGGTGTGGCCATTTTAAGCTTTGTTAAAGGAAAATCTGGAAAACTTAACGCAACAGATTATGCAACTGCTCAAGAAAACTCTTGGGAAATTTTTGATGCAGGAATCGCTTGTCAGCAATTTTGTTTGGCAGCTCATGCTAAAGGAATCGGAACTTGTATTTTTGGTGTTATTGATAGTGCTGTTTTAGCTGACATTGCAAACTTGCCAGAAACAGAAACTGTGGCTGCTGTTATAACTTATGGATATCCTGATGAAGACCCTATTCCTACACCAAGAAAAGACTTGTCAGAAATAATGAAATTTTTATAAGGAAAATATAATGAGTACTGTTATGGTTGTTGCTAAAATTTTAGCAAAACAAGAAAAAATAGAACTAGTTAAGACTGAACTTTTAAAATTAATTGAACCTACCAGAAAAGACGATGGTTGCATAAAATATAACTTATTACAAAACAACGATGCACCAGAACTTTTCTTTTTCTGTGAAGAATGGAGAGATGAAGACGCTCTTGAAAAACACTTGAAAACAGAACATATTAATAATTATCTTAAGGCAACAGAAGGTTGTGTTGAAGAATTTGTGGTTAATAAAAACACACTTATTTCATAACTGTAGGGCGGGGGCTTGCTCCCGCTTTTTTTGCTGAGTTATTAGGCAGGAGCAAGCTCCTGCCCTACGAGATATATTTTTTCATATTTGTGATAAAATCCCCCTTGACAATATAATAAAAATAAGGTAAAAATAGCGAGCTTTTTATGATAAAAGTCGGCTGGGTTGAGTGCCGTTAAAAACTCAAAATAAAAGAATTATCCCCGTTTTCGTGGGGTTTGAGATAACTTGAAACGCTAAAGGAAATAAAATGGCAAAAGAAAAGTTTGAGCGCAATAAGCCTCACTGTAATATCGGAACAATCGGTCACGTTGACCATGGTAAAACTTCATTAACAGCAGCTATTACAAAAGTATTAGCAGA
>JAWXUC010000007.1:0-94548 GCA_044432975.1 Alphaproteobacteria bacterium | reverse complement strand
AAAACAATTTGGTCCAGAAAACTGGAGTTTTGCAATGGGTTATGACGCAGAGGATGTAGGTGATAATTGTACTGTATCTACAACATCAAGTTATTATCCCTGTGGCGAGTGTTATGGTAATCATGATTGTACAGTAGAGACTAGTAGTAGTCCATGTTCAAGCTTAGGAAGTGGTTGGCGCTTACCGACTCTATCGGAGTGGCAGTCGATAGTTGAAGAAACAAATACAAATCCAGAGCCTGATTATACCGCTTTAAATACTCTTTTAAGCGCCGTAAAGGGTGCTAAGCAGTTGTCCAATCCTAACTATTGGAGTTCTACGGAGTACCCTAGTAGTACTACTCTCGCCTACACCTTCATTCCATACTCCGCCACTACCTACTACTACACTAAGTATTACTATCTCTATGTGCGTTGTGTGAGGGAGTTCTAGTAGGGTTTTGGGCTTTTAATTATTTAATTATTCCCTCTGGCCTTAAAAGCCAGAGGGGGGAGAAGTAGAATGTGGCTTAAAGTTCTATAAAAAGGGGTTCACAAGCCAAATCTTTCCCCAGCCGAAGGCTGGGTCAAAAAATACACAACTGCGTCCACAGAGTCTTTAAAAGGAGAATAAATGGCATTAACAGAACAACTCTTAATTTATAATGATTGTTATAAACTATTATTAGAGATATATCGCATTACCAACAAGTTTTCTCGAGAGCATAAATACGGTTTAGGAGAAGATATAAAACAACAAACATTTTCTTTGTTTTTATATATTTATAAAGCAAATTTAACAGAAGATAAAGAAAAGTATTTGCTAGAGTTTTTAGAGGCTTTTGCGATTCTAAAATTAAAGATTAGGTTATGCAAGGATATGAACATTATTTCAACCAAAACAATGGTTGTTTTGGTTGAAATAATGAATAAAATAGGCAAACAAGCAACCGCTTGGAAAAATAAACGTAAATAAATAATGAAGAATGACAGGTTGTAGGGGACGCATTGTATGCGTCCCGCAATACAATGTCATTCCTCAAGACTGCGAATGCAGGCTTGATTAGGAATCTTCTACTGAATTTTTTTAATCGCCACTCAATGCGTGTTTGGTACTGGTTTTAAGCTGAAGATGCCTTATCCACTCGGTAAAGCACCGAGCGGAGGCATGACAATAATGAATGTTATCTCTTCTGTAGGGGACGACGCCCTCGGCGTCCCGCTTATATGGATACTTACGATTTTAAAAATAGAAGATCGCTAAGCCCCAAAATAAATTTTGTGGCGCGATGACAATAATAATGTAAGGGACGGGTCTGCTGCCCCTAAAAAATTGAAGATTCCTAATCAAAACATCTTGCGATGTTTTGAGGAATGACAAAATTCCCCTTCACTTGTGAAGGGGTGGCGCTGAAAGCGACGGGGTAGTTGTAGGGGACGATACCCACATCGTCCCACCCATAACAAAAAACTGTAGGGACGCCCCTTGTGGGTGTCCACAAAAAGGAATGTTTATTCGACTGGATTGCCACGCTTCGCTCGCAATGACAATTGAAAATTAATTTGTAGGGGACGACGCCCTCGGCGTCCCGTAAAAAGGAAACATAATTATTATACCCCCCCATCGCCCTAACGGGCACTTCCCTTAGCTCAGGAGGGAAGATGAGAAGGAGTAATTATTTTAACTGGATTACTTCGCATTCGCTCGCAATGACAGTTGGGGTAATTGTGGGTTTAAAATTCCCCTTCACTTGTGAAGGGGTGGCGCTGAAAGCGACGGGGTAGTTGTAGGGGACGACGCCCTCGGCGTCCCGCTTATATGGATACTTACGATTTTAAAAATAGAAGATCGCTAAGCCCCAAAATAAATTTTGTGGCGCGATGACAATAATAATGTGGGGTGGTCATTGACCGTCCGCAACATTAAATACTTTTTAATATAGTTAACACAAAATAAAATGATTGTGCTTTGGCACAGAAATTGTAGGGGCGATTATTAATCGCCCGACAACAAATATTCAATATTTTCATTACCTTAAGGTAATGATGGTGATTAATAATCGCCCCTACAAGTCAGCAAATAATACAATCATTTTATTTTGAGTTAGCTATAAACTCAGCATGACGATAATAATAGAGAACATAAAATTATAAGGGCGGATTTCACACCCGCCCTAAAAAATATATCTTAAAAATCTTTTTTATCTCTCTTAGAAATTAAAGTTAAGACCAGCGTTAACTGCATATCCTTCAACACCACCGGTCATAATAGAGCCTTGGAAATATGCTCCCCAGAAGTTAGATAATTCTTTCTTTAAGCCTATTGTTGCTTTAATATAATTATCTCTTTCAATATTTGGGATAACGCCATCTGCATCAACTTCACTACCAGAAGATTCAACAATGTTATAAGATGCTTTAAGATATGTGTTTACATTGTTGCTAAATCTAGCTTTTAATTCAATCTCAGGAGATATTTGCCAAGCAAAGGTGTCTTCTGTTTCAACTTCAAGCGCTTCACTTGTTGTATAGTCATCTACTCTAATAAAAGAATATGTTCCTTTAACACTAGGTGTTATTGTCCAAGTATCATTTAAGTTTATATTATATCCCAATCTAGCGGCAGAGGTTGCGTTATAAGCATAGAAGTCTGTATCATCAAAACTAAGATAACTAGCCCCAATTCCCAAGCTTGTGTTTAAGAAAAGGTTTTTGTAAGAAAGCAAAGAGTTAACACCAACATTAAATCCATTCATTGTTAAGCTCTCATCATTCCAAGAGAAGTCTCCATTATTAGATGCTATATAAAAACCAAACATAACATTAAGGTTTCTGTAATAAAAAGTATCACCATTAACCCCAACAAGAACGCCATATACGTCAGATTGCACATCATAATAACTGTCATCAGCAAAACCAACATCTTTGCTTTGATAATATGAAGACATATAGAAGTTATTATATTTGCAATGAGTTGTTGTGCAGATGTTCATGTTGTCAAAAATAACGCCAGTATTTATTTGAGAAGAATCAATCATTGCAACTTGAGCGGCAATTGTTCCTGCATATAAAGCACTGTTATAATCTGTTGCAATGTCAGAGCCTTGTTTTGTAAAGGTTAATATACCATCAGCTATAGATATATCAGAAACTTCATAAGTGTATTTTCCGCCTTCAACAGTTAAATTTTCAGATAATCCTAAAAGACTATTAAATGTTTCATCATCAGAGATATCAACTTCAACAGTTAAAGAGTTTGCGTCTGCTAAAACATTAATTTTTTCAATTAAAATAACACTGTCTGCACTACTATTCAACGAGGTATAAGTAAATGTATCAGATGTTAAATCCGCAAGATTAACATCTATTCCAAGTTCAAGACTACTACCGCTAGATAGTGTTAGGGTTCCTAAACTGGTTTCCATAATAGTTCCGTTTGCAACATCAATTAAACAACCATAAACATTTAATGCGCCAGCATTTAAGAAAAAGTCATTAGCTTCAGTAGATAGTGCAACACTTCCAGAATATAAATTGAATATGCCAGAAAAACCTGCATCATCTTCGTTAATAATTAAATCGCCTTCACCACTTTTGTTTATAATACCATCACCAGAAATACCGCTATTAAAGGTTACAGAAGTTCCCATATCTGTTGTTACATTTAATATAGCATCACTAGCTGTTAATCTAATATCAGCACCTTCATTGTTTGAGAATACTGTAGAAGATGTTGTGGTATTAATGTTTAATGTTCCAGCATTTGCTATTGCACCATTGGTTGAATCAAAGTTAGATACAGAAGAAACATTGTTTAATGATAGAGATAAGCCATTAGATACAACCGCGCCAGCATATCCAGCACCATCAATAGAGCTTCCTCCTCCCTCAATTATCATAGAAGGTCCTTTTTGAGTTCCAAAATCTCCTATAAGAGTTTCGTCTCCAGACATATAATATTGTTTTTCATTAACATCATCAAATGTTAAAGCACTTGAAACATCACTTTCAGTTTCAATGGCTTCAATGTTAATATTGCCGTTGCTAGCTCCTGTAATATAAACAGTTTTATCAAAACTTATAACAGTGTAGTCTTTAATAGTTATATCTGCTATATCAAAGACAATAACATCATTATATATGCCAGCGTTAAAGTCCACAAAATTAACACCAGATAAAGAAACGGTTGTACTGCCGCTAGTAAAGTTTGTAACATTAAAGCTATCTGCTTCAGCTGTTCCGTCTTCAAAAAGACTAATATCTATAGATAAAGAAACTCCACTTCCAAGTGTTAATGTATCAATATCTGTTGATTGAACAACCCCATTAGCTAAATCTATAGAAGTATTATCTCCCATGTTAAGCACAACATCACTAAACAGTGATTCTACAGTGGTTGTATCTCCCGTTGCGCCTATACTTCCATCTCCATAGCTATCATCACCATAGATTCCATCTCCATAGATTCCATCGTCGGTATAAATATAATCATCTTCAGGATAAAGATTGTCATAGTTTTCATCATCACCAGTTGTTGCAAAGCCGTCTTCTCCAAGCACAATAGTGCCTTCATTAACATTTATTGTAACGTTAGAAACATTTTCGTTAAAAACAACACTACCTGCTTCTGTAATAGAATCTGATGTATCACCAACATTTATAATATTATTTGTGTTAGACGATGTTATAGCATCATCAAAAGTAATAGAATATCCTTCTGCGGTTATAAGGTTTACAGTTCCAGATTCTAAATGAATAGCATTAGATGTTTTTTCAGAACCTGATTGAACATAGTTTCCAGAAAAAATAGAGTCATTTGTTGTGGCAGAAATAGTTATTGTGCCATCATTATAAATAGCTCCACCCGCAGCTGTTCCAGAAGTAGAAGAGGCATAGTTACCAATAAAGCTTCCTGATACACTTTCTATTGTTCCACTATTATAAATAGCTCCACCAAGAGCGTCTGTTTCAGAAGAAACGTAGTTATCTACAAAGTCTCCTGTAATGTCTCCTATAACGTTACTATTATAAATTGCCCCACCATAAGCACTTCCAGAACTAGAAGAAGCATAGTTTTTAATAAAGTCGCCAATAATATCGCTCATTGTTCCTGTATTATAAACTGCTCCACCAAACGTACTGTCTGTATCTGCAGAAGCATAGTTTATAATAAAGTCTCCTATAATATCATTTATTGTTCCGCTATTATAAATAGCGCCACCTTCAGCATCTGTTGCTGTATCTGCATATACATTATTACCAATAAAATGTCCTGTAATGTCTCCCACAACTCCTGTTGTGTCATTATATATAGCAGCCCCTAAAGAGCTTGATAATTTAGAAGTTTCACTAAATCCAACAAAATTATAAGTTATATCTGCTCCAGATGAGTCAGAAACAATTCTTGAATTGTTGGTTGAATCTATATTTACGGCTAAATTATAGTCAAATTCATCAGAGGTTTCTAATGTTAAATTTTCACCACTATCTGTAGACCATTTATAATAATTTGTTGTATCATAATTCGCATTATCAATAATATTATTAAATACAACAGAATAATTTGTTGGATTATATTCAGCACTTCCGCTTTTTAAGTATTTAGTTATTTCAATAATTGAGCTTCCGCTTGTTTGCAATTCATAAGAAGACATAATTGGAGAAGCACTTTCATTATATAATGCTGTTAGAGTTCCAACAGATAGTTTAGCTTCATTATCAGAGACAGAAGTCGCAGACGCGTTTAAAGAAGTGGCTACGAGAATCGCCCCACTTAAAAATAATGTCTTACAAAATCTTGTCAAAATCTTTCTCCTTAAAGATATTTTTTAATAAAAAGTACTTTTTCATTAAAAAAACAAGCACACTGATTCTTTTTTTAGATAGAATCGAAATCTTTTGAACGTCCTTAAAAATAAAGGGTTTGAAGTTGTTTCTTTATTTTTATAAGAATCGTTCTTATTCGCATTATATATACAAAAGTATTAATAAAGGTTTAATTAAGCCCTTTTTCTTGATTCAATGATTCTTTTTTGGCGGTTTTCTTGATTCAATGATTCTTTTTTCTTTTGTTTTTAATATTTATTATTCACTAAAAATTAAACATTTTGTTTTATAATAAGAGTCATGAAAGAAAATTTTGATGTAATAGTTATTGGCGGAGGGCATGCTGGCTGTGAAGCGGCAGCCGCTTCTGCTAGAATGGGCGCAAAAACAGCCCTAATCACCCATAAAATAAACACAATTGGCGCAATGTCTTGCAATCCTGCTATTGGTGGATTAGGTAAAGGTCATTTAGTTAGAGAAATTGATGCCTTAGATGGATTAATGGCAAGCGTTATTGATAAAGGCGGAATCCAGTTCAGAATGCTTAATGGTTCAAAAGGTCCTGCTGTTAGGGGGCCAAGAGCTCAGGCAGATAGAGAGTTATATAAAAAGTTTATGCTTGAAGCTTTGCAAAATCAAGAAAATTTAACATTAATTGAAGATGCCGCAGAAAAATTAGATAAAGACGGTGATTCTTATGTTGTTAATGATAAATATTTAGCAACCTCATTAGTGCTAACAGTGGGAACATTCTTAAATGGTATAATGTTTACAGGGCATGAGACTTCTATAGGTGGTAGAGTTGATGATGTTTCTTGCACAGGCATTACTCCGTATTTAAAGTCTTTAGGTCTTAATGTTGGGCGCTTAAAAACAGGCACCCCTGCCCGCTTGAATGGCAAAACAATTAACTGGGATATTTTAGATAAACAGTCTGGTGATGAAACGGTGATTCCTTTCTCTTATATGACCAAAGAAATAACAAACAAACAAATTGATTGCTATGTTACTTATACAAATGAAGACACACATAAAATAATTAGAGATAATTTTAGTAAGTGCGCACTGTTTTCTGGATTAATAAAAGGCATTGGACCACGGTACTGTCCAAGTATTGAAGACAAATTAGTTAAATTTGCAGACAGAACCTCTCATCAAATATTCTTAGAGCCAGAAGGTTTAAACACTGATTCTGTATATCCAAACGGAATTTCAACATCTTTACCTTATGATGTCCAAGATGCATTCATTCACACAATGAAAGGATTAGAAAACGTAGAAATATTAAAACCAGCTTATGCAATTGAATATGATTATGTTGATCCAAGAGAGCTAAAAAACACTTTAGAGCTTAAAAAAGCCCCTCGCCTATTCTTGGCAGGACAAATAAATGGCACAACAGGATATGAAGAAGCTGGCGCTCAAGGTGTTGTTGCGGGCATAAATGCGGCTTCAAAAACACCTTTCACAATAGATCGTTCAGAAGCATATATTGGTGTAATGATAGATGATTTAATAACAAAAGGCGTTGATGAGCCATATAGAATGTTTACATCTCGTTCAGAATATCGTTTATACTTGCGTTCAGATAACGCAGACTTACGTTTAACTCAAAAAGGTTACGATGCGGGTTGTGTTTCTGATGAGCGCTACGGTGTATTTAAAGCTAAAAAACAAGCTATAGATAAATACAAAGCAGTTTGTAATGAATTATCAACCACAAAAAGCGAATCTGGTTTTAATATAAACAAGCGTTGCACTGTTACAGAATTGCTTGCTTATGATTTTGTTTCACGTGAAACACTTTTTGAGCTATTTCCTATTTTGAAAGAAATTCCAGCAGGTGTTTTTGAGCAAATAGATATAGATGCAAGATATGCTGGTTATATGAAACGTCAGCAAGCAGATATAGATTTGTTCAAAAAAGATGAGAACCTAAAAATAAGAGAAGATATAGATTATTCAAAAATTGGCGGTCTTTCAAATGAAATGGTTGCAAAGTTGTCAAAAGCAATGCCATCAACAATCGGTGAAGCTTCTCGTATCCCTGGGGTTACTCCAGCAGCTGTTATGGCAATTTTAGGGAGCTTAAAATAATAATGCAAAAGTTTTCGTATCATACACACACAATATTTTCAGATGGTAATAATACTATAGAAGAAATGTTGTTGAAGGCAAAAGAATTGGGTTGGGTAGAAATTGGAATATCAGATCATTTAATTGTTCATAAAAATATATCTAAAAATCCAGATTACAATCAGACTAACCAAACATTAAACGGTATTAGAGTTTATTCTTCTTTTGATGAAGCTAAAGAAGATGTTTTGAAATACATAAAAAAAATAAAAGAAGCTTCTAAAAAAATAGGTATAAAAGCTTATACAGGTTTTGAGGTTGATTACTTTACTTACAATGGTTGGGGCGATGACTTTAAGAGGTTTTTAAAAGAAGTTCCTTGTGATTATACTGTTTGTGGAAACCACTTCTTTTTTGATGAAGAATGTAACACCCCTTTTGATATCTATAACTATACAATGAGAAGCGATGTTAGTTTATCAGAAATTGAAAAATATTTACTAAATCATTACTCTGCAATAAAAAAAGCTATTGCAAGTGGTTTGTATACATTTCTTGCTCATTTAGATTATGCTTTTGTTCATATAAAAGAGCTCGAGAAAGTAAACAAACATATTGTTGAAGATATACTTTCTATTATTCCAGAGTTAAGTAAGTTTGATTTGCCGTTAGAATTAAGCACAAAAGGCATTAGAAAGACGGGAGATTTTTTTCCTGCAAAATGGATTTTAGACGAGGTTATAAATGCAGGTGTTAAAATAGTTATATCAGACGACGCTCATGCGACAGAACAGCTGGGTGGTTATTTTGATAAAGCAGAAGCTCTTCTGGCCACCTACCCTAATGTTAAAAGGTTTAATTTATGACGTGTCCAACCAAAGAACAAGCTCAAATACTTCTGTTAAAAAAATACATTGGTGGAGATAATGTTAAAGCACTTTTCCATTTTTTTAATATTGCAGAAGCTGCTGAAAAGATAGCTGAAAAAAGCGGTCTTAATCCAGAAAAAGCTTATGTTCTTGGCTTGTTGCATGATTATGGTTATGAAGCAAGCCACCCTACTCAACCAGATTTTCACCCTAGACAAGGCTATCTTCAGATGTTAGAGATGGGGTATATTGATGTTGCAAGAGTCTGTTTAAGTCATACTTTTCCTAATAAAGACTTAAGTACAAACAATTTTCCTCAAGATTTTTTAGATTGGGTTGAAAAAGAGCTTAAAAATATAGAATACGATGATTATGATAGGCTTATTCAGCTTTGCGATATGTTTTTTAATGATAATAACAAGTTTTCTATTAATAGCAGAGTTGAAGATATTGCTACTAGGCATAAAATATCAAAACAACAACAAGAAACAATGTTGAACAATGCAATCTATTTAAAAAATTATTTTGACAACAAATGTGGTTGTGATGTTTATAAGTTGTTAGGAATTAAACCATAATGGCATACCCAACAAGAACAGAGGCGGAAAATATATGGCGACAATCTCTTGAGTTAAGAGATGCAAACCCTTTGATTAAGCTTACTGACGAATATATTGCTCATACTAAAAACGTCGCTTTTTGTGCCGAGAAAATAGCTGAAAAATGTGGCCTTGATTCAGAAAAAGCATATCTCTTAGGTTTGTTGCACGATTATGGTAAGGTTCAAAAAGAAAGGCTTACAGGAGTTTTTCACGGGCGTTTTGGTTATGAATATTTTCTAGATAAAGGCTACGATGATGTTGCAAGAATATGCTTAACTCATAGTTTTATAAAGAATCCAATAAATAAGAGAAGTCATAATTTTAATAAAGATTGGCTTGATTGGGCTAATAACTTGCTAAAAGACATTGAATATAATGATTATGATAGGTTGATACAATTATGTGATTTATTTGGTGAAGCCTTAGAGCTTGTTACTTTAGATAAGAGATTTGGTGGTATTGCAAAAAGATATGGTTTATCAGAGGAGCAAAAACAATTGTTGATGCAAGATGCTCTTTTATTAAAAGAATACTTTGACAACAAATGCGGTTGTGATGTTTATAGTTTATTAGGTTTAAGTTCATGATAAAGATGTCAACAACTCAAGCTTTAAATCTGTTTCATAGTTACTTATCTATAGCTGTAGATAAAGGAATTTGGACTCAAGAAGGTGGTTCTAGCTTTAAGGATCATTGTTATTTAACCGCAGCAGCTGCAGAAATTATTGCTTCAAAAGCTGGTTTAGATTCTCGTCAAGCATATATCTTAGGATTATTACACGATTTTGGAAAGGTGCTTCACAAAGAAGATGGAGGTCATTTTCACGGTTTATTAGGTTTTGAATATATGAATAATATAAACGAACCTTTGGTTGCAAAAGTTTGTATTACACATACTTTTTTAGATAAAGACTTTAATTTTAGTGATTATGCGGGATATGGTTTAGAGAATTTAAAAAAATCAAAACAGTTGTTGGAAAAAATAGAAGAAGATGACTATAGTCGCTTAATTCGACTTTCAGATTTATTAGTAAATGTTTATCGCCACGGCACACTAAAAGAGAGAATGGTGTTTATTAAAAATAAATATAAGGTAGATATTACTTGTTTAAGAACAAAATATAAAAAAGCGATGTATTTAAAAAACTATTTTGATGTAAAATGTTTTTGTGATATCTATGATTTATTGTGTATTAGATAGTTTTTGTTTGTGTTTCCTTTTTAAAATCTTAATAGTGAGATTCAAGAACAGTGTTATAAATATATGTATTTAAAACTAATTTTGTTTTATTTGTGGGTAAGTAGTAAAAATTAATGGATTTTTAACTATTTTTTTTTATAAATATTCTTATGAAAAATTATGAAAATTTTAAAAAATATTTTTGCGATGTTTCACGTGAAACATTTGACAAGCTAGCTAGTCTTGAAGAGTTTCTTTTAGATAAAAATAAACAGCTAAATCTTATAAGTAAAAACAGTGAATCTGATGTTTGGAATCGTCATATTGAGGACTCTGTTCAGTTGTTTGAATATATTTCAGATGGTGCCAAAACCCTTGTTGATATAGGTACAGGCTCTGGTTTTCCTTTTCATGTCTTAGCTATAATAGGACAAGAAAAGACTCCGTATTTAAATTTTATAGGCGTTGAATCTGTTTCTAAAAAGACTCTGTATTTAAAAGAGGCTTGCGAATCGCTAAAGTTAAATAATGCTAAAATATACAATCAAAGAGCAGAATCGTTAAATTTAAAAGCAGATGTAATAACAGCCAGAGCTGTTGCATCTTTAGATAAGCTTTTATCTTATGCCCTGCCCTTAATGCACAAAAAAACAATTTGCATCTTTCCAAAAGGTGAAAAACATCTTGAAGAAATAAAAGAAGCAAAAATCAAATATAACTTTGATGTAGATATTCATCAAAGCAAAACATCAGAAACTGGTAAGATATTAATTATTTCTAATATAAGGGAGAAAAAATAATGCCTAGAGTTATAGCTATTGCTAATAGAAAAGGTGGTGTCGGAAAAACAACAACAGCAGTGAATGTTGCAACAGCAATGGCCGCTGGCGGAAAAAAAGTATTGCTTTTAGACTTAGATCCTCAAGGCAACGCATCAACTTCTATGGGTGTTGAAAAAAGAGGAAGAATGGCTTCTAGTTATGATGTTATGCTTGGCAGAAAATCAATTTCAGAAGCTGTTGTGTGGACAGAGGTTCCAAACTTCTCGATTATTCCATCTTCTCAAAATTTAGCAGGAGCAGAAATAGAGCTTGTTAATGTTGCAAACAGAGAGTTTGTATTAAAGAAAGCAATTAATAAAGAAGCTGTTAATTATGATTATGTTTTAATAGATTGCCCACCATCTTTAAGTTTGGTAACAGTTAATGCTCTTGTTGCAGCCAATGCTGTTATTGTTCCTTTGCAATGTGAGTTTTTGGCTTTAGAAGGCATTACAGATTTAATTCAAAACATTAACCTTATTAAAAAGAATTTAAATCCAAGCTTAGAGCTTCAAGGAGTGGTTTTAACAATGTATGATAACAGAAACAATTTATCAAAAGCAGTTGAAGATGACGTAAGAGCTTTCTTTGGTAAAAAGGTTTATGATACAGTGATTCCTCGTAATGTGAAAATTTCAGAAGCACCATCTTATGGCAAACCAGTGTTGTTATATGACTTTAAGTGCGCAGGTTCACAAGCATATATAGGATTAACAAAAGAATTATTGCAAAGAGAAATGGAGGCAGCATAAATGAGTAATAAAAGTTTAGGACGCGGTTTAGGAGCCTTATTAGGTGAGGGCGCTAATACAGACTTTGATTTAGACAAAGCATTAAGCGAAGATGTTAGTTTAGATACTTCAGTAGATTTATCAAACACAACAGAAGTTGAAATATCAAAAATAGTTCCAAGTCCATACCAACCAAGAAAAGAATTTGATAAAGAAGCCTTAGATGCTTTGGCAACATCAATAAAAGACAAAGGTGTTTTGCAACCATTGTTGGTAAGATTGGTTGATAATAATTATGAAATTATTGCAGGTGAACGTCGTTGGCGTGCAGCTCAAATGGTTGGTTTGGCAACAATACCAGTTATTGTTAAAGAATTTAGCGACAAAGAAACCTTAGAAGTTGCGTTAGTAGAAAACATTATCAGAGAAAACTTATCTGCTATAGAAGAGGCAGAAGCTTTTCAAAGACTTATAGAAGAGTTTTCACACACACAAGATGCCTTATCAAACATTGTTGGCAAATCAAGAAGCCATATCGCCAACACTTTAAGATTGTTAGGCTTGCCAGCAAGTGTTCAAAAAATGATAAAAGAAGGAACTTTATCAGCAGGCCACGCTAGACAATTAGTAGGGCTTGAAAATGCAGAAGAATTAGCTAAAAAGATAATTAGCGGCGGTTTAAGTGTAAGAGCAACAGAAGAAATGATTGCAAAATTAAAATCACCAAAAGAAGCAAAAGAGCCCAAAGCCAAAAAAGATGAAGATTTAGCACAAATAGAAAAAGATTTAATCAAGTCTTTAGGTCTAAGATTGCAAATATCTCCAAGCAAACAAGGTGGGGGCAAGGTTGTATTGCAATATGCATCTGTTGCAGAATTAGACATGATTATTGACATTTTAGAAAATAAGCCTAAAAAAACAATAATACAACAAACAGCTCCAGAGCCACAACAATTATTAGAAGCTAGAAAACCTGAAGAAAAATTTTCAATTAAGATTATAGATTAACAAGAAAGGATAAACTCATGACAATATTAGATAATATGATGGAAAAATGTAATGAATATGGCTTAGAACCAACAAAAAACATAGAAAAAATTGCCAACGCAAAAAAAATGATGTTTGGTGAAGAAGAGTGGTACAGATGCCCATGCGACGGCAAAAACGACAAACGTTCTTGCATTTCAGAACTTTGCTATTCAGATATTAAAGAAAAAGGCGTATGCCATTGTAATTGCTACGCATTGAAAAAATAATAGTTTTTGTGCGTATAAATAATTGTAGGGGACGGTCTTGACCGTCCCTAAAAAAATAGCTACATTGAAAGGTGCTGTCAAGACAGCACCCCACATCTAAAAGTGCAATAAATTATTATGTCTCTATAATCTGCCCCCCTTGCGAGGGAAGTGCCCATAGGGCGAAGGGGGTTTTAAAAACCATCCATTTCTCATAGCGGACGATTAATAACCGCCTCTACAACTATCACTCGTCATACCATGGCTTGACCGTGGCATATAAGTGTAATTATTCCTTTTTGCGGGACGCATGCAATACGTTCCCTATAGGGTCTATGCTTTATTGTAGCGGAGACCACTGGTCTCTTGTTTAAATAATATTTATTATTGCAAATAGAATCTATGAAAGCAATACCCAGGATAACTACTTGTTTTATTTGCAGTACTACCAGAACTTCCTGTATATATCCTAGCTGTTGTGTCGCTAAAATCTTTTTCCCAATGGGTTTCATTGCGGTCTATTTCACTTAAATATATTTGTAAACCCGCATCTTTAGCTTCTTGAATAGCTGTATTAATAGTGCTTTCTTGTGTTGAATTAATATAGCCTAATAAAATACCGCCTTTTTCTTCACAAGTAGCACGAACCGAATACCAAGTGCCTGCAGATATTTTTCCCAAATAAATATCTAATGGATATTGATTAGAATAACCAGATGTCATTTTTTTAACTATACCGCCGATATAATTTGTGGCTAAAGAACTAGTAGGAACATCGTCAATGCTAAAAGCTATGCTACCATCATATAACCAATAAGCGTAACTTGAAAAATTGTTCCAACCATTAGAAATTTTTTCATCAAGACATGCAACTTTGCTTGAATTAAAAGGACATTTTACATTTCTTGTTGAGCAATCAGATATACTAGAAGTATACCCCAAATCCTCACAGCTAGTTGAAACATTACAACTATCAGCTGCTAATGATACTCCTGCATTTAGAAGGATAGTTAGGCCTATTATACCTCCAGTTATTATTTTTGTTTTATTCATTTTTTTCTCCTTTTTTTGCGGAACATCGAGACGCCGTTCCCTACGGTTTAATCTCAACTGTCATTGCGGACTTGATCCGCAATCCAGTCTAACTATTAATCCTTTTTGTAGGACGCATACAATGCGTCCCCTACATATAGACGGATATAAAATCAGACCCATAACTACCCCGTCGCCTTTGGCGCCACCCCTTCACTTGTGAAGGGGAATTTTTAATGAGCATTTTTACAAAAAAGTGCAAAAATTGCGTTTTTTTGTGAATATGGGCAGAAAATAAATACTTTGGGAGGATTATTGACTGCCCATAAGCCCATATATTCTGGTACTTTGACACCTGTCTTAAAAACAAAGTGTCTATTTTAAACCACCGTCTAGAATAGACACTTTTAGTGTTACAGTTTTGTGAAATTATGTTGTTGATTTTACTTATTTCTTGATTTTTTTTAGAGTTTGTGATAGTGTCTATTCTAGACGGTCGTTTAAAATAGACACTATAAAAATAACCCCTAGCCCTTGTAGGCTGGGGGGTTGGAGTATGTTCAAAAAGTGAGTTTTTTATAAAATGCTCTAAAAAGAAAAAACAACAAACAGTATTTAAGACAATACTATTAAATCTCGTTTAAAGTACCCCACATCAAGAATCATCACAAAAAAAGCACACTGATTCACAAAAACAAGAATCACCCTACCACGAGTCATTTCTGGAAGCTACATTCCAATGCGTTGATTTAGCTTAAGAATATCTACAATAGCCATAATTGATAAAAATTGCTCTAAAGTTTCATTAATATGTTGCTTGTTAGCAGTGCTTTTAAACAAAGAAGATGTTTCAAACATATCTTTGCGCATATCAATTGCCAAAAATAAAATATTATCAAAAAAACTAAAAGTTAATGATTTTCCATTAAACAAGGTTTTAACTTTTAAAAGCCTATCCATAAAGGCTGTTGTTAATAAATATCTAGCTTCAATTTGATTATCAGAATAAATCTCCCAGATTTTTTCAAAAGTAGTATCTTCTAGTTTTACATTTTCAAAACCTTTAGGTTTGTTAAAACTGTTTAATATTCCCTTATCTTTAAGCCCAATTGTTTGTCCTTCAAAATTTTTATTCATTTCTAAAGAAACAAAAACGCCTCTAAAAAGAGTGTTTCTTCTCACACCTTTGTTTGTTCTTTGGATTTTTACAAGTTTTTCTTCAGATATTGTCATTGCAACATCTTTATAAGACCCAACAAAAAAGTCATCATGTTCTTTTTCTTCATAAAAGGGCATAATTTTTGATTGGCTAATAATATCATCTGGTATAAAGTTTTCTTTATTATATTCAAACCCTTCAAAAAATTTGATAAACTCAGGCATAATAATGCTTTTATTTTGATTTTTATAAAGCTTTATAGGCAAAGCAACAATTCCACCGCCAATTAAAAAAATCCAAGGAAGTGTGTCGCTATAAGAATTTACATCCATCTGTGAAAAAATGTGATAAAAATGTAAAAACAGCCAATACATTCCTGCAGGCATAATGAAAAAAACCAAAAAAGAACTAATAATAAAAGCTTTTAGATATGTTTTTCTTTTGTTTTCTAAGCCCACAAAAAGACTTTTGAGATTTGTTTCATAAAAAGCATCAAAGTCTTGACGATAATGAAAAATTTCAGAACTATCTTGCATCATTTATTACATTCCTATCTTTTTGTTAAGTTTTAGTATATCCACAATAGAAAAAATAGATAATATTTGTTCTAATGCGTTACATATGTTTTTTTTATTTTCAGCAGGTTTAAATAATGAAGCTGTTTCAAACATATTTTCTGTTACATTTAGGCAAAGGAGTAGTTTGTTATTAAAGAAAGAAAAGTTTATAGGACAATTCCCGTAAAAAGACTTCAAGTGTAAAATTCTTTCCATTAATGCTGTTGTTAAAACATATCTAGCTTCTACTTGGCAATTAGAAAAAATATTCCAAATTTTATCAAAAACAACATCCTCTAAATTAATTTTCTCAAGACTGTTTAATATTTTTACAGGAATTTCTTCAAAATGTAATATTCCTGCGGTTGTTCCTGTAAAATTCTTGTTCATATTAAGCAGAATACAGGTTTTTTGTTCGTTATTAATTTTTGTGCTGCCAAACCTTTTATATTTTGAATTTGCTTCAAATTCAGAGATTATTATTTCAACACCTTTATAATTTCCCTTAAAATAATCATCACCCTTAATGTTTGTTAATTCATGAAATGTCATAGAATTATTTAATGTTTCAATATCAATGTGATTTTTATAAATATAAGAAAAACTCTCAAAATATTGCATAAACAAAGATAAGATATTTGTTTTATGTATTCTTGCATATTGTTTAGAAGGTATTGATAAAATGAGCCATACAAATGCAACTATCAAAGGCATAGCAAACAAAACAGATGAAGGATTAACACAGATAGCTAAAAATATTTTTTTAGCAAATAATAGTATTATTGTCAGAAAAAAAATTATAATCGAAAGCCTATAATTTTTAAATATATTTAAATAATATAATCTTATTTTTTCTTGCTCATCACAAACGGGCGCAATGGTTGTATTATAATATTCATCAAAGTTGTTTTTAAGAGTTTGAATTTCTTCACTATATTTTTGTTCTTCTTTTTTACAGCTACTAAAAAAAGGAGCTACGGTCTTAAGGGTCTCATTTTTTAGTAGTTGTGAAGAAAGTGCAGACAAAAATATATTGTTTTTCATTATTTAAAGTAATTCCCAGCATCAACACTTTGTTTTGCTTGTTCTTCAGCTTCAAAGAAGGGCATATCGTCTTTAACGCCAACAAGTTTTGCAATAAGACTAGAAGGGAAAATTTCCACCGCATTTTTAAGCTCTTTAACACTAGAGTTGTAAAATCTGCGTGATGCTGCAATGTGTTCTTCAACTTCATTTAAGCTAATCATTGCATTATTCATCATGTCATTAGACTTCATATCAGGATAATTTTCTGCAGTTAACTTAAATTGTTGCATTTTTTCAGATAATAAGTTGTCTAACTTAATTTTTTCTTGTGGATTTTTAGAGAAATCAACATTCATCACTTCGTTTCTTAAACGAGTAACTTCTGTCATTAATTCTTTTTCATGCTCCATATATTTTGCAGCCATAGTCATAAGGTTAGGAATTAAATCATAACGTTTTTTTAATTGAACATCGATTCCAGAAGAAGATTCTCTTAAATTGTTTCTTTTTTTGATTAATCCAACATAAGTAAAGTATCCCCAAAGAAAGATGACACCTCCAACAATATATGGGATATAATTTATTTCTTGTTCCATGCTTTTTCTCCTTAAAATTTTTTTATAATATACTAAATACTTGTTAAAAATTCTTTAATATCTAGCATATCATCAAAAACATGCTCAATACCAATCTTTTGAATTTCTTTAATAAAAGCTTCTTTATTGCCGCTATAATTGCCAGTAAAAGCAATTGTTTTAATATCTGCTCTTTTTCCTGCAATCATTCCTGGTATTGAATCTTCAATAACCACACAGTCTTTTTTATCCCAGCCCATAGTTTCTTGTGCTAACAGAAAAATATCTGGCTCTGGTTTGCCATAACCCACCATATCCGCTGTAAAAAGAGTTTCATCAGCAAAGAAATTTTTAAATCCAATATTTTCAAGCTTTTCTTTTGTTTTTGAAAATATACCACCTGTTGCAACACATTGATGCCCAACAAAAGCTTCAAAAACTTTTTCAACATTTGGTGTTACAATCATTTCTCCATTAATTATAGATTTTGTATCCATTTTCAAAACTTCTTGCCAAAAGCTTTCAGGCACATTTATACCCATTTCTTGCAATTTAAGTTTTTTCCCCATATCACTCATTCCACCAATGTGTTTATATATGGTTGTCATATCCCAATTAAGATTAAGTTGTTCATTTAAGAGTTTGCGCCTATTTTCAAGCCAAACAAGTTCGCTATCAGCAATAACGCCATCAAAGTCCCAAATTATATTTATAGACATTTTCGATAAATCCTTTTTTTGTTGTTTTAAATTCTTCTGTTAATTTAAGGTTTGGAATATAAAAAGAGTTAGAAAAAACAACGGTTTTTTTGCATTCTTTAATAATTTTACTACCAACATCTTCCATTAATGGCTGCATTAAAAAGCAAACAATAATATCTGTATCATCAAACGGATAATTAAATAAATTATCTTTAATTATTGTAATGTTTTTTATGTTTCTACATCTCCATTTGCAAATTTTATATACTGGCAAACTCCACTCAACTCCAACAAAGTTGTGGTTAGGAAATTTTTTTGCCAGTTTAATAATAAGCGAACCAGTTCCACATCCAGGGTCAACAATTTTTAAGTTGTTTGAAGATTCTAATATTTTAGACACTTCCGATTCTATAATTTGATATTCCTTACCAAAAGAAGGCACAAAGGGAGGTGTTTTTGCAAATTCTTTATTTGTTAAAACCTTAAAGATTAAAAAATACATCCACATAAGAGCAATAAATAAAATTGCATAAAAAAAGATACCAATAAAAACCATTGACAAAACCTCCGTTAAAGAGATAATACAAGCAAAATACTTAAGGATTTATGAAGATGCAAACAATATATGCGCTCTCCACTGCTTATGGAAAATCAGGCGTTGCGATTATTAGGGTTTCAGGCGATAATGCTAAAAAAGCTCTAGAATTGACGAATATAAAAAACATAAAACCAAGATACGCATATTTTTCGCCAATAAAAGATGGTGATGAGGTTTTGGATAATGCCCTTGTTCTTTATTTTAATGCCCCACACTCTTTTACAGGCGAAGACATTGTAGAATTTCAGCTTCATGGTTCAAAAGCCGTAATTTCTAGCACTTTAGAAGCTTTGAGCAAAATAGAAGGTTATAGATTAGCAGAGGCAGGAGAATTTTCAAAACGTGCGTTTTATAATAATAAAATGGACTTAACTCAGGCAGAAGGTTTGGCAGATTTAATTGATTCAGAAACTAAAGCCCAACAAAAACAAGCCATAAACCAAACAAGCGGTGGCTTAAGTGATTTATACAATGGCTGGCGAGAAGATTTGCTAGGCTTATTGGCTCACCTTGAAGCTTTTATAGATTTTCCAGACGAAGATATTCCGCAAGATGTGTTAGACGGCACACAAAACAAAGTTAATAAGTTGATAGAAGCCATAAATAAACACATAAAAAGCGCCTCAATTGGCGAGAGATTAAGAGACGGCTTCAGAGTTGCAATTATTGGTAAAACCAACGCAGGAAAATCAAGCTTGTTAAACGCGATTGCCAATAGAACAGTTGCTATAGTTTCAGATATTCATGGCACAACAAGAGATTCTATAGATGTTTATGCAGATATAAACGGTTTTCCAGTTATTTTCTCAGACACTGCAGGATTAAGACAAACCGAAGATGAAATAGAAAAACAAGGTATTGATATAGCAAAACAAAAAGCTAAAGATGCTGATTTTGTAATATATTTGTTTGACGCCTCAACAGAAGAAATGCCACAAGAAGACGGACTTATTGTGGCCAATAAACTAGATAAAATAAGCCAAGAAGAGCAAGAAAAATTAAAAAGAGCAGGGTGCTTTTTAATCAGCGCCAAACACAACGACGGTGTTGTAGATTTGCTAAACACAATAGGCGAGGGAATTAAAGATAAGTTTGAAAGCTTAGATGGTAACTTAATGACAAGAGCTAGATACAAAGAAGCTTTAGAAGAAGTAATTGAAAACTTGCAAAACTTTAGTTTTAACAAAGAGATAGAGTTAACTACCGAAGATGTTAGATTAGCAACAAGAGGCCTCGCAAGATTAACAGGCAAAATAGAAGTAGATGAAATCCTAGGCAAAATTTTCTCAAGCTTCTGCATCGGTAAATAATTTTTCATCTAATCTACCCCCTGAGCTAAGGGAAGTGCCAGATTCACACCATTTCATCTTAATCACCACACAATCTGCCCCCTTGCGGGGGAAGTGCCCGCTAGGGCGAAGGGGATGAAAATCATCCTTTTAAAATAAAAAAGGGGGAGGTTTTTATAAAAAACAAGCTCCCCAAAGGTTAATCAAATAAAGATATTAAAAGAACAGCAACAGTGCCTAATAATACTATAATTCCAAAAACCAAAAATCCCCATCCTCCATCATTACAAAAGCATTTAATTAAGTAATATGATATAGCGGAGCCACAAACGATACATCTAAAAGCTTGTGATACCCACATGAAGAAAAGGACTACGATAGTTAATATAAAGTTGATCATAAGACAATAATTTTTATTTAGTTATTTTTTTAATTTTAAAGTGATTTAATTATATCACAAAAAACACCCTTATGCAACAAAAAACGACAAACATAGGTAGACAAAAAAAATATTTACTTTTTATTAATTTTATGTTATTATTATGAAAAATAAAGGAGTAATATCATGGCAAAGAATAAACCAACCCCAGAACAGCAAGCAGATTCAGCGCATCAGCAAAAATATACAGGGTTAAAGTTAGATGTTAATGCTTTAAAAACAGAAGATTTAATCAAAAAAGTAAACTTTAGTAATACTAGTGTTGCTCCACTTATGCCAATACAACAACAAACACAAGAGCCTGCACAACCACAACCAACAGGCCCTCAACCAACTCCAGAGCCAACAGGCCCTCAACCAACTCCAGAGCCAACAACTCCAATTTTAGACGCAGATCAAGTACAACCACAACCAACAGGTCAAATACTAGATGTTGATCAAGCTCAGCCATCACAAGCTCCTATTTTAACTATAGATCAAGCAAAAGATAGACTCAATAGTGGAGCAATTATGGATGTAACCGAGATGGATACATTGCAACAAATGATAAAAGATAATGATAAAGATAACGAAGGTGGAGCAGGTAATGAGCCTGAAGATAAAGACGCAGATGCAGAAAGCAAAGGAAAAATCTTTGAAGAACAAGATATTATTGATTTTATGTTTAAAGAGTGGTTCTTAAAAGCTGCAGACTGGACTGCAAACACATTCATCGTAGAGCCTGCTATTTGGGGAAGTATGAAGATTGGTGATTTCTTTGAAAAAAAATTAAGTTCAAATAATGGTAATAATATTAGTGATGGTAATATTGATGATTTACCTGCACCACAAAGAGCCAACAGAACTAACGCCGCAGAGGCTTGCGAAGGCTTTTTTAGTGAACAAAGAAATATTGTTACTCAAAGGTACTCAATTTCTCCAGATGCTATAAACGATACACTTGCACAAGCTAATAGCGGTAATTTTTCTGCAATTGCAGGTCTAGATAGCACTAATCAGGCTGAGTTGCAGGCTGCTATGAGTGGTTTACCTGCAAATGCCACAGAAGAAGATAAGAAAAAAGCAGTAGAACAAAGTTTAAGAAACCAAAGAGCTGATGATATTATAGGTATGGTAAACGCAACACCTCCAAAAGATATCCCAGAAGATAAATTAAGCCCTGCAGCTGCTAAAAGTTTATCAAAACACTTATCTGGTTTAGATAAAACAGATCCAGATTACCAAGCAAAAGCTCGTATGGCTACATTGGCAATGACAGAGATTGACGCAGGTTACCAAGTTGCTTTATTAAATACAACAAAAGCAAAAATGGGAGAAAAGCTTGCAGAAGGCGCTTATGATAATATGTCAATTACTCCAGATAACGTTGGTGCTTTGGCGGTAACAGAAGCTGCAGATATAGACAAAGCAATGTCAGAAAAAATAAAAAGTGGAGAACTTAATCGTGATAATATGAAAGATTTAGTAACAAAATCAGCGCGAGCTTCAGTATCTACAGATAATAAACATCTTAAGAGCGTTTTCAGAGACTTAGATTTAGATTATAATATAAGAAAAGAGTCAAAATTAGATAATCAAATTCATATTACTCAAGATAATAATAAAGAGAATGTTTATATAGAACCTAAAAAAGTTAAGGATCCTAAAAAAGCCAGAGTTAGAATCAACAACATTAAAAATGCAAATAAAGACCCTGATCAAGTTAAAAAAACATTCTTTAATCAAAATGCAGATAAATTTGAAAGATAAAAGTTTATGAAAAAGTTTATAAAAAAATTTATAAAATTAATATTTATTTTTTGTGTAATTGCTTACCCATTTACCTTTATAAGTCAAAAATTCTTTATGGGAATCTTTAACTTTAACTATTTATCTCCGTTTGATTGGGATACAATACCTAAGTTTGTACAGAGTGGTGGTGTTATAAAAGGCACAAAAGATTATTGGCTTTTAATAACATTGGCCTTTAATCCTATATTATTTTTAATAATATGGCGTTATTTTTATAAAAAAGGCTTTCTAAAATTATTTTTATACTTTATAAATAGATATAACGCCCGCATGATTAAGAAATATGGTGAAAATACAAAGCGTATTGTTTTGAAAAATCTTGGAAGAGCATCATGTCCTAAATTAAAGATAGATGAAATGAAGCCAGATTTAAACGCCTCTAAACAAACATCTCAGAATATAAGAGAAGCTGTTAGAGAAGCGCTAACCAATAATTAACTTTTCTATGTTAGGGTGTTAAATACATGGAGATAAATATTTGAAAGTCTTTTTTATTTTAATGAGAATAATAACCGTCGGTTTGGTTTGGAGCCTTTTCTTTTTAGAGGGTGTTAGGGTTATTATGCTTAAAAACTGGCGTTTTGATATCATCAGAGCGGAGCATTGGGAATATGCAAAAGACTTGTGGTTATCTGGTTGGGTTATTAGCGATGCTAAAGAATGGGCATTTGTTTTAATTTTATTGACCTTTATTCCTTTATGGCTCACAGGTTGGGCTGCTTTAAGTATGGTTTCTTATTCAAAGTTTTTATATAGAGTTTTAGCGCTTCCTTTAAGATTATTCCAGAGCACAATCTCTTCAAAAACTCGTCAAGTTGCAGATAAGCTTGCTAAAAAGACAGTAGTTAAAAAGAAATCTTATAAAGAGATTCGTCCAAAATCTTTAGATGGTAGCACCTCTTCAGATGCTAGAACAGTTAAAAGTTTTACACAATCACCAAATTTAAAAAGATCTGCTCCACCTTCAAAAGCACCAGCTGCTGTAACATCACCAGTTAAAAAAAGCTCTTCTTTTGAGCATTCTTTATTTGACTTTGATGATGACGATGATGACTTTAATTTTGATTTAGATGCTCCTGTTAAGGCAAAAGCAAAGCCAGAACCTGTTAAGAACACTCCAAAAGAAAGTCCTAATAAACAAGAAAAGCAATTACCTAAAGAAGATAATAAAAAACAAAAAAATAAGCCAAAAGAAAACCCTAATAAACAAGAAAAGCAATTACCTAAAGAAGCTAATAAAAACAATACAAGCTCTATCCTAGAAGTTATAAAAGATAAGGGATATGACTTTATTTCTGCCATAACAATAAAAAGCTCTTTAGTTGATTTTATTGGTTTTTCTCAAGATAAAATAATAGTTTTCTTAGTTGATAAAGAGCGTGGAGACTGGCTTGCAGATGAAGAAAAATTTAATGGTGAAGAGCCTTTGTGGTTTTCTGAAAACTCTCACAGAATCTCTCCAGTCAGAAAAGTGGATGTTATTAGAGAGGCTGTTGTAAATAAGTTAGATGGAACATCTTTTTCTCAAGAAGTGGAAGCTTTCGTTGTAAACCAAATGAACAATATTATAAATGCAGAAGACATGCTTGATATTTGGAAAGAGCTAGATGTTAAGGTCGCTAGAATAGATAGAGGATCGCCCAAGGAATTAATGTTATTAGGAAAAGCCTTAGAAGATGCAGATGCAAAAATGTCAAAAGAAGAGGCAGATAAATTAAAGAAATTGCTTAGGAGTATAAATTAATGGCTATAGATAAAAGCGGTGAAGAGTGGAAAGAATATAATGACGCTGTAAGGTGGGCAACTATAACAGTTTTAATATCTTTAGCAGCATTAATTATTTTAAGTTTAGTGTCTATGCCTTTAGGATATTTGATAGGTAATGGTATTTCTGCAAAAAGCTTAGCAGAAAGCCAAAAGTTTTTGGTAGTTATTTCAAAAGATCCTTCATACTTATTTTCAAGATATTGGAATTGGTTTATACAATTAACAAGGTATGATGGTGCTTTTTCTTTGGCGATGTGGATTCCATCATTACCTCTTATTGTGTTTCCTATTATATTAGGGATTGGTCTTTCAACAAATCCATATAAATTTCAATCCAATGTTCATGGTGCAGGCCGTATTGCAACAGAGGCAGATATTGAAAAAATGGGTTTATTTGCACCTCGTGGTTTTTGTTGTGTTTTAGGAAAATTTAAAGGTAGATACTTAAAAATGCCAGAAACTTTATCTGCATTATGTTGTGCCCCTCCAGGTACTGGTAAAACAGCAGGTATTGTGATTCCAACAATTTTAAACTCTCCTGGTATGAGTATGATTATTAACGATCCAAAACCAGAGCTTTGTTTTGATACATCTGGATTTAGAGCTAAAGAAGGTCCAGTCTTTATTATCAACTGGGGACAAGAGGATAATCCTAAAGAGGGTATTTATTATCCTGCATGGAATCCAATTTCTCCTTGTGCTTTACCAGCTCCTGGTCCAGGTCGAGATTTGTATATTGACTCTATGTGTAATACTTTAGTTGAAGAACCTAAAGGAGGGGCAGACCCTCACTGGGCCAATGCTGGTCGTGGTGCTTTAACAGGATTTATTCATTTTATTGCCTTTAAGTGTGAAAGAGCTAGAGCAAACGATTATTTTATTGGTAAAGTTTATGAAAATAATTTAGATGAAGAAGATAAAAGAGTTTTAGAAGGTTATTATGCAGATATGGATGATCCTCAAGCTTTAATAGCGCTACAAAATCTTCGTCAAGGAACCCTAAATATAGATAATTTTGTTCCTATTGGTACATGGTCTTTGTTACCAGAACGTTGGGTTGGTAGAGAATCTTGTTTAGCTATGATTCTAGAATGGATTACAGAGGCGCAAATTAAAATGTCGCAAGATATTAAGCGTAGAATAGAAGAGGGAGATCAAATGGCTGCAATGGCGGACCCTATGCGTGATTTGCTAGACGAAGCTATTGATGAAGCTAGAAAATTTGGTTATTCTCAGCGTTGTATTGTGGAGTTGTCTCAATTATCTTCAATGCCAGACAAAGAACGTGGTTCTGTGCTTTCAACAGGTTTTGCGGGTATTCGTATTTTCAAAAACTCAGCGGTGGTGGCAAGAACATCTTTTTCAGATTTGCAATTTAAAGATATGAGAGGAATGAAAGACCCTGTAACAGGTCAATGGAAGCCAATCTCTGTGTATTTATCAATTAACCAAGTAGACGCAAAAGCCTTAAACGTGATAAATGCTTTATTCGTAGATTTAATGAGTTCATACTTAATTGCCAATAAGCCTAACGTTGTTAATCCAACAGATGGTAAAATGGGACCATATCCAGTTATTTTTGTACTCGATGAGTTTCCTACAATGCCAAAACTTCAAGCAGTTATTGTAGGTCCTGCGGTTGGTCGTGGTCAAAAGATTTCTTATTTATTAATTGGACAAGATTTAGGGCAAATATCTGGTAAATATGGTAAAGATGACTTAGAAACAGTTATTTCTACCACAGCGGTTAAAATTATTTTATCACAAAATAATGAAACAACAGCTCAACGTTTTTCAAAAATGATTGGTAATAAAACAGTTCAAACAAGCTCTTTTTCTAAAACAGAAGGTGGTTTTGGTGGCGCAGCAAAGGGCACAAATCCATTTTCTAAAAACGTTAGTTATCAATTACAAGGTGTTCCTGTTATTTCAGCCTCTCAATTATTGTCATTAGATATGTTAAAACAAGTTGTTTTAATGCAAGGTGCTATTGAGAAGCCTGTAATGGCAGATGCTCCAAGATACTATCTAGATAAAGGAATGCTTGCAGCAACAAAAATGAAACCTGCACCAAATGTACCAGATTGGATTGTTGCTCAAAGAGAAGATATAAATGAAGATATGCTTTCAAAATTAGGTATAGAATATGAAGATGACGGAACAAGTGAATTTAGTCAAGAGGAGTTAATGGGATAATGATTTTCTTAAAAAGAATGTTAACAGCAATCGGCGCCATTTTATTAATTGCTTTAGGCGGATCAGGCACTCAAACTTCAAGTACTTTATTACAAGGTACAGGAGTTGTTGCACTTCTAGTAGGTATTATTATTATCTTTATTTTTGGTAAAATGATGTTAAGGGCAACAGGTTGTATTACATCCATAATAATTGTTGGTGGTATTATCTTTTTTATTATTTATGCTATAGGTGGTTTTAACAATGGCTTTTCAGGTGTTCCTGCAAAATTAAAGTCATTTTTGGGTAGCTCCCAAGGAGCTGTAAAATCAGAAAACAAAGTTTCTTCTGCGCCAATGTTAACAGAAACAATGCCCGCTTTAAAAAAAGAAGAAAAAAAGCAAGAGCCTCAAGGTTTTAATCCATTAAATTATCCATCAGTTATTGCTAAAGCAAATGTTATAAAAGCAGATGTCTTACAGTTTCATAATGGTCAGTATGTAAAGATTTTTGGCATAGATTCTCCAGACTTAAACCAAACCTGTGCCAACAGACAAGGTCGTTCATATTTTTGTGGAAAGCAGGCTGCTGCTTGGCTTAAAAGCTGGGTAATGGATTATGATGTTAAGTGTCATATTATAAAAACAGATTCAAACGGAAACATGGTTGGTGTTTGTTTCTTAGGTCAATATGATATAGGAGCTGCAACAGTTAATGCTGGTTGGGCTTTAGCAACAGAAGGTGTTTATAGAGCTTATGAAAGCGCAGCAAATCAAAATAAAAAAGGTTTGTGGCAAGGACAATTTTACAGACCAGCAGACTGGAGAGCAATGAGTAAAGATAAGGGTAAAATTAAAGTTGTTAAACCTAAATCAAGTCTAAAAGAAGGTTTATTTGGGTTCTAATGGAATATATTTCTAATTCAGAGGCAGAGACTTCTCAAATCGCTCAAAGCATTGCTAGCAAAGCAAAAAAAGGAGATACTTTTTTGCTTTATGGCACATTAGGTGTTGGTAAATCAGTATTCTCCAGAGCATTTATAAAATCTTTATGCGGAGAAGAAACAGAAGTCCCAAGCCCAACATTTACATTATTACAAACATACGAATCCAATAGTTTTGAAATCTTTCATTTTGACTTATACAGAATAGAAGAAGATTCAGAACTATTTGAGCTAAGAATAGAAGATGCCTTATACGGCGGAGTTTGTCTAATTGAATGGCCAACAAAATTAGGTAGATACATGCCAAAAAAATATAAAAAGATAGAAATCTCTCAAAAAGATAATGTTAGAATAATAAATATTACAGAAATATTAAATTAGTTATTTTTCTTTTATTTTGTCTAAAAGCTGTTTACTTTATTTTAATTATGTGATATTATAATAGCATATAATTTTATGACTAGGAGAAAAAACATGTCTTTTAATATAGATCAGTATTTATCAGCATTATATGTAGAACAAAATCCAGATATTCAAGCAACTCAAGAAACTTGGGGCTCAAAGGAGTTTTTAGCTTGGAAAGAAAAATACCTTGAAGAAGTTAGAGCAAATCCTTCAAAAGACGAGGCTCTTTCTAAAGTCTTGCAAGAAATAGAAGGTAATTACAATAAATTAACAGACATTGCCGCTAACTCTGATGTCTCAAAAGGAGAAGAGCTTAATGTTCTTTATGATTCTTTAGATATTCAAGCATCAAAAGAAAAAGATGAAAAATCAGAAGATTTAACTACAGATAGCTTTAAGCAAAATATGCTTAAGCTTGCAGAATTAGATGCTGTAGCAGAATTGAGTGTTGATGAAAATTTTTCAAAAATGTCAGCAGAAGATCAAAAGAAGGCTTATGATCAAACCTTTGTAAGATCTGCTCAAGAAAGTTATGTTTCTACTGTAGCAACTCAAATGACATTAAACCAAGGTTTAAGTGATTTAAAAGGCGAAAAAAACAAAGATGCCGTTGCTTATATGGGCAAAGTTATAGAATCTAAAGGCGCTATAAAACCTAAGATTAGCCAAGAAGTAGCTGTTTCCTCAATAGCCACAAAACAAGCAGCCGTTGAAGAAAAAGCTAAAAAAACAGGATTAAAAGGCCTTTGGGATAAAGTTAAAAATTTTGATAAAGATTTAACAGAAAAATATGGCGCAAAATATACAATAGCAAAAAGCATCGCAACAACAGGTTTAATTGGTGCCGTTGCTGGTCCTGTTGGTTTGGCAGCATTTAGTGCTTATAAAACAGGTCAAACAATAAAAAAATCAGTAGAATCTTTTAATGATAAAAAAGAAAAAGGAGAAGCCCAAGGCAATTATCTGCAACATTTATGGAAAAACCCATCAGAAATGGTTTCTATCGGTGTTGCTGTTGCTGGTACCGTTGTTTCTGCTGTTTCTGCAGGTACGATTCCTGCGGATCAAGCTTTAGGAGCTTTAGGTGGTCTTGTTACAGATACAAGTGCCGTAACAGAAGGTGCTTCAGAGGTTGTAAAACAAGGTTTATCAGGTAAAAACGTAGCAAGAGCGGGTATTGCTATAACATCAGGCTTAAACTCAGGTATATCAACTTTTGCAAAATCATTCAAAGAAAAAGATCCAGAAAAAAGAAAAGCAATTAGAAAACAAGCATTAATGTCAGCTGGTGGAGCATTCTTAGGTGCTGGCGCAGCTTTGTTTGGTCAAGATATTGCAGAAGCCGTTAGTGAAAATGAAACAGTGCAAGAATTATCTTCAAAAACAGGCGGTTTCTTTAGTGGCTTAAAAGATAAATTAGGTTTAGGTAATAATGAAGATACTACTCAAGCTTCTAGTGTTGTTGCTCCTTTAGATAGAGATGGAGACGGCATTCCTGATACAATAGATAGAGATGCTGGCGAAGGTTGGGCAAATGGAGAAACCCCAGAAGCGGTAGTTGCCCCTGAGATTGATTATGAAATGCAGTCAAATGAAGTTCAACTTAATCGCATGATGGATGCCAACCCAAAACAGTTAAATGAAATTTTGCAACAAACAAGAGGAGAAGAATATTCTTGGATGTCATCTGCAAAATTAAAAGAAGCTTTTGCAAATGGTGAATTTAGTCAAGAAGAGTTAAAAGCATTTGATGTTGCCACAATAGAAGATTTTGATACAGGAGGTCATATAACAGAGCCTTCAGAATTAAATGATGTTTATGGACGCGGTGGTTCAACAACAACTGTTGATGATAACACAATATATGATGGTGGTGAAATTCCAGAAGTGGTTGTTACTCCAGATAATACAATATATGATGGCGGTGAGATAGAACCAGTAGTTGTTACTCCAGATGGTTCTCCAATGGATAATTTTGAACTAGAATCAGAAGAAAGTGGTTATTTAAGATCAGGAAATTCTGCCGTAGATAGAGAAATAGAGGCTTTAGAAGGTTTAGAACAAGATAAAGCAGATTTATTGTTAAGAAAAGAAGAACTTAACGGTATTATAACAGACGGAAATTTAAGTATAGAAGAAAAGGCCGCTGCTTTAGAAAAACTTAATGCTTCAAGAGATTGGGCAGGAGCTGCAGAAACAACAGGTGAGATGGAAGATGCTCAATCAATGGTAGAAAAAGCAGAAAAAGAATTAGGCAAAATAGATAAAAAAATAGACAGGGTAGATGAAAGAATTGCTGATCAAAGAGAAGAAATTTATGATACAGCAGAAGAGCAAGCAGAGAAAAATAACAAACAAACAGAAAGCCAAGAGAAAAAACAAGCTCGCGATGAAAGAAGAGAAGAAAGAAGAGCTCGTAAAGCTCAAGATCACGTTGCTGACCAAGAGTTTGGAGAAGCTTCTCGCGATTATGAAAGAGCTGATGCTTCTCAAACAAGAGCAGGTGGACATCAACAAAAAATAGACGGTAATGATGCAGAAAATTCAGCAATAAATGATTCTGTTCGTAGCGTTTCAGGCGCAGACCCAATTGCAACAGAAGGCGATTTAGCTGATGAGGCTCATGGTTATATGTCTGGAAGTGGTAGTTCTTTTTTAGATACAGAAGCAAGAGAGGCGGCTGTTCAGTCTCAACTTCTTTCAGATAATATAATGGATGTTAGTTATACAGATGAAGGTCTTCGCGTTGTAAAAACAATGGGTGAAGATAATATGATTAATTATCAATTCTTTAATAATGATGGTCAAGAAGTTGCTCCTTCTAGTGATTATTTTGGAACTCCAGAGAAGCAAGCTGCTTATGAGCAAGCTTATGCAGATAGAACGAGTCTTGAAGCTACAGGTGCTGAAAATATAGAAACATCAACTGTAAAAAATAATATATTAAACACTCCTGAGAGAGATAAATATAATATGTTTACAGATGAAGAATATTTAACATATAAAGAAACTGGAAGTTGGGACTTCTTAAAAGATAAAGAAGTAGCTGTTGAAAATGTAGAAGCAAACAATCTTGCACCAAATGTAACAAATACAGAACTTGATTCAGGAGTTAGAAAAGTTTCAGGTAATGGTGTTGATTTATCTTACTCTATTTCAGAAGAAGGAAGAACAGAAATTAGCGGAAGTGTTTCATCAGTTAATTATGACGGAAATAAATTTGTTTCAAGTATGAGTGGTGAGATGAGTTCATTTGAAGCTAGAAACTTAATGACAAACGATATGGTCGCTCAAGACTTAGAGGCGAGAATAGCCGATGGTTATGAACCAAATGCAGGAGAAGCCAGATTTTTAGAATCTCATGAGAAAAAGTTAGAAAATATAGGTGTATCTAGAAATGAAGATGGCGATTTAGTAAAAATGCCTAAAGAAGCTTCAGGTCAAGAGGTTGTAGGTCAAGAGGCTTCAGATCAAGAAAAATCTGGTCTTGGCAGTAAGATAAAAGGTTTTTTCAAAAAGCTAGGTGGTTCAAAAGAAGGTGTTGCTGTGGAAGATGCTTCAGGAGATGCTGTTGTTGAAACTCCATCTGCAAGAGACGGAGATACAGCTGCAGAAGCTCCTTCTTCTCAAGAAGAAGTTTTGTATGGCGACAGTATTTCAAAAACTGATTTAACTAGAATTACAACTCAACTTAAAGAGGGTGGAGATATTAATGAAGTCTTAGCTCAAGAAGTTGTTGCTGGAAATATTTCAGAAGATGATGCTCTAAAATTAGGAGAGGTTTATAATAAAACAAGAGAAGAGGCTGTTGCATCGTTAGATAATACTACTGAAAATACAGAAACAAGAAATGTCGCTCCAGATGTAAAAAGCACAGAGTTAGATTCTGGTGCAAGAAACATCTCTGGTAATGGTGTTAATTTATCTTACTCTATTTCAGAAGAAGGAGAGATGAAGTTTAGCGGGAATGTATCTTCTTTTGCTTATGATGGTAATAAACTTTCATCAAAAATAACATCAACAATTTATCAAGATGATAAAGGAACAATATTTGTTGGTGGAGATAGTAGAGAAAGTGCATTAGCTGTTTCTAACAATATGAGTATTGCAAGAAGTATGGCTTCTAGTAGGGTAACAGGTTTAATAACCAATGATATGATAGCTCAAGATTTAGAAGCTAGAGTTGCTGATGGGTATGAACCAAATGCAGGAGAAACTAGATTTTTGGCAAGACATGAAGAAAATTTAGAAAAGCATGGATTAAGCAGAAATAAAGACGGAGATTTAGAGTTTACTCCTCCAGAAGAAAGAGAAGCCCTAAAAGCAGAAAAAGTCTTAGAAGGAAGAGTTGCAAAACTTAAAGAAGCTATGAAAGACGGCACTATATCTGCAGAAGAAAGAGAGACTTTAGGGCTTTCAAAAGCTGACGTAAAAGCCTTAGAGTCAACTGTTGGTTCAAAGAGTAGCGTTTGGAAGAAAAGCTTAACTCCTGAAGAACAAGATGCGGTATATAAAAAAGTGGCATCAAAGGGTAGATAAAAAAGGAGTTTATCACTTTATAAAAGGTTCATTGTCTTTGTGCGATGAACCTTTTTTCTGTTGATAACTAAAAAAAAGGTTAAAAAAAATATATATTAGATTTATACTACCTTTGATATATCATAAATTAAAAGGGATTTTAGCATGCTTAAAAATAAAAAAATTCTTCTACTTTTTATGCCAATTCTACTTTCAGGTTGTTGGGGGTCTTATTATGAGCCAGAGCCAGTAGGTATTGGTAAAAACACTGATGAACTTAAACTTTCTCCATGCGCTTGTTTGGAAGTAGAGGTTATTAAAGAGCTTCCAGATTGGTTTGTGGCAACAATCTAATTGAGGGGAAGTTTTGTGGAAAAAAATCTAGGAATTCAAAATCAAAAACAACAAATGATAGGCTCTAGGGTAAAAAGGGTTGCTGTTGCAGCGCCTAAAAAATCTTCAGGAGATGTTTTTGTTGCAAACGTTGCTGAAAAGAGATATTTATGGACAGCTCGTGCTTTTTCTATTATTTTTGCGGTTAGTTTGTGTTGTAATATAGTTTTGGTTATTGCTATTACAAAAGTTATTCCTCTTTATAGGGTTGAACCATTTTTATTAACCTTTCAAAACAAAGAGGAGCAAGTTTATAATATTTCTTCTATAAAGTCTGATTTAAGGCAGAATAAAGCGGTTACAGAGGCGTTAATTCGCCAATATGTTCTTCTTCGTAGCACTTTTTTAAGAGATGTTCTTGAACTTGAAACTAGGTGGATGCCTGGTGGTCCTATCCAAGAAACGTCGTCCGCAACAGTTTATTCTGAATTTTTAGAAAAAACTGCAAAACCAGCAATAAATTTGGTAAAAACAAGAGGTTTGACAAGGGATGTAAAACTTTTGTCTGTAAATGAACTTAGTACTGGTTTGTGGCAGGTTGAATATGAGGCTCAGGACGTGCTTCCTTCTTCTCAAGATATTAGTTCAAAGTTTTTTACAGCTTCAATTAAGGTTGTTTATGTTCCGCAAACAGTTAAGTATGATGAGCGTTTGAAAAATCCTTTAGGTTTTAAGGTAATAAGATATGCACTACAGCAAAATAAGGTAGATTAGTATGAGAAAGAAAATTTTTATTGTTGGTTTATTGTTGGTTTTGAGTTCTAATGTGATGGCTCAGGCAGCTGGTTCTTTGGATCAAAGCGCTAATAATGCTCAAGGTCAGTATCAGCCAATGGATATGGGATACGCAGGCTTTAATTCTTTGGGGATGACACAAGCCGCATGGTTGGACCCTTTGCAAAATTTAGGTGAAGGACAAACAAAACCAGCTTATTCTAAGTACTATTGGCACAAAGACTTGGTTCTTCCAATCCGTTTAAGAGAGTCTATGATTACGATTATAAACTTTCCAGAGTGGGAGATGATTGAAAGTGTTCAATTTGGTGATGTAAAGTCTTTTTCTGGTGATATCGCTGGACCTAATACTGTTATGTTGTGGACAAAGGGTAATATTGGTGTTGATACTAATGTTATTATGTTTGGTCGTTCAGGCAATAAATATGTTTTTTATCTTAAGAGTGAAGGTGTTGATACAGAGCGTTTAACTAATGCTATTATTGATATTGAAATTCCTGATGAAGTGGCTGATGGTTCTTCAGGTGGTTCAGGAGGTGGTTCATCTTCTGGTTTTTTTAATAGCTCTTCTGGTGGAACTAAGAGAGCTACCAGAAGTATGCAAAAAAACAACTGGTTAAATGAAATTCCTTTTTCGCCAGAGAATTTAAGGTTTGATATGGAAGTTTATGTTCCAAATCCAGATGATGTTGTTATGGCACCAGAAAGAGTTTGGAGGGATGATATTTTTACATATATAGATTTAGGTGAAAAATCTTTAACAATGCAACAAAGACCTATTGTAACTCAGATTGTTGAGCGTTCAGAGGTTCCTGTTAGTTTTAGAGCTAAAGGTCCAGACAATCGTTTAATTATTGTAGAAGGAATAGGTGATTTTGTTTTAAGAAACGGAAAAAGAATTATTTGTTTAAAAATGAGAAGACATGATGCTAAAGGTTTAGATGGTTATACCTCTTATGAAGATGATTCTAGGTATGGTAAAGAATGGGATGTTCCACCAAATCTTCCAAACTTTTTAGACTCTTCTTCAGGAAGTTCCTCTAAAGATAGTTTAAAAGGCGGCTCTAATGGTGAAGAAGAACATTTGAGTTTTAATGAATATATTCAATCTCAATCAACAAACAAGGTTATAAACACAGATTCTCAGTCATCAAGTAATGTTATAACTCCATCTTATAAAAGCAATAGTCGAGGCTCTAATGCTGGATCGCAAGGTGTTTCAATGAGGGGGTATAGCTCTTCTTTTGATGATGGTGGTTTGAATAGTAGTATTTCTGTTCAGTTAGGTACGGGCGATGATATTGCTCAAATGGAAAGCTTATGGGATAGTTTATCTTCAAAGCATCCAGATGTTTTAAATGGTTATAATCCCTTTTTCTCTGTAGATGCTCCTGCAGACGGAGTAGGTAAAGAGCTTTTCCATTTAAGAGTTGGTCCTATAAATAATTTATCAACAGGCGATTCTATTTGTAGCCAGCTTGGTCGTAAAGGTGTTTTTTGTAGTGTAGTAAGGACGCAATGACAAAAGAAAATTTAACTCATTCAGAAGAATATGTTCAAAAGACTAATCGAATTATTTTAATAATTGGATTAATTTCTTTAACTCTTTTTGGTTTAGGTGTTTTTTTGTTAAGCAATACTGGAGATGAAGTTGAAACAGAGGAGTTTGTTATAGAAGGAACTGATGACGGATTAGGTTTTTCAGGTCCTGCTATAGTTTCAGATAGTATAGAGTTTGAAGATGTTGCAGATATTGGAGATGCTATTACATTAGACCCAAATCCTATTCCAATGGGTGAAGTGGTGTTAGGGACTAGCGCAAAAAATGTTTTAACTATAGGTACAAATGGCAGAACAGCAATTACTATAGAAGCTGTTAAACTAGCAGACCCTCCTGCGACGGGGTTTGTTTTTGAAAGTTTTTGTGAAGATGCTAATCTTTCAAAAGAGAAAACATGTGATGTTACGATGGGTTGGACGCCAGCAACAGCAGGAAACGTTCAAAATAATTTCATTATTTCTTGGTTTGAAACAAATGTTGGTAAAAAGAGTTTAAAATCTGCTAAAGTGCCAGTTATTGGAAACGCTATAACAAAAGAAGAAGCAGGTATTTTTACAGAAAGCAATAAAGATGTTTCTGTTGTAAAATCTAACTCTGCAAATAAGAGATATGCTTATGGTCCTAATGGAGAAATTATTGGCGAAATAGATGAAAACGGTAATGTTATTGATAAAAATGGCAATATTATAGGAAAAATAAATGAAAATGGTTTAATCGTTGATAAAGATGGTAATATTATAGGTGTTGCTGGTAATAAGAAAGCTGTTTTAGACGCCAACGGTAACGTTATTGGTTATATAGATGAAAATGGCAATGTTGTAGATAAAGATGGTAATGTTATCGGAAAAGTTTTACCAGATGGAACTGTCGTTGATGCAAACGGAAATGTTATTGGTAAAGCGGTTGATTTAGGTTATGTATATGATGAAAATGGCGATATTATAGGTAGAGTAATGCCAGACGGAACAGTTGTTGATATGGATGGTAAAAGTATTGGTCGTATAATGCCAGACGGAAGCGTTGTTGATGAAAACGGAAAAATTTTAGGACGCGTTGCCCCTCAAGGACAAAGTGTTGTAGATAAGGATGGTAACGTTATAGGCGTTGTAATGCCAAACGGAAGTGTTGTGGATGCAAATGGTAACGTTATTGGTTATGTAGATGAAAACGGTAATGTTATTGGTAAAGATGGAGAAGTTAAGGGTTTCGTTAGAAAACCAATATATGATAAAGACGGCAATATTATAGGTTATGCAGGCCCAGACGGAAAAGTTTATGATAAAGATGGTAAAGTTATAGGTAAAGTATTACCTGACGGTAGAGTTGTTGATGAGAGTGGCAAGCTTATAGGTTCTGTAAGAAGAAATATTTATGATGAAAACGGACAAGTTGTAGGTTATACAGGTGCCGATGGTAAGGTTTATGATGCAGATGGTCGTCAAAGTGGTTTTATAAAAAAAGCTGTTTATGATAAAGATGGCAATCTTATTGGTTATGTAGATGAAAACGGTAATGTTATAAATAAAGATGGTAAAATTGTTGGTAGAGTTTTAGCAGATGGCAGTGTTGTCGATAAAGATGGTAACGTTATAGGCTCTGCAAGAACACCTGTTTATGATAAAGATGGCAATCTTATAGGTTATGCCGATGCCGATGGAAAGGTTTATGATAAAGACGGAAATTTTGTTGGTAGTGTTCAAGCTGATGGTAGTGTTTTAGATGAAAATGGCAAAGTTATTGGTACAGCTAAAGTTCCAGTATATGATAAAGATGGCAACCTTATCGGTTATGCAGGTCCAGATGGTAAGGTTTATGATATTGACGGTAAGGTTATTGGTACTGTTCAGGCAGACGGAACCGTTATAGGTAAAGATGGCAAAGTTTTAGGATCAACCAAAGCTCCTATCCTTGATGCAAATGGCAACATTATTGGTTATGCTGGCGTGGATGGAAAAGTTTATGATAAAGATGGTAAACTTACAGGAGGTATTAAAGGTGATGAGGAGACCTCTTATCAGAGTGGTTTTTTAGGTAGAGTTGTAGATACAAGTATGTTAGCCATCTCTCCACAAGGTCAAGTTATTGGCACAATCAAAAGTACAGGTATTATTGAAGATGATAAAAACCAAGCAATAGGTAGATTGCTTTCTTCAAATGTTATTAAAGATATCGCAGGGATTTCTATAATAGGTAAAGCTATAAAAGCTGGTGCTGTTGTTGGTTATGGTTGTAAATCTTTGGGATATTTAGAAAAAGATGGAAAAATTAGACAAGGAGAAGAGGAACTTCCTTTAAAACTTCTTCCTAATGGAGATGTTTTTTATCTTGATGGTAGCTATGCAGGTGCTGTTGCTAAAAGCGGTTTAGTTTTAAATGAAGATTGCCAAGTAATTGGCAGAACCTATGGAGACGGTAGCGTTCGTAAAGATGATGGATCTTATGTTGGATGTATTATTCCTAATGGAATGGTTTTAAATGAAAATGGAAAGGTTATTGCTAGTGTTCTTGAAGAGGGAGGCGCTCTAGGTCTTGATTATAAAACCTTAGGTGGTATAAATAATTTAGGTTTAGTCTTGAATAATGATAAAAAAACATTGGGTTGTGTTGGTATAGGTGGTTATATTCTAAATAAAAACAAAGCATATATAGGTAAAGTTAATAAAAACAAAGTAGCTTTTGATTTGCAAAAAAACTTTTTAGGCGGACTAGATGATAACAATCAAATAAATGTTCCAACATTAGGTGTGTTAAGAGTTGTTGGTGATATGCTTGTTGATGATAAAAATAGTATAAAAGGCTTTGTTATTGATGAAGGCTCTTTCTTTGTTGATAATAGTGGCAAAAAAGTAGGATACATTTTTGTAGACGGTAAAATTTATGACTTATCAGGTAAAGAAATCAGTCAATATTCTGGATCAAAAAACTCTTTTTCTAATAAAAAAACAATAACTAAAACAAGTTCAAAGATTATTGTAGATTTTTCAGGTGGTATAGTTGGTCATAGTGTTTCAGATAATAAGGTTGTAAATCCAGCAGGTGAAGAAATTGGTTATTTAGATAGTAAAGAAAGGTTCTTTGATAATAATCACAAACTTTTAGGAGCTGCTGTTAAAGAAGGAATAGGTATTGGCTATGATGGTAATTATTTAGGTTATGCCTCAAGCTTGGGAAAAGTATTAAGTGAAAAAGGGCAAGTTGTAGGAGACATTGCTTCTGATGGTAAAATACTTGATAATAACTTTAAGGTAATCGGTGAGGTTATTGAGGAAGGTGTTGCAATAAATTCTAATGGAGATTATCGAGGACTCTTAAATTTATATGGAGATATTGTAGATGCTGCAAATAACGTATCTGGCATTATTCTCCCTGGTTCATTCTCAAATAATCAGTTAGTTTTGTTAAAAAAAGGAGTTGTTATTGACTTTGTAGGAAACACTCTCGGCATTGTTTTAAGTAATGGTAAAGTTGTTGACTCTGAAGATAATGTTATAGGACGTGCTTTACCTGATGGTTCAGTTATAGGAATCTCAGGCAATATTATTGGAGAAGTAGTTGATACAGATATTGTTATTGATAATGATGATAACTTGCTAGGATATGTTTCTTTTGATGGTAAAGTTATGGGAAAGAACGGACGTATTATAGGAAGACTAATCGGTTCTGGTTTAGTATTAGGAGAATTAGACAATATAATCGGCAAAAGTTATAAAATAGGTTCTAGTGTTTTAAGCTCTGAAGGTAAATATTTAGGAAGATTATCACCAGAAGGTAGAGTTATAGATGACTCTAATAAAGATATTGGTTATATTAAAGGTAATGGCTCTTATGTTAATTTGGATAAAAAAATAGCAGGTTATGTTATAACAGAAGTAACAAAGGGAAAAAGGGGTTAATAAATGAATAAAAAAACACTATTAAAGTTATTTGTTACTTTTCAATTATCAATATTCAGTTTTTCAGTGCATGCTGCAGATGTTACAGCAATAGACTTTGTTGGCAACATAATAGGAAAGGTTTTGCCAGATGGCAGAGTTATTAATCTAGAAAATAATATTTTAGGAAAAATAAATGTAGATAGCCAAATAATAAATCAAGAAGGGGATATTATTGGTGGAATCATTCCTCAAGGAATAGCTATTGGTAATGATTTTAAAGTTTTGGGTCGCCCAAGTTCAGATGGTCAGGTTTTAAGCTCAAGCGGTAGTTCTTTGGGAAAAGTTCTTCCAAACTCTTTGGTTGTAAACAATGACTTTGAGGTTATAGGTGCAGTTTTATTTCCTGGTCTTATTTATTCAAATTCAGGAGAGGTTGTAGGTAGATTAAATGGTGAAGGTGTTTATACAGATATAAAAGGAACTCCAATAGGATTTATTACTCCAGATGGCTATGCTTATAAAAGCTTAAAAGACAATTTTATTTTAGATGGAAAGTTAATTTCATCTAAGATGGTTTTTTCTTTAGACGGAAACTTAATAGGATCTCTAAACCCTAATGGTGCTTTTGTAAATTTGTCTGGAGATGTAAAAGGAAAGATAAATGCAAATGAGTTTGTTTATGATGATAAAAATCAAGTTGTAGGTCAATTAATAAAAACGTCTTATGCTTTTGATTTTATGGGTAATCCATTAGGGTTTATTAGTTATGATGGTAAAGTTTTAAAGAAGACAGATACAGAAAATAAAATTTCATATAACAATATTATTTTAGATAAAAATAAAAAACCAATTGGTTTTTCGTTAAGCTCTCAAGCAACAGCTACAGATTTAAAAGGTCGCTTTTTAGGTATTGTACTCCCAACAGGTGAAGTTGTAAAAGGCTCTAAATCTTTAGGATTTGTTAGCGCAAAGTCTGCAGTTGTTGATTCTGAAGGTGAAGTTATTGGTAAAGTTATTCAAACAGGACCTGTTTTTGACTATAAATCAACAGTAGTTGCACATGCATTAGCTAGTGGTAATACCTATAATTTAAATGGTGCTATAAATGGTTCTGTAAAAAATTCAAAAGCTTATGATTTAAGAGGTCTTGTTAGAGGTATTATATATAAAAGCAATTTAGTTTTTAGTAATGATAATGAGTTTTTAGGCTTAAGTAATATTAGTAATAAGCTTAAAATGAAAGAAAAAGAAATTTATACAAGCAATTACGGTTATGTTTTTGATGATAAAGGAGAACTTTTAGGTCAATCTTTAGAGTTAGATTTTATTTATAACCAACAAGGTAATTTAATTGGTTCTTTAACTCCTGAAGGCGTGGCCCAATCTTTTGTTAGTGCTTCTTTGGGTACCGTAGCAGGTTTTGGTTTTGTTATTGATGAGCTTAATAAGACTTTAGGTAAAGTCTTTGTGGCAGATTACTTTAGTAATACTGTATTCTTCAATGGATTGTTAGCCTTAGAAGATAATCTTGTTCGCAATAAAGGTGGTAAAATAGAAGGAAAAATTTTACCAGATACCTCTGTTGTTTTAACAAGCTCAGAGCGTTCTGTAGAATTAATGCCTGTTGTTGGGACAGCTTATAGTGAATCTATGGTTGTTTCATATAGCGGAGCGCTTTTAGGTTATGTTGATTATGATAATTTTGTAAAAGATTTAAATTTTAATAAAATAGGTGTTGTTGCGAGTAATAAAATAGCACTAGATAACAATGGCTATCCAATTGGCGAAGTTGTTTCTCTAGGAGGTGTTTTACAGTCAAGTTGTTCTCTAGCAGGCGTTATTGATTATAAAGGTGAAGTTAAAAGCTTCAGAGATATTTTGCTTGGTAAGATATTACCTCAAGGAAAAATGTTAACAGAAGGTATTGTGTCTGGTTATAGTGTTAAGTCAGGAGGTATCATTGATAATGACGGAATAACTATAGGTTATGTCTCAAACAATGGTCAAGTTTATAATAGCAAAAAAGAGAGTTTGGGGTGTTTAAACGCTCAAGATAAAATAAGCAGTGCTAGCGGTTCTGTTTTGGGAAGTTTGGTTGATTATCAAACAGTAATGAGTTTTAATAATTCTGTTTTAGGTAGAACAATACTTGATGGTAGTGTTGTAAACGAGAATAGTAAAGTTATTGGTCATTCTCAGCTTGATTATAACGTAAGTTCAAGCATTGGGGAGCCTATAGGCGTGTTGTTAAAATATAGATACGCATTTGATAACAATAATAAATTTCTTGGTGTGATAAATTCAAAAGCTCAAGTTATAGACGCATCTTCTAAAATTGCCGCAGAAGTTTTTTATGATGGAAGTATTGTAAAAGAAGGTCAAGAAGTTGGTTATGCCTTATATGACCTTTATATGTATAATAAAAATTTAACACCAATAGGTTATGTTGATTTATCAGGAGATGTTTATGATTTTAAGGGTGTTAATTTAGGTAAAATACAAAAAGGTTTCTTAACAAACGCCAAAGGAGATGTTTTAGCAAGACCTAATAGAGATTATTATATTAGAGATTCTAAGAATTATATCTTAGGTGAGCTAGCTTTTGATGGTCAAGTTTTAGATTCTAAAGGAAATTTGATAGGAGAATTAACCTCCGCAGGAGAAATTGTAAGTAAAAGTTCAAAAGAAATTGTAGCTGTTGCTCGTCCACTTCAATATTTTAGCAAGTTATCTCTTAGTTCTAAAAAACAATTAATTTTAGATAGCGAAGGCAATGTTTTAGGTTATGCCGCTTTAGGTGAAGTTGCTGTAGATGAATATGGTAATATTATAGGCAAGGTTTTATCAGATGGTACTGTTGTAGATGAAAACGGTAATGTTATCGGAAGAAGATTAAACGATGGTAAAATTATTGATACAAAAGGTAAGATAATAGGTAGCGCCAAAAGACCAGTTTATGACAAAGATGGCAACATAGTTGCTTATGCAGATCAAAATGGAAAAATAACAGACGAAAGAGGAAATGTTATCGGGCAAACCCTAGAGGGTAAAAAGGTTTATGATAAAGACGGTAACTTAGTTGGTACAGCAAGAGCAGATGGTAGTGTTGTTGATGCTAATGGCAAAGAAATAGGCTTTTTAGATGAAAATGGTAACCTAGTTGATGCAAACGGAAACATCGTAGGTGGAGTTGGTCGCAGCTGGTATGAAAAAGTAGAGCAGAAATCATCAAAGAAACCACAATCTCAGACAGAAGCTGAATTTGTAGGTGATAGCTCATCTGGTAGAAGAACAGGTGTAAACTTAGATAAATATTTAAAAGCAATAAACATTGCCTTAACTCCAGACGGAGAATTCTTAGGAGAAATTTTAGAAGATGGTACCGTTTTAGATAAAAATGGAAAAGTTATTGGTAGAAGACAAGGAGATGGTTTAATTATTGGTGAAGATGGTGAGTTAAAAGGCATAGAGGAAGTCGCTGAAAAAGAACCAAGTGGAGAAATCTTTATTCCTGTAGGAGATTTTGGTAATGGAGGTGCATTTGGAACAGGAGACGGAAATACAAACTTAGGGCCAGGAGGAGGCTTTGCTCCAGGGGAAAGATATTCTGCAACAAGAGCAAAGGCACTTGCAACAGCACAATTGCAAAGACGCCAAGAAGCCTCTGTTGGTGGAATAAAATCTGGCTATAATCCATCAAGTTTTAATTATACCCAAGATAAATGGGATGGTGTAACAGCAGAGCTATCTAGTTGGAAGGTTGATATGAGTGAGATGATATTAGCAGACAAACCAATTCCAGCTGTTCTTGCTCGTTCAATTTACAGCACTTCAACAGAAGTTCCTGTAACAGCTTATGTTGAAAGAAGTGTTTATTCAGAAGAGGGTAGAAATATTATTATTCCTGCAGGTAGTAGGTTAATCGGAAAAATAGGTGGTTTTGATGGCGCAGCATCAGGAAGTAATACTAATGCTACAAAAGTAGAAATATCTTGGGATAGAATAATTAGACCAGATGGCGTTATGTTTAATCTTTCAGGTTCAATAACAGGTGATGCTCAAGGACGTCAAGGCGCAATAGGTTATGTAGATCAAAATCTTGTACAAAGATATTTATCACCAATATTATTTACATCATTAACCAGTGCTTCTGCATATTTAATGGCCGTACAAGAAGATAATACAGGAGAAATAGAAACTTCAGCAGCAGAAGCGGCAAGTGATGCCCGTGAAAACTTCTTAGATACAATGGATTCTATTTTTCAACAAATTTTATCAGATGCTACAGAAGAGCAAAGCTTGATATTTGTTCCAGCAGGAACCAGAATAACTGTTTATCCAAACAAGGACTTATGGTTAAGAACAGTAGATAGAGATTTACAGTCAGATAAATTTAGCACAAGTAGTCTTGATTCAGGAGGGGGAATTATTGGTGCTACTAATGCAGAAATTGGTAAGGAGAGAGGTGATACAGGTAATAATACTTCTTCAGGCTCAAGCTCTGCAGGTACAGGTAGTCAAGTTGTTTATGAAAGCGGAACAGACGCACAAGCTCAGTCAGGTGGCAGCACGTCTCTTCTTTCAAGTGGTTCATCATCTAAGAGCAGTAGCTCTACACAAACACCTGTTGTTATAACAGCTCCTTCTCCACCAGACTCTAGCTCTGCGTCATCAAGTAGTAGCTCTAGCTCTCCAACGTTGTTTTAAGAAAGGATAATATATGAGTTTTGCAGTAATAGAATCAGTATTAAGACCACTTTCTTATTGGTACAATCAAGATAATATAGAAGAGGTTGCAATAAATAGAGCAGGTCAAATTTGGCTTAGGCTTCGCGGAAAGAGAGCTTTTCCTTGGGTTATGTATAAGGATGAAAAATTAAGTAAAGAGTATTTAACAGATTTGTTATATATAGTAGCTAATACTTATGAGCTTCCTTTTGATCCTGTAGCAGGAACCCCTGTTGTTTATGCCACAATACCAGGAGAACATCGTTTCTCTGCGATATGCGGTAAAAACGTTATGTATGATAATGAGGATTTAACAGGTGGTATTGCTTTAACTATTCGTATTCACTCAGAAGACGTTTCTTTTGGTTTAGGAGACTATGGCTTAAAACAAGGTAACAAGCTTCATGAGATTAATCAGCTAAAAAAAATAAAAGAGCCAACAGATCCTTATGAAAGATTGCTACTTTCAATAAAAAGAGGTGATCATATTTTGGTTTCTGGTGCGACAGCAACAGGTAAAACAACTTTTTTGAATAACTTGTTAAAAATATTAGATATTCATAAAAGAGTTTTAACAATTGAAGATACAAGAGAGCTTATTGTGCCACACCCAAATAGAGTTCACGTTGTTCTATCCAGAACAGAACAAACCAACCAGTTAACTTATGGTAAGGTAATCGATTTGGTGGTTCGTTTTACTCCAGACGCTATTATCGGCGGTGAGATTTCAACATCAAACGCAGGAGCTCTTTGGGAGTTAATGGGGTCAGGCCACGATAACTGCTTAGCCACTATCCACGCAGAAAACTCAACAGCAGCTTATGAAGCCTTTATTAATAGAATTGCTCACGCATATCCTTCTATTAATAAAGATAAAACAATGGAAGAAATGAGAAGAAAGCTAAGAGTTGTCCAAATTAATAGAGATGGCAACATCCGTGCCGTAACTGAGGTAACCTAAATAAAAAAACCGTCTTAAAAAAGACGGTTTTTAATGGCGGGAGTGACGAGGCTCGAACTCGCGACCCTCGGCGTGACAGGCCGATACTCTAACCAACTGAGCTACACCCCCATTCGCAATAAGCATCTTATAATAAATAAAAATATATATTGCAAGTATTTTTTTTATAATATATCATTTTTTTATGACTGATAAACAAAAATATATGAATATAGCGATTGAAGAAGCAAATAAATGTCTTGAAACTCAAGGGTTTGGCCCATTCGGCGCGTGCATCGTAAAAGATGGAAAAATAATTGCAAAAGGCAACAATCAAGTAGTTTCTTCTTGCGATCCTACTAACCATGCAGAAATAAATGCAATCAGAAAGGCGTGTGAGCTTTTACAAACACACGATTTAAGTGGTTGCCAATTATTTTCTAGCTCAGAGCCATGCCCAATGTGTATGTCTGCTTGCTACTGGGCAAAAATATCAGAAATTTATTATGCCAACACCGTTGCAGACGCAGCCTCAATAGGTTTCATAGACGATGACCTATACAACTTCTTCAAAAGCGGAAACTTCGAACACATCAAAATAGAACACCTAGAAAACGAAACCGCAATAGACACCTTCAAAAACTACAAAGGCCTAATCTATTAATATTTACCAAAAATGTCATCGCGCCCATAAAGAATTTATGGGCTTAGCGATCTTCAAATTTTAAAAAACATTGCATTCATTTAAAACCTTCATACAATAACCCTATGAAACAATACTTTGTATACATAATGACAAATGCTAATAATACCACCAATTATATTGGTGTTACCAGTGATTTAATCAGACGCGTGTACGAACATAAAAATGATTTAAGCAAAAAAGCTTTCACAAAATATTATAACCTGCATAAACTAGTTTATTTTGAATGCCACAACACTCCAGAAGAAGCAATAGCAAGAGAAAAATACATCAAAAAAGCCCACAAAAAATATAAAAACCAATTAATAAACAAACAAAATCTAGACCGCAACGATTTATACGATATGCTTGTAAAAAGTATTTAAAATCAGAAGATCGCTAAGCCTTAAAAAATTAAGGCGCGATGACCTTTATAAATTAACAAAAATAGTCATCGCGCCCATAAAGAATTTATGGGCTTAGCGATCTTCAAATTTTTTCAAACACAACTTTAATCTTCTGCCCATAAAACCTAGCCAAACAGTGAATATTGTTATAATCCATATTAAAGTTCAAACCTAATTCAATTCTTTCAATTACTTTTTGCGGTAAATTCACTTGCTCAGAAAGCTCCTGCAAAGTCAAACGCTTCTGACGCCTTAACTCATTTAATTGCCTTCCAATATCATCTTTAGTTTCTTGAAGATTATTTCTCCAATCTTTGTTTTCCATTATTTTTCACTCCATTTTTGTTAAAACAAAACCTCTGAAAAAAATCAGAGGTGGAGCTCAAAAACTGTTAGAGACAGTCGTTTTTATTTGGCAAAGCCTTATTCAAACACTCCACCTAAAAGATGGATTCTCTAAGGTGTTTTTGAGACACCATACACAATAATACAGCCGAGCCATCCCGACTAAAAATAATTATATATATAAAATACATTTTGTAAAGTATTTAAAATGTCATCACACCCATAAAGAATTTATGGGCTAAGCGATCTTCCTATTTTAAAAAATGATTACAAATCCAATTTACCCCTTGCAAAAATAGATATAATAGCTAATATACATAAAGTAAATTTAAAGGAGATTTTTTATGATTAATATGGCTTACGCTCAAGAAGTTGCAGGTGCTGCAGCAGGTAGTTCTGTTTCAGGGACTTTAGTTCAACTTATTGTAATTTTTGCAATTTTTTATTTTATTTTAATTAGACCACAACAAAAACAAATTAAGCTTCATCAACAAATGTTGGCAGCTTTGGTTAAAGGTGATAAGGTTATTACTGCAGGTGGCATTGTTGCAAAAGTTGTTAGCCTTACAGAAGATGAGTTAGAAGTTGAAATTTCAAAAGATACTGTTGTTAAAATCAAACGTTCTACAGTAAAAGAAGTTGTTTTACCTCAAGCAACAAACGACAATAAAAAAGAAACAAAAAAGAAAGCTAAAAAATAATGTATAATCTTACCAAAAGCAAAGTTATTTCAATTTTGCTAGTTTGTCTTTTGGGTGTATTTTACTCAATTCCAAACTTTTTGCCTAATAAGGCAGGTTTGCCAGCATGGTGGCAACCAGTTAATTTAGGTTTAGACCTTCAAGGCGGTTCAAACCTTTTGTTAGAAGTTGATATAAATAATGTTGTAAAAGAAAGAATGCTCACAACAGAGGATTCTATTCGTCAGATTTTAAGAGAAAACCGCATGAGATATCAAAAACTTGATGCTTCTGATGAAAAAGTTTCTGTTATAATTGAAAACGCAACATCAAGAAACAAAGCAAAAGGATTGATATCTGCTACAGACACTGATTTAGACGTGATAGAAGAAGGCAATTCTTTAGTAGCATCTTATTCTGAGTTAGCTTTAAGACAATTAAAAGCAAAAGTTGTTGATCAATCAATAGAAATTGTTAGACGCAGAATAGATGAACTTGGCACAAAAGAGCCAATCATTGCTCGTCAAGGCGAAGATAGAATTATTGTTCAACTTCCAGGTGTTCAAAACCCAGAAGAAGTTAAAAACCTTTTAGGTAAAACAGCTAAAATGACTTTTCACTTAGTAGATGAAAGTGGCAGAGGTTTAACATCAAGAACAGTATTAGGAGAAATGGGAGAGCCATACCAAATCACCAGAAAAGCTTTAATAGGTGGTGAACATTTGGTGGATTCTCAACCATCATTCCAAGAAGGACAACCAGTTGTATCTTTTAAGTTTAATGCAATTGGTGGTTCTAAATTTGCCGACATCACATCTAAAAACGTTGGCTCAAGACTTGCAATCGTTTTAGATGATCAAGTTATTTCTGCCCCACAAATTCAAGGCCCTATTATGGGTGGAAGCGGTGTTATTACAGGCTCATTCAGTGTAAAATCAGCAAATGATTTATCATTATTATTGCGTTCAGGTGCATTGCCTGCTCCATTAACCGTGTTAGAAGAAAGAACCGTTGGCGCTGGCTTAGGTGCCGATTCTATTAAAGCAGGCGCAATTGCTTGTGCAATAGGCTTTGTAGCTGTTATTTTATTTATGATTTTAGCTTATGGTTTGTTTGGTATTTTTACAACCGCAGCTGTTATGGTAAACTTGTTCTTACTTTTGGGCGCATTGAGCTTTATGGGTTCAACCTTAACTCTTCCTGGTATTGCAGGTATTATTTTAACAATAGGTATGGCAGTTGACGCAAACGTACTTATTTTTGAAAGAATGAGAGAAACCGTAAAAGCGGGCAAAAAGCCAAAAGAGGCTGCTAAAATAGGCTTTTCTGAAGCGATGACAACAATTGTCGATTCTAACTTAACAACATTAGCAGCCGCTTTTGTATTGTTTTATTTTGGAACAGGCCCAGTCAGAGGTTTTGCCGTAACATTATCGGTTGGTATTTTAACATCTATGTTTACATCTGTTAGTTTTTCAAGATTAATGATTGCAACATGGATTCTTAAATCTAAACCAAAAAAATTACCAATTGAATAAGGAAAACAAAATGCAAGTATTAAAATTTATAACAAAAGATACAAACATTAATTTTTTGAAGATTTCAAAAGTTATGTATATTTTTTCAATTGTATCAGTAATTGCTTCATTGGTTGTGATGACAATTAAGCCATTTAATTATGGAATTGATTTTTCAGGTGGTATTTTAATAGAAATAAAATCGCCACAACAAATAAACTTAAATGAGATAAGAAAATCTTTAACAACTTTAAAGATTGGCGAAATTTCATTACAAACCATTGGCGATGCTGGTGATGAAGTAATGATTAGAGCCCAAGCAAAAAACATGGATGAAAAACAACAAATGCAAGCGGTTGAAGATATTAAGTCTATCATCGGTCAAGATGTTGAATACCGCAAAGTAGAGCTTGTTGGTCCTCAAGTAGGATCAGAGTTAAAGAAAGCAGGCTTAATTGCCTCAATAGTTGCAGTCTTGGCAATTTCTTTATACATCTGGTTCAGGTTTGAATGGCAGTTTGCATTAGGTGCAATGCTAGGCTTGGTTCATGATATCTTGGTAACATTGGCTTTGCTAGCAATATTTAATATTGACTTTAACTTAACAACAATTGCCGCAATCTTAACTTTGGCAGGTTATTCTGTAAATGATACAGTTGTAACTTATGACAGAATACGTGAAAACTTAAGAAAATTTGGTAAAATGAAACAAAATGATATGTTGAATAAGAGTATTAATGACATCTTTTCAAGAACATTGTTAACCTCTATCACCACATTATTAGCAGCGGTGGCATTGTTAATATTTGGTGGCGATGCGTTATATAGTTTTTCTTTTGTAATTGTGTGGGGTGTGTTAATTGGAACATATTCATCAATATATGTATCAGTTGCGATTCTAAATCAATTTGATTTATCCAAAACAACCGAAGAAAAAGAACTCTCAACCTTCGAAAGAGTATAACCTTCACCCAAAAGGACGGTCCCTGAATCGTGCTTCAAAATCAGGATGTAAAAAAGAGAGTGGTAATTATCTACAGTTACCACTCTCTTTTTTATAATAATTAACAAGAAAACCTTCATGAAAAGTCATCGTTTTATATAAGAACAAAGAAAAAATGAAAAGCATTTTCTTAATCCTTAATTTTCATCTTCTTGATGTAGGCTCAGTTTTAATAATTATTTTCTTTTCCTCTTTGTTTTCGTCATTAATTTCAGTAGTAATTTCTGATTTTATCTTATCTTCAGAACTCGTTTCCTTGGCATTAATTTTGAAAGCACTTAAGGTTAATATTACTGCTAAAAGCAATACAAATTTATTCATTTTTATTTTCTCCTTTTTGTTTTAATTATCTAAAAATAACTACTCCGCATAAACCAACTTTATTTCCTGAAGAATATTTTGCTGTAAAATAAGTATGAGAGGTACTAAACTTTTGCGAAGCTCCTATTCTTGTTAAACTAGCGTTGATTGTATCATAGTAAGATGTTGATGGTGGGTCAATTAAAGTTGATCTCATATAACCGTCTTGTGATTGTAAGCATTCATCATTAGCAGTGCTCCAACTTGCAGTAGCAGAGGCAGGATATCTAGATGTATAAACAGTTACGGGGAATCCTCCACCTGTTGTTTCAATAACAACACCTGCAATAATATCACACCAACCTCCCCAACAACTAGTAGTCCAGCCATTTCCAGAATCAAGTTCAGGATCTTTACTAAAAGTTCCATCGCTTAATAAATAATCACCAATAGCTATTTCTTCATGAATGCAAGCAACTTTACTGCTATCAAAAGGACAGTGAACACCTCTTTGACAATTAGAAGCTTCAGTTATATATCCTAGCGATGCACAGCTAGTTGAAACACTACAGTTATCTGCAGCTAATGATATTCCTGCATTTAGGAGGAAAGCTAAACCTATTATACCTCCTGTTATTATTTTTGTTTTTTTCATTTTTATTTCCTCCTTTTTTTGGTTGAGGAACGTCGAGACGCCGTTCCCTACAATTTAATTTCCAACAGTCATTGCGGACTTGATCCGCAATCCAGTCAAATTATTATTCCAACCCATCTTCCCTCCTGAGCTAAGGGAAGTGCCCGTTAGGGCGATGGGGGGTATAATAATTATTTTTCCTTTTTGCGGGACTCATACAATGCGTCCCCTACATGTCGGCGGATATGGAATCCACTCCATAACTACCACGTCGCCTTCGGCGCCACCCCTTCACAAGTGAAGGGGAATTTTAAACCCACAATTACCCCCAACTGTCATTGCGAGCGAAGCGCGGCAATCCAGTCGAAAAAACAATCCTTTTTTCAGGGACGGCAGACCATCCCCTACAACCCTCATTTTTGCAAAAAATCACAAAAAATGCGTTTTTTGGTGAATATGGGCAGAAAATAAATACTTTGGGAGGATTATTAACTGCCCATAAACCCATATATTCTGGTATTTTGACACCTGTCTTAAAAACAAAGTGTCTATTTTAAACCACCGTCTAGAATAGACACTTTTAGTGTTACAGTTTTGTGAAATTATGTTATTGATTTTACTTATTTCTTGATTTTTTTAAAAGTTTGTGATAGTGTCTATTCTAGACGGTCGTTTAAAATAGACACTGCCCAAATAACCCCTAGCCCTTGCGGACTGGGGGTTTGGCGTATGTTCAAAAAGTGAGTTTTTTAACATTATAACAATTTTCACTCTTTCCCTTGGCATAGATATTGCATGTATAAAACCAAGATTATAAAAACTTGGGGAAGTTTATAAAAATGATTAACACAAAATATGTGGCTTTATCTAGACAGATTGCTCTTTGGAACCAAATGGACACCGTTTCTAATAACGTGGCAAACGTTAATACTACGGGTTTTAAGGCTGAAGACGCTATTTTTTCTGAATATATTACAGACACTCCTAAAGCTAAAGGTGTGGCATCTGACCCAGTTTATTTCACTCAAAATTTTGGAACATACAAAAATTTTAACGAAGGCGCTATTGTAGAAACAGGAAACGCACTTGACCTTGCTATTGATGGCGAAGGTTTTTTTGCTGTGGCAACTCAAAATGGCGAACAATATACCAGAAAAGGTAATTTTACACTAAACGCTGAAGGAGCTTTGGTTACAAATGAAGGGCATTATGTGTTGTCTACAGACAATAAGCCAATTATTTTTGCTCCTGAAGAAACAGACATTTCAATCTCTGGTGATGGAAGTGTTTATTCAACACAAATAGAAGCTGGCATTTCTCAAAATAACTTTGTTGCAAACATTAAGTTAATAAATTTTGAAAATCCACAAGAATTAACAAAAACAGCAGGTACTTTGTTTGAAGCTAATGAAAATAGCAATGCTATAGCCTCTAATGCCGTATTAAAACAAGGTGCTATTGAAAAATCTAACGTTGAAGGTGTTGTTGAGATGACAAGACTTGTTAAACTTCAACGTTCTTATGAATATGTACAACAAATGATAGACGCTGAGCATGAACGTTTATCAAATACTATTTCTGCTTATAGGCAGATGATTTAAAAGGGGATTAACTTATGAGATCTTTAAACATCGGCGCAACAGGAATGCTTGCTCAACAAACAAATGTTGATGTGATTTCCAATAATATTGCCAATATGAACACAACTGCATACACAAAAAGACGTGCAGAATTTAATGACTTATTATATCAAAATATTGTTCGTCCTGGCTCTGCATCAACATCTTCTGGCACAATCGTTCCTTCAGGTATGCAAGTTGGTCTTGGTGTTAGAACTGCGGCTATTTATAGAATTACTGACGGTGGTGGCTTTAACAACACAGGTAACACTCTTGACTTGGCAGTTAGTGGCCGTGGATATTTTCAGGTAGAATTACCAGACGGAAAAGGAACTGCATATACTCGTGATGGCGCTTTTCAAAGAAACGGTGATGGCGTTATCATTACTCACAGTGGTTATGTTGTACAACCAGAAATCACAATCCCAGAAGATGCTGTTGAAGTTTCTGTTAATGCTTCAGGCGAAGTTTGGATTAAACAAGACGGCGAAGTGGATGAAGTAAACGTAGGTCAACTTGAGCTTGCAAACTTTGTAAACGAAGCTGGTTTAGAAGCTATGGGTGATAATATGTTCTTAGAAACAGAAGCTTCTGGTGTGCCTTTAGTAGACAATCCAGATACCGAAGGCTTTGGTTCTATTCTTCAAGGATACTTAACAACCTCTAACGTTAATGCTGTTACAGAAATTACAGAACTTATCTCTGCTCAACGTGCTTATGAAATGAACTCTAATGTGATATCTGCTGCAGATGAAATGTTAACCGTTGTAAACCAACTTAGTTAGATGAAATAAATGAAAAAACTTTTTTTAACATTTTTACTTCTTATTAGCTTTAATGCCAATGCTTTGATAATATCAGAGTTTGATGTGATTGATGCCATCAAAGAAGAAGCCTCAAGGGCTAATATTGAACTAGAAATTTTTTCTGGAAAATCTAGTTACAATATTGAAGATGCTAAAAGTTATAAACTGCTAATTTCTAATTTAACTTTTGATGACTTACAAAATAAGTTTAATTGTAATATTGAAGTTTTTATAGATAACAAAAGCTTTGATTCAGGAAAAATTATGGGCAGATTTTATAACATGACAGAAGTTTATGTGCCTATAAAAGAAATTAAAAAAGATACGCTAATAACAGAAGATATGCTAAAGACAATAACAATCAAAGAAGGTAAAGCAAAAGATGTTTTTGCTCTTCAAAAAGAGGATATTGTTGATAGAGAAGCAAAAAAAGATTTATATTCTAACGCTCTTATTCTAAACAAAGATATTCAAAAACCTACTTTAATAAACAGAAATGACAATGTTTTGGTATTGTATAAAACAGATAAAATGGAAATCGGAATGAAGGCTTATGCAGGGGAAGATGGTGCTTTAGGTGATGTTATAACCCTTATAAACCCAAGCTCTAAAAAAACTATTATGGGAAAAGTTATTTCTAAAGGCACTGTTAGTATAGAGGGAGATAAATAATGAGAAAAACTAGTTTGATTTTATCAATGTTCTTAATGTTAAATGGATGCGGAATTTTGCAAAGCATTAAAAATATCGGAAGCCCTCCAAGACTTAGCCCTATTGAAAACCCAGTAGAAGATAAAGATTACAAACCATTAACTCAACCTATGCCAGATGAGTACGCAAAATATTCAAACCCAAACTCTTTGTGGCAAAGAGGATCTCAAGGATTTTTCAAAGATCTTAGAGCTTCTAGAGTTGGCGATATTTTAACAGTTAAGATTTCTGCAGAAGATACTGCTTTGATGGAAAATGAAACAGAACAAAATCAATCTGGCGTTACAGATTCAGATGTTAATGCACTTGCTGGATTAGAAACTACTATAGATACAGCTTTAGGAACAGATAGTTCTAACCTCTTAGATGTTAAAAGCGATAAAGAAATGTCTGGAGATGGTAAAATTGATAGAAAAGAATCCATAGACGTAACAATGGCAGCAACCGTTATTCAAGTGTTGCCAAACGGAAACATGGTTATTCAAGGTAGCCAAGAAATTAGAGTTAATTATGAAGTTAGACAACTAATGGTTCAAGGTATTGTTAGACGCGCAGATATTAATGCTCAGAATACAATTGAATCATCTAAAATTGCAGATTTAAGAGTGTCTTATGGCGGAGAAGGTGTTCTGTCTGATATTCAAAAGTCTAGTTATGGAACACAGTTCTTAGATATTGTAAAACCATTTTAAGTAAGCTAGGCACAGAAAGTGCACTTCCCCAAGAAAGATCGGCTCTCCCCAAGTCCGGTCTTTTTTTTTGCAAAAATGGCAATTATAAATTCCCCTTCACAAGTGAAGGGGTGGCGCCAAAGGCGACGGGGTAGTTTTATGGTCAGCCGTCCCAAATATAAAAAACTCACTTTTTGAACATACGTCAAACCCCCAGCCCACAAGGGCTAGGGGTTATTTTTATAGTGTCTATTTTAAACGACCGTCTAGAATAGACACTATCACAAAGTCAGAAAAAAATCAAGAAATAAGTAAAATCAACAACATAATTTAACAAAACTGTAACACTAAAAGTGTCTATTCTAGACGGTGGTTTAAAATAGACACTTTGTTTTTAAGACAGGTGTCAAAATACCAGAATATATGGGCTTATGGGTAGTCAATAATCCTCCCAAAGTATTTATTTTCTGCCCATATTCACAAAAAAACGCAATTTTTGCACTTTTTTGCAAAAATGCCATTAAAAATTCCCCTTCACAAGTGAAGGGGTGGCGCCAAAGGCGACGGGGTAGTTATGGGGGTGGATTACACATCCGCCTATCTGTAGGGTACGGGTCTGCCGTCCCTGAAAAAAAGTATTAATTGCCCCGTCATGCTGAATTTATTTCAGCATCTAAAAAGGGGATCCTGAAACAAGTTCAGGATGACGGCTTGAGGTTTTGGATGCCAGAGCTCTGTAGGGGACGGTCTTGACCGTACCTGAAAAAAGAATGTTTTTTTCGATTGGATTGCCGCGCTACGCTCGCAATGACAGTTGATAAATTAAATTGTAGGGACGCCCCTTGTGGGTGTTCATAAAAACCGTAGGGAACGGCGTCTCGACGTCCCGCCACTAAAACAAAAAAAGGAGGAAATAGAAATGAATAAAACAAAATTAATAACAGGAGGCACAATAGGTCTAACTTTCCTCCTAAACGCAAATATAACCTTAGCAACAGACACCTGTGCTGTCACATCAAGCTGCGAAGCTTTAGGCTATACAAAAAGTGCTAGTAATTGTACAGAATATGTTAAATGTCCATTTAACACCAGCCTTGTTGCATGTACAAAAGAAAAATTAGCAACAGGATATTATTTGTTAAAAGATGGTAGGGTTACAAATGATACTAGTATTGCAACAAGTTCTACAGTTAGGGGTATTGTGGTTTCTAATTATTCTGGTGGTGGTTATTCGGTTTATGTTGGTGGAACTACAAGTACTTATGACTGGTATGAAGCTAGAGCTTATTGTATTGAGAATTATGGTGGAGCTAGTATACCTAGTCATTATACGCTATGGCCCCATATAACAACAATAAATAATGCTCTTAGCGCGGTATCTTCATCAATACCTCAAATAAATTTATCGACGACCAGATATTGGACAAGTACTACTTCATTTGCTTCATCTACTAATGATGGTGCGACAATTTTTAAGTCTACCGCCTCGATGTCAACCTCGAATTCTTCAAAAGCTAGTGAGAAATATGCAGTTTTATGTGTGCTTCCTTTAACTTGGTAGTATAAAACTTTTAGTGTTGAAAGCGACAGGGTGTTTTCTCAACATCATAGGCACAATGCCCTGTAGGGTACGGTCTTGACCGTACCTTGAAAATAACATAAAACGTCATGCCGCCCATAAAGAATTTATGGGCTAAGGCATCTTCCGATTTTTAAAAATTAGAAGATCGCTAAGCCCCAAAATAAATTTTGTGGCGCGATGACAATAATAATTGTAGGGGACGATGCCCGCATCGTCCCAGACTCTCCCACAAAAACCAAATCAATTACTCAAAATACCCGATTCCGTTTTCTAAAATTCTCTTGGCGTCGTCAGAATATGAGCCGTCTTCATTGTGAACAACAATTCCTTTGTCTATCACTAATGCTTTTTTAGAATCTTTACTTGCAATAACAACGATTCTTTTGGCGTCTTCACCAATTTTTGAATAAATAGGAATAACAACAATTCCGCCAAGCCTACCATATATAGTGGCCAAAATTTCAGACAAAGCTTCTGCTCTGTTCACCATATATAGCTTTCCCTTAGGTTTTAATGCCCTAATTCCAAAATCTATCCAATTTTTAAGCCCCAATCCGTCAAAATTATGCGCTGTTGCCTTATATCCTTTAGGAGACTTCATATCAACTTCAGAATAAGGCGGATTTGTAATGCAAACATCAAAACAATTGTGAAGCTCAATCTTTTTATCTTTAATATTATGATTAATAAATTCGATTCTATTCTCAAATCCGTTAAGTTCTGCACTTTGATTAGACAACTCAATAAGCTCTTCTTGAATTTCAAGCCCTAGAATTTTAGCACTAGGAATCCGATGCCCCAAACATAAAGAAACCGCTCCTGTTCCTGATCCCATATCTAGTATTTTTATTTCTTTTGTTGTGGACTCGGGTATAGAAGATAAAATAACAGCATCAGTAGATGCTCTGTAGCCATTAATAGGTTGTAAAATCTTTACTTTTTTGCTTAATAAAAAATCTTGCGTTGCCATTATTTTTCTTCCTTAAAATTTAATATTAATTTTTATTAACAAACTTATGAACAAAGGTCAAAAAAAATATTATTATATTTTAATAAGATAGGAAAAAAGTTTAAAAATTAACTATTAAACAGTTGAGGAAAAACACAAAATAAATATACAATGATTTATAGAAAAACAAGAGCAGTAGCACAATATATAGATATTAACTATTTTTTAACACTATATATAGTATATTCCAAGAATAACGACATAACTTGAAAGTTTTATAAAAATGAATGCAAAAGCCACAATAGACAACGTAACAAAAAGAGACGGTACTCTTGCTCCTTTTGATGACGCTAAAATTTTTAGCGCGATTAGCAGAGCCGGCGATGAAACTGGAGAATATTCAGAAGAAGAGGCAAAACTTTTAACTGCACAAGCAATGAAAGTATTAAAGCACAAATTTAAAGAATCGATTCCATCAATTGAACAAATTCAAGATATAGTAGAACAAGTTTTAATTTCTGCAAACTATATCACAACCGCAAGAGCATACATCGCATATCGTGAACAACGCCAAAGAATGCGTGGCGATGCAAAAACTATGGTTGATGTTGAAAGCTCAATTAATGAATATTTAGAAAAACTAGACTGGCGTGTAAATGCCAATGCCAACCAAGGTTATTCAAACGGTGGCTTAATCTTAAACGTTTCTGGTAAAGTTACAGCCAACTACTGGTTGTCTCATGTTTACCCATCAGCAGTTGGAGAAGCACACAGAAACGGTGATGTTCATATTCATGACTTAGACATGTTAGCTGGCTATTGTGCAGGTTGGTCTCTTAAGAACTTGCTTCATGAAGGCTTTAATGGTGTTCCAGGAAAAGCAGAAGCTGGTGCTCCAAAGCATTTATCAGCTGCTGTTGGTCAAATGGTTAACTTTATGGGAACATTGCAAAACGAATGGGCTGGTGCTCAAGCATTTTCTTCTGTAGATACATACCTTGCTCCATATATCAGGGCAGATAAATTAACTTATCGTCAAGTAGAACAATCTATGCAAGAGTTGATTTATAACTTGAATGTGCCTTCTCGTTGGGGTTCTCAAACACCATTTACAAACTTTACTTTTGACTGGGTATGCCCAGAAGATTATAGAGACACACATCCAATTATTGCAGGTGTTGAACAAGAATTTACTTACGGTGATTTGCAAGAAGAAATGAATATGATTAACAAAGCATATATCACAGTAATGACAGGTGGTGATTCTAAAGGTCGTCCATTTACATTCCCAATTCCTACATACAACATTACAAAAGATTTTGATTGGGATTGTCCAAATACAGAAATATTGTTTGAAATGACTGCAAAATATGGTTTGCCATATTTCCAAAACTTCATCAACTCTGTATTAGAGCCAAAACAAATTCGTTCTATGTGTTGCAGATTGCAATTAGATTTGCGTGAATTATTGGCAAAAGGTAATGGTTTATTTGGTTCAGCAGAACAAACTGGCTCAATTGGTGTGGTTACATTCAACTGTGCAAGACTTGGTTATGTTTATAAAGACGATGAAGCTGGCTTGTTAGGCAGAATAGATGAGTTGTTAGAATTATCTCGCAAATCTTTAGAAATCAAAAGAAAACTTATCTCTCGTTTAATCGACCAAGGTTTATTCCCATTCACAAAACGTTATTTAGGCACATTGCGCAACCACTTCTCAACAATTGGTGTTAATGGCTTAAATGAAATGATTGCAAACTTTACAGACGGCAAAGAAGAAATCGCAACTCCATGGGGGCAAGACTTTGCAGAAAAAGTATTAAATCATATCAGAGAAAGACTTGTAAAAATCCAAGAAGAAACTGGTTCTATGTATAACTTAGAAGCAACTCCTGCAGAAAGTGCAACATATCGTTTTGCTCGTGAAGATAAAAAACGTTTCCCTGGCATTATCCAAGCAGGTACAAAAGAAGATCCTTATTATACAAACTCTTCTCAGTTGCCAGTTGGCTTTACAGATGATCCTTTTGAAGCTTTAGACTTACAAGACAGGCTTCAAACAAAATATACAGGCGGAACAGTTCTTCACTTGTATATGAACCAAAGAATTTCATCTCCTAAGGTTTGTGCAGAATTAGTAAAAAGAGTACTTACTAACTATCGCTTGCCTTATGTAACAATTACCCCAACGTTCTCAGTATGTCCAAAACACGGATACCTTGCAGGAGAACACAAATTCTGCCCAAAATGTGATGAAGAAAGATTGGCAGAAAAAGCAAAAAAAGCAGCTTCTAAAGCAGATGTTGCTTAAACCATAACTAATATTAACAAAAAGGAAAATGAAAATGACACAAGTAATTAATTTTGAAGATATCAAATTAGCAGATTCAGAAAGACAAAACTGCGAAGTATGGACAAGAGTTATGGGCTACTTCCGTCCAGTATCAGAATTCAACAAAGGTAAAAAATCAGAATTTTATTCTAGAAAATGCTTTTGTGAAGAAAAAGCTGTATGTGTAGACGCAATGTCTGTAGCAGCAGAATAATTAAATAATACTCCATTAAAAATCTTCCCCCCCTTGCGGGGGAAGTGCCCAACGGGCGATGGGGGGTAAAATAGTTAATTAGCTATAATTGTAGGGGACGATACCCACATCGTCCCTTTTCTTATATCTCCCCTCGTCAATGCAAGCGGAACTCTCCATCCTTCCTTTTGCGTCAATGCAAAACAGAATGAAGCTCTCCCCTCGTCATTACGAGCGGAACTCTCCATCCCCCTCTCCCCTTCGTCATTGCGAGCGGAGCAAAGCTATCCCCCTCTCTCCTCGTCATTGCGAGCGGAGCAAAGCTATCCCCCTTTCTCCTCGTCATTGCGAGCGAAGCGAAGCAAACCAGTAAAAAATAAGGCAATAAAAATGAATCAATTAATAAATGTCGGCGGCGTAGAAACATTTTCTACCGTTGATTATCCAAGCAAAATAAGCGCAGTAATTTTCATGCAAGGTTGCCCATGGAAATGCCCTTTCTGCTACAATTTCTTGTTGCAACCAATAGAAGAAACAGATTTTGTTTGGGATAAATTTGTAGATTTTTTAAAAACCAGAACCAAAAGTTTGGACGGTGTTGTCTTTAGCGGTGGCGAGCCATTAGTTCAAAACGGCTTAAAAGAGGCTATGATGCAAGTGAAAGCTCTTGGCTATAAGATTGGATTACATACAGGAGGATATCGTCCAGAGGCCTTAAAAAAGGTTTTAGATGTTGTTGATTGGGTAGGCTTTGATATAAAAACTCCATTTGAGAAAGAAAAATACAATTCAGTTACTTGCGCTAATCATTTTGATAAAGTTCTAGAAAGCTTAAAAATGCTGATTGCAAGCGACGTTGATTTTGAATGCCGAACAACTTGCGACCCAAGAGTCTTGAATGTTGATGATATCTATAAAATAGCAGATACTTTAAAAGAAATGGGTGTAAAAAATTATCACTTACAAAAATATCGTCCCATAGATTCAGATAAAACAACCCAAGAATACGAATGTGAAGAATTCTTCAAAGATGCAAAATTAAAAGAACATCTACAAAACAATTTTAACTGCCAGTTTAGAATGTAATAATATTAAAAAAACTCACTTTTTAAACATACTTCAAACCCCCAGCCCACAAGGGCTAGGGGTTATTTTGATAGTGTCTATTTTAAACGACCGTCTAGAATAGACACTATCATAAACTCTAAAAAAAATCAAGAAATAAGTAAAATCAATAACATAATTTCACAAAACTGTAACACTAAAAGTGTCTATTCTAGACGGTGGTTTAAAATAGACACTTTGTTTTTAAGACAGGTGTCAAAATACCAGAATATATGGGCTTATGGGCAGTTAATAATCCTCCCAAAGTATTTATTTTCTGCCCATATTCACAAAAAAACGCAATTTTTGCACTTTTTTGCAAAAATGAGGGTTGTAGGGGATGGGTCTGCCGTCCCTGAAAAAAGGATTGTTTTATAAACGGGAGAACAGTGGTCTCCCCTACAATAAAGCACAGCACCCTGTAGGGTACGGTCTTGACCGTACCTGAAAAATGAATGTTGTTTCGACTGGATTGCCGCGCTTCGCTCGCAATGACGGTGTGATGATAATTATAAATTGTAGGGAACAGCGTCTCGACGTCCCGCAACTAAAAAAGGAGGAAATAGAAATGAATAAAAGAATAATAACAGGAGGCACAATAGGTCTAACTTTCCTCCTAAACGCAAATATAACCTTAGCAACAGATAGTTGCAGTGTTTCAGCAAGCTGCGAAGAATTGGGCTATACAGACACCGATTCAGATTGTGATAATTATTTAATTTGTCCTTTTGATAAAACGCAAGTTTTTTGTGTAAGAGGTTTTGATGGAATAAAAGGAGATAACTGTTATCAAGACGGAAAAGTAGTTGGTGTAACTACAAATGTAAATAATTTATGTGTAAGTAATCTTAAATTAAATTATGAAAACTGGAGTTTTGCAATGGGTTATAATAGTGATGGTGATGGAGATTGTTCTGGAAATACTAATTGTACAGTAGAAACAGCAGCTAGTTATTGTTCTTCTAGTTTGGGTGAAGGATGGCGTTTACCAAGATATGAAGAGTGTATTTTTATGTTTACAATTGAAGAAGATAATAATGCAGATTATATCGCTGTAAATGAAAAACTTTCTGCGGCAGGAGGAACATCTTTTGGGTATAAAACAGGTTATTGGACTTCTAGTGAAGTGAGTAGCTCATCAAGCTATGCTTTTTGGCCTTATAGCGGTAAAGGATATGCTTATAGTAAATCAGCTTCAAATCCCTCTCTTTTTTGTGTACGTGTTTTTTGATCTTATTTGTTATTACACGTCCCACAAAAAAACAACCTCTTGTCATTCGCAGGAGGTTGTTTTTATAAAGCGTATAATATTAATTGGTTCTGCTTACAGAGTTCCACATTTTTTCTAGGCTGTAGAAATCTCTAACTTCTGGTTTGAAGATGTGTACAATCACGTCAAAAGCGTCTATTAATACCCAATCTGCTTTTTCTTCACCTTCCATTGTTGATTTATGACCTTCTTTTTTTAAGGCTCTATAAACATAGTCTGCTAATGATGCAACGTGTCTGTTTGATGTTCCGCTTGCAACAACCATATAATTTGCTATAGATGTTTTACCTTCTAAATCAATTACAGTTATATCTTCTGCTTTGTTATCATCTAATGTTGTTTTGATGATTTCTAAAATTTTATCTTTCACACTGGACTCCATGTAGTTGTAGTTTGAGCAACTTCTTCTTGTTGCTTTGGTTTTCTGTTAATATACTTATTTAATCTCAATAAGCAATCAAAAATATTTTGTTTGGCAACAGCTGAGATTATAAATACTTTTTTACCTATTGCTTTTTCTAATTGTTCTTGCTTTTCTTTTGCTTCTTCTGGGCTAATAGAATCTATTTTATTTAAGGCAACAACCTCTGGCTTTTCTAACAAGCTTTCTTTGTATGCTCCAAGCTCATTTCTAATTACATTATAGCTATTAACAACATCTTCTACAGTTGCGTCTATAACATGCAAAAAGCAGAAACAGCGCTCAATGTGTTTTAAGAACCTATCACCCAACCCAGCGCCTTCTGAAGCACCTTCAATAAGGCCAGGGATATCTGCTAACACAAGCTCATGATTATCAACCCAAGCAACGCCTAAATTTGGATGCAAGGTTGTAAAAGGATAATCTGCAATTTTTGGTCTTGCTTTGGTAACAACAGATAAGAAAGTTGATTTACCAGCATTTGGCATTCCAATTAACCCAGCATCTGCAATAACTTTTAAGCGCAACCAAACATATTTTTCTGCTCCAGGCCATCCTGGTTCAGCATATCTAGGGGCTTGATTTGTAGAAGTCTTAAATTGAGCATTACCTCTTCCGCCATCGCCACCTTTAAGTGCCATAAAAGTTTGCCCAACTTCCATCATGTCGCAAAGCAAAGTCTCGCCATCATCAGCTAAGATTTCTGTACCAACAGGAACTTTAATTGTAATGCTTTCACCTTTAGCACCACTTTTGTCGCTACCTTTGCCGTGTCCGCCTGTTGCAGCTTTGAAGTGTTGTCTGTATCTAAAATCAATTAAAGTGTTTAGATTATCTACAGCTTCAAAATATATGCTTCCGCCTTTAGCGCCATCACCACCGTTAGGTCCGCCAAACTCTATGCATTTTTCACGACGAAAAGAGACGCAACCTGCGCCGCCATCACCTGATTTTATAAATATTTTTGCCTGATCTAAAAACTTCATTCTTGTTACCTAAAAATTAAGGGAGCAAATGCCCCCTTTAATATTGCTGATTTTCAATAAATTATGCTGTTACAACTGAAACTACAGTTTTGTCACCAGCTTTTTTAGAAAATTCTACTTTACCATCAGTGGTTGCAAAAATTGTGTGATCTTTGCCTAAGCCAACATTTTCACCTGGGTGGTATTTTGTACCACGTTGACGAACAATAATGTTGCCAGAGATTACTGATTGACCACCAGATTTTTTAAGACCTAATCTTCTTCCGATTGAATCACGTCCGTTTGATGAACTACCACCAGATTTCTTATGAGCCATTGTTTGTTCTCCTACCTATTAACCGTTAATTTCTAAAACTTTAACAGTTGTTAATGTTTGTCTATGACCGTTTTTACGGCGATAGTTTTGTCTTCTTTTCTTTTTGAAGATTATAACTTTTTTGTCTTTAGCTTCAGCCAAAACTGTAGCTTTAACACTAGCACCAGCCACTAATGGTGTGCCAATTTTATCGTTAACGGCTAAAATAGTATCAAAAACAACTTCTTGACCTGCTTCTGCGTTTAATTTTTCTACTTTAAAAATATCACCAGAAGACACTTTATATTGCTTGCCGCCAGTTTTAATTACTGCATACATTTTTATATCTCTCTTTTTTTATATATTTCACTATGTTTGCGCATATTACATATAAAATATATTCTGTCAACAAAAAAAACAAAAAATCAATCTTTACTTGATATAAATTTTTATCCATTTATAATATTTTTATGATAAAAGACAGAATAAAAACGCTTACGAAGCAATTAAATTTAGCAAATACAGCATATTATCAAGATGATGAACCTATTTTTGACGATGCAACCTATGATGCATATAAAAAAGAATTAGAAACTCTTGAAAAACAATACCCTCAATACATTTTATCCGACTCGCCAACAAACAAAGTTGGTGCTACAATAGCATCAGGATTTAATAAAATTAAGCATTCAGTAAAAATGCTTTCTTTAGACAACATATTTAGTGTTGAAGAAATTCCTGAATTTGTGGATTCTGTAAAAAGATTCTTAAATACAAATGAGCAAATTAATTTTTATGCAGAACCCAAAGTTGATGGTCTTTCTTTTAATGCAAGATATGAAAATGGCTTTTTTGTTAGTGCTGCGACCAGAGGCGATGGCGCAACTGGCGAAGATATTACAGAAAACCTAAAAACCATAAAATCTCTACCCCTAAAAATAGAAAACTCTCCAAAAGTGATAGAGTTTAGGGGAGAGGTTTATATGGCAAAAGCAGATTTTATCGCCTTAAATAAATACCAAGAAGAAAATAATAAAAAAAACTTTGCAAATCCACGCAATGCGGCAGCGGGTGCATTAAGACAGTTAGATGCAAAAATAACCGCCAAAAGAAAACTATCTTTATTTGTTTATACTTATGGAGAGGTTTCTGAAAATTTGTGGAACTCTCAATCAGAATTTATTGAAAAAGCAAAACAATGGGGCTTTGCGACCAACCCAGAAAACAAACTTTGCCAGTCAGAACAAGATATTATCAACGCCTATAACTCTCTTAATGAAAAAAGGTCTTCTCTTGACTATGATATTGACGGAATTGTTTATAAGGTTGATGACATAAACCTGCAAAAAAGATTAGGCTTTTTAACCAAAGCACCACGTTGGGCAATTGCTCATAAATTTCCTGCAGAAAAAGCAATAACAAAAGTTAATGATATTCGTATTCAGGTTGGTAGAACAGGAGCATTAACCCCTGTGGCCGATTTAGAGCCTATTAATGTCGGCGGAGTTATAGTTTCTCACGCAACGCTTCATAACGCAGATGAAATCGCAAAAAAAGATGTTCGTATAGGTGATATGGTGATTGTTCAAAGAGCAGGGGATGTTATTCCGCAAATTGTTGAGGTCGCAAAAAGAGGAGCAGAAGCAACTCCGTTTGTTTTTCCGACTTCTTGCCCTGTTTGTGGTTCTCATACTCATAAAGATGAAGATGGTGTTATTATTAGATGTACAAACTCTCTTGAATGCCCCGCACAAGTGGTGGAAAGCTTAAAGCATTTTGTCTCTAAAGATGCATTTGACATAGCAGGCTTAGGAGAAAAAATTATAGAAGATTTTTATAAAGAAAAAATAATTACAACACCTGCAGATATATTCACCTTAGAAGCCAGAAATGGTGGCGATGACTTATTCTCTCAAGGTGGCTTAATGCTTGAACGCCGAGAAGGCTGGGGCAAAAAATCTGTCGATAATTTATTTGACGCAATCCGCAATAAACGCAAAATAGAAATGCCTAGATTTGTTTTTGCCTTAGGTATTCCTCAAGTGGGAATTGCTACTGCAAGATTAATCTCAAAATATTACACAACATTTGAAAAACTCTTAAAAGAAGTTAATTTTGAAGACTTAACTTCTATTGATGGAATAGGCAAAAGCATGGCTGAAGATATTATTGAGTTTTTTAAAGAAGATCACAATATTGCGGTTGTCAATAAGCTTTTAAAATATGTGCAAGTTGAAGAATATGTCTTAAATATTAATAGCGAATCTGTCTTTTATAACAAGACTCTTGTCTTTACAGGCACGTTGCAAACATTGGGTAGGGCTGAAGCAAAAGCCAAAGCATTAAGCTTGGGCGCAAAAGTAGCGGGAAGTGTTTCTAGTAAGACAGATTATGTAATTGTAGGCACAGATGCAGGCTCTAAAGCCAAAAAAGCCCAAGAATTAGGGGTACAAATCTTGTCTGAAGAAGATTTTCTTCAAAAAAGTTTGCTGTAAAACAATTGGTTGTAAAATATTTTTGAAATTTCTGTATTTTTTGTCAAAAACAGTGTTGACTCACTGCTTATTTTGTAGTATATTCATTTTCATAAACAAACGCATATTACAATTATTAAAAACAGAGAATCATTATTTTTTTCTTTTAGGACTTAAAATAATATTTCTCACAAAATAAAAAACCTTTATCTTACTTCTAACCAGAGTAATTTCAGAGGAAGCGGTATTTGGCATAAAAACAAAGTGATTAAGTTCATTTTGCTTTAACCATCGGGTAAATAAGTGCAACAAGCATTTACAACTCAGTACCGAAGCAATAAAGAAAAACTTTATTGTAAAAACCTTCCTTAATCTCGGGTTAGATTAAAAGGCGCTTGAGAGAATCTCGAGAGAATTTATTTTCACTTATTAGTGAGTGAAGATAATACGATGATTTTCTTAAGTCTGCAGCTTAAGGATTTTATTGTGCCCTCCTTTCAACCCTACTTTTGGCCAAAAGTACGTGAAGGAATGCAATGTAACATATCTCTAGAACGTGGAGAGCGTCAAAGGCATTTGCCTTGGAGATAATAAATTTATTTAGTGCAACAGAAAAGAGTGCCAGAAACCCCCCAAAAAGAGCCCAGAGTGCCAATAACAAAAGGTTTCGAATAGATTTATACATTGAAGCACTAAAAAATAGACGTTCTATTTTTTAGATTGCAAAGGCTTTATCAATCTTGGACGGATTGAGAAAGGCGCTTGAGAAAATCTCGAGAAAAAATTTTTCTATCTTAAAGGTCCTATGCTTTTGGTTAAAAGTATATAAGGTAGATTTTTTTTTAACTCTCACACTTAGTGTGGGAGTTAAATTTTTATATAAATTTATTTCTCTGCCAGCATGTTGCCTTTTATAAAGCTTTCTAAAATTTTTCTTTTTGACTTGTCCATCAAGAACTCAACGTCTTTTTGGCGATAAAAATAAAAGAAGCTTGTTGCTATTATAAAAGAAGTTGCTTGGCTAATCGGAAGAGCCCAATATATTCCGTTTTCCCCAAAGATTAGTGGGAGTAGTTTTATTGCAAGCAAAGGACAAACAATGCCAGCCAAAGAAGAAACCGTAACCGCATATTTTGACCTACCAGTTGCTACAAAAAATGTAGCAATATTCATTGTTATACCATTAAATAAAAACGCAATCCAAAAAACATTAGCAAATTTACGCAAAATAGATAAAGTCTCTGGACTGTTTTCTTTTAAAAAATAATCAGCAACATATTCTGCGCCAAAAAATAAAATTAACGCAAAAACAATTCCTATTGCAAAACTAAAGCCAAAAGCTCTTAAAATAAAACCCATAACCCTATCCCATCTTTGACGTCCAAAATTAATACTTAATATTGGTTGCAGGGTGTCTCCTATTGCGGTTACCATTGTGTATTGTACCAAAAGCAAATAGTTGACAATAGTAAAAGCAACAACGCCATTTATGCTAGTATATTTTATCAAAGCAATATTAAATAGCATTGCTAACAAGCCTATAGAGCTTTCTGTTACAAGCTCTGAAAATCCGCTATAGCAAGAACGAAGCAAACGCCTCCATCTTTTTAACTTAAAAGAGAATTTTACAACACTTTTTTTATTTAAATAATGGGTTAATAAAAATATTGTTGATGCAAGTTCTGCAAAAGAAGTCCCCCATGCAGCACCTTTCATTCCCAGACCCATATAAGCTATAAAAATATAGTCTAATATAATGTTAAAAATAACAAAAATAACCAAGGCAAAAGCAACAAAAGTTGTTCTACCCTCTAATCTTATAAAATAACTAAGAGCTAGATTTATGCCATAAAGAATTGTAAAAACAATTATGTAAAAATAATAATCTTTTGCTGCTTCTAAAACCTCTGGCGTTGCCCCAACAAATTTTAATATTGAATCTTGAAAACAAACAGCCACAATAGAGAACACAATGTTTGCAACACATAAGCCTATCAAAGTTTTAGAAAATATGTAGTTTGACATTTCATATTTTTGAGCGCCTAGCTGTTTGCCCATGCTTACCGTTGAGCCAACAATTAACATTATGTTCATTCCCCACATTATATTTAATATAGGCCCAACAATATTAACAGTAGCTAAACCGATTTCACCAATATACTTACCAACAAACCAGCCATCTATAATTGCGGCAGAAGAAGCAAAAAGCATTGATAACATAACAGGAATTGAGTGCACAAAAAAAGTAGGGGTTATATTGCCTTCTAAAAAGCTAAACCGTTTAGTCATAAAAGTCTCCACATAAGTTATTCTTGCATTATATAAAAAAGATGATAATAATAGGTTAACAAAAACATTATTAATCAATAAAACTAAAACTTATGACGAGTATCAGAAAGGAAAGATTTGCAAAGTTGCAATCTGAAATTACAAAAATGACTAGAAACAGCTTTATTGTTAACGCAAGATGGTTAAACATTAAAAGCTTGTTTATTGTTGAATCTTTTGAAGATGTTTCTTTGTGTGAAAAAGTTATGTACTTTAGAAGAAACTCTTTACGCCCTGTTGAAGTCCTAAATTGCCATGATGGTCAATTTGTTGGAGGAAAAGAAACAGCAGAGCTTCTTTCTCGTGAATATGGCGGAACTGTTGAGGCAACAAACTACAAAGACGTCTTTACATGGAAACACCCTGAACGAAAAGAAAAAAAGAGTTATGATTACACACATGATGTCATTATTGATTTTGAAGAGGCTTACAATTTTTTAAATATGTAACCCTTAAAAACGAGTCTAAACCGAGCCCTTGCATTTGCTTGAGGCTCTTTTTTTGTATTTTTTGTCAAAACAATTGTTGACTCTATATTTATTTTATAGTATATTACTTTTACAAATTAATTAGAGACATAACAAAATACAAAAAACAACATTACATATAAGGATATCCCCGACACCGTTTTTTTATTAACAAAAACACAGTTAGGTAAAAGTAGTATGTAATATAAAAAACTTTTCAGATGATTAAAAACAAATCACCCGCACTTTAACTAAAGCGAAGAAAAAAGATTGTTAAAAATTAAAAATTCTAAACCATGACAAAAAACAAAGGGTCGCCATAAAAAAGACCCCCACTTTAGATTTTATTTTAATTTCATTTATTAACCATTTAAAACCTTACGCCATGAGAGTGCGAAACAGAAGCCACGACAGCGACGGACAAGAAGTCGACGAGTAGTAAATTTGCTCCCCTATAGCTTGCATTAGAGCAATGTAAATAGGTAAGCATAAAAATTAATTATGAACAAAAGCCCACCTAAGTAAGTTAAAATCAAGTTAAGACTTTAGAAAATTTAAATTACCCCCCCCAAATTAACTTTTGGGGGTTCTTTTTTATTTATAAAGATTTTTTTAACTATCATATGCTATAAGATTAATAAATTTTATAGGAAGCAAATATTATGAACAACTTAGACATTATAATCTTATTTATTGTAGCAATCTCTGCATTAATGTCAATTAGTCGCGGCTTTATCAGAGAGGTTCTGTCTATTGTTGGCTGGGTTGTAGGTTCCGCTTTGGTGGTTACATTTTTACCAATTGTAATGCCTTTTTCAACAGAGCATATTACAGATGAAACAACCGCAAAAATAATCACATCGGTTGGTATTTTTGGTGCATTTATGCTTTTTTGGATGTTTTTTTCTTCAGGCACAGCATCTAAAATTAAGGCATCAAAACTCGGCAACATAGACAAAGTCTTAGGTTTATTCTTTGGTCTTTTCAGAGCATTTTTATTAATTATATTAGTTTATATATTAGTTGGTTTGGTTTATCCTAAAGAAGAGATGCCAAAAACATTTAAGGAATCAAAATATTTTACAATTGCAGGTTCTTTTGCAGAGCCTATTCAAAAACTTATTCCTAAATCTACTTTTGAAAAATTAAAGAAATCTACAGAAGATAAACAAGAAGAAATAAAAAAAGAAGTAAATGAAAAAGTAAAAGAAACCATTAAAGAAGAAATTGAAAAAGAAACAGAAGAAAAACAAAGCCCTGAAAATATTGGAGATTTAATCAGTGATTTAGGTCTTGAATAACATCATAATCTAAAACAACAGACAATGTTAACTCATAAAAGTTTGCTAATTTTGAATAAATTTCCATATCAAAATCTGCCCAGCCATCCTCTATAGCTCTAATTTGTTCAAACTTTAGTCCTGTTTCATAAACAACGGTTGGCAAGTTATAGCCTTTTGATTCTCTTATCATCTTAAAGTCTTCACCGAGGCTAATTAAGCTATCTTGATTTATTGCATTATTCATTTTTGCTCCTTATTAATAAAAAGTTGCCACTCAATATTTATGAGTGGCGGAGCGTCAAGTTGCACAAAGTCAACCCCACTTCTTCGTACAAAAAAATGTCTTATTCCGTGGACTCCACCTTCTCGATGAAGTCTTTGTGTATGTGCTTGACGGCACCAGCAATGTCCCTTGACATTACCGTTTTCAACTATAAACAATCTTTTTTATTTTGCAAATATTTATTTATGGTCACTAAAGTCTGGTAAAATTTTTAATTTTTTTATAAAAGTTAAAAGACAAAAAGCGCAATGAAGGGGAACTGTTTGCTTGATTTTTAAAAAACTTCTGCTATAAAACCAATCATTATGACAAATATTAGAAAAACATTCGCGATTATTTCGCACCCCGATGCGGGTAAAACAACGTTAACTGAAAAAGTTTTGCTTTTTTCTGGTGCTATTGCGCAAGCTGGTGCCGTAAAAGCTCGTGGAGATAACAGACGCGCTCGTTCTGACTGGATGAAGGTTGAGCAAGAACGCGGTATTTCTGTTGCCTCTTCAGTTATGAGTTTTATTTATAAAGACGTTAATTTTAACCTTTTAGACACTCCTGGTCACGAGGATTTTTCTGAAGATACATATCGTGTGTTAACAGCGGTTGACTCTGCTGTTATGGTACTTGACTGCGCAAAGGGTTTGGAGACACAGACTAAAAAATTGTTTGAAGTTTGTCGTCTTCGTGATGTTCCTATTATCACTTTTGTAAACAAGCTTGACCGTGAAGGACAAGATCCACTTGTGCTTATGGATGAGATTGAGCGTGTGTTAGCAATTGATGTTACACCAGCCAGCTGGCCAATTGGCATGGGTAAGGATTTTATGGGTTGTTATGATATTATAAACGATCAACTTATTTTAATGAACAAATCAAAAGATAAATTAAATTCTGTTATTGAAAAATGTTCAGGTTTAGATGATGCAAAATTAGATGAGCTTATTCCTACTCACTTATTATCAAAACTTCGTGAAGAAGTAGAAATGATTAAAGGTGTTTATCAACCTTTTGATATGGATAGCTATTTAGAAGGGCACTTAACTCCTGTTTTCTTTGGTTCTGCTATCAACAACTTTGGTGTTAGTGAGCTTTTAGAAGGTTTATACAACTTTGCTCCAAAGCCTCGCAATCAACAAACAGATACTCGTATGGTTGAGGCGACAGAAAGCAAAGTTACTGGTTTTGTGTTCAAAATTCAGGCAAATATGGACCCAAAACATAGAGATAGAATTGCCTTTGTGCGTTTGTGTTCTGGGCACTTCAAACGTGGAATGAGTTTAGCTCAAACCAGAACAGGAAAACCATTAAAAGTTGCACAACCTGTTATGTTTTTAGCTCAAGATAGAGAAATTGCTGAGGACGCATATGCAGGAGATATTATCGGCATTCCAAACCATGGAGTTTTAAGAATAGGGGACACTTTAACAGAAGGCGAAAAATTAAAGTTTGTAGGTATTCCGTCTTTTGCGCCAGAAATGTTGCGTTCTGTTCGTTCAACAGATCCATTAAAATCAAAACACTTAGGTTCTGCATTAAAACAAATTGCAGAAGAAGGTGGCGCATCTATATTCAAGCCATTTATTGGTGGCGAATGGGTTGTTGGTGTTGTTGGTGCTTTGCAATTTGAGGTTATGGCAGATAGAATTAAAAATGAATTTAACATTCCTGTTATTTTTGAATCTACAACTTATTATACTGCTCGTTGGATTGACTGTGATGATAGACAAGTTATTGAAAAACTTAAAAATTCAATGCAAGGAAACTTGGCAGAAGACCACGACGGAGAACTTGTTTTCTTGGCTCGTAATGCTTGGCATTTAGGTAAAATAGTAGAAGACTTTCCAGCGGTTAAACTAAAGAAAGTTAGAGAAGTTGTTTAATCTCTTTTAGGAGAAATTATATGGCATATTCAAAAGGTGAAGAAATAGCAAGTGCAATAATTCATGGAATTGGCGCTTTGCTTGGTGTTGCGGCACTTGCTATCTTGGTTACAATGGCAAGTATTAAAGGTGATGTTTGGGCAATTGTTGCAACCGCAATATTTGGAACATCTATGATTGTGTTATATACTGCATCTACATTATATCATGCAATTACCTCTGAAAGCGCAAAGAAAAAACTTAAAAAGTTTGATCATATTTCAATATATTACTTAATTGCGGGAACATATACTCCATTTTTATTGGTGAATTTGCGTGGTGCTTTAGGCTGGAGCATTTTTGGAGTTATTTGGGGACTTGCAATAACAGGTACATTATTAAAAATTTTTACAACAACAAATGGTAAAAAAGCATGGTCAATTGGTTTATACGCTTTAATGGGGTGGCTTATTATTGTAGCTTCTGAAGCATTGTTTTCTACCTTACCTGCTAAAGGTCTTTTATTTTTAATCTTAGGCGGTGTCTTTTATACTCTTGGCATCTTGTTTTATGTATGGAAAAGTAAAAAATATACTCATGCAATTTGGCACTTTTTTGTTTTGGCAGGCACAATAATGCACTTCTTTGCAATTTTATATTCTAGTGTTTTATAAAAAAAGTTGACTTTAGACAAAAATGTTTTATTGTGAAGGCAATTCACAATTATACACATAACAATTAAACTTTAAAAAAAATGAAAAAAATTTTTATTAAAGAGGTTATTCGTCTAACTTCAGCAACTGAGGAAACAATCGCTTTTATGCCCCAAAAAGACATTATGGAAAAATATGTCTTTCCCGAGATTTTATACCCAACAGGGCAAGATACTAGAGGGTGGAGAATTAGTGATACATATCTAAAATTTGTTGAAGACTTTGCCGAATATTGCCTACAAGAAGATTCTTACACAGGGTCTTATATGTTAAAATTTGCGCTTAATCGCCTTTCTTGGGGAGCTGTGCTGCATGAACCATTAAAACTTAATGATCTTCCTGATGACTACAAAAAGTATGGAGTTCAGAATGATCAGTATGGATTAATGAGCAATCAGTGTTTTATGTTTTTGCATAACACCTCTTATTTGTGTGTTGATAATGAAATTACTAGAGAGCATTTTAAAAGAATTATCTTTGGTCTGATTTCGCACTTATCACCTTACGGAGAAAATCAAGGTCGCTTTATTTTTGGTGGTGTTGGTTTTGATCACTCATCAACAGAAGTCTTGGAGTGGGCAGAAAAGCAAGCAGAAGTCTACTTTGATGATGATTTATATTGCTTTTTGGCAACCCCAAAGTTCTGGAAGGGATACCAAAAGTATTTCTCAGCAAGAAAAGCCAGTAAAAACCTTAACAAAAAAGATTTCTTTAACAGAATTGGTGAATCTGGATTTTTTAACAAAGAGAAAATCTGGAAAAACTTGTAAATTTTATTTTCTAAATTAATTATTAAAAAAAATTATGTTCCATTTAACTAACATTGTTTCTTGCTTATCTATTGTTGTTTGTATTGTCTTGACTCTTTGCTTTTGTAAATCTCAGAAAAGAGCTGAAAAATATAAAAAACACTATGATGAAGAAAGATTAAAAAAACAACTTTGTATAAAGTTTATTGACACAAAAAATCTAACTAACAGATTTGTCAAAGAAAATGAGTTGTCTATTCTTTCAATAAAAGAAAAGAATAATATAACTTTAACTCTTTCTGAAAGACTAGAGGCGCACAACTCTTTATTAAGAGAAATCAAAGAGTTTCGTAGGTTTAGGTAAAAACTTTTAGAGCTATTAAAAGGGGCGGTTTATTAACCGTCCTTTTTTGTTACAGTTTTATGAATTTATATTATTGAAATCACTTAATTCTTGATTATTTATATACTTTATGATAGCATATCCTTAATAGTAATAAAGCTTTCTAGGAGGTTGTTATGGTTAATAGATTAATATTATTTGTGTTTTTTGTTCTCTTTAGCGCAGGAAACAATGCTTTTGCTGGTGTTGTGTCATTAGGTGGTAAGGTATCATCAGGTTTTGTTTCTAAAAACACAGACACTCACAACCTTTCAGCGTTAGGTGCTGTTGCCAGTGGAACATCTACCAGTTATATTGCTGCTGGAGGGGAGGATGGATATTATAATAGAGAGAATTGCCCTTCTCCTGCTATTTTAGCATCCCCTATCGCAGGTGTTTCAAATTCATTTGAAAGTTGTACTTGTCCAAGTGATTATCTTGTTATTACCGATGCGACCAAACAGCAAGGTTTGGGCACTCCTTGTGTTGTAGAAAATGAAAGTGGTAATTATGCTTATAAAAATGGCGCAGTAAGTAAATATCCATATATAGCATGTCGTTATGATTTGAGCTTGCAAAATGATGATGATGGAGATGGAAAAGCAGATTGCGGTTGTGACGATGGCTATTATTTTGTTGCAGCAACAGGTTGTGTAATGTGTGAGGAAGGTTATGCATGTAAAAATGATGAAAAAGAGATTTGTTCACCGGGAACATATTCAAAAGAAAAAGCAGCAGAATGTACAAAATGTGATGCAGGTTATTATTCAACAGGTAGTGGTTCATCATCTTGCACTATGTGTGATGCTGGTTATTATTGTCCAGAAGGTTCTTCAACACAGACAAAATGCCCAACAGGAGCGTGCTCTGCTAAAGGGTATGATAAATGTGAAGACAGTGGTATAACATGTCCAACTACTTATCCAGAGACAAGCATGAGTTGTGGTTCAAAATCTTCAAACAAAATTTGGGCTTTAGCATCTTCAATGACATGTACAGGTACACCAAGTGGAAATTGTTATAGTTCGGGAATTGTTTGTGAAGGTTGTGAAGTCTGTGATACAAATGTTTCTGGTAGTGCTTATTATTGTTATACAAGCTTGATGACAACAAGTACAATACAGATTTATTCAAAGACAGAATCAGCTAGTAGATTCTCTCAAAACAATTAAGAAGGTTGTGTGGGTAGTAAGGTTTTTCTTTACTACCCATTTTATTTTAAACATAATCCAATATTTTTCTTTCTTGACATTAGAGTTTATTAGATATATTTTTTTTATAAAATTAATTATTAACTTAAACTTTATGTGCTTTATGATGAAAATTCTATTCTGGTGTTTTGGCTTGCTTGCTGTTGCTCTTGTTGTTTATTCTGTTTGGAAGAAAAATAAAGAGATGGAAGTTGAAGAAAAACGGTGTTTCGATTACGAGGTTGAAAGATTAAAAGAAAATCTAAAAAAGATTTCTTATCTGGGTCTTCAAAGTAGTTATCGTGATTATTTTAACGCTCAAGAAGCCTTAAAAAAAAGTTCTTCATTTGAGGGAATTGTTGTAGAGATTGATCTTAGAAAATACAATCGTTCTGCAGAAGCTTTTTTAGATGGCGTTTCAGCAACTAGATAATCTTGAATTTATCAAAAAAGACTTGTGATTAAAAACACAAGTCTTTTTTTTTAACCTATTTAGAGGATTCTATCTTTTTGTGAAATACTTTAACTACTGATTATTTATTAAAAACAATGTATTATACAAGCTATATTTAAAATTTGGTTTTATAGGGCGGGGCCAGGGGCGACGTTTCGCCCTTGCTCCTGCCTTTTGGCACTGCGTAACGGCGGGAGCAAGCCCCCGCCCTACAGTGAATAATGTAAAAAAGCACTTGTTTTTTTCTTATACGAATCTCGCGTTAAAATATTTTACAAAAATCGAAAGATAAAAATACAACATGGTAATCGTTTGAAAAATAACAATAGTTTTATTGTCAGTGTCATTGCGTACTTGATCCGCAATCCAGTTAAACAATATAGCTTTGTAAATTTAACAGGAGAGTAGTGTCTTTTTTTTGAGTTATTTAATTGTAAAAAATTTACACTAACTTATATTCCCCATCAAGAGTCTCAATTAAGCTCTCAGATGTTGGCTCTACCTTTTGTCTCAATCTATATATATGTGTTTCTGTTGTATGAGTAGACATTTCTGGATTATAACCCCAAACATTTTCTAACAGCTCTTTTTTTGAAATAAATTTTTCTTTATTTTTATAAAAATATTTTAAGACCTCGACTTCTTTTTCAGTTAACTTAAAAGAAACCTTAAGCTTTGTGTTTAAAAGCTCTTTTTTATTGATAAAAAGCTTAAAATTATTCCATTTTAAGAAAAAACTTGAATTGTTTTCAAATATTTTTTGCGCAGAGAATAGTTTTTCAAAAAATACTTTTAATGAGAAAGGTTTTTTTATAGTGATAATATTTTCAGCCTCAAAGGTTTTGTTGGTTAATAAAATTATTGGATAATTTTTATATTTAAGCACTTTCTCTTCATCATCATCAATTAAAATAATATCAGGGTTTTCTTCAACAAATTCAATTTCTGTAGCATAAGAAGCTATTTGCTTTTTTAAGTCTTGATTATCAGATAAAAACAATAATTTTGTCATTGCTTTTCAGCCTCTTTTTTTAATTCTTCTTCTTTAGCAATTTTCTCTTCTTCAGCGATTCTTATTTCTTCATCTAATTTTTCAGTAATTGCATCAAATTCTACTTGAGGATCTGAATAAGTACCTTGTTTTATTTTTCTTTTAACAACTCTTTCATCTTGTTTTGATTTTGGACGAGTAATTTCTCTGTTTAAGTTAAATCTTTGAAACTCATATCTAGAAACTAGTCCATCATTGTTGTAGTCCATGCTGTTAAAATCAGCTGATGTGTTTTCCATTTTCTTCTTTTCAATGCGTGGAAGGTTATTTACATAGCTATCATAATCATTAAAAGTTAGTTGCCCATCTTCACCAGTTGCTTTTTCAAGCATTTTATCCATTAAATAATTATATGGATTATCATAAGATGTTACAGAAAGGCTATTTTGCCCATAAGATAAAGATGGAAAAAGTAATAAAGCTATTAATATATATTTCATCACATACAAGCTCCTTTTTTTAGTAAAAACTTTTTGTATTGCTTAATACTTGTGCTTTAAAATCAACAACTTTACCATCCTTAAAAGATATTTTTCTATCCATTCTATCTGCAAGCTCAAAGTTGTGAGTTGCAATTAAGGCACAAAGCTTTGTCTCTTTGACAATTGATAGTAGTTCAATAAAAACTTTGTCGGCTGTTTTTGGGTCTAAGTTTCCTGTTGGTTCGTCTGCTAATAAAAGCTTAGGAGTATTTGCTAAGGCTCTTGCAATAGCCACTCTTTGTTGTTCTCCTCCAGACATATGAGCAGGTCTATGATTTAATCTTTTTTCTAACCCCATTTTTGAGAGCAACCATCTAGCTTTATCTTGTGCTTCTTTTAGTTTTATTCCTTTTATTAATTGTGGAATAACTACATTTTCAAGCGCATCAAAATCAGCTAAAAGATTGTGATATTGATAAACAAAACCCAAATAATCTCTACGCATTAAAGTTTTTAATGTGTCATTTAATTTTGAGCATTTTTGCCCTTCTAATATAACTTCTCCTTTTGTAGGGTTTTCTAACAATCCAGCAATTTGTAAAAGTGTAGATTTTCCGCTACCAGAAGGGCCTGTTAAAGAAACAATTTCACCAGAAAATATTTCTAGGTCGATTCCTTTTAAAACTTCTAGCTTGGCAGAACCTTGTTTAAAAGTTTTGCTAACGTTTTTTAATGATAAAACAGGAGTTTTATTTTTATTCATATCTTAAAGCCTCCACTGGTTCAAACTTTGAAGCTCTATAAGCAGGGAATATTGTCGCTACAAAAGATAATAATAAAGAAATGCCAACAATATATAAAACTTCTATGTTGTCAACTTTTGCAGGCAATTTAGATAAGAAATATATTTCTGCAGAAAATAGTTCTTGTCCAGAAATGCTTTCTAAAAATTGTTTTATAGCATCTATATTTTTGCAAAAAGACAATCCTAAAAGCCATCCTAAAAATGTTCCTACAAAGCCGATAAAGGCTCCGTCTAAGAAGAATATTCTCATAATCATAGCTTTTGTTGCGCCCATAGTTCTAAGGACAGCAATATCTCTACCTTTGTCTTTTACAAGCATTATAAGTCCTGTAATGATGTTAAAAGCAGCAACAATAATGATTAATGTTAAAATTAAAAACATAACATTTCTTTCAACCGCTATAGCGTTAAAGAAAGCAGAGTTTGTTTGTCTGTAATCATAAACATAAGCGTTTTTATCAATGCTATTATAAATAGCTCCTTTAACCGCTTCTATGTTTTTTTCATTACCTAAAGTTATATCTATATTTGTAACGCCATTTTTAAAACCCAAAAATGTTTGCGCAGTTTTTAGCGGCATAAAAATAAAGTTTGCATCATATTCATACATACCAACATTAAAGGTGGTCAAAACTTTATATTGTTTGACTCTAGGCACAGTTCCAAAAGCTGTTATTTTTCCTTTTGGAGACAAGAGTGTAATGTTATCGCCATCTAAAAGCCCCATTTTTTGAGCAAGCCTATCTCCAATTAAAACAACATCACCATTAAAGGTATCTGTATCAAAGTTTTTAAGCGATTCTTTCATAGAATCTTTGAACATTAAGTCTTTGGCTTCGATTCCTCTAAGCATAACACCTTGAGAAGCAACGCTATTTGTTGCTAAAAGTTGAGCCTCTATAATAGGTGCGACATTTTTCACATCATCAATTTTGCTGATTTCAAATCCAGCTTCTTTATAATTATTGAAAGGTTTGCCAGCAATTGCCGAAATTCCTATATGTCCACTTAAGCCTAAAATTCTGCTTAATAACTCGTGTCTAAAACCATTCATTACAGACATAACAATTATTAGAGTAGCAACACCTAGTGCGATTCCCGTAAAAGCAAATGAAGTAATAACAGATATAAATCCTTCTTTTCTTTTAGAGCGCAAATATCTACAGGCAAGTAGTCTTTCAAATTTAGAAAAAATCATGCGTTAAGCTGCTTGAGTAGATATTAAACCTTCTGAAATCTGCAAATTTGTAGAGATTAGACTGTCTAAAGAGTTTAGGTTAGATTCGTTTAAATTGTTACCAATTTTAATTGTTTTGATAGATACGTAATCAGATAATTTGATTAAGTTTTCTTTAACATCTTCAGGTAGTTTAGATTCTTTAGAAGAAGCTAAAGTTTTAATATAAACCCAAAGTTTTAGATTGTTATCTAAAGCAGTAATAAGTTTTTTTTCATCATTACTATCTTTTGCATTGGCAATATCTACAGCGCATTTTAATAAAGAAAAAGCCTCTTCTTTTGCCATATAATTTTTAATAGCATCTAAAAGGCCTTCAGATATTTGCATGTTTATGTTGGCTAAACAATCAAAATCTTTCTTTGTCATATTAACGCCCTTAGAAAGAGTAGTTGCTTCAACAAATTTTGATAATTTATTTAGATTTGCTTTAGTTTCTTCAGGTAAGATGTTTTCAGAATTTTGCAAAGTTGTTTCAATCTCAACCCAGAGTTTTAAATTTGAGTCTAAAATCATGATTTTTTTCATATCATCATTAGAGTTGGCAACATATTTAAGGGCCAAAGCTCTATCTAAGAACACGCTAGCATCCTCTTGAACACTTTTAAAGTGGTTAAGGTTATTCATATTAAATCCTCTATAAAAAATTAACAAGCTTTCTAATGTTTATTTCATTCTTAAAACAAAGTATAAAGTAAAAAAATTTTGATTTAAGTAAAAAAAATAATTACCCACAATATTTATTCATTCTTTTGTTTTTTTCAAGCTTACCAGCGAGGAGTTTTTTCTCCATCTCTCCATCTTCTTGTTGGATATGTATCTGTTTGCAATAAGTCATATTTTGCTGGTTTGTAAGGAATGTTTTTTATTCTAACAAACCCATATTTTTCAAAAACAACCGCGCATTCTTCGGCTGTTTTGTTTTCATCTTTGATGCAAAATACAACATCTCTAGTATTTGGGTTTTGTAATTCAATCATATTTTGTAGGTTGCCATACTTGGGTTTGTTAGCAATTACAGGGTCTTTTTTTATAACACAAGACGATAATAGTAATATAGCAATACAAAATATATATTTTTTCATTACGCTAGCTCCAAAAGTTTTTGAGTTTGATCTTCAACTAACAGTGCATTAACAACTTCTTCAAGTCCATCACCTTTAACAATATCTTCAAGATTATAAAGAGTTAATCCTATTCTGTGATCTGTAACTCTTCCTTGAGGATAGTTGTATGTTCTAATTCTCTCAGAACGATCCCCTGATCCAACTTGTAGTTTTCTTTTTTCTGAATAATTCGCTTCAATAGATGCCTTTTGATTGTCATATAGCTTAGCTCTAAGTTGTCTCATTGCTTGCTCTTTGTTCTTAAATTGAGAGCGTCCATCCTGACATTGTACAACAGTGTTTGTTGGAATATGTGTGATTCTGACAGCCGATTCTGTTTTGTTAATGTGTTGTCCACCAGCTCCGCTTGCTCTATATACATCTATTCTTAAATCTGTCGGATTAATATACATATCAACTTCTTCAATTTCAGGTAATACCGCAACCGTTGCAGCTGAAGTGTGTACTCTTCCTTGAGATTCTGTAACGGGAACTCTTTGCACGCGATGTGCTCCAGATTCAAATTTAAGTTTTGCAAAAACGTTTTTGCCAGTAATACTTGCAGATGCTTCTTTGTAGCCCCCAACCCCATTTTCTGAAACGTCTAAAATTTCAAAGTTCCAGCCTTGAAGTTGAGAATATCTCTGATACATTCCAAATAACACTGCTCCAAATAAAGCTGCTTCATCTCCGCCTGTTCCTGCTCTTATTTCAAGAATTGCGTTTTTTTCATCTTCTTCATCTTTAGGTAGCAACATTATTTTGATTTCATGTTCTAACTCAGGTATTTTGTCTTTTAAATCTTCTATTTCGGCATGAGCTAAATCTTTTAACTCTGGGTCAGATAGCATTAATTGTGCTTCTTTTAAGTTGTTTTCAGCAGCAAAAAGCTCCTCTGCTTTTTCAACCAAAGGTATTAATACTGATAGCTCTTTATTGAATTTTACCAAATCTTCAGAAGAAGAATTGCTGTTTGACAATAAAGACATTAACTCATCATGACGAGATTTTACAGATGATAATTTTTCAGATAAGTTCATTGTACGCTTTCTTTTTTATTTAAAAATTTATCCAAAGGAATGTTTATTTTTTTATTGTCTTTTACAACATTCATTTTTTCTCCATTAACAAATAAATCTGCTCCATTTATTTTTCCAACAGATAATGATAATCCTTTAACATTTGGTAGTTTGTATTCGCTTCCTGCTTCTAAAACTTTGCTTATGTATAAAGTGTTTTTTGTTTTTACTTCAATCCAGGTTTCTTCAAAAATTTTAATTTTAGGAGCGTTTTCTTCTTCAATATTTGTTTTTTCTTCTATACTTTGCTCTTCTTTTTCCTCAACAGCTGTAATGTTTTCGCCTGTATAGTTTTCTTCTTTTATGATTATAGCGTTATCTTCAGAAGTGTTTTCATTAACAAGCTCATTATTGTCTTCTTCAATTACAGTTACTTGGTTTGTGTATTCAGATGTTTCTTCTGGTAAAGAATCTTCTTTATTTTCAAAAGAAATTGCTCCCCAAATAACGCAAATTCCAATTAAAGCGATTATAGAGATGTAAATATTTTTCTTAGAAGGGGTATTTGCTTCGTTAATATCTTCTTTTTTTATAGGTACAATATGATCGCTAGAGCTTATTATTGCAGTTTCTTTTTTAAAATCATTTATTAAAGAATTTTCATCTAGACCAAAATATTTTGCGTAAGATCTAATAAATCCAATACCATAAGGATATTCAGGAATATTTTCATAATCGCTTTTTTCAATTGCAATTAAGTAGCTTTTTCTAATTCTAAGTTCTTCAGCAATGTTTTCTATTTTTTTGCCAGACTTTAATCTATTGTTTTTTAATATTTCACCTACAGTTGAACCTTTAGGTGTAGTTGTTTTTTCTACTTCAATGCCTTCGTTTTTTTCAGTTGTCATAAATATTACTCCTCTTTTGCTGGCATTATAAAGCTAATATTGATAATATCAAGTACAATTTTAATAGATTTTTATTTGGTGATCATAGGCATAAGCCAGTAGTTGTGGTCTGAGGGTTTTTTTGGGAGATTCTAACAAGCTTTCAAGATAATCTGCAACATGTTCAGAGTTCATGCTTCTAATCATTGTTTTTACTTTACCAAAAGCCCCGCCAGACATAGATAAGTTTTTATATCCAAGTCCAATTAAAGACATTGCTTCTATAGGGTTACTAGCCATTTCTCCACATACAGAAGTATATACTTTATGTTTATTTCCTTTATCTGCAATTTCTTTTAATATTTTTAAGAATGGAGCAGATAAAGTGTCATATCTTTCAATAAGCTTTGGGTTTCCTCTGTCGCAAGCAAAAAAGAATTGAGCAAGGTCATTTGTCCCAACAGAAACAAAATCAGCTTTTGGTAATATGGCATCTAAGTGATAAACAACAGATGGAACTTCAACCATAAGTCCAATATTAACTTTTTTAGGAACAGGATTGCCTGCTGCTTTTTCTTTCTCAAATTCCAAAAGAAGGGTTTCTTTTGCTTCATCAAACTCAGAAACATTTGCAATCATCGGGAACATTACATTAAGTTCTTTATTGGCGCTTGCTTTAATAAAAGCTTTTAGTTGTTTTTTTAGTATGGCGCGTCTATCTAAGGTTATTCTGATAGATCTCCATCCAATAGCTGGGTTTTCTTCACCAATATTTGACCAATAAGGTAAAAGTTTATCAGAACCTGCATCTAAGCTTCTGAAGATAACTTTTTTATTTCCAGCTTTTTGAGTTAGTTCATTATAAAAAACAAGTTGTTTTTCAACATTAGGCATAACATCGCTAGACATAAATGGAATTTCTGTTCTGTATAAGCCAACCCCGTCTGCTCCTGTTTTAGCTATGTAGTCTAAGTCAAAAGATAGCCCCACATTTAAATACATTCCAATTTTAACATTATCTAAAGTTTTTGCAGGAAGTTTTTTAAGCTCTAAAAGTTTTTGCTCTAAAAGCTTTCTTTCTAAGAAGTGTTGTTCAAATTTTAGCTTAATATCGCTTGATGGTGTTAGATATATAAACCCTTCATTACCGTCAAGAGCAATCTCTTGTCCGTTTTTTATGTCGTTAAAAACACCTTTAACTTTTGCAATAACAGGAATACCTAATGCTTTTGCAACAATAGATACGTGCATGGTAGGTGTGCCATCTTCTATAATTAAACCTCTTATTTTATTATAGTTATAATCCATAAGATCAGCAGGCCCCATTGTTTGGGCCACAACAATAATGTCCTCGTCTTTAATTTCTTTAGAAGAGCTAACTTCTCCATTTATATAAGATAATAATCTGTCTGAGATATCTCTTAAGTCATGTAATCTTTCTTTTAAGTAATTATCTTGAATATTTGATAACCTCGCGTGCATATCTTCATAAACACGTTCAATACTTGCATCAGCACTTAATCCTGCTTCAATATTTGTTTTTATTTTCTTAAACCATCCTTTGTCAGAGGCAAGCATTTTATATGCTTCAAATATTTCGACATGGTCGCCGATTCCCAACTTTGTTTTATTAAACTTTTCATCTAAATCGGCAATCATTTTGTTGTAAGATTTTTCAAACTTTTTAAGTTCTTTGACCTTGTCATCAGCAAAGATTTTTGCTAACTGCTTTCTTCTTCTGTGTACAATAGCTTTGCCTAGACCATAACCCTTAGAAAGACTTATACCTTTTACTTTGTCCTTTAGCTTAATGCCTTTGGTTTTTGCAATTTTATTTTTATATTCATTAATTTCAGATGATGTAATTAAATCGCTTAAAGGCATTGTAATGGTTTCAAGAATGTTTATAATTTCATCATTATAATCAAGGCTTTTTTTGTTTTTTAAAGCTAATACACCAACACATTTAGAATTTTTAATTAAAGGAACAGCTATTAGAGAGTTAAATTCATTTGTATCTAGCTTGTTAATAAACGTGGGATTATTTTTTAAGTCAGCAGATTTTACTATGTTTTGTTTTGTAGCACATTCTCCTATAAGGCCTTCATCAATCTTAAAGCTTATAGATTGGCTATCTTTAATTTTAATGCCAACAAAAGAATATAGCTCAAGATGTGTGTTGTTAATCATAACATAACACTCACAACTGTCTGCTTTTGTTGTTTTTTTTGTGTATTGCAATATTTTTAAGAGTTTATCGTTTATTGTATTTTTGCTTTCAAATAACTCTTTAATATCTTTTAACACATCAATATTGTCTATCATTGACATTAAGTATATTCCTTCTTATACTGCTTTTACAATATAATAATTAATATAATAATAATAATCAACCAAAAACAAGGGACATTTATGAATAACTATCAAAAAGGAATTTCTGATACACGCCCATGGGGTGTATGGGAAACCATAGAAGTTGGCAACAACTTTTGTGTGAAAAAGATTACAGTAACTCCAGACAAAATTTTATCTTTACAAAGCCATGAGCACAGAGATGAACATTGGATTATTGTTGAAGGTGAAGCTGTTGTTACTTTAGGTGATGCCGAATTTGTTAAAAAAGCAAATGAAAGTATTTTTATTCCAAAACAAGTAAAGCATCGCATTGCCAATAAAACCTCTAAAGATATGGTTTTTATTGAAGTGCAAACAGGTGCTGTGTTGGATGAAAATGACATCGTTCGTTATGAGGACATGTACGGCAGAGTTTAAGAGGGTTTACGGTTAAATAGAATCGTTTTTGTGATGAATTTTTATTTTTGGATTTGACTTTTTGACGCAGTGGAGTAGGCTCTCCATAAGGAAAAAAAGTCAAAAACCAAAAACAAAAAGACGAGCAAAAAATTATGCTATTTAACCGTAAAACCCTCTAATGTTTTTATTAGACTTATAAAAAAAGAGAGGTATTAAAACCCCTCTTTTTTTGTTGACCAAACACTTTCTTAATCAATTGTTTTTTTTAATGTTTCAAGAGCTTCATTTATAGATGCATCTCTAGATATAAGTTCTTCAACTTTTCTGATTGCGTGCATAACTGTTGTGTGATCTCTTTCAAACTTGCGTCCAATTTCAGGAAGAGAACGAGAAGTTAATTGTTTTGATAAATACATAGCAACTTGTCTAGGTCTTGCAATGTTTCTGCATCTTCTGCAAGATTGCATCTCTTTAACAGAAATACCGTAATATGCAGCAACTTTCTTTTGAATGTCATCAACAGTAATGGTTCTGTCATAAGCTCTTAGCATATCTTTTAATACTTCTTGAGTAGTTTCTAAAGTAATTTCTGGTTGGTTTAATAATTGGCAGTGAGCAATAACTCTTCTTAAAGCACCTTCAAGTTCTCTGATGTTAGAAGTTATTTTGCTAGCTAAAAATTCACATACTTTCTTAGGAAGTTCTGCTCCAAGAAGTTGAGCTTTGTTTTCAAGGATTTTAACTCTTAATTCAAAATCTGTAGAATGAATGTCTGCAACAAGACCACATCCAAGACGAGATTTTAATCTTGTTTCGATTCCCTCTAAATCTGCAGGAGATTTGTCAGCAGAGATGATGATTTTTCTACCTTCTTCAATAAGAGAATTAAATGTGTGGAAGAATTCTTCTTGAGTGCCGTCTTTTCCGCCCATAAATTGAACATCATCAACCATTAATACGTCTACAGATCTAAATTGTTCTTTGAAAGCAGCTGTGTCTTTATAGCGAAGAGCTTTAACAAATTTATACATAAATTTTTCAGCAGATAAATAAACAATATTAGTGTCAGGATTGTTCTTTTTTATTTCCCATGCAATAGAGTGCATTAAGTGAGTTTTTCCTAAGCCAACACCAGAATATAAGAATAGAGGGTTGAAAGATACCATAGCCATCTCTGCAACTTTTTTAGCCGCAGCATAGGCAAATTCATTTGTTTTACCAACAACAAAAGTGTCAAATGTAAATTGAGGGTTAAGAGGAACAGAAAGTTCGCTTGTTTCTCCAGTAACCATATTTTCTGAATGTTGATAGTTTGTAGATAAAGATATTGGGCTTGGAGAGTTAGATATTTTCTTCATTAAAGAAGAGTCTGTTGCTTTATTGTCTTGAGTAGAGTGTTCTACAATAAAGTTTAATGTTTTAAGTTCTGGGTTTTTCTTTTCCCATATTTTTTGAATTCTTTGAGAGTAATGAGCTAAAACCCAGTTTTTCATAAATCTGGTAGGAACACCAATTTCTAAATTTCCATTTTTAAAAGAAGAAATATTAAGAGGCTTCACCCAGCTGTCAAAGGCTACTTCACCAATTTCATCTTTAAGTTGAAGAGAAATTTCGTTCCATTGTTCGTTTACATCTATTTTAGTCATATCCAAAGTCATTTCTTATCCTATTCTATAATTTATAGTTAACAAGTGGAGTGTTTACTATATTTGTTTATACACAAAGATTAATACTATGTTTAATTATTATAAAAACAAACTTACTTTAGGGAGCAATATTTACCCAACAACAAGTCTGTTCATATAATAAGTTACTTTAGAAAGTAATATTTATTCTAGAGCAACCATTATTCTAAATAATTAAAGGTATTATTAATCCACCTCGATTCTAAAACAGTAAGACAATTTTATTTTAAAAACACCCTATAACAAAAGAGATCTTTTTATTTTAAAAATACCCTATAACAAAAGATGACCTTAGTTATGTGTAGTATAAAATATGTATTGATAAAAACTATATGTTTTCGTTGTCTAATAAATTAACTAATAAAACTATCATTTAAAATTTTCACCAAAGATGCGTTTTTATTTTGTGGCGCTCTTCATATGATGAAAAGTTTCATTAACTAATAAATCACACAAACAAAAATTAGCTATCCGATCTGTTAAGAAATCTAAATTCATTAACTAATAAATCACACAGCTTAAAGAATATTTTTTTATCAACTTCTTGTCTTGCGATAAACTAACCTTAAATCAAAAAAAGAAATATACAACAGAACTTTTATAGAACATTGCAATTAAATTTCTTGACACTTTTTTAGCATAGATTCGGATATTAGATTCGCACAGATTCGTTTAAAACATGAGACTCGGGCTAATGTTGATAAGACTCGGCAGTTTTGTTTTGCGCATAAAAAAACACAAGAAAAAATCCTTTTCAAAGGTTTTTCTTGTGTTCTTTTGTATCTCAATAAAAATTAGATATTTTTAATTTTTTTAGATAATCTTGAAATTGTTCTAGCAGCTTTATTAAGAGTAAAAATACCTCTAGAAACAGCTCTCATCATTTCAGATTCTGCAACTGCAAAATTTGTTTTAGCAGCATCTTTATTGCTAGCAGAAATTTCAGCTTCAACTTTTTTTATAAAAGTTCTAACTCTACTTCTTCTTGCAGCATTGATAACAGCTTTTTTGTTATTTCTAACGATTCTGCTTTTTGCTGATTTATGGTTAGCCATTTATTTTTTCCTTATATTTATTAAATTTGTATTGGGCTTTTATACAATTAAAATTTGATTAGTCAAGCTTTAATTAGACATTTTATGTGTGATTCTGGCATTTTTATTAATATTTTCAAAGATAAGTATTTCTTTTTCTCTAATAAATTCATAAGAACCGTCTTCAAGACCTTCAAACTTCCACCCTAATTGAGGTAGAGTCGTTTTATAAAAGTCAATAAGAGTATCAAAAGATTCGTTTGAAGATTCTAGGTTTAGTTGCACAAAATTTGTTTCTTGATTTCCAAAAGATATTATCTCTTCTTTTACTTGAGACCAATTTGGTGCTAATGGCATATCTTCAAGCCCTTCAATAAAGCCTCCAGATGCTCCAGCAATTAAGCAAGAAAGTATAGCTAAAAATTTTTTCATAATTTATTCTCCTTTTTGACACTTAGGGCAATAATATGTTACCCTCCCTTTTTGGACGATTCTTTTTATAATGCAATGACATATAGAGCATTGTTGCCCATCTTTTCCATAAACACAATGCATATTTTGAAAATATCCCAAATTGCCATCTGCTTGTCTATAGTCTTTTAGGGTAGAGCCACCTTTTTCTATAGCAAGAGATAAAACTTCTTTAGTATAAAGTATAATTTTTTTAGATTCGTTTTTATTTATTGATAAAGCTTCTCTCAATGGAGAAATCTTAGCTTTGAATAAAATTTCAGAGGCATAGATATTGCCGATTCCAGCAATAATTGTTTGGTCAAGAAGAGCTGATTTAATATCTATTTTCTTGTTTTTAAATTTTTCTAAAAGATAAGATTCGTTTAAACTTTTATTAAAAGGATCAAGTCCCATTTTCTTAAAAAAGGAGATGTTATTTATCTCGTTAGTTTTAACAATGTCAAACATTCCAAACCTGCGCGCATCATTATAAACAACGATTCCATTTGATGTTGATATTTTAATATGGTCATGTTTTTTAGATTCGATAGGGTTTATGGTAACTCTTCCACTCATTCCTAAATGTAAAATAATAGAAAAAGAGTTGTCTAAATCAATAACAATGTATTTTCCAATTCTTCTATATTGAGATATCTTTGCGCCAATAATAAGTGGCACTTTAGTTTTATCAACTTTATATCTTAAAGCATTGCAAAAAACATCAATGCTAGTTATATTAGCATTAGCGATTGTTTTTTGAATACCGCTTAAAACGGTCTGAACTTCAGGTAATTCTGGCATAAGGTAATTTTATATGACAAACTTTATTTTGCAAGCAACAAAAAAGCAATATTTAACAATATTGTTGGCTCGCTATGACTGTTTGTTTTTATTAAAAGATGTACATAGTTTTCAAAAGCAGATTCCTTTGGCGAAAAAATTTCAAACCAAGATGTTGCTGTCAAAGACTAAAAGAATAGAAAATCTGTTGATATCAAACCCTCGTTTAAGCACTTTGCTTCAAGAAGTTTTGCTCACCACAAAAATTATTACGAAACCATATTTTGTTGCCGAAAATGGATTCTATATTTTAAGAAACATCGAAGATAGAAAGTTTTTTTTGAACTTGCTTTTACAAGATTTCAATAACAAAAAGACTCTTCATAAATTAAAAAGCAGATTAGATTTGTTATCAGACATGAGATTATATGGTGCAGATATAGAAAACTTTTGCGACAGTCGACGTTTTTGTGCAGACTTAATAGATTGGCCAAAAACCAACAAAGAAGAGCTTTATATAAAAGAAGATAAAAATAGCCTAAAACTCTTAAATGATTATTACAAAAATATAAATCTAGAAAAAAAAGAAACTCTAGAAAAAAGCAAAAACAGTTTTCATCACACATTTAAGATGTATAATAATGATATTATAGAGCCATTGTTAGAAGGCCTAAATCCCAAAGATTTCGGTTATTTATTAAAATCTCAAAGCAAAGCAGAAAAAAGAAAATATTGGTCAAAAACCTCAGCAATGCTTTTAGGATTCGTTATTGTGATAATTGTTTTGTATTATTTAGTATAAATTTCATGAAAAACATCTTGTTATTTTAGCCAATTATATTATTATCAAAATATTATGCGCCCAATGTAGGGCGGGGGCTTGCTCCCGCCTCTAGATTATTTTACGAAAAGATAAAATAAGGAGAGATAAATGTTTTCAAAATTTTTTATAGAACGCCCAATTTTTGCAAGTGTGATTTCTATTATAATTATGTTAGCAGGTGTTGTTGCCATCAAGGCTTTGTCTGTTGAGCAATATCCAAACATTGTCCCTCCAGAAATTCAGGTTTCAGCAGTTTACCCTGGTGCAACCTCAGAGGTTTTAGCAGACACTGTTGCAGCTCCATTAGAGCAAGCTATAAATGGTGTTAATAATATGATATATATGTATTCAACATCAACATCTTCAGGTTATTCAACTGTTAATGTTGTGTTTGATATTGGCACAGATCCAGATCAAGCAACAATAGATGTTAACAATAAAGTTCAATCTGCAACCAGCTCTTTACCTGCAGAGGTTGTGCAACAAGGTATTACCGTAGAACAAAAATCATCATCTATCCTACAAGTTGTTTCAATGACATCAAACAACCCTCAAATTAGCTCAATAGATTTAAGCAACTATGCTTTGTTAAATATTTTAGATGAAATTAGAAGAATAAAAGGTGTTGGTAGTGCAGACTTTTTTGCCAATCAAGATTACTCAATGAGGATCTGGCTTCAACCAGATTTATTGGCAGATTTTAATTTAACTCCACAAGATGTTGTAAGTGCCATAGAAGAACAAAACACTCAGTTTGCTGCAGGTAAATTTGGTCAAGAACCATTAACAACAAACACACCATATACATATAGTGTAAAAACCAAAGGTAGACTTTTAGATCCAGATGAATTTGGTAATATTATTTTAAGAGCAGACAATTCAGGTGCCAGTTTAAAACTTAAAGATGTTGCCAGAATAGAAGTTGGTGCCGAAGATTATTCCGTAAAGTCAAAAGATAACGGTAAAGAAGCGGTGGTGTTTGCAATATATTTGCAAAGTGGCGCAAATGCAATTGATACCGCCAAGGCTGTTAAAGATAAAATGGCAGAACTTTCAAAGAAGTTTCCTGAAGGTATAGAATATAAAATTCCGTTTGATACAACAGTCTTTGTTGAGGTTTCTATAGAAGAAGTTTTACATACATTTTTAGAAGCTGTAATTTTAGTAATTTTTGTTGTATATTTATTTTTACAAAACTTTAGAGCAACATTAATTCCAATTTTAGCAGTTCCCGTTTCAATCATCGGTACATTTGCAGGAATGTTAGTTTTAGGATTCTCAATAAACTTATTAACTTTATTTGGTTTGGTTTTAGCGATAGGCATTGTGGTTGATGATGCTATTATTGTGTTAGAAAACACCGAACGTATTATGGCGCAAGAAAAATTAAAAGTAAAAGAAGCAACTATAAAAGCAATGTCTGAAGTTGGAGAACCAATTATTGCCGTATCTTTAGTAATGTCTGCAGTGTTTTTGCCAATTGCCTTTTTAGGTGGTTTGACAGGACAGATGTATCGTCAGTTTGCCGTAACCATTGCTGTTTCAGTATTGTTATCTGCTTTAGTTGCAATGACCTTAACTCCTTCTTTATGCGCAATGATTATAAAAGATTCTCATGGAGAACATAAACCAAATGTATTCTTCAGAGGTTTTAATGCTTTATTTGATAAAATTACCAACGTTTATTTGGCAGGTGTTAAATGGTGCTTGATTAACAAGAAAAAAGCTTTCAGTGTTTTTGGTCTTTTTATATTAGGTGTTTTATATTTATTCAGAACGATTCCAACAGGTCTAGTTCCTAGTGAGGATCAAGGATATTTAATGGTTAGTTATAACCTGCCTCCCGCATCGTCATTATCAAGAAGTGTTGCTTTTGTAGATGAAGTTGAAAAAGACATTATGGCAAATCCTTTAGTAGAAAACGTTATTGGTATTTCTGGTTTTGATATTTTATCTAGTACGCAAGTAACCAGCTCAGGTATTTCATTTGTAGTTTTAGATGACTGGAAAAACAGAAAACAAGCCGGAGAAGATTCTGAGACATTAGCAAAATTGTTTACTAGTTATGGATTATCAAAACAAGACGGCATAGGCTTTGCTTTCAATCCTCCAGCAATTACAGGTATGTCTACCAGCGGTGGTGTAGAAGGATATATTCAAAACAAAGGCGGTAAAACTCCAGCAGAGCTTGCAGATATGACAAACAAATTTGTGGCTGCAGCTAACAAACGTCCAGAGCTTTCAAATGTAAAAACTTTATTTTCTGTAACTACCCCTCAATATGAAATTGACTTAGATAGAGAAAAAGCAAAAAGCTTAAATGTCTCAATCACTCAAGTTTTCGCAGTTTTACAAAGTACATTCGGTAGCTTATATGTAAATGACTTTACATACATGGGCAGAAATTTTAGAGTAACCTTGCAGTCAGAAGAAAAGTTTAGACGTTCTCCAGATGATTTAAGATATGTTTATGCAAAATCAACAGATGGAAAGCTAGTTCCACTGTCTGCTTTGATAACAGTTAAGAGGGTAATTGGCCCAGAATTGATAACAAGGTTTAATGTTTTTCCTGCTGCAAAAATAATGGCAGACCCTGCAAGCGGATATTCATCAGGTCAAACAATTACAGCAATGGAAGAAGTTGCAAAAGAGGTGTTGGGTAGTGATTATGAGCTTTCTTGGATTGGTTCTGCATATCAAGAAAAATTAACAGGAGGCGCTTCAACTCAAGCATTTATCTTTGGTATTATAATGGTGTTTTTAATTTTAGCTGCGCAATATGAACGTTGGTCATTACCATTTGTGGTTATTATATCAGTTCCATTTGCAATCTTTGGTGCGTTACTTGCCACATGGTTAAGGGGATTGAATAATGATTTATATTTCCAAGTTGGTTTGGTAACATTGATTGGTTTGTCGGCAAAGAATGCAATTTTGATTGTAGAATTTGCGATGGAAGAAGTTAAAAAAGGCAAATCTTATTTTGACGGCGCATTAGAGGCAGCAAAATTAAGATTTAGACCAATTGTAATGACATCATTAGCATTTACGTTTGGTTGTTTGCCATTGGTTATTTCAACAGGCGCTGGTGCAGGTTCAAGACACGCAATTGGTACAGGTATGGTTGGCGGAATGATTGCTTCAACTTTCATCGCTACAATATTTGTCCCAATGTTCTTTGCAAGCATTGGTGGAATGTTTAAGCAAAAGTAGATTTGTAAGGGAGAACTCTGTTTTCTCTTTAACAAACACTAAAAAAGCGAGATTCGTATAAGAAAAAAACAAGTGCTTTTTTACACTATTTACTGTAGGGCGGGGGCTTGCTCCCGCCGTTACGCAGTGCCAAAAGGCGGGAACAAGCCACCGTCCTACAAAGCCAAATTTTAAATCTAATCTATTGTTTTTAATAAATAATCAGTGCAAATGCGAACCTCGCGTTAAAAAAGCAAAAAGCCCTGAGAATAATATCTCAAGGCTTTTCATCACATTAGATCAATGGTTTGGTTTTTGATTAGTTTTTTAGATTCTTCATCATAGATGATATAATCTCCTCTTTGTATCATTGCCCAATTATCAAAATTATCAACATCATCTTTTCTAAAGATTGTAATAGATGTTTTTTTGAATCTGATTTTAACATAAGAGTCTTTTCCATCAAAAACGACACCTGTTGTTGCCGAAACTTTTGTTAAATTCTCCATAACTGAGTAATAAACGCAAACATCTCGCAATTTTCATAATCATGGATAGGGTTGTCTGCGGTGCCGTTTTCAGCTTTTTGAACAAGAGCCCAATCAGTGAAAAAATCTTCGTGGTTTGCAGTTGCTGTTTTTACGTTTCTCATAATTTTTTTAAGTTTTAAGTTAGGTTATTTTAGTATTGAATTCACATCTTTTGTGAACTTGTCATACTCTTCTCTTGTTCCCATTTTGAAAATAGAGTCTTGCTGGTGATCGATATAGTCAGTGAATTCAGAAGCATTCATTGTTCTATAAAGTTTTAATAGTTCATCTCTTTGAGGGTTAGGTTCTGGCTTATCAGAAATTGAATTACAAAAAATCCAAGTAGCTACGACCAAAAATAAAGCTGTAAAAATAGCGTTTTTTTTCTTCATAATTTTAAAAAAATTTATTTATAATTAGTAATTTAGATTCCCTATAACACATAGATAGACAAAAATCAAGATAAATTTAAAATAAAAAAGCTTGAGGGAATCCCCCCAAGCTTTAAAGAGTGTAGAGTTCTTTTTTAGATTCTGGAAATATCATAATTCCAGTTTCTAAAGAAAGCTCCTGTAGGAAGCAAAATCAAGATAGAAGCGATTGTGTTGCCACCGTTCTTAACATGCTCCTCATCGTACAGCCTAAAGCAGTCGTTATTGCCATAGATAAACTTCAAATTAGCTCCCCTGTATGAGAAGAACTCGTGAAGACTGTTGTTGCCAATCGACTGTCGGTGAAATGAGAAATCAGAATTTTTGGTGATATCATCGATGACCTTAATTAAGTCCACCTGATTATCATTACAAAAATCAATTTTCTTATCTCTGTTACCAACGGTTGTCGACAACTTTGCAACCCCACGAAGATTGAAGTTCATAAATTCACGCTCAATGAATGCATCAAGAAATTTCTGAAGCTCTGTTAGTGTGCCGATATAATCTTTACACATAACAAGCTGAATAGACAAGCGACCGTTAAAAGTCTTGTTCAACTCAGCAAGCTCCTGAAGGCTAATAGCTTTAGAAGAGCCAAAAAGGTTTTCATTAATTTCATCGTCATAATGATGACGAGAGGGCTCAACGTCAAAAAGTGGGGCAAAGGTAGTTTTCAAGAATAAAAAAATCGTTTATATTAGTTTTGCAAAACAACAATTTAATATAAAGGAGAACTACCAATGCTTGATTATAACTTTATCACCCATGACGAAAATATCAAGGTAAAAGAAATAATAAAATCAAAGAAAGTAATATTTGATTGCGAGGACTTAACTTCTCATTATTGCCCTAAATGTGGCAGTTATAACTTAAGGTGCAAAGATACATATCAACGCAATATCAAATGGATAAGTGTTGAAGGAAGAGCTACAATAATGAGGATTTCTACTCATAAGTATTGTTGCAAAGAATGTGGTAAATATTTTAATTCATTACCCAAAGGTTTATTAAAGCATCAACGAACAAGTGAATTTATCAAAAGAGAAGTGTTTAGAAGCCATTGTCAAGGAGTAAGCAAAAAAGACTTAAGTGATAACTTTGATTCTAGCGATTCCAGTATTGAGCGT
>JAWXUC010000006.1:0-105874 GCA_044432975.1 Alphaproteobacteria bacterium | reverse complement strand
CCAAACACGCATTGAGTGGCGGTTAAAAGAAATTCAGCAGAAGATTCCTAATCAAGCCTGCAGTCGCAGGCTTGAGGAATGACTTTGTTTGTCAGGACGACAAACCCATCCCCTACAATTTTATATTTTATTAAGGCTAGCACAAAATGCACCATAATTGGTGTTGATTTTATCACCAGAAAAGGTGACATTTGATTGAAATGTAAATGAAAATAAACTGAAGACGACACAAAAAGTGCGTACGCTCAAAAATTTAACCATTATACATCCTCCCAAAAATGCAAACGTTAATATATACTACTGTTAGTGTCTCATAAGTTTTTGATAAATGCAATAAAAATTATACACTAAGTATTAAAATTCATAAAACTGTAACATTTTGAAATTAATGAGGTGATGTAAGCGTCCTCCCATACATACGGGCGATTGAAAGAAATTCAGCAGAAGATTCCTAATCAAGCCTGCATTCGCAGGCTTGAGGAATGACATTGTTTTACGGGACGACAGACCCATCTCCTACATGCGGGCGACTGATAGTCGCCCCTACAATTATCCCATTGTTGCGGGATGGTGTGGGTGTCGTCCCCTACATACGGACGGTCAATGACCGCCCCTACATTTACCCGTCATTCCTCAAAACATCGTAAGAGGTTTTGATTAGGAATCTTCAATTTTTCAAGGTACGGTCAAGACCGTACCCTACAAAGGGGGAATAATAAATGTACAATTGTTTACTTAAAAAACAAATTCTTCGCCGTCTATGCGGGGGTATTCTTCTATGTTTAGGGCTAGTTGTTCTATTATAATGTCGGCTAAGTCTATTTTGCCTTCAATAATAATATCTGGGGCTTCTTTGCCTTCATTTTCAAGCTCTCTTTGTTGTTGATAGTTCAAAGACGTATCAAAAATCATATCAAAATTAACATCGTAATCTTTTTTGAACTTTTCTAAAGAAACAACACTTGTTAATTCTACAACAGTTTTAATGTTGCCTTTTACTTTTATTATATTGTTATTTGCCTTAATAAAAATTTCTGCCTTAAGCTCATCTATTCCTGCAACCTTCAAAACCTCTGCTATAAACTTATTTTGATTGCCACTAGTTTTGATGTTAAACTTTTTTTCAGCGTTTCTTAAGTCATCAACTATTATAGGGTGATAAAAAACATTTTGCATATTTAAATTTCCTCTTATATAGTGTATATATTATTTAAATCGGAGTTTTAGTCAATGAAGAAATTTATTTTATCAAGTTTTTTATTTTTATGCGCTTGTTCTGCAGACACATTTATTGTGCCTCAAGGAAGCATGCCACCGCAATCAAAAATAAATATGCTAGAAGTTGGAGCATCTAAAGGAGAGGTTTTAGACCTTTTAGGCAACCCTTCAAACGTATCTCCTATTGACGTGAATACTTGGATATATATGAAGTCTCAAATGAAAAAAATTGCATTCCTTAAACCTACTCTTGTTAGTAGAGATATTTTAGTTGTTAAATTTGACAAAGAAGGCAATGTAGTTTCAATTAACAGAGCTGATATAACTGATGGAAAACAGATTATTATTGACGAAGAAAAAACAATCGCAAATGAAGCTAATGAACAGAACTTCTTTGAAAAAGCCTTTGGAAAATTAAACCCTAATCTTGCTCAATGACACAAATAGCCCTCTACCCTTTTTTATTTGGGCTTGGAATCGGCATTTATTTTGCTCTGCCCTTTGAACCCAATCTTTGGATAACACTCGTTGTTATTGAACTTATAATATTTTTAGCAATTATTTGGAGATATTATAGAGGAAGATTAATCATCTTAGGATACATATCTTTGGTTGTTTTAGGGTTTGCGAATATTCAACTTAAATCAAATTATTTGTCTTATAACAAAATCACAAACAAAGAAGATGTTATTTATTTAAAAGGAAATATCGACTTTAAGGATTTTAACATAAAAGGAAATCCTCGCTATACATTAACCAACATCACTGATTTTGACGATGAGCCTATTTTTAACAAAATAAGAGTTAGTGCAATGTTTTCTAGTTTTAATGTTGGACAATGTATTGAAATGGTCGCAAACATTATGCCTCCTTTTAGTCCTCCGTTTTATGGGGCTTATGATTTTTCTAGAAAAGCATTTTACAATAGCTTGCAAGCAAACGGATTTTCTACAACTAGGGCCTATGAAATTGAATGCGAAAAAAACAAGTTATATATAATCTCAAATATTAGAGAAAAAATTATGGATAAAATTAATAAATATGTACCAAAATCAGAAGCGGGAATTGTTACTGCACTTATTGCTGGAGAAAAAGGAAAAATTTTACAACAGCAAAAAGAGAACTACAGAAACTCTGGGCTTGCTCATATATTATCTATATCTGGAATGCACATAAGTATGATTGCGGGATTAATGTTTTTGTTGGTTAGAACTCTACTTGTTTTTATACCTAATTTTGCATTGAAATATGACACAAAAAAGATTTCTGCAATTACTGCTATGTTATTTGCAACTTTTTATTTGCTGATTAGCGGAATGCAAATACCAACTCAAAGAGCATATATCATGGTATTTATTATGCTTTTAGGAATTTTGTTTGATAGAAAAGCAATATCTATCAGAACGATTTCTATTGCAGCCATGATTATACTTGCAATATCACCAGAGAGTTTGGTTTCTCCGAGTTTTCAGATGTCTTTTGCGGCGGTGTTGTGCATGATTGCATTTTACGAAAAATTTGCAACTCAGACAAACAATTTTATTAAAAAATTTGGCTTTATTATATCTTATATTTTAGGTTTAATAATCGCAGATTTAATTGCATCTGTTGCCACCCTTCCCTTTGCAATTTATCATTTTAACAACGTGGCGGCTTATACTTCTTTAGCAAATATGCTTGCAGGACCTATCATCGGAATTATTGTTATGCCGTTTATATTAATCAGTTTAATCTCTATGCCTTTTGGTTTAGAGGCTCTGCCTTTGAAGGTTCTTAGTTATGGGGTCTCTTTAATAAACGACATCACATCTTTTGTATCATCTTTAAATGGCGCAACTCTGCATCTATTATCTATGCCAACTTGGGCTTTTGTATCAATCATTTTAGGAGGGCTGTTTTTGTGTTTGTGGCAAAGCAAAATTAGGCTTTATGGAATCGCGCCAATTATTATTGGATTCTTAAGTCTTTGTTTTGTTGAAAAGCCAATAGCAATAAATTTAGACAACCCATCAAAGTTTGAAAAAATGCTGGTTATTCAAAAATATGGAGATATTAAAATAAAAAATGAAGAACCTTATGGAGCAGTTGTCTATAAAAATAAAACTAAAAAACTCAAATTTAACAGAATTTGGGACAAAAAAAACTTGCTCTAAACCACTTTTTATGATATACCTTGGTTCAGATAACAATAAAAGGATATTTTTATGAGCGCCGCTAAAAGAAAAAACAATCTAGAAACCCTGTTTGAAACCATTAAAGAATTAAACCCTGTTGACCTTAATATTGAAAACGCAAATAACTTTTTAAGTATTACTGATATGAATATAGAAACAGCTATTAAAATTTTTTCTGGAATTAACAAAGACACCTCTTTTAGCAAAAAAAATGTTAGTATTGTTGAAATAAAAAACAAGATAGACAACTTTGTAGAAACATTTAAAGATTATGGATTAACTCATAAGGCGTTTATTAAATCTCTTAATAAAAAACCTTCTGTTTTGAACAAGCCAGCAACAGAAACAAAAGAAAATGTTGTAAATGTTGTAAAAAAATTCAAAGACATTGGTTTAACAAACAAAAGTTATGTCGCAGCGGCAGCCAGACAACCTCAGTTATTTTACATTAAACCAGATGCAATTTACAACAACGTACAAGGCGTTTGTGAAAAATTTGAAGACAGTAATTTATCTCAAAAAAAATATCTTAATATGGCACTCAATGCTCCTACTCTGTTAGGATACAAACCCGAAGTTCTGGCAAATAGAATGAAAGAAATAAAAAGAATGTATGCTGAAGGCTTATTTAAAGATGAAGGGACATTTATTGAGGTTTTATCTCAGAGGCCTATCGCCCTTTCTTTTGGCGATGAAAACCTTAAGCAAAGAGAAAATCTTGCAAAATTGACTATACAAAATCAAGAAGACCCTATCAGGTTTACAACATTATTCAGATATTCAAAAACACAAGTTGAAGAGCAAACTAAAGCAGCAAAAGCAAAAAACACTCTCAAAATTGCACAGGCAAAAAAGAAAGCTGAATTTTCTAAATAAAATACGCAATCTTTCATTGTTTATTAATACTTTTATGCTATTATCTGCTTTATGAATACTATATCTACAATTGTAAAAGGAAATCAGAACTCGTTTTTTTGGCTTATGCAGTTTTTGCCTAAGGCAAAGAAGGTTGGCGCATATACAATTTTTGCTTTTAATCATCATGTTGAAAAAGAAATTGTAAAAAGTGATTTGTCAAATGATGAAAAGCTAGAAATGCTTAATGCTTGGCGTGAAGAAATTGATAATATTTTTGATAAAAAAGTTCCTCAAACAGATATTGGCAGAAAAATTTATAAAAATTGCTTGAGATTTTCTTTAAAAAAACAAACATTTGTTGACGTTATTGAAGCCTATATTGATAGCATTAGAGAATATCCATTCAACCCAACACTCGCTGAATATATGAGATATGCCAGAGGGGTTTATGGTGGTAGGATTGAAATGGGGCTTAAAATATTTAATGTTACAGATAAGCAAATTTCATTATTAATGGCAGAATTTATTCACCCTGTTGTTGCTCTAGAAAACATGAAAGAAGATACACTTCTCGGCTTTATTTATACTCCTAAAGAGTTTTTGAGAGATGCAGGTATAACTTCTAAAGTTCCGCAAGAAATTATTGTTGACCCAAAACTTTCTATTGCCAGAGAAAAAATGTTAAAGCTTGCTTCTGAAAATTTATTAAAGTTAGAAGCTTATTATAAAAATGTTGATAAAAAGAATTTGAAAATTATTAGAGGTTTTGCAAATATTTATAAAAAGTATTTAGAAATTATGCAAACTAGAGGAATGGAAGTAATTGCGCCAAAACCTCTTCTTTCTAATTTTGCAAAAATGAAAATAATCTTAAAAAGTATGTTAGGATAACAAAATGGAAATTACAATATTAAAAAATGGGGCTAGAATAATCTCAGAAACAAGAGAAGGAACTCAATGTGTTTCTGCTGGAGTTTATATTCATACAGGTTCTTCTTTTGAAGAAAAAAAAATAAATGGGATTTCTCATTTTTTGGAACACATGTTTTTTAAGGGAACAAAAACCAGAAATTCAATTCAAATCAGTGAAGAAATTGAAGATGTTGGTGGACAACTTAACGCATATACAGGGCGTGAGTTTACAGCTTATTATGCAAAAATATTAAAAGAACACACAGAACTTGCAATTGATGTTATTATGGATATGTTGCAAAATTCTGTTTTTGATAATGAAGAGCTAAAAAAAGAACGCGAAGTTGTTATTCAAGAAATTAAACAAGGCTTTGATGACCCGACAGACATTATTTTTGATTATATGCAAGAAGCTGCTTTTACAAATCAGGCTTTAGGGCGCCCTATTGCAGGGCTAGAAAAAGATGTTAAATCTTTTGGTAGAGAAACACTGTTATCATATATAAAAAACAATTATGCTTATGAAAATATTGTTTTTGCAGCGGTTGGAAACATTAAACATTCTGACTTTGTGAAAATGATTGAAGATAGATGTTTTAGCTTTCAGGCAAAAAATAATTTTGTTTTAGAAACTCCAAAATATATTGGTGGAATGAAGGTTGAAAAAAGAGATATTAAACAAACTCATTTAGCTTTGGGCTTTGAAGGTGTTAATTATCATTCTGAAGATTATTATACTTCTTCTATATTGTCTTCTATTTTAGGTGGCGCTATGAGTTCTCGTTTATTTGTTGAAATTAGAGAAAAACTCGGACTTGCTTATAGTGTTTATAGCTATAGCACTTCTTTTAAGGATACTGGTTTGTTTTCTATTTATGCTGGCACTACAAAAGATGAAGTTAAACAACTTATGCCAACTATTGCAACAGAAATTAAAAAAATTAGAACAGATTTGGTTAGCGACAAAGAAATTAATCGAGCAAAAAATCAACTTAAAGCAAATATGCTAATGGCTTTAGAAAGCTCTTCTTCAACACTAGAGATTTTTGCAAGACAATATTCTTTATTTGGAAGAAGAATTCCTGTTGAAGAAATGGTTGCTAAAATTGATAATGTTAACAAAGAAAAAATAAGAAGTTTAGCAAACAAAATATTTGCATCAAAACCTTCTTATGCTTTGCTTGGTGATATTGGCGAATATATGGATTATGAAAACTTTTATAAAGAGGTAAATAATGTCTAGAGCAGAAGATTTATTTGATAAAATTATATATTTTGGCGAAGATGCTATTGATGAATTTATCATCAACTTCAAAACAGAAGAGCTTTTTTTAGATTTTAAGCTAGTTGCGTCTCAATTTAATAAATCAAATTTATACATGCACAAAGATGACAGAAAAAACCTTGCAAAGGCAATCTCTGGATTTGGCAACTCTGAGGGTGGAGTTATTATCTGGGGGGTTGAATGTTCTAGAGATGTTGAAATAGGCGATGTTGCAAAAGCAAAAGTTAAAGTTAAAAACGTATATCGTTATTTAAGCTGGATAGAAAACGCAATCTCTGGATGCACAATTCCTAGCCATAATAAAGTTAGAAACCATGTTTTTGGTGTTGATGAAAATGGGGATGGATTTTTAGCAACCTTTATTCCAAAATCTGACTTAGCTCCACTAATGACTTCTACTGGTAATAAAATATATATTCGTTCTGGCTCTAATAATGTTCCTGCCCCATATTCTGTTATTGCTGGAATGTTTGGAAGAGCTCCGCAGCCTAATATTGAGCTTCAGATAGATAACAAAAACATTGAGGTTATTGAAAATTCACAAATAGATATTTTGCACCCACAATCTATTGAAAATCCACATCTTGAATATATTAAGGTTTCTTTTTCTATAAGTGCAAAAAATGAAAGTAATGTATTAGCAAAAGACTTTTATGTTTCTTGCAACACAGAAGCAGATGGTGGAGAATATAACAAATTTAGATTTTTCAACTTTGGTCATTGGGATTCTATCCCTGCGGTTAATGGACAATTAAATTTAGTATCAAAACCTGATTTTAAACTACCTCCTAGAGGGATTATAAAATGTTTGGATATTGACTTGATTTTTGCACCAGATGCCTCAGATGATTTTTTATTAAATGGAGTAATGGGAGCTGATGGAACAGCGCCTAAAGATTTTAGAGTTTTTATAACAAAAAACAAGCTTCGCTCTTTTGTTGCGCAAGGATTAAAAGCTGAAAACAAAGAAGCATTAATTAAAGAGTTTTTTGAAGAGTATTTTAGATATGCAAGTTGATATTTTTACAGATGGCGCGTGTTCTGGTAACCCTGGACCTGGAGGTTGGGGAGCTTTGCTTAGATGCAAAGGTGTTGAAAAAGAACTCAGTGGTGCAGAAGCTGAAACCACAAACAATAGAATGGAATTAACTGCCGTTATAAAAGCTTTAGAAGCACTAAAAACACAATGCGATGTTACAATTTATACTGACAGCAAATATGTAATGCAAGGTGTGTTAGAGTGGCTAAAAAATTGGAAAGCCAATAACTGGAGAACAACAAACAAGAAGTCAGCTGTTAAAAATGTTGATTTATGGCAAACATTAGATGAACTTTTACCTAAACATAACATTAAATGGCAATGGGTTAAAGGACACAATGGACACGTTGAAAATGAACGAGTAGACACTCTTGCTCGTGATGCAATTAAAACTTTATAATAAGGACTAAAATGAATAAAAAAGGACTATTTGACGTTATTTCGCCAATTATGGTTGGACCGTCAAGCTCTCATACTGCGGGAGCAATTAGGCTAGGTATTATGGCAAGAAATATTTTTAATGACACCATAACAAAAGTTGATTTTTGTTTATATAATTCTTTTGCTCAAACAGGCAAAGGACACGGTACAGACAAAGGGCTTCTTGCTGGTGTAATGGGACTGTCTGTTGATGATATCAGAATAAGAAATATTTTTGAAAACACAAACTTAAAGTATAGCTTTACATATAAAGAAGACTTAAGCAGGCATCCAAATTCTGTTGATATAAAAATAAATGATAAAATGACAATTAGTGGAGAATCTGTTGGTGCTGGAGAAATAGAAATATCTAGCATAAATGGCTTTTCTGTTAAGTTAAAAGGTGTTTATGACATTATTCTTTTAATGTATAAAGATGAGATTGGCATGATTTCAAAAATAAGTAAAATAATTCAAGACCATAAACTTAATATTGCATCTTTACAATGTGATAGAAGTCAAAAAGGTGGCAATGCATCAATGTGTGTGGCATTAGATTCTGAACCCAAAAATAATATTATTGAAGAGATAAAAGAAATAAAAGATGTTTATTTTGCAACAAAGATTAAAAGGTTAAATTAATGAATATTACAACATTTGAAGAACTAACAAAACATTGCCAACAAAAAAACAAAACAATATTTGAAGTATTTCAAGAACAAGAGGCTATTGAAAATGAAGTTAGTGTAAATGAAATACGCAACAAAGTAAAAACACATATAGAGGCAATGAATGAAGCTATTAAAAGAGGGCTTCAATCTTCTGAAAAAGGACCTAGCAACTGGTGTGGCGCAGACTGCATAAAGCTGCAAACAAGCTACAAAGAAAAGCCAGCAATGTTTGGCAAGTTGTTTGAAAAAATAACAACTTATGCACTTGCAACAAGTGAAGAAAATTTAAGAATGGGCAAAATTGTTGCCTGCCCTACTGCTGGATCTTGTGGAATTGTGCCTTCTGTTTTGGTTGCATTAACAGAAGAGTATAATATAGATGTTGAAACTCAAATAAATGGATTAATCACAGCTGGAGCAATTGGAGCAATCGTTTCTAACAAAGTTCAACTAGCTGGTGCTGTTGCTGGCTGCCAAGCTGAATGTGGTGTTGCTTGCGCGATGTGTGCTGGGATGATTGCTCAAATATTTAATGGAGATGAAACAAAAGTCCTAAATGCCACAGCATTAGCCTTAAAAAATTTGTTAGGTTTGACCTGCGATCCTGTTTGTGGATTGGTTGAAGTTCCTTGTATTAAAAGAAACTCTATTCTAGCCATACACGCAGTTAGCGCAAGCGAATTATCCTTAGCAGGAATTGAAAGCAAAATCCCTGTTGATGAAGTTGTTGATGCTTTGTGTCAAACAGGGCAACTGATGTCTCCATTATTAAAAGAAACATCTTTAGGTGGGCTTGCAATTACAAAAACAGCTTTAGAGTTAAAAGAAAAGCTATTCAAATAAAAATATAAAAAGTTTGATAAAGTTCTTGACTATATCAAATATATTGTTTATTTATATTCTCACGACGGATGGTTGGCAGAGTGGTAATGCAGCAGATTGCTAATCTGTCATCCCGATTGGGATGCATAGGTTCGAGTCCTATACCATCCGCCAGTTGATTTTCAACTCCTTGATTTTTCAAGGAGTTTTTTGTTACTGAAAAATATTCATTGCTTTTAATTAATATTTTAGTATTATGCAAAGATACCATAGGAGCAAGCACATGAAAAAGTTTATCACAACACTTATATTTACTTTAATGATTTCTAACAGTGCTTTTGCTATGCAAATTTTTGTTAAGACATTAAGTGGTAAACATATAACTCTTGAAGTTGAGTCTACTGACAGAATTGAAGATGTTAAAGCAAAAATTCAAGATAAAGAAGGTATTATTCCTGATTTGCAGATTTTGATTTTTGCAGGAAAAGAATTAGAGGATGGAAACACACTTCAAGATTATTCTATCCAAAAAGACTCTACTCTTCATTTAATATTAAATGGCGATAACCCTCTTCTAAGCAATAGCATAAAAAAAATTAATGCTGTTGCAAATACAATCAATAACACAAATATATTGCTTGATGTTGTATCTGCTAGAACAACAGGAGGTATAAACTCTTATAAATACGCAGAACAATTAGACACTAAAAACAACTCAAGTTTGTGGATAACAAGCTTATATAATGAAACTAATTTTAACCTTTCTAAAAGCATGGATGCAGATACATACGGTGTTGCAATAGGATATGAAAAAGAAAAAGAAGATATTAAATTAGGTTTTGGATATTCTTATATAAAAAATGATATTAATACTAGCAATCAAGATGCTACGGCAAACTCTCATTCTGCTTTTATTTATGGAGAGTACAAACCTAGTGATTGGTTTGTTAATTCTGTTTTAGAATATACTTTTTCTGATTATGATGAAAAAGAAAATGCAAAATATAATATCAATTCAACTGCAATACAGATAATGAGTGGTTATGATTTTGGCCTATTAATACCAGAAGCAGGGTTTAGATATATAAACTTGTGGCAAAGTGATTATATTACAGATGGTGATCTTGATTTTTCTTCAAATCATCAAGATGTATTAACATCTTTAATTGGGATAAAGCTTCAAGATAAATTTGAAATAAATTGTAGGCATGAAATTAGTCCATTTATAAAAGTATCTGCCCAATATGACATCATTCAACCAGATGAAAACACAGAATTTATGTTTGGTAATATAAAATATTCATACATCAACGAAAACACATCACCTTTTGCAACAATAATAAACACAGGATTTAGCTTTGCAAATAGTGAACTATGGAATCTGATTCTAAACTATCAAGGAGAATTCAGAACAGACTTAACCAGCCATTCTGGAGTGGTTAACTTGCAATATAATTTTTAGAGCCTTTCATCTGATTTTCCGTTTTTAAATTCTTTTGTATTACTTCTTTGAGGTTCAGGGAATGTTGGTAATGGGATTTTTGTGCCTAATGATGATACATATATTGTACCCCTTGTTAAAAAATCCTCCATTTCTTTTTTAGCATTTTTAACTTGCAATTTTTCATAACACAAAATATCTCCTACTTTTAGTTCACCTTTATCTTTACGAACATATTTTCCATCTTGAGCTTTTACTAAATATGCGCCGTTTTGTATCCTTGAACCTTCAACTGTTGTTGAATGCTCTAGTGCATGATTATCTACTTGATAAGGTTTCCACTGAACAATAACAACCAAATTTTCTGAATCATTATATCTTAAAGGATCTTTTGAGCCTATTGAATATTTTAATGGACGGATATGATGCACTTCTTTTTTACATTGCATTTTACCTTCTTTAGCCATTTGAACAATAAGTTTATATGTTCCGACTTCTCCATCTTTATTACCTTTCATTATATCTTCGACTAAAGCATTTGCATTTTGCATGTTATCTTTCTTAAATTTAGACCAATTATATTTATCTTTTAATGATTTTAGCTTATCTTTATCTTGCAAATCTACTTTTTCGCCCCCCATAAAATCAACATATAATGAAAATAAATAATCATCTTTCTTTTCTATTGCTTTTGGCAAATCTTTGGGGCCATAATGTTCTTCTGCTCCTAAAAACAATTTATCAAATTCTTTTGCCAACTCGACAGCATTTAGCTTATCGCTTATACCTGCATACAAACCTAGAATTTTATTTTGTTTTTCATATGGACATTCTGCTATTTTTTTAACATCGATACCACATCTTTCTAATGGAATAGAAACCATTGCATCAAAATTAGGAGCATCTCCCAATATCTGTTTTAATAACATATGCTGAGTTGCAAATTTTGCTTTATCTCCTTTAGAAAATTTTCCACAATTAATATCTACTGGACGAGAAGATGCTAAAGCCCTCAAAGATTCTGTTAAAAAGGCTGGTTTTGCTTGTTGAACTTCTTCAACTTTATATTCTTCTAATCTTACTTTTTTGCCAAAAGGCTCTAAAAGCTCGTTCATTCTATTAAACTGTTCTGGTTCAATATTCTTTTCTTGCAAACAATATGTTTCTATTGCTCTAGTAAAGACTTCATTGCTTAATTCTTCTGAACCTTTTATTATCTCTCCAGGAAGCAATAATCCTCTAGCTACATCTGAGGTTATATTACCAGCATATAAATCTTTTAATATTTCTCTACTCTTTTTCTCAGATTTTTCGTCTGGAACAACTAAATTTTGAGAAAGAATTTTTATTGTATCTTTAAATGTTGTTTTTAATTCTGTCCACATACTTCCATCTTTAGTAATTCCTGAAATAACTTTGCTTCTTAAATCTACAACACCTTCAGAGCTACACATAATAGATAAGAGTTTATTAAAAGCAGGTCTCTTTGCATTTTTTTCTTTATTCTGCTCTGTAGCAGGAGCAACTAAGCTTATAATTTCTTTTGATGAAATTGATTTTAAGTTTTGTTTTAAGATACTTATAAATTCTTTTTGTTTATTTTCTATTGCACTTGAATTTTCTGCGACAATGTTTGTTAAATCTTTTTTTGTTTTAATATTTTGTATTCTTGTGTATTTTTCATTTATGAGGCCTTTTAATTCATTTGCGGATGCTGAATTACCTAAATCAATAAATTGATTATAAGCTTTAATCTCTTCTTCTAATGCTTCATGTTCCTTTTGAGATAAAGTTTGATATACACTATTATAATCTTTTTCTATACTTTTAAGACTAATTTCTTTTTTTATACGAGGAGTGCTAGATAAAGTAGAAGATTTAGCTTCAGCAACATTAGAAACTTTGCATATTCCACTTTCTAAAGCATTATATATCGCTTTAAATTTTTTAAGAGAATCTGCATCTTCACCAATGCCTGGAAGATAATATGTAAGTGCTTTACCTTTTCTTGACACTGTAAGCTTAACAGATATCGCCTTTCCTCTTTGAGGTCTAAAATCTAAAAAAACATTTTTTTCATCTTCTGTCCGCAATGATAATTCATATACAGGAGAAGAAAAACTTGAACGCTTGTCAGTTATTTTATCTGAAATTTCATCTTTACTAAACTTTTTAAACTCACTATCTGTTCTTTGAATTAAAGCAATTTTATCAATATTTGGCTCTTTTTTTAAAATTTTATCTCTTATTTTTAGTTTAATATCTTTTTTGGCCTGAAAATCTGAAATTTTATCTAACAAGAAATGTAACTGTTCTGTTGTAACCTTTTTAGCGTCTTCTTTTTTTTGATTACTAGCATTTTCTTTTTTTGTGCTAACTTCTTTGTTGGCTTGTCTAATCAGTTTTTTTATTTGTTTTTCTTGTTCTTCAACCTCTGCTGTTTTATAATCTGGAATTCTGGCTATAATTCTGTTATTTTTTGCATTTTCAGCAACAAGAGTTGATCTATCTGATAAAATTTCTAACTGTTCTGCTGTTACAACCTCTGGTAAAAACAAAGATAACTCTGAGAAATCGTCTTTTAATTCTGATGTGCTTTTATCTGTAGGAAAATGAATCTTAGAAGAAACATCGATGTCTAAATCAACATCATTTTGACCTTTGAACAACAAATATGCATCTATCATACCCTCTAAAAGCTCAGCATCTTGCTCTGAATATTGTTTTTCGGCAAATACATTTGCGCATGCTTTAACCACATATAAATTCTTTAATTCTTCTGGGATTTTTACTGCACCTTGATTCTCTTGTATTTTATCAACCATAACAAATACTCCTTATTATGTATATATCATATCACAAATTAAAAAAATATTAAAGTATAAAAAACACAAAACAATACAAAATAGTACTTGATTTTGTCAATATTTTGTGTTATAAGCCTGTTTGAAACAAACTTAATAATAAATTATATGGAAAAAAACTTTTCAGGCCAATGGTCTGATATTCTAAAATTATCATTTTTTGCCAACAGGTTGATGGTAAATGAAGATGAAATTGAATTTGCGGTTGTTGAAATTGAGGGAGATGAAAGAGCTTGGTCTTTTCCTTCCGTCATCTTCAAAAACCAGCCAAAAAGGTATTTTGATATCTTGGCTGATGAAATTTCAACAATGAACAACACTGGCGGAAGAACGTTTAGTGTATTTAAGGCAAATTTAGTTGGAAATCAAATGCTCTTTGAAGGAGGATCATTTGATATCAATGTAAAAGAACTCGAAAGAGTTTACTACAATAAGGTCGTTGTAAAATAAAAAACACTTTATTGCTTTTATTTAAACCGTTAATACTCGTTATTAACGGTTTATTTCTTGCAAAAATTGGGGGGCGTAGGTTTTTAGTTTGGCTTCGCCTACTCCGCTGATTTGAGACATCTCTTCTAAATTAGCGGGTTTTAATTTTGCCATATCTATTAATGTTTTATCATGGAAAATTACATATGGTGGCAAGTTGTGTTCTTTAGCAATTGATAAACGCAAAGCTTTTAATTGTTCAAATAAGGTTATATCTGCTTGACCTTCTAGCACTTGCGCTACTTGTTTTACCACTTTTGCAGATTTTTTAGATTGCAAAACCAATTTTCTTAACACTATTTGCTCTTTATTTTTTAAGAATTCAAACCCTGATTTTGTTAAAGTTATAGTTTGATGTTCTGCTTCTATATTCACAAAATCTTTAATCAATAATTGTCTAACTATTGCTTGCCAAGATGAAGTTGAAAGTTCTTTGCCAATGCCATAAGTTGACAATTCATTATGATTAAAACGTCTGATTTTTTCATCATTGCTGCCACGTAATATGTTTATGATGTGAGTAATTCCAAAGCCAAATGAAGAGTTTGAGCTTGCACGGTATATGCAAGATAAAAACTTTTGACAATCGACTGTTGCATCATAAGTTTCTGCAGGGGTTAAACAATTATCGCAATTATTACATTGATTTTCTCTTTGTTCATCAAAATAGTTTAATAAGAACTTTCTGCGACAATCAATCGTTTCGGCATAAGCAACTATTGAAGATAATTTTTTGCGTTCTATTTGTTTTTGTTTTTCTGGAGCATTCGAGATTTTTATAAAGTTTTGTTGTTGCACAATATCTTTTAAGCCATACAGCATTAAAACTTTACTAGGCAAGCCGTCTCGCCCTGCTCTGCCTGTTTCTTGATAATATCCTTCTATTGATTTTGGAATGTCTAAGTGAACAACAAAACGCACATTGGGTTTGTCTATGCCCATACCAAAAGCAATTGTAGCAACCATAATTACACCATCTTCTTTAATAAAGGTGTTTTGATTTTTTTCTCTGATTGTATTAGGAAGCCCCGCATGGTATGGTAATGCTTTTATGTTTTTTTCTTGCAAAAATGCAGCGACATCTTCTACCTTATTACGAGAAAGACAATAGACAATACCCGCTTCATTTTGATAATTATTTTCAATAAAATCTAAAAGCTGTTTTTTTTCATTATTTTTAATATTAACCGCATATTCAATGTTTGGTCTGTCGAAGCTTGAGATAAAAACGTTTGCACCTTCAAGAGACAGATTTTTAATCATATCTTCTCTTGTTAACTTGTCTGCGGTTGCGGTTAAAGCTATGATGTTTGAATTTGGAAAGTTCTTTTTTAAAACAGATAGTTTAGTGTATTCTGGTCTAAAGTCATGACCCCAAACAGAAATACAATGAGCTTCATCTATAGCAAAAAATGCGATATCTAAAGTTTGTAAAAACGCTTGAAAATCATCTAAAAGCAGACGTTCTGGAGAGACGTATAAAATATCTATCTCTTTGTTTTTTAGTTTTTCAAAAACTTGAGATGCTTGGTTTGGGGTTAAGCTAGAGTTTATAAATTCTGCCTTAACACCATAACTTTGCAAGCTAACAACTTGATCTTGCATTAAAGCAATTAATGGAGAAATCACAACAGCCAAACCCTCAACGCAAAGAGCTGGGATTTGATAACACAAAGACTTTCCGCCACCTGTTGGCATTAAAACAACGGCATCATTGCCTGATAACAAGTTGTCTATAATTTCTTTTTGCTGTCCCCTAAAGTCATTATAACCAAAGACTTTTTTTAAGATATTTTCTGGGCTGTCTTTAAGTTTAAGCATTTTTTGTAAGCAACTCAATTAATTCTTCATAGTTAGAAACTTCTGGAATCCAAGCTTTTTCTTGTGGAAGGTCTGAGGTAAATTCGCACCTAAAACGAACAGGATTTGCACCAACATTAATTGCAGCTTCTTGATTATAAATTCTATCATCAATTAAAACTGTTTCTTCTGCTTTTAAGCCATATTTTTCAAAACAAGATTTTAACATATCTTCTTTTGCAGTGTCGTGCATAAAAGTTCCGTGTTGAACGCATTCTATGGTCAGAATATCTTTAACTTCTGCAAACAAATTATTTAAAAGAGCTTTTTTAACTTCAACATTGAAAGTTGCAGACATGGTAAATTGCTTAAAGCCCAATTCATCAAATTTTTTAATTGCATCAATTGCGCCATCATATAAAGGGCGGTTATTGAAAAAGCTTAAATCAGAAGTAAAGTCTTTATCCATTTGCACGCCGTGCTCTGGGTGAGTTTTTAGTTCTAATGCTCCGTACTTTGGCACAATAGGAAGAACTTTATCTAAATCTTGCCATTGCAAATCTTTGTAAGTTTCTTTCCAATTTGGGTGATTGGTTAAAAAATTGAAATACGCAAAATTTAAATTTGCTAAAACGCCATCTACATCCCAGAAGATATTTTTTATTTGTGCCTTCATTATGTTTTCCTTTATGGTTGCGGAAGACCAATAGTCTCCCCTACATGTTGGGTGTGATTTTACAAAACTATTTATATATTGGCAAGTGGTTTTTTAAAAGACAAATCATTGAGTTATTCATAAACATCTAGCCCAAAAATAATGCATAACGTTAAACGTTTAACGTTATGCGTTATTTTTTGATTAGATGTTTGTTTTATTTGATTTTTTATAACATTAAATGTTTAACTATAATGTTTTATAAAATTTGAGGTATAGACAACGCAAAATTATTTGATACATATCTCTTGTAGGGAACAGTCTTGACTGTTCCTTGTATAATATGGCTAATTTCAAAGGAATGGTCAAGACCATTCCCTACAAATTATTATAAAACACAATCATTTATTTTTGCCTTAGCTATATAGAAAATAGTTATTGCTAAAATAAAAATATGCTTTTATAATGGTTTTGTTCTCAATAGTTTGAGAATGGTGTCTAAACAACATCTGTAAACTACGCAATCCACTATTGGTGGAGTGTTGGGAATAAGGCTTTTGCACGAAGAACAACGACTGCGTTTACACAGTTGTTTAACTCCACCGTCATTTTTTATGGCGGTTTTGTTTTAACTGAAAAATAAAAAGGAGCTTATATAATGAAGAGGAGAGATAAATTTAAGTGGGAGAATATTAAGCCTAATGAGAACTGTGATTTTGAAATGAATTACAATGTAATTATGAAGTTGTTAGCACATTTGCAAAATGCGGTGCAGCAGTTGGCGGCGGCGCATAAAAATAAGGAATAATATTTGACGGGATATTGCTTATTTTGCATATGGGACGATGAGGGCATCGTCCCCTACTTTAATTCAAAATTACCGTTGGTGGTGTCATAGACGGTTACTTTATCGGCTATTTTTTTATACATATCTAAGAATGATTTTACTTTTTCAGCGCGTTGTTCAATCATTTCTTTTGGGGTATGTCTTTTTGTTATTTGCTCTCTTTGTTGAGCTCTTTTACAAGCTTCATCAACATCGCAAAGCAAACAAAACATATGAGTATTATAATTATATTTTTTGATATTTTCAATTAAATCTAAACAGCTAACAAACAATCCGCTATGATCCCAAAATATATTTGCTTTTGCCTCAACAGCTCTTCTTAAAACTTCATAACCAATCACTCTTGCGGGCATTTCCCACTTTTTAAAACTTTCAACACTGCCAAGCTCTAAAATATCTTTTTGATACTGTGGAATGCGTTCCATAACATTATCAAAATTAAGAAAAACAGCATCATCTCTTTTATATTTTTTTGTAAAAGTTGATTTGCCTGCTCCTGGAATTCCCATTACTTGTTCAAAATATGGATTTGAGCTTGTATGACTATCTTTTAAGATATCTGAAATAATCGCCTCAAAAACATCAGATTTTATTGCGTCATACTCATAAGAAACATCTTTTGTTATGCTTGGCATTAATGTGGTTAGTTTTAAATTTTGCATAAATTCTTTTTTAATACAGGTTTATCTTTTGTCAAGTTTATTTGAAATTTGGTATCAATATTTAACCCCCTTTTGTCATTTGCATGACATTTTCCCCGCAAGGGGGACAAACTCTTTATATTTCAAAAAATTTGTTTTTGCGAGAGAAACCAAATGGAGCTGGTTTGCCAACGTTGGCTCTGTGTGATAACCATGTCATTAAATCTTTTTCAACTTTCAAGCCTGTTGTTTTCATAAAGCTGAAACCTTCAGCCTCATCAAAGACTTGAACGTCTGATAATATGCCGTCTTTGAATTTTTGAAGCACAACACCTCTACCTCTTGATAAGGTTGGGATTTCTTCTATATTAAACACTAACATTTTGCGATTTTCGCCAACTGTTGCAACCATATTTCCTGTTGCTTTTATGCAATAATGAGCAACATCATCTTCTGCCACGTTCATAACCTTTTTACCTTGACGAGTTTGGGCAAAAATATTGCTCTCATCAATCACAAAGCCATAGCCTTTTTTTGAGACTATCAAATACTGAGATTTTTCATACAAGAACATTGAAACAACGTCATCTTTAACACCTAAATCTATCATCAAGTTAATTGGTTGTCCAAACCCTCTTCCACTTGGGATTTCTGAAGCCTGAATGTTAAAGAACTTGCCTGAGGTATCAAAAACAACCAACTTATCTGTAGTTTGAGCGTGCATTGCATATAACAATTCATCGCCATCTTTGAACTTGAATTCTTCTTGCAAATTTACATAACCTTTTAAAGCACGAATCCAACCTTTTTTAGATAAGATAACTGTAATTGGCTCTTTTTCTACAAATGCTTCAATAGAAATTTCTACTTCTTCAGTTAATTCTTGTAGTTCTGTTCTTCTTTTGCCTATTGCAGTTTTTTTGCCAAATTGATCTTTGACTAATTTGATTTCTCCTGCAATTGCGTTCCAACGTTTGCCCTCATCTGACAACAATTCTTCTAGTTGTTGTTTTTCTGCAGATAAGTCATCAAATTCTTTTTTAATTTCAAATTCTTCTAATTTGCGAAGTGAGCGCAACTTCATATTTAGAATCGCTTCTGCCTGAACTTCTGATAAAGCGAATTTATCCATCAAGCTTTGTTTTGGCTCATCTTCTGTTCTTATTATATGAATAACTTCATCTAAGTTCAAATACGCAATTAAATAACCAGACAAAAGTTCTAAGCGATGATTAATTTTGCCTAATCTAAAATTGATGCGTCTTCTTAAAACAATTTCTCGGTGCTTTAAGAACTCTTTTAAGACATCTATAATATTCATCACTCTAGGCACACCATCTGAATCTAAAACATTAAGATTCATAGAAAATCTAGATTCTAATTCTGTTTGTTTGAACAAGTGTTCCATCAACATTGTTTCATCTACACTGCGAGATTTTGGTGTTAATACAATGCGGATATCTTCGGCAGATTCATCTCTAATGTCATCTAATAATGGAAGCTTTTTCTCAAATAATAAGTTTGCAACTTTTTCTATTAATTTTGATTTTATAACCTGATATGGAACCTCTGTTATGACAATTTGATATTGCCCATGAGACAGTTCTTCTTTTTCCCATTTAGCACGAATTCTAAAAGTACCTTTACCTGTTTTGTATGCATTTAGAATCGTATTAAAAGAATCGACTAGAATACCACCTGTAGGGAAATCTGGACCTTTTACTTTTTTAACAACACTTGTAATGTCTGAATCTGGTTTATCTATCAACAATAAAAGAGCATCGCAAACTTCTGCCAAATTATGTGGTGGAATGTTTGTTGCCATACCAACAGCAATACCAGATGAGCCATTACACAATAAGTTTGGCACCATTGCTGGCATTACAACTGGTTCATCTTCTTCGCCGTCATAAGTTTCTCTAAAGTCAACACTATCTTCATTTAAGCCTTCCATTAATGCCATTGCATAAGGGGTAAGTCTGGCTTCTGTATAACGCATTGCAGCAGCACTGTCGCCGTCGATATTACCAAAGTTGCCCTGCCCTTCTACTAAAGGATAGCGAACCGAGAAATCTTGAGCAAGTCTAACCATTGCACCATAAACAGCACTATCACCGTGTGGGTGATATTTACCAATAACGTCGCCAACAACTCTGGCACACTTCTTAAAACCAAACTTTGGGTCTAGCTTAAGTTGGCGCATTGCATACATCAAGCGTCTGTGTACAGGTTTTAGACCGTCTCTAACATCTGGTAGAGAACGAGATACAATTGTAGACATCGCATAAGACAAATATCTTTTTGATAATTCTTCTGATAATTCTACATCTTTTATATTGCTTAATTCTTCCATAGCTAAAATATTTATTGCATTTAACTTAAATTGTCAATAATCTATATAAACCATTTTATGAAAAAGAGGATGAAAATGAAAATAGCTTACCAAGGGCGCATCGGCGCTTATTCTTATATTGCATCTAAAAATATATTTCCAAAAGCTGAATATATTGACTTTGATACTTTTGAAGAAGCAATGAATGCGGTTAAAACAAAAAAAGTAGATTATGCTGTTATTCCTGTTGAAAATTCTAATGCAGGAAGAGTTGCTGACGTACACTTCTTATTGCCCGAAATAAAGGTGTATATAACAGGTGAATATTTCTTAAAAATAGAACATCAACTTTGGGGGCTTAAAAATGCAGAGCTTAAAGATATTGAGCAAGCATATTCTCACCCTCAGGCTTTATCGCAATGTTCTGAGTTTTTGAAAAAACAAAAAATTCAGCCAATTCCCAGAATTGACACCGCAAAGTCTTGTGAAGAAATAATTGAATTAGAAGATGTTAGTCTTGCTTGTATTGCATCTAAAGAAGCTGGAAAAATCAACAACCTTAAGCTTTTATCTGAAAATATCCACAATGCAAATAACAATACAACCAGATTTTTAGTTATGGCGTGTAAAAAAGATATTCCTGAATATAAACAAGATGAAAAATATGTAACATCTTTTGTCTTCAAGTTAAAAAACATTCCATCTGCTCTTTACAAAGCCCTTGGAGGCTTTGCCACAAACGGAGTTAATATTACAAAAATTGAAAGCTATTTGATTGACGGACACTTTGTGTCTGCTCAATTTTATATTGAAGTTATGGCTCACTATGACAATAAGTCTTTAAAAAACGCACTAGAAGAGCTAAATTTCTTCTCTGAAGAGCTATTATTCTTAGGTTGTTATAAGGCAAGTGAGAATAGATAACTTATTTCTATTGACTTTTGTTAAAAAAGTTCTTATTAATAAGACAAATTTAATATAGGTAAAGGAAAATCAAATGGAAATTACATATAACGAAAAACAAGTTGACGTTAGCGAAAAATTAAAAGCTCATTGCAATGAAGCTTTAAGCGCTACTGTAGAAAAATATTTTGCAGATGCTTTTGACGCTATTGTTTCTTTTTCTAAAGAAGGCGAATCTTTTGATGCTGAAATCGTTGTGCATCCTGCAAAAGAACTTATCTTAAAAGGTAGTGGCAATGGCGCTGACCCTTATTCTGCTTTTGATGATGCATTGTCTAAAATCAACACTCGTTTACGTAGAAATAAATCTAAAATTAGCGCTCGTAAGGGTAAGGTTTCTTATGCTGAAGTTGCTAATATGTCTGTATTTTCTTTTGATACAAACAATGAAGCAGAATTAGAAGTTGAACAAACTCCATTAACTATTGCAGAAACTGGTGCTATGGTTCCTACTTGTAGCGTTAGTGAAGCAATTATGCACATGGACTTGTCTAGTGAAGATGCTTTGATGTTCAAAAACTCTGCTACAAACCAAATCAACATGGTTTATCTTAGAAAAGATGGTAATATTGGTTGGGTTGAGCCTAAAAGCGCTTAATTATATAGGAACATAAAATGAAAATTACAGATATGATTAATGAGGATTGTTTTGTTGTTAATATTAGACCTCAAAATAAAAGAAGTTTATTAGAAACACTTGCAGATGTTGCCTCTAAACAAACTAAAGTTGACAAAAGAATCATCTTTGATGCTCTTCTTGAAAGAGAAAATCTTGGCTCAACTGGATTTGGTAATAGAACAGCCATTCCTCACGCTAGAATCCCTGACATCAATAAGGTTTATGCTTTTTTTGTAGCGCTTGACAACCCTATTGATTTTCAGTCTGTTGATAATGCTCCTGTTGATTTAATGTTTTTATTATTATCTCCAGAAAACAATGGCGCTGATCATTTAACTGCTTTGGCATCAATTTCTAGAGTATTAAAAGATGAAAACCTTTGTAACAAGCTAAGAAATGCAAAACAAAACATTGAATTGCATGCAATATTAAAAAATGTTGATGAAGCTTGCTAATTAAACATTTTCAAAATAACGCCATAAACTGGCGTTATTTTTTTGTATTGACCTTTAAAAAAAATAAAGTATAAAAGAGCAAAAGGATAAATAAATATGAGTGAAAAAGAAGAATTATTACAATTTGCTGGTGAAGTTATTGATAAATTGCCAAACGCAATGTTTAAAGTTAAACTTGAAAATGGCCATGAAATCATTGCTCATACTGCTGGCAAAATGAGAAAATTTAGAATTAGAGTTATGGTTGGGGATAAAGTTGATGTTGAAATGACACCTTATGACCTTTCTAAAGGAAGAATTATGTTCCGCCATAAAGACTAAAATTTAAGACCGCAAATAAGCGGTCTTTTTTTTATATTGCATAATTCTACCGTTATGCTTAATTTATTTCAGCACACTAGACCATTTAAAATTATGAAGATGGGTTAGAGGGTTTTTGCAAAAATAACTAATATTTTACGTCATTGCGAGCGCAGCGCGGCAATCCAGTAAATTTATGCTACATTTTTTTAACTAGATTGCCACGCTTCGCTCGCAATGACGTAATTTTGTAAATTTTCAAGTAAAAACAATATAACTAATTGATTTTAAAATGCTAGTGAATCTAAACGTAGGGCGGGGGGTTGCTCCCGCCGTTACGCAGTGCCAAAAGGAGGGGGGCAAGGGCGAAACGTCTCCCCTACTTTTTTCAGTGCACAATACAATCAAAATATAATTAGTTAGCTATATTTGTTTTGTTTAGACCATTTTAAATTATGAAGATGGGTTAGAGTTTTTTTGCAAAAATAACTAATATTTCATGTCATTGCGAGCGCAGCGCGGCAATCCAGTAAATTTATATTGCTACATTTTTTGACTAGATTGCCACGCTTCGCTTGCAATGACGTAATTTTGTAAATTTTCAAGTAAAAACAATATAACTAACTATATTATGATTGCCTTTTCCCATTTTTAACCTGACAGTAGTGATATCTTTTAGTGAAACGCTCTAAACCAATTTATATAAAATATCTGGTTCTTCTTTTTTTAAGATGTGAGATTCTTGAGCGGCTATTAGGGCTTGGGTTCTGTTATTTACATTTAGATTTTTAAAAAGCCCATGCATGTGTAATTTTACTGTCGATTCGCTGATATGTAGTGAATTTGCAATCTCTTTATTTGCCATTCCTTGAGCGACAAGGCTTAACACCTCAAATTGTCTTTTGGTTATATTAGACATATTATTCCTCCTTTAAATTATATAAATGATATAATTAAGAGAAAGAAGGATTCAATATAACCAAATGATTAATATAGTTAATTAGCTATATTGATAAAAGCAAGGATAATTTTATACCCCCTTTTGTCACTTTGTGACATTTTCCCCGCAAGGGGGACAAATTAATAGGTTTTACATTGGGAGCTTTATATATTCAACACCGGCTTCTTTGAACATTTCTTCTGAATAAGAAGCTTTTTCATTCCAATGAGCAGATGTCTCTAAATTCTTTGGGAATGCAGATTCTCTGGTATACACTCTTTTAATGCCAGACTGGATTATTGCTCTTGCGCAATCTGTACAAGGAGGATGAGAAGCATACATTGTGCATCCTTTTAGGGTTGTGCCTGTTAAACAAGCATTATAAACCGCATTTCTTTCTGCGTGTTCAAAGAAATCATATTTTGTTGGTCTTTCATAGCGCTCTGCTTTATCATCATCAACACCTCTTACAAAGCCATTATAACCTGTTGCCCTAATTTCTTTATCTGGACCAATAACCACGGCCCCTGTTTTTGTAGATGTATCCTTTGACCATGTTGCAAACACTAAAGCCAATTCCATAAATCTAATATTCCATTTATCAGAAAACATATCTCACTCCTTTTATTTTAAGTGTTGACAAAACAAAATTTATATATATAGTAACCCAATAATCTTAAAAGGAAAGAAGAAAATGGCAAAAAAAGCAGTTAAAGTAAAAGTTAAATTAGAAAGCACTGCAGGTAGCGGAACTTTTTATTTGGCAGAAAAAAATCCAAGAACTCATCCTGAAAAAATGTCTGTAAAAAAATATGATAAAAAGACTAGAAAACACGAAGAGTTTGTTGAAAAGAAATTAAAATAATATTTTATTTCTCATTAAAAAAAGCCTCACAATTGCGAGGCTTTTTATTATATGTTTTTAATGTTTACAAACTACCTGTTGTACCATTGGTATCTTGGAAAGATGTGCCAAGACTATTGCCGTATTGCAATGAAGTATAATCGCCACCACTTTTAGTAATGAAAAAGCTAATAAAAGCACCCATTGCAGATAACATAAACAAACCTATTGCAATATTAAAAAAGTGTTTCCAAGAGATTTTACCAAAAATAGCACTCCAAGAAAACACAATTAAGCCAAGACCTGCAATAACATAAGAGATGTTTTTTGCAGCAACTAATACTTGTGTTGATTTTGCAATAATTTTTGAAAATATATTATCAGCAGCATAAGCCTGAGTAGCACAAATAAAGCACATAAAAAATGCTAAGAAAACTATTTTTTTTATAAATTTTATCATTTTTTATCTCCTCTATTTCAGTGTATCTGTTATACTACCAACTTCTTCACCAGTGATATATTCAATAAAAGCAGCAGTTGAAGCAATAACCATAAGCCCTATAATAATAGCGCCTATCCACTTCCAGTTGATATTACCAAAAAAGCCACCTATAGCAACACCTATTATACCAAAGCCAGAAACAACATAGATAATATCTCTCATTCCCATAAAGATTTCTGAACCTTTATCTATCAGATCTGAGAACAATCCACTACTTTCTGCAAAAGCAGGATTGCTTAAAAAAACAACAGAAAGAAGCACACTTATAAATAAAGTATAAATATTGATATTTTTATTCATGACATGCACTCCTTTCTTGTTGTTATATATTTAACATTAATGACTATTTCAAAGTATCTTCAAATGCTTCGTTGTTTACGCCACCTGATAAACCGTCACCTGTTACGTAGTCGATAACTGCAGATGCAGCAGCAATAATACCTAAACCAATTGCTAATGAGCCAACCCATTTCCAGTTCATTTTACCTGCAATAGCAGCAAAAGCAACAGCTACAAGACCAAAACCACCAATAACAAACATTATATTTCTAGCAGCTTTAAATACTTGAACACCTTTATCTAAAGCGATGCCTTCAATACTATCATCACCAGTAACAGAAGCAGCACTAGCACCACCTGTCATAGAAAGAACCATTACAAGTGTTAAGCTTAAAATAGTCCATATATTTTTTTTAATAAAAGTCATTGTTTTTCTCCTTTTTTTATACAAAAACTCATTTACCCTTTTAGAATACGTTAAAAAAAGATATTTTTCAAGAAAAAAAACGAGATAAAAAACCACTATAAGTCGTTGTTTTTACTAAAGAAACACTGCTGTAACAAAAGTTTCACAAGAAGGGTTTGGGAAATATTGAATATTTGTAGGGAATGGTCTTGACCATTCCTTTGAAATTAGCCATATTATACAAGGAACACTCAAGACTGTTCCCTACAAGAGATATGCAATCAAATAATTTTGCGTTTGCTATATACATCCTTATTTTCATTGCCTTATGGCAATAGTGGCGATTAATAATCACCCCTACAAATCAACAGCTAGAAGATGCTGAAATAAATTCAGCATGACGATAAAAAAAGAAAAATTATAAACCAGCAGCTAAAGATGCTGATAGAAACAAATCTATATTACCGTCTAAGACACCTTTTGTCTCTGATGTTTCAGCCTCTGTTCTTAAGTCTTTTATCATTTTATATGGTTGTAGAACATAAGATCTAATTTGATGTCCCCAACCATTTTCTGATTGAGCATCTCTTTCTTGTTGGGCTTTATCTTCTCTTTTTTTGACTTCTAGTTCATACAATCTGGCTTTAAGCATTTTCCATGCTGCGTCTCTGTTTTGAAACTGAGAGCGTTGGTTTTGGCACTGAACCACAATTCCTGTTGGGTTGTGAGTTATTCTAACCGCAGAATCGGTTTTGTTAATATGCTGACCACCAGCGCCACTTGCTCTATATGTATCTATACGACAATCAGATTCGTTTACTTCTATTTCTATTTTATCATCAATTTCTGGATAAACACCTATTGATGAAAAGCTTGTATGACGCCTTGCATTAGAATCAAACGGAGATATTCTAACCAAACGATGAACCCCTGTTTCTGCTTTTAACCAACCATAGGCATTATGGCCAATAATTTTTATGGTGGCAGATTTAAGCCCTGCAACATCGCCTTCTGTTTCTTCTAAATATTCAACTTTATATTTTTTAGATTCTGCCCAGCGAACATACATTCTAAGCAACATTTCTGCCCAATCACAAGATTCTGTACCGCCAGAGCCTGCATGAACCTCTAAAAAGGCATTACAAGAATCCAACTCGCCAGACAATAAAGCTTCTAGTTCTAATCTTTTAGCTTTGATTTTTAAGGATTCTAGCTGTTGAATACACTCTTCTTCAAATTCTTCTAGTTCTGCAAACTCTAAATATTCTTTTAATGAAGTTACAATGTCATCAAAATCATTCAAATTAGTTTCTAGACTATTTTTTTCTGCCATTAACTTTTGGGCTTTTTCAGGATTTTCCCATAAAGTTGCATCTTGAGATAATGCGTTTAATTCTTCTAATCTTAAAACTGCATTATCATAGTCAAAGAGACCTCCTTAAAAGCTCTATTGATTGCTCTATTTCTTTATTTAAATTATATATTTCGGCACGCATTATTCTTCTTTCTTCTTTTTTGTATTAGATTTTCTTTTCCACTTTAGTTTTGCATATAATTGCATATCGCTAACAGTATCTGTTTCATCTATAATTTCTTTACCCAAAACAGTTTCTAAAATATCTTCTAAAGAAATAATGCCAACCCAGTTGCCGTGTTGATCCATAACAAGAGCTAATGGATTTCTGCCTTCTAACATAATTTGGAAAATCTTATCTAATTTGGCATCTGAATATAAACTAACCATTTTTTGAGCAAAACTTTTAACTGTTTGAGTATCTTTTGCCTGATAAGAGCTTGATTTGTGGATATATCCAAAAAATTCTTCTTTGTCTTCATCTACAATCGGAAAACGAGAAAATGGCTGATTTGGCAACATTGCATCAAAATCTTTAATTTTCATTGTTGGCTTAACAGATTGAACCACCGTTCTTGGGGTCATAACATCTTTAACTTTAATGTCTTTTAGGCTCAATACATTGTTGATAATTCTAAAATCATTTTCATTAAGAGCTTTTTCTTCCATAGCAATTTTTGCCAAGGCTTTAATTTCATCTGCTGTTGAAGCATCATCTCCGCTATCTTTCATCCATGATGTTAAAAATTCTGACATAATTAAAAACGGTTTTAACACAAAAACCATAACTCTTAAGCAAGCACACATAAATGGCAATAATTTTTTGTAATATTTTGCACCAATAACTTTTGGGAAAATCTCTGATAAGACCAAAATTGCCAAAGTCATAATTGCTGAAGCTATACCCATGTATTTATTACCCCAAAGCTCCACAACCTGAGCACCAACACCTGTTGCGCCAACTGTATGGGCTATTGTGTTTAATGTTAAGATAGCAGCCAATGGTCTGTCTATATGCTCTTTATAAGCTGAAATTCTTTTATATAATGTAGGGTTTTTATCTTCTAACCCTGCTATATAACTTGGTGATATTGATAAGATTCCTGCTTCTAATAAAGAACATAAAAAAGAAACAGAAATTGATAGTACGAAGAAAAATATTAATAAACTCATTTTTTTTTAACCTTTGTTGAAATATATTTATATATTATGAAAAAAATAATTGCAACAATCTTTTTATTAACCTCTTGCGCTTCTCAAATTGAGATTCCGCAAGAATACAAATATGCCGAAATTAAAACAGATTATTTTACTATTGCAAGTTGGCAAAAAATAAACTCAAGCAATGCAGCTGTTAAAATTTATATTGAAGGAGATGGAAACTCTTTTAACTCTAAAGGGTACCCAACAAACAACCCTACCCCTAGAGGCAAATTTTTTAGAGGCTTAGCTTTTAACGATGTTAATGAAAATGTTGTTTATTTGGCTAGGCCCTGTCAATTTGTAAACGATGAAAAATGCACCAAACTTTTTTGGACAACAGGAAGATTTGCCCCTGAAGTTATTCAATCTATGGCTAGCGCTATAAAAGAAGTTTCTCAAGATTCTGAAGTTGAGCTTGTTGGGTTTTCTGGTGGTGGTCAAGTTGCTGGGCTTGTGGCGGTGTTGCATCCTGAAATTAATGTAAAGTTTATCACTAACTATGCCCCAAACCTAAATCATGAAACATGGACTAGAGATAAAAGACTGCTCCCACTAAAAGATAGTATGTCATTAAACAACTGGCAAAATGAATATTTGCAGATTGAACAAATGACTTATATTCCTGAAAAAGATAAAATTATTGAACCTTATATTACGATAGACTTTTTAAAAGGCGATGAAAACAAATATAAGATTGTAAAAGGCAAAGGGCATAATTTTTAGGGACGCATAAAATGCGTCCGCTACATAAATAAATTTAATTTTTTGTACCTGCATATATAAATATATTTGCAGGATAACTAGGTGGTGTTACAGTAGATGAGTTTCCATAGATTGTGTTGTAGTTATTTGCGTTGAAAGCAATTGTTGCATTATAAGGATTATTATTACCTCCATCATAACCACCTGTACCACTAGCATATGCATATGTGAATGGACCAGTAGCTGTTAAAGTAGTAGAGTTAGACATTCTCATAAGAGTTCTGAATTTGCCATAAATATTAGGCAAGCCAGCTTCAATTACATTATCTAAAGAACTTATTGAAGTACCTGTTCTTGCCTGTAAATACATCCCATAATAATTTGGTCTTTTACCTGCGCCCCCAAAATTACTTCCTAATACAGCAGAAAGCTCTGGGTACTCTGACACTGAATATGTACTACCATTACAAAGTAACCAACCATCATGATCACTTGACCTTAATGAATATTTTAAATCACCAACAGCGGAAGCACTTTGACAGATTGCATAAACTGGATTAAATGGACATTTTATCATTTTTCCTGTTGTGCATTGGGTTGCTTTCATTGTATACCCCAAATCCTCACAGCTTGCTGAAACATTACAGTTATCTACAGCAGATGCAATTCCTACATTTAGGAGGAAAGTTAAGCCTATTATACCTCCTGTTATTATATTTGTTTTATTCATTTTTATTTCCTCCTTTTTTGTTTTTTAGTTGTGGAACGTCGAGACGCCGTTCCAAATATTTTTACGGACACCCACAAGGGGCGTCCCTACATTTTTTGTTATGGGTGGGACGATGTGGGCATCGTTCCCTACCCCTTCATTTTTGCAAAAATTCACAAAAACGTCTTTTTTTGGTGGTTATGGGCAGAAAATAAATACTTTGGGAGGATTATTGACTGCCCATAAGCCCATATATTCTGGTATTTTGACACCTGTCTTAAAAACAAAGTGTCTATTTTAAACCACCGTCTAGAATAGACACTTTTAGTGTTACAGTTTTGTGAAATTATGTTATTGATTTTACTTGTTTCTTGATTTTTTTTAAAGTTTGTGATAGTGTCTATTCTAGACGGTCGTTTAAAATAGACACTATCAAAATAACCCCTAGCCTTTGTGGGCTGGGGGTTTGAAGCATGTTCAAAAAGTGTGTTTTTTAGTGGGACGCATGCAATGCGTCCCCTACAGATAGGCGGATATGGAATCCGCCCCTGCCAACTACCCCGTCGCTTTCAGCGCCACCCCTTCACAAGTGAAGGGGAGTTTTAAACACATATTTTATGAATTTTGTCATTACGGGCTTGACCCGTAATCCAGTCAAAACAACAATCAAATTTTTAAATCGGAAGATGGTTAAACTCATAAACTCTTTATGGGCGACATGACACTTTTTTTAGAACTCCCGAATGCAACGGAGGCTTGTAGCTGTGCTATGATATTTAGGAGTCATCTCAACAAAACTTCCATCAGATGAAACTCGCCAAGAATATGAAGAAGTGTATTCTGTAGAGCTCCAATAATAATTACTCACTGGCGTACCACCAACAGCGCTTAAACGAGCATCTATAGATGATTCATTTAAAGACATTAAATTATATAATTCACAATCACTATCTTTACTGTGACTTTCACAAGTAAACATACGCCAGTTACTGCCCTTTACCGTTTTACAAAAACTACCACTTTGCTCAACTGAACCACAAGTTTCTCCATAGCAGTTCTTGTTATAGCCCATTAAATAACCCCAGCTATAATAACCACAAGCTTTATAAGAATCGGCATAACTAGAAGTTGTACTATAATTCCACGCAGTACTTTCATCTATATCTTCATCAATAGCTGTTTCACCATTTTTCCATTTGCTATTTGGGGTCCGACAATCCTCTTCATCTAAGCTGATACAATAATTGGTATCAGCTATTTGAACACCTACCAACTCATTATTTTCATAGCAATAACCATTACTAATACCTGTGCCAATTTTATCGCAATGCATTTTTGAAGAATCAAAAGGACATTTTATTGACGAAAAGCCAAATGTACAGCTGGTTTCAGTGTAGCCCAGTTCTTCGCAGTTTGATGCGACAGCGCAGCTGTCTGTTGCTAAGCTTATGTTTGCGTTTAGGAGGAAAGTTAGACCTATTGTACCTCCTGTTATTATTTTTTTATTCATTTTTATTACCTCCTTTTTTGTTTTTTAGTTGCGGGACGATGTGGGCATCGTCCCCTACAATTTAATATCAACCGTCATTGCGAACGAAGCGCAGCAATCCAATCGAAAAAACATTCCTTTTTTCAGGGATGGCAGACCCGTCCCCTACGGGGCTCTGACATCCACCACCTAAACCGTCATCCTGAACTTGTTTCAGGATCACAATTTAGATGCTGAAATAAATTCAGCATGACGGGGTTATTAATCCTTTTTGCGGGACGTATGTAGTGCTTCCCCTACATATAGGCGGATGCGGAATCCGCCGTCATAACTACCCCGTCGCCTTCGGCGCCACCCCTTCACTTGTGAAGGGGAATTTTTAATGGCCATTTTTGCAAAAAAGTGCAAAAATTGCATTTTTTGATGGATATGGGCAGAAAATAAATACTTTGGGAGGATTATTAACTGCCCATAAGCCCATATATTCTGGTATTTTGACACTTGTCTTAAAAACAAAGTGTCTATTTTAAACCACCGTCTAGAATAGACACTTTTAGTGTTACAATTTTGTGAAATTATGTTGTTGATTTTACTTAATTCTTGATTTTTTTCAAAGTTTGTGATAGTGTCTATTCTAGACGGTCGTTTAAAATAGACACTATCAAAATAACCCCTAGCCCTTGCAGGCTGGGGGTTTGAAGTGTGTTCAAAAAGTGAGTTTTTTAGTGGGACGACTGACCCGTCCCCTACATAATTATGTCATCGCGTCGCAAAATTTATTTTTAGGCTTAGCGATCTTCTAACTTTTAAAAATCGGAAGATGCCTGAGCCCATAAATTCTTTATGGGCGGCATGACATTTTTTTGTGGGACGTATGCAATGCGTCCCCTACAACTACCCCGTCGCTTTCAGCGCCACCCCTTCACAAGTGAAGGGGAGTTTTAAACACATATTTTATGAATTTTGTCATTACGGGCTTGACCCGTAATCCAGTCAAAACAACAATCAAATTTTAAAATCGGAAGATGCTTAAGTCCATAAACTCTTTATGGGCAACCTTACATATTATGGTTATTTATCGTAGGTATGGATTTACTTTTTTTTCTAGGCCTAAAAGAATTGGGCAGACTGGTAAATTTTGCGATAAGCGAGATTGTGCGTTTTTTAGATATTCTTGAATTTCTTTTGAATTTTTATTTATTCTGACAGCATCATCAGCGCCGTGCATTGTATATTCGTGCCCTGCATAAAACATTATATCATCAGGCAACTTTTTAATTTTATCTAAGGCTTTTCTCATTTCTTGTGGAGTTCCTTCAAACAAACCGCCAACACAAAGATTAAACAAAGTATCTCCTGTAAACAATGCTTTTTCATCTTTAAAATACCACAATATATGTCCTTGAGTATGAGCAGAAACATCTATAATATCTGCTTTTAACGACCCTAATTCAAAAACATCGCCATCATCAACGCCAATATCAAAGCCTGGAATTCTATGCGCATCTTTATTAGCAGCAACTACTTTGGCGTTAAAGTGAGCTTTAAGTTCTAAGTTTCCGTCTGTATGATCATAATGATGATGAGTGTTTAATATATATTGCAATTCTATATTTAACTCTTTGCATCTTTTTATAATTAAGCTTGCATCTGCAGGGTCTATGACTGCGGCAGTATTTGTTTTGTCATCTATAACAATATAAGAAAGATTGTCCATAAAACCTTTTGAACACCAAATTGTTTCTATTCTCATAAATATTCCTCATCATTAAAATCATCTACTTGAGATTCAGCTAAATATTGTTTTGCATAATCTAAATAAACTTTTGACTTTATGAAAACTTCATAAATATCTGGATCTATATGACCACTGTTTTTCATCTTTTGCATTATAGATAAAACTTCTGATAATTTTTTGGGCTCTTTATATGGTCTGTCAACAGAAGTTAATGCTTCAAAAATATCTGCTATTGCCATAACTTTTGTTGGAATAGACATTTCATTGCCTTTTAGACCATTAGGATAACCTGTTCCATCAACTTTTTCATGATGACCACCTGCATATTCAACAACATTTGACAATTCTTTGGGGAAAGGAATTGATTTTAACATATCTATTGTCATTACAATATGTTCATTAATCTTATCTCTTTCTTCTTTATTAATAGTGCCTCTCATTATGCTTAAATTATATAGCTCGCCTAAATTAAATTTGCCATACTTTTGATCTGCTCTGTTTTGAATTAATTGCTCAATACCTGAATGGTTAAAGGCATCTTTATTAACAATATTATTAAGCTCTGCCCAAGAAAGACCTTTTGTTCTTGAAAAATATCTGGTAAATGTTTTTTTAGATATTTTTTCTAATTTTCTTAAATCTTCTGGAGTTAAATCAACATCACCAGTATTGCATCTGGCAACAAGTTCAAACTCTTCTTCAAGTTTATCAATTTCTCTTGCATATTGCATTTGAAAACGATCTTTTAATTCTGGATTTTTTTGAGTTTTTTCTAAACAAGCTATTTTTGCATCTCTTCTTAAGATTTCAAAACGGTTTCTAATTTCATGAATTCTGTTATATATAGTCTCTAATTTTGTTGATTTATCTAATATATATTCAGGTGTTGTTACTTTGCCACAATCATGCAACCATGAGGCAATATGAAGAGCATACCAATCTTTTTCTGAAAGAGAAAAGCCTTCAAAAGCAGGACTGTCATCTTCTAATACAGCTGAAGTTAACATTCTGGTTATTATTGGAACACGTTGGCAATGAACCCCCGTATATGGCGATTTATAGTCAATTGCTTTTGCTAAAACTTCTATAAATGATTCTAATAACTGAGCATAATCTTTTGATGTTTTTTTATTTTCTAACAAAAGGGCAACATTTGACAATACTGATTTTATGATATTAATGTGTCTTTGTGTAAACTGAATATAGTTTCCTCTTTCATCTTTTGTATTAATAAACAAAGCAACAGCAACAACCTCAGCTTCTCTATTAATGATAGGAACTGCTAGAAGAGAATTTGTTTGATAATCTAGGGCGCCATCAAGTTCTCTTATTGGATTTACATCAATATTAGGATATAATTCTATATTATCTATATTAACAATCTCATTATTTACTGCAGCAATTTGAGCCGCTGTTTTAAGTGCTTTTTTTCTAACATCTGGCAAAAATGTTAAAGGATAAACAGCCTCTGCATCAAGACCTTTTTTTTCAATCTTCTTACTTTTTATTGTAAGGTACTTCAAACTAAGATAATCATCTTCTATAGAAAACAGATAACCAGCATCGCAGTTACATAAATCTAAAATAGTTTCTATAACATTTTTAAAAACAACATTTTCATCTTGTTCTAAAACTAAGTCTAAATTTAATCCTAATATCTTATCAACATCATTATCTGTTATCATTAGTTATCCTATTCTTGATATTAAATATTTAACATCTTCATCATCTAAGCCATCTCCAGCCAAAGAATATGACAAAATTCTTTCAATTACTTTTTGAGGAAAAGCTTCTTTTTCACCTTTTGTTGCGGACAACTTTAATTCTTTCACAACATCTAAAGCACTAAAGATTGCAGGAAACATTGTTTTAGGAATGTAAGCTTTTCTGAGTAAATTTCTAATAACAAAATCTTGTTTTGTGTTAGCCAACACCTTTCTAACATCTAAAATTTTTGTATTAGACAACAAAGCCAATCCATATTCAAAAAACATTATATCACCCATACATATAGATCTTACTATTAATGATGATGTTAAACGATTATTTTGATATAACTCGTTTACTAAATCTTCTATTTGAGCCTCTGTTGAAACATCTTCTGAAATTTTTAAAATTGCTTTTTCTTTTAATTGCTCAACAACATCTGAAGCAGTATCATTTGGCAATTGATGAAGCTCTATTAATTTCTTTAACAATTTGTTTGAAAGATAATTTATTAAAGTATTTGTAAATGCAATTGGCAAATGGGCTCTATTAACTAAAGATTCTTTTATTTTTTCATCTTGAGAGTATTTATTTAATATAACAGTAAATGTTTCTTCTAATATTTTTGCGTCTTTATTAATAATAAGAGCTTCAACCACTCTTGAATGACAATTATGAACAATATAGTCTGAGATTTCATAACTTAAATTTTTTCTTAATGCGACAGCTATATGTTTATCAACATTATCTGTTGAAAGCACTTCTATAATCTCTTCGTTTGAAAAATGTTGATACTTTTTAATAAAAGGAATTGAAATAGAATCAACTTCTTTAACTAAAGTTTTTACAATATCTTTCGGAAGAGTTTTTGAATTTTGCAAAGACACAGCTACGGCTTCTCTAACTTTATATTCAACATCTTTTACCATAATTCTAAAAATATCTTCAGCCAACCCTTGCGCTTTTTCTGAAATATTATCTTGTTGATAATAGTCTGAAACTTTTATTGCAACAGCACTTTTTGCATCTGCAGAACTATCATTTTGAATATCTTTTAAATCTTGTTGTGTTACCATCATAAATCTCTCTTTGCCGTTTTTATGTTGTTTTTTACATTATATCATAAGTATATTATAAAATAATAGTTAAATTTTAGTTACAATTAAATTTATGTTGCAATTAGAAAAAAAACAAGCTAAAAAGTTTTTATGTTAAACAAACTTTCTTCTATTTTAAGCACACTAATTTTCTTTGGAACAATAGTGCTTGTTGTTATTTTATCTTATGTTTGGGAGCTTTCTCAGAGTCTTCCTGACATCAAGCAACTTGCCCAATACGAACCTGCCGTTACAACAAGATTGTATGCGGGTGATGGACAAGTATTAAAAGAATATGCAATTGAAAAGCGCTTTTTTATACCTTGCGATAAAATACCTCAAAGAGTTAAAAACGCTTTTATAGCCGCCGAAGATAAAAAATTCTACACTCATGGTGGGGTTGATTATATTGGCATAATTAGAGCTATTCTTGGAAATATTAAAAATTTTGGCAAAGGAAGAAGACCTAGCGGCGCTTCTACAATAACTCAGCAAGTAGCAAAAAACATGTTACTTAGCTCTGAAGTTTCTTATGTTAGAAAAATAAAAGAAGCATTTTTAGCGTATAGATTAGAAGAGGCTTTTAGCAAAGAACATATCTTAGAACTATACTTAAATGAAATATATTTAGGGAATCGCTCTTATGGTGTTGGCAGTGCCGCAATGAACTACTTTGGCAAACAACTTAAAGACTTAACAATTGAAGAAGCTGCATATTTAGCAGCACTACCTAAAGGACCAAACAACTATCACCCTATCAAAAAACACGACAATGCTGTTGCAAGAAGAGACTGGGTGATATTTAGAATGCTTGAAGAAAAATTTATTTCTGAAGAAGAAGCAAATGAAGCCGTGCAAAAACCTTTAGAAGTTATAAACAGAAATAAAGACTTTGTTTATGGAGGAGATTATTTTGCAGAAGAAGTTAGAAAACAAGTACAAATAATGTTTGGCGATGATGCTATAAACGAAGGTGGATTAATGATTAGAACAACTGTTGATCCTACAATGCAAGAAATAGCTACAAAAACTTTTGTTAACAATCTGCAAAACTACGACAGAAGACACGGATATAGAGGACCTATCACAAATACATCTATCCCAGAAGAATTAGAAAAAATAAAAAGACCTTTAGGAACTCCTGAAAACTGGAAACTAGCTACTGTTGTTGACACAACAAACACTGTTGCAAACATTATAGATTTAGAAGAAAAAGTTGTTGGAAAAATAACTTTAGAAGACCTAAAATGGGCAAGAACTCCTTTAGAAAACCAATATTTAGGACCAGTAATATCAAAACCTAGCGATGTTTTGAAAGCTGGTGATGTTATTTTAGTTGAAATAAAAAACAAAGAACAAGAAACATATCATCTTCGTCAAATTCCAGATATTGAAGGAGGCTTTATTGCTCTTGACCCTCATACAGGTAAAATTTTGGCTTTAGTTGGCGGATATTCCTTTAAGAAAAGCGAATTCAATAGAGCTATTCAAGCATTTAGGCAAACAGGATCTGCATTTAAACCTTTTGTTTATTTAGCAGCTCTTGAAAATGGATATTCTCCAAATGATTTAATTTTAGATGCCCCTTTTGTTTATGACCAAGGACCTGGTTTACCCAAATGGAAACCAAAAAACTATTCAACCGTATTCTATGGCTTAACAACATTAAGAAAAGGTGTTGAAAAATCTAGAAACCTAATGACTGTTCGTTTGGCTCAGGCTTTGGGTATGAACAAAGTATCTGAACTAGCAAAAAGAATCGGCATAAACAATAATATTCCTGAATTTTTATCAATGTCTTTAGGCGCTCATGATGCAAAATTAATTGACATGACAACAGCTTATGCCATTATTGTTAATGGGGGTAAAAAAATCACACCTTATTTTATTGAGCAAATTCAAGATAGATATGGAAAATCAATTTATAAACAAGACAAAAGAGAATGTAAAGAATGTAAATCTAATCGATTTGCCAATCAAGATGTGCCTAAACTTCCTGATTTAAGAGAACAAATTATAGACCCACAAAGTGCTTATCAAATGACCTCAATACTACAAGGAGTTGTACAAAGAGGAACAGGTGGCCGTTTGCGTTATATTGGCAAAAACTTAGGTGGAAAAACAGGAACTACAAATGATTCTAAAGACGCTTGGTTTATAGGCTTTAGTCCAAACTTAATCGTCGGAGCTTATGTTGGTTTTGACCAACCAAGAACTCTCGGCAAAAGAGAAACTGGCGCAAGTGCAGCTCTTCCGATTGTTTATGACTTTTTCAAAGAAGCTTTGAAAAACACTCCAGATGTTCCTTTTAGAATACCTGCAGGAATTAAATTTGTTAGGGTAAATGAAAAAAATGGTAAACTTGCTACCTTTAATGATGATGTTGTAATAACAGAAGCACTTAAACCAGATTTTAGTTTTGAAAATGGCTCTCAAAAAATCATTGGTGGCTCTGAAGAAAAAGACGTAATTAAAGAAAATAAAGAAAGCATTCAGCTTGGTGTTGAATATTAAAGGCTCTAAAAAACTGTTAAAAACATAAAAATTCATTAGCTTTTTATATAATATTGCTTATTTTAGAGATAAGGGGAAAATTTATGAATGAAGCAGAGGTGTTAGACGTTTCTCGTCTAGCTATATGGACTTTAATAAAAGTTGTAACACCAACGTTACTAGTTGCCTTAATTATAGGTTTGGTTGTTGGTATATTTCAGGCTTTAACCCAAATACAAGAAATGACTTTGGCTTTTGTACCAAAGATTTTGTGTGTATTTTTTACATTGATATTTATGTTTCCATTTTTTCTTAGTCAAATGAGAAGCTTATCTGATAACTTATTTGATAGGATTGTTAGTGGTGGCTCATGACAGAACTATTAAGTGTAGAAATTTATCAATATGCTATTGTCTTTTTAAGAATCAGCTCAGCATTAATGCTTATGCCTGGTTTTTTTGTATCTTATGTTTCTAGTAATCAAAGACTATGCATTGCTTTGGCGATATCTGTTATATTAACACCGATGATTTCTACAAATCTTCCTGCGCAACCTAAAGATTATCTTGAATTTGTAAAAATATGTGGATTTGAGATTATATATGGAGCTTTCATGGGACTTTTAATGCAATTTTTATTTGCAGCTCTTTCTTTAGTCGGCAACTTTGCAGGACAAGCGATTGGATTTTCAAACGCTATGATTTTTGACCCATCTACTCAAGTACAATCTATTGTTATTGATACATATTTGAATTTAATTGCTTTAGTAATTATTTTCATAACCAACATTCATTATACAATGATAGAAGCTGTTATTGAGAGCTACTACACCTTCAAAGTCGGAGAACCTTTACCTCTTAATGATTTTGCAGAATTTTTATCAACCACTTTAAGCAAAAGCTTTTTAACAGGTTTTAAAATTGCGTCTCCATTTATTGCTTTTTCTATTATATTCAACACGGGAATGGGTTTAGTTTCAAGGCTTATGCCACAACTAAATATTTTCTTTTTATCTTTACCATTACAAATATATTTAGGCTTAAGTTTATTGTTAATAACAACCCCTATTATGGTTATGTGGTTTTTAGATTATTTTGAGGAGGGTTTGCTGTAATGATTGCAGAAGATGATGACGATGCCTCCAAAACAGAAGACCCCTCCCAGAGGAAACTAGAAAAAGCCCAAGAAGAAGGTAACACGGCAATGTCGCAAGAAGCCAAAACATTTATCATGATGTTAGGTATGATTTTTGTTGTGTGGTTTATTATTCCCTTAATGTTTAAGTGGTATTATCACTTAACAGTTAAATTTATTCATAATGCAGGGCAAATGAATGTTGATGAAAGAGCTGTCCAATTATTGGCATCTAATACGGCGATTGGAATCGTAAAAATTTTAGCTATTCCGTTTGCAATATTTATTGTTTTAGGCGTTGTGTCTTCTATTTCTCAGACTGGTTTTGTGTTTGCTCCGCAAAAGCTTATGCCCAACTGGGAAAAGCTTAATATATTTAAGGGGATAACAGAATTTATAACAATGAAAAAAGTTGTAGAAAGTTTGAAAGGTATATTAAAAATTTCTGCAGTTGCTTTTGTCTCTATAAAAGTTGTAACACCTTATATAGACGATGTTGTTTTAATGCCTTCAATGGAAACATACGCAATTTTAGGACTTATTCATAAGGTTGTATTACTCTTAATATTTACCGTTGCAATAGCCGTTTTATTAATTGCAGCATTTGACTTCTTTTATCAAAAATATGCGTTTTATAAAAAAATGCGTATGACCAAACAAGAAGTTAAAGAAGAATATAAACAACAAGAAGGTGATCCGATTATAAAAAGTCGCCAAAGAGCTTTGCGTAATGAACGCGCAAAAAGAAGAATGATGGACAATGTAAAAAAATCAGATGTTGTAATTGTTAATCCAACGCACTTTGCTGTTGCATTAGAATATAAAATGGATAAAATGAACGTGCCAGTTGTTAGTGCGAAAGGTGTTGATCATCTGGCTTTAAGAATTAGAAAAACAGCTGAAGACAATGATATTCCTGTGATTGAAAATCCACCACTTGCAAGGGCTTTACATGCTAGTGTAGAAATTGATCAGCCAATCCCAGAAGAACACTTTAAAGCTGTCGCAGAGGTAATTAGCTATGTTATGCAACTTAAACAAGAAAAATAAAAGACCAGATAAAGCTTTACAAAGCAAGCTTATTGCTTTGATGTATTTTTTAGGCTTGCTTTTTGCTTCTATAATAGCACTTATTATTGCACCGCAATATTTTATATATATTTTCATTATGATTTTGCTTTGTGTTATAAACCTTTTTGTTTTGGGATTAAAAATTGTAAAAGCATCTGAAAAAGCAATATCATTTGGTGGATTTGCTAATGCTATTATTAAAAATGATGCTTTTGTAAAAAGAATAGAATCCATTAATGGAGAAGTTATTCTAGAAAACTCTACAAGTGAAAAACTTTTTGGCGCAAAATCTATTTTAAAGTTTATTTCTAAAAATCATATAGATTGTCAAAATGAAGTTAAAAAACTTAAAAAAGCTTTTGAAAACCTAAGTAATGAAGAAGTTGAAATTTGTTTAAATGTTAATGAATTAAATGAGTATTACATTATTAAAATTTCTCCAATATTTCTTAAAAAAGAAGATATTTTTGACAAGCCTTTTTCTTTGAAAAAAGTTTATAAAGAAAGCTTTATTCTTTGGAGTTTAGAAAATATTACTTCTAAAAAAAGCTTAGAAAAAATATTTATTCAGGAACAAAAGTTATTATTAGACTTTTTAGACTATCTTCCTGTTGGAATTTATACAATTGATGACACTTATAATATTGAATATGCAAACTATGCTCTTGCTAATATCTTAGATACAAATAAAGATGCTCTTATTGGCAGAAATTTGAAAGAATTTTTATCAACTTCTTCTTTAGTCCCTCAATCTCTTAATTTGTGGTCTGGCAGAATTATGCTAAACATTGCAAACTCTGGCCTTGTTGAAGTTTCTGTATTCCAAAATGGCTGGAAAACTAATGATAATAAAATAAAAAATCATGGAGTTGTTATAACAGGACTTGCTTCTGAAAAAGAAATAAATTCTCAATTAAACTTTTATAGAAATATGCAAACCCTATTATTTGACAATTCTCCCATTGGAATGATTTTTGCTTCAGATAAAGGAAAAATCAAAAATATAAATCCTAGTGCATTAGAGTTTATTGGCAATAATAACATAAATATATGTTCTGATTTGAAAATAGATTTATCCTTACCTCAAGTTAACATATCTACCAATGACAAAAACCTTTCTTTTTATATTAACAAAAGCTTTCTTGATGATGAATATATTTTATTTGTAATAGACACCAGCAAACAAAAATCTTTAGAACTACAGTTTTCTCAAGCACAAAAAATGCAAGCTTTAGGACAAATGGCAACAGGTATTTCTCATGATTTTAACAACCTTTTAACAGCTATGATTGGTTTTTGTGATTTGTTAATTGCAAGACACGGGGTGGGTGATCCTTCTTTTGCAGACTTAATTCAAATAAAACAAAACGCAACCAGAGCGGCTGGTCTTGTGCAGCAATTATTAGCTTTTTCTAGAAAACAATCATTAAACGCACAAATTATTGATGTTGTTGATGGAATCGGTGATGTTAGCCATATGTTAAAAAGAATATTGGGAGAAAAAGTAAAACTAGATATCTTCCACGATCAAAACGTGGGACACATTAAAGTTGACCCTACTCAACTATCTCAGGTTATTATTAATTTGGCGATTAATGCAAAAGATGCAATGGAAGGAAAAGGCACTCTTAAAATAAACACATATAACTACCACTTAAGAGAGCCATATATTTTTGGAGAAGATATTATTAGTCCAAAAGATTTTGTTTGTATTGAAGTTTCTGATAGTGGATGCGGAATCGACCCTGACAACTTAAGTAAAATATTTGACCCTTTCTTTTCTACAAAGCAAAATGTTGTTGGTTCTGGTACAGGTTTAGGACTTGCCATGGTTTATGGTATTATTAGTCAAACAGGTGGCTTTATTAAAGTTAAAAGCATTGTTGGCAAAGGAACAACATTTTATGTTTATTTACCTCTACAAGATAAGCCTTCTGAAAACTCTAAGAATCAAAACAAAACTATTGTTGATGGCGTTCCTGTAATGGAAATTCAACAAGAAATTGCAGCACCAATAAATGTTAGTCAAAAGATGATTCTAGGCTTAAACGTATCTACAATAGATAGGCAAATTCAGGAAAGTTCTGTTAAGGTGAATAAAGCAAGGGTATTATTTGTTGAAGACGAACACTCTGTTAGAACTTTTGGCGTTAGGGCCTTGACTAAAAAAGGTTTTGAGGTTATTCAAGCAGCCAATGCTGAAGAGGCTTTAGAAATATTAAATACAGATAAAAACTTTCAAATATTATTCTCAGATGTCGTAATGCCTGGCATTAGTGGAGCTGAGTTGGCAAAAATGGTTAAAGGTAACATAATAAAGGATATAAAAGTTATTTTAACATCTGGATATACCAAAGACTTGCTTATTGATGAAGGTTTAGATGATTTTGAATTTGAGTTTTTAGCAAAGCCATATTCTTTAGGAGATTTAACAAAAATGGTTGTAAGTGTATTATGAAACAAAGTGCCTTAAAATTAGAACTCCCTACCCTTATGGGGATTGAAGACTTTTTTATAAGTTCATCTAATGAACAAGCCTATAGTGCTATAGACTGTTTTTGGTATAAAGAATTTTTTGCTTTTAATATTTATGGCAAAGAAGGATGCGGGAAAACACACCTTGTAAACATATTTAAAGACAAATATAATGCGTTAGTTATATCTGCTAAAAATGTAAATATGAAAAATTATGATACTTTCTTTTATAAAAACAGCATACTTGCAATTGAAGATATTGATGAAAATATTGATTGTGAGGCAATGTTTCATCTTTACAACGTATATAAAAATGAAGGTGGATATATTTTGTTTACATCTAAAAAACCATTAAATCAGATTATTACGCCTATAAAAGATTTAAACTCGAGATTTGGAGCTGTTGCTGTTGCCGAAATTAAAGCCCCTGATGACATTTTATTAAACGCATTAATTGTAAAACTTGCTTATGATAAAGGAATAAACATAAATCCTGATGTTATTTCTTTTATATTAAAAAGGGCTGAAAGATCATTTTTATTTATAACAAAACTCATAAATGAGCTTGATTTGCTATCTTTAGAAAGGCAAAAAGCAATAACCGTACCTATGGCAAAAGAAGTTATAAACTTTTTTGAGGATAATTTGCAACAAGAACTTTTTTAATATTTTTTTTACTTTATTATTGTATTATAAAATTGTCTTTTAGATATCAAATTATAAACAAATAAAAAAGAGTTGAAAAATAAAAATCTTATGCTATAAAACCATTCACTAAAGAGGTATGTTATGATAATTGACAGTCGTAATAAACAGCAAAAAAGCATTTTGACTAACAAATGTTTTTATCAGATTACTGCTGATATAATGCGTGATTTTGAAGATAAAGGTTATTCTAACTCAGCTGATGAAACAGCGAAGGTTATTAATGCCTATCATTCTGTTGTCCAAAAAAAATCTAAAAATAATTTCAATACTGACTACAATACCGCTTTTAGAAAAATTGATAATGCAATAGAACTCTTAGCTAATAAAGTTTTTTATGACAATCAAAATCAAGCTCATAACTTAGCTTACAACTCTTTTGAAAATTTTGATCATATAAATGCGATTGTTGGACGTCAAAAAAACAAGAAAGGCTTATAATTCATGACAAATAAACTTGGTGTAATTGGCTGTGGCCGCTGGGGTGGCTTTTTGGCTTGGTATGGTGCAAAATATTGTAACCTTAATGTTGAAATGTATGATATTCCAACTTCTCCTGCTTTTTTAGAACTTAGCGCTACTAGAAAAAACTCTTATTTAACTCTTTTAGACAATATGCAGTTAGTTGATAATCTTAAAGATTTTGTAAGCAATAATGACATGATTATAATCTCTATCGGCTGCCAACATTTGCGTGGACTTGCTAAAGAACTTAATCAATTTGATTTAACAGGAAAATATTTCTTGCTTGCAATTAAAGGTTTAGAAGCTCCTAGCGGCAAAACATTAAGCGAAATTTTTGAAGAAGAAATTAATCAAGACATTAACTTTGCAACATTATCAGGACCTGGTCATGTTCAGGATTATATGAAAGGTGTTCCATCTTGTGCAGTTATTGATTCTGCAGATGATGCGGTTAAAGAAAAATGGATTAATCTATTGTCTTCTGAATTAATTAGATTTTATTTTGGTACAGATTTCATAGGTAATCAAGTTGGTGCAGCATTGAAAAACGTTATTGGTATTGCTGCTGGCATTTTAGATGGTCTTGAATGGTACGGCTTAAAAGGAGCGTTAATGGCTAGAGCCCCTATTGAAGTTGGCAGACTTATTGAAGCCAAAGGCGGAGATAAAATGAGCGCTTATGGCTTGGCTCATTTGGGCGATTATGAAGCAACATTGTTCTCTCCACACTCTCATAACCGCTCTTTTGGTGAAAAATTTGCAAAAGGTGAAGATTTTGGTAAGCTTGCAGAAGGTGTTGCAACATTAAAAGCTGTTAAAGAATATGCAGATGCACATAATATAGACATGCCAATCTCTCAAGTTTTGTTTGATGTTATATACAACAAGGCGCCTATAAAAGAGAGCTTAAAAACATTATTTGAAAGATCTTTAAAAAGAGAATTTTAAGATAAAGTAAATAATAAAAAACACCTGCAAAATGCAGGAGTTTTTTAGGATAAAATCAATGATAAAGCATCTATATCGCTAAATGACTATATATTTGATTGCATATCTCTTGTAGGGAACAGTCTTGACTGTTCCTTGTATAATATGGCTAATTTCAAAGGAATGGTCAAGACCATTCCCTACAAATTATTATAAAACACAATCATTTATTTTTGCCTTAGCTATATATAGCAATATAAATTATTCTGAATTGCCACGCTTCGCTCGCAATGACGTTTATAGCTTTTAAAAACAACCTTTTATCCAAACAAAAAACCTCTTGTAAAAACAAGAGGTTTTTTTGATGTGTTCTTTTAACAAATTAACGTTTAGAGAATTGGTATGAACGACGAGCTTTCGCTTTACCAAATTTCTTACGTTCTACAACTCTGTCATCACGAGTTAAGAAGCCAGCTTTTTTCAATACTGATCTTAATTCTGGTTCAAAGTTGTCTAATGCTTTTGAAATACCGTGCTTAATTGCACCAGCTTGACCAGAAAGACCGCCGCCTTTAACTGTGCAAACTACGTCAAATTCATTAATTCTGTTTGTTAATTCAAAAGGTTGGTTGATAACCATTTTTAAAACTGGACGAGCAAAATATTCATCAATAGTTTTTGTGTTAACAACAATATTACCTTTACCTGGTTTTACCCAAACTCTTGCTACAGAATTTTTTCTTTTACCTGTTGCATAAGCTCTACCTAATTTATCTTTTTTAGGTTTTCTAACTTCTGTTGCAACTTGTTTAATATCTTGCAATGATTCAATAACTTCTTTAGTCATTATAATGCACTCCTTTTGTTTTTAGGATTTTTTGCTGCAATATCCAAAACAACTGGATTTTGTGCAGTATGTGGATGTTCAGAACCCGCATATACTCTTAATTTTGCTAATTGATCTCTACCCAATGGTGAACGAGAAATCATTCTTTCAACAGCTTTTTGAACAACTCTTTCTGGGAATTTTCCAGCCAAAATTTTTGCTGGAGTTGTTTCTTTAATACCGCCAACATATTGTGTATGGTGATAATAAACTTTATCTGTTAATTTTTTACCTGTTAATTTTACTTTGTCTGCATTAATAACAACAACGTAATCACCGCAATCGATGTGTGGAACATAAGATGTTTTGTGTTTTCCGCGTAAGATTTTTGAAATCTCAGCAGATAAACGACCCAAAACAACGCCACTTGCATCAACGATGTACCATTTTCTATCAATGTCAGCTGGTTTTGTAGAATATGTTTTCATTTTTTTTCTCTTTATTAAATAAATTAAATTTCAGTGCATAATATATATAGATATTTTTGATTGTCAATAAGTTTTTTTTGTTAAAAATCAAAATGTTAGTGCGAGGTATTACAATACCGCTTATTAAGCCATTGTTTTTGCAAGACTTTGATGTTTTTTTGTTTTTATTTATTTTATATTGATTTTTATTTACCTTAATATATCATATTTTTTAATTAAAGGAGTTGTATGAAATGAATGAAAATTTTATTGGAATTGATGTTGGCGGAACTAATATTAAAATTGCATTGGTCAATGATGAAGGAATTATTTTATATCAAGATAAATACCCAACAGAAGCTTCTAAAGGATATGAAACTTCTTGCTTAAACATTAAAAACGCCATAAAAAAACTATTAAAAGAAACACAACAAACAACAGATTCTATAAAAGGTATTGGAATTGGGTTTCCTGGTGTTGTGGATAATAAAAATGGAACTGTTAAATATTTGGCAAACATGCCTGGTTGGGAAGATATTAATATTGCCTCGCAAATAAAAAATGAATTTGGCTTAGATGTAAAGCTTGAAAACGACGCAAACTGCGCTGCTATTGCAGAGTGGAAACTTGGAGCTGGAGAAAACTGTAAAGACTTAGTCTGTATAACAATCGGCACAGGTATTGGCGGAGGAATTGTTGTAAACAACAAAATCGTCAGAGGTTTTTCAGGAACAGCTGGAGAGCTTGGACACATTAAAGTAAAAATGGGACAAGATGTAAAATGTGGATGCGGAGACTATAACTGTTTAGAAGCATTTGCTTCTGGCCCTGCAATAATTAAAATGGCACAAGAAAAAAAACTTGAAGCAAAGAATCCTTATGAAGTTTTTAAATTAGCTAAAAACGGCAACAAAGAAGCACTGCAAATTTTTGAAACTGTCGGTGAATATATTGGCTTTGGACTTTGTTCTGTTATAAACTTATTAAATCCACAAAAAATCATTATTGGTGGAGGCGTTGCTGAAGCTGGAGATTTGCTGTTTGAACCTATAAAGAAAATTATAAAGCAAAAAACATTCCCTGGGGCAAATACACTACTTGAAGTTATCCCTGCTCAGCTTGGTAACGATGCTGGAGTTTTGGGAGCAAGCTTGCTTTTTAAAGAATAAAGTTAGACCATAGATTACTTTTTTAATATTTTCTTTAATTCTGTAGAACAAACTGACGGAGTTCTCTCAAGATAGACAACACTGCATATATCTTTTAGGTTGTCAAACTTGCCTGTCCAATCATCGCCCATAACTAAAATATCAATATTATTATTAATAATATCATCTCTTTTTTGTTGCCAATTGTCTTCTTTTATAACTTTGTTAACAAAACAAAGGCTTTCAATTATATCTTTTCTTTTTTCAAAACTATGAAATGACTGTTTATTTTTTATTGCATTAAATTCATCAGAAGATATTGCAACAGTTAAATTATCTCCTAGCTCTGATGCTCTTTTTAATAACAACCAATGCCCAAAATGAAATGTGTCAAAAGTTCCGTAAGTTATAACTTTTTTATTTTTCATAACTCTTCTTTCATCTTAGATTTAACAAAATTATAAATTCGTTCTCCTGCTTTACCACCACAAGATCCAAGCCATTTTTTCTTAAAAGAATTATACTTTTTTGTATCCTTCTTTATAGTTCTAATAAATTTAACAAACTCTTCTTCTGAGCATTTTTCTAAAAGGTTAGGAACATCTTTTCTATAATCAAAAGGAGTTCCTCTATTGGCAATATAATCATCTAAATCCTCTGCAAAAAACATAACAGAAACATCAGCGACCATGGCATCTAAAATACATGAAGAATAATCAGATATAAAAACATCTGAAACTAAAGTCATTTCATTTAATGGCTCTGAAGAAAAATCAATAATCTTTTTATGAGTTGACTTTGGAATCAAGTTTGTTCTTAAATCATCTGTAGAATTAAAATATTTTAGACTAGGATGAAGCCTTAACAAAACAACTTCATCATCTAATAACAGTTCATCTAACTTATCAAGATTAATAACAGAGTATAAATGAGGGTCTTTTTTCCAATCTCCCCTAAATGTTGGAGCCCATGAGTAAATTTTTTTACCTTTTAGGTAAGGGTGTTTATTAAAAAAAGAATTCTTTATTTGTTTACACTTGCTTTTATTAAAACAATAATCATTTTTAATAGAGCCAAAAGTTAAAACCTTATCTTTTGAGACTCCAAAAGCTGTAGCATAAGTATCTACAACGCCTTCTGAAGGGCAAACAACCCAATCTAAAAAGGTACGATTTGGTTGCTTTAGATTACAAGCATTTTTTATAAAACCGCTAGCATGCCAGATTTCTATTGCAATCTGATTAATATATTTTTTAGGACAAGCACCTTCACTTATTAAAATTTTTGCATTTTTTCTTGCTTTTTTTACTGCTTCTTTGTCAAAAGCATCTACAAATTCAAAATCAACATCACTAAAATGATGCGCTAAATGATTTCTTGCGTCTTTTATTGTAGGCAACTCTAAAAACACAACTTTATTTTCTAGTTTTTTTGAGCACCTCATTCTTGTATATTTATATTTAAATTTTTCTTTATATTCTTTTATTGGAATAAAGAAAGATAAAGCATTTATAATCTCATTATGCAAATTCATTTATTTATCCTTTTATTAATTTTTTATATATAAAATATCTTGACAGTTTATGTCCTCGCCAAGAAATAAGATTTTTTTTATTTAAATCTTTAAGCTCTTCTCTAAAAGCTTGCCACATTAATCCTTGAACATCTTCAGAAGCTCTTTTACAGCGATTGAATTGTTGTTTTAATATGTTTGGTATAAAATTTCTTTTTAGAAAACTTAGCTCTTTTTTTAACTCTGTTTTTTTATAAGTATCATATATATAGTTAACCCCTGTATGATAATCTTTTATTTGCTGAGGATTAGCTTTTTTATTAGAAATTGAATTCTTATTAAGAGTATAAAAATAAAGCTCAGCATCTATAACAAGGGTTTGCGGTTTTTTTGACAACACAGCAAAAGTATGTGGACAATCTTCAAAATGAATATTAGGAATAAAAGATAAATCTTTAACAAGCTCTTTTTTATATAATTTACTCCATACATTAAAAGAAATTTTAAATTTCTCATTATAAGTCCCTAAAAAAATAGGATTGTTAGTTTTTTTGTATTTTAACTTACTGGAATTAATCTTTTTTATGTTTTCTAAAGAATACTCTTCATTTTTATTTTTAAAAAAATCAAATTCAACTAAATCTACTTTATGCTTTAGAGCATAGTTATAACAAATTTCTAAAAGCTGAGGGTGTATAAAATCATCAGAATCAAGAAAATATATATACTCGCCTTTTGCTTTTTTAATCCCATTATTACGAGCCATTGATAACCCTAGGTTTTCTTGCGTTATTATTTTTATGCGCTTATCTTTTTTTGCATAGTTCTTAACAATTTCTTCACTATTATCTTGGCTACCGTCATTAACACATATTGCTTCAAAGTCTATAAAGCTTTGAGCTATTACAGATTTAAGACATCTACTTAAATATTTCTCAACATTATAAATAGGAATTATTATAGATATTTTAGGATGTATACCCATTTAAAACTTCCTTACAAAAAACGAATCGATTCTTATTGTAATAAGAATTATTAGCGTTAACTACTTTGCAAAGACGAAGATGTCAATAAAAATCTTACTACAGGTGTCTATTTTATTTCTTACTGAAGTGAGAATATTGTAAAACAAGGAAGTTTATAATGAATACGATACATAAAAGAAAGAAAAATGATTTAACTATAAAAATTGGCAAGCGTATAGCCTTAATTCGCAAACAAAAAGAAATAAGCCAACAAGGCTTAGAAGATATGTCTACAATTGATGGAGAATCTAAAATCAAGTATCGCACCTTATCTTTGCTTGAACAAGGCTATGGAGAGCCCAAAATTACAACCTTAAACGATATTGCTGAAACACTAAATGTTTCTTTATATGAGTTGTTTAATTTTGACCCTTGTATAAATAAATCGAGAACAGAAAAAGATGATTTATTAGAGGCAATATTTCAACAATTGAAAATAATAGATGAATATTCACTAAAGATTATTCAAAAACAGATTCAAGTTTTTTTAGAAATAAAAAACAACTCTTAAAACATTTATCTGGCCTCTTATCTTAACGCGAGATTCATATAAGAAAAAAATAGGTATTTTTTTGCACTATTTATCGTAGGGCGGGGGCTTGCTCCCGCCTTAATGCACTGCCCAAAGGCGGTAGCAAAGGCGAAACGTCGCCCTCGGCCCCGCCCCACAAAACCAGACTTAAACTATAATCTATTGTTTTTAACAAATAATTAGTGTAAATATAAACCTTGCATTAGTTTAAAACGTTAACACCGCCTTTTTTAGGGGCGGTGTTTTTTTGAGGGTGATAACTCCTAGTAGCTTCTCAGATACCTTCCTGAAGTCGAATAGATTGTAACATCTGGAAGATTACCTGAAAGGTCTGAGACAAACTTGCTCTCTAACTCTTTGGCAAGCTCACTATCAAAAGAACTTTGACGAAAATCGAGAAATTCTATGTATCTAAGATAAACAGAACCATTTATCTCAATCAAAGCTTGTGCAAACTCATCGCCTATCTTGCCGATATAACTAACAACATAGCGATTGTTAGTTTTTATTGACAATTCAAGTGCTTTCTTAAGGTTAGAAATTAAATCTTCAAATTTTGTTGTTGCGCTGATTGCGCTGATTTGGTTTTGTACCATCTTTTTTTGTTTTATTGATTAATACTATTTATGAAGAAGGTTATAAAAAATATCCTCCAAATTTGAATTGTTATTTGCCAACAACTCGTTTGCTTTTTCATCATCCATAGTTATTCCAAAATAATAACAGAATGATTTGATTTTTGAAACTTTTTCTAACGTGCTCATATTGAATTAATTTTTTAGGTTAAAAAAGATGCTACTATAAAAAGATTAAATTTAATCTTTGGGTTTATAATAATTCATCTTTTATATTTATCTGCACACATATATATCATAAAAAACAAACAGGGTCAATATTTTTTTGTCAAAATTATCGCAACAAACAAAATATCAACTAAAATTAGCTTATATAACAAGATTTTTAAATTCGCTTATTGCAACTATAAAAAAAATATGATATAATACACAAATAATCATGTTAAAACAATATTGGGAGATTTAATTATGAATAAAAGAATAACAGCATTAAAAACATTGATTGCTGCAGGAGGAGTTGCTGCAGGTACAGCTACAGCCAATGCACAAGCACCTCAAGAAGATGTAAAAGAAACAATAAGTATTGCCAATGAAGCTAGCGTAACAAGATATGAAAATTCTGGTGTTTCATACACGGTTCAAGAAGTTGAAAGAAATTCTTTTCACAAAGAAGCTCATGATCTTAGACCTGATGGTTATAGCGCTCTTCAAGAATCAGGTAATGAAGATATTTTAACCTTTAATATTGCAGGTTCTTTTTGTAGAATTACATATCATGAAAATGATGAAATCTTTTTACAAGTTGAAAAAGGAAGTCAACTTGCTGCAGCATTAAAGGAAGCTCCTTTAGATTTAGAAGAAGCATCTATTAATCATCCAATTAAAAGATTACACATATCAGAAGCTTTACAAAAAAGATCTAAAGAATGTACTACATCACTATCATTTGAAAATGAAGCCGCAAAATATATTGCAATGAATCAAAAAATGACTAAAGGAATATAATTTGAATTATTAAAAGAGGCTTCTCTTAATGAAAAGCCTCTTTTTTTGTATTATATAACTAGTTGAATATATATTGTCATTTAAAGCTTTTAACGATTAAAATGGGCTCAACGTCAAAAAGTGGGGGCATAGTGGGGCAAATTCAAAAAGTGGGTTAAACAAAAGGCTCTGCAAATTAACGCAAAGCCTTGAAAACTCTATGGTGCCGATTGAGAGACTCGAACTCCCGACCCACTGATTACAAATCAGTAGCTCTACCAACTGAGCTAAATCGGCATCAATAAAAAGGGTTATAAACAATAAAAAAATATTTTGCAAGAACTTTTTTGCTTTTTTTATATTTTTTTTATTTTAAGCCTTTTTTAGAGGATTTCACGAAAAGATAGAATATGCCTGTGAAGGATTTTGTTTTTTGAATTTATTTTTATTTATGAAGTGTAGTGGACTACAGTTTATAAATAAAAATAAATAGCAAAAAGCAAAAGACGAGCAAGGAGATTCTAGCTTTTCATGAAATGCTCTAATATAAAGCGAGATTTGTATTAGAAAGAAATAGGTGTTTTTTTGCACTCTTTACCGTAGGGCGGGGGCTTACTCCCGCCTCAATGCACTGCGTAATGGCGAGAGCAAGGGCGAAACGTCGCCCCTGGCCGCCCTGCAAAACCAAAATTTTAATTGTAATCTATTGTCATTAACAAATAATCAGTGTAAATGCGAATCTCACGTTAGTTACTGTATTTTTATGAGACGTAAAAGCCTGTCCTATAAAACTACCCCGTCGCCTTTGGCGCCACCCCTCCACAAGTGAAGGGGAATTTTAAAGTATATATACTATGAAATAGTATATAATGCATAGCAATTTATATTTATAGGCAACCTGCTATAATTATTCACAAGTACCATTTGTTGAATTATATGTTTTACCATATCTAACATCACAACCCTTAATAGTACAAGTATTCGGAGCATAAAAATTATAATAAGAATAATCTTCACATTGAACACAAGCTCCACCTTCTAAATAATAACCATTTGAACAAATCTCACCAACTTCTTTTCTTTCTATATAAACAAAACAAAGAGGGTATCCTGTTTTCGTAGTAGTCTTAATAAACGAACCTTTATCATAATCATAGGATGAAGATGATGAAGCTATAGTCAACACACGAATAGGTTCATAACCCAAATAGTCTCCTAGTTTAACAGATGTTGTAACGATACCGCCATTAGTTGAGATGTCTGACAAAAGAGAATTTACAGCATTATAATTAATGCTTGTACCTATAGCAGCACTACTTACCGTGCTATACCCTTGTGCAGAACATGATGATATAACAGAAGTACAGCTATCTGAGCTACTATACCTTCCTTTCCAACTACATGTTATACTACTATAAGTTCTGGTCAATGGCCATAAATAATAAGCTGTAGAACTTTTGGAAACAATAATTCCTTTTGGAGTTTTTCCTGAAAGATAAGTTTTTGAACAAGTGCCATCTGTATTATATATTGTATTAATATCACATGGAACAGTTGTATCACAAAACAATTTTGTTTTATCAAACGGACATTTAATAGATACAAAACCAGAACAGTTTGTTTCATTCATTAGATAGCCCAAATCTTCACAGCTTGTGGATATTGCACAACTATCTGTTGCCAATGCAATTCCTGCGTTTAGGAGGAAAGTTAAGCCTATTGCACCTCCTGTTATTATTTTTCTTTTATTCATTTTTATTTCCTCCTTTTTTTAATTGTGGAATAGCGAGATGCCGTTCCAGATATTTTTTTGCGGACACCCACAAGGGGCGTCCCTACAGTTTTTTGTTATGAGAGGTACGCCGAGGGCGTCGTCCCCTACAATTTAATTTTCATTGCGGACTTAATCCGTAATCCAGTTAATAACTATTCCTTTTCATCTTTCCTCCTGAGCTAAGGGAAGTGCCCATTAGGGAGATGGGGGTATAATAATTATTTTTCCATTTTTTTATGGAGGACGGTCAATGACCGCCCCTACACTTTTTGGTTGCGGAACGTCGAGACGCCGTTCCCTACGATTTAATTTTCAACTGTCATTGCGAGCGAAGCGCGGCAATCTAGTCGAAAAAACAATCATTTTTTCAGGGACGGTAGACCCGTCCCCTACAAGGTTTAATATCAACCGTCATTGCGGGCTTGATCCGCAATCTAGTCGAACTATTATTCCTTTTTGCGGGACGCATACAAAGCGTCCCCTACAGATTGGTGGATATGGAATCCACCCCCATAACTACCCCGTCGCATTTGGCGCCACCCCTTCACTTGTGAAGGGGAATTTTTAATGGCATTTTTGCAAAAAAATGCAAAAATTGTGTTTTTTTGTGAATATGGGCAGAAAATAAATACTTTGGGAGGATTATTGACTGCCCATAAGCCCATATATTCTGGTATTTTGACACCTGTCTTAAAAACAAAGTGTCTATTTTAAACCACCGTCTAGAATAGACACTTTTAGTGTTACAGTTTTGTGAAATTATGTTGTTGATTTTACTTATTTCTTGATTTTTTTTAAAGTTTGTGATAGTGTCTATTCTAGACGGTCGTTTAAAATAGACACTATCAAAATAACCCCTAGCCCTTATGGGCTGGGGGTTTGATGTGTGTTCAAAAAGTGAGTTTTTTTATTTAATTTCTATTTCATCTAATGAATATATTAGTGGGTAATTCCACGCCTCTGGCAAATTAAAATGCCACCATTCTGTTTCTAATGGTTCTAGACCAATATTTAACATCATATCTTCTAACTTTTGGCGATTGTTAATTTGCTCTTGGCTTAAACCATCTATACAACATCTATGTACTTTTTTTAAGTATTCTTGATAATTGTTATCTTTTTCATAGCCAGCATAAAACGCATCTGGATGGGTTGGAAAGTCCAAAGACTTTCCATTTTCATCTGCTAGATAACAATCTATTGCAGCACCTCTTGGGTGGAATCCTCTTTTAGAAGTTTCTTCTGGAGGTGGAGCGATATATGGCTTTAAATAATCTGGTGCTGTTTCATACATATATTTTTGAACTTTCCATGGGCGCAACGTATCATAAATAACTAACTTTAGTTTTTCTTTTTCTAAAACTGGTATTAGCTTCATTAATTTGTCATACAAATCTGGAAGAACATAACACTTGTTCAATCCAAAAGGTTCATACAAATTTTTATAAAAAGAATTGTTTATGCTATTATACATTAAGTCTATTATAAATCTTTCATGATTAACTTCTTTTAATATTGTTTTATCTTGCACTTGCAGATACTCCTCTAACTCTTCCTTGTGCCATTAAATTTTGTATAGTAATAATTTTTTGAGCTCTTATTTTTTTTGCTCTATTTAGTTTTGATTCACTTGCAATATATCCTGGGCTTGTTTTTTCTAAATATTGACTAACATAAGGAAGCCCCTTTTTAACTGCCAAAGATGAAGAATGATTAGGAATATTATCTATTAACATCTGTTTCTTATCATCTGGCAATCTTGATATTTCTGAAATCTTCATTGGGCGACCATTTTTTTGAGCAACACTTAAAGACAACAACATAACATCTGATGGAATTTCTCTTATATTATCCGCATATTTAGTAAACTGATTTTTATCTAAAAAGTCAACAAATTTATCTTGTATTTTTTTTGCATAAGTTGATTGGAAAAAACCACCATGAATCAACATATCGGCACTTTGATGAGCCATTACAATTAATGCGGTTGACGGAACAATTTTGTCTTCTTCTAAAAGTTTTGCCAAGCTTTTTGCATCCACATCTGTTGCACCATAAGGTAATGGATTTGTTTGGGTATAACCTTTATCTGTTCTTAAAAAGTCAAATGGAGATTCGTTTTCTTTCCATGATGATCTAACACCTACAAACTCTTGATGAAACTTTGAAGCCATTTCTTTGTTATTAAAAATTTGAGCCCATAGGCTATCTTCATTTTTTAAGGCTTCTATAAAAAATGTTTTTACAACTTTTAGAGCATCTATTGACACATGAGTAATATCTGCAGGCTTGGTAATAGAGTTTAATTCTTGAGACTGAATTAATGCCATTTGATCTGATAATGAAAGCTCTTTTCTGCTAAAAACTTTTTCTAATTTTGCGTATTGCTCATCCATTTCATCAAAACTAACACCTGTTTTTTCTTTTTGTTTTGAATTAAGTTGGGTTAGCGCTTTGTTGATTAAAATCTTTTTTCCTGAATTTAATTTTTCATAATTTTTTTCAAAAGAGGCAAAGTTTGTTTTGCTTTTTTCAATTGGAGCTAAAAGTTCTGTTGCGCATTTTAACAATGCTTTTTCTTGTGGTGCTTCTGATTCTTTTAAGATATCTCTTAATCCGCTCAATTTGGCAACTATTAAAACATTTGGATTAAAATAATCTTCACTGATAGCTGGAGCGTTATATAATAAATTTGAATTTATTCTTTTTGTTGGAGCGGTCTGAAACAACTCATCACCAATTTGAAAATAACCACCGCTAAAAGAATGATTTAATGAAACATTGCTACCATAAGAACCTATATGAATGTTTCCGCCTGCAGATTTTAATAATGATGCAGAAATTATTGTGTTTTGATGCAAAGATGCTCTAACATCATCTTTTTGCAAATTGTCATAATCTTTCATTGCGCCAAGGTGTGTTCCTGTTTCTATTATTGGTAACGTTGTTAATTGATTATGTGCTTGCTGTGCAATTTCTTCACCATATAGTCTTGCAATTTCTGTTACCATCGCTTTTGTTAAAATATCATTCTCAATGTTTTTTTGTTTTATATTTTTTAATGAAGACACTTTTTTACCAAAATATTCTCCTAAACTTTGAGTTTGAGATATTTCTGTTAAAGCTGGAAGAGCTAATATGGTTTCTTCATCAAGGGTTAAATTTTGCATTTTTTCTTATCTCCTTATTTTTTGTATTTTGCAAAACAAAACTCCCCGTCTTATCAACAGGGAGTTTAACATAAAAAAATTATAAATTCTAATTCTTACACACTAAAAAACCCCCTTGATATATAATACCAGAAGCTAAAAGTGTTAAATGTAAAAATGTTTTTAATGTTTTTCATAAGATAAATATTAACAACCATTTTCTTTTTGTCAATAAAAAATATATAAAAACTGTTAAAACCCTATAAAAACTTGTGGAAAACATTTGACAAACCTAACTTTAAATTTTATAACTCAACTCAAGAAAGGATTAGAATATGCATAAAAAAAACACTACTAACAACATATATCAAAAAATTAAAAATAGAGCCCTTATTATTACAAGTTTTTTAACATTTTCTGCTTCTACCACCACTGATTCTATAAAAGAGAATCCCCAAGAACATCCTAAAGTTGAAACAAGAACTCCTAACAAGGATATAATAAACAATATTCAAGGACCTTCTTATCAAGATTTTGTGCAAAATGAAAATGACACTACTTTAGCAATAAGAAATGCATTGAAAAAAATTGAAATAACAGAAAGAAAAAATAACTTTCTAATGCTTGAAACAAAAAAAGATACACTAAACACAATTGCAGATGCTTTATTAAAATATAAGCTCAACACTTTAGGTGATTTAGATATTGAAGGAAGATATTTTTCAAAAGAAGAATTGCAAGAAATTGAACCTTCTGAAAAATCTCAAGAAATTGCCGAATATGCAATAAGACACGCAAAAAAAGGACGCCCTAAACCTGGTGAACAAACATATTGCTTGATGGCTGTTAGAAACGTATTGGCAAGAAATGGTATTGAAGTTGAGGCTTATGAATATGCATATAAAGCTATTGATGCATTAAAAGAAAATGAAAACTTTGTTGAAATAAAATGCAGTCCCAAAGACTTTGAAAAGGTTGCTCCTGGCACACCTGCTGTTTTAGATAAAAAAACAGGTAGAAACAACCCCAACGATTCTAAATACGGCCATGTTTTTATTGTCTGCAAACCTCAAAATGCTGCTGAGGGATATTATGATGTTAGTGATTATGTTAGATATAAAAAAGAAGCTGTTTATTTAAGATCTCTAGATGAAAAAACAAAAGACTTTGGCAGATATGGAGATTTATATACTTTTCCATTAAAATCTAATATTATGTCTAAAAAATTGCTTATGAGCATATTGTTTGAAAAAGATAATGGTGATTTATTAAAAATATTGCAAAAAATAGACCGTGTTAAAACAGAAGAAAATAATATTACTCCTGAGAATATTATTGAAGAGCAAAATCCTTTAGTAATTCCACCTAATATTATAACCAGAGATAACAATGTTACAAACATTGATTATGCTTCTTCAACAACGTTTAAGATGTTGCAGAAAACAAAAGGAAGAACTTAAAGGAATTTATTAAAGTTTTTATTTAAGGCTTTATTTAAGGTTTTTACATATTCTTTAAAAACATCACCACGATGCTCATAACTATTGAACATATCAAAACTTGCACATGCTGGGGATAATAACACAATATCAACACCACTTGCAAAAGACATATCCGTAGCTTCTTGCAGACTCTTGGCTCTTTTTATTTTTGAAAATCCGTGTTTTTTTAGTTCTGCCTCAAATCTATCTGCGCCCTGACCTATCAACACAACTGTATCTATTGTTTTGTTAGCAACATCACAAAATTCATCTAAAGGGGTTAACTTATCTGTACCGCCTGCGATTAAAGCAACTTTTTTGCCTGCAAAAGAATTCATTGCAACAATTGAAGCCTCAGGATTTGTTGCTTTTGAATCATTATAAAACTCCACACCATCAATAATAGCAACTTTTTCTAGTCTATGTTCTGGCGATTTAAAACTAATAATGGATTCCATTATTGCACTATTTGAAACACCCATAACTTTTGCACAGATAACAGATGCCATTATATTAAGATAATTATGATAACCCACTATCGGAGATTTTGAAACTTCTATTATTTTTTCTGAAACACCATTTTGTTTATAAACAATAAAATCATCTTCAATATAACAAGCATTATCACCTATGTTTTTGCCAAAAAAGAAAACTATATTAGGGCATGACTTTGACAACTCTACTAATTTTTCATCATGAGCATTAAAAGCACAATATTTAGCAGACTGTTTGCCTGTAAAAATTTTTGCTTTTGCATTAAAATAATTATCAAAACCGCCGTGCCATGATAAATGATCTGGAGTTATATTGGTAAAAATAGCCACATTAGGTGTTAATGTTGGAGACATTTCTAATTGATAAGAGCTTAGCTCACAAACCAAACAATCTAAATCTTTCTCCAACAAATAACAAGGAGGGCAACCGATGTTTCCACAAGCTTCTGATTTTAATTCTGATGAAATTATATGATTTGCTAAAGCAGTTGTTGTTGTTTTGCCATTTGTGCCTGTAATAACAACAAAAGGAGTTTTTGTATTCAAATAAGCGAGTTCAACTTCTGATATAATCTGAATACCTTTGGCTTTTAATATTTGAAACACTTCACTTTTAGGAGGAATTCCTGGGCTTGTTATTGCAAGGCTTGAACCGTCTATAAAATCTTTTGAATGACCGCCCATTTCTATTTTTATACCCAGATTTTGAAGCTCTTTAATTGTTTGAGCATCTTCTTCTTTTTCTTCCCTAAATTCTGAAATAAAAACTTTTGCACCTAATTTATTTAAATATTTAGCTGCTGAAATACCGCTTTTTGATAAACCTAAAACTAAAACTTTTTTATTATTATACATTTTACAAATGCCTTTCTTATCAATTTGCAAGCACTTTAACAAAGTTTTTGCATTTTGTAAATAGGTTTGAATTTTTTGTTTGAATATAAAAATAGTTCTGTTATATTGGCAAAAAATAAAAGGAATATATAATGATAAAAACATTAAAACCAATATTAATTTCTGGCAAAGAAGTTTACCCTTTAATTGAAGGTGGTAAAGGTATTAACGCCTCTAATGGCTTTTCTGCGGGTGCTTGGGCAAAAGAAAATTGTGTAGGCACATTTTCTGGAGTTACTCCAGACATTTATGATTCTTTTGGTAATGCAATTAAAGAAAAATTCTTAAAAATAAGCAGAAAAGATAGACACGCTGAAATGATTGAACAAGCTATTAATGGTTGTGTGGCTCAAGCTGAAATTGCTCATGAAAAATCTAACGGAAACGGAAGAATTCATATCAATATGCTTTGGGAAGTTGGTGGCGCTCAAGAAATTTTGCAAGGAATGCTTGAAAGAACTAAAGGTTTAATTCATGGTGTTACTTGTGGTGCTGGTTTACCTTATAAACTTGGTGAAATGGCGTCTTCTTTTGGGGTTTATTATTACCCAATCGTTTCTTCTGCTAGAGCTTTTCAGGTTTTGTGGAAAAGAGCTTATTCTACTTGTGCAGAATATTTGGGTGGTGTGGTTTATGAAGATCCTTGGCTTGCTGGTGGACACAACGGTTTATCTAACGCTGAAGACCCTAATCAACCTCAAACTCCATATCAAAGATTGGTTGAATTAAGAAAATTTTTAACATCTATTAACTTAAAAGATTTGCCAATTATTTTGGCTGGTGGTGTTTGGTCTTTGAAAGACTGGCAAGATTATATTGATAATCCTGAAATTGGAAATATTGCTTTTCAATTTGGTACTCGTCCTATGATTACAAAAGAAAGCCCTGTTTCTCAAGCTTGGCAATCTGTTATGAGAACTGTTAAAAAAGGTGATGTAATTTTACAAAAATTTAGCCCTACTGGATTCTTTTCTTCTGCAATTAAAAATACTTTCTTAGAAAACTTAATGCGCAGAAAAGATGGCGAAATTGCTTTTTCTAAAATCGAATCGGCTGAATTTTCTCAACCTTTAGATATTAATGCTAATAAAACTTTATTCATAAATCCTGAAGATATGAGCAAAGCAAAACGTCAACTTGATGCAGGATATACAGAAATTAAAGAAACTCCTGACAACACTGTTGTTTTCTTAACTACAAATGAGTGGAAAGAAATGCAAGAAGATAGAAAAAACTGCATTGGCTGTTTGTCTCAGTGTCAATTCTCTTCTTGGTCTCAAGCTGATGGCAATACAGGTAAAACTCCAGACCCTCGTTCTTATTGTATTCATAAAACATTATACGAAATTGGTCATGGCGGCTCTGTTAAAGATCATTTGTTGTTTGCGGGACATCAAGTTTATCAGTTTGCAACAGATCCTCTTTATAGAGATAATCATTTGCCTAGTGTTAAAGAATTGATTGAAAAAATTAAATCTGGTGAATAATCAATAAGAGCTCTCAAAACTGAGAGCTTTTATTTCCCTCTTTTTTAGACAAAAGTATTTACAAGAGTTGTTTTTTGTGATATATTCTTTTTTGAAACAATAATAATTAATTAAACTAAATACAACTATGGCACTACAAAATGTGATTTATTTCGAGAACGATTTTGGATGGACACTTGAGAATGAGATGTTTTTTACAAGATTTCATTTTTACGAATCTCAAGACACATGGGAGCAATACTTCAATCGCTGGAAAGATGGCACTCCGTATTTGGATGACAGAGCCTTTAGCTATTATCAACAAGAAGATGTAGCGGATAACTTAGAGTACTTCCACGACATGGAACACCCTTTGGGTGGTCTCTTCGACAATTATGAGCCATTCTTCATTAAACTTCTTGAAGAGTGCGAGGATGATTGTGAGATTTACTATGAAGATGATTGGGCCCCTTACGAAGACTTAGATCAACTTTATGACTATGAGTTTGACGAGTATGATTAGTTTGACAGGGAATGTGAGGAGAACATAACAGCCTTCTACAATCAGGAAGATGAACTCCGTAAGCTCACACGACATCCAAACAGAAATCTAAAAAAGGTTGCCTAATAGCACCTTTATTCTAAAGAAAAAGCTTCCTAAACAGGAAGCTTTTTGTTGCTAAACAAAGTTTTATTTATAAATAAAAAACTCAGTTAAAGCATCTGCATTTTCTACAGAAATCGCGTCTACCAATGCTGCTGTGTTCCAGTAAGGCTCTTGATATTGGTTTGACATCCAAATACATTTATCAACAAGACCATAAGCCTCTTCTAAATGCTTTACGCTGTCATCAACAAAAAAGCTTGTTTGATATTGAGAAACAATATTATTAATCGCTTCTTTTTTAGAAAAACTACCAACACAAACAACCTCTTTAAATACATCGCCAAAAACATCTTGCAAATTTTTTGCTCTAATGCTTTTTAAATGCTCAGGAACTGAAGTTACAACATATAAATCATAACCGAGCATAAGCAAACTTTTAACGCATTTTTGCATTCCAAACATTGGAGGAACTTTTGAAAAAAACTTCTCTTGACCCCAAAATTGGCCAAATGCTTGCAATGATTTTGGATCTCTTTGATATTGCCAAACAACTTCTTCCCATTTTTCATCTGAAATTTTTCTACCAACAAATTCGGGATAAGCGATTTTCATGCTCTTTAAGTGATTTAACAATACTCCATCAACATCTAAAATGATTACTCTTTTCATATTTTCTTTAATTTTTTAATGATTACCAATAGACAAATATTATACAAACAACATTCTATATGTCAATAAAAAAGCTTCCTAAAAGGAAGCTTTTTTATTAACGATATAACTAGAAGTTATATTTTGCACCAACTGAAACTTCATTAATATAATCAGTTGCTAAATGACGAGTATCAATATAACGATACATTGCTCTAACAGACCAATCTTCATCAACATTATATTGCAAACCTGCACCATAACGGAATGCATAACCATCATCATCTGTTTTACCCCAGAATTCATAAGCACCAACACCTGCTGAAGCTAAAACTTCCCAAGTAGCTTCACAGCCTAATGGAAGATTACCAATTAAATCTAGACCATAAGAAAAGAATTGCTCTCCATCTTCTTTGGCTGGTGTATATTGATAATAAACTTCTGTACCAAAGTTTTCTGTATAAGTTGTACCAACATTAACACTTACAGAATTTTGATCATCTGCAAAGCTATCTGATGGGTTTGTATAATTATAATTAACACCAACATAAGGATTATATTCTAAAGCATTTGCATTTAATGCAAACAAAGATGCGCCAACAAATAAAATTTTCTTCATTATTTTTCCTTTATAAAAATCATTTTTTAATTATATTAACTAAAATAAAAAGTGCAAGAAGAATAAAAAAAGATTGTTAATATTTTTTTAAATGTTAAAATAGATGTATGAGAAAAAAACTTTTAAATTCACAAGCAGGAAGAACCATGATGGAAACACTAATGGTGTTGGGCATTATTGGAGCTATTTCTCTTTCTTTAATGGCTACTATAAATAAGGTTCTTGATAAGGTTTCTAGTTCAAAATCAATGACTAGCTTTGTACACCTTGTTAATAATATATATACAAGATATAAAGCTGAAGGAAGTTATGAAGAATTAACTGTCGAGAAACTTTGTACAGAAAAAGTTGCTCCTTATGAAATGATTGTTGGAACAAAAATTTTTAACTCTAAAGGTGAAGAGATTAATGTTGAAAAAAGCGGTGAACAAGATGACATATTTGCGGTTACTGTTCCAAATGTTTCAAAAAGAGATTGTATGGAATATTTAAATATTGAATGGTATTCTGAAAACGGAGCTAATATATATAGCGTTACAATTAAGGCTGTCTTAGATGAAAATACAGAAACTGGCTCTGAAGAAGCTGAATCTACAGAAGAGGCCATAACATCGTTTACTTGGGCGACAACTGAAGAATATAACGAAAGAAAAAATCTACCAATAACAATGCCTATGATTGCATCTGTTTGTAAAGATTCAAATAACATTACATGGGAATTTCATTAAAATGATGGATGTTTCTAAAATTGGCAAATCTCAAGAAAAAAAAGCTACTAAAACAAGCTTAGGAACTTCATCTGCCAATTTTGCAGAATATTTAACAAATGCTTCTGAAATAAAATCAAACAATATCACAACAACAAACAGCATTTCTTTAGCCAATGCAATTTTTGCGGCACAAACTATTGACCCTGAAGAAGAAAAAGAAAGAAAAAGACAAGCCGTTAAAAGAGGATATTCTTTAATTGAAAAACTAGAAACAATTAGAGAAGCTATCTTATTAAATGATTTTTCTAAAGATAAATTAATTGAAATATCAAGATATGTAAAAAAAGTTTATGAAACATCACAAGATGAAGAGCTAAATGAAATAATTGCTCAAATAGAACTGAGGATTGAAGTGGAGCTTGCAAAGTTAGAAAATCTTTTAGAATGGTAAAAAAAGAAGAGGTGTAAAAAACACCTCTTTTTTTTATAACTCCTGTTAATTAAAGCACTGCTTTTACCGCTTTCCAAGTAAGTACTACACCAGCTCCAGCTAAAGCTCCTAAAGTTACACTCTTAAACTCTCTACTATAGCTATATGGATTCATAACACACCCTGATAAAAACGATGCCACTAAGGCGCATAAAATTACTTTTCTCATGAGCATTCTCCTTCATATACTATAAAAGTTACCTACACTCTACTGTCTTAAAGTATATATACAAAAGGTTAAGAAAAGGTTTACAGTTAAAGTATTTATAAACAACAAAAAAGGCTGTAAAATTACAGCCTTAATAAATATAAACATTTTGAGTTTTATTGATTAACTAATGTGATTTCTACGCGTCTATTTTCTGCTCTGCCTTGAGCTGTTGAATTAGAAGCTATTGGATTTTGCGATCCATAACCATTTACTAACAATCTATTGGCTGAAACCCCTTGCAATTTTAAGAAATTGCTAACAGAAGTTGCTCTTTGCAAAGAAAGGGTATTATTATAAGCCGCAGAACCTGTATTATCTGTGTATCCCGCAACATTTACAAAAGTTTTATTATATTCTTTTATAACTTTAGCAACTGATGTTAATATTGGTTGAAAACTAGAATTAATTATTGAACTATCTGTTGCAAATGTAATATTACCTGGCATAATCAATCTTATATTGTTGCCTTCTTGACTAACTTGTACTCCTGTACCTAATAATTCTTGACGAAGTTTTCTTGCTTGAACATCCATATAAGCACCTGTTCCGCCACCTACTGCAGCGCCAACACCAGCACCAATTAATGTGGCCTCTGTACTTCCGCCAGCTATTTGACCAATGGCAGCTCCTGCTAGGGCTCCTATTCCTGTACCCCAACCAGTATTTGAAACTTTGCTCTCACCTGAATATGGATCTGTTGCACAAGCTGATAAAAATGATATTGTAAACATAGTTATTAAAAATTTTTTCATATTTTTCTCCTTTTATTTATAATATATATATTAGGATTTAATATGTCTACAAAAAAAGACTTATATATTGTTATGAGCTTTAAGAACGTTCACTCTTTTTGAAGTAATCCAAGAAGCAAATATCTTTTTTGTTACCTCGTTCTACAGACTTAACTACTTCTGGTAGTAAAAGATCTCTTACAGGTAAGCACTTATGATTACCTTGTGGATTTAAGATTTTTGGTGAATTTCTATTTCTTTTTGTTATTTCTTTTGCATATTCTACAGACGCTTTATCATATTTAAACTTAATATGACCATGTTCTTTTATTATTTTATTATTTTTAAATTGACAAATTGTGCTAAGATCATCATCATGAAAATAACAAGTTTCTGTATTGAAATTCAACATATCTTTTGCGTTGATTTTTCCTGTTAAATATAACGCTGCGTAATATAGTCTTTTAGGAACACCTTTTTGCTCTCTAAAACCTCCGAGATAATTAGCTAATTCCTCTCCTTTAATGCCTTTATTTAATGCCTTAGCAAAATCTGAATTATGCAAACGACTTTCACCCAAACAATAAGAAAAAACAGCACAAGCAACAACTTCTTCATCACTTAAAGGAACTTTAACATGTTTTAATATTGCATTTTCTGTTTTCTTTTTTAAATATCTTGTTTTTTGAACATCTGCTTCTTCCATTGTCATCGTCTGATTGGCTTTAATGGTAAATACTCCAGCCTTATCTCTATCACCACCGTTACCTGCATCATCTATCATTGCGGTACAGCCATAACCAATTGTTCTAACTCCTGCTCCGTCAAAATATGGTTTAGTAGCACAATTTTCTACAAAGGTTAAAAAAACTTTCATCTCATTTATATTATTATTAAACACTTTCAAGTTATGTTTTTGAACATCATTTAAATTTGAAGTATCGACGGTTTCTATTTTATCTTTATCGTCTTTATCACTTGAGTATTGGTTATCATAAGCAATTTTACCGCCACCGACAATTATGGTTGTTGCAAAAGCTTTTATAAAGCCTTTTTTGATATATGGCAAGGCTTTGTCTTGCACAAAACTATGAGCATTATTCTTAGCAAATTTATATTTTTTATTTAAGAAATGATAAGCTAGAGCTGGAACTGCACCTACTGTGCCAGCAGCTACATTTGCTCCTTCTTTTGCCGCTAATTTTATAGCTTTTGCAACAAATATAGCTGCTTTTTTAACTTTTTCAGCTTTAATTCTGAAGGATAGTTTTTTTAATTGTTTAGAATCTAATGTTGTATTAAATTCTTCATTTGGAAATTGTTTTTTTGCATCTGCGGTTTTTCTAACTGCCCTTCTTAATTGTCTAATTGCTTTTTGGGTTATTTCTTTAACAATACATTCTTTCTTATATTTTTTTTCTGCAAGCTTTAGCGGAACAGCAATTAAAGCGTCTCCAGCGTCTATTGTTGCAGGCTCAAGATTTTCTCTATCTGGATTGTTTTTATTAAATTCTTCATATTCCTTATTATAACCATCTTGAAAAGACAACAAATCGTCTAAAAAAGCATCTTTATCACCATCGTAAGAAAAAGGAACGATTAAGTTTTCTTGTCCTAACATACAATATGTTGGCTTTTTATTATTTGCTTTGTATTCTTCTTCTAAAAACTTTTTATAATCCATAAACTTATCCTCTTTTCTTATTGTACACTAAAAAATAAAAGAAATCAACTTATCTTATCTCTTTTACTTCTATGAAAGGTTATGGCGAATCGGTGGGCTTCATCGCGGATATTTTGCATATAAAATGCTAATGGGGAAGCATATTCTAATGAAAAGCTTTCTTTGTATGGCATGTGATATTCTTCACGTCCTGCGTTGCGGTCTTCTCCTTTGGAGATGGCAATAAATGTTATGCCTTCTAAATCAAAGCCAAACAAAGTGGACATTACTGCGTTTAACTGATTTCTGCCACCGTCTAAAAGCACAATGTCGGGGCGATTTTCTGGAGTTATTTTTGAGAATCTGCGATGTAATACCTCTTTCATCATCTCTAAATCATCGCCGTGAATATCTCCTTTGATATTAAACTTGCGATATTGCTTTTTATCAAATCCATCTGGGGTGGCAACAATCATCGCGCCTACTTGCTCAACGCCAAAAGTGTGTGAATTGTCATAAACTTCTATACGTTGAGGGACTTTAGGTAAGCCGAAGATATCTTTCATTTCTGCAAGATTTTTTGCAATATTTGTATTAAAAGCAATTTTTTGACGAAGAGCGTTTTTAGCGTTTTCTAAAACCTGATTAATCAATTTTTGCTTATTGCCTTTTTGATAAAAGTTTATTTTTGACTTTAAGGCTGAAGCTAAAAACTCTTGGTTTTCTATCGGTGTTGAAAGAACAATCTCTTTGGGGGCAATGTTTTTGGTATAAAACTCAGAGATGAAAGCTTCTAGCACTTCTGTTGGACTAAAACCTTTGGTTTTTTTAGGAAAATAAATTGCGTTACCAAAGTTTTTTGATTGGCGAATAAAAAATATCTCTATAGCAAACAAGTCATTTTCTTGATAAATGCCAATAACATCAGCACTATCAATATTGTTATATTCGCTTTTAGCATTGGTATAAACATTTTTCAAGGCATCTAATTGGTTTCTTTTAACAATAGCATGTTCAAAATTTTGAAATTCTGAAGCTTTTTTCATATCTTCTTCTATTTGTTTTAAAATCTCTTTGTTTTTGCCTTTTAAAAAGTCAATTGCAAGGTTAACTGATTTTTGGTATTCTTCTTTTGAAATACAATCCACGCAAGGGGCTGAGCATCTTTTTATTTGGTGCATCAAGCAAGGGGTTGAGCGGTTTTTAAACACCATATCTTTGCAATTGCGGAGCTGAAAAATTTTGCTTAATAGCTCTATTGTTTCATTTAATGCTTTAACGTTGGCAAAGGGTCCAAAATATTGATATCCTTTTTTTTGAGTGCCACGATATTTTTCTAAAACAGGAAAGTCTTTGGTAGTAGAAATTGCTAAATAAGGGAACGTTTTATCATCTTTTAACAATATATTATATTTAGGATTTAGAGATTTTATAAGTTCATTTTCTAAAATAAGGGCTTTATGTTCTGTTTCTGTGGTTACAAATTCCATTTTAACGGTTTGGGTTACCATCATTTGTAAGCGCTTTGGGAGTTCTGTTATTTTTGTATATGCAACAATACGTTTTTTGATATTTTTAGCTTTACCAACATATAAAACCACGTCATTTTTATCTAGCATTCGATAAACGCCAGATTGTGTGGGGGCTATTTTTACATATTTTTGCAAAATTTCTAAACTCATAAAGTGTTTATAATATATAAAACAAAACAAATCAAGGACTCTAAAGTATTAAAATTTATAATTCAAAAAATAACGCATAACGTTAAACGTTTAACGTTATGCGTTATTTTTTATACCAACTATTTGTTTAACAGAAACATTCATTCTTTTTTATTACTTTATATTACAAACAATCATCTGCTTGACACAGGATATTACTTCTAATATACTCTAAAAAAATAAGGAAAAAAACAATGGAAAGAATTGCAAAATATATGGCACGGTTGGGGATTTGCTCTAGGCGTGAGGCAGAAGCTTTAATTAATCAAAAACGTGTGCAAGTTAATGGAGATGTTATAGAAAGCCCTGCTTTTAATGTTGACGGTTCTGAAGTCATTAAACTTGATGGTGAAAAATTAAAAGCAAAAGAAGAAACTAGAGTTTTTGTTTATTATAAGCCTGTTGGTTTAATCACATCTCACAAAGACCCACAAAATCGCCCTACTGTTTTTGATAATCTACCTGTTGGATTGCCTAGGCTTATTTCTGTTGGTCGTTTGGATTTGAACTCTGAAGGTTTATTATTGCTTACAAACAACGGCGAGTTATCTCGAAAACTTGAATTACCATCTAATGGTTGGGTGCGTCGTTATAAAGTTAAAGTTCATGGCTTGTTAAAACCTCAAGACCTTAAAAGGCTTGAAAAAGGTATTAGCGTTGATGGTGTTGATTATGGCTCAATTAAGGTTGATGTAGAAACTCAAAAAGGTTTAATTTCTTGGTTGGTTGTTTCTTTAACTGAAGGTAAAAATAGAGAAATTAGGCGTGTGATGAAACACCTTGGTTTGGATGTTGCTCGCTTGATTCGTCTTTCTTATGGTCCATTTCAACTTGGCAAACTTAAAAAAGGTGAAGCAAAAGAAGTGCCTACAAAAACTTTGCGCGAACAACTTGGAAAGACTTTTGAAATATGAGAATAACTGCTGGTAAATACAAAAACAGAAAACTATTTTCTCCCGCTGATAGCAATGTTCGCCCTACTATGGAAAGAGCAAAAGAAGCTTTGTTTTCTATATTAAAAGCAAGGTTAGAAAATTTTGAAGAATTATCTTTTTTAGATGTTTTTGCTGGCTCTGGCTCTATGGGATTTGAAGCTTTGTCTAGAGGGTTTGAAGAAGTGTGTTTTATTGATATAGACACCACAACCCTACTTAAAAATGCCAAACTTTTTAATGAACCAGCCCCTATAAAAAAATTAGATGCAACCAACTTGCCACTAGCACCGAAAGCGTTTGATGTTGTGTTTTTAGATGCACCATATAATAAGGGATTATCTGAAAAAGCATACAAAAGCTTGAAAGAAAACGGTTGGATTAATGATGAAAGTTTTGTTATTATTGAGTTAGAAAAAAAGGAAGATATAAGCTTAGATTTTATTGAAGAAAAAAGATATGGGCTTAATAAGTTTTTGTTTTTGTAAAGCTTAAATATTTTAAGTAATAAACATATTAAGGCTTGGAAATTTAAGTGAAAATCATCAAGAAATGTCATTGCGGACTTGATCCGCAATCCAGTAAAATTTATAAAGCTATATTTTTGACTAGATTGCGGATCAAGTCCGCAATGACACTGAGAATGAAGCTAGACCGTTTTTTTATCTTTTAATTTTTATATGCCAAAAGGCGGGAGCAAGGGCGAAACGTCGCCCTCGACCCCGCCCTACACTAGTTAGTTTTACTATTCTTTTCCACCTCTTGACTTTTCAGCAACCATTGCGGCTGTTTTTTTAGCGCTTTTTGCTTCTTCAAATCTTTTAGCGGCCTCTTTTCTTTTTTTCAAAATTTCTTGTCCGTATTGAACATCTTTTTCAGAAGCATCGGAGGTTGTAAATAATTCTTCTGACTTTGGATTTGCTGAAGTACCACCAATAAAATAAATGCCTTTTAGCTCTTCTTGTGTATCTTTGTTAATACATTTTTGAATAAATGATGGTGCTTCTAAAGCACAAGAATACTTGCCTTCTGCATCACGAACATATAATTTTGAACCTGCAAAATCACGGCTTTCATCATTTTCATCTGAGGGAACGACAAAACTATCACTATAAATTCCTGAAATAGCTGAATCGCTATAGAATTCTTTTTTACGGAAAGCTGTTCTTTCTGCCGCTACTCCATCAAAATACAATATCTCACCATCTTCCATTAAAAAATGTCGTGGCGTTGGATGTCTAAGAGTGTCCATGTTTTTTTCTCTTTCAGCATCTATTTTATCTTGTTCTTCAAATGAGTGATAGAAAGCTGAAGATAAATCATAATTTCCTTTAATATCATAAGCTGAATGAACTCGCTTAAAATCACCTTCTGGCATTTTTAGCTCTAAAAACACATGATAATCATAATCATCAGTACCCTGTTCTGTTGCTCTAATGTTTCTTTTATATTCATCAAATGGAGGGATATCTAGAGCTATCTCTTTATCCAAATCAACTGGCTCTTTTTTATGAGGTCTCATCTTATTTTTCCTTTTAATAAATTAAACAATAAGAATATAATATCACAATTTTAGGCTAGATTCAACAAAAATGTACAAAAAAACAGGGAGGCTAACCTCCCTTTATAAAATTAATCATTAATTATCATTTCTTTACCATTTTTGACTCTCATCAAAATTGGAGTTGAGTGGAATTGACCTCGTTCATCAAGAACTAAATTTCCGACTTCACCCTTAAAATTCTTAATTTCATGTAATTTTTCAAGAACAGCCTCTGAGTTTGGAATTTTACCATCAACCAACCCTAAACTTTCATAAGCCTGAGAAATAATATTAACATCATCATATCCAAATACAGACCAATATGTTCTACCGCCATATTTTTTCATATACTCTTCTGAACCATTACCAATACCTATAGTATGGTAATCTGACAAAACCTTAAACAATTCTGGGCTGTTATTATAAAACTCTATTCCAACTATTGGAGTTGAAATTTTTTGCAACATCATTTCTTTTGAAAAGATTTCTGTAATTGGAGGCATTGTTAGTGCAACAATTAAATCTGGCGATTGCTCTTTTATTTTTGCAACCGTAATACTCGCATGTCTTTCATCTGGAAGAATATTATAAATTTGATATTTTTCTTTTGGCAAGCGCTTTTTTAATTCAGCCTTAACTTCTAAAAGTCCATCTAACTGAACAGATATTACAGCAATATTTTTATAATTGTTTTTATTAATAAATTCAATTAACTTTTGACCTTCTGATGTACCTGTTGGAAAATTATTTAAGCCATATTTTCCATCAAGAGGAGCGCCACCTAAAGTTGTGTGGAAGGCAATAACTTTATTTGCTTCGGCAATTTTTTCTATTGTTTTTGCAGGCAAAGCAAATGCCGTAAAAATAACATTTACCTTTTCTACATTAATCAATTTCAATGCATTATTTCTAGCAAGTTTTGATGTCATTTCATTATTTTCTGCAAATAACTTATATGTAAATGTGTTATTTGGATTTGAATTTAACTCTTCTATTGCAAGTTTCATACCTTTTTTCATTGTTGTGCCAAACAGCCCTAAATTGCCTGTGATAGGTAAAGTTGCACCTATTTTTATAACAGGTTTTGAAGATGTTTCTGATTGTGTATTTGATTTCTTTGTTTGATTATTCCAACCTAAAATAATTACAACAATCAAAACTAATGGTATAAGTATTTTCTTTATAGTCATAAATATTCCTCCTTATTTATCTATTATCTCTTTTATGGCGTTGGCTTTTGTCATTTGAGCTTTTAGCTCTGTTATTTGTTCTTTTCTTATCATTCTTCTTAATAGATTTATTTGATCTATGTATTCATCTAAAACATCTAGCACGTTTTCTTTATTATCTACAAAGATTGAACTCCATGTGTTTGGAGAGCTTTTGGCTAATCTGACTGTTGAGGCAAAACCACTGCTGGCGAGTTCTTTAATATAATTATCCTCTTTATTGGTTTTTGCCAAAGTTGTTAATGATAAAGCAAAAGATGAAATGTGTGAAATATGGCTAACATAGGCAACATGAGTATCGTGTTCTGCTGAATTTAGGTAAATAACATCCATGCCAATTTTTTTATAAATACTCTCTACTAAATCTAATGCGTCTGCATCTGAATTTTCTTTGTCGCAAATAATAACTGTTCTGCCACTAAAAGCTTCTTTTTGGGCTGCTTGAGGCCCACTATGCTCTGTTCCCCACATTGGGTGAGTGGCAACAAATCGGCTTTTGTTATTATGCTTAGAAATAGATTTGCAAATACTTTCTTTGGTTGAACCCATATCTATAACCACCGCAGTATCTTTTATATTATCTAAAGCATTCATAACAATTTCTGAAATATAATTAACGGGTGTTGCAATGACAATTAAGTCGGAGTTCTTAAATATTTCATCTAGGCTGGCGCTTTTATCTATAAATCCCATTTGCAAAGCTTGTAAAACATTGTCTTGTTCTATATCAAAACCTATTACTTCATCTGTTAAATCATGTTTTTTTAGAGCATATGAAAAAGAACCACCTATTAAACCTAAACCTATTATTCCTGTTTTCATAATTGATTAAACACTCCCAATTTTTCTTCTGAAATAGAAACTTTGAAAGTAATTTTATCTTCTGTATGGGTTTCTTTGATAACGTCTGAATTTTTATAAATCCAAGCGATTTTTTTGCCGTCTGTGATGTCTACTTTTATGGTTTTTGTTTTTTCGCCTTTAGCAAGTTTTTTGTTGACTTCTTGCAAAAATTTATCCATTCCCTCGCCTGTAACAGCGCTCATGGTTAAACCTCTAGGGCGAGAATCGATTAAGTCTACTTTGTTTAATACTTCTATGTATTTTCTTTCATCTTCAAACCCTAAGTCTTTTAGAACACTTAAAACATCTTGCTTTTGTTTTTTGTTTTCTGGATTTGAGATGTCTCTAACGTGAACAACAACGTCTGCTTCTAACACTTCTTCTAATGTTGCCCTAAATGACATAATAAGCTCATGCGGAAGATTTGAAATAAAACCAACTGTGTCTGAAATTATAACCTCTTTATGGCTTGGTAATCTGATTTTTCTGTGGGTTGTATCTAATGTTGCAAATAGCAAATCTTGCGCAAAAACTTCTGAGTTGGTTAAGTAATTAAACAAAGTTGATTTACCTGCATTGGTATAACCAACAAGTGCTATTATTGGATATGGAACTTTTTTTCTTGCCCCTCTTTGTAAGCCTCTTGTTTTTTTAACCTTTTCTAATTCTTTTTTTATTTTTACAATCTTATCGTCAATTATACGTCGGTCTAGTTCTATTTGTCGTTCTCCTGGGCCGCCTAAAAAGCCTGCGCCACCGCGTTGGCGTTCTAAGTGAGTCCAGCTTCTAACTAATCTACTTCTTTGATATGTTAAATGAGCAAGTTCTACTTGCAGCACACCTTCTTTGGTTTGGGCTCTTTGACCAAAAATTTCTAAGATAAGTGCGGTTCTATCTATTACTTTTAAATCTAACTCTTTTTCTAAATTTCTTTGTTGAACTGGAGTTAAGTTTATATCTACAATTAATAAATCTGCCTCATATTCTTTTATTTTATCTAAAACGTATTTTGAGAAATATGTGGCAGGTCTCACCTCTTTAACATTTGGGGTTAAGACATCTTCTATTTCTAAATCTATTGCTTTAACTAGCCCTACGGCTTCTTCTTTGTCTGTGCCTTGTGGGCAAATTAATATAGTCTTCAAATTTCTACCACGCTAGCTGGCATTATGGTTGAAATGCTATGAGTATAAATTAACTGAATATGACCATCTCTTTTTAATAAAATTGTATCATCTGTATAATCAATCAAATGACCTTGTAATTTAATACCTGTCATTAAAAATAAAGTTACAGAAATTTTATCTTCTTTTATTTTATCTAAAAATTTTTTACTCATACAAACAACTCCTCTGCTTTTTGTATTATACTGTTTTCTACAAATAATATTACATAATCTTTTCTTTGCAAGCCATTTAATGGTAATTCATATAAATATTCTTCATCTCTGATAACAAGACCTATTTTAACACCTTTAAGTTTGGCAATTTTTTTATAATCAGCACGTTTTTGCATCTTTAAGCCCCAAACTTCACCATAGTTTTTGCTCAACACATGGACAAAGTCTAAATTTTTAACCGCTTTTAAGATACTAGAAGAAATAATGGTGCTTCTATCTATTGAAATATTATTATCTAAACCATCTAACATATTGTCATATATCTTTGAATTTAACAAAGAAATGTTAGAGTTTACATTTAAACTATGTGATAAAATTGAAGTTAAAATATTATCTTTATCTTCATTTGTTAATGATACTGTAATATCTGCCTTATTTATCCCCGCTTCTGAAAGAATGGCGTCGCTTAATAATGAGCCACTAATAACTTGAACATCATTATATCTAAAACTTAAATCTTGAGCTTTGGCAATATTTTCTTCAATAACTTTAATGTTGGTGATAACACTATCTTTTTGCAACTGTTTAAGCAATAACTCACAAACATTATTAGCACCAAAAATCAAAACGCGTTCATTGCTTTGAGAAGCTTTGCCAAATGCTTCTATTGCTATATCTTGAGCATTTTCTGAAGTTATGAAAAAAACTTCATCGCCACTTAAAAAGGTTTCTTCTTCTGTTGGAATTACAACACATCCGTTTCTGATAATTAATAAAACAGAAATATTGATACCATTAAATAATCTTTCTAACTCTAATATCTGAGCATTAACAATTGGGGTTGTGTCTTCTATCTTAAAAGACAAAAGATTAAACCTGCCATCTCTAATGCAAGCGAAATCTCTGGCTTGAGGAATTTTTATTAAAGAAAAAACATTGTTTGCCAACTCTAAATTAGTTGAAACAATATAATCTATTGGCATGTTTTGTTCATTATACAAATCTTTCCAAAGTGGAGCTAACAAATCTGTTTCTTCTACTCTGGCTATTTTCTTTTGAATATTAAACAAGCTATATGCCATTTGACAAGTTACCATATTAACTTCATCACTATCTGTTAATGCCATAATGATATCTGCATCTTTGGTGCCTGCTTGTTTTAATATCTCTGGATTTGAGCTTGAACCACAAATTGTTTGAACATCATAAGAGGCTGACAATTTTTGTAAAGCGCAAGGGTTGGTATCTATAACAACAATATCATCAGAGTTATAGTTTTGGCTTAAATAAGAAACTATGCTTGATCCTGTTAAGCCTGCACCTGCTATAATTATTTTCATATCATAAACTCCTCAATTTTATTTAAAGCCTCAGCAACTGTTGATATCTTCATAAAATCTTCTCTAAATTTTTTGGCATTTTGCATAGATTTTGAATACCAACCTACATATTTTCTTGACATTCTTAATCCTTGATATTCTCCATAATAATCTATTAAATCCTTAAAATGAGTTAATAAAATTTGTTTTATTTCAGCTGTTGTTTTTAAAGGATTTAGAATTCCTTTATTAATATAATCATCTATATCTTTAATTATCCAAGGCTGACCTAATGTTGCTCTGCCTATCATTAAGCCGTCAACACCTGAAGCCTCTAAAAAATCTTTAGCTTTTTGAGGACTATCAATATCTCCATTACCAATTAAAGGAATTTTTATATTTTCTTTTAATTCTTTTATTGCATTCCAGTTGGCGGTGCTTGCATAAAACTGACTTCTGGTTCTGCCGTGCATTGTTATAAAGTCAACGCCCTCACCTTCTGCCATTTTGCCAAATTCTAAAAAGTTTTTGCTGTTATCATCCCAACCTAATCGAAACTTTACACTCAATTTTAATTTGGTTGCTTTTCTTGATTTTTTTATAATCTCTTGAGCTAAATTAATATTTGTCATTAAATATGAGCCACTATTATTACCAACAATTTTTTTTGCAGGACAACCCATATTGATGTCTATACTAGCAGCGCCATATTCTTCTACAATGGGAATCGTTTCTGCAAACAAGTCTGGGTTGTTGCCCATTAACTGAACAATAACATCATATGGCTCATCTCTAACATCTGCTATTAACAATGTTTTTTTGTTTTTATAATTAATAGCATTTATGGCAACCATTTCAGAAAACATCTTGCCACAACCAAACCCTGCAATTAATTTGCGACAAGGCTTATCTGTTATGCCTGCCATGGGCGCTAAGTATATCTCTGTCAATTTAATTTATCCAATGCTTTTGCTAAAACATAATAAACTTTGCCTATATCAGCACTGGTGATGACAGATAAGATAATACCAGCTCTTTCATTATTTTGAGCTTTATTTAACAACTCTTCAAACTCGGTTAGATATCTGGTGATGATTTTTCTAAATTCTGCATCAGATTCATATCTTCCTTTAATTGTTGCAACTTGATTTTTGTTCAAATTTTTTGCTAAGTTTCTAATAAAAACAGAATTGTCTCCGTTATAATATTTCTTCCACATTTCTTCTGCGTTTTCAGGATTTATTAATTTTGCAACATCAACAGCTAAAGTTTCTAATGTTTCTATAATGTATGCAGAATCCTTGATAAACTTATCTGTAGATACATTGTCATGAACAGTTAATAACTCTTTTAACTTACTATCTGCTTTTGAGGCAACCTCTGTTAATGATTTAACTTGAGTTTCTACAAGAGCAGAAAAGCTGGCTGCTTTTTGTGTTGTAACATCACCAATTGATAAGAAAGATTTTGAGCCCTCATCTAATTTATCCATAATGTTATTAACTTTAATTAAGGCATCATCTGTTGTTACAACCAAGACATCAGATTGCTTTAAGAATGTTTCTCCTGAGCCTAAAATAGAATTAGAAATTCTTTCTGCGTTTGCTGTAATCTCATTAATTTGAGCTCTTAATTTATCTCCTGATGTTTCTAGATGTTTTGCACCTAATTTACCAGCATCTTCTAATTGATTGCTTAATGTTTTTAAGTTTTCTCCCAATCCTTTAACTTTTTCAAATGCAAAGTTAGCTCTATTTGAAAGCTCTAATGAAGTATCATTTAATACAGTATTAAAGCAAGCAACAAGCTCTTTTGTATCTTCTGATATTTTTATCATTTTATCACTTTGATCTGAAATTAAAGAATTGATTTCAAAAACACCTGTACTTGCTTCTGCTGTAACAGTATTAAAGTTAGCTATATATTGCTCATAACTACCAGCTGCCTGACCTAATGTCTCTGATGATTTTTTAGCAGATTTTAGCAAATTTTCTTCACAATCTGATAAATTTAAGCTAACTGATTGAATATCTTTTATTACACTTTTTGATGAAGTTTCAACATCTTCTGAAATTGTTATTAATCTATCTCCTAAAGTATCTATTTCATAGGCTATTTTTGCAGAAGTATCTGAAACAAATTCCATATTATTCTTAAATTTATCTTGGATTTCATTCATTTTTTGAGAAACTTCAAGTGAAGCATCTGATAATATTTTATATTGTTGAGACAAAGAACTTTCACCTAATCTGCTTTGAGTAGCAACCACATTAGCAACTTCTGTAAGAGTTTCTTTTTGAGTATCAAACACATCTTTTAATGTTTCTGCCTGCGCTTGAACTTTTGCCAAGAAACCTTCTAAATATGTATTTTTTGAAGATAAGAAATCACAAGAGTTATTTGTTTCGGCAACAATTTTTTGATTTACATCTAATAAAGATTTTGCCTTTTCTGATATCTTGTTATTAACCTCGCCTGATAAGTCATCTAAAGATTGAATGCTTGTTTCAAAATTGTTCAAACGACCAGAAATTACATCTGCTGTTAATAAAAACTTTTCTTCTACTTTACTTACACTATTAACAGCTTCTTCTGATTTTTCTTCTAGATGTTTTTGAATATCTGTAATTTTATCCATGCTAGATGTAGCAATATTACAAACCAAAGTGCTTCTTTTGTTAACATCTGCTTCTAATGTTGTCATTCTTGAAAAAGCTTTATCTGTGCTTTGTTCTATAGATAAAATGTGTTTTCTTAAAGAACTTGCAATGTTTGAAGTATTTTCTGACAATTTATCACAAACACTTAAAAAGGCTTCTTCTTGATGTTGGAACAAAGCGTTTATAACCTCTGCTTTTTCATCTAAAGAACTTACAACATCAGCTACATAACTAACCGTTTTTTCTGTAACAGAATTTAGAACATTTGTTTGTTCTGTAAACAATGATAAAATACCTTCATATTTTTTACTAGAAAGCTCTGTTCTTTCATCTAACATATTAATTTGCTTCTCAAGAGTATTTGAAACAGATGCTGAACGTTCATCTACATTTGAGCTTAATTTATTTAATTCTTTGTAATTATCACTTAAAGTTGAACTAAACTCTTTCATTGAAGATAATGTTTTTGTTGTGCTAACATCAAAATCTTTTGATTGTTCTTTTAAGCTTTCGTTTATCACTCTTGTTTTTGTTACAACATCTTCAGATGTTTGCAAAGCGTCTTCCATTTGTGATTTTAGATTATTAATTGCACTAACAGCCTCTTCATTTATAACAACTGCTGATTTTGACAATTCTTCAACTTGTTTTTTAATTTCTGAACGAGCAAACTCTAAAGAAGATATTGATGTATTTAAATTTTTATGTTGCTGATTTAATGAAACTTCACTTTGTTTGTTTTGAGCAACAACTAAAGAACAGGTTTGAGTTAAATTGTTGGCGTATTTATCCATAACACCACCAACTTCTTTAATATCATCAACTGTTTGATTTGAAATAAATTTAAGGTCTTTAGTTTTATCTGTTATGTCTTTATACAAAGCATCATACTTTTGGAAAATATCTAAAAGAGCACTATTCCAATCTGTCGACTTAACTTGTAAACTTCCGCTTAAACTATCTATTGAGCTTGATGATTTTGCAACAATTTCTTCTACCTTCAATGCACCATCGCTAATTGCGTCTATACCATTATTTAGATTTGCAGCAACTTTAGCATATTTCTCATCAAAAACAGCTGTACTATCACTTAATGAAGTAACAATAGTCTCCATATCGGAACCTATAGAATCGGCAACAGAGTGTAAGTTATTAACTTGAGTTTCTATTGTTTCTGCAACAAAAGAAGATCTTGTTATTACTTTTTCTACTTCTGAGGCAACAACATCACCTTGAGCAGAAAGCTTTTTAGAAAGATTATCATTTGCTTTGTCAAATTCTTTTATATGAGAAGAGACAAAACTACTTTGAGCATCTAATATTTTACCAAAATCTTTAACACTACCTCCTAATGAAGTTTGCATATCTTCAACTTTGCTAATTATATCAAAAGAGGTTTCTTGAATTTTTGATGTTTGATCTAACAAACGTTTTGAAACAAAATCAACGCTTGAAACAGTTTTATCGGCAAAATCATTTAATACTTTATTAGAAGCATCCATCTTACTTAAGTTATCTTCATTTATTGCAGATAATTCTGAAGATGCTGTTTTTAATTGTTGAATTTGAGGAACTAAGCTTGAGAAAATATTATTTAAATCAGTTGATATTGTATGAGAAATTTCAGAAAAATCTTCTAATGTAGATTTTAGGCCATCGGCAGCATTTGATGATGCTGTATTTACATAATCAAAATTTTTAATTAAACCGTCTACTCTACCTGAAAATTCTTGCATGGTTTTTGAAGAGTAAGTATCTAAGATGCCTACCAATTTAGAAAACTCATCTATTTTAACTTCTAGACCCTTTTTTATATTAAGAGACTGAGCATTAGCTTCTTTTGTAACTTCTTGAAGTTCTATCACTTGAGAACGAATTGCATCTGCCATTGCTTTTGTGGTTTGTGCGCCACCTTCTTCTGGATATACCAATTGATTAAGATATGCACGCAAAAACTTTGCTTCATTTTTAAAATTTGTGCCCCTATCAATATAAGCCATAACAACCCAAATTGCACCAAGAGGAAGAGTTACACCTGCTAAAAAACCACCAAATTCATCTGGCATCATTAAAAACAAATTTGACCAACCAAAATATTTGGTGATATAAGTTAAAACAATTAAAAACCATATAACAGAAAACCACATCATCAATTTGTAAATATTTTGAGAAGCCCATGATGTTTTAATTTCTGGCGCATCTACAGAGTAGTTTGATTCTGATTTTTCTGATATGAATTGTGGTAATTCTGACATTTATATTCCCCTTTACAGTCATCAGCACATAATAAAGGCTTTTTTATTATTTTAAAGCATTTTTTTATTATTTCTTTACTTTTTATTCTTTTTAATATATTCACTCAAGCTAAAGGAGATTATTTTTGAAAATTGGTGTTTTTGATTCTGGAATCGGGGGTTTAGTTATTACAAAATCTTTTGTAAACAAGCTAAATGAATATGACTTTGTGTATTATGGAGACACAAAAAATTTGCCGTATGGAAACAAAACTCCACTACAAGTTTTAAGATACACAATAGAGGCGGTTGAATACTTAATATCTCAAGATGCAAAACTTATTGTTATTGCGTGCAACACTGCTTCTGCTATTGCACTAAGATATATCCAGCAAAGATTTATTCCTCAAAACTATCCTGAAATAAAAGTTTTAGGGGTTGTTATACCAACCCTTGAAGAAGCTATTTTGCCAACATCTAAAAAAATGGGAATAATAGCAACTCCTGCGACAATCAAATCTCAAGTTTATAGTATTGAGCTTAATAAACTCACACCAGAATTAGAAACTCAAGAAATTGCAGCACCTGAACTTGTGCCTGCAATTGAAAATAATGACTTTATTTTAGCTGAAAGCATTATAAAATCTTATGTTTCAAAATTTGAAAATGTAGACAGCCTTGTATTAGGTTGCACTCATTACCCTTTAATAAAGGATATTTTTCAAAAACATTTCAAAGGAGTTAATATCATATCTTCAGACAATTTTATGGGAGAAAAACTAAAAGCATATTTAGACAATCACCCTGAAATTGAATGCGTTCTCGATAAAACCTCTCAATTGAAAATTTTTGCTTCTGAAGTAAATGAACATTATAAAGAAGTTGCAAAAATTATATTTCCAAATACCAAAGTTAATTTGGCTTAATATTTAAAACTGTTATTTCGGACGGAGCTAAAAACCTAATTTGAGGTCCCCATTGCCCTGCACCTCTTGAAACATATATTTGAGAATCATTATCCAGATCATAAAAACCTGCCAAATATTTATTATGATTTTTTGCTAATATATGAAATGGAAAAACTTGCCCCCCATGAGTATGACCAGAAAGCATTAAGTCAAAATTATTCTTCTCTTTAAAGTTATGCGGAGTATGTGTTGTTAATATTTTATAATCACTTTTATCTGCATCATCAAAAGCTCCTTCTATATAAACAGTCCTTCTTTGAGTTTTAATATCTGGAATGCCTGCAATAAAAACATCTCCTAAATCTGTTCCGTTATTTAGCATATATTTAAAGTTCATGGATTTCATCTGAAGTATTGTATAAAGAAGTCCTTTATAAACTTCATGATTGCCAGTAACAAAATGAACCCCCTGTTTGGCGCTTAATTTTTCAAGCTCTTCTAAATGAGGTTTTATATTATTAAACTCATCATCGATGATATCTCCACCTAAAATTATTGCATCTGCATTTTCATCATTAACTCTTTCAACAAGTTTTTTTATCTTCTCAACACTAACGCTTCTGCTTAAATGAATATCTGATAAAAAAATGATTTTATAATCTTGTTTTACTTTATCTGTTTTTATATCTATATTTTTAATTGGTGGAACTTTTAATCCTTCATAAAAAGAATGTCCTGTTGCAAATATACTTAAAAACAACAAACTTAAAGCGATTTTATTACCTATTGGCTTTTTAATAAGCACTATTTTTGAAAGCAACACCAACAAAAATAAAATAACACCATTAATCATTACAAAGTTCAGTATATAAAAATAATTAACATTCATTTTTTTTGTTAAACCAAACATTGCTAAAAGAGGAAAATACCCCATAACCAAAACACCTAACAATAACGCCCAACGAATCACTGATGAATTTTTCTTTGAAAACACAAAATAAAAATAAAGTGCAAAAAAAACTATTAAAAAAGATATGCTTACATATAACATTTACTTAACCCCTTATAATAATATAAATACCCATTAAGAGATTACAAGTCAATAAATAAAGTTGACTTATTTTCTATCAATTATATATTTTAGATAACAAAGGAGAACTTTTATGAAAATTAATTATCAAATTTTATGTATCTTGTTAATATTATGTATCGGTTATTTGTTGGCAAATAAAAACTCTAGCATAAACATTGAACAAGCTGTATTAAACAATATTTTTGAAAGAAAATCTGTACGTTCTTATACTACAGAATCAGTTTCAGATGAAATTTTAACAACGTTGGTTAAGGCTGGCATGGCTGCACCAACTGCTGGCAATATGCAACCTTGGGAGTTTATTGCAGTTAATGACACAAATCTATTAAAAGAATATGCAACCGTAAACCCTAATGCACAAATGGCATTGAAAGCTCCTGCGGCAATTGTAGTTTTAGCAAACTTAAACACTTATGAAGCTAGACCTGAAATGGCTGGATATTGGCCTCAAGACACATCTGCGGCAACTCAAAATATTTTGCTTGCAGCAGAAGCTATGGGATTGGGAGCTGTATGGACAGGCGTATATAATGGCGGTTATAGTCAAGACAGAATTAGAGGTGCTAAAAAAATATTTAATTTGCCTGACAACTTAATTCCGCTAGCGGTTATCATAATTGGATATCCAGACGGAGAAACATTACCTAAAGATAAATGGAAGCCTGAAAAACTTTATTGGAACACTATTCAATAATGAAAAAATCTTTAGATGTTATTATTTTTATTGGCTTTTTAATTTTAATTGCTATTGCAAATAACAATTTTTTAGAAATTAATTTGAGTAAACACAAAGAAGATGTTAAATTTGCATCTTCTTTAAATGTTGATAGAATCGTGTATACATCTGAATATGCAAAAAACATATTTGGCTATGGTGGAACAATACCAATGGCAATTGGTGTTGATAAAAACAACATAATTAAAGATATTAAAATATTAAAAAACGCTGAAACACCAGATTTTTTAAATCAAGTTTTAAGTAGTGGTTTATTAAAAAACTGGATTGGAAAATCAATTAATATCTCTGAAGATATTAAAGTCGATGCAATTAGCGGAGCTACAATGTCTAGCCAAGCCATAATTAAAAGCCTTAATGCAACAACAAGCCCTAAAACAATAAAAAAAGAATTTGACTATAAAAACTTAACAAAATCATTGTGCATTTTATTTATTGGACTTATTGCTTTGTTCTCATTTTTTGCACCAAAGAAAAGTAAAAAAATAAGACCTTTGATATTAGCAACAAGCGTTTTTGTTTTGGGAGTTTGGCAAGGGCAAATGCTTTCTGTTGCAAAAATATCTGCTTGGTTTTTATATGGAGTGCCAGATATTTATCAATGGAGTTTAATTTTTATATTATTAACATCTGTAATCATTCCAATTTTTACAGGAAAAAACTTTTATTGCTATTATCTTTGCCCTTTTGGCGCAACGCAAGAACTTGTTGGGCAAACATTTAACATTAAGAAAAAACATTTATTCAAATGGCTTATTCACCTAAGAATGATAATACTAATATCTTGCCTTATATTATTAATCTTAGGACTAACAGGATATGTTGCGAACATTGAACCTTTTTCAGCATTTAAACCACAATATGCACCACTTAGCTCTTTGGTTATATTTATATTTTCATTAATATTATCTATATTTATAAATCGCCCTTGGTGTAAGTATTTTTGCCCTTGTGGAGCTTTGCTTGATTTATTTAAGAAAAATTAACCTATTAAATTATATTATAAAAACAACTAAAACTCAAGGAGATAAATATGATAAGCAGATATATATTAAAATTTGATACTAGTGGCAGAATGCTTTTGTTTACATTTTCTATATTATTAGTAGGCATATCTATGATAGTTGCCTTTTCTGGAATTGGCGGAGGAACAATTCTGGATACATTTAAAGCTGTAAGATTACAAACCAATGAAGAGCTAGAAGCAATAATATCTGGATTGTTAATTATTTGTGTTATTTTATTTTGGCTAACTTCTTGTTTAATTACTTGGGGTTCTTCTTTTTTACTTTCAAAAAAATTAGATAAAGGGCAAAAACTAAGATTAACTTCTCTTTATTTTATTGCATTTGCCACTATAGCAAATGTGTTATTGCCATTGTTTGTTTTTTATTTGCCTTATGAAGGAGCTTTTCATGTTTTAATGACAGTCCTTTATTTTGCTGGCCTTAAATTTTGTGATAAGAAAATTTCTGAAAGCTTATAAATTTATTTAGAGCACATCTTCTCTAAGAATTTTATTTGAATTTTTGAAATATCTTCAATACTCTTAAACTCTGCCCATTCATCTTTTGTGTGCATTCCCTCACCTGTGCCAGAATGCATTATCACGGTTGAACCTCGCACAAAAAATGAGCGAGAATCTGTTGCGCCGCCAATTTGCTCAAATTCTATTGGCTGATTAAGAGTTTCTTCTGCAAGCTTTTTATAGCTTAAAATATATTCATTATCTTGTGGCATATAAACAACTGTAGAAGATGAAACAATTTTATATTCAACACCATCAACTAAGCATGACTTTAAGTTATTTTCTAATTCTTCTAAGCTTTGTTTTTCTGTTAATCTAAAATCTAACAAAGCCTCTACATTATCACAAATAACATTTGCTACATGACCGCCATTTATTTTTGCGATATGCAATGTTTCTGTCCATGTATCTTGAGGTTTGATTGGCATTGCTGGATATAGTTTTCTAATATTTGCTAAAGTTTCTAGCAACTTATCATTCGCATCAACACCTTCCCAAGGGGTTGAGCCATGCGCTTCTTTGCCATGAGCAATGATTTTTACAAAAGTTGGAGCTTTACACGCGTTAATAATCTTAGTAATATCTCCACCAACATCATTATCTAAAACAATGTTTGCTTTTAAGTTAGGGCGAGAATCCATAAATGCATGAGTGCCTTTGCTTCCTGTTTCTTCATCTGTTGAAAGCATTATAGCAAAGCTAATATCAAGATTGTTTTCTAAAACATAAAGCATCGACTTAAAAGCTGTTGCCGCAAAAGACTTCATGTCTAAAGAGCCTCGACCATATAACTTGCCGTCTTTTAAACATGGTTCAAACATGTGATCTTCTGCAGGAACAACATCTAAATGCCCCAAAGTTAAGACATCATAATTATCTGTTTTTTTGTTTGAGATAAAAATTACTGGAGCAGATTTTACTCCATCAAAAATTTCAACATTTGCTGATGTATTAGCAAAAATATTTTTAACGTAATCTAGGCACTTATAAATTTCTGCCTCATTACCAGTTTCTGTTCTAAACTTCATCAAGTCAAAAATTGTTTGTTGTAAATTCATTTTAATCTCCTTTTGTTTGGAGATTATAACATAATGCTTAATTTTTTGATAATTAATTTATATTTCTTTACATCATTCAAACCTTAAATTGACATTTTAACCTTCTTTAATTTTGCAATTTAATCTTATTATAATATTTCAACATTTATTGAAATATTATAATAATAAAGTTTTATGCTTCAATAGCTTGAAAAGCAAATTACTTGCAAGTTATAAGCTAGATAATTTTTATATAAAAATTATCTATTTAACAATGAAAAACCACCGTCTGCAGTAATCACAGAGCCTGAAAATATTTTAGATGTTGCTAAAAACAAATAAACTTCTGCAATTTCTTCTGGCTGGATAAATTTTTTAATAGGAATATTTTTTAACCAACTTTCTTTCATTTCTTCAGAAACGTTATCCATATATCCTGTTTGCACAAAACCTGGAGCTACGGCACTAACAAATATTTTAGGAGACAATTCCATTGCCAATGTTTTTGTAAAACTATTTATAGCAGATTTTGCAGCACAATAGCCAATTATACCAGCTCTTCCTGAATAATCTATCCCTCTAATTGATGATGTATTTACAATCCAGCCTTCATCTTTCATTAACTTAACAGCCTCTTGAGAACACAAAACAGCAGAAGAAAAACATGTTTTAAGATCTTTTGTTAAGCTATCTTCTGTAATTTGAGAAAATGGAATATTAAAAGTACGCCCCGCATTGTTAATTAAAATATCTAATTTTTTATATTTTAATTTTATATTTTCAAACAAATTTTTGATATCTTCTTCTTTGGTAATATCTATTTGAAAATAACTAGCATTAGAGCCAAGTGATTTTAATTCTTCTAAAACTTGCAACCCTTTTTCTTTGCTAGTATTTGAGCAAATAACAACATCTGCCCCTTGTTTTGCAAACAACAATGCAATTGCACGACCAATACCAGATGAACCGCCAGTAATCAACGCCACTTTATTTTTCAACTTCATAAAACATTCCTTTATCTGAAAATTATTTGTAGTAGTTTATCATTTTAAGTTTTTTTTGCAATAGCTTTTTAAGATTAAAAGTTTCATCTTTACATTTAACTATTTTTATTATAGTATTTCAATAAATGTTGAAATACTATAATAAAAATAGTTGTCTATTTAATAACAAAATAGATTTAATTATAAAATTAACTAAAGGAATATAAAATGAACCCTAAAACTATAAAACAATTAAAAGCTATTGCCAACCCTATTAGATATGCTATAATATTAGAACTTAAAAGCTCAAAAGAAGGATTAACACCTTCTAATTTAGTAAGCACATTAAAAACATCATTTATGAATCTTTCATTTCATTTATCAAAACTTGAAAATGCGGGTTTGGTAACTCAAAAGAAAAAGGGATTAAATATGTTTTATTTTATCAATGCACAAAATGTAGAATCATTAGCTAATCTAAATATTTTCAAGAAATAAACATTATTAATATTTACCGTTTGCAACCTTATATTATAATATTTCAACATTTATTGAAATATTATAATAATTATTTAAATAAGACAGATAGATAGATAGATAGATAGATAGATAGACAGACAGACAGACAGACAGACAGACAGACAGATAGATAGTTGATAAAGCAGAGATAATTAATATCATTTAATGAGTTTTAGTTATATTTTATTTATGTATTTTACAGGAATTATTCCTTCTTTAACAACGATGATATAATATGGGATTACAGAAAATCTTAAACCTTTTTTATCATCGCATTTGTGCCAATCAACAACAAAGCTTCCTATTCTGTTAATAGAATCTAATTTTTCTAAAACTTCATCTATGCCGTATTGAATTTTGTTACCATCATTTATTATCATTGCGGGGGAAATATAAATAGCTTCAATTAATCCTGCTTCCTCTAAAGAAGTTAAATCTATTTCAAATAAATCTGAACCTTCTATAAAGTTCTTAAACATTTTAACCGATTTCTTGGTGTATTGAATTGGTTCTGAAAATCCTCTTACTCCTCTTGAGCGGCCTTCAAAGCAATTTTCCATCCAATTAACTACTCCCTCTTTTGTGTTTTGCCCTGAACGTTTGATGTAATAAGAAATATCTGCATTATCATTTTTGGCAAAAGATAATAAACCTTCTGTTAAAACATTGTTTGGTTTTGTTACATAATGATACAGTTTCATAAAAAACTCCTTCCCTTTTATTTAATTTTAACTTTTAAGTATTAATATAAAATTAAGGAGAATAAATATGCCAAAGATTAAATTGACTAAAGAGTTTTTTGACGATGTTTTTAAGAATAAAACTCAAAAGATTAAAATGTTTAAACCTACAGACTTAAAAGAAAATGATGCAAAAGCATTGCAACATCTTATGAAGGCAGGCAAAATTATAAATGATGTATCTCTTATTCAAGATCATCATCAAAATTTAGAGCTTAAAAAATGGCTAAAAGATAACAATGCAAAAGATGCGTTAAAATTTTTCAACATGATTAATGGTGTTGAAGGATTAAATGGAATCGATAAAAATCCGATAGAAATTTTTGAAGGCGTTAAAGGTTATAAAGGACGTAACTTTTATCCGCACACATTAAGTGTTTCTCATTTTCATAATGTTTTAACAGAAATGTTAAATGCAGGAAAAACTACTGAGGTTCAAAAGATTTTATCTGCCCGCACTATGGTTGTGTGGAATAACAATAAAGAGCTTGAGGGAATCGACTATGTTGATTATTTTAAGGCTTATTTCAAAAAAGCGGCAAAAGAATTAATCAGTGCATCAGAACTTGTGAGCAATAAAGATTTTGCAAATTATTTAAAGCTTCAGTCAGAGGCTCTTTTGAAAGCTGATGAAAATTTAGATGCAGCGGCAGACACTGCTTGGGCAGAGTTGCAAGAAACTGATTTAGAGTTTACTCTTGGGCGTGAGAATTATGAAGATGAAATGACATTAAGCGTTTTTGAAAACAAAGAGTTGGTTTCTTTATTAGAAAAAGCAAACATCGAAGTAAATCCAAAAGACATGTTAGGTGTTAGGGTTGGTGTTATTAACAAAGAAGGAACAAAGCTTTTATTAAAATTCAAATCAGAGATGAAATCTTTGGCTTTTAAAATGCCTTTAGCTGATACTTATGAACAAGAATTTTTGAAAAGCGAAGAAGTTAAACAAACAATGGTCGATGTTGACGTTACTGGTTTGTTTGGCGATTATGCTCAATGCAGAGGAGGAATCACTACTGCGCAAAACTTACCTAACAATGACAAACTTTCAATCAAGCAAGGTGCAGGACGCAGAAATGCATATCATAGACAAGTTCGTCAATCTGGTGATAATAAAACCACTCAGAAAAAATTAAATAAACTTGTTGCCAAAGATTTGCATCAATATTTTAACCGTGAAGCTGATCATCTTTTTGTTATTGGGCATGAAAACGGACACTCTTATGGGCCAAACTCTGAGCATCAAGTTGCTTTAGGAATATATAAACACACAATAGAAGAACACAAAGCGGATGTTATCTCTGTTGCGTTTATGAAACATTATGCAGAAAAAGGAATTATAACAAAACAAGAGTTGAAAGAAATTTATACAACTTGGGTTATTTTTAGATTATTTATAATTGCCAAACCTCAACTTGCGCAACCACACAGAATGGCAGATTTGATGCAATTTAATTATTTACTAGAAAATGGCGCAATTAGCTTTGATAAGAAAAATATGCTTAATATTGATTTTGAAAAATTTGAACCCGTAATAGATGCTTTGCTAGAAGAAACTATAAAAGTTCAGCTTTCAAAATCTCCAGAAGTTGCAAAAGAATTTATAGACAGATATTCAAACTGGGGTACTCATAACGTGAGAATTGCCAAAGAATTGCAAAAGCTTGGGGTTAAAAATTATAAGCTTATTGTTTATTAAGGAACTCAATGGGACGATGTAGGCATCGTCCCCTACATTTTAATAGGATAAATAGAATGCAAAAAGATGTTAGATTGAATCAGATGGCGCAGAATATTGTTAAGAAATCTGTTAAATTGAAAAAAGGTGAAACGGTTTATATTGAAGCTTTTGGAAAAGAAATTTTTCCTTTTTTAGAAGAAGTTATTAAAGAAGCCACAAAAGCTGGAGCAACTCCTTTTTATTATTTTAATGATGAAGAAATGCAAAAACATTTTATTGAGAATGCGTCTAAAGAACAAATGGAACAACATGCAAAATTACACCAACACTTAATGCAACAAGCAGATGCCTATATTGGCTTAAGAGGTTATGACAACATTTTTGCGATGTCTGACTTATCAGAAAAAAAAGCAGAGTTATTTGAAGATGTTTATATGAATATGGTCCATTGGCAGGTCAGAATTCCACATACTCGTTGGTGTGTAATGCGTTATCCAACAAAAACAATGGCGGTGCTAGCAAAAATGTCTACCAAACAGTTTGAAGATTTTTATTTTAATGCTTGTCTGCTGGATTATCAAAAAATGGGCAAAGCTCAACAAAAGCTGATTAATTTAATGAAAAAAACAGATAAAGTTAAAATTATTGCTCCAAATACAAATATTGAATTTTCTATTAAAGGTATTCCTGTTTTAGAATCTTGTGGTGGGCACAATCTTCCTGATGGTGAAGTATTTACAGCACCTGTTAAGACTTCTATTAACGGTCATATTCAGTTTAATACTCAAACAATTGAAGGTGGAAATTTGTTTTCAAATATTTATTTAGAGTTCAAAGAAGGAAAGATTATTAAGGCGACATCTGATGTTAATAATGACAAATTGCAAAAAGTAATTAAAACAGATGCGGGGTCTTGTTATATGGGAGAATTTGCTATTGGACATAACCCACATATAACAAAAGAATTATTAGACCCACTGTTTGATGAAAAAATCGCAGGCTCTTTACACAAAGAATTATTAGACCCACTGTTTGATGAAAAAATCGCAGGCTCTTTACACATGGCTATTGGTAGCTCTTATGATGATGCTTGCAACACCAATAAATCTGTAATTCATTGGGATTTGGTGCAAATTCAAACACCAGCCAAAGGTGGCGGAGAGATTTGGTTTGATGATGTGTTAATCAGAAAAGATGGTTTGTTTGTAATAAAAGAGCTTGAATGTTTGAATCCTGAAAATTTGAAGTAAAAAACAACAAGAACATCTGATTGCGTCATTGCGAGCGAAGCGTGGCAAGCCAATCAAAAAAATCAGCGATATTATTAGATTGGATTGCTTCGCATTCGCTCGCAATGACGCGCAATATTTTTTCTTGCTTTTCAAACACTTAGTTTTGTGCGTTTTTCATCTTTTAATTACTGTAAAAATATTTAAAATTTTAACCAGACAGTAGTAAAAAAAAGCTTGCATTATAAAATTTTGTCTATATAAGGGGAATTCTTGAGATTCTTGTAGCTCTTCTTTGTAGTTGGCGTTTTAGCCTTAAAAATCTTATCAGCGGAGTTAGCAAAGCAATTGGCTTTGTTTTAAGGGGCTTAATTCGCGCTGATATTCTAAACAAATTTTAGAACATTAGATTATATAAAAACACTACCTCTTTTTAGAGGTCTATAAAGGTGAGCAAAAAAAAATGACAGATACAAATAATACTGAAAATAACTCAGAAAATAAAACAAAATTTAGCGATTTGGGAATCGCAGAAAACATATTAAACTCAATTACAAAAATTGGTTTTATTCATCCTACTCCAATTCAAGAACAAGCTATTCCTGTGGCAATAAAAGGACATGACATTCTTGGTTCTGCACAAACTGGTACTGGTAAAACAGCATCTTTTGTGTTGCCAATGCTTGGACATTTATTAAGTAACTATGAAAGCACAGCTTTAATATTATTACCTACTCGTGAACTTGCTCAACAAGTTGTTGAAGCAACTAGACAAATGATGGGCAATGTTAATCACTTGAAAATTGCTTTAATAATTGGTGGAGAATCTATTGTAAAACAATTACAAACATTAAAAAGAAGACCAAGAATTATTGTTGGTACTCCTGGTCGTATTAATGATCACTTAAAAAGAAAAAGCTTAAAGTTAGACTATACAGATTATCTTGTTTTAGATGAAACAGATAGAATGCTTGATATGGGTTTTGGTATTCAGCTTGATGAAATTGCAAAATATTTGCCAGAGCAAAGACAAACTTTAATGTTTTCTGCAACAATGCCCAAAAACATTATGGCGTTATCTAAAAAATATTTAAACAACCCTGTTAGAATTGCTATTGGTGATGTTAATGCTGTTGCACAAAATGTTAAACAAGAGTTGGTTAAAGTTAATGAAGCTACAAAATACCCAGAACTTGTTAACCAAATTACAACAAGAGAAGGTTCTACTCTTATTTTTGTTAAAACAAAGTTTGGTGCAGATAGACTTGCAACTAGATTAAACGGAGACAAATTATCTGCAGATGCAATTCATGGTGATTTGAAACAAGCTAAAAGACAAAATGTTATTACTGGTTTTAGAAATCAAAAATTCAAAGTTTTAGTGGCAACAGATATTGCGGCTCGTGGTTTGGATATTTCTCACATTGAAAACGTTATCAATTATGACCTTCCACAATGCCCAGAAGATTATATTCACAGAATTGGTAGAACAGCTAGAGCTGGTGCTAAAGGTGTGGCAATTAACTTTTTAACATCTAAAGATGGCGCTAAATGGAAAGAAATTCACAAACTTCTAAACCCTAGCAACAAAGAAAAAGCTTATATCACTGGTAGTCCATTAGATATTAATCCATTAAATGCTGGTAATGACTTTTTTGAACCAACATCTGAAGCTGGTAAAAAATCTAGACGCCCTAGAACAGCAGGTGCTTTTGGAAAATCTAGAAGCAGAAGCGGTGCTAGAGGAGAAGGAAAATCTTTTAGAGGTGGCAAATTTAACAAAAACTCTAAGAGCTTTAACTCTACAGCTAGAGGCTCTAGAAAGCCTAAAGCAAAATAATATTGTGGAACGTCGGGGACGCCGTTCCCTACGATTATATGATTTAGATTATTTCACTAAATTTTCTATTCATGTCATCCTGAACTTGTTTCAGGATCTGCACAGTGGATGCTGAAATAAATTCAGCATGACGATAAGAAAAAATATATAATAGTGAAAAACGATAATTATATATATGAATGATTATAACTTTACAAAATAAAATATATCTTATATAAATAATATCAGTCAAGAAGGCTTGGCTGATATTATTATGTATGGTGTCTCAAAAACACTCAATCTAAAACTTCGCTTGTAAAGGTGGAGTGTTTGAATATGGCTTTATGCCTAATAAAAACGACTGTTAGATTGCAGTTTTTGAGCTCCACCACCATATTTTTATGGTGGTTTTGTTTTAACAATAACAAGGAGCTTAAAATGGATAAGAATAAAAAGAATAAATTTAAGTGGGAGAATGTTTATCCGAGTGATAAATCTGATTTTGAAATGACTTATAAAAAGATATCTAATTTATTGGCGCATTTACAAAGTGATATTCAACAACTTGCGGCGGCTTATAAAGAGATGGAGAAAAAATAAGGATTATTGTTTATCGGGAGAACACAGTTCTCCCCTACTTCTAACAAAAAACAATGCCCCGCATAACAATGCAAATAAAATTCCGCATATTTGAGAAATTTTAATATCTAGATTCAATAAAATTGGAGAATAGAAAAAATATGCGGCGCAAACACTTGTCATAAATAATGCGGGAATAAATGATATCCAATAATTATATCTTTTTCTTCTCAAATAAAGTGTGCCTATCCAAAGCATAAAACAAGCTAAAATTTGATTTGCCCAACCAAAATACACCCAGATTTTGGTTATATCTACAAATGACAACAGAACTCCGCCAGCTAAAACAAAAATTGTTAGGCTTAAGCGTTTAACAATACTCTTTTGTTCTAATTTTAATAAATCAGCACAAAAAATTCTGGCAGATCTAAGAGCTGTGTCGCCTGATGTTATTGTTAATGATATTATTGCAAAAACAGTTAAGACAGAACCCCAATGCCCTAAAAATCCTTTTGAAATTTGAGAAACAACAATCCCAGCACCACCGCTATTAATTGCGGTTTGCAAGGCATCTGTGCTTTGATAGAAGGCAATCCCTAATGTTGCCCAAATTAAAGCTATAAAACCTTCTAAAATCATTGCGCCATAAAAAATTGGGCGAGCATATTTTTCATTTGTTAAGCATCTTGCCATTAACGGAGATTGGGTTGCATGAAAACCACTTATTGCACCACAAGCGATAGTTATAAACATTAAAGGGAAAATGGGCAAATCTTTTGGATGTTGATTAATTGTGGTTAAATCAGGATAAAAATTGCCGCCTTTAACAAACAAAACAATCAACAATAAAATACTAGATACAATTAAACAAACTGAAAAAACAGGATAAAAACGACCTATTATTTTATCTATAGGCAAAAGTGTGGCTAAAAAATAATATCCAAATACAATGCTTAACCAAACCTCAAAAGACCAGCTAGTCATATCTGCTAACATGTGGGCTGGAGTTTGAGCAAAAATTGCTCCAACCATTATTAAGAAAATGGTTAGTACAAATAAAAATAAAGCCTTAAAAACTTTGCCAAAAAATAAATTAACCAAAAAGATAATTGTGCGCCCTTTGTTTCTGACAGAAAGAATGCCAGCCAAAAAATCATGAACACCACCTGCAAAAATAGAACCTAAGACTATCCATAATAAACAAATTGGACCATATAAAGCACCTAAAATTGCACCAAAAACAGGGCCTAAGCCAGCAATGTTTAAGAACTGGATTAAAAAAGCTTTTTGAGGAGACATTTTTACAAAATCTACCCCATCAGCATATTTTTCTGCGGGCATTAATCTATTTGGAGAAACCTTTAATATTTTTTCTATAAAAGCACCATAAATTATATAACCTAAAATTAAAGCTAGTGTTGATAATAAAAATATAGTCATTTTTGTAGTCCTTTAAATTTATGAAGTAAACAGTCTGCCACCATAGAAGTTGCAAAATTCTTTTAACTTTTGTTCTTTTGCCATAAAGTATTCTTGGTATTTATTTTGATAAGTTTTGTTTGAGCTTATTAAAATTTTTTCATTAGCATATTCTGCTAAATAATTGCCTGTTGGAGGAGCATAACGTTCTAATACATCAGCAATTTTTATTAAACTTGTATTAGATTTTTTTAATATTGCTAAAAGTTTTGCTTCTGTATTTTCATTAAACCATGCAAAGTCAGAAACAATAAAACAAACTCCGTCTGATTTTATATATTGTTGCAACAATGACAGACTATCTTCTATTGAAACCTCATCGGCTGTGTTTTGCAAAATGCTTTCTGAGAGTTCTGAAACCTGTTTTAGTATTGCCATAAATTGTTTTATGCCACCTCTGGGTTTAAAGACATAATTTTGTTTGCCGTCAAAGATAATCATGCCCAATTTATCTTTATTTTCTAAAGCCAACCAGCCCAAAAGCGCTGCCATTTTGCATGCGGTTACAGATTTTAGTTCTGTTTGAGTGCCAAAAATCATCGAAGCTGACAAGTCTAAAAAGATATATGTTTCAACATCTCTTTCAACAGAATATATTTTTGTATAAGGCTCATTTTTGCGGGCAGAAACTCGCCAATCAATGTCTCTGATATCATCACCAAAAACATATTCACGGACTTCTTCTAGCTCTAACCCCCTACCCTTAAACTTTGATTTTATTTCTCCATTATCAAAACCGCTCGCCTTTAAGACCTTGACTTTATAATCAAGTTTTGTGGCATTTTTTTGTTCTACCAAATCATCTAATGTGGCAACTAATGCACTCATGGAAGTGGCACTACTTTTAATAGATTTGCAATAACATCATCTGTTGTAATGCCTTGCGCTTGAGCCTGAAAACTCAAGATAATTCTGTGTCTTAAAACATCAAACAACACATAATGAACATCTGCAGGGGTTACAAAATCTCTGCCATCAATCCATGCATTTATTCTTGCGCACAAATCAAGAGCTATTGTGGCACGAGGAGATGCGCCAAACAAAATTTGTCCTTTTAGGGCATCGTTATATTTATCTGCTTGTCTTGTTGCGACAATTAATTGCACCATATATTCTTCTAAAGCATCTGAGCAATGAACATCATAAACAGATTTTCTGGCGTCTAAAATATCTTGAATTTCTAATTTATTGAAAGTCTTTTCTTGGTTGTTTTTGTTTTCTTCTCTAACCAATTTTAAGATTTGTTTTTCAACTTCTGCGTTTGGTTGTTCTATTTTAACATACATCAAAAATCTATCTAGCTGAGCTTCTGGAAGGTTGTATGTTCCTTCATGTTCTATTGGGTTTTGAGTTGCCATAACAAAAAACAACTCTGGCAAGTTATAGCGTTTGCCACCAATTGAAACTTGACGCTCTGCCATTGCCTCTAGCAAAGCAGACTGAACTTTAGCAGGAGAACGGTTAACCTCATCGGCTAATAGCAAATTTGTAAAAACAGGACCTTGTCTAAACTCAAATTCTCCTTTTGAAGCAACAAATATCTCTGAACCTGTGATATCTGATGGAAGCAAGTCTGGAGTAAATTGCACACGATTATATTTTGAATTTATCATTGATGATAATATTTTAATAGCCTTTGTTTTTGCCAAACCAGGAGCTCCTTCTAGCAAAACGTGTCCGCCTGCAATCATAGCTATTATCATTTTTTTAACCATGTCTTCTTGCCCAATAATTTGACTTTGAAGCTCTGATATTAAACCTTTTATTTGTTCTGAACTCATAATATAAATCTCCTTGCTTATTAATATAATGAATTTTATTTTTAAAAACAAGAGGATTGAAAAAAATGCACAATTTTATATCAAATATTTTCTTATAAATAACTATTGCACAAACCTTAATTTTGTGATATTATAACTACTGTAAAAAAGATTATTAACAAAACAAAACTAAAAAAGAGTAAACTGGAGCTTCTACAGGAAAGCATCTCTTTAAACAAACCAGAGCGTAACAATGAGTAGATTTAAGACAGAAGGAATTGATCATCTAATTGTATTGCCACAACCAGAGCGCGTTTCAGACCCAGGAATATCGCTGATGAAGAAAAACGACGTGTATAGCGTTGTTGAAGAGATGATTTCAGATGATATCTTGGTCGTTTCAGTTCTTCTCCACGATGAACATTGGATTAGAAACACATCTTTGGGTGGTGGCACAGGATGGTATGAGCATGTTAGAGTTTTTGCAATCAACTTATCTGAGAAGAAGCTTCTTAAAGAGCTTTCTTATGGTAGGGTGAATGTACGCCATGCTTTTGATGGAAAACTAGACATTAGACGTGATTCATCTTACCTTCTTAAGGTTGACAAAGAGAAAGAAACGATCACCTTTGGAATCAACAGTGGTTATTGCTCGACAGTCCATTTTAAGGATTTGAAAGAGTAATACACTAACCTCTATTCTAAATCACTGCCCCTAAAAAGGCAGTGATTTTTTATATAAAACAATTTTTAGAGAAACATTATTGACAAATCACTAAATCTAGGTTATACATATTTTGACAAAACTAATTAATTATAAAATAAAATGAAAAAAATGATTCTATCGATGATTATCGCACTGGGTGCTTTAACATCAAACATCGCAAATGCACAAAGCTTTGAAGACTATTGCAAACAATCAAACTCTGATTATGCAAAATTTGTTGAAAGCGCTAACAAAGAGTATGCTGAGTTTGTAAAAAAATCAAACCAAGATTACTCTGACTTTGTAGCCGAAAGCAACAAGAACTATGAGAATTTTGTTAACGGCAACACAAGTAATTACACAAGAGTTGTTAGCAACACCAAACACTATGATGAGATACCTCAAGAAGGTAAAGGTTTTGACAGAGAAGAGTTCTTAAGGCAGTTGGAAATTTATCAAAACAATGATAAACCACAACGTCAAGATACTTCGATAGTTAAAACAAACAACAGAAAGTGTAAGGTGGAAAACAATCTAGTTCAAATCAAAGAGGACGGTAAACTTTATATGTATACTTATGACGTCCTTGTGCTAGTTCTAATCCCTACAGAGCATCCTGTTAGGATATCTCTTAAAGAGGGAGAAGAGTTTTTGCGAACATTTATTAATGAAGATGGTAATGTTGAGCTACAGCACATTACCAAAACAGAAAAGATGATTAAAAAATATGTAATATAAGCATATCATTATCTTTTTTATTTGAGTGAGATTCGTCTCACTCTTTTTTTTGCCTTATTTTTAGAATTTTACATTTTTGGAAATACATTCCATTAGAGGATTCTAGAATTATAGAATCCTCTAAAACAAAAACACAATTTAAGTATTTGAATAAAAATGTTTTTTACTATTTTATTTTATAAAAAATCAATTTTTATTAACAATTAAAAATATTTGACAGCAATACAAAAATATGCTATATATTTTGAAAATTATGTGCGGAGATTATTTATGGACGAATATGAGGTAGAGCAAATTGTTTTTCAATATGTGGAAACCGTTAGTAAAAAATCTAAATACAGCAGAGATGCTGTAAAAGATATCCTTTTTCAATATCTTGAAAAATTTATAAATGTTGAAATTATTTGCAGCTCTCCCTTAGATGAAGAACAAATGAACAGTCTATATTCTTTTAATGATTTTTGCGCTTATCAAGCTTTATACAACAAAGAAGTTCTGCAAGATATTAGAAAATTAACTTATGTTGCAAACAACACAATGAGAAAAGCCTTAATTGCTATTGGATTAACGTCTTCTATGTTAACGTCTCAAAGAAGAAACAACGAAACCAAAGAATTTTATGAACAAAACTTAACCATTCACCAAAGCAAAGATGCTATAAAATATATTGACTTTGGCAACATAAACCCACAAAGATTTACAGACATCATAAACCCTGAAATTATTGAAGATTGTAAAGTTTATTTTGATGTTAAAGGTTTTGGAATTAGTTCTTTATTAGATTATAAAATGCACTTAAATGGTTTAGAAGACTTTGTTTCTGGTGGTGATGATGTTTATGAATTTGCAAGGTTTCAAAGAAAATATCATGAACTAGCCAATCGCAAAACATCAAATGCAAGAGATAGCGCCCAAGAAGCTTTTAGAAACAGTATGGTTAACTCAATTGCAAACAAATTTACAGAACAACAAATGTTAGAGGGAAAATCTATGCAAGAAATGATGCTTATGGTCGAAGACTTGTTTACTCCTCAACAACCTAGTTATACAAAGCCAAAGAAAAGAACTCAACTGCCAAAGAAAAACGGCGAAACAAAAAGAATCGCCGCTCCTAAGAAGTAGAGCATTTCTATTTAATCGAGAAATGCTCTAAATATTTTTATCTTCCTTTTAATTCTGCCATTTTGGTTTGTATCATCTGTGCCATTTTATTAACGCCAGCATCATCTGAAGTTCCTCTTGTTTCTGGAGTTTTCTTCAAATTATCAAACATTCCTGAAATGCCAGATGTTTTTGCTTCTTTTTCGGCTTCTTCCGCAATAATTTTTTCTACTTTTCCCCTTGTTGTTAAAACATATTCATCAGGAGCATTCTCTTTTAATGACTCATAACTTTTATTAAGTTTATCACAAACACTTTTTGTTCCAACCATAGGATTAAAGCTTTCGCCATTATTATAACCAAATCTATTTGTAAACTCTTGAATTGCGTCAATATTCTTAACATCAAAAGATGATGAAGAAAAGCCTAAAGCTTTTTCACTCCACAATGTTTGATCATTTTTATTTATTGTTGATTTTAGCGCTTTATCAATTTCTCTGTCAAACTCAACAGCTTCTGAACCTTGATCTAGCTCTCTAAATTCTGCTCTCATAACGGCTAACTCTTCTAATGAAGCTGTTTGAATTTTCGCCTTCATTTTAGACTTTAACAATGTTTTTTTTATATCACTCATAATACCCTCCTTTTATAATTTATTGGTTCATTATACAGAACTATCGTGTTTTTGTCAAGTTGTTTTATAATATATGACATGAACAAAAGAGAAGCTCAATTTATAAGCGATAAAGCGATAAGCGCATTAAAAGAAATTCGCATTAAAAAAAATATTAGCCAATATAAAATGGCTAAAGATATTGGCATGAGCAAAAGTTCAATTTTATATATTGAAAACTTAACGCAAAAACCAAGTTTATACACAACAATATTAATTGCTGATTATCTTGAAGTAAAACTATTTGAAATTCTAAAAGAAAATAACATTTGATTGAAAATAAAGTTTTAATTATTTATTCAATCAAATTTATATAGCTATATTTTTTGACTAGATTGCGGATCTAGTCCGCAATGACGCTGAGAATGAAACTATTATTGTTTTTCAAAGATTTTAACTGGGTAGTAATGTATTCTAAAAATTAATAACACATCTGGTTAACTGATTTGTGTCGTTGTTTTGGTAGGCGATGCTTCCATCAAAGAAAGATTCTAGCCAACTTTGAGTGTAGCTATATTGAGAGCCTGACCAATACCAACTGTTTTGTAAAAGTTGTGGTTTTTCTAATTTTGATAACTTATTATTTATATTTTCTTTTTGCTGATAAATCAAATTTAACAAGCCCAATTCTGGCAAAAACCAAGAACGAGCATTAACATAATCCATTGACGCACAATAATTCATCGCTTTATAAAAATTTGGTGCTATTGCATCAAAATATGGAGCGAGTTCTTGACCATCAAACTCTTCTAAAGCATCTTGTGGAGTTTGCGCTAATCCTTTATTTGAAGATATTTCTAAATGAGGGCCATTAATTGTCCACTGTTGTTCTGACTGTTCTATTGACAATGCAATGTTTCTTTCTGCATCAACAACAATGCCCACAGGATTTTTGTTTGTCTGTAAATCATTAGAACAACTTCCGTCTAAAAACAAAAAATCACCTAAATTACAATCTGCTTTTGCCAATGTTGAAAAAGTGCAAAAAGCACATATTAATAAAATTTTTTTCATATAAAACTCCCTATCTATAATAGTTGTTTTGTCTGTCTAACTCATCTAACTCATAAAAAGTTATTGTATAATCTAATAATCCTGTAAAGTTTTTCAATGGGGTTCTTAGGTGAAAATCTTGAGCAAAATCTCTACCTTGCATTGGGCGACGTTTTTGGCGCTGTAATTTTCGGCCAAATCTTAAATGAGCAAAATCACGAGAGCTATTTAACTTTAATAAAAAAGAGTGCATAGAATCTTTTAATGTATTAAATTTTTTAATTGTATAACCAGCATCTTCGTCTTCACCAATTGGTTTTATGCCACTATCATCCCAAACAACTTCTTTATATAAAGAATTTCCTTCATCTACAAATCTTGTTCTGCCAAAATCTGTTTCTATTCCTGAAACAGCTATCAACATAGATGGTGGCATAGCATCTATTTTATCTAAAAGCTTTTCTCTTAAATAAATATATCTATTATTATCCTTTAATCTTGTAAATTCATCATATTTTTCAGCTTTTTCATCTAATAAGTCTTTATCTTTTTGAGATAAATTTTCTAAGTCTATTGCTTCTATTAAAGCTCTTTCTTTTAAGACTTCTAAGTTAACTTCTAAAGCAATTGGTTTTATTTTTTCTATAAAAGCTAATTCTACTTTATATTCTTTTTCAAAGTCTTCAACATAACCTTCTTGATATTTTGCATTTGTAGAAAAACTAATAAAACAAAAAATTATTGCTATAAACTTTTTCATTTTTAAGCCTCATTTAAAACAGATTTGATTTCTGGTATATATTGTTTTAAGATTTTTTCTACCCCTTCTTTTAATGTTATTGTAGCATAAGGACAGCCATGACAGTTGCCTTGCAAACTAACCCTTAAAACACCATCTTCAAAGCCAATAACATCTATATCGCCACCATCTCTTTGCAATGCTGGTCTAATTCTGGCATCTATTAAGCTTTCTACATTTTCTAAGACAGAACAATTGGAATCAGAAGCAGGAATAACAGCATCTTCTCCTGTTGTGCAAAAAGCATTAATAACTGCAATAATCTGAGGTTTTAATTCATCCCAGTTTGCAGTATCTTCTTTTGTAATTGCAATATTATCTTGAGAAATAAAAATAGTTTTTATTTTTCCTAAATCAAAAATCTTTGTTGCCAATGGAGATTTGTGTAAAGATTTAACATCTGAAAACTCAGCTTTTGCATTACTAAAGCATTCTTTGCTAGCAAAAAAGTTCATAACTTGTGGATCTGGAGTTAAAATTGCTTCTATCAATTGCTTAATCCTCTTTGCATTTTATTTAATTTAATTAAAGCTTTTTGAATATAATAACCCATGTTATATAAATGGTTTGCAGAAGAAGAACTTTTATCGGCATTTTTAACAACACTTGGAGAAATATGAACCCCGTCTTCTAAAGCTTTTATAACATAAGTAATGTCTGCATATAAATCATTTGCGACTAATATATCTTTATAGTCAACGCTAATGGCTTTTAAAAACAAAGAATAAACATAAACTTTGCCTTGATTATAATAAAATTGATTATCTGTTTTTTCATTTTCAATAATTGAAGTGTCTAAACTTTTTAAACTATAAGACAAACTTTTTGAAATCTTTTTAAGTAAATGCAATAAAGAATCGTCATATAAAACCAAACCGTTTTCTAATGGAGAAGACTTTATTAATAACTGTCTACCCTTTTTATATTGAGAAGCAGATGATGGCACTGGCAAAACTCCGCCTTTATCAAACATCCAGATTGTTCCATCATAATTTAATAAATCTGCAGATTTTTTTAATTTTTTATCCTCTTTTGCAAGCTCTGATAAAGAAGTTATTATAATAGAAACGGCTTTCATTTCTCCTAACTGAAAACTTGGCAAATTGTCTAAAAAATATGTTGGAAAGAAAAATGGCAAACTTGGTGTCCACAAGTTGTCTTGAACTTCAGAATCTATAACATAGCTTGCAACACCTAAAGTTGACAAACCTTTTACACTCTTAAATTTTATATCAACATCTTTTCTGATTGTAGAATTAAACACTCCACCTAAAAGGCCATAATATAAAATTAAAAAAATTATAAAGCACAAAGCAAATAAAAAAGCTGTGCTTAATTTTATTTTTTGCAAATATTTGGTATGATAATAATCATATTTTTCTTTGAGTGTTTTTTTTATATTTTCATTTAGCATTCTTAAGCCCTTTTATAAAAGCAACTACATCTAAAATTTTTAATACTTTTGCAAAAGTAATAAAACTTATTAACCCAACTATACACAAGAACATTAAAATAATCAACCTAATATTTAATGAATATGCCAACCAATCACCCAAAACCATCTGAACAGCCATTAAAACTGCTCCCATAAATATTGATGCTATAGACACTTTTAATATTGTTTTCTTTAATGCCTTAGACATAGACCAAAAGCCCCTTTTTTTCAACCCTCTTAAATATTGATATAAAGAAACAAAAGATGCTATAGAACTTGCTAAAGCTATTCCAACATGTCCCATTGGACCCATTAAAACAATCGTTAATAATAAATTTGCTATTAATAAAACCACACTATATTTTACAGGAGTTTTGGTATCTCCTCTTGCAAAAAAGTTTGGAGCCAATGCTTTGGTAAAAACATAAGAAGGCAAACCTAAAGCCAATGCAATTAAAGCACCTGAAGTATTATCGGTATCTAAAACACCAAATTGCCCATGCTCAAACAAAATATTGATTATCGGACGAGCCAAAACCATTAACGCAATCATTGATGGAATAGATAAAAAAGCGCCGTACATAATCGCTTTATCTTGAATTTCTTTTGCTTCTTTTTTTCTATTTCCTTTTAGGTGCGCAGATAAAACTGGCAAAATTGCAACAGAAATTGCAGCACCAACAACACCCAGTGGTAATTGTTGTAAACGTGAGGCATAATACAACCAAGAAATTGCCCCCGCCCCAACCAAAGATGCAAGAATCGTCCCTATCAAAACATTTATTTGATATATTCCCGAGCCTAAAACTCCTGGCCCAATTCTCTTAAACAATGTTTTTATTTCTGCATCTTTCAATGAGTCAAAAACCTTAAAGCTTAAATTTATGCTTGCGTTTTCTTTCTTTAAGAAAAAGTGCAGATAAATTATTTCTAGAAGACCTGCAACAGAAACTGAAAAAGCTATACCATAAGCAGGCCCTTGAGGAAAAAATGGCACAAAAACAAACACTGATGATATCATAATCAAATTTAAGATAACAGGAGCAGAAGCTGGAGCCATAAAACGCCCTAAAGAATTGAGAATTCCTGACTGAAAAGAAACTATTGATATAAATAACAAAAATGGGAATGTAATCCTAGACAACGTAACCGCCAATTCTACCTTATCTATATCTGAAGCAAAACCTGGAGCCATAACCTTAACAACAACAGGCATAAAAATCTGCATAACAATAACAAGAATCGCCACAAAAAAAGTTAAGACACAAATAGCTCTACCAGCAAATTCCATCGCTGTTTCTTTGTCTTGTTTTTCCAATTTTTGAGAAAGCATTGGCACAAAAGCAGAAGTAAAAGCCCCTTCTGCAAATAAGCTTCTAAAAAGATTGGGTAGCTTAAAGGCTACAAAAAAAGCATCTGAAACCAATCCTGCACCTAAAAAATTTGCAAGAACCATATCTCTAAAAAAGCCAGTAATTCTACTAACTAATGTCCAACTGCCAAAAGTTGTAACAGATTTTAATAAACTCATCTTAATCACTCATTAATATTATAGTGTTACACTTCTTTCTGATTTAACAGAAATTTAAAATAATGCAAATTATATAATAAAATTGTTGACAATTGAAATTAAACTTGAGATAATAGACAAAAGATAGAGAAAAAACACAGAAAATATATAGTGTTTTTAGAAGGAGAATTTAAAATGGAAAATAAAAATAATATAGGCAATGCATCATCGTTGTCTTTGGGAAAGGTAGACCTTCCTGAGTTGATTGGCAGTGCTAAATCAGTACTAAACAATGAAATCGCAGCCAGACATGTAGAAATGTTTAGCGCAAAATCAAATGAAGATAAAAACTTATCAAATGCACTTGTTAACGCATTTGGCGAAAAATCAAAAGAAACTAGAGATGCAGCTCTTAAAGCTGCAATAATGGATAAAATATTAGGAAATTCAAAGTAGTTTAATTTTTTTTGCAAAAAACCAAAAAAAGTTCTTGCAATTTATTTTTTGAACGTATATAAACATTTTTGTTGAAACGATGCGGGTATAGCTCAGGGGTAGAGCGCAACCTTGCCAAGGTTGATGTCGAGGGTTCAAATCCCTTTGCCCGCTCCATTTTTAACAATAATTAAAATAGGATATTCAAATTTTAGAGATTCTTGCGCTCTTAGCTCAGCAGGATAGAGCAACAGCCTTCTAAGCTGTGGGTCAGACGTTCGAATCGTCTAGAGCGCGCCATTTATTTATGGCGACAAATAATCAAATATCTTTAGCTTAATAAAGCGCTGGATCAGTAATCCAGAAAGCTATAAAGCACCAGCTCGATAAACTGGAGATAGATGTAAAATCATCTAAGATAATAAAATAATCTTTAGCTTAATAAAGCGCTGGATCAATAATCCAGAAAGCTATAAAGCACCAGCTCGATAAACTGGAGATAGATGTGAAACCATCTAGGA
>JAWXUC010000005.1:0-131092 GCA_044432975.1 Alphaproteobacteria bacterium | reverse complement strand
TAAAGTTGTAATCAAGCATCGGTAGTTCTCCTTTATATTAAATTGTTGTTTTGCAAAACTAATATAAACGATTTTTTTATTCTTGAAAACTACTTTTGCCCCATGTTTTGACGTAGAGCCCGAACTTTTTTTACTACACTTGGATACCACGGCTTGACCGTGGTATCCAAGTGTAAACAATCTATATATTGACAACATAATCAAAAAGCATAAAATATGCTTATGAAAAGAATGTATGTTTACATAGACCATTTTATGAAAAGATAGAATCCCTTTGCTCGTCTTTTGCTTTTTGTTCTTTATTTTTATTTATAAACTGTAGTCCACTACACTTCATAAATAAAAATAAATTCAAAAAACAAAATCCATCACAGGCATATTCTATCTTTTCGTAAAATGGTCTAATGACCAACCACAACCACGGCATAATATATGTTGGCGTTACTTCTGATTTAGTTAAAAGAATTTGGCAACATAAAAACAAAACATATAAGAAATCGTTTACAGCCAAATATGATTTATCTAAACTTGTTTATTATGAAATTCACGATGACCCTACAATTGCTATAAAAAGAGAAAAAAGACTGCAAAATTGGGATAGGCAATGGAAATTAGATTTAATAGAAGATAAGAATCCTGACTGGATTGATTTGTGGGATGAAGTTGTAAAAAAGGCTTCATAACACGTGGATACCACGGTCAAGCCGTGGTATGACGTTGAAATTAAATGTTTACTTTTGTGAAAATCAGGTTTATAAAAAAATAAATGGAAAGGTTGAAAATATGAATAAACTTATAAGCGCTTTAACAATATTTTTTTAATTTCTGGATGTTGCGTTCATAAATCAGAAATCATTCTGGAAGAGCCTAATTTTCGAGCAGAAAATAAAACATTAGTTTACGATGTAAATAGCAGTGGGGCAAAAGTAGGTTTTATGCGGTTGAGAGGTGAGGTGCAAAAGAAAGGTATAAAAATACTAAAGTATGCATCTAATACTGGAATTAATATTAACAAAATAAATTCTACTAATACAGAAAACATATATATAAGTGATTTTTCTGATTATAATGATAATACTTATATTTTAGAAGCAACTATAGATGAAATTTATGAAGGTGGTTGTCCTTTTAATTCAGATGTTTCTTTTTATGATATTGTTGTTGAAATTGCCAATATAAAAACAAATGAAGTTGTTTTTAGCGCACAAGTTAAATCTGCTGACAGACCTTGTTTTTACTGTAGAAATAAATGTTTTGCAGATATGGCTGATAAAATTTCTAAATTTTGGAACAATCAAAATTAATTTAAGAAAGCTAAATCAGTTCGATACTCGCACAACCTCGCGCACCAATCTATTAATAGCCTTCTTTAAGGAGGCTTTTGTGATACTCTAAAAGTCAAAGCTTATTATGTAGTTAAATTCTGCCCCATTTGCAAAATTTAAGAGTTTACTTGACTATTATGGTAAAAAATGATATTGTCTCTTCTAGATAAGGTATTTATTAATTAATTAAAATTTCAAAAACTATGACCGAGTATCAAAGAAGAGTAAGCGAGCGTTTAAACCAAAATGAACTTGAAGGCGCAAAAGAAGGATTGAGCACATTTTTTTCAAAGGTATATGCCTATATGACCTTTGGGTTGCTAATTACAGCATTAATGGCTTATATGATTTCTACATCATCTGAGGCACTAAGTATTCTGTACACCGAAACAGGTTTTAGCATTTGGGGCTGGATTGCTTTGCTTTCACCATTAGCAATATTGCTTATTTTTGGTGGAATGATTGAAAGTGCTAGTGTGGGAACTCTGCAAATTATTTTCACTTTATTTTCTGCATTGATGGGAATTTCGATGTCATCGATTTTTCTTGTTTATGAGATGGAAAGTATTTGTCAGGTGTTTCTCATAACTGCGGGTACATTTGCTGGAATGAGCATTTGGGGATTTGTAACAAAGACGGATTTGACCTCTATGGGGTCTTTTCTAGGAATGGCACTTTGGGGATTGATTATTGCCTCAGTTGCTAATTTCTTTTTCAAATCACCACAGATGTATTACATCATTTCTTATGTTGGTGTGATTGTCTTTGTTGGATTAACTGCTTATGACACACAGAAAATTAAGCAGACTTATTCATCTTATGACGACAGCTCTATCGTCGGCAAAAAAGCGCTTATGGGTGCGTTGACGTTGTATCTTGATTTTATTAACTTGTTCCTATATCTGTTAAGAATTTTAGGAAAAAAGAAATAACATCAACTAATCTCTTTTTAATCAAGCTTCCTTTATGGAAGCTTTTTTTATGGCTTAGCAAAATATTAATATATTAGGATTATATAGCCAACTCATAGAGGAAAATATAATGCAAGATTTTTGGTGGGTGTTTGCCCTTTTATGCAGTATTGTTAGTGCTGGACAAGTTTTATATAATCAAGTTTTTAAGTTTGATAGTCTTATTGTTACTATTTATAGAGGATTTGGAGTTGCATTGTTATTGCTTCCTTTTGCTTTTATGTTAAAGCCAATCAGTAATCCATATTTTTATATATTATGCATAATACAAGGAACTGTTATTGGATATTTTGATTATCATATTTTTGAAGCGTCTAGACGTTTTGGAGCGGGTATTACAGGACTTGCACAACCGTTAACATTAATGATTACTTTTGTTGCATGGCTTATAATTTCTCCAGAAACAGCAACCTTGTTATTTGAAAACAAAATTAAAATGAGCATAATTGTTTTATCTTTAACATCTATTTCTGCATGTATTTATTTTTTACAAAACAATAAAGATAATAAAAAAGCCTTAAAATACTTATTACTACCTATGATTTGTGTTGTACTTATTGATGTTGTGGGAAAAAAAGTAATGAGCCTTGGGGCTGATGATGTTGTGTCTGCAATTTATTACTATGCTTTTATTACAGCTATATTTGCAGGGCTTGCAAATGTTATTATATTTATTAAACAAAAAAGAAATTTTAAAGAAATTGTTACAAAAAATAACCTTATCAAAATTGGAGTTCCAATTGCTATTATTGTGATTAGCACAAATATATTAAAAATGTATAGCGTCTTTTTAGCTTTTAATCCTGCTTATGTTGGAGCTTTGTTGTACTCGTCTCCTATTTGGATTATGATTTTTAATAAATATTTTGCAAAAAAATTAAAATCTCAAAAATATATATCTCCAAATAAGTGGATTGTTATTACTATTGTTATTTCAGCAATATTGCTAGTTGTTGCAAGCAAATAATATTTATTTGTTAAATAAATATTAGTAATTCTTTTATATATTATTTAACATCTAAAATAATGAGGAAAATACTTTGACTTTATGGGGCATAAAAACTCAAGCAGCCTTTGATGTGTGGTCTATCGAACACTTAATAATGGGAATCTCTCTTGGGTGGCTTGCGGATAAAGTTTTAATAAAAAAAATTATCGCAGATGAAGAAGTATCGGAAAAAACTAAAACAAAAATAAACTTTGTTTTAGTCATGCTAATTGCATATATTTGGGAAACTTTAGAACATTATATAGAATTAGGATTGTTTGGAAAAACAATTGAATTTTGGTTTCAAGGAGCTGAACATTGGTCAAACCGTCTGATTTTTGATAACTTAATGGTTTTCTTGGGGTGGCTGGTTTATACTAAAAAAACTTCTTTAAGATGGTTTGCAAGATGCTTTTCAATTGTATGGCTAATTGTACATATATTTATTTTTCCGCACAGTATGTATTTACACACTATGTTTGAATAATTAAATTAAAAATAAAGAAATAGTTTTTACTTGATTTTTTTCTTTAATAATATATACATACCCCTATGACAAAAGATATTCTAAATACAATAGAAAATGACTATAAATATGGATTTGAAAGTGATGTAAAAAGCACCCAAATTCCTGTAGGGATTTCTGAAGATATTATCAGATATATTTCAAGCCAAAAAAACGAACCAGAATGGATGCTTGAGTTTAGGTTAAAGGCGTATAAACATTGGCAAACAATGATTGAGCCCAAATGGGCAAATGTTGAATATCCACCTATTGACTATCAAAGCATTTATTATTACTCAGCTCCACAAAAAACCAAAGAAGCTGATGATGAAATCAAAAAAACTTATGAGAAATTAGGAATATCTTTAGATGAGCAAGAAAATTTGATAGGCAAAGTTGCTGTCGACGCAGTTTTTGATAGTGTTTCTGTTAAAACAACTTATAAAGAACAATTAAAAGCATTGGGAATTATATTTTGTTCAATTTCTGAAGCGGTTGAAGAATATCCTGATTTGTTAAAGCAATATTTGGGTTCTGTTGTGCCTTATACTGACAACTTTTTCGCAACGCTTAATTCTGCTGTTTTTTCTGATGGCTCTTTTATTTATATTCCGAAAGGGCTTAAATGTCCTATGGAGCTGTCTACATATTTTAGAATAAATGCAAAGAATTCTGGTCAGTTTGAAAGAACACTTATCATTGCAGATGAAGACAGTTATGTTTCTTATCTTGAAGGATGTACCGCTCCGCAGCGTGATGAAAATCAACTTCATGCAGCTGTTGTTGAAATAGTAGTATTAAAAAATGCTGAAGTAAAATATTCTACCGTGCAAAACTGGTATCCTGGAGATAAAAACGGAGTTGGTGGAATTTATAACTTTGTTACCAAAAGAGGTGTTTGCAAAGAAAGTGCTAAGCTTTCTTGGACACAAGTTGAAACAGGCTCTTCTGTTACTTGGAAATATCCATCTTGTATTTTGCAAGGAGATAACTCTATAGCAGAGTTCTATTCTGTGGCAATAACAAATAACTTTCAGCAAGCCGATACTGGAACAAAGATGATTCATATTGGCAAAAACAGTTCTTCTAAAATTATATCTAAAGGAATATCTGCTGGCAACTCTAACCAAACTTATAGAGGGCTAGTTAAAATGGCAAACTCTGCTAACAATGGGAGAAATTTTACGCAATGCGATAGTCTTCTTATTGGCAAAAATTGTGGCGCTCATACTGTGCCATATATTGAAAATAAAAATAAATCTGCACAAATTGAGCACGAAGCTACAACCTCTAAAATCTCTGATGAACAATTATTTTATTGCAACCAAAGGGGAATCGACGCAGAAACTGCGGTTTCTTTAATTGTTAATGGATTTTGTAGAGATGTTATGCAACAACTGCCAATGGAATTTGCAATAGAAGCACAAAAATTAATTGGGATTAGCCTGGAAGGAAGCGTGGGATGATACAATCTTATCTTTACATTCTTTTCAATCAAAGAAACGGAGCGCTATATGTTGGTGTAACATCTGATTTAATTAAAAGAGTCTGGCAACATAAAACCAAAAGATTTGATGGATTTACAAAAAAATATAATATTGATAAATTAGGCTATTATGAAGTTTATCAAGACATAAAAGAAGCTATTAAAAGAGAAAAACAGCTTAAAGCTGGTTCGAGATTAAAAAAAATGAATTTAATAGAAAAAGACAACTCAAGTTGGAGTGATTTATATGACACAATTTTATAACATCTCTCCTCGTCATCACGAGTTTTGTTTTTTGCAAAAAAACATTCGTGAAGGGATCCAGAAAAATTTAGCTAATTTATTTAGACTGGATTGCTTCGCATTCGCTCGCAATGACATTATAGCAATCGTTAAGGAATATTAATATGACACCTTTATTGGAAATTGAAAACTTAAGTGTTAAAGTTGGTGATAAGCTGATTATTAAAAACTTTGACTTAATAATTAACCATGGTGAGGTTCATGCAATTATGGGACCTAATGGTGCTGGAAAATCAACACTTTCAAACGTAATTGCAGGAAAACCAAATTATGAAGTTGTTGATGGTAGCATTAAATTTAAGGGCAAAAATCTTTTGGCGATGAGCATTGAAGAACGTTCTTTAGAAGGAATTTTCTTGTCTATGCAATATCCTGTTGAGATTGAAGGAGTGCCTGTAAATGTTTTCTTAAAACACGCAGTCGATGCTCATAGAAAACACCAAAACCTCGAACCTTTAGACACAGTTTCTTTTATGAGAACACTTAAAATTGAAGCAACAAAATTAATGATTGCGCCTCAAATGTTATCTCGTGGGCTTAATGTTGGTTTTTCTGGTGGTGAAAAGAAAAAATTAGAAACTTTGCAAATGGCATTATTAAAGCCTAGTTTTGCAATTCTTGATGAGCCAGATTCTGGGCTTGATATTGATGCGCTTAAAGTTGTTGCTCATGGTGTAAACTCTTTGCGTGAAGATAATCGTTCTTTTTTAATTATAACTCACTACAACAGATTGTTAAATGAAATTACGCCTGACTTTGTGCATATATTCAAAGATGGAAAAATAATTAAAACAGGTGGTGCAAGCTTGGCTCTTGAACTTGAAGAAAGTGGTTATGAACAATATGGAAGATAATAAAAACTTAAAAAACTTTATTCTGCCTACGGTTAAAGATGAATACTGGAAATATACTCGTCTTATGGAATTGAAAAACAAAGATTACAAATATTCCATCCCAACTCAAAGCACTTTTGACATTGACTTTAATGGCTATAAGATATTTTTTGAAAATGGATTTTATGTGGCTGAAAAATCTAACATTCCTGACAATGTTGAAATTTTGCCAATATCTAAAAAGACTGAATATTTGAATAAAATTGCCACACAAGAAGAACCTTTTGTAAAAGTTAACAATGCAAATATTGCTGAAGGTATATTTGTTAAAGTATCGCAAAAAGTTGACAAACCAATTGCTATTATCAATCACACTCAAGGTGATAATATTTGGTATTCTATTAGAAACATTATTGTTGTTGAAGAAAATACATCTTTAGAACTCTTAGAGTTTTATTGTTACGATGGAGATGTTAAATCTAACTACTTTAATAACATTGTAAATGAAGTTTTTGTTGAACAAAACGCAACACTAAACCATTATAAAATTCAAAAAGAATCCTTTTATGCAAACCATATTGCAAACACTTTTGTTAATGTAAAAAAAGATGCTGTTTATAATAATTTCACAATTCAGACAGGGGCAAACATTGCGCGAAATGAACTCAAAATAAACCTTTTAGAACAAGGCGCTAGCACAAACTTTAATAGCATTTATAAAATGGCAGGATGGGCTTTAATTGATAACACTGTTCAGGTGTTTCACAATGCTTCAAACACGCAATCTAACCAATTTATAAAAGGCGTGGTAAATGACCAAGCAAAAGGTGTTTATCAAGGGAAAATAACCATAAACAAAGACTGTAACAATGTTGTTGGAAACCAACAACATAGAGCAATTTTACTATCAGAATCATCTGAAGTTGATGTAAAACCAGAATTAATGATTTTTAATGATGATGTAAAATGTTCTCATGGCTCTGCAATTGGCAAATTAGATGAAGATGCGTTGTTTTACTTACAAGCAAGAGGCATAAATATAGATGATGCTAAGTCATTATTAATAAATGCTTTCTTAAAAGAAATTGCTAGTGCAATACAAAATTTAGACATAAAAGATTTATTTTTGCTTGCAATTTAAAATTTTCTAGCTATAAAGGTTAAGATTTGATTAACAAAATCTCTTATTCTTGTTAAACAAATATCTGAAATTGGCTACTGCTACTGGGATGATATTTAGAGTATAAGAGACAGGGAGATGCCAAATTTAGAGCATCTGAAAAATTTATGTTTTTTATTTTAGTGCTGATTATTTTAATTCAGCCTTTAACACAGCTTAATGCTAGTGTTAGTAATGACAGTGATTTGTGTTTACATGCAACACACAAATATGAAAAAGCTTTTGATATAAAACCTCTTTTACTTACAACCATTTCTCATGTGGAATCTGGGCGTTATAATGAGCAAAAAAACGCTAAAGCGCCTTGGCCTTGGACAATTAATTTTAAGGGCAAAGGAATGTGGTTTGCAAATAAAGCGCAAGCAGTTAAAAAAGTAAAAGAACTACAAGCTAGAGGTTATAAAAGCATTGATGTTGGCTGTATGCAAGTTAATTTAATGTTTCATGGAAAAGCTTTTGACAGTGTTGAAGATGCTTTTAATGTGGATCAAAATGTGTATTATGCAGCTACTTTTTTAACGGATTTATATGAAAGAAATGATAAAAACTGGGATAAAGCTATTATGCATTATCACTCTAGAAAAGAAGCTAAAGGTAATCGATATAAAAAGAAAATTGATGAGCAATTAAAACTTGTTGAAGATATTACATCAAAATATAAATTCTTAAACTTTACAATGAGATATAAAGACTATGCTTGGCGAGAAGCAAAACTCCAAGAATATAGACGTAAGAAATTAGAAAATAATAGAAGCTAGATATAACTACCCCGTCAGCTTCACTGCCCCCTTCACTTGTGAAGGGGAATTTTTATAGGCTTTCTGAAAAGAATAGCGGTCTAGTTGGGGGAGTGGCAAATGGAGTTGTCTTAGAAAAGTATTTCTTGTCTATAAATTCTAAAATTTGTCTTATATATAATCCTTCATTTTCAATATATAAACCGAAGTCTGTTAAAACAAGTTTGTTTAAATGAGGATTAAACTCCACAATTTCTCTATCAAAATAATTTGACAATTAATCAATTGCTTTTTGTTTTCTTTTTGAGGTTATCTTAAACTCATTTGTTTTTTTATTTCTGCAAGATAATAAATAGAAAATATTTTCTATCATTCTGAGTTCTTCTTTTAACATATTATTCCCTTTTTGTTAAAATTAAACCACCTTAAAAATTAAGGTGGTCGGGAAAGCACGAACTCATCACCACAAAGATGATACCTGACTTTTAGTATAGCAACATTGTTACCTCCGAAGCTATACCTATTGTATAGTCGGAGGCATCCCGACCATATATAAATATGTCGAGATATTTGCTTTTAAATAAGCTAACGAGAAAATATCACCCCGTTGTGGTTTCTTTTGTGGTATAATGATAAGGGTTCGTGTGCCCAACATTACAAAATCATAATAATTTATAAGCAAATTGCCTATAAATTAGCATAAAAGGTTTATATTAAAAGTCAATAGATTTTGCATTTCTACTATTTAACTACCCCGTCAGCTTCGCTGCCACCCCTTCACTTGTGAAGGGGAATTTAGTCAATAATTATCTGGAAGAGATTATCTTTTTTTCTAAAGCATTATTAATAAGTTTTATGTTGTTTTCTATGTAGCCGACATAACCACCGCGGGTGTTTGATTTTTCTTTTACTCTATCTGATGTTAAGAGAGAATTTGCAATTGCTTTTTCATCTTTTGCATCGCAATTAATTAAATCTCTTTCTGAGTATAAGGTTGTTCTATATGCTTCAACACCTTTAGCTCCCTTTTTGAATTCAACATAAGTATATTGATTTGCCTCGCCAAACTTTTTTTTGCCTGTGGTAAAAAGAGCAAAAGAACTTCCGTCTGTTCTTCTGAAGCTTCTTGCTTGATAGTTATATTTATTCGGTTTTCCTTCTTCTACAAAAAGTATTTTAGAAGTACCTTTTCCTTTATGTATTGTTGAAAAAATATCGGCGATTTCAGGGACACCTGTTCTAGGATTCATTGAAGTTAGATTTACACCACAACCAAAAATTTTTGGATTTGACAACGTGCCATCTTGGCGTTCTTGACAAATAGAGTACAACAACAAACCATCAACTTGCCCTATCGAAGTTATATGTTTATCTTTTAACTTGCTGACTCTTTGTTGTTCTAAAGTTGTTAAAATCTCTTTTCTTTCTTTATCTGTTAGCATTCCTTGAGGCAAAGGATATTCTTGCGAATCAACATTATGAGAACTCTTTCCATAAAAAACTCTTGGGTCTTGGCCAAAGTTTTCAAAAGAACTAAAACCTATTGTGTGATATTTATTTGAATCCCAAGTTAAATCCACATTTAATTCCATTTGTTTGCCATGATGATTAACCTTAATTGCATTCCAATTGTGATGACCTGGGTTGTTTATATAACGAGAAGGAATATTTATTCTAGACATTGCTTCTTTATAAATCATAGCGTATCCTGAACAAATACTGATTCTGGTTAGCATTCCTCTTAAATTGCTTGTGTCAATAACTTCTTGAAAAGTTTGATTATCTACATTTGGATCATATTTAATGCCTTTAGCAAGAGTTTTATATACAAACATAGCTTTTTCTAATTGTGTCCATTTAGGATCTATTTTTGATTCAATACCTTCAAACATAGAAACTATTGAAGCCAACTCTCGAGGTTTGTATTCCATACGTTCATAATATTTATCACGCTTGTATTTATCTTTTTTTTCATAATCCATTCCACCTCTAACTTCAAATATTATATTTCCATATTTGCTAAGTTCCATTAAAGTTTTAGAAGAGATATCTCTGGTGTTTTTTAATCTGATTTTGTACCCATCTTTGCTTGGGCGTTGCCTCATAATATCCGCAATGATTTGAGGAGTTAGCTCTTTATTGTTTTTTACAGTTATAGGATAAGCTGTCATGTCAACCCTCCCCTGCGATTTTTTGAGAAATGTTGTCTTGATTGCTGATTTTAATTCCATTTCTTTCTAGCATTAACAACAAAGCTTTGTTTGCGACAATTTGCTCATCATCAAAATAAACTTTCTGTAAATTTGAATAACCTCTAATATTCATTAAATCTGTCGCTGGTGTATATGATAAATCTAAAATCTGCAAATTTTCTAATTTTTCTGGCAATTCATAAGTTTTTAACTGGCAATTTACTACTCGTAACTTTTTTAAATTATGATTATCTACAAACCCAAAGTTTTGCAAATCTTGATTGGTTATGCTTATTTCTGAAAGATTTAATTTTGAAAGATTTTCAACAGAAAAATTATTGCATCTAGTTATTGAAATTGAAGATAAAAACTTTAAACTAGCAAAATCGCAATCTAGAGAAAAATCGCATTGATAAAAAGACAATGACTTTAATTTTTTGCATTTAGAAAGAAGTTCTATTTCTTTTTTTGAAATATCTAAATTGTTCAATTGCAAGTTTTCTAAATTTGCAAACTCTTCTAAGTCAGTTAAATACACAGGAGTATAGTCGCCTGCGATATCGACAGAATCTATATTAAGATTTGTTATTTGACTTGATGACATGTCAATCGCTGAAATATATTTTTTTATTGCTTCTGTTTTAATCATAACAACTCCTTTTTTATATTATATCACAAAAACAACGTCTTTTCAATCAATAATTATCTGGAAGGTCGTTTTCTAATAGAATAATTTTTCTTTTTTCTGTTTTTATTTGATAAGCATAATTTAAGGCTTCATTTAAGTTTTGGGCAACGTAAACGTTTTTGTATTTTGCCTTAGTGATGCCTTCATAAATTGGTTTGGTTTGTTGCTCGCCAACTAAGATTATATAATCGCAAGCCTTTGTGGCTAGTTTGCCAAATTCAAAATTTTCTTCGTATTCTTTTGTGCCGAGTTCTACCATTCCTGGAGTGATTAAAATTTTGTAGTCATCAAACATTTTTAAGGTTTCTAATGCGGCTTTGCAACCTGCTGGGTTTGAATTATAGGCATCATCAATTATGGTTACATTTGAATGCTTTTTAAGCTCTAATCTATGAGGAACAGGTTCAATCTTTTTAACAAAAGCTTTTAATTTTTCTAACGATATTCCCATATTGTGGCAAACAGCAATTGCGCCTAAAATATTAACCACATTATGTTCGCCAATCAAATAAGTTTGAAATTCTATTCCATTAACTTCAAAGCTTGTGCCTTTTAGGGATGTTTTGATGTTTTTTGCAACGTAATCATTATTTTTGTTAAGACCATAGGTTATAACTTTGCGTTTGGGCATATTGTCTCTTATGATAACATTATCGCCATTAACAAAACCGATACCATCTTTTGGCAATGCTTTTAACAATTCATATTTGGTTTTTACAATGTTTTTAAGGTTCTTAAATGTTTCTAGGTGTTGCTCGCCAAGTGAGGTTATAATACCAATTTGAGGGTGAACAATATCGCAGATTTCTTTAATATCTCCAACATTTCTTGCGCCCATTTCACAAACAAAGACTTCATCTGTCGCACGCATTTTTTCTCTGATGGTCCTAACAACACCCATTGGAGTATTAAAGCTTTCTGGGGTTGCAATAGAATTATATTGGGCTTTTAGTAAGGTATTTAAGTAAAACTTTACACTGGTTTTTCCGTAGCTTCCTGTTATGCCGACAACCTTTAAAGCTTTCATATTATTTAAGATTTTTTTTGCGTCTTTGATATAATAATTTTGCACCGCTTTTTCTATTGGTTGATTAACAATGCTTGCAAAAATAACAAGTATTGGAGTCAATAAAAAACCCAACCAGTTGGTAAAACTCAATAGAATCGCTGTAGTTATTAAAAGGCGTTTTACCCTTGCGGTGTAAACCAAAGGTTTTTTAGCTTTTTGAGGCTTTAAGGGTAGTAAAAACAAAAAAGTTTTAAACATATTTTTTTGATGCCACTTTTTTTGTTCTGCAACTTTATAACCGTTTAGTTGAAAAATATGAATAAACTTGATACTTGCAAAAAGACCTAGTGCAAAAAATATTATGTTCATTATTTATCTCCTATTTTTAAAAATGATTTTATTACTTTGTTAAACACAAATTGACTATCTAAAAAGCTGTAGTGCCCGCCTTCTAAAACTACAAGACCTGAGTTTTTGATTTCTTTTTCCATTAATTGTCCATCTGATAATGGGGTGGCGGTATCATCTTTGCCCCAAATCAACAAAGTTTCTGTTTTGATACCTTTTAATAATGGGCTTAAATCTTCGGCGATTGATTTTACCATTGTTTGCTTCATTATAGGGCTGGCATTATTATAATCGCTTGAGCCCATTTTGTTGCGTAATTTTACAACTAAATTTTGTGGTAATAAATATTTTGCAAGCTTAAAAAGTTTTACTTTTATTTTTGACTTCAAGCTCAACTTTGCCTTTATGCCTGCGGCATCTACTAAAATTAATTTATCTAATTCAAAAGGCAAATTTTTTCTGTTGGCTAGTTTTATCATTATTCTTCCGCCGTACGAATGTCCCATTAAAATAACTTTTTGTGCCTTAAATTGAGATATAAAATCTATTACAAAATCAACATAATTATCAACGCACCAAGGTTCTTTTGGCTCATCAGAATCGCCAAAACCAGGGATATCTGGAACAACTACTGTGTATTTTTGAGCCATCAAACTCTTAGTATTTTGAAAAACTTGTGATGACGAGCCCCAACCATGAAGAATGAAAACAAAATCGCCCTTTCCTTCTTTGATATAATTGATGTTTAAGTTATTAACTTGCATTTTTTCTTCCTTGATATATTAGGCGTATATTATTACAATGAGCTTAATATAATATTAAAAAAGGACATAAAAAATGAAAACTAAAGTTGCTGTTTTATTTGGTGGCAAATCTGTTGAACACGAAGTTTCTATCATCTCAGCTTTACAAGCAATTGAGAGCGTGGACAAAGATAAATATGAAATTATTCCTATCTATATAACAAAAGAAAATGATTTTTATTTTGGGGCAGATTTAGGCAATATTGAAAAATATAAAGACATTAAATCTTTACTTGCAAAATCAACTCAAGTTACTTTTGTTAATCAAAACAACAAGCATTATATTGCCAGAGCTAACAAATGTTTATTTGGCAAAACATTATTGACTGAATTTGATGTTGCATTCCCTATTACTCACGGCACAAATGTTGAAGACGGTGCTTTGCAAGGATATCTTAAAACGTTATCTATTCCTTTTGTTGGTTGTAATGTTATTGCTTCTGCTATTGGTATGGATAAATATGCAATGAAAATTATGCTTAAGGAAGGCAATTTTCCTGTTTTGGATTGTTTGCGTTTTGATGATGTTGCTTATGAAGATGAAGCAAAAGTTGTTAAAGAAATTATGGCAAAATTCAAATTTCCTTTAATTGTAAAACCTGTTAACTTGGGTTCTTCTGTGGGAATTTCTAAAGCTAAAGATAAAGAAAGTTTAGAAGAAGCGTTAGAACTTGCATTCAAATTTGCAAATACAGTTTTGGTTGAACCATGTGTTGCAAATTTGCGCGAGATTAACTGTTCTGTTTTGGGTGATAGATATGAAGCAAATGCTTCTGTTTTAGAAGAGCCTGTGATGAGTGATGATATTTTAAGCTATCAAGATAAATATATGTCTGAAGGCGGTTCTAAAAAAAGCAATGGTATGGCTAGTTTATCTAGAATTATCCCTGCACAAATTGACAAGAAACTTGAAGATAAAATTAAAACAATAGCTGTTGAAGCATTTAAATATTTAGACTGTGCTGGCGTTTGTAGAATCGACTTTTTAATGGATAACAAAACTGGTGAAATTTGGTTTAATGAAATTAACACTATTCCAGGTTCTTTATCTTTTTATCTATGGGATAAGACTGGTGTTTCTTATAAAGAAGAGTTAACAAAATTAATCAATCTTGCGCTTAAAAGACAACGTTTTGAAGAAGACATAACTTATTCTTTTGAAACTAATTTGTTGTCAAAAACTAGCTTTAAGGGTGCGAAGGGCGCAAAAGGGGCGAAGTGTTAAAACTACCCCGTCAGCTTCGCTGCCACCCCTTCACAAGTGAAGGGGAATTTAGAAGGATGGGCTTTGCGGCTCCTCTTCATAAGTGAAGGGGAATTTATGGGGATGGGCTTTGCGGTTCCTCTTCATAAGTGAAGGGGAATTTATAGGGATGGGCTTTGCTGCCACCACTTCACTTGTTAAGAGTAATTTTAAAAGGGTTTATAATGAATGAACGATTACAGAAACTAGAAGAAAAATGTAAAGCTTGTAGGAAATGTGAGCTTTGCAACTCTCGGAAGAATATTGTTTTTTCTGGTGGTGTTCCTGCTGATGTTATGCTTATTGGAGAAGCGCCTGGTGCAAATGAAGATGAACAAGGACAACCTTTTATTGGGCGGTCAGGAAAACTTTTAGATTCACTTTTAGCTGAAATTGGTCTATCTCGAGAAGAAAATATTTATATTTGCAACACCATAAAATGTAGACCACCGCAAAATAGAGATCCGTCTCTTCAAGAAAAGCTTGCTTGCAAAGAATTCTTAGATGCTCAAATAGAAATTATAAACCCTAAAGTTATTTTATTATGCGGAAAGGTTGCTGTTTCTAGCTTTATTGAAACAAAAGAACCTATATCAAAAATTAGGGGCAAATGGTTTAATGGGCCTAATGGAGCAAAAATGATGCCGATTTATCATCCTGCATATTTACTCCGCTCTCCATCGCCAGAGGTAGGAAAACCCAAATGGCTAATGCAACAAGATTTGCAAGAAGTAAAAAAAGCCCTCTAAAAATAAGTAACCCCACTAATCAAACTTGATTAATGGGGCTGAAGAAGTAATAAATTATTTATGACTCTTCTCAAACTCATGATTTTTTGCACTGTCCATTACCATGTTGGCTGCCCAGCGACCAAAATCAAATGCTCGACATCCTCGTTGAGGTTTCGCATCTTGATACGAGGCAGAATTCAATACTGTTTCAAAATAAACTGTACGTCCACCATAAATAACAATTGAAAACTCTTCAAGCGAAGTTGCAACTTCTGCAAATTTGGCTATTGCAGATAAAATTGCTTTAGCAGATTGTTCATCGGTAAGGTCGCCAATAATTCCTGTACCTAATGCGGGACAAAGAATAGATTTTAGACCAGCATCATCGGCTAGTTTAAGAGCTGAAAAGATTGACTTTTGTACAGTCTCAAACTCTTGCCTCTCACCTGATCCGACTGAAACAACGTGAAGCAAAAACTTAGATAAACCACCGCCTGATGGAACTAAAAACGCAGAACCAAAATCTTGACGTCCGCTTCTGACAATCTCATCATAAGATTTCATACCCGTACAAGCACCTGCTCTATTAACTGCACCACCAACGCCTCCATAAGAAGTACAATTATTAAATTGTGGTACAATATAAGCATCTGCTTTAATAGAAGTCATGTCGCCAGAAATAACTTGCACTGAAATGTTTTGAATTTTTTTCATTTTGAATTTAAATTAGTTTGTGAAATAATGTGTGAATTAAGAATTTAATATCATTTTTTATAAATTTTGTCAACTATCAAAAATAAAAAAAGCGCTGAAAATTATTTCAACGCTTTTAATTCACAAACTTATATTTTTATAACGGAGGAATATTTAATTGAGCCAATTCTCCTGGTCTAATTTTCACGCTTGAATAACGCATATTGCCAGTTTCTATAACAAATCTTTGACGGCCTGTTAACTGAGCTGCTAAATCATAAAATTCTCTACCACTTAAATCTTGACGTTGTGGATTCATAACATATAGAACACAACCTTGAGTTTTATCTGTTAAACCACATCTTGCTCTACCTTTTGGAACCTCAGGATTTGGAACAACGCCTTGTAAACCACTCCTTACAACCTGTGAAGATGGAGTGAAAAACATTTTTCCACCAAACAAGCCAATAACAAAAGCTAAGCAAATTGCCAATATTACATTTCTTTTATTAAACCAAACGGGCATAACTTCTATTGGATAGTCAATATCTTCTTCTGATAAAAATCGAGGACTTTCTTCTTGCGCTGGAAGGTTGTTTTGCTGATTTGTTGCAAGCGCTGGAGCATTAAAAGTTTGCTGAGACGCTGGTTGTGAAGCTTCAGGAGCATCATCATCCAAATAACTGTCCAAATCTAAATTACTTAAATCTGCACTTTCCATTTCTTCAATATTATATACTGGATCACTAAAATCTGCCATTGGTTCTGGTCTTTTAATTGCTCTCTTAACCTTCTTTAGACGAGGGCGATTAGGATCAAAGTTTTGATTTGGATTTGTTATATCGTTCATTTTATTCCTCACATATTATTTTCAAGATGCTTTACTGTTTTTAAGGTTCTGATAATTCTTGGCACGATAAACATAACAAGCTCTGATTGATTGTCTTGAGATTCAATAACATCATTATCAACACCTATAATTAAAAAGTTTTCGCCTAGTTTTGACCTGATATCAAACTTTGTCAACTCCCCTTCTGGAGTATCTAAAGTAATGGTTGAAAAAATTCTGTCTCCTCTTTCTAAAGATGTTTTAGTTAATAAAGATAAGCCTGCTTCAAAATTATGTAAATCTCCACATTTTCCAATATCAAATCTTGATAACCATAAATTTGGAACAATAAATTTGCCTTCTGAAATAACATCTACATTAGACTGAGTACCCAAAAATTCTAACAAATTGTTTATATTAATTTTGTTTGATGTTGTAATAAGTCTGCCAATAACACCTGTTTTTGCTGTTTTAATAGTGCCAAAATCAACAGATTGCACAAGAGTTTGCCAATCAACACCTGTTTCTTTATTATTTGGATACACCCTTAAAGTATATACATCATAGGTGATAAGACTTGGATTTTCTTCAAAATAACTTATTAAAGTCATCATTTTGTTTTTTAACTCATAATCTGCATCAAATGTAATTGAATAATCAGACCAATCTGTTGTTAAATCTGTAATGCCTGCTCCTCTTAAAACATCTAACAATGCCAAAGTGATAGGCAAAGACTTTGGAGCATATAGAGTGAAATTTGCTTTTCTTGATATGTTTAATGTTTTGCTATGAGCATTGTAAGTATAAAACAAATCTGCTGCGGTTGTTATCATATTAACAACTTCTGAGAACTCACCTCTTAAATTTTCTGCAGCAATTTTTGTGTATGGACCATCTTTTGCTATAAGTTTTATATCTGCTTCTTTTAGCAATTTATATAAAGCTTGAGATGCGGGCATTTTTTCAAAAGAAAAACCAGCAACTTCAAAACGTGGCAAAGGATCATTAGCACCATTTTTAACTAAATCAAATGCAGTAATATTATAAGGAATGCTTGTAATCATTTGCTGTGTTTGAGAATTAACATAACAACGCAAAGGTTTTTCCAAATCTAAATCTTGCGCACCAATAGTTGTTTTTATTGTATTTTTATTGATTGGAGATGCTAATTTAACATCCATGCCTAAACGATTTGACTCTTGCAAAGCTTTGTGCAAGTCAAACTGATTATTATCTTCTTGAAAAGAACATGAGCATAAAATTAAAATAGCTAAAATAATTATTTTTTTCATTTTTCACTCTCATCTTCTGAATTTTCTTCATCATCAATAGCTTTATTATGTTCTTCAGCAAGCTTACTAATAACATCATCCATGCTCATACCAGCACCCTCTGTTGGGTCAAAACCGTCTAAACCTAAAATTGCTTTAGCGGCATCAACTTCTGCATCATCTGATTTTACCATATCTGGAGAAGAGTTTGCTTGCAACTCTTGCCTAAATTCTGGGATTCTTCTTTTTAATTCTAAAACACCACCAGAAATTTGTTCATCTATTAATGTAGCCAAATAACTTCTTTCTAAAAGGTAATCACCTGTTTCACAAAGTTCATCTAAAACATCTAAAACATAACCATAAAACTTATATTCTTCAATTGCAATATTACCTGAGCGCACGCATCTTGCTGCTATTCTAGAAATTGTTCTATCTAAATAATCCTTTAATAAAGAATAATTTTTCAAACGCCACATATCCTCATCACTAACAGCTTGACCTGATGTTTGAGATTTAATGTCATCTTCATCATAAGCATCTTCTGGATAGATGATATCTTCTTCAATAACATCTTGAGTTTCTGTGGCAGTATCATCAAAATAAGAATCAGGATCATCATCTAAGAGTGAAGATACAGGAGCTGTTTCAGCTAAAGGCTCTGGAGTTGGCTCGGCTAAAGGCTCTGGAGTTGGCTCGGCTAAAGGCTCTGGAGTTGGCGCAGCTAAAGGCTCTGGAGTTGGCGCAGCTAAAGGCTCTGGAGTTGGCGCAGCTAAAGGCTCTGGAGTTGGCGCAGCGCTTATGTTTTGCTCGTTTTCTGATTGTAAATATTCTTCATTCATAATTATATTATATATTGAGTTTTTTTTATGTCTATGCTAAAGATAATTTTAATAACAAAAAAAGGAGATCTCCAATGTTTAATTTTTTTAAAACCAAGCCTTTCAATGAAGGATATTTACCAAAAGAAAACGGTCATGAAGTTTATTTTATGGAATTTGGCAATAAAAATGGAGAACCTGTCTTAATATCTCATGGGGGGCCTGGATATTTTTCTAACCCCTCTAATCATAAATATTTCAACTTAAAAAAACATAGAATTATCTTATTTGATCAACGAGGTTGTGGAAAATCTAAATATGTTGATTTATTAAAAGACAACACAACAAAACAAATTTTATCTGATATGGAAAGATTGCTAAAACACTTAAATATCAACAGAAAAATAACTTTATTTGGCTCTTCTTGGGGAACAACAATTAGTCTTCTTTTTGCAGAAAAGAATCCTGATAAAGTAAAAAAAATCATCCTAAGATCTGTATTTTTAGCAAGAAAAGAAGATTTAAAATGGGAAGAAGAAGATAGTAAAATATTTTATCCTGAATTTATTGAAGAAATAAAATTAAAAGGAAAAAGCAATAAAGATTTTTATAAAATGATTATCTCTAATGATGAAAACAAACAAAATATTGCTCTTAAATATTATAACGGTTATGAATTTATCTTGGGTTCTTTAGAGCCTGAACTTAAAATTCAAGAATTTGTATCTCTGCAATCAGCAAGAATCTTTTTGCATTATACAACAAACAATTTTTTTATTAAAGAAAACCAAATATTAAAAAACGCAAAAACAATTAAAAATATCCCTACCCTTATTGTTCATAATCGTTTAGACTTATGTTGCCCTATTATTCAAGCTTATGAATTATCAAAAGCATTAAATAACTCTAAGTTAGTGATTGTTCCTGACTATGGGCATGGTAGCAAAATACTTAATAAAACTTTGAAAAAAGAAATTAAAGAATTTTTAGCTTAATAATGCGGAGGCGGAGTTTCTTCTTCTGGAGATTTTATATTGCTTTGATTAATTAGCTCTGCCAAGCGTTTGTTTTCTAGTTTTAATGCGGAGATTTCTTTTCCTTGAGTTATAACCACATCATTTAAATCATCCAACATATTTTGCATATTTGTAATTGCAATTTCTATGTTTATTATTTGTTGTTGCATTTTATTTTTCCTTTTCTCTTTTTATAACCTAATTCTTTTTTATTTGCAAAATAAATTTGAGGTTTTATAATGCAACTGTTCTCAATAGATTGAGAATGGTGTCTAATTAACATCAACATAGCAATCCATCATTTTGGTGGAGTGCGAGAAATAAGACCTTTGGTGCGAATAATCGCGACTGTGCTATGACAGTTAATTAGCTCCACCGTCATTTTTAATGGCGGTTTTGTTTAATTTAAAAGGAGCTATATAAATGAGTGAAAATAAAAAAGAAAAGTTTAAGTGGGAAAATATTACAGCCAAAGATGATTGCAATTTTGAAATGACGTATAAGCACGCGTTGAAAAATTTATATTACCTCAAAAGCACAATTCAACAATTGGCAAAGGCTTATAAGGCAAAGGTTGATGGTGAGTAAATGTAGGGGGCGGTCTTGACCGCCCCTGAAAATTAGCTATATAAAAGGGACGATCAAGACCGTCCCCTACAATTTTGCCTTATTTTTGAGGGACGATGTGGGCATCGTCCCCTACAAATCTATTGCTCTTTATTTTCTTCTTTTAGGGCTAAGATTTCTTTATCATTGCTAGCTGCAACTTTTTTCAAGTCTCTTAATACCGCACCTGTACCAGCTGGGATTAATCTACCAACAATAACGTTTTCTTTCAAGCCATTCAAGCTGTCAATCTTACCAGAAACTGCTGCTTCTGTTAACACTCTTGTTGTCTCTTGGAATGAAGCCGCTGAGATAAATGATTTTGTTTGTAAGCTTGCTTTTGTAATACCCAACAAGATATCATCTGCTGTGGCAGGAGTTAAGCCCATGCCGATTACTTTTGCATTTTCTGCTTCAAAATCATCTCTATCAACATTTTCACCTGTTAAGAATGTTGTTGCCCCTGGGCTTGTTACTTCAACTTTTCTTAACATTTGAGAAACAATAACCTCAATGTGTTTATCATTAATTTTCACACCTTGAAGACGATATACATCTTGAACTTCTTTAACCAAATATTCAGCCAAAGCTTCAACACCTAAGATTCTTAAGATATCATGTGGAGCAACTGTACCTTCTACTAATACATCGCCAACTTTAACCACATCACCATCTTGAACAATAACGTGCTTGCCTTTTGGTACCAAATATTCAACTGGTTCGCCTGTTGTTGGAACAACACTTAAACGTTGTTTTGATTTGTAATCAGAACCAAATTCAACATAACCATCAATATCAGAAATTATTGCTTGATCTTTTGGACGACGAGCTTCAAACAACTCAGCAACCCTTGGAAGACCACCTGTAATATCTTTTGTTTTTGAAGATTCACGAGGAATTCTGGCAATAACATCACCAACTTCAACATCACTACCGTTATCAACAGAAAGAATTGCATCTACAGACATATAATATCTAACTTCTTTACCATTTTTATCTTTAACAGGTTTTCCTTTGCTATCTGTTAAGGCAATACTTGGTTTTAAGCCAGCTGATGCTGAAGAACTTCTCCAGTCAATAACAACTTTTGAGCTAACACCTGTAACTTCATCTGTTGTTTCTTTAACTGTTAAGTTGTTAATGATATCTATCAATTCTACTTTACCAGCTTTTTCAGAAATCACTGGAACTGTAAATGGATCCCACTCAGCAACTTTTTGACCTTTTTTAACTTTATCACCAGATTTTGCTAAAAGTTTTGTACCGTAAGGAATACGATGACGAGATTTTTCTCTGTCTTTGTCATCCACAATAACAATATCACAGTTACGAGACAATACAATACCAGCACCTTCTGAATTGGTAACTAAGTATTCATTTTCTAACTTCATGATACCTGCAAAAGAAACTTCTACACTAGCTTGCTCTGCACCTTTTTGTGCGGCACCACCAATGTGGAATGTTCTCATGGTTAACTGTGTTCCTGGCTCACCAATTGATTGTGCTGCAATAACACCAACTGCTTCACCAATATTAACTGCTGTACCTCTAGCCAAATCACGACCATAACATTTTGCGCATACGCCGTTTTTAGTATCACAAGTCAATACACTACGGATTTTTGCTTGTTCTACGCCAGCGGCTTCTACTCTTTCTACATCAACTTCATCAACCAACTTGCCTTTAGCACAAATTAATTCACCTGTTTCTGGATTAAGAATATCATCTGCTAATGTTCTACCCAAAATTCTTTCACCAATAGAAGCAATAACGTTACCACCGTCAACAACTTGACGTACAACAATTCCTCTATCTGTGCAACAATCTGGTTCAACAATAACAGCATCTTGAGCAACGTCTACCAAACGACGTGTTAAGTAACCTGAGTTTGCAGTTTTTAACGCTGTATCAGCCAAACCTTTACGAGCACCGTGGGTTGAGTTAAAGTATTCTAACACTTTCAAACCTTCTTTAAAGTTTGAAATAATTGGTTGCTCAATAATTTCACCACTTGGTTTTGCCATCAAACCACGCATACCAGCCAACTGACGCATTTGAGCTGCAGAACCACGGGCACCTGAGTGAGCCATCATATATACTGAGTTGATATGACCATTTTCTGTTCTTGAAATATTTTTCATCATATCGTCAGCAATTTCATCTGTACAAGCTGCCCAAGTATCCACAACTTTATTGTACTTCTCACCTTTGGTAATTAAACCATTTTGATATTGTTCTTCATACTCTTTTACTTGAGCTTCTGTTCTTTCAATTTTACCAGCTTTTGTATCTGGAATAATCAAGTCATCTTTACCAAATGAAATACCAGCTTTACAAGCATTTTTGAAGCCTAAGCCCATGATTTTGTCTGCGAATAAAACAGTTTCTTTTTGGCCACAATGACGGTAGATAATATCAATAATGTCTGAAACTTCTTTCTTTCTGATAAGTCTGTTTACCAAAGAGAATGGAACATCTTTATGTTTTGGCAACACTTCTGATAATAAAATACGACCAGGAGTTGCTTCTACAACAGATGTTACTAACTCACCATCATCTGCAATGTGCTCTAAACGACATTTTACTTTTGCGTGTAAGTCTACAACTTTTTCATGCAAAGCGTGTTCTACTTCGTTTATGTTTGAGAAAGCCATGCCTTCACCCATAACGCCTTCAGCCTCATAAGATAAGTAATAAATACCCAAAATCATATCTTGAGAAGGAACAATAATTGGTTTTCCTGATGATGGAGACAAGATGTTATTTGTTGACATCATCAATACACGAGCTTCTAATTGAGCTTCTACAGAAAGTGGAACGTGAACAGCCATTTGGTCACCATCGAAGTCGGCGTTGAATGCAGAACATACTAATGGGTGAAGTTGAATAGCTTTACCTTCTACCAAAATTGGTTCAAATGCTTGAATACCCAAACGGTGCAATGTTGGCGCACGGTTTAATAACACTGGGTGTTCTCTAATAACTTCTTCTAAGCAATCCCAAACTTCTGGTCTTTCTTTTTCTACCATTTTTTTAGCTGCTTTGATTGTTGTAGCAAAACCTTTTGCTTCTAATCTTGCATATACAAATGGTTTGAACAATTCTAGAGCCATTTTCTTTGGAAGACCACATTGATGTAAGTACAATTCTGGACCAACGGTAATAACAGAACGACCAGAATAGTCAACACGTTTACCTAACAAGTTAAGACGGAAACGACCTTGCTTACCTTTTAACATATCTGATAAAGATTTTAATGGACGTTTGTTTGTACCTGTAATTGCTCTTGCACGACGACCGTTATCAAACAATGCGTCTACAGCTTCTTGAAGCATACGTTTTTCATTTCTGATGATAATATCTGGAGCATGTAATTCTAACAATCTTTTCAAACGATTGTTTCTGTTAATAACACGACGATATAAATCATTTAAATCAGAAGTTGCAAAACGACCACCATCAAGTGGAACTAATGGACGTAACTCTGGTGGAATTACTGGCAATACTTCTAATACCATCCATTCTGGTTTTGTGTTTGATTCTAAAAATGCTTCTAGAATTTTTAAACGTTTCACTAATTTTTTACGTTTTGATTCTGTTGTTTTGTCATCAAGTTCTGCTCTAATCATTTTAGCTTCTGTATCTAAATCAATAGCAGCTAAGATTTCTTTAAGAGCTTCAGCACCAATGCCTGCTCTAAAACTATCTTCACCGTATTCATCTACAGCTTCTTGATATTGTTCTTCTGACAATAATTCATGCAAACCTAATGGTGTTAAACCTGGTTCAATCACGATATAATTTTCAAAATACAAAACTTTTTCTAAAGACTTCATTCCGATGTCTGTTAACATTGAAATACGAGATGGTAAAGATTTTAAGAACCAAATGTGAGCTACTGGAGCAGCCAATTCAATATGGCCCATTCTTTCACGTCTTACTTTTGATAATGTTACTTCAACACCACATTTTTCGCAGACAATACCACGGAATTTCATTCTTTTGTATTTTCCACACAAACATTCATAGTCTTTTGTAGGACCAAAAATCTTTGCACAGAACAAACCATCTTTTTCTGGTTTGAATGTTCTATAGTTGATTGTTTCTGGTTTTTTTACTTCACCATAAGACCAAGAACGCATAACATCTGGAGATGCTATAGAAATCTTTAAATTTTCAAAGCTACTTGCGTCTGCTGGTTGAAATAGTTTTACAATGTCATTCATATTATATTATCCCCTTCTTATGCTTCTTGACTTAACATTTCAATGTTTAAGCACAATGATTTAATTTCTTTTGTTAATACGTTAAATGATTCTGGAATACCAGCATCAAAACCATCATCGCCTCTGATAATTGATTCATACAATTTTGTACGACCAGCAACGTCATCTGATTTAACTGTTAACATTTCTTGAAGTGTATAAGCAGCACCATAAGCTTGTAATGCCCAAACTTCCATCTCACCAAATCTTTGACCACCAAATTGAGCTTTACCACCCAATGGTTGTTGTGTTACTAAAGAGTATGGTCCTACAGAACGTGCGTGCATTTTTTCATCTACGATGTGGTGAAGTTTTAACATATAAATAACACCAACGGTTACTTTTCTGTCAAATTTATCACCTGTTCTGCCGTCATACAAGTCAATTTGACCAGATGTTGGTAGACCTGCAAGATCTAACATTCTATTAATGTCTTCACCTGTTGCACCATCAAATACTGGAGTTGCCATTGGAACACCACGTTTTAAGTTGCCAATCATTTCTACTAATTCTGGTTCTTTTAATTTAGACACTTCATTGTCATATTGTTTTTGACCATAAATATCTTTTAAGAAACCATTTAAGTCTTCAATAGTTTTTTCACCTTTGCGGTATTCTGCTAACATTTCGTTTAATTGGTTACCCAAAGTTTTTGCAGCCCAACCTAAGTGAGTTTCTAAAATTTGACCAACGTTCATACGAGACGGCACACCAAGTGGATTTAACACGATGTCTACTGGAGTTCCGTCTTCTGTATATGGCATATCTTGTAATGGTAATACTCTTGATACCACACCTTTGTTACCATGACGACCAGCAAGTTTATCACCTGGTTGTGTTTTACGTTTTGTGGCAATAAATACTTTAACCATTTTCAACACGCCTGGTAATAAATCATCACCACGTTGAATTTTTTCTACTTTGTTTTCAAAGTGATCTTTTGCTTTTTCTACACGCGCTTCAAAAGCATTGATTAAAGATTCTGCAGATTGTTGAACTTTATCATCTGCAACAACAATTTTTTTCCATTGTGAAGATGGACAAGCGGCTAATAACTCTTTTGTTATTTTAACTTTTTTGCCAATTTCTTTTGGAGCATCTACAGTTGTTTGACCAACCAATAATGATTGTAATTTTGCTTCAAACGAAGAACGAACAATAGCAATTTCATCATCTCTGTCTTTTGCTAATTGGTTAATTTCATCTTGTTCAATAGCAAGTGAACGCTCGTCTTTTTCAATTCCGCGTCTTGAGAACACATGAACATCAACAACAATACCTTCAACTCCTGGTTGAACTCTTAAAGATGTATCTCTAACATCTGATGCTTTTTCACCAAAGATTGCTCTAAGTAATTTTTCTTCTGGAGTAACTAAGCTTTCACCTTTTGGTGTAACTTTACCAACTAAAATATCACCAGCTTTAACTTCAGCACCGATATAAACGATACCAGCTTCATCCAAGTTGCGTAAAGATTCTTCACCAACGTTTGGAATATCACGAGTAATTTCTTCTTGGCCTAATTTTGTATCACGAGCCATAACCTCAAATTCATCTAAGTGAAGAGATGTTAAAACGTCTTCACGAGAGATTTTTTCTGATAACAAAATTGAATCCTCGTAGTTATAACCATTCCATGGCATAAATGCTACAAGAACGTTTTTGCCTAATGCCAATTCACCCATATCTGTACATGGACCATCTGCCATTACATCGCCAGCTTTTACTTTATCGCCAACTTTAACCAATGGAATTTGGTTAATACATGTACTTTGGTTTGAACGACGATATTTTTGAAGATTATAAATTTCTACACCAACATCACCTGATTTTTCATTTTGAGATGTTACAACAATTCTGTTTGCATCTACTTGAGACACAACACCATCAAATTTTGCTAATACTACAGCACCACTATCTTGAGCAACAACTTTTTCTGCACCAGTACCAACCAATGGAGCTTCTGCTTTTAACAATGGAACACCTTGACGTTGCATGTTTGCACCCATCAATGCACGGTTCGCATCATCGTTTTCTAAGAATGGAATTAATGCTGTTGCAATTGATACTAATTGTTTTGGAGATACGTCGATGAAGTTGATTTCTTCTGGAGTATGGAACTCTGAATCACCTTGACAACGACAAGCAATCATATCTTCTGCAAAGCTACCGTCTTTATTAACTGTTGCATTTGCTTCCGCAATTATGTATCTACCTTCTTCATTTGCTGATAAATAAATAACTTCTTCTGTTACTTTACCTCCAATAACCTTGCGGTATGGGCATTCAATAAAGCCATATTTATTAACTCTTGCAAAAGATGACAAAGCATTAATCAAACCAATGTTTGGACCTTCAGGAGTTTCAATAGGACAAATTCTACCATAGTGTGTGAAGTGAACGTCACGAACTTCAAAGCCAGCACGTTCTCTTGAAAGACCACCAGGTCCTAATGCTGATAAACGTCTTTTGTGTGTTACTTCTGATAATGGGTTGTTTTGATCCATAAATTGTGATAATTGAGATGAACCAAAGAATTCTCTAATAACGGCTGCAATTGGTTTTGCATTAATTAAGTCTTGAGGTTTTACATTTGCTAAAACTTCTGAATTCATTCTTTCTTTGATAGCTCTTTCCATTCTTAAAAGACCCATTCTGTATTGATTTTCCATCAATTCACCAACAGAACGAACACGACGGTTGCCTAAGTGATCAATATCATCTACTTGACCTTTGCCATCTTTTAAGTCTATCATTCTTTTTACAATTTGTAAGATATCATCTTTTCTTAAAACTTTTTGTGTGTCTGGAGCGTCATCAAAAGAAATATTTAATGATGCGTTCATTTTAACACGACCAACAGCTGATAAGTCATATCTTTCATTATCAAAAAACATATTATGGAATAAGTTGTGAGCTGTTTCTAGCAAAGGAGGCTCACCAGGTCTCATTACGCGATAAATATCAAGCAAAGCTTCTTCACGGCAAGAGTTTTTGTCTGCCATTAATGTGTTTCTGATATATGGACCATTGTTTATATAATCAATAAACAATGTTTCTATTTCTTTTATTTTGTTTTCATTAAATTTTGCTAACAATTCTTCTGTAATTTCTTCACCAGCTTCTGCAATAAGAGCGCCGTCTTTTAACATTACATTTTTAGCAACAAATTTACCGATTAAATCTTGAACTTCTACAGCAACAAATTCTAAACCTGCATCTGCCAATTTTTGAGCAGAACGTTTATTTAATTTTTTGCCAGCAGTTTCTGCAACTTCGCCTGTTTCTGCATTAATTAAATCTTTTTCTAACTTAACACCAAAATATTGTTCTGGAACATATTTTAATTTGAAAGTTTTTTTGCTACCAGTATAAGTTTGAACATCATAAAAATATGCAAGAATTTCTTCGTTATCCATACCTTTAATATCTTCTAAAGCAATTTCTTGACCTTTTTCTGCTAATTTTTTAATTTTTTCTTCTGTTTCTTTAGAGTATAGGGAATACAATACTGAAGTAACAGGTAATTTTCTTCTTCTATCGATACGAGCATAAACCATATCTTTTGCGTCAAACTCAAAGTCTAACCAAGAACCACGGTAAGGAATAATACGAGCAGCAAAGATATATTTACCAGAAGCAACTGTTTTACCACCATCATGATCAAAGAACACGCCTGGAGAACGGTGCATTTGAGATACAACTACACGTTCTGTACCATTGAAAACAAAGGTTCCTTTGTCTGTCATTAATGGTAAATCGCCCATATAAACATCTTGTTCTTTAATATCACGGATAGATTTTGCACCAGTTGCTTCATCAATATCCCAAACAACTAAACGCAAAGTTGCTTTAACAGCAGCTTGATATGTCATATCACGTTTAATACATTCTTCAACGTCGTATTTTGGTTCTTCTAATTCATATTTTACAAATTCTAATTCACCATTTCCAGCATAATCTGCTATTGGGAAAATTGAATTAAAAACGTCTTCTAGAGCGAAGTCGCAGGGTTCATTTGAATTGCCAATAAAGCAATCATAAGATACTTTTTGAATATCAATCAAATTTGGCATATCGACAATTGCGTCAATTCTACCAAAGTTTCTTCTCATTCTTCTTTTGCTAACATAAGATTCTTGCATTGTGTTTTTATTCCCTAAAAAATTTTTATTATTTTAAAACAGCAAAACCGTTATCTGAAAATTCAAATAACGCTTTTAATCTTTTTACCCCGCATTGTGTCTGTTGACCCGCTCAAAAAGATTACATAATAATTAATTTTGCAACATAGAGTCGCAAATGAAGGGACGATGTGGGCATCGTCCCCTACAATAATTGAAAAAATTATTTCAATTCTACTTTTGCACCAGCAGCTTCTAATTTTGCTTTAAGCTCTTCAGCTTCTGCTTTTGCAACACCTTCTTTAACAGTTTGAGGTGCGCCATCAACCATGTCTTTAGCTTCTTTCAAGCCCAAGCCTGTGATAGCTCTGATTTCTTTAATCACGTTGATTTTTTGGTCGCCAGCAGCAGCCAATACAACAGTGAATTCATCTTGTTCAGCAGCACCGCCAGCAGCAGCGCCAGCGCCAGCAACAGCTACAGCAGCAGCTGCAGATACGCCCCAAGTTTCTTCTAACATTTTTGATAAATCAGCAGCTTCTAAAACTGTCAATGCTGATAATTCTTCAACCAATTTAGCTAAATCAGCCATTTTTTTTCTCCTAAATAAATTATATTAATACAAAAAATTACTTCTCTGAATATGCCTTTAAAACTCTTGCCATTTTTGAGGCTGGAGCTTGAATAAGACCAACGATTTTTGCACGCAATTCGTCCATTGATGGAAGAGATGCGTAAGTTTTGATTTCGTCCATAGTAAGAACATTGTTACCAAGTCCACCACCTAACACTACAAAATTTTCGTTAGTTTTTGCAAATTCAACACAAACTTTGGTAGCAACCAACACGTCATCAGCAAATGCGATAGCGGTTGGGCCTACAAATAAATCTGAAAGATTTTCAAACTTTGTGCCTTTAAGAGCCAAACGAGTAATGCGATTTTTTGTAACCCTAAACCCAGCACCAGCTTCTCTAACTGAATTTCTTAAAGCTTCTGCATCTGCTACTGTTAAACCTTTGTAGTGAGATACGATTAAAACTTCAGATTTGTTAAAAAGCTCGTTTAATTCACTGAGTAATTGTGCTTTTTCATTACGGTTCACGTTTTCGTCTCCTTTGTTAAACCAAGTTGGGTTGCCCCAACAATTAAACTGCCTGAGGAGAAAAAATAAATTTCTTATTCCCCATCTGTACTGGATATTTAAGGTTTCCCACCAGTAGTCTTTGACAGTACTGCAAGAGATGATTAAATCACCTCTTGCAAATTTCTATTATAAAGCAGATGTATCTACTTTAACTCCAACACCCATTGTTGAGCTTAAGGTAACTTTTTTCATATATGTACCTTTTGCTGCTTGAGGACGAGCCTTAACAATAGCGTCGATGAATGTTTTTGCGTTTTCATAAAGAGCATCTTCAGAAAAACTTGCTTTACCAATACCAGCATGAACGATACCTGTTTTTTCAACACGGTATTGAACTTCACCAGCTTTAGCTTTTTTAACTGCAGTTGCAACATCTGGAGTAACTGTACCCAATTTTGGATTTGGCATTAAACCTTTTGGACCCAAAACTCTTGCTACCTTACCTGCTAAGCCCATCATATCTGGAGTTGCAATCATTCTATCAAACTCAATTTTGCCTGATAAAATAGAATCGATTAAATTATCTGCACCAACGATATCTGCACCAGCAGCTTTTGCTTCTGCTTGTTTTTCTTCGTTTGCTAAAACAGCAACTCTGATTGTTTTGCCGTTTCCGTGAGGAAGAGCACAAACACCTCTGATATTTTGATCAGCATGCTTTGGATCTACACCCAAATTAAGAGCGATGTCGATTGTTTCATCAAACTTTGCTGTTGCGTTAGCTTTTACAACTTGTAGAGCTTCTTTTAATGAATATGCTTTATCTTTATCAAGACCTTTATAAGCATTTATAATTCTTTTACCTGACATATCATTAACCCTCTACTGTAATGCCCATAGAAACAGCTTGGCCTTTAACCATATTCATAGCAGATTCAACTGTTGAACAGTTTAAATCTGGCAATTTTGCTTCAGCAATTTCTTTAACTTGAGCGATTGTTATTTTACCAACTTTATCTTTGTTTGGAACTTTAGAACCAGACTTGATGCCAGCAGCTTTTTTCAAATAAAAAGAAACTGGAGGTAATTTTGTGATGAATGTAAATGATTTGTCTTCAAAAGCAGTGATAACCACTGGAACAGGAATTCCTGCTTCTAATTTTTGAGTTTCTGCATTAAATTGTTTACAGAAGTCCATAATATTCAAACCTTTTTGACCTAATGCAGGTCCTACTGGAGGAGATGGATTTGCCTTACCAGCAGGGATTTGAAGCTTAATGTAACCTAGTATTTTTTTACCAGCTTTAGCCATTTTTATACCCTTTTTAATGGTTTTGTGGTGCAGCTATGACCTAGCCTCCCACAAATTATGTTATACAAATTAGAATCGCAAAAAGCGAATTCTGTTTGGCTTTTAGTATATTATATTAATTGAGTCAATAAGAATCTTTGTCTATTTTTTAGACTCAAAGCAAAAATACTAATAATCGTCATTGAGAGAGAAGCATAGCAATCCAAAATAATTTATGTTGCCATATTTTCAACTGGATTGCCACGCTTCGCTCGCAATGACGTCTGAATGTTATTTATCTATATAATTAATTAGTGATATTTACTATTTTTGAGTTTTTGATTTTTTTAATTTCTGTTTTTGTTTGGAAAAGACCATCTCTTATAACCGTTGCATCTCCTGCCACTGTGCTAAAATCTTTTACATTTTGCCAAATCCACTCATTTACAGCTTCTTTTGTTGGAGTTTGTGCCCCCTCTTCTACTTTTGCACCTTCATAAGCACTTATAAAGACTTCTAATGCTGCGGCAATTTGCGAAGTACAAGAAGTTGCTTTAATATTTTTTTCTTCTGAAAGTTTATCAACAAAAGTTGATGGCTCTCTAAATGCAGCAGGAACAAACCACAAGCCATCTGCAATTTGGCGTGTGTTAAATGTCATTTCACCAAACGCATCTATAGTTGTAACATTATCATTTCTACCTGTAAATTCTTTTAATTGTTTCATAAAAACATATGGAGCAGGAGTAATATCTAAGACAATATAAAACTCTGGTTTTTTTTGAACTGCTTTTGCTATAGACATTTTGAAATCTGTTCCACCCCAATTTGCCATTTCATTAAAAACAAGATTAACTTGTTGCTTTTCTAACTCTTTTAACAAAGCCTCTGTTAATTCTACATGCCCATTACTGGTAAACAAAGCTACATTACTTACACCGTTCTTTTTAAGCTCATCAACAAGAACTTTTGCGACACTATCTAAAGAAGAAACAAAGTTATAATTGTATTTACCAACTGTTGATTTTTCTCCATAAGAACAGGTAAAACTAAACAAATTATTTTTATCTGCAAAATCTGCGACAATGTTTCCTGCCATATTCCAAATAGAGAACAAAGCATCGACCTTATTTATTTTTGCTAACTTATTGGCAACTATAGATGTTGTTCTGGGTTGCATTTGATTATCTTCAAAAACAAACTCATAATTATATTTTAAATCATTAGAAGACATTTTTTCTAAAATAAAATCTAGGCCTCCTTTAGCTGCATTGCCAGCTTCTGCACCATCTCCACTCAAAGGAAGAATCGCACCTATTTTTATGGTAGGTTTTTCATTAATCTTTGTTTCTTCTTTTTTGCAAGCTGTAATTGTTAAAAGCAAAGCAAAAAACAACAGAATTTTTTTCATCATTTATTCCTTTATTGTTTAAATATAGAGTTGAGCATTTTTTCTAAGGTTTTGTCGTCGGATTTTCCATTATAGGCTATTTGACCTTGATTTAGAATAGTTGCGTTATCGGTTAATGGCAAAAGGGTTTTTAAGTTGTGTTCTACAATGACAAACCCTGTTTTAAGGTTTTTGTTAATCTCTTTAATTTTATAAAAGGTATCGTTAATCAATTTTGGAGACAGACCTATTGATGGTTCATCTAACAAAATCAAGCTTGGATTATTAACCAAAACCCTTGCAAGAGCAACCATTTGTTGTTGACCGCCAGACAAGTTGCCCGCTAAATCATTTAATCTGGGAGTTATGTCTGGAAAATGAGCTAAAACTTCTTCTAATTTATCATCAAAGCCTTTTCTATCTTTCCAAAAGTGAGTTGCAAGCTCTATGTTTTCTTGAACAGTCATATTTCTAAAAACGCGTTTTCCTTGTGGGAGCATAAAAATGCCATGTTTAACCAATTTTTGTGGAGTTGGAATAATTTTTTCTCCATCAATCAAAATTTCGCCTTCATATGGTTTTAACAAGCCGTATATAATTTTTAGCAAGGTAGATTTTCCTGCGCCATTAGGTCCCATAACCACATTTACTTTTGAGGTGTTTATTTTTAACGAAACATTATTTGTAACAACCTTTTTACCATATCCTGCAACAATGTTTTTTAATTCTATATTTTTCATTTTAGTTTTCCTCCAATAGAACAGGGTTTCCATCTCTTATAATAGCAATATTAGCTTTTGACTGTACAAATCCATCACTATCAATACTAACATCTTCCATTGCATCTGTATAATTTTTTATGTTGTGAAGAAAATCTATAACATCTTCTTTATTTGGTTTTTCTCCATTCAAAGCTACTGCGTTTTCATAAGCTGCGATTAACATTTTTGTTGAATCATATAAATTAGCAGTGCAAGAAACAGCTTCATTATTTATTTTATTTTTTAATTGAGTTCTAAAACGATCTGTACCAAGAGCAGAACTAACAAACCACAAATCATTAGCTTGTGAGCGATACTGACTATTCATTTCATAAAAAGTATCAATTGATGTTACATTGCGTTTTCCTGTAATCAATTCTAAATCCTTCAGAAAAATTTCAGTAGCAGGAGAAATAGAACAAAGAATATAATATTCTGGCTTTTTTTGTTCCATTTTAGAAATCATAAATCTAAAATCTTTCTCTGTTGGATTACAATGATTAACATCAAGAACTTCTATATCATTTTCTTTAAGTTTGTTTATAACATATTCTGATTGCTCTACACACCCTGAAGTATTGGCAACGACATAACTCAAGCTTTTTATATTTTCTTTTTTTAACTTGCTAACCAAGACCTTAGATTGTTCTTCAAAGCTTGTTGTATTATTAAAATTATATTCGCCCTCTGCAACTTTATATCCAAATGCACAAGTAAAATGAATAATTTCATTAGCTTGTGCAAGTGGTGAAACAACTGCAGCAACGGGTGTCCATTGTGAAATAATAGCATCAACTTTCTTCACATTAATAAAATATCTAGTATTCATAACACCTTTTTTAGGTAAAACCATATCATCTTCAAATATCAATTCATAATTAAACTTTGTATCTCCATAATCTTTCAGCGCTTGAACAATAGTATCTTTATTAATATTTCCAACCTCTGCAACATCTCCTGTCAACGGCAAGGTAACACCTATCTTTATGGTTGGCTTTTGGGTTGGGTTTGCTTCTTCTTTTTTGCAAGAGGTTAATGATAACAGGAATGATAGGGTTAAGAGGATTGTGGCGAATTTAAGTGCTACTTTGTTTGATTGGATTGCCGCGCTTCGCTCGCAATGACAGGGAGCTGGAGATTGGATTGCCTCGCTTCGCTCGCAATGATAGGATTTTTTTATTTTTTCTATATATTTGTTCATTTTAATTTTCCTCCATTAAAACAGCTTTGCCGTTTTTTATTGTTTTTAATATTGGCTTTCCATTTAATATTCCATCTTTATCATAACCGATAGAGCCAACATAGCTTTCTTTATTTTTCAACTCAAGAAGTTCATCAACTATAACATCTATGGAAGGTTTTTTATCATATTTTTCATAAATATCTATTACAGCATCTAGCACTGCATATCCCCATGAAGACTGAGTGAATAAAAGTTCTTCGCCAAATTTTTCTTTATATTTTTTTTCTAAATCACTATTTGGAATACTATCAGAAACGTACCAACAACCTTCAAACATGCTTTTATCCTTAACAAAATCTAACATATCAATGCTTGTAATTGGAGTTTTTATATTATATTTGAAAAACTCTTTAGAGACTAGCTCCATACCTTTATCCCACAGAATGATAACATAAATGTCTGGATTTTTTAAGTTTGCTTTATAAACTAAAGTTCCAAAATCTTTTTCATCTGGATTTACTAAATTTTCATCTATTACTTTAATGTTAAAAGCTTTTGACTGCTCTTTCAACTCTTTTAAGGCAAGCAAAGTGCCTCGATGATTTGTCCCGATAAATGAAACTGTTTTTATGTTTCTTTTACTCATTTCTGATAACAAAAGCTTAACATGATAATGAGGAGATATCATGTATTGGAAAACATATTTGCTTTTTTTAGGAGCTTCATCATCCCAAAGGTTTGAAAATAAAATTGTTTTATTTCTAGTAACATCACCAACCAAGCCTAGTTCTGCTCCTGAAGATGAGCCAAAAATAAAATCAACATCATCTACATTCATCAAACTTCTTGCTGTTAACATTGATTTTTTTAGTTCAAACTGATCATCTTCTGCAAATAACTTATAATTATATTTTGAGCTGGCTTTATTTGCTTCTTCTACTTTTAATGAAAACATATTCTTATATGTATTGCCAAATAAAGCGTTGTTACCTGTTAATGGCAAAAAAGCGCCTATTTTTATGGTTGTTTTTTGGTTTGGGTTTGTGTCTTCTTTTTTGCAAGAGGTTAATGGGAGGAGGAGTGATAGGGTTAGGAGGATTGTGGCGAATTTAGTTGATACTTTGTTTGGTTGAATTGCCGCGCTTCGCTCGCAATGACGGAGGGCTGAAGATTGGATTGCCGCGCTTCGCTCGCAATGACGGGGGGCGGGAGTGGGGAGCACTGTGTTTTGTACGCAATGACAGGAAGCTGGGGTGGGGAGTGCTGTGTTTTGTGCGTAAAGGCTCTTTATTTTTTCTATACATTCCTTCATTTTCACACTCCTAAATATGCTTCTTGGACTTTTTTGTTTTTGAGAACTGTTTTTGGGGTTCCTTCTGCTAAAAGTTTTCCGTGATCTAGGACTATTGCATAATCGCAGATTTCTTGTATCAATCCCATATTGTGTTCTATAATAACAATTGTTTTACCTTGAGCTTTTAAGCCTTTTAAGATGTTTAAGACACGCTCAACAACTTGAGGAAATAATCCTGTAAAAGGCTCATCAAAGAAATAAACATCGGCATCTTGAATAAGGACTCTGCCTACTTCTAAAAGTTTTCTTTGACCATAAGATAAAGCTTCTGCTTTTTTTAAGCGATGCTCTGTTAAACCAACAATTTCTAAAACTTCATTTAACTTTTTAGCATAAGCATCTTTTTTGCTACTAAACAAATTTTTCCAATTATTATCTGCAACACTTAACAATAAATTGTCATCTACATTTAGTTGTTCAACAAGTCTTCCATCTTGAAAAGTTCTGGCTATTTTTAAATTTCTTAGCTCATAAGATTTCACTTTTTCATAGGCTTTATCATGTATGCTCATTGAGCCATTTTCTGGGCTAATCATCCCTGTTAAAAGATTCATTAAAGTGCTTTTGCCTGAGCCGTTGGGACCAATCAAGCCTGTTGCTTTGCCTTCTGGAATATTTATGGTCAAGCCATCAACGGCTTTTACACCCATGAAGTTTTTTGATAAATTTTGTGTTTTTATTAAAGTTTTCATATCTTAGCTTCCTTTATTGTAAAAAACTTTTTTAATTCTGTCATTGTTTGCTATCCTTAATTTGCCATTTTTTTGATTGTATTGCCGCGCTTCGCTCGCAATGACAGGGAGCGGGGAATATTGATTGCCGCGCGTTTATCGCAATGACAGGGAGCGGAGAATAGGGGGTGTCCGTTTTTATCACAATGATAGTAGGCAAAATTAAAAACAAATTTCATATCTTACATCCTATATTTACCAAACAGGCCTTGGGGTTTTAGTATCATCATTAAAAGTAGCATTGCACCATAAATGATTTGTTGCATTTGAGCGGCGGTTTCATAAGGCAAGCCAACAAAACGCAAAACCTCTGGCAAAGAAATTAAAATAACAGCACCAACAATACTACCCAAAGCAGAAGAAAGACCACCAACAATAATAATTGTAAATAAGAAAATGCCTTCTTTTAACTGAAATGTTGATGGATCTATAAAAGCAATATAACTTGCAAACAAAGCTCCAGCAAGCCCAGATAAGGCAGCAGAAATTACAAAAACAACACTTTTATAATGTTTTGCCTTATAGCCTAAAGAAATTGTTAGTTTTTCATCTTCTCTTATTCCTTTTAAGGCTCTGCCAAAATCTGAATCATCAACCTTTTTATAAAAGAAAAATGTTAGTAAAGAAATAATCAAGCACAACATAAAGTAATTAAATGATGAATAAAAATTAACACTTAATACCTCTGGTTTGCCTATTCCTAAAACACCTATTGGACCATTGGTTACTTCCATCCAGTTTAACAGAACAGAAAAAACAATAATTGATAGTCCCGCTGAAACAATCGCATAATAATCCCCTTGGAATCGAGATAAAATCTTGCCGACAATAAAAGCGATTGCAGCGTTTATTAAAACACCTAACCATATTGTTGTAAAAAATCCCATTCCCAATTTGGTCATGCCAATTGCGGTTGCATAAGCGCCTATGCCATAAAAAGCCGCTTGAGCAAGAGAAATCAAACCTGTCATACCAACAACCATATTAAGGCTTAATGCCAACACACTATAGATGCAAAATAAAATGCCTAAGTTTAATATATATTCCATTTTTATTAACCTCTCTCTTTCTTTTGAAAAATGCCTTTAGGACGAAGAGATAAGAAGACGATAAAAATAACAAACGCAACCAAGTTTCTCCATTCTGAAGCAAAAGCCCAAACACCCAAGTTTTCTGCAAATGCTAAGAAGAACGCCCCTAAGAAAGCTCCTCTTAAATTTGCTAAACCACCAATAATAGCACCTATCATACCTTTGAACAATAAATCAAAACCCATGTTAGGTTGCATGCCTGTATCATAACCAACCAAAATTCCGCTTATACCGAGAATCGCGCCAACTAAAAGTGATATAAGCAAAATTATTTTGTTATTATCTATCCCAATAATATTTGATAATGTTGAAGAATCGTTGACTGCTCTAACCATTTTGCCAACAAAGCTTTTTTCTAACAAATATTTTAAACCGAAGAATATTGCAAAATTGCAAACTATACTAACAATCTGAACCAAAGGAACACTTTGACCTAAGATATTAAAAACGCTTGTTTGATTTACGGGAGTTAAGTTTTTATATTCTGGGCCAAAAACAAGTTGAACAACCGCTTCAAAAATTGTATAAACGCCCAAAGATGCCACCAACAAAATCATAGATGATGCGCCTTTAGATCTCATCGGAGTATATATTCCAGCCTCTAACAAATATGAAAACAGCGCAGAAATAAAAACAACCAAAAGCATCGCAAAAACTAAAGGAATCGATGTATAAGTTGCAAAAGAAAACATTAAATATGAGCTAAATGCAACTATAGCTCCCAATGTCATATTAAAAAATGGAGATACAGAGTACATTAACCTAAACGCCATAGCGATTAAGCCATATTCTGAACCAACAATTAATGTGTTTAAAAATAGCTGAAATAACAAAATCTTCTCCTCTTTATTATTTTTTGTTATATTACACTTTATTTAATAAAAAAGTATTAAAAAATAAAAGTTTTTAAATGCAAAAGATTATACTTGCAAAGATAAGTTTAAGCGAATATCCTTTGGGCAACATTATTAATAGAGAGGATAATAAAATGGTTCAAAACTCTGAAAATAAAACTGTAAATGTTATTTGTATTAAATGGGGAACATTATACTCTGCTGATGATATAAACAAACTATATTCAGCAATAAAAAGAAACACTAGACACAATGTTAAACTTTTTTGTTTTACAGAGATACCAGAAGGATTAAATGATGAAATTGTGGCTCATCCTCTTCCGACTTTTGACGTTGAAGCTCCTTTTAATCATAAAAAAGAAAGCGGATTATGCGATGATAACTTAGGTGGCTTAAACGGGCAAAGAGTTTTCTTTTTTGATATAGATAGTTTGATTGTTGGTAATTTAGATGAACTTTTTGATTATGATTATGGAGATGAACTTTACATTATAAATGATTGGGCAAATAGAAAAGGCAAAAAAAAGAACAAAGTAGGACAAGCTAGTTGTTATACTTTTGTTGTAGGAACACTTGGATATGTAAAAAAATATTTTGAACAAAATAGTGAAGAAGTTATAAAAGAATTTGGAACCGCTACTCAAGAATATTTATCTGCTAAAGTTATTGAGAAAAACGGAAAATTAAACTTCTTCCCCGACAATTGGTTTAAAAGTTTTCACTTTCATTGCATGCCCAACCCATTATTAAGATGGTTGTTGCCAACTAAAAAGCCAAACGTTGAAGGGCTTAAAATGATTGCTTTTCATGGAACAACAAATATTCCCGATGCTCTTAAAGGGGTTTATGGTAAAAAAAGTAAAGATATAAAAAATAAATTTCTTTACTTTATAAAAAAATTTTACAAACAAATAAAACCTGCAAAGTGGGTGGAAGAATATTGGAAATAAAGAGTTATTCTCCTTTATGATGTATTACAATCAAACCCTCATCATTTGAGATTTCTTGATATTGAGAAAGAAATTTATTAAAGCAGTTTTCATCAATATACATGGCATCATTATCTGTTTGTGTTCTATTAAGAACTCTTTGTTTTGCTGTATTTATACAACAATCAATCTGATGAAATATAACATCCACTCTCATTTGAGCTGCTTTTAATTTTATTAAAAGTCTTTCCTCTTTACTCCAAGCTCCTGAATCTATAATAACATCTGATTTTGTATTCAAAACTTTATTTGCAACAACCCAAAGCAAGTCAGAAACTTTAGACTTATAATCTCTAAAGTTTTCTTTTGATGGATTTCTACCAAACAAAGTTGTCATAAAATCATCATGATTTAAGACTATAGCATTATATTCTTTAGACAACTGACTTGCTATGGTGGTTTTACCAAACCCCATATAACCAACCATTATGTGTAATTTTACATTTTTCTTAATATTTATCATCTTAAAATCTTTGCAATCAAATACTCATTATGCCACTCATTGTTTATAAGCGCATAATCTTTAACCTCGCCCTCTATTTTATAACCACATTTAAGATAAAGAGAAATTGCACTAACATTTTGGGTTCTAACAGAGCCTTCTATTCTGTGCAAGCGATTATCTTTTGCCCAATCATCAAGCATGTTCATCAATTTTGTTCCCAAACCTTGACCTTGATAAACATTTAACATGTGGATTCCAAAAGAGCCTGTGTATTTTAGCCAAGGGTGATTAGGTTTGCAGATACCAGCAGAAATCAAACCAACAATCATGTCTTTATCAACAACAACTTGTAGCCAAACATTTTTAATGGCTTTAATAAAAGCATCTTTTTCTTTACGAGGTTGCCCCACATATTGGTTTGTAAAAATTGTTTCTTCTGCCATTTTTGCCACATAATCTTGCACCATTTCATAATCAGATTCTTCAACTGCTCTGATTATAACTGTTTTGCCATTTTTAAGTTTATACTCATTCATTATTATAACACTCCATAAAAAAATTAAAAAAAACAAGCATTGTGATTATTGCTTGTCCCTTAAAGTAGTAATGCTTGCAGAAAATTTTAATAAAACACTTTAAGGGCATATATGGTAAAATGGCGCATAAACCAAAGTTTGCACAGTTGTTTTTAATGTCCAAGAAATGTCTTTTTTATTTATCATATTGTAAAGCTTAAACAATATAGAAAAATTGTCAAGCAGATATTTTTTGCAACAATTGTTTTGCCTTTTCTATTTGATTATCCCAAGCACTTTTATCTGATTCAACAACGTTTGGATTTTGCGCTAAATATTGCAAACAAAGAATTATGTTAGCATAATTTAGATTATTAAGTTTTTCTGTATCAACTTCTATACCTGTCATTTTTTTATAATAATCTAACACATTATTTAATAAATCTAAAAAACCAGAGCAATGCAATCTCTTAAAATCTTCATGAATATCATTAATACCTGCATTAGCAAAATCAAAAACGCCAATAAGACGATGGTTTTCATCAACCAAGCAATTTGAAGGAGAGAAATCTTCATAAATTAAAAAAGATTTATCCTTATCGTTCAATACATGTTCACACCAATTATATAAGTCTTCTATCTCTTTAGAGCTTAAGCTATTTTTTAAATACTGAAAAAAATTATACTTAGGCTCAAGCAAATAAGGACTAAAATGTTTTTTATCTACATTTGCAAACAATTCTGTTAAATCAACAGAATGAATTTCATAAAAAAACTTTGCAATATCTTCGCAAAACAAGTTCTGTTCTTCTTTTGTAAGCTTATTGTAAGTATCTAAATTCCATGACAATCCTTTAATTTTTTTATGTATGGCAAAAGAGACGTCTTTTGTTTCAACAACTTGAGGCTCTGGAATAAGAACAGAAACTTTGTCTTGAAGAAATGGCTGCAACTGAGCCTCTTTTTTATATTGGCTAACATCCACAAACGGAACCCTAATGATGTATTCATCATCAACATCAAACGCCATACTAGACCACCCTGCCCCAATAAAAGTAATAACTTTTTCAGGATAAAGGTCTTGCAATAGCTTTAAGCAATTTTCTTTATTCATTATTACTCCTTATCTATTGTTTTTTCAAACTTAATAATAGGAAGATTAAATTTCCAAAACTTTTCAACTCCTGCAACTTGCTTAAAACCGTTTTTTATATAAAAACCTATTGATGGACCGTTTTTTAATGTCCATGCAACAACTGTTTTGTTTGACAAGCCACAAATATAATCAACAAGTTTTGAACCTATACCTTTTCCATGATATTCTGGGGCAGCATAGATTGCTTCTATCTCAATAGTTTTAGCATCTGGATATATAAGGACTGCAAATGCAACTATTTTATTATCATCAACTGCAATAAAATAATCATGAGTTTTTATTCTTTCTGCAGTTTTAAGAACGACCTCTTCTTCAAGCTTTAGGCCGTCTAAAAACTCATCTGGCAAAAAGCCTCTATAGCTTTTATGATAAGCACTTATGTGAACTTTTTTTATATCTCTTGCATCTTGCGGTTTGGCTTTTCTAATTTCTATCATTATTACCCTCTAAGTTTTAGCCTATATCTTTTCATAATTACCTTTTCCTCACATTACAAAACTTCTGGATATATTCTTTTATCTTTTGTGATCTCAATAAATTCTATAAACTTACCTTCGTGTTCTTTTTCTATCATGCTAAATTTATCTTTTAACATTTCTTCATCATCTAAAGTTGCTTCAAAAGGAATTACAATCTCATGTCCATTTTTGCCATTAAACTCAAAAATATTTTCAACGGTGGGGAGTTGTTTTTCTATATTAACATTAATTCCTATTTCTTCTAAAAACTCTCTTTTTAATGCCGTTTGAGCTTTTTCGCCAAACTCTATTCCACCGCCTGGTAGTCTATAAAAAACTTCATTTTTTATTTTATCAAAACAAGGCATGGCTAACACCTTGTTGTCTTTTTTAATAACAGCTACAACAATAGATCTAATATGTTGTGCAATTTGTCCTGAACTCACATTATTTCTCCTTGTAAATTCAACTATATATCAAACAATCAAAATGTCTAGAAAATAAGTTTAAGTTAACTATATAAAAAACCGCTTGAAATAAGCGGTTTTTAATGATTGGTCGTGTATATAATACAGTTTATAAGACAAAGCCAAATATCCGCCCCCATGCCCTAAAAATGAGAACTCATAGTCTCACCTCTTTTGCCAAACAGCCAAACAAAAACGCGCCAAATAGCACAATGAAAATCTGCCAAACAGCTAAATAAAAACTTGCCAAACAACTAAATTTGTTTTATAATACATCAAAAGAGAGGTGAAATGAAGCAATATAAACAAAGAATATCAGATAAAATCTTGCAACAAAAACTAGATTCAAAAGGTGCAGTTTTAATTGAGGGGCCAAAATGGTGCGGAAAAACAACAACCGCATCTCAAGTTGCTAAAACAATTTTATATATGCAAGATCCTGCAACAAAAAACCAAAATTTGGAAATGGCTGAGATAAACCCTAGCTTATTATTAAACGGAGAAGTTCCAAAGTTAATTGATGAATGGCAATTAGCCCCAAAATTATGGGATGCTATTCGTTTTGAGGTTGATAAAAGAGATGAATTTGGGCAATTTATTTTAACAGGCTCTGCTAGTCCTGTTGATAGATCTGAGATTTCTCATAGTGGAACAGGCAGAATTTCTAGAATGATAATGCGACCAATGAGTTTATATGAATCAGGAGAGTCAAATGGATCTGTTTCATTAAAAGAAGTATTCGAGAGTAATTCAAGCATAGAAGGTATCAGCACTTTATCTATTGAAGATTTGGCTTTTGTAGTTTGTCGTGGCGGATGGCCAAAGTCGTTAGATTGCTCTAATGAAATAGCTTTAAGGCAAGCATTTGACTATTGTGATGCAGTTGTTAGTCAAGATATTTCAAGCGTTGATAATGTAGAAAGAGACCCTGAGAGAACTAAAAAGCTATTAAAATCTTATGCCAGAGTCGTTGGCTCTCAGGCAAAAAATCCGTCAATTGCAAAAGATATATCATCAGATGCTAACAACACTATTTCAGATGCCACAGTTAGTTCATATATAAATGCTTTAAAAACAATATTTGTTATAGAAGATTCCCCTGCGTGGAACCCTAATTTAAGGTCAAAAACATCTATCAGAACCTCTGATACCAGATATTATGTAGACCCTTCTATCGCAACTGCTGCTTTAGGGGTCGGCCCTCAAGATTTGATTAATGACTTAAATACTTTTGGCTTAGTTTTTGAAAATTTATGTATTAGAGATTTAAGAGTATATGCAGAAGCTTTAGGCGGCAATCTTTATCACTATAGAGATAAAAGCGGCTTAGAGTGTGATGCAGTTATTCATTTAAGAAACGGCTCTTATGGCTTAATTGAAATCAAACTTGGTGGCGATAAATCTATTGAAGAAGCGGTTAAAACCTTAAATGCTCTTTCTGATAATATTGATACCACAAAAATGAAACAACCCTCATTTAAGATGATTCTAACAGGCGTCGGCAACTATGCATATAAAAGAAAAGACGGAACTTTAATAGTCCCAATCTCATGCTTAAAGGATTAAATGAATTAATAAGTTGATAAGCAAATAAAAAACCGCTTTAAACAAGCGGTTTTTGATGATTGGTCGGGATGACTGGACTTGAACCAGCGACCCCTTGTCCCCCAGACAAGTACGCTACCAGACTGCGCTACACCCCGATTGGTTTGTTTAATTTATAATAATATCCGGACATAGCACGCTATGCCCCTACAGAAGCAATAAACACTAAACTTTTTTTACAAACTCGGACTTTAGGTTCATGGCGCCGAAGCCTGTTATTTTGCAAGAAATATTATGTCCCGCTTCATTTGTCAAGGTAATATTTTTCACAACGGTTCCTTGCTTTACTGCGCTTGAGCTTCCCTTAATTTTAAGGTCTTTGATTACAACAACACTATCGCCATCAGCTAAAATTGTGCCATTTGCATCTTTAACAACTTCTGTTTCTTCATCAGATGTTGTGTTCTCGTTCCATTCATATCCGCATTCTGGGCAGATATTTATTGAACCGTCAAAATATCCGTATGGACTATTGCATTTTGGGCAGATTATGGCATCGGTTGTCATATTAATATCCTCTTATTAATCTCTTTGTTAATTTCCTTATTAATAAATGATATAACACAAAAACACAACACTTTTTTCTTAAGATTTTTCTTTTCCTATTTTCCTAGGAAAATAGGGAAAAGAAAATCAACCTTATGTGATTGAAATTACTATTATTTTAATCAAAAAAGAAATAGTTTTTTATCTGAAAAATTAAATTTTCTGAAAAAGAATAAGTATCGGCAACATCTGTTGGCAAATCAATTTTACGGTCTTCGGTATTATCTCTTATCATCACAATAGATAAAGGAGAGGCCAAGTCATATTTTTCTTTATAGTAACTCTCTTGGTTATAATCAACAACATCTATAGTTACTTCTCTTCCGAATTCTCTTTCAACAACAGAATAAATTAATTCTATTGTTTGTTCGCAATGAAAACACTCTTCTCTTCCTGACCAGAAGACATATATAAATGGTTGGACTTGACTATTAAACTGATAAAAAGAAGCGTTAACTTTGAATATTAACAACGTTAAAAGAAATATAAGAGGCAAGCCAAGCTTTTTCTTTGTCATTTAAGAACTTCTCCAATTTTTTATAAACTTCTTTTTGATAATTAAAAACAAAAGTTTTTTCTTTATCTGTTAAAGAGTTAATATCTATTAAAGAATTATCAATAGGAACAAAAGTTAATGGCTCAAAGCTCATAATTTCTTCTTTGTTTTCTTTTACTACATATAAGTTTTCAATTCTAATTCCATATTTGTTTTCAAAATAAACTGCTGGCTCAATTGAGAAAATCATGTTTTTTGCCATTAAAGATGACTGTCCGTTTTTTGAAATTGAAGGAGCTTCATGGACGCCTAAAAAATTGCCAACGCCATGGCCTGTGCCATGATTATAATCTAATCCTTCGTTTAATAAAGGGCTTCTGGCTAAAATATCTAATTGTCTTCCAGAATATGATTTATTAAATTTTTGAGTAGCTAGATTAATGTGTCCCTTTAAGACTAATGTAAAATGTTTTATTTGTTCTAATGTTGGTTTGCCTAAAGAAATTGTTCTGGTCATGTCTGTTGTGCCACCAAAGAAATGAGAACCAACATCCATCAACAGCATATCTTTAGCAACCTTTTCTGACTTTTCTTTTGTTGGCTGATAATGAGGAACAGCAGAGTTTTTACCAGATGCAATGATAGATGCAAAGCTTTCTGAAAAGAATCCATCTTGTTTTTCTCTAATTTTATGTAATTTTTCAGCAACTTCAAATTCTGTTTTAGATTTTTTATTATTATAAATCCAATATAAAAGTTTTGTTATGGCAACACCATCTTTTATGTGTGCTTCTTTTGAATTACGAACCTCAATATCGTTCTTTTTTGCCTTGCTCCAAAATATAGAAGACTTTATATTGGTATAATTTTTTACATATTTCTTAAAAATTGCGGGCGTATCTTCTTCCCATAACCCTACTTTTTTATATTTTTTCATTTGGCGAGGATGATTAAACAATTGCACAACACCATCTTTATTAACAACACCAAAGGCGCGATATGCTGGAGTATGAGGCAAAACAGAAGATCTGATATTTAATAACCAAGACAAATCTGTTGGTTCTGTTATTATATATGCGTCTAAGTTTTGTTTTTCTAAAAATTCTCTAAAATCAAAAACCTTTTTGCAAGCAATAACCCCTGCATACTCAACATCATATTCAAAAGCCTCATTATCTATTTTATATATTGGCTCTTTGCCTTTTGCCACAAAGTTGTTTGGAAAACTTTGAACTTCTGCAATGCTATGACACCAAGGGTTGTAATAAACTTTTTCTTGAGGATTGTTATCTAACAACCAATATCTTATTTTATCAAAAACAACTTCTATGTTTTTGCCTTTAACTTCTTCTTTGGCTTGAAGTTCATATCTTCTGTCTGTAAACAAGTATGACTTGTCTTTACCTTTTAATAACGTTGCATTAGAGCCTGTAAAACCGCATTCTTTTTTAATTAAATTTTCTTCATCTAAAACATCTAAGTTTAAGAACTGATTATTTAAGGTTATTAACTCATACATAATAAAGCCCTCCAACCTTGTTTTGTTTTTTGCTTTTTCTTAATAAAGCCTTGTTTGGTGTATTCTTCTGCGACCCAATTTGTTTGATCTCCATTAAAGCCAGATAAAACAATATATCCGTCTTTATTAATATGTTTATAAGCATCTTCTGCCATTTCTATTAATGGATTTGCTAATATATTTGCCAAAATTAAATCAAATTTATTGGTTACATTTTCATAACCATCACTTTGAAAAACTTCTGCTTGTTTAATATTATTGTTTTCAAAGTTTCCCCTTGTTACTATCACAGCTTCTTCATCAATATCACAAGCTGTTATTTTTGCATTTGGCCACAATTTTGATGCCACTAAAGACAACAAACCAGAGCCTGTTCCCATATCTAATATACTTTTAGGGTTAAAGCCTTGTTTGTGCAAATCGCAAATGTGTTTAATGCACATAACTGTTGTTGGATGATTTGAGCCAAAGGCCGTTGCAGCATATATTTGCAACAAAGTTTTGTTCGTTTTTGGAGCTTTTTTTTGATGCTGACCATATATCATAAAATTTTCAACACTAAAAGCCTTAAACTTTATGACATAATCTTTTAGCCAGTTTTCACTTTCTAGTTTTTTAACTTCATACTTAAGCTCGCAAACAAAATCTATTTTTTCTTCTGAATATGCAACAGCTTGTTCTTTTCCGTCATCTAAAAGATTAATACTCACAACATCAAAGTTTATTTCTAGCAAAGTTAAAAAATCTTCATCATACTTTTTTTGTGGCTCAAAGATAAATTCGTAACAAGTTTTGTGCATTTTTAAATTCCTATCTAGACTTTATATATTTTTATATTATAATGCTCTTTATAAAGGAATAAATATGAAAAAAATACTAATTTTTACATCTATTTTAACATTATCTGGTTGTATATATGCTGGAGACATGAACTTTCTTCCATGGAGAAATACTTTTTTTGAAGATTGGAATAGTCATCCTATTGTCTTCTTTGATAATTCAGAACCTAAACTTGTTAAAGTTGTAAAAACAGCAGAAGTTGAACCAGCTAAAAATGAAATTCAACGTGCATACACTGGTTTTTCTGTTTTTTATGATAAGAAATATCAAACATCATATTATCAAGACTGCTTTGTTAAAGCAAGCAAAGATGGATATCTAACTTCTGAGGGTGTACCTGCTAAAATAAATGCTAAAGATGTTAAAAAACTTGTTGGAAGAGTTGAATTAAATAAAATTTGGTATTCTTTATTGCCTATGAAAAATGACAAATATGTTTATTTAATTCAAGAAGATGGCGTTCCTTATGATAGAATTGGTCTTATAAAAAACGATCGTTTAATTGTTTTAGATACAAATTTTATGGTTAGACCTCATGATTTGAGATTTAATATTTTAACAGAAACAATTATGAATCAAACAACACCTACAACTGGTTTTGACATTAAATATGGTGGATTAGAAAGTAAGGGTTTGTTGTTTAGGGTTCTTGATTATTCAAAATATAGCAAAGACAAAGGTAGCTTTGAAAACCTATACTTCAAATACAAAGAAAATGTAAATATCAAAGTTATGGGTGTTAAAATCAAAGTATTGTATGCTGATAAAGAAAAAATTGATTACATAATTTTAGGTTATTAAAAAGATAAAGACGAAAGGATAAATAAAATGGCGGGACATTCGCAGTTTAAAAACATTATGTATAGAAAAGGTGCTCAAGATAAAAAGAAAGCGAGCATGTTTGCAAAATTATCAAGAGAAATTACAGTAGCAGCCAAAACTGGCGCACCAGAACCAGATAAAAACCCACGTTTAAGATTGGCAATTGCTGCTGCTAGAGCAGAATCTATGCCAAAAGATAATATTGAGCGTGCTATTAACAAAGCTTCTCAAGTTGCTGGTGGTGATGATTATGTTATGGTTAGATACGAAGGTTTTGGACCTCAAAAAGTTTCTGTTATTACAGAAGCTTTAACAGACAACAAAAACCGTACTGCATCGAATATCAGAACAATTTATTCAAAACGTGGAAACGGATTGGGATCTGAAGGTTCTGTTGCTTTTAATTTTGAAAGAATCGGTTATATTGAATATCCACTTGATGTTGCAAGCAATGATGAAATGTTTGAGCAAGCTTTAGAAGCAGGTGCAAATGATGTTGTTACAGAAGAAAGACATCAAATTGAAACTTTGCCTGATGACTTAGGTGCGGTTACCGAAACATTAGAGAAAAAATTTGGAACTCCTGCAGTATCTAGATTAGACTGGAAACCAATGGTTGAGGTTGAAATTACAGACTTAGAAGCTGCAAAATCTTTTGTTGCATTTATTGATGCTCTTGAAGAAGATGATGATGTTCAAAAAGTATTCCATAACGCAAATATTGCTGAAGAACTTTTGGAACAATTATGATTAGAATTTTGGGGTTAGACCCCTCTCTTTCTTGCACAGGTTGGGGAATTATTGATGTTGATGGCAACAAATTAAAATATGTTGCTGATGGTTTTATAAAAACAGATGTCAAAGCCCCAACTCAAGAAAGATTGTTGCAAATTCATAATGAACTCAATGAGGTTATAAAAACTTATAAGCCCAATGAGGCTAGTATAGAAGAGGTGTTTGTGAATTCAAACGCCTTAACTAGTTTAAAGCTAGGGCAAGCAAGAGGGATTGTTATGCTTGCGCCAACATTGTCGGGAATTCCCCTTTTTGAATATGAGCCAACAAAAGTAAAAAAAGCGGTTGTTGGTGTGGGGCGCGCAGAAAAAAATCAGGTTTTAACCATGGTTAAAATTTTGTTGCCAGGATCAAATCCTAAAAATTTAGATTCATCAGATGCGTTAGCATTAGCAATTTGCCATAATAGTTTTCGAAAAAACATTTAAGATTACTACTGTCTGGTTAAAAATTTAAAAATTTATAGATACAAAAACAGTCGAGTATAATAACAACTACACTATTGTTTTTATTGCAAAGTTTGCAATAACACGTCATTGCGAGCGAAGCGTGGCAATCCAGTTAAAAAATGTTGCAATATAAATTATTCTGGATTGCCGCGCTTCGCTCGCAATGACTAAACAGGTTTAATTACAATAAATTGCGTAGTCTCTTGGGGAGTATATTCCGTAGGTTATGGCGTTGAAGAAACCGCTGATAAATGAATAGCTTGTTTGTACAGAGTTTATGCCTCTTTCTTTGCATACTTCATTTGGGTCTAACTTCTTTTCTTGACCTATTCCCCAAAACACAAAATGGTTTGTGCCTTCATAGGTTGGGATTGTGTTTTGTTTGGTGTCGTCTAAGGTGAATGTTTGATAACAACAACCGCTCATCAACAAAATAGCTGTTATTAATAGTATTAGTTTTCTCATAGTTACTTCCTTTTTTATAAAAAAACAATCGCCGTGATTAAGGGCGACTGGAAGTTCGTAACTACTCATACAAGATAGTGCGGTATATTGACCGCAAGGGATTATTTTACCGCCTTCCAGTCATTATAATAAATAACCATCAGGCGTATAAAATTTAACGTCTATTATACTAAAGACGTGTATGAAAAGGCTACGAAACCTCGGACAAGTAATCAACTTGTCTGTTATAAATCATATCTAAAAATGTTAAAATGTAAAGCATATTTTAATAAATTAATTGTATGTTATATAAAATGTATCTGGATTGCCGCGTCGCCTAGCGGCTCCTCGCAATGACAATAACAAAAAGGAATCATAAAACATGGCTTTATCATTAAAATGGGACTTAACAGATTTTTATAAATCTACTAAAGACAAAAAAATAGATGCAGACTTGAAAGCATATAAAACAAAAGTTATTGCTTTTGCAAAAAACTATAAAGGTAAAATTGCAAAATTAAATGCTAAAACTTTTAATGAAGCAATTAAAAAATATGAAGATATTTCTTCTATTGCAAACACAATGGGGATTTATGCATATTTAAATGTTTCTACTCAATTTAATAATAAAGAAGCTTTATCTTTTTATCAAAATATTGAAGAAAAATTAACAGAATTTGGCAAGCCATTATTGTTCTTTTCTTTAGAAATAAATGCGCTTGATGATAAAAAGTTTGAGACTATTTCTAAGGGAAGTTTTTATTTGCCTTGGCTTAAGAAAGTTCGCTCTTTTAAGGATTATGAACTTTCTGAAGAATTAGAAGAAATCTTGTTATTAAAATCTACCCCTGCTCATTCTAACTGGGTTAGGTTGTATGATGAAACAAGTTCAAAATTAAAATACACTGTTGATGGCAAAGAATATTCTGATGCAGAAATTTCTAGACTATTTATGGATCAAGATGCTGGAGTTAGACAAAGAGCTGGCAGTGAATTTGCTAAAGTTTCTAAAGAAAACAACTCTTTATTTTCTCTTATTTACAACACATTAATTAAAGACAAAGCGATTAGTGATGACAAACGTGGATTTAAATCTCCTGTTGCGTCAGAAAACTTGACTAATCAGGTTGATGATAAGGTTGTTGAAAACTTGGCAAACACTGTTAGAGAAAAATATAAAACAACATCTCATAAATATTATAAAATAAAAGCAAAATTAATGGGAGTTAAAAAGCTTGGTTATTGGGACAGAAATGCACCTCTTCCATTTGCTAAAGATACACAAATGGAATATAAAGATGCTGTGCCAATGGTTTTGAATGCTTATGAAAAATTTTCTCCAAAATTGCGAGAAATTGCAGAGCCTTTTTTTGAAAATTCTTGGATTGATGTTATGCCAAAAGACGGAAAAAGAAGTGGAGCTTATGCAATGCCTTGGATAAAACATCCCTACCTATTCTTAAACTGGACAGGAAAAAGAAGAGATGCTTTAACTCTTGCTCATGAGCTTGGCCATGGTTGCCACATGAGATTATCTGCAAAACAAGGAGAACTTCAAGACGCAGCGCCAATGGTTTTGGCAGAGGTTGCTTCTGTTTTTGGTGAAATGTTAACTTTTCAATATATGCTAGAACACACAACAAATAGAGAAGAAAAAATCTGTTTATTGGCAGGCAAAATTGAAGATATGTTAAACACTGCAATCAGACAAATTGCTTATCACTTTTTTGAAACTAGATGTCATGATTTGCGCAAGACTTCTGAAATTTCTGAAGAGACTTTTGAAAATATTTGGGCAGAAGAAATTAAAGCATCTTTGGGTAGCGGTGTTGAATTCCCTAAAGAGTGTGGTGCTACTTGGTCTTATATTTCTCACTTTTATCATAGAGCTTTTTATGTATATGCTTATTCTTTTGCAGATTGTTTGGTTAACTCACTGTATCAAGCTTATCAATCTGGCAAAGTTAAAGACTTTGAAGATAAATACCTTAATATGCTTTCTTTAGCAGGTACTCAAAGTTATGACGAGCTTGTAAAACCTTTTGGCTTAAAAGCAAAATCTAAAGAGTTTTGGGCTATGGGCTTGGGCTTGATTGAGAAGTATATTGATGAGTTGGAGAAGTTGGTTTAAGGCATGTAGCTACTATCCAATAGAAATCATTATAAAATCTTTTCAACCTAAAAAATTAACAAATATTTGTTTTTAATAACAAAAATACCATCACGGGTCATTGCGAGCGAAGGTTGTTTTGTCATCGATTGATTTTTATACAACAAGTGCTGGAGCTTGCAAAAGATCCTGAAACAAGTTAAGGATGACGAGAATAAAAACCTATATAGCAAACACAAAATTATTTGATTGTTTATATCTTGTAGGGAACTGTCTTGACTGTTCCTTGTATAATATGGCTAATTTTAAAGGAACGGTCAAGACCGTTCCCTACACTTCTAGGAGCATTATTACTATTATACCCTTACTGTCATGCTGAATTTATTTCAGCATCTGGCAAGTTTGGAATAACAAAGGAGATCCTGAAACGAGTTCAGGATGACGAGGATAACAAAAACATAATTTTCGTGTTAAATGCACTTTTTTAATATTGAATTTAGATTTTGTTGGAAAATTTCTAAATTGTATTTTGCATTAAACAAGTCGTTGCCTTCTTGTGCCATTTGACTAACTTTTTGAGGATTGGTTAATAAGGTTTCCATTGCAGATGCTAATGCATCAACGTCTTCTGTTGGAACAATTAAATGACTTGGAAGTTGAGCCACAACTTCATTTGGACCTTGGCAATTTGTTGATATTATAGCTTTTGAATATGCAAATGTTTCTAAAATAACTAAAGGCATTCTTTCTGAACGTGAAGATAATACAAACGCATCAATCTTATCAAAAAAGGCTTTTTTATCACCTACCCAACCTATAAACTCAACAACAGATTGAAGTCCTAACTCTTTTGCTTGTTGTTTTAAGTTTTCTTCATCAGGACCTGTACCGCCTAAAACAAATTTAAAATCCAAACCTTTTTTATGCAATTTTGAAATAGCGCTTAACAAAATATCATAACCTTTAACTTGATGCAAACGACCCATTGCGCCAAACACAATTGGAGAGTGCAAAGCAACTTGAGGATAAGATTCATCTAAAATTGTATTTGCTAAAATAAAAGATTTTTTTTGAATATCTAAAGTTTGTTCATTAAAAAATGTATCTGTTAAAAACACTAAATTATCAATTCTGTTTTTATATGGGCAATTTTTAGAATGCATAACACCAATAGTTTTAAATATTGATTTGACAAACAATCTGCTGAGTTTGTTTAAAACAATACTCATGGCTCTATTGCCATGGCAAATAACAATATCTGTTTGTTGCTCTTTAATTAATTTTAATATCTTTATTATGTTAAATATATTATAAAGGTTTCTAGTTTTTGTGGTATGAACAATTGCGCCTGTTTTTATCATATCCTCTTTATAGGAACAATTATCAACAACAAGACAATGTGTTTCATTGCCAGCATTTACAAGCGCTTTGGCATAAACAACAGCCATTTGCTCTAAACCGCCTTTGCCAGAGGCTAACATAATATTAAAAACTTTCACACTATTCTCCATTAATTATTATAATTTACAACTTTTAATTAAGTTTTCAATATAAAGATTATAAAACTCTTGCTAGTGTTAATACATTTACTTCTTTTGCGCCTGCTTTCAATAAAACTCTGGCGCATTCTCTTAAGGTTGAACCTGTTGTCATAACATCGTCTATTAACAAAACTTTTTTATCTTTTATGTTCTGACAATCTTTTATTATAAAAGAATTTTTAACGTTATGTTGTCTTACTTTTAATGAAAACTTTGTTTGAGGTTTGGTATATTTCTTTTTTTTCAAAGATGTATAATCAACTAAAACATTTTCTATTTTGCCTATTTCTTTTGCCAACAAACCTGCTTGATTGTATTTTCTTTTTAATAATCTGAAAAAATGTAATGGCACAGGAATTATAACATCAATATTATTGGCGAAAATATCTGCTCCTGCAATTTTCAACCATTTTCCAAAAACTTTTATGTTTTGAGTTTTATCAAAAAACTTAAAATCTATTATCATCTTTTTTGAGACTTCATCATAAACAGAAACACTTCTTGAAATATTTAAAACATCTTTTTTGTTTTTTATGCAGAATCCGCAAAACTCTCCATCTTGCCCATCTAAAAAAGGATGACCACATTTTTTGCAATATGGTTTTGATATAAAATTAAGTTTATTAAAACAATCTGGGCAAATTTGAGCATCTGAATCCAATACTTTATTGCAAATAATGCAATGAGATGGAAGCAAAAAGTTGATTAATGGAGAACTCATAACTTTAAGAGTTCTTGATGAATTTGATTTATTTTTTCAACAACAATTATGCCAGACTTTTTCAAAACGTCTTCTTTTGTTTTAACGTCTTGAGAGCCTGCAATCAAATCTCCAATATAACCCATTTGAGATCCTTCAGGGATTGTATTGCCTGCAACATAAGCTATTATAGGTTTTTTATTTTTAATTGTTGCATAATATTTGGCTCCTTCTTCTTCAAAAAAACCACCTAACTGACCAATCATAACAATAAATTTTGTTTGTTTATCTTCATGAAATCTTTTAATAACATCCACAAAATCTTGACCTATCAAAACATCATCGCCAAGACCAATTACGGTACTTTGACCCATTTTTGCACGATTAGTTTCTAAAATTGCTTCATAAGTCAAAGTTGAAGAACGAGAAACAATGCCTACATTGCCTTTTTTTACAATACTAGCTGAGTAAATGCCCATTCTAACCTTGTTTTGAGGAGAAATTAAACCAGGAGTGTTAGGCCCAATAAGTTTGGTTTTTGAACCTTTTAATGCTGATTTTATTTCTAACATATCTTTTACAGGAATGCCATCTGTAATGCAAACAGCAACATCTATTTCTGCCTCTATTGCTTCTATCATTGCAGATTTTATATATTTTGCAGGAACATACAAAACAGATGCATTCGCACCTGTTTTGTCTTTGGCTTCTTTAACACTGCTAAAAACAGGAACCCCCAAATGTTTTTTTCCGACTTTTGATAAACTAACACCTGCGACAATATTGGTTCCATATTCTTGAGAGGCCTTAACGTGAAAAGATGCTTGCTGACCTGTTATACCCTGAATCATTACTTTTGTGTTTGAATCTACTAATATAGACATTAAGTAATCTCCTCCATTGCTGAGATTAAACGACTTGCGCCATCTTCTTCACTATTAGCAATTGTTATTGGAAGACCTGATAATCGCAATGTCTCTATTGCTTCATCTTTGTTTGTTCCCTCAAATCTAACAACTAAAGGAACATTAAGACCAACTTCTGATGCAGCAGAAACAATACCTTCTGCGATTAAATCACATCTAACAAAGCCACCCAAAATATTAATGAAAATACCTTCAACACGAGGATTGGTAACAATAACCTTTATACCAGAGGCTATTTTATCTTTATCTACACCACCTTTAACATTCAAAAAGCATGTTGCGCTATATCCCTTTGACTTTAATAAATCCATCACACTTAACGCAAGTCCATCTCCGTTAACAATGCAACCAACAGAACCTTCATTAAACTGACCATAACCAAACCCATATTTGGCAGCGTCTAAACTGCGTTCATCTTCTTCATAATCATCTTGCAATATTTTCACATCTGCTTGACGATACATTGCGTTATCATCAAAAGACATTTTTGCATCTAAAGCAATTAAGCTATTATTATTTTGCAGACCTAAAGGATTTATCTCTAGCATAGAAGCATCTTTTTCTAAAAAGAAACGAGTTATATTATTTATAAAAGATTCAAACCCTTTATAACATTTTTCATCTAGTTTTAAATAATTTAAGATAGAATAAATTTGCTCGCTATCAACCGCATCTTTTAACCCTAAATGTATTCTTAAAATTTTTTTTGCATCATTCTTTAAGATTTCTGTAATTGGAGTATCTCCAGAATGGGCTATGAGCATGGTTAATTTTGCCAAGCTTCTATCTATAGCAACTGCAAAATAGAAAATTTTTGAAACCTTTACAAAATGTTCTATATAAATTTTGCTAACAAGCTTGCCTTTAGCGCCTGTTTGAGATGTAACCAATGTTGAGCCTAACATTTGTTTGGCATTTTCTAAAATTTCTTTTTTAGATTTTATTTTTCTAATTCCACCTTTTTTGCCTGCATCTTTTTCTAAAAAATGGCCATGGTTTCTGCTACCTGATTGGATTTGAGATTTTAACATCCAAGGGCCTCTGACAGAAACAATATTTGCAACTCTTTTAGCTTCAAGCGGAGTATAAGCCACCATCCCTCGTGGAACATTAATTCCATAAGAGCTTAACAGTTTTTTTGCCTGATACTCGTGTATATTCATGAGGTCTATTATAAAAAAGTTTTTTTATCTGTCTACTTATTTTATAAGCTCTTGAACTCTTTGTTTTAAGCTTTCTAAATCTGCAGTTTTAGGGGTATATTTTTCTTCAAAAGGAGATACGGTTTCCCAGCCTAGACCTTCAAAGATTTCTTGAAGTTGTTTTACAACTCCTGGCTTCCAACCATAAGAACCAAACGCCAAACCCTTTTTATTAAGAGGCTTTAAGCCCTTCATATATGTTACAAATTGTGCTACTCTTGGAAACAACTCATTGTTAAGTGTTGGGTTGCCAATGCAAATATATTTTGCATCTAAAAATTCTGGAATGATTTCTGATATGTGGTATTCTGATAAATTAAACATTTGAGTTTTTACATTGTTTGCTTTTAACTCATCTGCAATAGTATTTGCTAAAGTCTCTGTTGCGCCCCACATAGAATCGAAAACAACAAGAGCTTTGCCTTCATCTTGACCGCTTGCCCATTTGCTATATAAATTTAAGATTGTAGAAACTTCTTCTTTTCCACGCCAGATTAAACCATGAGATGAAGCTATCATTTCTATATCTAACCCCAAATCACCCGCGTTTTTCAATGCTGTTTTTGCTTGATTGGCATATAGGTATAAAATATTTGCATAATATTTTTTTGCTTCATACAAGACATCTTCTAATTTTTCTTCTGAAACATAAGTTTTTTCTGAACAGAAGTGTTGTCCGAATCCGTCATTTGAGAACAAAACTTTATCTTCTGCCAAATATGTCATCATAGAATCTGGCCAATGTAATAATGGAGTGCATAAAAATGCAAAAGTTTTATCACCAGCTTTGAAAGTTTCTGTACTTTTTATAATTTCATATTCCCAACCTGTTGTATCAAAATGAGCTTCTAAAGCCATTTTTGCAGCACCGTTTGTAATGATTTTTGCATTTTTTGCAAGCTTCATGATTTCTGGAACATTACCAGAATGATCTTGTTCTACGTGATTTACAATAACATAATCAATTTTTGATGGATCAACAATTTCTGAAATATTTTTAATATGTTCGTCAGAAAATTTCTTTTTAACACCGTCAATCAAAACAATTTTTTCACCCATAATTAAATATGAATTATAAGTTGCACCTTTGGGAGTACTGTACCCGTGAAACTCTTTGATATCCCAATCTTTAACACCAACTGCATATATATTTTCTTTAATTTCAATCATGTTATTTCTCCTTTGAGTTAGATATATCTTTAAAAAAATAATTTGCAATCTTAATTTTAAATTCCTATAATATAAACAACAATAATCAAACAAGGAGAAAAGACATGAATCTTAAAGGTTCTAAGACTGAGAAAAATTTAATGGACGCTTTTGCTGGCGAATCGCAAGCTCGTAATAAATATACTTATTATGCTGCTAAAGCTAAAAAAGAAGGTTATAACCAAATTGCAGAAATTTTTGAACAAACAGCAAATAATGAAAAAGAACATGCTAAAATGTGGTTTAAACTTTTGCATGACGGCGCTGTTCCTGCAACTGTAGCAAACTTAGAAGATGCTGCTGCTGGTGAAAACTATGAATGGACAGATATGTATGCAACTATGGCAAAAGATGCAAAAGAAGAAGGTTTTGATAAAATTGCTTATTTGTTTGAAGCTGTTGCAAAAATTGAAAAACATCACGAAGAAAGATACAAAGCATTGCTTGAAAAAGTTAAAGGTGAAAAAGTTTTTGAACGTGAAGAAAAAGTTGTTTGGGAATGCGGTAACTGCGGACACCATTTTGAAGGAAATCAACCTCCAGAAATTTGCCCTGTGTGCGATCACCCTCGTTCTTACTTCTTTGAACACAAAGTAAATTACTAATTGTAAAAATTACTTTTTAAAGAGTCAGGTTTTCTGGCTCTTTTTTGTTGCATTAAAAAACTGAGTAGAATATATTTAGTTATAAAATAAATTAAACTTAAATTATATGAAAAAAAGACTAAAAAGAATTGCTTACACCTTTAAGCATAAAATTGCTTTTTTGCAAACACAAAAAAAACTTTGTGGCAAAAACAATCTAAGAGGCTATCTACATGATTTGGACAAGCTTTTAATGTATGTTTTTTATTGGCATCTACCATTAAAAAAAATATCTGAGAGGCACAGACTAAACAATGCTCATCATGTGAGAAGCGGCTTAAAAAAGACTCGAGAAGACTTGATTGAAACTGTTATTGACTGGGAATGCGCTCGACTAACAAAACCTGATAAACAATTAAATGCTTATGAAACTCTTCAGAAGTTTTATCCTGCATATAGCAATGTTTATCTGCCAATAATCAAAGAGCTTCTGCCTGAACAAATTATTTAAAAAAGACCTATATGACACATGCTCATATAGGTCTTTTAATTTAATACTTGATTTTAAATAAAAAATAGTGTATAAAGGTCTTTCCTTCGTTGAAAAAAAAGAAAATAAATGCTATATTATATTTAAGGAGATTTAATAGTGAGCAGTTCTTTAGTTGTGAGTTCTAGCAAAAATAATTTGCCTGTTTTGGTAGAAGAAAACAGTTTGGGATTTTATTTAGAGCAAATTAAAAAAATTCCACTTTTATCAGCAGAAAAAGAGCAAGAACTTTTAACTTCATATAAAGAAAGCGATGACGTTAATGCAGCGCAACAAATTGTTGTGTCTCATTTAAGATTGGCAGCAAAAATGGCCTTTGGATACCGTCATTATGGCTTAAATATTGCTGACCTAATTTCTGAGGCCAATCTTGGCCTTATGCAAGCATTAAAAAGTTTTGACTTGTCAAAAGCTGTTAGATTTTCAACTTATGCAATGTGGTGGATTAAAGCATCATTAAATGATTTTGTATTAAAATCTTGGTCTTTAGTTAAGCTCGGCACAAAAGTTGCTCATAAAAAGTTATTTTACAATCTTAACAAAATAAAAGCTAAATTAGGGCTTTATCACAAAAAATCTTTAGAAGATTCTGATATTGCAGAAATTGCATACAGACTTAATGTTACAGAAGCAGAAGTTATAGAAATGAATGCCAGAATTAATGGTGATACTTCTCTTAATACTAAAATTGGTAATGAAGATGATTTGGAGCTTATGGACACATTAGTTGATGGAAAAGCAAATTTAGAAAATAAGTTTATTGCTAAAGAAGAAGCTATAAACAAATCAAAACTTGTTTATTCTGCACTTAAACAATTAAACGAAAGAGAACAATTCATCATAAAAAAAAGAATGTTAATGGATAATCCTGCAACATTAGAAGAACTGGGGGCAGAATTAAATGTCTCTAGAGAAAGAGTGCGTCAAATTGAAAAAAAAGCGTTTGAGAAACTCTCTGAAATAATCAAAAATAAAAAGGAAGCTTAAAATGGGACAAACTACAGATAACATCTCTTGTGAAGATGGTGATATTACACCTGACAAAACGGATGATAAATTAGCCGATTTTAAACATAGAATGGCAAAACGCATTGAAAGCTTCTGCAATGAAAACTCTTGTCCAATAAGCTTCTCAACTTATAGAAAAAATTTAGATGAGCAGGCTGGAAGATAATTTATTAAAAGAGTTTGCAACAAAAAACAACCTTAATTTAAGCAACTTAATAAAAGAAAAAGAAAATGGAAAACCCGTTGATAAAATCATTGGAGAACGTGGTTTTTATAAGCATGACTTTATTGTATCTGAAGATGTTTTAACCCCTAGACCTGACACAGAATGTCTTGTTGAAGATGCAATAAATTTTGCTTTTACATCAAATGCAAAAAGCATTTTAGACTTAGGGCTAGGTAGTGGTTGTATTTTGCTATCAATTTTAGCTGATGTAAAAAATCTCAATGGAATCGGAGTAGATATATCTGAAAAAGCATTAAACATTGCCAAACAAAATGCACAAAAATTAAATCTGCTTGATAGAACTGAATTTATTAATGCTTCTTGGTTTGACCTACAAGTAAATAAAAAGTTTGATATTATAACATCAAATCCTCCTTATATAAAATCTGATGTTATTCCTACTCTTGATATTGGAGTAAAGAAATATGACCCTATGCTTGCGCTTGATGGAGGAGAAGACGGACTTAGGGATTATCGTCAAATTGCAAAAATTGCAAAAAATTTGCTTAATGAAAACGGAAGAATTTATCTTGAAATTGGTTACGATCAAAATGATGATGTTATCAAAATCTTTTCTGATTATAAATTGATAAAAACAATAAAAGACTTATCAGGAATAAATCGTTGTTTGGTGTTTAAAATAGACAATTAATTTTTCTTTGGCAATAAATCCATAAAAAAGCTTGTTACGCAATGAGGAAGAGCTGAAATTAAACCCATAAGACCATACAACTGCCAAGGAAAAGCTATTATGCTTTTGTTTCTAACCAAACCACTAACTATTTTTTTTGCACTATCATTTGCTTCCATAAAAAATGGCATTGGACAAGTGTTTTTATCTGTTATGCGAGACCTTACAAATCCTGGGCAAATAACATTAAACTTTATTCCTGTTTTTTTATAACGCTCTCTAAAAGATAATGTTAATGACTTTACACAAGCTTTTGAAGCTGAATATGCAGGGCATTGTGGCATTGGATAATATGCTGCGATTGAACTAACTACAGCAATTTGGCGATGTTTGTAAGTTTCTTTTTTATATAGTTCTAATGTTGGTAAAATTGTATTTAAGACACCAGTTACATTGGTTTCAAAAGTTCTGTACATTGCATCTACATCTTCATCATCATCGGTTGAAACTCCAGCATTTGCAATAACCAAGTTTAATGGTGCTTTAGCATGACACTCTTCTATCCAAACTTGCATCATTGCTTTTGAATTAACATCAATGACATTACCTTCAACAGTTGCGCCAAATTCTTTGCATTTTTGAACAACCGCATTTAAGCGTTCTGCATTTCTGCCGCTTAAAAATAAAGTATTGTAAGAATATTTTGAATAATAATATGCTAAAGCTTCTCCAATACCTGATGATGCACCTGTAATTAAAATATTTGTCATTTCTTTAATCCTTTTTAACCTTTTGATTTTATAATAAACGAAAATTTTTAATTTAACAGGAAAAAAACAATGGAAATAATAGAACAGTTAAGAAAAGTTAGAAAAGGTGCAATGTTTATTATTGAAGGACCTTCAGGAATCGGCAAAGGCACAATATGTAAAGAAATATTGAAAAGAGATGAAAATATTAAATGGTCTGTTTCTGCAACAACTAGAAAACCTAGAGAAGGTGAAGTTAATGGGCAAGATTATTTCTTTTTATCTGATAAAGAATATGATGACTTATTAAAAGAAGATGCTTTTTATGAACATGTGATAAACCAATATGGTGGCAAATACGGTACATTAAAATCTGAAGTTGATAGCTTTATAAATGTGGGGCAAGATGTGTTATTTGATATGGAATGGCAAGGCGCAAGACAAATGAAAACAAAAGCACAAGAAAATGTTGTTACTATTTATTTGTTGCCACCATCAATAAAAGAATTAAAAACAAGACTTGTAAATAGAGGAACAGATTCAGCAGAAATTGTTGAGCAAAGAATGAATATTATTTTAGAAAAAATCAGCCACTGGAATGAATTTGACTATGTGATTGTTAATGTTGACTTAGAAGATACAATTAAAAAAATTCAAAGAATTATTTCTGGGGAACGCATGAAAAGAGTTCGTCAAGTTGGACTAGGTAAGTTTGTAAAAGAACTTGTTAAAGAAGTTGAGAATTCTTAAATAACGTATTGGGCGGATATGGAATCCGCCCCTACATTTTGATTAAATTATATATTTTTTTATAAAACGGGTGCCCAATCTTGAGATTATTTCATAGCCTATGGTTTGGGCATCTTTTGCTATATCATTAACAGTATAAAAGTCATTTATAATGCTGGCAAAATCACCAACTTTTATGTCAATATTAGTAACATCAACAACAATACAATCCATAGAAACTCTACCCAATATTTTTGCTTCAGAATTATTAAAATAAACTTTGCCGATGTTTGACAAGCTTCTTGGAAAGCCATCGCCATAACCAATTGACAAAATTGCAATATCTTTATTTTCAGATGCCTTATATGTGGCGTTATAGCCAACGCTATCTCCTGCTTTTAAGCGAGCTATTTGAAGTACGGGAGCTTTAATGTTAATAACTGGCAAAACTTTATTTTCTTCTATAATTGAAGTGTCTATACCATATAAACTTGCACCTAATCTAACAATGTCTTTTTGAAAATCTATGCCTAAGAAAGTTCCGTCTGAGGCAGATAAAGACATTGGTAAACTAGGAAAATACTTTTCTTGCAAACGATTTAGTTCATTTAACTGCTTGTAATTTAATTCATGACCAACCTCATCTGCACAAGCAAGATGAGAAACAACCAAAGAAAACTCTGTTAAATCTGATGATGACAATTGCATTAAATCTTCTTCTCTAAAACCAAGCCTATTAAGTCCTGTTTCAACCTGAATTGCAGGCTTTATTCCGTCTATTTTATTTTGTTGCCAAAAAGATAATTGCTCTAGGCAAGAAATAACTGGGATTAATTTTGCGTTTTGAAAACTCTTTAAGCTATCTTCGCCAATGCCATTTAAAACATATATTGAACTATTAGGAACATGAGGAGCGATTTCTTCTCCCTCCAAACCATGAGCTACAAAAAAGGTTTTACAATCTGCATCTTGATAAAGTTTTTTTGCAACTTCCACCGCTCCAAGCCCATAAGCATTGTCTTTTACAACGGCTGCAACAATTGATTTTTTTGCTAAGCTTGAAACCTTTAAATAATTTTTGCAGATATTATCTAAATTAACTTCTAAAACTGGGGTGGTTAAAATGTTCATAAAAAACTCCTTCAATTAAAAGGAGTTTAATATCTTTTTTTATTTTGTAAACAAATTTAGAATATTTTGCAAAACAATACAAAAAATCCCTAAAACAAAAAGATTTAGGGATTTTTTGTACATCATAATGGTGTTACATTAATAAAATGATGTATAATGGAATTACTGTAATGCTCCATACGGCAATTGGATATCGAGGATATTTCCAATCATCATTACCACAGGTAAAACACATTATTGATAAAATTGTTACCAGAAGGGCAAATAATGTGGTGAAATTAGTGAAATTAGTAAGCTTATTACTCTCAACACCAAATGAAAGTAGTGCTAAGAAAATTAAGTTTAATATAAAACTTATTGGCATAAGTAACCATAACAAACGCCATTCTACTTTAACAAACCACCATCCTTCTTGAAGGTTTTTTATAACTTTATTCATTTTTTCTGTCTACTTTATGCAACGTTGCGAGGTCATAGACGTTTTTACCTCACAAACAATTATTAAGATACACCTAAAAATTCAGCTACATAAATGTAGGTTTTATTGTTTATAGTAATATCTTAATAATCATTTGTAGACACAACATATCATAATCTTCACATACTGTCAAATATTTTTTGTCTATTTAAGTAAGCTGCTAATTTTATCGCGGTATTCCATTGCGGTTTCAAAGTCAAGAAGTCTTGCGGCTTCGTTCATTTTCTTTTTGTAGTCTTTTAATAATTTTTCTAATTGCTTTTCTGATAGGGCTTCTTTTTTATCTAGTTGAACATAATCTTTTTCAACCACTTCCCTAATACTATCGGCAATTTTTTTGTTGATGGTTTTTGGAGTTATGCCGTTGGCGATATTATATGCGACTTGTTTTTCTCGTCTGCGGTTGGTTTCTTCTAGCGCTTGTTCTAATGACTTGGTCATTTTGTCTGCATATAAAATAACCTTTCCATCTGCATTTCTGGCAGCACGGCCTATGGTCTGAATTAAAGAACGGGCTGAACGTAAAAAGCCTTCTTTATCAGCATCAAGAATCGCCACCATGGCGCATTCTGGAATATCTAAACCTTCTCGCAAAAGGTTAATACCAACCAAAACATCAAACACTCCTGAGCGCAAATCTTTTATTATTTCTATACGTTCTAAGGTGTCGATATCTGAGTGAAGGTAACGAACTTTTATGCCGTTATCATTAAGATATTCTGACAATTGTTCTGCCATTTTTTTAGTTAAAGTAGTTGCTAAAACTCTATAGCCTTTTGCAATAATTTCTTTTGCTTCAACAAGAAAATCTTGCACTTGGGTTTTGGCTGGGCGAATTACACATATTGGATCTAGTAAACCTGTTGGGCGAATCACTTGTTCAGCAAAATCTCCACCTGTTTGTTCTAGTTCAAAATCTGATGGAGTGGCAGAAACAAATACTGTCTGACCACGCATGCTGTCCCATTCTTCAAATTTTAATGGGCGGTTATCAACGCAACTTGGCAATCTAAAGCCATAGTCTGACAAGTTTTGTTTGCGGTTGCGGTCGCCTCGGTACATTCCACCAATTTGCGGAACCGTTATATGGCTTTCATCTATAAAGACTATTGCGTTTTCTGGTAAGTACTCAAATAAAGTTGGTGGCGGGCAACCTGCACATCTGCCTGTTAAATATCTTGAATAATTTTCTATTCCTTTACAATGCCCTGTTGTTTCTAACATTTCTAAATCAAAGCGAGTGCGTTGCTCTATGCGTTGAGATTCTACCAATTTATTATTATCATTAAAAAACTCTACACGTTCTTTTAACTCTTCTCTTATTTTTACCATTGCTTGAGAAAGAGCTGGGCGTGGGGTTACATAGTGGTTGGCAGGATAAACAACAACCTCATTTAGTATTGCTGTTTTTTCTCCTGTTAAATTATCAAACTCATAAATTTCTTCTATCTCATCGCCAAAGAAAGATAACCTCCATGCTCTGTCATCTAAGTGGGCGGGGAAGATGTCTACAACATCGCCGTTGACTCTAAAAGTTGAGCGGACGAAGTTTTGTTGATTGCGTTCGTACTGCAATGTTGCTAAATTGCGATATAACTCTTTGGGGTTGATTTCCATTCCTTTGGTTATCTTAAAAGCCATTGAAGAATAAGATTCCACACTTCCTAAACCATATATGCAAGAAACAGAGGCGACAATAATTACGTTTTTATTTTCTAAAACATTTCTGGTTGCGCCATGACGCATTTTATCTATTTCTTCGTTGATTGAGCTATCTTTTTCTATGTATGTGTCTGTTTTTGCCACATAAGCTTCTGGTTGGTAATAATCATAATATGACACAAAATATTCAACATCATTATTGGGAAAAAACTCTTTCATTTCTTGATAAAGCTGAGCGGCTAAAATTTTGTTTGGCGCCATGATTATAGCTGGGCGGTTGGTTTGTTCTATCACTTTTGCCATAGTAAAAGTTTTGCCAGAGCCTGTAACACCCAACAGCACCTGATTTTTTTTGCCTGCATTTAATCCTTCCACAAGTTTTTTAATTGCTTGCGGTTGGTCGCCAGATGGCTCATAATTACTTTGTAAATTAAACGTTATCATGTGTTTATATATATTGCCATTTGTATAAAAATGCAACTAAATATTGTTTGAAACATTTCAGCAAAAAGTATTACCAAAAACGTCGCACGTCCGACGTTATTGGTAATATATATATGAATTAAAATTATAAAAAGTATTTTTAATTGCAAAATAAGTTTATGGGGTTATAATGAGCTTGTTCTCAATAGGTTGAGAATGGTGTCAACAAACATCTCATATAATATCCACTTTTTGGTGGAGTGTCTGATATAAGGCTTTGCTCGAATAAGGATGACTGATTATATGCAGTTTGTTGCTCCACCGCCATTTTTTATGGCGGTTTTGTTTTAACAAAAAAGGAGTGAAAACTATGAAGAATAAAAAACAAAAATTTAAGTGGGAAAATATAAAAGCTAATAAAAAATGTGATTTTGAAATGACTTATAATGAAACTGTAAGGTTATTAGCACATATACAAAACAGATTACAACAATTGGCGGCTGCTTATAAGAATAAAGTAGATGAAAATTAAATAAAGAAGATTCCTAATCAGCCCAATAATATATTGGACTGAGGAATGACTTATTTATTTTTACATCATGATATCATTAAAGACTGAGAAGGATTGGAGGTTATCTGACCAGTTTTCTTTTACTTTTACAAACAAAAATAAATGCACTTTTTCTTCTAATAAGTTTTCAATTTCTTTTCTTGCTGATTGGCCTATTTTTTTAATCATGCTGCCGCCTTTGCCTAAGACGATGCTTTTTTGATTGTCTCTTTGAACATAAATTGTCATGTTGGCTTTGATGGAATTATCTTCTTTTCTTTCAAAACTTTCTGGCTCTACAATTATTGAATATGGCAATTCTTGTTGCAAATATAAAAATGCTTTTTCTCTGATTATCTCTGCAATTAACAATCTTGTTGGCAAATCTGAGATTTGGTCTTCATCATAATACCATGGGGAATCTGGCAAATTATCAGCAAGATAATTATAAAAATCCTCAAGATGTTCACCTTTTAATGCAGAGGCAAAAAAAGTTTGTTCAAATGGATATAGCTCGTTTAATTTTTGAGCCAGACCTAACAGTTTATCTTTTTGAACTAGGTCTATTTTATTCAATAATACAGAAACACGGCGGTTGTTTAATTTTGAGATAATGTTTCTAGTATTATCATCAATACCTTTTTTAGCATCTACCAACAATACAGAAATATCTGCATCTTTAACTCCATTCCATGCGTTTGAAACAATGGTTTTTTCTAAATTTCCTTTGGGCTTGAAAATCCCTGGGGTATCAATAAAGATAATTTGCGTGTTATTATGTATGCCAATGCCTTTTACTAATGTTCTGGTTGTTTGCACTTTAGGCGAAACAATAGAAACCTTAGTTCCTACAAATTGGTTTAATAAAGTTGATTTACCAGCATTTGGCGCGCCTATCAAGGCTACATATCCGCATTTTTTATTCATATTTTTTCCTATTATTTCAATACATTCTCGAGGATTGCGACCCATTTGTCAACACCTTTTTCAAAATCTGAAAATTCATCATCTCTGATTTCTATAATTGCGTTTGAAATTCCCTTGTCTTGACCATGAATTGCCGCTGTGCCTGTGTTATAAGATCTAATATCATAAGGCTGATTGCGTCCGATATTTAAGCCTGTTGCATCTAAACTTTTTAGCATATTATTTATTATCTTATCTTCTTCAAAATATAGCAAGCCCGCATGCCATGGCCTTGGCGTGTTGCTAGTCATTAACTTGTTTGTGTATGAATGAATTGAAAAAACAAAAGGCTCTTTTTTACAAGATGTAACCATCTCTGCAATTTTACTGTGATATGGCTTATAAAACATTTCTATTCTGTTTTGTCTTTCTTTTGCATCAACATTTTGATTGCCTTTAATCACAATACCATCGCTTGAAGATAAGATTAAGTCATCTTCTGTTTGCCTTCTATTTATATCAACGAAAAGTCTTGAGCATTCTCCCAAAATATATTTACAGCCAAGTTCTTTTGCCAATTTTTCTGTAACTTCTTTACAGCCTTTATCATAGGCAATGTGCATGTTTAACTCTGCTTGAGAAAGCCCTAAATTATTATATTCGCTTGGAATGTAGCTTGAGGCATGTTCACATGTTAATATTATTTCTTTATCTGCTAGCACTTAAAAGCCCTCTTCTAACTGGATTTTCAACTAATATTTTTCCTGTTACGTTCAAAGCATTTTTAACCAATCTACCTTGAGATTGATCACCTATTTTTGCTTGTTGAGAAACGCTAACTTCTGTTGGATTATAAACATCAAAAGAGTGTTGGTAGTGATGTTTGATATCTCTCATTTCTGTTCTATTATCATTGCTTACGTTGTTTGTCCAGCTGTATTTATTTAATAAAAACTTGTTATAATGAACACCATTGTTTTGCACTGCGCTTTCTACCATGTCTCTATTAAACTGTAAAAATCCTTGTGCGTATTCTCTGTTAAAGTGAGCGTTCATATATCTAAACTCTACGGTGTGTTTTGGCACTAAGTTTAATGTCTTATACTTTCTGCCATAGCTAACCATGTCTAACAACTCTTCTTTATTATCGCAAATATCTACCATTGCGCACAACATTGGATAATCTTTTTTTGCATCTTGGCTCAAATTTCTACTGATGTATGTTGCGTATAACAAATGATTGTTGCCTCTTTCTTCTGCAGCAAAAGAACCTACGATTTCGTCTTCATGACGCATCATTCTTTTTACTAATCTTTTATATGCTGGCAAATCAAAGCCTTCTGTTGAGATATGTTGATGCAATGAACATAATTTGTTAACATATCCTGTTTCAAAAGAATCTAAAAGTTGCATACAGCTATCTTCATCTGATTTTGATTTCATGATTTTTGAAGCATATTCAACAGGAATTAAGCCATTGTGAGGAGTTAAGCTTTCATCTCTCATTAAAACACCTGCACTGCTTTCATCATTATAAACTGAAGGATCTTTATTGGTTGAATATAATTCTCCCCAATTGTTTCTGCGTTTTAAGTAATCAACCAAATTATCTTTACTGCCTAATTTTTCTGAAAAATAAAATTCTAATTCAAAACCATTTGGGCGATATGGCGATGCTTGTTTTTCTTCTTGATAATATGGTTCTTGAAATGTTTGAATAAAATACGGATCTTTTCTGCTTGATTTTTTGTCTTCTTTATAATCCTCATAAGCTAAAGAAAGGCGTTGACCTTGAGATTTTAAAGTGTTTATTGCTTTTTCTTTACTCTCATAATTATACTCATCATTAAAAGCATAGCTCTTAAAAACATTGTCTCTCATATATGTATCTACAACTTTGTGAGATGCTTTTGAAATATCTTGACTTTGAGATATTTCATCATAATTTTGGGCTAAATGATTTAAGATTTTTGAAGTCATATCCAAGCCTTTGTGATAAGCATATGGCATATTTGTTTTTACGGGATAATTGCCAAAAACATCATTATGTTCTTGTGGAGTTGCAAAAGAAAACACAAATTGTCTTAATTCAAAACCAAAACTATCTACGCTATTTGCTATTTTTCTTAAACGACCATCGTTTGTTTTTGAAAATTCTTTTACTGAAAAAGCATCTGCCTGATTGTCATCATTGTTAAACTTTTCAACATATGAAGAATAACTTTCACAAAACTTTTGAAACTCTTCTTTTGATGAATATGCGCTAAAATATTCAACAAGTTCTGAAAACGGTTTATACATATTTTTACCATGCCAATCATGATAAAATTGTTTGAAACTTTTATTCTTTGTCATTGAAAAATAATTTTCAAAGCCTTCTTTTACTTTTTTTGTTGTTGTTTTTATTTCTTTATTCATTGTTCTTTCTTCTCATATACAAAAAAAGAAGCGGGCTGTCTTATCCGCTTCTTTTGAATTTCTTTTTTATTTTGTTTAGCGACTAGAGACCCTTTTTTGAGTTATGTTTAAAATAAGCAGAATAATCAGAGCAGAAATTCTGCTTGATAAAATGTTAATTATTCTGTTTTGTCTTATATTCATATAAATTTAATCTCCGTCGGTTATTATTTTACAAAAACATTTATTTGTCAATATCTTTTATTTTGTCTTGAACTGTTTTCATATTATCTTGAGATTTTTGCAACCTTGCATTTAATCTTTCTAGTTCTTTTTGATTAAAAGCTTGTTCAATTTCATCTGCTAATTGGCTTCTATCATCACCGTTGCCATAGTGAGAGATATTGTACATTTTTCTGATTATATCATCTTCTGTGTGCAGGCCACCTTTTACTTGTTGTACAAAATATGGTAGTTCATACATAACTTGACGAGAATGAGCATAAGCATCAAATTTATTATCATGCTCACTATATTTTAGTTTTAACAGCTGAAACGCAACACCCAACTCTAGACTATTGTCAACAACAATAAAAGGAATCGGATCTGCAAAACCTGTAGATGAAATATCTTTTAAATACTCTAGAAGATGATAAAAGAATCCGTCTACATTATAAAAAATAAAAGGCTTTACTCCTATTAAACCATCTTGCATGGCAACACAATCGTAAGCAAGCTCATCTAAGGTGCCAACACCTCCTGGAGCAAAAACAACAAAATCTGAATCTAATAATTTTTGTTTTCTTTCTTCTAGAGTTTCTGCCACAACTATATTATCTAGTTTTTGTAAAATTTCTGCGCTCTCATAATATTGCATATATTCTGGAGTTGTAATGCCAGAAATTGGAGCTTTTTCTTCTTGACATTTAACACAGTCTAAAACACCTTGGGCAACTGCACCCATTATACCTATATTTGACAATCCAAACTCTAGACGAAAGTTCATCTCAACAATTTTTTTGCCTAATTCATAAGCTTCTTTTACATAAATTTCTTTTGAACCAGCGCGAGAACCACCTGCAACAAAAACTCTTAAATTATCATTTTTTTCCATTATAATCCTCATAAAATTTTGCAACAAATTCTTCTAATTTATCTTCTGCAATTGCTTCTCTTAAACCTTGCATTAAACGTTGATAATAACGAATATTATGCCAAGTCAACAACATTGTTGCCAATATCTCATTTGCTTTTTGAAGATGATGAATATATGCTCTTGAATAATTTTTACACAAAGGGCAATCACAACCCTCTTCAATTGGACTGGCATCTTCTTTTAGGCTTGCATTTCTAATATTTATTGTTCCAAAACGAGTAAATGCTTGTGCTGTTCTGCCTGAACGGGTTGGCATTACACAATCAAACATATCAACACCACGTCTAACGGCTTCTACAATATCACTTGGCTTGCCAACACCCATTAAATATCTTGGTTTATCAACGGGTAAAAAGTCTGGAGCATAATCAAGAACTTCTAACATTGCTTCTTGCCCCTCACCTACAGCCAAACCACCAAGAGCATAGCCATCGAATCCTATTTCTTTTAATGAATTTGCAGATTGTTCTCTTAAGTCTTTAAAAACGCTTCCTTGTTGAATACCAAATAAGCCGTATCCTTCTCTATCGACAAAAGCATCTTTACTGCGCTTTGCCCAGCGCATTGAACGTTCCATAGATTTTTTTGCAACCTCATGAGTGGCTGGGAATGGGGTGCATTCATCAAATGCCATTGTAATATTAGAATCCAATTTATGCTGAATGCTCATACTTTCTTCTGGGCTAAGAAAATATTTTGTGCCGTCTATATGAGATTTAAACTCTACGCCTTCTTCATTTATTTTTCTTAAACCAGATAAGCTCATAACTTGAAAACCACCTGAATCTGTTAAGATTGGTTTATCCCAATTCATAAATTTGTGAAGGCCACCCATTTTTTCTACTAAGTCTGCTCCTGGGCGAAGCATTAAATGATAGGTGTTTCCTAACAAAATCTGTGCGCCTGTTTGCGCCACACTTTCTGGCATCATAGCTTTAACCGTTGCACAAGTGCCTACAGGCATAAATGCTGGGGTGTCAATGCTTCCATGCTTTGTGTGTAACTTTCCTAGTCGTGCTTTATTTGTTTTTTTTAGCACATCAAATTTCAGAGTCATCTTTTTTTCCTACATAAGAGAGATTAAAACTTTCAACAACAAATTTATATGGATTTTTTATTATATCTGCTTTTGTTTTAAAAGGGATAGGACGATAAGCAATTCTTATTAAAGCTCTCCAAACATTAGCATCTTCTGGTTTGTCTGGGTATTTATCATATGTAATAAACTGAGCCTGCCAAAGACCTACTGCTATAGGCTTAATCCATTGTATTTCTACATCTCTAGTTAATCCTTTTCCTCGCAAAATATTTGTATATTCAACTTCAGTTTTTAAATATTTGCTATACGCTTCTGTTGAAGACATAAAGAAAAACCTAGAACCATCTCCTCTTTTAGCATCATCTAATTCTTTTTCACTACTAACCCCATAACGTGTTTTTATATAATCTGCAATATCTGATTCTGCTAATAAATCTGTTGCTAAAACTCTTTTTTCTGCAGGTTGAGTTTGTGCAAGTCCGTAAAAATCCTGATCAGGATGAAGCATTCTTGGAATAACTGTTCTTTGAGGAAGAAGCAAAATAAGTGTTGAAGCCAAAACAATGTTAATTGCGATGCTTGTTGTTGATAAAATAACGAGCATTCTAGATGACCATAAATATCTTCTTTCTGGGAAAGCGCCAACGTGTACTCGCTCTGGGTAATAACCCAAAGTATCAGGACTTTCTTTTTCTTTATATTTAAATACGGTATTAAAAATATCTTGCATCTTAATTCTCTTTATTATTTGTTATTATATTATATTTTGATTGTCTAAAAGTAAAGAGGTATTTATATTTTTTAGAAAACAAAAAATAGACTTGTCTTTTGTTAAAATAACAATATACTTTTTTATAATTACGCAACAAATAGAGGACTTAATATGAAATTTAACTTAGCTATTATCTTAACAATCTTATTAGTAAGCAATGTTCAGGCAAATGAAAGCGGAGGAAACGTTGGAAGAGCTACTTTCAACCTTAATTCTAATAAAAAAATTAGTGATTGTAGAGCAAATGGCTACAACATAAATGCTTCTGAATGCGATGCAGATGAAATACCAATTGGAAGATGCTCTAAATATCCGTCCTTAGTAAAAGAATGTATCCCTCAGGAAGATTTTAAATATGACACTACCACATGTGCAGCTCCTGATGGAAAAAACTTATCCCTAAGTGAGTTGTTAGGTGGGTATGAATGGAGAGGAAAATATACCGAATGTCATGGCGAAGCTCTTATGTATGTTCAATAAACAAAAAGGCAAATAAGTTATTTGCCTTTTCTTTTATTGCGCCACTGTTGCACGTTTTTATTATGCTCAGATAAAGTTTTTGAAAAATTATGACCACCTTTACCATTTGCAACAAAATATAAATAATCTGAAGTATCTGAATTTAATGCGGCATTTATAGCCTTAACTCCTGGATTGCAAATAGGCCCTGGAGGAAGACCATAATTTCTATAAGTATTATAAGGGCTATCATACTGCAAATCTTTTCTATAAAGTTTTCTGCCAAAATTAAATTCTCCGTTAGTAATAGCATATATTACAGTTGGATCTGTCTGCAACCTCATTCCCTTTTTTAATCTATTTAAAAATACAGATGCAACCAAACCTCGTTCACCGTTAATAGATGTTTCTTTCTCTATTATAGAGGCCAAAATAAGAGCATCTTTTTTTGTTTTTATATAAGGATTAGGGGTTCTTTTTGCCCAAGCACTATCAAGAGCTTTATTCATTTGCTTTTTCATATCTTTAACAAGCAAATCTTTATGCATACCTGATGAAAAACTATATGTTTCTGGAAGTAAATCACCTTCTTTTACATCTATACTTATCTCACCTGTAAGTTTTGGATGACTTTCAATCATATACATAACTTCACCAACAGTTAATCCTTCTGGGATTGTTAACCTATTGTAATAAAGATCACCTTTAACTATTTTATTTAAAACTTCAGAAGCACTAATTTGGGGAATAAACTCATATTCACCAGCTTTTATATTGTTTGAAAGACCTGATAATTTTACTTTGAGCTTAAAAAGAAAAGGATATTTTATAATGCCGTTTTCTTCTAAAACATTAGCAACAACACTAACACCATATCCTTTTTTTATTTCTACAATTTTAGGCTCTGAAAGTGGGCCTTTTTGTTTAAAAAGCCACCCACTAAATAGAACCAAACCTAAAGCCATTAAGGCAATTAGAATAAAAATATTTTTTTTAAGCATTATACTTCTTAAATATTAAAGAAGCATTTGTACCACCAAAGCCAAAAGAATTTGACATTGCAGCATTTATTTCTTTTGATTTTGCTTTTAATGGCACTAAATCAATACCTGTTGCAGCATCATCTGGATTTTCTAAATTAAGTGTTGGAGGACAAACTTGATCTTCAACAGCCTTAATAGAGAAAATAGCTTCAACAGCACCTGCAGCACCTAATAAATGACCTACAGATGATTTTGTTGAAGACATTGAAGTATATTCTACATCATTACCAAACAATTTTTTAACTGCTTCAAGCTCACCAATATCCCCTAAAGGAGTTGATGTACCATGAGCATTAATATAATTGATATCTTTTAATTCAACACCTGCATCTTTTGCATGTTCTACAGCTGTTTTCATTGCTCTATATGCACCATCACCAGATGGAGCTGTAATGTGATATGCATCACCGCTCATTCCATAACCTACAATTTCTGCATATATTTTTGCACCACGAGCAAGAGCGTGATCTAATTCTTCAAGAACAACTGCACCAGCACCTTCACCCATTACGAATCCGCTTCTATCTTTATCCCATGGACGAGATGCTTTTGTTGGGTTGTCATTAAAATCAGAAGTTACAGCTTTCATTCTTGCAAAACCAGCCATAGCCAATGGATTTACTGCAGATTCTGCACCACCAGCAACAATAACATCTGCATCACCCATTGCAATTATTCTATATGCATCACCAATTGCATGTGTACCTGTTGCACAAGCTGTTACACATGAATGGTTTGGACCTTTATAACCATATTTAATAGACAAATGACCTGCTGTTAAATTGATTAAGCAAGAAGGAATAAAGAATGGAGATATTTTTCTACATCCATTTTCGTGCAAAAGAATAGAATTATTATATATTGCTTCTAAACCGCCAATACCAGCACCAATCATAACACCTGAACGATATTTATCTTCTTCTGTCTCAGGCTTCCAACCAGAATCCTCAATAGCATCTGTTCCTGCAGCAAGACCAAACAAAATAAATTTATCTACTCTTTTTTGTTCTTTTGGTTCCATAACAGAATCCGCATCAAATTGCCCTTCTTCTGTTCCAAACTTTACTTGTCCACCAATTGTAACAGGAATATCTTTTAAATCATAACCCTCTATGTTTGTAATTGCAGATTTGCCTGCCAATATATTTTTCCAGTTATAATCAACGCCTCTACCAAATGGAGTTAATGCGCCTAAACCAGTTATAACAACTCTTTTCATTAAAATCCTCTTTTTTTATTATTTCAAATAAAACGAAACTCGCTTAAAAAACAGCGAGTCTCATCATATTTACTTATTTCTTACTATTGAATTAAGCATTTTTAGAAAGATAGTCGATAGCATCTTTAACAGTTAATATTTTTTCTGCTGCGTCATCTGGAATTTCACACCCAAATTCTTCTTCAAAAGCCATTACTAATTCAACAGTATCTAAACTATCTGCGCCCAAATCATCAATAAAGCTTGCTGTGTCAGTAACTTTAGTTTCTTCAACACCAAGATGTTCTGCAACGATTTTTTTTACGCGATTAGCTGTATCAGTCATATGATAAACCTCTAAATAAATTAAAACAAACCAAGACGTGTTCGCCTTGATGGATTTTTAATAACAACCTTTTTTAGTTTTGACAAGCTTTTTTTTTATTTTATCCCAAATCAAGCCCATAACACCATGTTTTACCTTAAAAGATATCTTGTGTTGACTTTTTAACAAACTAAGATAAGTTAAAAGAAACATTACATTAATAAAGGATAAAACAAACATGAAAAAATTATTTTACATTGTTTTAGTTATTGCAATATTATACTTAATCTCTTTTTTAGTTAAAGAAGCTGGTTTTTCAATACAAACCAAATCACCAGAGGTTATTGAAGAAGTTATAGATGTGGTTGAGACAAACCCAGAAATAACAGGAAACGAAGACGAAACTATCCTACCAGAATAGTTTTTATATTGAAAAATATTTTTTTCTCCTTAATATATTTATTAAGGAGATTTTTTATGAAATTAAGATATTTAATGATACTTGTAGCGCTACTAAGCGCTTGTAAAGATAAAGACAAACAAACAGCAGAAGTTAAAAAACTTGAAGTAGAGACAATAAGCTTACAAAAGCAAGATATTCCTCTAGATTTAGAGTTTTCTGGTAAAGCTCAGGGATTTAAAGAAGTTGAAGTTAGATCTAGAGTTTCTGGTATTTTACTTAAAAGAAACTACACCGAAGGAGCTGATGTTGAAGAAGGACAAGTTTTGTTTGAAATAGACCCCGCCCCATATCAAGCAACTCTTAATCAAGCAAAGGCGGCATTATCTCAACAACAAGCACAACTTGATGCTGCAGAAAACCAATACCACAGAATGGACGTTTTATTTGAAGATAGAATCGTTTCTGCTAAAGCTCTTGATGATGCAAAAGCAACATTAGATACAACAAAAGCTAGCATTGAGCTTGCAAAAGCAGAAGTAGAATCGGCTCAATTAAATCTGGACTGGACCAAAGTAACAGCACCTATTTCGGGAATCACAAGCCTAGAGGCAAAATCAGAAGGTAGTTTAATAAATGCCACAGATTTACTAACAAACATCACGCAATTAAATCCTATATATGTAATGTTTTCAACTACAGATAAAGAAATGTTTTCTTTGGCAAACCTTGTTGAAAAAGGCTTGGTAAACAACCCTAGAAGCGATAAAAAAGAAAATATTATAGCAAAAATAAAATTTGATGACGATAGTTTTTATCCAGTTGAAGGATCTCTAAATTTTACAAATTCTGTCGTAGATCAAACAACAGGAACTATACAATCTAGAGCTATATTTGAGAATCCACAAAAAAGAATTATGCCAGGACAGTTTGTTAGAATCGTTTTAGAAGGATTAAATAGACTTCAAGCAATATCTGTTCCTAAGTCTGCTGTTATGCAAAACACACAAGGACAATTTGTTTATACTATAAATGACAAAGGATTAGCGACATTAACTCCTGTTGTTACTGGCCTGTCTGGACCTAATAACACTTGGATTATTGATGAAGGATTAAATAATGGAGATATCGTAATAACATCACCTTTAATGAAAATCCGCCCTGATATGCCTGTAAAAAAATCAGAAGCAATTAAAAAATAAACCTTCATTAATAAAATATTTAGTAATTAGGTTTACAATGGCGGTGCGTATTAATAATAAATAGGAGATTTCTATGCACGGTCATGACGTAGCACAAGCTACAAAAGTATTTATGGATATGAACCCAATGGTTTTATCAACAGCGATATTAATTATCAGCTATATTGTATTATTTACAGAAAAACTAAATAGAGCTGTTGTTGCTATGATTGGCGCTGGCATAATGATTTTTGCGGGAATACTAACCCAACAAACAGCACTAAAGGGAATCGACTTCAACACTATCGCACTCTTAAGTGGTATGATGATTGTTGTTGGTATTGCTGAAAAATCAGGAATGTTTCAATATGTGGCGGTTTGGTCCGCTCAAAAAGTTAAGGCAAGCCCACGCGGAATTATGGCTGTTTTAATTATAGTTACCGCGGTATTTTCTGCACTTTTAGATAATGTAACTACAGTTTTATTAATTGTACCTGTTACTTTTCAAATTACCCGAAAATTAAAAATAAATCCATATCCATTTTTAATTGTTGAAATTTTTGCTTCAAATATTGGTGGAACATCTACACTTATTGGCGACCCACCAAACATTCTTATTGGCTCTGCTTTAGGCTTGAGCTTTATGGACTTTTTAAACGAGCTTGGATTAATCGTAAGCATTACAATGGTTGTATTCATCTTTGCTTTTGACCAAATTTGGGGCAAAAGAATGACGACATCTGAAAAAAACAAAAAAGCCGTAATGCAAATTTCTGCGATTGATACAATCACTGACTGGAAGCTATTGTGGAAATCTTTATCTGTATTAGCTCTCGTTATATTTGGATTTATTATGGCAGAACACATTCATATTGCCAACGGAACAATTGCCCTTATGGGAGCCGCAATATTACTGTTATTATATACATTAGGAGATTCTCACGAAACTCGCGACCACAAAGTTGAAGAAGCTTTTGGGCTTGTTGACTGGACAACAATATTCTTCTTTACAGGATTATTTGCAATTGTTTACGGTCTTGAGGTTGCAGGTGTTTTAGGTGTTTTAGGCGAAAAATTCATCGAATTGACCGACGGAAGTATTGAAAAAGCGGCAATGCTTGTATTATGGATTTCAGCGATTGTATCAACAGCTATTGATAATATTCCATTTGTAGCAACAATGATTCCACTTGTTAAATCTATGGAGCCTTCTATGGGCGGACGTGAAGCTATGATGCCAGTATGGTGGGCGTTATCTTTAGGTTCTTGTTTTGGTGGTAATGGTTCTTTAATCGCGGCTTCTGCAAACGTTATTGTTGCAGGTATGGCTAGTCGAGAAGGACACCCGATATCTTTCTTAAAGTTCTTAATATGGTCAATTCCGACCATGTTAGTAACGGTTGGAATCGCGGCCCTATACTTACACATTAGACATTTTATGTAAATACACACATCGCTAATTCAAGTACACCACTGAATTAGCGATGTTTTTTTATTAACAAAAAAAATTAATAAAAAATTTAATATTTAGGTCTAGTCTTCATGACAGTATAAAAAAAATAGGAGCTTAAATATGCACGGTCATGATGTGGCACAAGCCACAAAAGTGTTTATGGATATGAACCCAATGGTTTTATCTACCATAATATTAATAATAAGTTATATCGTATTATTCACAGAAAAAATCAACAGAGCTATTGTTGCGATGTTAGGTGCTGGAATAATGATTTTCACAGGCATTCTAACACAACAAACAGCACTTAAAGGAATCGATTTTAACACAATCGCTCTTTTAAGTGGTATGATGATTATTGTAGGTATTGCAGAAAAATCTGGTATGTTTCAATATGTTGCGGTTTGGGCCGCAAAAAAAGTAAAGGCAAACCCCAGAGGGATTTTGACTGTCCTAATCTTAGTTACAGCTGTATTCTCTGCTTTTTTGGATAATGTTACTACAGTTTTATTGATTGTACCTGTTACTTTTCAAATTACTCGTAAGTTAAAAATTAATCCTTATCCATTTTTAGTGCTTGAAATATTTGCATCTAATATTGGTGGCACATCTACTTTAATTGGAGATCCACCAAACATATTAATTGGCTCTGCTTTGGGTTTAAGTTTCACCGATTTTCTTAATGAATTAGGAGTTGTTGTATGCATAACTATGGCTGTATTCATTTTTGCTTTTGACCAAATTTGGGGCAAAAGAATGGAGACTAGTAAGAGAAATAGAGCCGCTGTAATGAGCATATCAGAAATTGATACAATCACTGACTGGAAGTTGTTATGGAAATCTTTATCTGTATTAGCTCTCGTTATATTTGGATTTATTATGGCAGAACACATTCATATTGCCAACGGAACAATTGCCCTTATGGGAGCCGCAATATTACTGTTATTATATACATTAGGAGATTCTCACGAAACTCGCGACCACAAAGTTGAAGAAGCTTTTGGGCTTGTTGACTGGACAACAATATTCTTCTTTACAGGATTATTTGCAATTGTTTACGGTCTTGAGGTTGCAGGTGTTTTAGAAGTTTTAGGACATAAATTTGTAGCGTTAACTGACGGAAGTATTGAAAAAGCAACAATGCTTGTATTATGGGTTTCAGCGATTGTATCAACAGCTATTGATAACATTCCATTTGTGGCAACAATGATTCCGCTTGTTAAATCTATGGAGCCTTCTATGGGCGGACGTGAAGCTATGATGCCAGTGTGGTGGGCTTTATCTTTAGGCTCTTGCTTTGGCGGTAACGGATCTTTAATTGCAGCTTCTGCAAACGTTATTGTTGCAGGTATGGCTAGTCGAGAAGGACATCCAATATCTTTCTTAAAGTTCTTAATATGGTCTATTCCAACCATGTTAGTAACTGTTGGTATTGCAGCACTTTACCTACACATAAGACACTTTATGTAAACACTAGAAGGTTTACGGTTAAAAAGCCCTTTCAAAAGAAAGGGCTTTTTTTATAAACTATGCATTTCCACTTAAACCTTGCGCTATATTCATATTTATATCTACAAGAATTTTCAACCTTTCAGGCTCTGGATGTAATAAAATATCCATAGTTCTTTGAAAAATAAATAACGCTAAATTTGAAATGTTATTTTTTACAGCATCTGGTTGAGGATTACCTTCCTCTAATAAAGATGAAGATAAAATAGTCCATACTTTGCGATTTTTTTCTAAAACAGAATCTAAATTAGATTTTTGCTCATCCCAATGTTCTCTTAGATAATTAATCTCTGAAGCGCATTTTATTAAAACACTTGCTTCTAAAGCTGGTCCTTGTAAAGAATTTTTTTCTGTCATATTATAGAGATCTAAACTACTCATTGTTTATAACTTCCAAATTGGTTGATTTATATATGATAATATACTATAAATATATTATCATTACAATATATGCAAGGTTTTTTATGAAAAAGTTAATTATATTTTTTACATTTTTTATTTTTGTGGCAACAACAGCTAGCGCAATGGTTATTTTAGACAATACAACTCTAAAAGCTGGTCCTCGCATAAAAATTAATGCTATAGGGTATTATGACTTTCCTCCTATTGGATTCTTAGAAGGCAAAGAATACAAAACCGTAATATCACCTTTAATTGAAGCTATTGAAAATATAAATGCTTTTAATACAGACTATACCGCCTATCCAGACCATTCTAAAAATATTGAAGCTATGAATAAAGCGGACTTTTTTATTGGCTGTTATCCTAAAACTTATGACTATAGAAATATGTATATTGTCTATCCTGCAATTTTTACAATGCCTATAAGTATTATGACTTTGCCTGATAAAAAAATATCTAAGATATCTGATTTAAAAACATTAAAAGCTGGATTTAGTAATAATGAACCGTTTCCTGATTTTATTAAAGATAACATAAAAGATTACAAAGCCAAAGAGTTTAACAATTATACCGAAATGTTTAAAGCATTATTCGCTGGAGAAATTGACTTTATTTTTTCTAACTATTATTATGGATTAGTCCAAATTGCAGAGCATGGCCTAGGTAATGAAATATCCTTTTCAAAAAAAGGAATATGGGATTCTCCTTTATTTATTTGCTTAAATAAAGAATCTCACCGTTCCCGCAGACTATTAAACGCTTTCAATATGTTTTTAGAAGATGAAGAAATAAAAGAAAAGATAAAGCAAAATTTAATTGATACAATTAATGAGATTAAAATAAAAAACAGAGGAGTATCTGCTCCTGCATTTATAGAAAGGGACAAAGACAATGGTAAAACTAATTCATCATCCCACTGATTTTTTATCTAGAAAAATGCGCATAATTATGAAAGAGAAAAAAAGACTGTTTTCTCTTAAAGAAGATGAGCCTTGGAATATATCTCAAAATACTTTAAAATTTAACCCTGCTGGAGAATTACCTATATTAATTAGCGACGGTAAAGCTATATCTGGAAATTATGCTTTAATGGAACTTTTAGAAATAATAGAACCAGATCCTAAGTTAATTTATGGAGATATACAGCAAAAAACAGAGATAAGAAGGTTAACTGAATGGTTTGATGTTAAATTCTATAACGAAGTAATAAAACCAATTGTTCATGAAAAAGTTCACAAAAGATTTGGAGCTGGAAAAACTCCTGATTCTAAAGCAATAAAAATAGGGTATAATAATTTAGAGTTTCATATTTCTTACATGGAATGGCTTTTAGATAAGAATGTGTTTCTTGCTGGAGAAAGCATTTCTATGGCAGACATTTCAGCAGCTAGTGCTTTTTCTTTGTTAGACTATCTTGGAGACATTGCTTGGCAAGACCATAAAACACTTAAAAACTGGTATGCAAAAATAAAATCTAGACCTTCTTTTCAAGAAATTTTAAAAGATAATATAAAAGGGATTTTGCCTTCAAAACATTATGCAAATTTGGATTTTTAAGATGAAAAAAATATGTGTGTTTTTAATGATAATAATAACTAGTGCTTGTTCTACATCTCCTGATGAAGGTGAAGGACAAATTGTTTATCATTGGGAAAGAAGAGAAACTGGAATTGAAAAGTTTTCAAGAGATCACTCTCAATGCTTAAAATTTGCTGAGAATTTTAAACTTTTTCCAGATGTTTCTAGTTGGTTTTATACAGAAGAAGCAAAAAACAATATTATTGTAGACTGGCACTCTCAAAAAGGGGTTTGGGCAACTTATGTGCCATATAGAGGTGCTCAGCCATTAATTATAAACTCACTAGTTGATGATGCAGAAATAAGCCCCAAAAAATATAGAATCTGTATGGAAGACATGGGATATATAAATAGAGTTGGTGAAAGACCTGAGATAACAAATATCTTTGTTTATTCACCACAAAGAGTTTTAGGTAACAAGCCCTATTCAGAAAGGAAATTTTAGTATGAACGGACTTAAAAAAAACAACATTATATGGGATTTAGATAATACTCTATATAAACAATCAGATGAAATGCACGATGCTTTTGATAGTGCAATGGCTAAAGCCTTAATTGAAGATTTGGGCTTAGATATGGACTTTGAAACTGCAAAACAAAAAGTAAAAGAGTCTTATAAAAAATATAGAGATGGAGGACAGCTTTTCTATAAAGAATATAATATTGATGAAATTGAACTATATGTTGCATATCACAACCATATTTCTATAGACGCAATAACTCCTTATGAAGGTTTTCTAGAAAGACTAAAAGTATTATCACAAAATCAGTATGTGTTTACATATTCTCCTGTTAAACTTGCTGAAGAAACTTTGAAAAAAATTGGATTATATGAATTTTTTAAAGGTAGAATTTATTCTATTGAAAACTTTAACTACTTGAAAAAAAATGAAGCTCCAAATGTTTATTACTTTTTATGTGAGAAAATTGGAATTGATCCTAAAGATTGTATTTTTGTAGATGACAGCTATTCAAATCACAAATATCCAAAACAAATAGGTATTACAACAGTTAGACTTTCTTCAAAAGAAAGACCTAATGTTCAGGATTTTATTGACTATGTATTTAGAGATGCTTTAGACTTTTTAGACAATATGAATAACTAACTCTTATTGATATCTTCTATAACCTCTAAAATATAATCAGTAACCTCTTCGGTTAATTTATTATCTTGAGAGGCTTTCTCTAAAATTTGCAAGATGCTTTTTTTATGTTTAGCCGTATTTATTGCTATTTGACCAACATTAAAAACAGCGCATTTTGCTATCTGAATATTATCATCAAAAATTTGTTCTTTTATTGCCAAATGAGGAGGAGTGCAGACCTCCTTTTCTTGGCATTTCTTTTTTAAAGATGCAGCATAAGATTTTTGAATATTTTTTGCTTTTGCGTTATCTATTGCGCCATCTTTAGTCTTAAACAGATTTTTTAGATTTTTTATTAGGTTTGCCATTTTCTTCTACCTTTATTGGAGTTTGTATGTGTAATGTACGTTGAGGGAATGGAATTTCAATATTATTTTCTCTGAACAACCTATCTATCTCAAAACGCAAATCACTTGCTGTTGAAAGTCTATTCATAACATCTGAAGTAAATGCTCTTAACTCAAAATTCAATGAGCTATCTGCAAAATCTGCAAAAACAACAAAAGGAATTGGTTTTTTTAAGATTTTTTTATGCTCTTCTGCAACACTTAACAAAATTTCTTTTACTTTTTGAGTATCTGAACCATAAGCAACACCTACCGCAACATCTATTCTACCAACTTTATCTGTATGAGTTAAATTAACTAAAGAATTAGATAAAATATCTGCATTTGGTATAATAATATTTGATCTTTCCCATGTTTCTAATTCTGTTGCTCTTATGCTTACTTGTTTTACAATACCTTCTTGTCCATTTACGATTACCCAATCGCCTATTTTTACAGGGCGTTCAAATAACAACACAATTCCAGAAACAAAGTTGTTTACGATATTTTGCAAACCAAGACCAATACCAAATGACAATGCACCAGCAATCAACGCAAAGTTTGTTAAGCTACCGCCCATAACAACTACTGCTAACAATAATGATGATATAAAACCAACAAACCCAAATCCTGATTCTAATGAGTGTTTGATGCCGTCATCAATATCCATTCTTGACAAAACATTGTTCATAAGCTTTTTCTTCATAACTTTCACAAGAGCAATAGATATAAAGAAAACTAAAAAGCCTAATACAATTGAAATTAAAGAAAGTTTTATGCCACCTATTGTAAAGCCAAACAACAACTTATGAATAACGCTTAACAGCATGTTTGTTGAAACGCCCCACACTGTTAAAATAAAACATAATGCAGATAATACAATAACAGGTTCTAAGATTAAAAAAGACCAGAAATCTATTTTTTGTATCATCTTACGTCTTAACCTGAACGTTTTTGACCAGAATGTTAAAAATAAAAATCTATGCAAAAGCTCTTTTATTGCGGTTCTGACAATAAGAAAAACACCAATAATTAAGCAAGATATAATAAACTTATCTAAGATAAATGTTGCTAATGTTGGATATCCAAATATAGATAATAAAAATGCAGCAAAGGCAAAAACAGTCAACGACAACGTAACCTTAAAAGCCATGCTTAATTGCTCATCTTCACCATTTTCTGGAACATCTTCATCTAAAATATTATTATCAGGATTATCATCCATAAACAATCTTTTGGTTATTATAATAATACAAAAAGCTTTTATTGCACTGCTCATAGCACTTACAAATGTAATTAAGTCTAACGGATAATTTGCTTTTCTTACAATGTTGTCTAAAAACATCATAACGCCAATCATTATAATTGTAAAATAAACCGCAGAACAGATTTTTTTTGCTTTTTCTGTTGAGACACTTAGCAAACGCCATTTTTCATTATATGGGGCAAAAATAACTCTAGCGATTGCTTTTGCTAAGATAACAAACAAACCATAAAATAACAAAGAGTTAACAATTAAACCAAAGAAACCTGTAGTTACAACCTTATGGGTTATGTTCCAAATTAAAAAGCCACCTATAATGCTGGCAGGAATAACACCATAAGCAATCGCTACAAAAATTGCTGCAGATACTTTATTGCCATATCTTGGATTTTCTATGTCTTTTTTATAACCAAAATGCTTCATTATAAACAAACGAAGATAAACGCCCAACCATAAAGAGAAAAGAATTATTAATCCAATTGGAAACAAGCCATCTTTTACGGTTTCTTGCCTTGTTGGTTCTAAGTTGCCATACCAATCAAATGGGGATCTTAAAATATCTATTAAAAATTCAACAAAAAGTTTTCCTGAAAAGAAAAATTCTGAAGGATAAATTAAAGGCTCTTGCCTATTTAATAAGCCTCTTAATAGTTTTTGACTTTTTAGGTTGAGCATTAAAACTTCTATATCTTCTATTTTGGCAAGCAAGATATCTATTGTGGCAATTCGACCTGTTATATCAACTTTCTCTTTGTTAAAACCTTGTCTTGTCTGTGTTATAATTGCACTTTCTTTTGTTTCTCCGCTTGGGGCTTCTCCTATAATTGTAAGCCTTTTTTCGACTGTTTTTAAGCTATCTTCTTGTCTTGTTTTGTATTCTAGTAACAAAGATTTTGTTTCTTTAAGCTCTGAAACTTTTTCATTTATTAACTCTGAATTACCTTGACCACTTTTAATTATATCTTCTAATGCACTCAATCTTTTACTTAAGCCGTTATAATCTAAACGATATCCCGCATCTTTTTGTATTGCATCACTAACAGTTGGCAAAAACAACAGACTAAATAAAAATATGCTTAAAAACTTTTTCATACTATTTTTTCCTATTATAAACATTTAAAATTTCTTGTGCTAAATCTAGCTTATTTGACTTCTTCGCTGATAGTTCTTCTTTATTAAACTCAACTTCTAAAGCAAAAATACTTGCTTGTTGAAGCTGTAAATCTCTATCTGAGATATTACCTTTTAAAGATTTAATTAAAAAAGACTTATATTCTAAAGCTTCTTTTATATAATTTTGCAATAAACCACTTCTTTTTACAAAAAGATTTGAAAAAACAAAAATAACAACAACACTTAACAAGACAAAGATTGAGGCCAAATAACCAATAATATTACTCAACCAAAAACACATTAACAAAAGACCCAAAACACTTATAGTTTTTATAGTATATGCCAAAATTTTGTTTTTTATTTTTAATGAGTATAGCAAACAAAATAAAATAAACAATCCAACTAAAGTTAAACTTGAAGCAAAAACTTGATATATATTCAAATGACCCAATGAAATTGCAACCACTGAAACCAAAAGCATACTAAAACTAAACAATAAATATCTTGAATTTAGTTTATAAACAAAATTTCTTAGAGTTTTTTGCAATCCTTTTTGCAATTGCTGTAATGCTCTTTTTAATTTTAAATGATTATATGACGTGATGCTCAAAACAGATTCTTTATTTGCAAATATTTCTGCCATTGCTAATTTTTCATATTTGCTTAAATTGGGCTGACTATCTGTCTTTTTAACAAGCAATAATGTATCATCATTTTTAATAATGTCTACAACCCCCTTTCTGTAAAGATCTAAAAATAAAGAAATTAAAGATCTTATATCACAAATATTAAAACTTAAAAGCCTCATCATTGCTGGAGTTTTTTTAATATTTAATTTTTGCTTTGAAATTTTTTCGCTTAAGCTTTTTAATGATATCATATAAGCTATTAAAATCACAGCAAAGCCCATAAATGCAAATAAAACATCTGAATGAGTATCAATAAAATTCCAAAATCTTTTTATAAAGTCAGGAGAAATTAAACCATCTTTTTTTATTGAAGAAATTAAATAAAAACCACCACCTGAAGCAATTACATCTTTTGATATATATATAGATGTATTTCCGTTTTGAAGACCTACAATATTATCTTGAGAAAAAGTTTTTTGAAACTCTTTAAATGCAATTTGATTTATAACCTCTAAGCCTTGAGGAATGCTAAAAGCAAAACCAGCTCTTGTTATTGGAAGAGCATTTATACCTGTAACATTAAAAAAGAACTCATCGTTTTTATCATAAAAAGATAAATTGTTTTTTATGATATATTTAAATTTATATTCAAAAACTCCTGACGGCAAAACAATATCTTCGCTTGGTTTAAAAACAAATTTATTTGAAACCTCTTTTTGAACATAATTTACAGGTTCTCCATTTATTAAAACTTCTACAATTTCTAAATCTATTTTTCTTTTTTCATTATTTCTGTTAGATAAAAATTTATTAAAAACTTTTAAATAAGGCGCTCCTTCATTATTTAAAACAACAATATTTTCTTCAATTAAAGAATAGCCGTTTGATAAAACTTCTATGTCTGAAAAAAAGTATGGAATATGAGGACGAGCAGGAACCTCAACAGGTTCTGATATAAATGGAATGTTAATATCTATTGTTGCAAAATCTTTTTTCTTATTTTCTAATTTATCTGGTAAAGGAGCAAAATCTGCAACTTCTGTATCGACTTCAACCGTATTTTTATTTAAAAGTCTATTTACTGCATCATCATACATTTTATCAAAAAGGCTTTTTTCTTCTTTATTTTTAGCAGCCAATGCTTCATCTGAAGGAACAACGCTTGTCGCACTATTGCGTCCTAAAGACCTTCTGTCTACTTTTTTTATATTTGCTTTTTCAAAACGAGTTACTAATAAGTTGTTCCAATCATCTTCATCATAATCTGAAAATATCTCTGCCCTATCAACAGGATCTGGAAATTTAATCTGCTGAGCGGCCTGAATTGAAGAAATTGAACGCACAGCAGAATGAGCCACAAATGGGCATAAGAAACAAATTGTAAGAAAAAGTTTTTTCATAAAGCAACCTTTTTAGTTTATTTATAAAACATTATAATATATTAAAAGTTAAAAAGGAGCTAATAAATGAAAAAAAACTTAACTATTTTACTTGCTGCTGGTAAAGGCACAAGAATGAACGGAAACGTACCAAAAGCTTTAATGCCTTTGGCTGGAAAACCTATGATTAAATATTTAATTGACACCCTTAAAAGTGCCAATCTAAACGATATTGTTGTTGTTACAGCACCAGATGGGGAATTGGTTAGACGTGAAGTTAACCCTCTTAAAACAGCAATTCAATACAAACAACTTGGAACAGGACACGCAGTTTTAGCTGCTGAAGAATCGTTTAAGAACTTTGACGGAAATGTTATTGTAGCTTTTGGCGACCAACCTTTGTATACAAAACAAACTTTTGAAAAACTTTTAGCAAAAAGAGATGAAGGTTACTCTATTGTTTGTGTTGGCTTTAGACCAGAAGATCCATTGAGATTTGGTAGACTTAATGTTGTTAATGGAGAGCTAAAAAGCATTATTGAATTTAAAGACGCAACAGATGAAGAGAAAAAAATAGATTTCTGCAATTCTGGATTGATGTGTTTTGATGGCAAAGAAATGTATAATATTTTATCTGAAATCAAAAACAACAATGCTGCTGAAGAATATTATTTAACAGATGCTATTGCTATTGCAATCTCTAAAGGCTTAAAATGCTCTGCTATTGAGTGCTCTCCTCTAGAAGGGCTTGGAATAGATACTCAAGAGCTTTTAAAACAAATTGAAAACACAATTTTAGATAATAAGGCAATGTAATATGAATTTTATAAAAAACCACTGGTTTGGACTTTTAATGAGCTTATTATTTGCCTCTTACTTAGTGGTTTTTATAACAGGATTATTCTCTCCTCAAACTTTTGAAAGTTGTACAGAAGAAATGGCTAACAAAATAATGGATTGTGATGGAGAAATTTGGTGTAGTGCAAAAGTTATTATGAACAATTTGCTTTGTGAATTTAAGACTGTTTTATAAGGGGACTTACCCCTTATTTTTTTTACCTTATAGCTAATCTGAAAATAAACGATTGTGTTTATCGCTGATTTGTAGGGGCGATTATTAATCGCCATCATTGCCGCAAGGCAATGAAAATAAGGATATTTATTATCGGGAGAACACAGTTCTCCCCTATATTTTTGTGCAAAAATACAATCATTTAATTTATGATTAACTATATAAAAAAACGCTGATTTTCATCAGCGTTTTAATTTTTATATTTATCTAAAATTCCCATATTAGCCTTGTCTAGCTTTTAATTTAGGGTTCTTTTTATTGATAACATAAACACGACCTTTACGACGAACGATTTGACAATCTTTGTCGCGAATTTTTTTAGATCTTAAAGAACTATAAACTTTCATCTTCTTATTCCTTTTTTATTGACTTGAGCGGAAAATATGATATTTTTTTTAATATGTCAACAGTTTTGTGAGGCTTTTATGAAAAAACTTATACTTTTAGCACTTATTTTATTACCTAATATATCTCTTGCTAATGTTTCTTATATTGATGAAGCTAAACAACTTGGCACTGTTGCAGGGCAAGGCAAAGCTTGTAATGCTTCTAAAACAAGAACATTTGAAATGTTGTCTCATGCTATTATATTAACAAAAGGAAGTACTGTTAGTGCTAGAGACTCGGCACTAAAAGCTTATTTAAAAGAAAAAGTTAGAGCTTTTATGTTCACAAAATCTGAATGCCCTGAAGTTTTGGCAACTTTTGATAATCAAGAAATTTTCAACATCAAACTATATAAAGACGGAACTATACAAATGCCCGACGGAAAAGTTTTTAAGCCCAAAATACCTTATGACGCAACTAATATTTAATTATTCTTAGACCTAAGCCAAAAATAACGAACCAATAATAAGTTTATGCAACTAAATAATAAAAACATTAATCCACTAATATTGTTTTTATATATAAATTCTCCTGTTGATATTAATACTCCATAAATCATAAGACATGAACTTATCATTGCGCAGATGCTCCTGCAAATCTTTCCGTCTTTAGGTTTTGGCAAAACAACATTTTCTTTTTTTGCTTGTTTTAAGACATGTTCCCAACCTACAGAAGGCCTTATCTTTTTATAAAACGAATAAAGCTTTTCTTTATCTGTTTGTTTGCCAACAAATGCTGCAACAACCCAACAAATTGTTGTTAAGATTATTGCAAAAATCATTGATTGGCTTTGACTTAAAACACAATCTGGAAAAATCTTGCTATGAAAAACATTAAAATATGTTGCAAAAACAAATGATGATATCATTGCTACCAATTCTGCTAAGGCATTAATTCTCCACCAAAACCAGCGTAACATAAATAAAAGCCCAGTGCCTGCGCCTATTGATAAAATTATATTAAATGTTGATAGTGCGCTTTCTAACTGAAGTGCTAAAACTGCTGAAAAAATCATTAAAAGCAAAGTAAAAACTCGCCCCATTAAAACTTTTTTCTTTTCTGATGCATCTTTATTTATGAACACGCAATAAAAATCATTTACAAGGTAGCTCGCTCCCCAATTTAAGTGTGTGGAAATTGTTGACATATAAGCTGCCAGCAATGATGCCACAACAAGCCCTATCCATCCTGTGGGGATTTTTGTTAACATTAAAGAATATGCAACATCATTTTGAATTTGACTTTTAGGCAATAAGTCTCCTACGGCAGTCTGTAATGAGGCAATATCTGGATATATAACTAAAGAGCATAGCGCAACCAATATCCAAGGCCATGGTCTTAAAGCATAGTGCATTACATTAAAAAACATTGTTGCCATTGTTGCGTTTTTTTCATCTTTTGCGGCCAACATTCTTTGCACTAAAAAACCTCCGCCACCAGGTTCTGACCCTGGGTACCAAACGCTCCACCACACAATTGCAAACGGAATAATCATCATTGCAACCAAATCAGAAAAACTGGCATAGCCAAATATTTGGGTTTTTCGACTTAATTCTTCTGTTGTTGACAAGTGTTTTAGCAAACCAGAAATTCCATTTATTTCTGGCATATTTACAACAAAATAAGCTGCGGCAATAGAACCTGATATGGAAGCAATGAACAAAATAAAGTCAGATAACAAAACACCTCTTAGACCACCTAAAGTAGAAAAAACGGTTGTTACTATAATTGCCCACAAAATGCTTTCTATAGGGCTTAAACCTAGCATTGACGCACCTATTTTAATGGCCGCTAAAGAAACCGAGGCCATTATTAAAACATTAAAAACAACCCCTAAATAAATTGCTCTAAAACCTCTTAAAAAACTTGCAATTTTACCACTATATCTAAGTTCATAAAATTCTAAATCTGTTATTGTTTCTGATCTGCGCCAGAGTTTTGAATATAAAAACACAGTTAACATACCGCTTGGTAAAAAAGCTAACCACTGCCAATTGCCAAAAACTCCTGATTGTCTTACAATATTTGTTACCAAATTTGGGGTATCTGCTGAAAAAGTGGTTGCAACCATTGAAAAACCAAGCAACCACCATGGCATATTTCTACCGCTTACAAAATACTCACTTGCGTTTTTACCAGCTTTCTTCGAGGCATAAATGCCTATAAACAAACTTAATAACAAAAAGCATGCAATAATTGTCCAGTCTAATAAAGATAGTCTCAGATTCATTTTTACATCCCTTTTTTATAGTTCATAATTTTGTTATATGCACTATCTATTGTGTTTGCAGAAATCTTATTGTCTTTAACAGCTTGTTTTATTATTTTTATAGATTGTTTGGTAACGTTTGGGTTGTAAGTTAAATTATTGCCAATCACAAGAATATCTGTGCCAGCATTTATGGCATTAATCAAGACATCTTCCCAGCTATAATTTTTTGCTAAAGCTCCCATGTTTAAGTCATCTGAAAAAACAAGACCATTAAAACCAATTTCTTTTTTTAATAAATCTGTTATACTTTTTTTTGATAAACTTAATGGATTTTTAGAATCTATGTTTTCATTAAAAACATGAGTTGTCATTACGCCTATATTGGGGTGTTTTTTTACTATTTTTTTATATGGAACAAGTTCTTCTTGACTAAAAGTTATACTTATATCAACAAATCCGTCATGAGAATCATGTTTAGCGCTGCCATGTCCTGGAAAATGTTTCAACACAGGCAAAACACCCGCTTGTTTATGAGCTTTTACAACTTCTATTGCATTGTCTGCAACAATTTTTGCGTCTTCTGAAAAGATACGCTGTTTTTTTGTTATTGGAGAATCTTTATTTATTTCAACGTCAACACATGGAGCAAAATTTATATTAATGCCTAAATCTTTTAATGTTTGAGCTGTTTTTAACGCTTCTGAAAATGTAAGGTTTTTATTATTTAATTCACCTAAATTTTTTGCGCTATATGTTGAAACATCAAAACTTTTATTTAGTCTTGACACCTTCCCGCCTTCTTGGTCGATGCTTATAAATAATGGAGTTTTTGAAATTGAGTTTAAGTCTACAATAAGTTTTTTTAACTGAGCTGGATTATTAATGTTTTTTTGCAAATCAGGCTGAGTTTTATCTGCATTCTTATCAAACAAAATTACCCCACCAATATGATTATTTTTTATATCATTATATATTGGATTTGTGTCGTCTAAGGTTTGATTATTAAAACCTACCATTATCATTTGGGCGATTTTATCGTCTAAAGAAACTTCTGCCTTTGCGTTAAACGCACAAAATAATGATATTAAAAAAACTATCTGCTTCATAATGGAGGCCCTCCTATATAGTTTATTTTAGGTTGAATTTGTTTAATTTTCTTTAATATAATACAAAAAATATTGCAAAATCAAAAAACGTCTTTATACTGCCCTTAGAGCATTTTCCGAAAAGATAGAATCACCTTGCTCGTCTTTTGCTTTTTGTTCTTTGACTTTATTTGCAAACTGTAGTCCACTACACTTCACAAATAAAGTCAAATTCAAAAAACAAAATTCTTCACAGGGGTATTCTATCTTTTCGGAAAATGCTCTAAAATAAGGAGAATTTATATTATGGCTAGTTATCAATACATTTATACAATGCAAGGTTTAAGCAAGTCTTTCCCTGGTGGCAAAGAGCTTTTTAAAGGCATTACTTTATCTTTTTTCCCTGGTGCAAAAATTGGTGTTTTAGGTGCCAATGGTGCGGGTAAGTCTACACTCTTAAAAATCATGGCTGGTGTTGACAAAGAATTTAATGGCGAGGCTTGGGCTGCAGAAGGTGTTAAAATTGGTTATCTTGAACAAGAACCAAAATTAGACCCTAACAAAAACGTTATTGAAAATGTTATGGAAGCTATGGGAGAAACTGTTGAATTATTAAAACGTTTTGAAGAAGTTTCTATGATGTTTGCCGACCCAGATGCTGATATGGACGCTCTTATAAATGAACAAGCAGAGCTTCAAGACAAAATTGATGCAGCTAACGGTTGGGATCTAGAAAGAACTTTAGAAATCGCTATGGACGCTTTGCGTTGTCCTCCAAAAGATGCTGATGTTACAAAGCTTTCTGGTGGTGAAAAACGTCGTGTGGCATTGGCTCGCTTATTATTACAAAATAACGATATGTTATTACTCGATGAACCTACCAACCACTTAGATGCAGAATCTGTGGCGTGGCTTGAACGTTATCTTAAAAATTATGCAGGAACTGTGGTTATGGTTACTCACGATAGATATTTCTTAGACAATGTTACTGGCTGGATTCTTGAAATTGATCGTGGGCAAGGAATCCCTTATGAAGGAAATTATTCTGCTTGGTTAGAGCAAAAACAAAAACGTTTATTGCAAGAATCTCGTGATGAAACTAGTCGTCAAAGATCTTTGGCAAATGAGCTTGAATGGATTCAAAAGAATCCTAAAGGACGTCAGGCAAAATCTAAGGCCAGAATTAATGCTTATGAAGAATTGTTAAACCAAAGCTCGGCAGAAAAAATAAGCACTGCTAACATCAACATCCCAATGGGTGAGCGTTTGGGTGATTTGGTTATTGAAGCAACAAATATATCTAAAGGTTATGGCGACAGATTGTTAATTGACAACCTTTCTTTCAAAATTCCTAAAGGTGCTATTGTTGGTATTATTGGACCTAATGGTGCAGGTAAAACAACATTATTTAGAATGTTAACTGGTCAAGAAACTCCAGATTCTGGAGATTTGAAAATTGGTTCTACTGTAGATATGGGATACGTTGATCAATCTCGTGATGCCTTAAATGACAACAACAACGTTTGGCAAGAAATCTCTGACGGATTAGACATGATTTATATTGGCAAACAACAAATGGCAAGTCGTGCGTATGTTGGACAATTCAACTTTAAGGGGGGAGATCAACAAAAGAAAATAGGCTCTCTTTCTGGTGGTGAAAGAAACCGCGTTCACTTGGCAAAAATGCTTAAAAAAGGTTGCAACGTATTGCTTCTCGATGAGCCTACAAATGACTTAGACGTTGATACGTTACGTTCTTTAGAAGAAGGTATTATGAACTACCCTGGTTGTGTGTTTGTAACATCGCATGATAGATGGTTCTTAGACAGACTTGCAACTCACATCTTAGCTTATGAAGGGGACTCTCAAGTAGTATGGTTTGAAGGAAACTTTGAAGAATATGAAAAAGACAAAGTTAAAAGACTTGGCGCAGATTCAATCAACCCTCATAAGGTTAAATATAAACCAATCGCAAGATAAACAATAAACGATTGTGTTTATCGCTGATTTGTAGGGCGGGGGCTTGCTCCCGCCGTGAGGTACTGCGTAACGGCGGGAGCAAGCCCCCGCCCTACGGCAAATAGTGCAAAAAAACACCTATTTCTTTCTTATACGAATCTCGCGTTAATTTTGAATTAGCTATATATTGCAACTATGATAATGAATAAAAAAAGCTCTGATTTTTTATCAGAGCTTTTTACACACAACAGAAGAAAAGTTTCTAAATTTCTTCATCGTCATCATCAGGATTAGCATCTACGGTACCTACAGTAATTGAGTTTTTTTTTGCAATCCAACCAATAATAAATATAAGCAAGACAAGAAACAAAAAAATAAGCCAGAATATATAAACGGTAGAAAGTGGAGCGTTATTCATCACAAACAATCTTTAGAGGTAGTAATCTCTTCATCATCTTCCCAAGAGGTAAAAGCGATAAAAAAGTTAGATAGAGCATAATAAGCCCAACAAAGAATAGCTACAAATAAAAATGCTACAATAATGATGAAAGCTAACAAGCATAATGCAATAACGGCTAATGTATTCATATAATAATTTTTTAAAAGGTGGATAATTTAATATTCTTAATTTTATAGTTAATTAATATATTAAAAGATATTTTTTTTCAATAAAAAATTAGTTAATATAAACTATACAACTAATTATAGCTAATCAGATACTAATTGATTGTATTTTTGCATAAAAAAGCAGGGGAGACCTGTGGTCTCCCGACAGTAAATGTCCTTATTTTCATTGCCTTACGGCAATGATGGCGATTAATAATCGCCCCTACAAATCAGCGATAAACACAATCAATAAATTTATAATTTGCTATAGATTTCGGATAAAGTCCACAATGATGTTTGATATAAAAAAAAAGGTGGGAGCAAGCCCCCCACCCTATAATGAATTTGTAAAATATTATTTTACTTCTTCAAAGTCTGCGTCAACAACTGTTTCGTCAGCGGCTGGAGCTTCTTCTTGTGGAGTTTCTCCTGCTTGAGGTTGTTCTTGTTGCATATCTTTATACATTGCTTCTCCTAATTTTAGAGATGCTTGCATTAAGCTTTCTGACTTGTCTTTAATAGCTGCAGAATCGCCTACTTCTAAAGCAGTTTTAAGAGCTGCTATTTCGGCTTCTATTTTTGCTTTATCATCAGCGCCGATTTTATCGCCATTTTCAGATAAAGTTTTTTCTGTTGTATGAATCAAGCTTTCTGCATTATTTCTGCTATCTACTTCTTCACGTTTTTTCTTATCTGCTTCAGCATTTGCCTCTGCTTCTTTTACCATTTTTTCGATATCAACATCTGACAGGCCACCGCTTGCTTGAATGCGAATCGCTTGTTCTTTGTTTGTTGCTTTATCTTTTGCAGAAACGTTAACAATACCGTTTGCATCAATATCAAATGTTACTTCAATTTGAGGCATACCACGAGGAGCTGCAGGAATTCCTACCAAATCAAAAGCACCTAGCAATTTGTTGTCTTGAGCCATTTCACGTTCACCTTGAAACACTCTGATTGTAACAGCTGTTTGGCCATCTTCTGCAGTTGAGAAAACTTGAGATTTGCGAGTTGGAATTGTTGTGTTTCTGTCAATCAAACGTGTAAACACACCGCCCAAAGTTTCAATACCTAAAGAAAGTGGAGTTACATCTAAAAGCAATACATCTTTAACGTCGCCCATCAATACACCACCTTGAATTGCAGCACCAAGTGCAACAACTTCATCAGGGTTTACACCTTTGTGAGGCTCTTTACCAAAGATATCTTTTACAATTTCTTGTACTTTTGGCATTCTGCTCATACCACCAACAAGAATAACTTCTTTGATTTCTGAAGCAGAAACACCAGCATCTGCAAGAGCTTTTTTGCAAGGTTCGATTGTTCTTTTAATTAAATCATCAACCAAAGATTCTAATTTTGCTCTTGTCATTTTGATGTTTAAGTGTTTTGGACCTGTTGCATCTGCAGTAATAAATGGCAAGTTTACGTCTGTTTGAGTTGTTGAAGAAAGCTCAATTTTTGCTTTTTCTGCTGCTTCTTTCAAACGTTGTAATGCTAATCTATCTGATTTCAAATCAATGCCAGATTCTTTTTTGAACTCGTCTGCTAAAAATTCTACTATTCTTTGGTCAAAGTCTTCACCACCTAAGAAAGTATCCCCGTTTGTTGATTTAACTTCAAATACGCCGTCGCCGATTTCTAGAATAGAGATATCAAATGTACCACCACCAAGGTCATAAACAGCAACAGTACCAGAAGCGTTTTTATCTAAACCATAAGCAAGAGCTGCTGCTGTTGGCTCGTTGATAATACGTAAAACTTCTAAGCCAGCAATTTTACCAGCATCTTTTGTTGCTTGACGTTGACTGTCATTGAAATATGCAGGAACAGTGATAACAGCTTTATCAATTGGTTCTCCTAAATAGCTTTCTGCATATTCTTTAATTCTTTGCAAAATAAATGCAGAAATTTGAGATGGAGCATATTTTGTGCCTTTTGCTTCTACCCATGCATCACCATTGTCACCATTAACGATTGCAAATGGAACTAATTTTTTGTCTTTTTCAACTTCTGGTGAATTAAAACGTCTACCAATTAAACGTTTAATTGCAAACATTGTGTTTTCTGGATTTGTAACAGCTTGACGTTTTGCTGGATATCCAACCAATTTTTCTGTATCTGTGAAAGCAACCATAGATGGTGTAGTTCTTGCGCCTTCTGTGTTTTCTAATACTTTTGCATCACTACCTTCCATGATAGCAAAGCAAGAGTTTGTGGTACCTAAGTCAATACCTAATACTTTATTACTCATTGTTTTTTCTCCTTTATGAATTGTATATAGTTATTGCTATTTTTCTTCGCAAGAGGTTATTTAATATTTTTATATTTTTTTTTATTATTTGACTATAGTTATTAACCCACAAGTATTTAAGATATACCATATTGGGATAACGTTATCCCAATATGGTATATTTTAAGTATAGATTAAGAAACAAAGACATCTGAAGTGAATTTAAAACTATTATTATATGATTTAAATTATTTTTTTTGAGCTATAGCTGATGAAATTATTTCTAGGGCTTCTATTTGTTGCTCTGATTTTATTTTGCTTAAGTTTCTAACTATTTTTAAGATTGTTTTGTTGCACATTGGGTCTTCTTCTACTTGAGGAGTTTCTACGTTTTGGTTTATAATAAATCTTGGGCTTTTATTTAAATCTTCTTGTGAAATTGACTTGTAAAAAAAGTTAAAATCAACCTCTAAAACGTTTGCAACATCCCAGAGTCTGCTGGCTGAGATTCTGTTTTTGCCGAGTTCATATTTTTGAATTTGTTGAAATGTAACGCCTAAAAGGTTTGCAAGTTTAGTTTGAGAATATTTTAGCATTTGGCGCCTGAGTCTTATTTGATTGCCAACGTGAATGTCTATGGGGTTGGCGGTTCCGTCTTCTAGTCTGCCACGTTTTGTTTTTTTAGAAACTTGCATATTCTCTTCCTTTTTTTATAAAATGAATAACACCTTTAAAAAGGTGACTGAGAGCTCAAAGTACTGTACGCAGCCAGTAGGCACATAACCTAGAAGGCTATGTTTTTATTGCCACTCCCAGTCATATGACTAGAAGTGTGCAAATTTTGTGTCATTGCACTGACACTGCGTATTATTGATACTTTGATACCTCAGAGCATGTTTATGCTCGAAAACAATTATAAGTTGAGAAATAAAAAAAGCAAGTATTATTTGCTAGAATGAAAATATAGAAGATCGCTTAGCCTTAAAATTATATTTTAAGGCGCGATGACATTTTTTTATTTATATTCAAGATTTTGAGTTTGCATTAGTTGCTTGAAGTCTTCTGGGAAATCGGACTCATAAAAGACTTCTTCGCCGCTGGTTGGGTGGATGAAGCCTAGAGATTTTGCGTGGAGGGCTTGACGTGGAAAATCTATTTTCCCTTTGCCATAGGTTTTGTCTCCGACCAAAGAACAGCCTATGCTAGACATGTGGACTCTAATTTGGTGGGTTCTGCCTGTTTCTAAATTACACTTAATTAAAGATACTCCATTGTTGGTGCTTATTGTTTGATAATGGGTTATGGCTCTTTTGCCACCTGCCTCTAAAACCGCCATTTTTTGTCTGTCAAATTTTGAGCGACCAATGTTTTTATCTATTGTTCCGTTTAATGGGTTTGGAAGACCATTGCAAACTGCGTAATATGTTCTATTAATTGAATGATTAAAAAATTGTTCTGATAATTTTTGATGTGCAATATCATTTTTGGCAACAACCAAAATTCCTGATGTGTCTTTATCTATTCTATGGACTATCCCAGGCCTTTTTACACCGCCTATTCCTGATAAATCTTTTATATGAAAAAGAAGAGCATTCACCAATGTTCCTGTCCATTGCCCTGGAGCTGGATGGACTGTCATACCCGCTGGTTTGTTTACAATAACAACATCTTTATCTTGACAGACAATTTCTATATCAATATTTTCTGGCAATGGGTCGGCTTCTGTTGCTGGTGGAATTACGACCTGAAAACTATCGCCCTCTTTTATTTTATAATTTTTATCAAAAATAATTTCTTCATCTAAGCTTATAAAACCTCCGTCAATTAATCTTTGTATGCTTGCGCGAGATAAATCTTTAATTTCTTTAGTTAAAAATTTATCTAATCTTGTTTTAGAATCGCAATTTTTTGCAATAGATGTAAAATAAATGTTGTTTTCTGTCATAATATATATAATATAGACACATGAATAAATTAAAAGCAATAAAAATAGTTGTCGCAATACTAACATTTTTCTTAGTATTTGGTGTGTTGTGCGCTATTGGTATTATTGTTAAAAAAGTTAAGAAGCCTACAAACACTGCTGAAAGTTTAGAAACTTTTTTAAATCAGCCTATGGGTTCAACTATTTCAAGCATTACTCACAATCAAGATTATACATACATCTTAATTAAAAACGGAGGGCTTGAAGATAGAATCGTCGTTCTTGATTCTAATAACAATAATGTTGCAAAAATATTTTTAAATGAGGGCGAAAAATGAGTAATGATATGGATGACTTTGATCTTCTTTTGCAAGAGTTCATTGATTCTGAATTAAAAGATTTTGAAGAAAGTTCGGCTTTAGAAGAAGCTATAGAAACATCTGTTTCTACACCTGCTTTGGCACCAACTACAATACTTGAAGAAGATATTCAAAATGAAGAAGAAGTTAATGAAGCTCCTCAAATAAAAATTATGCCAAAAAAAATGCCAGCACTTAATCCTGAATTGGCTCCTGAAGAAAAAAATTTAGTTAAAGCTTGGCTTTCTTATACATCTGCAACTTATGCTATGGCTGAAAGTTATCAAAAAACAACTCTACCTATTTTTGCAACAAAACAAGAAGATCTTCTTCCTAGGTATAAACCAAATATTGTTGAAACTATAACTAGAGACACATTGTTAGGATGGGTTATTATGTTAGAGACTTATCCAAACCAAGTTAGCAGCATTCACCCCAACTCTTCTGATGAGCAAATTTTAACCTTAGCAGAAGATACTTCTGACGCAATGTTGCAAGATGCGCTGATTTCTTATATTGAAATTTTAATAGAACTAGAAGCTTGTGATATTGCTTATCAAACAAGATTAATTAATGCAAAAAAGAAAAACTTATCTAAAAAGTTGTATGATGAACACAATGAAAGACGTGAAAAAATTCAAAAATATATTAAAGCTTTAGAAAATAAAAAGTTCCCTGTTGATGCTCATAACCTAATTATAAATTACTTTAAGGTTGCATCTCGAGACCCTGAAGCTGCTTGGGAAACTTTAACTACGAATCCTGCTGTTTTCTCGCCTATTCAATTAGATAAGATACCTGCAACTTGGTGGGGATTTAAAAAGCCAAAACCAGAAGACGGATTTAAATGGAATAAAAAAATTGGTGAGTTTTTGAAGAAACTTAAAGTAAAATAATATAATAACGAAAAAACTTGATATCTACTCTTTTTTATGATATAATCAGCTTATAAATAAATATTATTATAAGGAGGTGCATTATGACAATGAAGATTGGAAAAAAAGAATTCATTAACAAATTAAACGAGTGCTCTGAGGATAAAAAAGAGTTAACTTCTTTAATATTAGAACATGCGCCTGACTTAACAGCAGATGAGTTGAAAAAACACTGCTTACCAAACATTGATGTTGTGGCAAAAATTGAAGCAAAAAAACTTGCTATGGGTTATGATTTTGCACCATTACAACCAACAAAAATTGTTAACCCTGAAACTCTTAAGAACATCAAACCAATTAGCCCTATGTCAAGAAGAGATGCTTTGGTATTAACTCAAGGTGAGTGGATAAAAAAAGAGTTTGGCTCTGCTAAAGACTTTCAAAAAGAAATGGAAAAAACTATCTTTGAAAGAACAATGGAAAAATCTCAAAACAACACAACCCCTAAACCTGACAGAGGCAGGTAAGGCTTAAAACTTTAGATGGTTTTACGATTAATAAAATGCTCTAATACAAAACTTATTTACAGCTTATACAAATGAATAAACGGAACAGGGTACATCCCTGTTTCTTTTAATATGCGTTTTCTGATATAAACTCTTACAAAGTCTATAAGTCTGCCTTCATTTTTATCAAACTCAACAACTTTTTGTGGTAAAAGAGCCATAACTTCTTGTTCAATTGCATCTCTTAATTCTGCAAAGTCATCTTCATTTAAAATATCTTTTGAAGAAATTTTAACTCCTAAAGGATTCCAGTTTTTATCTACTGCAAAACTTATAAATACAGAACCATTAAAAGCTATTTGTTTTCTATATTTTAGCACTTGAGCATCTATGGGAACTAATCTTCCTCTATCTACAGCAAAAACACTTGTTGGTAATGTTTCTACTATTTTAGGAGCTTCATCTTTTTCTATAAAAAGAACATCTCCATCATTTAAGTTTAGAACATCTTGAATTCCACACTCTAACGCAAATCTTTTGTGCTCTCTGATAAACCTTTTATCACCATGAACAGGGACTAAAATTTTTGGTTTTAGCATATCATAAACTTTTTTAATTTCTTCTTTTCCGCCATGACCTGATGTGTGAATCGGAAAGTCATCTGTGGTAATAACGTTAACACCATCTGCTATTAATTTTTCTTGCAAGTCTTCTATTCTAACCTCGTTTCCTGGTATTACTTTTGAAGAAAAAACAACATTATCTCCACTTGATAACTTTAAGTTTTTGTTTTCACCATAAACAACATTTCTTAAAGAGCTTCTATAATTTCCTTGAGAGCCTGTTGTTATATATACTGCATTTTCTGGAGAGATGTCTTCTGCCTCTTTAAATTTAGAAAAAGATGGTAAATCACTAAAATATCCGCACTGCTTTGCAATGCTAATGTTTTGAACCAAAGCTCTTCCCATTAAAACAGGAGTTCTACCTGCTTGATGAGAAGCTAAAATTAAACTTTCTACTCTTGTTAAATTTGAAGCAAAGCATGTCGCAACTATTCCGTTTTTCAAAGTTGGAATTAATTCAATCAAATTTTTTCTAACATCGCTTTCTGTTATATCTTCCTCTGACTTTAAGATATTTGTAGAATCGCAAACAAAAAGATCTACGCCGTCTTGGCAAGCTTTATTTATTGCAGCATAGTCTGTTTTTTGCAAAGAAGTATTGTCATCATCTAAGCGCCAATCTGTGGCATGAAAAACATTGCCATAAGGAGTTTTTATAAATAAAGCAGATGTTTCTGGAACAGAATGAACCATATTAATAAAAGAGACATCAAAACCTTCTAAGTTTACAACTTTTTCACAATTTAATTGAGCATCATCTATATTAAAATCTTTAAGCCTTTCTTTAATTAAACCTATTGTAAAGTTTGTACCATAAACAGGAGGCATTCCTAACTTTGGTAAAACATAACCAATACCGCCAAAGTGATCTTCATGTCCATGAGTAATGAAAATACCTAAGATATCTTCTTTATATTGCTCTAAAAAACCAAAATCTGCTAAGCCTAAATCTATTCCTGGGTAGTCATGCAAAAACTCATAACCACAATCTACAATAATGATTTTGCCATCAACAACATAGGCAAAAAAATTCATCCCAATTTCTTGAGCTCCGCCTAAAGCAAAAAAGTATAAGCCTTTTTTATTAAATTTATTTATCATAATTCACCCCATTTTTCTTTTATTCTATTAAGTTCTCTATCTATTTGCTTTAATCTGAAATTTCGCAATGTTTTTATTGTAAGAACAATAAAGAAAGGAAGAGCTGAATAAAATAAAAAGCCCAAAGCAGCAAAAGAATACATATAACACCAAGAAAAGATACTAAAAACTATACTTAAAAAATCATCTAAAGGAGAATGGCTAAAAGCAATATCTACAATATAAGGAATACACCCAGCTAAATTCATAAAACCAACAACTATTAATTTATTTTTATTTGTTTTACCGACTAAAGAAATCACAAGTGTAGGTAGCATTCCTAAAACAAACAAAACAACCAAAGGATAATTTTGCAAAATAAAGAACAAAGAAAATAAAGCTATACAAATTTTTTTAACTAATGATATCTTTTTCTTTTTTATATTTTTTTCAACTCTTTTTTTCATTATTTTCTCTTTATAAAACACGTTCTAGCAATGATAAAACAAAAGAGATTACAGATGCCATCAGTGCTATTATTATGGAAATTTTTATACCTACAGTATAATTTACATCTTCATTTTCAGAAAGTTGCAAAAGAATATTTTTCTTTTCTGTTTTTAAGATAACCGATTTTGAAACCGCTTGATCATATTTTTGCCTATCGTTTTTCAACTCTTCTTGATTATCTAAGACATTATACATATTTTGTAAAAAACCACTACGAGAAGCTTGAACCAAACTTTCTTCAACACTCTTTTGTATAGAAATATTTTTGTAAACCTTAATAAGAGGAGTTGCCAAAACACTAAAAGCATCACAAATATCAAACAATCTTTTAGGCCCGTATTTCATTTGTAAAAATACATATAACTTTAAAATCCCCAAAAGTTTATTTTCTTTTTTAAGTGAATTTAATTCTTTTAAGAAAACATCTGCTTTTTTACCTAATTTACAACGCAAAAACGATATTATTGAATTATCATAAAGTTTTTTCTTTGTTTTTACATTTTTATCTAAACAACGAAGAACTCCACCAACAGTGTTTACAAAAAAACCTTCTAATAAATCACTATTACATGGAATATCATCATCTAAATCATACATTACTCTCTCTATTCCATAGCCAAACTCTTTATTGTTTATGTAAAGATCAAACTCTGCAATATTACTAGGTGAACGACTGGTATCTTGCTTTAAAAACCAATAATTAATAAGACCTGAGCTAATAACTTCTTTATATAAAGCAATGTTTTCAGATTTTTTCAAATCAAAAAAGATGGCTTTGGAAATTCCTTTAGGAAAAAAAGACAGCCCTTTATAAAAAACAGGCATTTCTGGCGCTATTAAGATACAAGTTTTTGCAACAAGAACGGCTATTGGCATTTCTTGATCTAATAATTTATTAAAATCTTTATATAAGTCTTTTTCTTTGAAATTAACTTTCAACCATTCTGCTATCTTTCCTGAGTTAATCAAAGATGATGCTTTTTCTATATCTTGAGATAAAACATAAGCAATTTCTTTAGGCAAATAATATTTTTGATCATCTATAACTAAAGATCTTTTAACCTTTTGTGAAGTTTGTTTTATGACAGAATAATTTTTATCTTTAAGATAATTATAAGCTTGAGAAAATCCCCAGCGCTCTTCTGCATCATCGTCTAAAAGCCCTTTTAATAACACTGAAATATGTTTTGGAAAATCAACACCTTTAGTTAATAATTGAAAACTACCGCCTTCTATTTTGCTTTTTATTATTTGCTTTTCATCTATGTCTTCTAAAATATTCTTTTGGGCAAATAATGATAACAAACAAAGGGCTATTGCATAAAAGTCATTAGCACTTTCACCATCACCTTTAGACGCTCTATCACAAGCACCAGCCTCTATTGTCTCATAAACTACTGGTTGTAAAAAACCAGGGAAACAAGCAGCGCAATCACCTAAAACAACACTATTAAACTCTTTATCATTAAAAAATATATTATCTGCTCTGATTGAACGATGAGATATATTAGATTCTTTTAAAACTTCTACTGCAGATAAAATTGAAAGAATAATTCCTTCTAATTTTTCTCTATCTTTATATATTTTTTTTAGATTATCTTTATCTATATCTAAAAGGCTTATTGTTGTTGATGGTTGTTCATAAATTAAAGCCATGTTTTCTGTTTTTTTTACAACATAATCAACAACACCAAAGTCAACTAATTTTAATACTGAAGAATTTTCTATTGAGCTTAACTTCGGCAATAGAGAACATCTGGGAGGAGTGTTGTTATTTGTGATTAAGGCAAATAAAGGTCTTGTTGGGCTTAAGATATCTTTTACAGAATAAGCAATGGAATTATTAACATTTAAATTTGGCAAAGGTTGAGAGTAGTCAATTTCAAACCTCTCTTTGAAAATAACTTTTTGATCTGGTATCTTTACCTCTGTTGCCACTACCATCTTTAATTTTTCCTCACATATATAGTTGATACTATATAATATAATTATTAATATTCATTTAATGAAATTCTACTCTTTTATTTGAGCTATTATAGGCTATTTTAACATCTCCGTTTCTGATACCTATGGCAAGGTTTCCGAAAACTTCTTTTTTCCATCCATTTAAAAAACTAATACCTTTGTCATGACCATTAGCAAAATCTAACAATTCATCTTCTGTTGCTAAAAGTTTTGCTGTAACATCTAACTCTTGAGATTTTATTTTTAACAAAAGTTTTAATAATTCTATCAAAGAACTAGAGCCTTTTTTTGTTTTTTTGTTTTTTTCTAATTTAACATAATCTTTAGACTTAATATTCAAGGCTTCTTTTACGCAATTTATTATCTCTTGTCCCATTTTCCCTTGTGCTAAATCTTTTCTAATATTTCTTATTTCTAAAAGTTCATCAATAGTTGTTGGGATTGCTGAAGCAATACTTAACAGCATATCATCTGAGACAACATTTTTTCTGGGAACATCTTTCTCTATAGCCCGAATTTCTCTCCATTTTGCAAGTTCTCTTAAAATTGTTAAATAACCTGAATTATGAGAACGATGTCTAATTTTTTTCCAAGCTTCTTCTGGCTTAGGTTTGTAGTCATCTTCATTTGACAAGCTCTTTAATTTATCTTTTATCAAATCTATATGAGGGTTTTGTTGTAATATTTTATAAATATCTCTCAAATAAGTTACATCCCCAATAGCATAGTCTAACTGAGCTTCATCTAAAGGACGTTTTTGCCAATTTGTAAAACGGCAAGATTTATTTAATTCTTGCTTGCAAAAGCAATTTACTAAGGTTTCATAAGAAACACTTTCTCCAAAACCTGCAACCTCTGCAGCAATTTGAGTATCAAAAACAGGATATGGGCAAAAGCCTGAAATATTATATAAAATTTCTATATCTTGACGACAAGAATGAAAAACTTTTACAATCTTTTTATCTTTCATTAAATCAAAAAAAGAACTTAAATCAATGCCTTTTGCTAATGGATCTATTATTGCACACTCAATGTCTGAGCCTACTTGAATTAAGCATATTTGAGCAAAATAGGTTTTTTCTCTTAAAAATTCTAAGTCGACTGTTATATATGGTTCTTTTTTTAGTTTTTCGCAAAACTCTTCCAAATCTTTAGTTTTTTGTATTAAATTCATTTTATTTCTTGCTTTTTTTATTGGTTTTGTTATGTTATAGCACAAATAAAATAAAATGAAAAGAGGATTTTTTACAATGTACAGAACACACACTTGTGGCGAATTAAATGCACAAAACATAAATACAGAGGTTAAAATTGCTGGCTGGATTCACAGAAAGCGAGATTTTGGAAACCTTTGTTTTGTGGATTTAAGAGATAATTTTGGCATTACGCAAGTTGTGTTTACTAAAGGGACAGAAACTTTTGACATCATCGCAGATTTGCGTGTAGAATCGGTTGTTGGTATTGACGGCAAAGTTGTTAAACGTGAAAGTGTTAACAACAATATTCCAACTGGTGAAATTGAAATCATTGCATCTGGCGTGGAAGTTCATTCAAAAGCAGATATTTTGCCTATTCAAATTGCGGTTGAAGACAATGCTCCTGAAGAATTGCGTTTAAGATATCGCTTTTTAGACCTTAGAAAAGAGCGCTTGAAAAAAAACATGAAATTGCGTTTTGAAGTTATTAAAAGAACAAGAGAACTTATGATTGAACAAGGTTTTGATGAATTTCAAACTCCTATTTTAACAGCATCTTCACCTGAAGGCGCTAGAGACTTTTTAGTGCCATCAAGAATTAATCCAGGAATGTTTTATGCCCTTCCACAAGCTCCACAACAATTCAAACAACTTTTGATGGTTTCTGGTTTTGATAAATACTTCCAAATTGCACCATGTTTTAGAGATGAAGACCCTAGAGCAGACAGAAGCCCTGGAGAATTTTATCAAATGGATATGGAAATGAGTTTTGTTACTCAAGAAGACGTGTTTAGAGTTATTGAAAAAACAATGAGCACTATTTTTAATGAATTTGCTAACGGCAAAACAGTTGATCAAGCCCCTTTTATTCGCATTCCTTTTGATGAAGCGATGAACAAATATGGTTCTGATAAACCAGATTTAAGAAACCCATTAATCATTGAAGATGTTACTTCTTTATTTGGAGATTCTGGTTTTGGAGTTTATGACAACTTTGCAAAAGAAGGTAAATTTATTAAAGCAATTAGAGTTGCTGGAATCGGCGACAAGCCACGTTCTTTCTTTGATAAGTTAAATGACTTTGGTAAAGCTGCTGGTTTTGGCGGTGTTGCATATTTGGCAAAAGACAAAGGTATATTCAAGCTTTTATCTAATGTTGAAGCATTTAACTTAGGCGAAAATGAAGCTATTTTGTTTATGGTTGGTAAAGGCACACAATTCTTAAAATTCACTGGTAAATTGCGTAATAAAGTTGCAGAAGATTTAGGTATTGTTGACACAAACGCTTTCAAAATGTGTTGGGTTGTTGATTTTCCTTTCTATGAAGAAAATGAAGATGAAAATGCTAAATGCCCTATTCAATTTTCTCACAATCCGTTTTCTATGCCTCAAGGAGAAATGGACGCGCTTCTTAACAAAAATCCGCTTGAGATTAAAGCTTATCAATATGACATGGTTTGTAACGGTGTTGAGCTTTTGTCTGGTGGTCAAAGAAACTTTAAGCCAGAAGTTATGTACAAAGCTTTTGAACTTGTTGGCTATGATAAAGATTATGTAGATGCAAAATTTGGTGGTATGTTGAGTGCATTCAAATTTGGCGCTCCACCGCACGCTGGTTCTGCTTTTGGCGTTGATAGACTTGTTATGCTTTTGTTAGATGAAGAAATTATCCGTGATGTAATTTTATTCCCTCTTAATGGTAAAGCGCAAGACTTGTTAATGCAAGCCCCTAACAATGTTAGTCAAGCCCAACTTGATGAGTTGAGCATTAAAGTTGATATAAAAGAGAAGTGAAATTTGAAGATCGCTTAACCCATAAATGCTTTATGGGCGCGATGACATTTATTTGTAAAAAAATTTAAGAAGAAAACTTTAGGTATGTTAGAACTATTTTTATGTATTTTTAAGATTGGGCTTTTCACTTTTGGTGGTGGGGCGGCGATGCTTTCTATTTTAGAGGCAGAGCTTGTTGCTAAAAAAAAATGGGTTAAGAAAAAAGAACTTATAGATTATTATGCTATTGGGCAAACAACTCCAGGAATTATTGCCATAAATACCGCAACCCTTGTGGGTTATAAAAAGTTTGGGGTTAAAGGAGCTATACTTGCTTCTGTTGCAATGGTTTTGCCTTCGTTTATCATTATTACAGCTATTGCTTTTTTCTCTAAATCTTTTTTAGAACTACCCGAGGTTAAAAGTGCTTTTGCAGGTATTAGGGTTGTGGTTAGCGCCATGATTTTGCAAGTTTTAATAAAAATGTGGAGAACATCAATAAGCAGAAAGTCTCAACTTAGTATTTTTGCGGTATGTTTTTTAATATTAATAATATTTGACACTCCGCCAGCAATTATTGCAATCACAAGTGGACTATTTGGTTTTTTATATTACAGGAAAAGACCAATATGATTTTGATTACTTTATTTTTAGAATTTTTTAAAATAGGTTCTCTTGCAATTGGTGGGGGAATGGTTACTATTCCTTTTTTGGTTAGCCTGAGTGGTCGACGAGGTTGGTTTTCATTAAATGAGCTTGCAGATATTATTGCAATATCAGAATCCACCCCTGGGCCAATTGGAGTTAATATGGCAACTTTTGTGGGTTATAAAACCGCTGGTATTTGGGGTGGTTTAATAGCAACATCTGGACTTGTAATCCCTTCTATAATTGTTATGATTTTACTTGGCAAATGGCTGTTGAAAAATCAAGAAAACCAAACATTGCAAAACATTTTGTTTGCTCTTCGTCCTGCTGTACTTGCTCTTATTGGCTATGGTGGTTTTTTAATAGCAAAGGTCAGCATTATTAACTTAAAATCTGTACTGCTGTTTGTTGCAGCATTTATCATTTTGCATTTTTATAAAAAGCACCCTATTTTAATGATTATTGTTGGCGCTTTTGCTGGCGTTTTATTAAAACTCTAAAAAGAAAATTATAGACTTTTTAGTAAAATTAATATATAATAAATCTATGTTAGGAATTAAAAAAACAGACAACGGAGTTCTTTTTTCTATATTTTCAGAACATGCTGAAAATATTGACTTATGCTTGTTTTCTGATGATGAAAAATCTGAAACCAAAATTGCTATGGCTAAAGGTGAAAAAGGTATTTGGTCAGTTGAAATACCTAATATTAAAGAAGGGCAAAAATACGGATATAGAGCAAATGGAGAATTTAATCCTTCTCAATGTTTATTTTTTAATCCAAACAAACTATTAGTTGATCCTTATGCAAAAGAAATCTCAGATACTCTTCGTTATTGGGATAATGAAGCTTTATTAGCATACAATAATACAGATTCCGCAAATTTTGTTCCTAAATCTGTTGTAAAGTTTGAGACAGATAGTAGCTCGCTTCCTTATCTTACAAAAAAGCCGTCTCATAAACTTGATGATGTTATTATCTATGAAATGAATGTTAAAGGATTTAGTGCCTTGAATGAAGACATTCCTGAAGAACTTAGAGGGACTTTTTTAGGGCTTGCGCACTCATCTAGCATTAATCGCTTAAAAGAATTAAATATTACTCAAGTTGAGCTTTTGCCAATTATGCCAACTTGTGGAGGAAAACACCTAAAACAAGAGTTCGGCTTGTCTGATTATTGGGGATATAACCCATATAACCACTTTGCAGTTGATCCAAAATTTGGAACAATTGAAGACTTTAAACTTATGATTAATGAGATGCACAAAAATGGTATAGAAGTATGCATGGATGTTGTTTATAATCACACTGCTCCTGACCAAATTATTTCTTATGAAGGATTAGACGCTCTTTCTTATCAAAGAATAATAGAAACTAATGGCAAAAAAGAAAGATTAAACTCTACAGGATGTTGGAACTCTTTTGATGTGTCTAGAAAACCTGCTCTTGATGTTGCATACAACTCTATGAAATATTTTGCGTCCTTAGGAGTTGATGCTTTTAGGCTAGATTTGGCAGGTGATTTAGCTATGGATGAAAATAATCAATTTAATAAAAATGCTCCTTTCTTAAAGATGATTAAAACTTTAAAGAAAGAAACTGGGGTGAGAATTTTTGGTGAGCCTTGGAATGCTAGTGGAATTTATGCTAAAGATATGATGAATGATGATATTATTGAATGGAATGACAAAGGAAAGAAAAGTTATAGAAAATTTGGTAAAGGAGAATATCATCAAACAGGAAAACTAGCGTATCATATTGCAGGCAAAGAAAAACCTGATGCAAATTTTATTGGCGTACATGACGGATTTACTCTCTGGGATTTAGTAAACTATGACTATCCCAACAATTATGCAAACAATGAAAATAATCAAGATGGAAATAAAAACACAGATTCTTGGGCTTCTCCAACAGAAGAAATTGCTCTAACAAGAGCAAAAACAATGCTTGCGTTAGCAGTGCTTTCTAGAGGAGTGCCAATTATTAATGGTGGTGATGAGGTTTTGCGTTCTCAAAGCGGAAATAATAATGCTTATTGTCAAGACAATAAACTAACTTGGCATAATTGGAAAGGTTTTGATGACAAACAAAAAGATATGTATTTGTTTTCTAGAAAGCTTATGTATTTGAGAAAATCTGTTCCATTATTTTCTTCTGCAGCACCTTTAACTGCTGATGAAGTTACTTGGTTTAGACCAGATGGAAAACAAATGGAAGGCAATGACTGGGATTGTGAATATGCAAGAACCCTAGCCTATCAATTAAAATCTAAAGATGGCAAACAAGATTATATTGTTATTGCATCTGGTAATGTTGATGGAGATGTTGAATACAAACTTCCCAAAGCTACAAATGGCAAAAAGTGGAGTGTTGTTTTTGATACATCTGACAATAAAGCACAAGATATTACATCTGTAGGTGAATATAAAATTAAACCTTTTGGTTGTGTTGTATTAACTTCTTCAGGTGAAAGTGTTAAAGAAAATATGCAGCTAATGATTAGACCTCAAGCTGAAAGGTAATTTTGTTAAATTTAGAGCATTTAATGATTAAATATAGCTAACTTGATTGCGGATCAAGTCAGCAATGACATCGTTTGCTTTTTTTTATTTAATTGACTACTTCAATTTGATTTGTAAGAACGGTTAAATCACCTAAAGAGGTGTCTGAAACTAAAATTTTTGCAATAAAAAATGCGCCGCTCTTCTCATCTTGCATCAACCAGAACTCAACAGGTTTATTTTCTGTTAATTTAAACAAGAAGTCATCACCTTTTGAGCCTAAAGAATCAATATACATCGCACATTTGTGAGCCTCACCTTGATGATATGGAGTTTTTATATCTTCTTTTGTTTCATCGGTAAAAATAACGTCAAATCTACGTTTACCATCAAAAACTTCCATTCTAGAATCACAAAATCTTAAAGTATTATATTGCATAACAAGTTCTGCCATTACAGATTGCAAATCTGTTGTGCCTTGATTTTTATCTTCCTCTTTTAATGCAACTTTATTTTCTTTGCCGTTTTTAGAAGAAATTCTATATGTGGCAACTCCAGTTTTAGAATAAACAAGTTCTTTGGTTCTGACATTAGATCTGCTTTTTGCCTTATATTTATAAACTTGAGGTACAAGCTTTTCGTTTTCTATTCTGCCACCACTTTGATACTCTGCTTCAAAAGGATATAGCATTTTTAATGCTCCTTGAGTGTTAACCTTAGAATCAATATGGTAATTGTTTTTATCTATGCCATATTCAAATTGAGATTGAAAAGCATCAAACACACCTAAAGAAACCTCAAATTGGTGCTTGACAGTTGTGGCGTTTGCGTTAAAAATCATAAATGTAAATATTAGTATTAGTTTTTTCATAAAAACAATCTATACAATAAAGATTAATAAGGAGTTTATTTTTGCAAAAAAATATTATTATAATTGCAGGACCAACAGCATCTGGCAAATCTCAATTAGCGATTGATTTGGCAGAAAAGTTCAATGGCGAAATCATAAACTGTGATAGTCAGCAATTATACAAAGATACTCCTATTATTTCTGCCTGCCCTTCTGGCGAAGATAAAACAATTATGCCTCATCATTTATATCAAATATATGAAAGCACAAAACATGGTAATGTTGTGGACTGGCTAAACCTTTGTGTGGAAAAGATTAAGACCCTTTGGAATGAAAATAAAACTCCAGTTATTGTTGGCGGAACAGGGCTTTATATAAATAATTTAGTATATGGAACAACACCTATTCCTTCTATTGATACAGAGGTAAGAAACAAAGTTGAAAAAGAAAATAACCCATATAATCTTTTAGATGAAAAAGCAAAAAATGTACTTAACCCTAATGACACTACTCGCACTAAAAGAGCTTTAGAAGTGTTGTGGCAGACAGGTAGAAGCATTGTTGACTGGCACGATGAACCCTTAATAAAAGCTATTGAGGCAAACTTTTTTATAATAAAAATTATTCCTTCTAAAAAAGAACTTGATGAAAGAATTGATTTTAGATTTAATAAAATGGTTGAGCTTGGCGCTATTGATGAAGCTAAAAATTATAAATCATTAAACATCAACCCCATGCTCCCTGCATCAAAAGCTTTAGGACTACCTGAAATAATTGATTATCTTGATGGGACAACAACTTTAGATGAGGCTATTGAATTAGCAAAAATTCATACTCATCAATATGCCAAAAGACAAATAACATGGTTTAAGAACAAACTTGAGGCTAACTTTATTTTTGATAAATGCTATAAAGAAATTAATGAAGACTTAATCAACTTCATAAATAAGAGCTTCTGATAAAAACATCTTTGCTTTTAAGAAATCTGATTGTGTATTAGAATAAACTCTGAAAAGGACATCTCCTGCTTCTACTTCATCACCTATTTTCTTAAACATTTCAACACCTGATAATTTGTTTCTGTTTGCACCAGTAACAACACCAAGATAATTTATTGCACCAACATCTATTGCTTTAACAACACCATTTTGTGGAGATACAAAATCATAAGATAAGAAGCCTAGTTCTGGTTTTTCTGCTCTGCCTTGAGATGAAATAATTTTATTAAACTGATCTAAAGCTCTGCCTGATTCTAAAATTTCTTTAGCAACTAAAAAGCCCTGACCACCTCTTAATTTTGGATCAAATTCTAATATTTTTCCTGCTAAAAACAAAGATTTTTCTCTTAAGTCATCTGGAGCATCTTCTTGGTTTTTCAAAATTTTCATAACATCTCTAGCTTCTAAGAATGGACCTATAGTATTACCTATTGGTTCTCTACCATCTGTAATACAAACATCTACATGTAAGCCTAAACTATCACCAAGATATTCAAAGATTTTTCTTAATTTCATAGCTTCTAAAGAGCTTCTGATTCTGGCTTGTGGACCAACTGGAATATCTATCAAAAGGTGAGTAATACCACAAGAAATTTTAACCGCAATGATTGATGCTGCGATTTGCTCTGCTTTTGTTAAACCAATATATCTTTCTACAGGAGACATTTGTTTATTAAAATCACCAACGTTTAAGGTGTCATAAGCAACTATTGCAGCTCGGTTTTCTGAAACAAGTGTTTTAAATTCTTTTTCTTTTAAATCTATATTCATAAAAGCACTTGCAACATTGCCCATGCCAGAACAAGATGTTAATGAAAAAGAACATGTTTTAGGAAAAGCTATACCATAGGCAGAAACAATTGCTAAAATAATCAAATCAGTTTTATTGCCAGGAACACCACCAATACAATAATGATCTGCAACAATATGTTCATCTTCCCACTTCATTTTATTTTTAGAAATAATAGATTTTGTTAAACTTAAAACCTCTTCTAAAGTCATAAAAGAACCCATGGCAACTAAAAATGCAGCGATATCCATATTTGAATAACGTTTTGAAATAATATCATCGGCAATTTTTTTATATTCTGAAGTAGATAAAATGTTTCCGTAGATTTTCTTTTTTATCAAAGAATAACTTTTGGGAGTTTCTGAAACAGCAATAGAAACTGCGTCTCCTTCTTTTAAGCCCAAATCCTTAAAGCACTCAACATTAACGCCTATTTGAGTTGGAGAAACAAGAGCATCTTCATCTATAACTTCTAAAAAAGCATAGACAGTTTTTTTGCCCCCAAGAACTTCTACTCTTGTTAAGGTTCTTAATTTTTTAACATTATAAAGATGGCAAGACTTGCTAACGAAAACAACATTGTCTGAAAAAGATTTTATATTTATTTTCTTTATAGTTAACATAACACCTCTTTTTTGTTTTTATTTTTTGTTATCCATTAAAATGCTTATTATTTTTGAAAGTTCTGATTTAAGGTCTTTTCTTTCAACAACAATATCTACCATTCCGTGTTCTTTTAAGTATTCTGCCCTTTGAAAACCCTGAGGCAATTTTTCTCTAATGGTTTGTTCAATAACTCTTGCGCCAGCAAAGCCAATAACGGCGCCTTTTTCTGCGATATTAACATCTCCTAACATTGCAAAAGAGGCAGAAACACCACCTGTTGTTGGGTCTGTTAAAACAGAAATAAATGGCACACCATTTTCTTTTAATTTATTAACAGCAGCTGTTGTTCTGGCCATTTGCATTAAAGATAAAATTCCTTCTTGCATTCTGGCACCACCAGATGCTGTAATTGTAATTAATGGACATTTGTTTTCTAACGCATATTCTGCAGCTTTAACAACACCTTCACCAACGGCCATGCCCATAGAACCACCCATAAAAGCAAAGTCAAAGGCAGATACAACAACTTTTTTACCATCAATTTGACCAACAGCAACTCTAACTGCATCATCAAAACCTGTTTTTTTGCGATATGTTTTTAATCTATCTGAATATTTTTTAGAATCCTTAAACTTAAGAGGGTCTTCTACAATTTTACCAAGAGAAATATTTTCATATTGACCATCAAACAATAAAGAAAATCTTTTATCTATAAATAATTTTAAATGATGACCGCAATTAAAACAAACATAAGCTGTTTTCTTCATTTCTCTTGAAAAAAGCATTTGACCACACTGAGGACATTTATTCCAAAGCCCATCATCGATATCTTTTGTATTATTAATTTTTGTTACTTTGGGTCTTACAAACTCACTTAACCAATTCATCTTTTTCACTCTTCTTTTTAAATATTCTCTTAAAAAATGAAGGCTTAGATTTTGTATCTTCTTGCTTAAATTCATGCAAATCAGAATGTAAGCCTTCCATTTCTTTTACTAATTTATTTTGCTCTTTTGATAATTTTTTATTTTGTTTTTTGTGGTTGCGAAGTTCTTTTCTTAATGGAGCATAAGACAACCATAAAAAGAAGTTACCTAAAAGAAAACCTATTAAAACAAGCAAAACAATCATAACACTTAAAGAGACCTCAATCTCAAAATTTAACGGCCAAAGGCTAAAAGTTGCTAAATCATTATTCATGAATGCAAATACTAAAATGATTAAAAGAATCGGAATACCTATAAGTGTTTTCAAAAAAGCCATTTTAACCTCATTATTAACTGTTTAATAAATCAAAAAGTCCTTTACCGCATTTAAAATGTGGTACAAATTTTTCTTCTACTTTAACTAATTCTCCTGTTCTTGGGTTTTTAGCTGTTCTAGCGTCTCTTTTTTTAACGCTAAATGTACCAAAGCCTCTAAATTCTACTCTATCACCATTTGCTAATGATTTTGTAATTGTACCTAGAATAACAGAAACAATTTTTTCTACATCTTTTAACTGTAAATGTGGGTTTGCTTCGGCAATTTTATTAATTAAATCTGATTTTTTCAATGTTTTATCCTTTCAAATTATATTCGAGTTTATAGCATACTTTTTTTAAGAAAGCAATTGTGTTTTTTCACCTAATTGAATATTCTCTATCTTGTCTACTCTTTTGGTGATTTTATCTGATGACGTTTTTATATCTTTTATGTCATCGTTTGCTTGAGAAAAGTGTCGAGACAAACTCTCCACACGCTTATCAAGCCTTGTAATGTCTTCTATTAAGACACAAACCTCTTTTTGAATAACTCCAGCTTGTTCTCTCATTTGAGCATCTTTTAAGATGGCTCTTATGGTATTTAATGTTGCCATTAGAGTTGTTGGAGAAACAATCCAAACCTTGTTTTTATAAGATGTTTCTACAACATCTATAAAGTTTGCATGGAGCTCTGCATATATTGACTCACTTGGCAAAAACATTAAAGCAGATTCTGCGGTAACGTTATTTATAATATATTTTTCGGCAATATCTTTTATGTGTTTTATAACACTTGCTTTAAAGAATCGCTCTGCTTCTAATTTTTGCCTATCATCTTGGGCGTTTCTTAAAGCATAATAACTTTCTAACGGAAACTTTGCATCAATAACGATTGCACCAGGAGGGTTTGGTAATGTCAACAAACAATCTGCACGTTTTCCGTTTTCTAAAACAGCTTGAAATTGATAAGCATTTGGAGGCAATGTTGAAGAAACCAAATCATTAAGCTGAATTTCGCCAAAAGCACCTCTGGCTTGTTTATTTGACAAAACATCCTGCAAGCCAACCATCTGTTTTGACAAGGTTGAAATATTTTGCTGAGCAGCATCTATTTTTGCAAGTCTTTCTCTTAAATCTGTTAGAGTTTCTACGGTTTTGTTTTGAGTTGTGCTTTGAGATTCTGAAAATTGAGAAAGTCTACCAAATAATTCTGCTTGACCTTTTATTAAATTTTCAATCTCTGGACTTTGCCTTTTTCTTAACAAAAGGACAATAACACTAATCAATAAAGCAATAATTAAAATCAGCTCTAAATTCAAGCTAAATTTCTCCCCATTGCTAAAAACTTCTCTGTCCTACCTTCTTTTAACTCTTTTGGAGTTAATTTCATTAATTCTGTTAAATGTTTATAGATTGCATCACCAACATTTTTAACAGCTTCATGTTTATTACGATGAGCGCCACCTAAAGGTTCTTTGATGATTTCGTCAATAACTTTTAAGCCATGCAAATCTTGAGCTGTTAATTTTAAGGCTTCTGTTGCATCTTTTACTTTATCTGGAGAACGCCACAAAATAGAAGCGCAACCCTCTGGAGAAATTACAGAATAAATAGAATTTTCTAACATTAAAACTTTATTTGTGGTAGCAATTGCAATCGCACCACCTGAACCACCTTCACCAATAATAACAGAAATTGTTGGAACACTTAATTCTAAACATTTTGCAATTGAAGATGCAATGGCTTCTGCTTGACCACGAGCCTCAGCCTCAACCCCAGGGAAAGCACCTGCAGTATCTACAAAGCAAAGAACAGGCATGTTAAATCTGTCTGCCATTTCCATTAATCTTTGCGCTTTTCTGTAGCCTTCTGGTTTTGCCATACCAAAGTTATGTTTTGTTCTTGTTTCTAAATCACAGCCTTTTTCTTGTCCTAAAACAACAACACCAACGCCATGAAAACGACCAATACCAGAAATCATAGCTTCATCATCTGCAAAAAGTCTATCACCTGCAAGAGGAGTAAAGTCTTCTATTAAATCTGTAATATAATCCAAACAATGAGGACGATTTGGATGTCTTGCCACTTGAGCTTTTTGCCATGGAGTTAAATCTGCATAAGTTTGCTTTAAGCGTCTTCTCAATTTTTCTTCTAAATGAGAAATCTCTTTTGACATATTATGCTCGTCTTCTTTTAACAGCAATTTTATATTTTCAATTTTTGCTTCTATATCTAATATATCTTTTTCAAATTCAAGTATTGTACTCATATTTTTCCTCGTTTTATAGTTTGGGCGCAAGATAACAACAAAGTTCTCTAAAGTCAACAGAGATTATTATTTGTTATCCTCAGCATAAGGGTTTTTGCCTTTTCTGATATTAACTCTTAATGGAGTGCCATATAAATTAAATGTTTGTCTTAAACCGTTTGTAACATATCTTAAATAAGATTCTGGCAAGCCTTCTGGATTGCTTGAAAAAATAAAGAATGTTGGTGGGCGGGTTTTTGCTTGTGTAATAAATTTTAATTTAATTCTTCTTTTATTTTTACCTAATGGTGGTGGATAATTATCTATCATCTCAGCAAACCATTGATTTAGCTTTGCTGTTGGAATTCTAAAGTTCCATTTTTTATAAACACTTAAAACAGAATTCATTAATTTATCCAATCCTTCTTTTTTTAAGGCAGAAATTGTTATTGTTTCAATACCATCTGCTTGAGCAAGAGAATTTGTTAATTTATAGTTCAAAGTTTCTATTGCTTTTTGCTTATCTGCAACATCCCATTTATTTAAAGCAATTATCAAAGCTCTACCTTCTTCTAAAACTTCTCTAGCAATTTTTAAGTCTTGAGCATCTAAAATTCCGTCAGAATCGAGAACCAAAATAACAACTTGAGCCAAATATGCAGCTTTTTTAGTTGCTGCAGCAGACATTTTTTCTAGCCCATCTGTTACTTTTGCTCTGCGTCTTAAACCAGCTGTGTCTATCAGTTTTATTTTTTGACCTTTATAAGAGAAGTCATTTTCAATAGCATCTCTTGTTAAGCCAGCCTCTGGACCTGTTAGCATTCTTTCATCTTTTAACAAAGCATTTACTAAAGTTGATTTTCCAACGTTTGGACGACCTACAATTGCAATTGAAATTATGTCTTCACGTTCTCTTTGCTCTTTTTCTTCTTGGGTTTCTTCATATTTTAACAGTTCCATATATAAATCTGCTAAACCAACTCCATGCTCTCCTGAAAAGATTATTGGTTCACCCAAGCCTAATTTATAAGCCTCATAAACCCCCTCTTCTTGAGCTTTACCTTCACATTTGTTTGCAAGAAGAATAACTGGTTTATGAGATTGTCTAACCATATCTGCAAAGTGTTCATCATAAGGATGAATACCTACTCTTGCATCATACAAAAACAAGCAAACCTGAGCTTCTTCAATTGCTTTTTTGGTTTGATCAAGCATTTTTGCTTGTGTTGTTCCATCATTAGCATCTTCAAAACCTGGAGTATCTATTACTTCTAGTTCAATATCTTTTAATTTTGCCTTGCCAAATTTTCTGTCTCTGGTTACCCCTGGTTTGTCATGCACTATTGCAAGCTTTCTGCCTGCTAATCTGTTAAATAATGTTGACTTACCAACATTTGGGCGACCAATTATTGCTATTTTTATCATTTATAAACCACCAAATCTGCGTCTTTTGTTGTAAATATCACTGCTTTATTTGCCACAACAGGAGAAACCTCTATTCCATCTGAAGTTCTGATGTATCCTAAAACCTTACCTGTGTATGGAGATATAGAGAACACATAACCATTTGATGTTGCAACTAACAATCTGTTTTGAGTTAATACAGGACCTGTTGCAACAACCCCTCTATCATCTGCATCTTTATTAGGAATCTTTGTTGTCCAAATAGTTTTACCGCTAGAAGCCTCTATTGCTAATAAGTTCAAATCATTAGTCAAAACATAAACAAGACCACCTGCAACCCATGGTTGGTTTGTGCTACCTAAATTCTTTTCCCATATTCTTTGACCTGTTTTTAAGTCTATCGCAACAAAAACATTATTATGAGCAATCACATATAAAACCTGCCCATCTATAACTGGATTTGCTTTTATGGTATTAATAGAAGATATTGCATCTGCGCCACGAACGTTTATAACAAAATCTGACCATAAAATAGAACCTGTTGAAGCCTTAAATGCCTGAACCTGACCTGTTGAAAATGCCACAACTAAAATATCTTCATTTGCAGCATAAGTTGGAGCAGCTCCACCAACTAAAATAGTATTGTTTGTCGCCGCTTGATGACGCCAAATTTCTTCACCACTGTCAGCATCTAAACAAACTAAAAGATTGTCTACAGTTTGCACAAAAACACGATTATTATTAACGGTTGGAGCTATTCTAATTGGAGTAGACAAGCTTGTTTGCCAAAGTTTTTTGCCTGTTATCATATCCAAAGAGAACACGCCGCCAAACCCTGTTGTGGCGTATACTCTTTTATCATAAACTGCAACGCCTGCGCCTTTCATAGCAACACTACTACCTTTTTCATCTTTTGATAATAATGATTTTTTCCAAATTCTTTTACCATTATCAAATCTACGTGCCATCACAAGCGCTTCTGCATCTATAGTAAAAATAGCACCATGAGAAACAACAGGAGTTGAAATCAAGAAATTTCTTTTAGAACCACCATCGCCAAAGCTTTCTTCAAAGGCTTCTTCTAAAACATCTGCTGATGCCAAATGCCCCATAAAATGCTGAGAATTACCACCATTTTGAGACCACATTCTATTAACTGTTGGACGAGGAAGAGTTATGTTTATATCTGAATTAACAGCCTCTGCCTTTAAGGGAGCTAAAACGTCTTCTCTTTGACCAACAAGAGTTTTATCTACATCTGCACAAGATGTAACTAAAAAGATAGTTATCAATAAAAAAAGATTTTTCATCTATCATTTCCTTTTATTTAAATTTGCCCTGATTATATAAGCAATTTGTTATTTGGCAAGTTTTATTTGTTTGACAAAATTCTTGACATAAACATTTTTTGTGCTATTTTATTTGCAACTATAAATTATATATTAATCATTAAAAACAAAAGTTCATATGAAAAATGAAATCTACGAGGCTGCAAATCTCATTCTTGAAAAGCTTCAAATCAAAACAAACTGCTTTGACAACGGCAAAATCTTACCAGCAAAATACATTGTTGCTGTTGATGATGACGCGACTTCTGGCCTTTGGGCTGCATTTTTATACTATTTAATTCGCAGAACTTATGGCTATTGCCCGATTATCATCTGTGTTGGAGGAAAAGGACCACTCAGTAAACACATGCTCAAAACAACTGAAGGACAAATGCAAAAAGATGTTGTTATGGCTCTGGGTATTCCTGAAGAAAACACTATCCTCTGCGACAAAGGCAGACACACAGGAGAAAACATTTATGCTGTAAACGAGACTGTTGGCAAAGAAGACCTTGCAATTTGGGCTTTAACATCCAGACTTTCTTTAAGAATGTCTTTAAGCATTGAAAAACAAGCGCCAGAATTAAACTCAAAGTATTTTGTTATCAAACAAACACTTGAGGAAATTATGGAATCGGAATTCAATGGAAAAGGCGTTTGCAAAGGACTGCCGATTATCTCTGAAGTTGCGGCAATTCGCCAAAGGCTAATTGAGTATCAAGAAAAAGGAGTGATTGCAAAATGGGATGACGAGATGGATACAATAATCAACCAACCAAAAGTCATCGCCGCTGCAGAACTCTTAGAGGATGAAGCCGCGTTAAAAGTTAATGCTAACGGCTCTAAAGCTGGTAACGCTCTCAAAACTATTGGACAATTTGTTCAAATTTTCTTGGCAATCAAAACAACTGCAAAGAAGAGAAAGAGAAGTCTTTACAATGCAACTATCAGCAAGGCTGTTGACTTGTTTAACGAGAATCTAATCGGGTTAGGCGACAGCATTCATGGTGTTACCTTAGAAAATCCTGAGCAAATGCTAATCTTTTTTGCAATGCAAGGCAGGCAACCTTTTGCTTGGAACACTAACTTGATAAGAAGTTATCATGGCTATCACAAAAACTAATTTCTAAAAACATTTCAAATGGACACTATTATTTATTTTGGAGAACACTCCGCAACCTTATGGGAAATATTATTTTTTATCGTCATGATATCTCTTGTTTTCAAAATTGCTTTTTTCTTGGGTAAAAAGGCTGATGAAGATAGAGCAGAGATGGTTGAAGAAGAACACAAGTTCTTAAAAACAAAAACAATTGAAGAATCAGCAAAAATGGCTGAGGAGTTTCTAAAAAACTCTACTCATTCTTTTAACAAAGAAATTCTTCAAGAAGTTATTTACATTATGCGCTTACTTAAAAAGCAAGGACATGTAAATGTAATGTATGAGAACATTAAAATAGCTTCTGACGGCGAAAACATCTGCTTTACAGATAAAGACTATGACAACGAGAATGATTCCTATCAAGAAGTAGAGGGAAAGCTTTATGATACCCACTACGAAAACATCATTTCTATTTATCATGTTTTATCAACAACCACCGTTGTTGAAGATGATGAATAAGAACAAAAAAACAATCAAAGCCTCTAGTTAATTCTGGAGGCTTTTTGTTACAATTAAGAAACTTTTTGTGTTTTGCTTTTATGTTATAATTGTTATATGTTTTTTTCAAACGTAATAAATAAAAGGAAACTAAAATGCAAAAACCAAATAAAAACATTAATCTTTTTGATTTAAAAACTTCTCAAAACATTATCGGACAAGAAGCTTTCTTAAACGCTTTTCAAACTGTTTTAGACCATGGTGGATATTGCCAAGGTAAAGAAACTGCAGAATTAGAAAATGCACTTTCTCAATATTCAAATTCTTCTTATTGCGCAACTTGTTCTTCTGGTACAGATGCTCTTATTTTAACTTTAATGTCTTGGGGCGTTAAAAGTGGCGATGCTGTTTTTGTTCCTTCTTGGACTTTTGCAGCTACTGCTGAAGCAGTTGTTTTATTAGGTGCTAATCCAATTTTTGTTGATTCTAACGAAAAATCTTGGAATATGGACGTTAATGATTTGCAAAAAGCTATTAACGAAGTTAAGGCTGAAGGTAAATTAAACGCTAAAGCAATTATATCTGTTGATATTTTTGGAAATCCTTGTGATTATGCAGAAATTGCTAAAATTGCAAAAGACAACAACATGAAATATTTATCTGATGCTTGTCAAAGCTATGGCGCTAGCTATAACGGTAAAAAAATTGGTGATAATTCTCTTGCCGATGCAACAGCAACATCTTTCTTCCCTACAAAACCTTTAGGCGGTTATGGCGACGGTGGCGCAATTTTTTCTAACAGCGAAAATGACAACACTACAATGAAATCTTGTCGCGTGCACGGTATGTCTTTTGACAACAAATATGACAACATTAGAATCGGCTTAACTGGTAGAATGAACTCTTTCATGGCTGCTTCTTTATTGCAAAAATTAAAAATCTTTGATGGTGAATTAGTTACTCGTCAAAAAGCTGCTGATTATTACAAAAACAACTTAAGCAACTATTTTACAACTCAATTTGTTGCTGAAAATTCTCAAAGTGCAAATGCAATTTTTACAATTGTTTGTGAAAACAGAGATGGCTTGCAAAAATATTTATCTGAAAATGGCGTTCCTTGCAATACTTATTATCCAATTGCAGTAAATGCACAAACAGCATATAAGGCTTATGACAATCGTCCAATGCCTGTTGCTGAAAACTTATCTAAAAATGTTTTAAGCATTCCTATGCACCCATATTTGACTGATGAAGAGTTGGAATACATTGTTTATACAATGAACAACTTTGCAAACTCTCAAAACAAAGCTGCATAATTAATTTATGTTAAAAGAAAGCCTCTCTTTTTTAAGGGAGGCTTTTTTGTTGGGGTTAAAACTCACGAATACAACGGAGATAAAGAGGATGATAGTCTTTAGTACCTATTGAAAAATCATCAGTAGAACCTGAAGAAAGATTCATACGACGGGCGCCTTGAAGACCATACTCTGAAGAGCTCCAATAACGTGGATCAGAGGAAGGTGTTATAGTGTTACTTGAATCGACACTTGCTAACCTACTATTTATATTAGCTACATTGCCATATATTAATGAATACAACTCGCAATTATCATCTTTACTACCACTTAGACAAGAAGGGGCACGCCAGTTGCTACCCATTACGGTTTTACACCAACTTCCGTCTTGTTCTTCTGACAGACCAAAGCCTTCATTACCACAATCCTCATTATAACAATTCTTGTTAAAGCCCATTAAATAACCCCAGTTATAATAACCATAGGGTTTATAACTATCACTAAGCCAAGAACTTGAGCTATCATCTGGATTGTATAATTCACCGTTTTTCCATTTAGTATTAGGTTTTTTATAATAAGCTTCTTCTAAGCTGATACAAAAATTGGTGTCGCCGATTTGGACACCTACCAACTGATTATTTTCATAGCAATTTCCATCAAAAATACCTGTGGCGCCACTGCAAAACAGTTTAGTTAAATCAAAAGGGCATTTTAAATGACTTCCTATACACTTTGTTTCTGTATAGCCTAACTCTTCGCAACCTGATGCTACTGCACAGGCATCTGCAAAGGTTATATTTGCGTTGAGGAGTAAAGTTAAACCTATTGTGCCTCCTGCTATTATTTTTGTTTTATTCATTTTCATTTCCTCCTTTTTTAGTTGCGAGACGATGTGGGCATCGTCCCCTACAATTTAACCCTCAACTGTCATTGCGGGCTTGATCCGCAATCCAGTTAATAACTATTCCTTTTCATCTTCCCTCCTGAGCTAAGGGAAGTGCCCGTTAGAGCGATGGGGGTATAATAATTATTTTTCCATTTTTTTATAGAGGACGGTCAATGACCGCCCCTACAATTTAATTATCAACTATCATTGCGAGCGAAGCGCGGCAATCCAGTCTAAACAACATTCCTTTTTGCGGGACGCATACAATGCGTCCCCTACAGGGTGCTGTGCTTTATTGTAGGGGAGAACTGTGTTCTCCCGTTTACAAAAACATCTTTTTTTCAGGTACGGTCAAGACCGTACCCTACAGGGTTACACCCCCAAAAAAACGTCATCCTGAACTTGTTTCAGAATCCCATTTTAGATGCTGAAATAAATTCAGCATGACGGGGCAATTAATACTTTTTTTCAGGGACGGCAGACCCGTCCCCTACATATAGGCGGATGTAAAATCCACCCCATAACTACCCCGTCGCCTTTGGCGCCCCCCTTCACAAGTGAAGGGGAATTTTTAATGGGCATTTTTGCAAAAAAGTGCAAAAATTGCGTTTTTTGGTGAATATGGGCAGAAAATAAATACTTTGGGAGGATTATTGACTGCCCATAAGCCCATATATTCTGGTATTTTGACACCTGTCTTAAAAACAAAGTGTCTATTTTAAACCACCGTCTAGAATAGACACTTTTAGTGTTACAGTTTTGTGAAATTATGTTGTTGATTTTACTTATTTCTTGATTTTTTTCTGACTTTGTGATAGTGTCTATTCTAGACGGTCGTTTAAAATAGACACTTTAAAAATAACCCCTAGCCCTTGTGAGCTGGGGGTTTGACGTATGTTCAAAAAGTGAGTTTTTTTTAGCGGGACGCATACAATGCATCCCCTACAGAAAATTGTTAATTTTAAAGGGTACGGTCAAGACCTTATCCTACATTGTTATGTGTAAGTATAAAAAAACCGACCCTGCAACTACCCCATCGCCTTCGGCACACCCCTTCACTTATGAAGGGGAATAACCATCTTTATGGTTTTTTAATAAACGATTGGAGAACTTATTATCCTACTAGCAGAGCCTGTAAACTCATCTCTAAGTTGAGGGATATATTTTCTTACTGCCAAGACATCATTCATGCTGGTTTTGTGCATTTCAACAATGCTTTGAATAGTCGCAAAATGATAACCTTGATTTTTGGTATTTAAATTATTTTTTAAATATTCATCATACAAGCCAAATTTAAATTGATTTAATGCAACCAAAGCTTGGCTGTGCATTGTTGCAACTCTATATGCTTTTAAGGTTTTATCACAAGTAACAGCCCACGTTTCTGGTGAAAAACCTGATTTGCTTACAACACTAAAAAACTCTTGATATTTGCCTGCAACAATAATTTTTTGAACCTCTCGCTGGCAAGGATTAACAACATCTTTTAGGGAGTTTATGGGCAAAGCAGTACCTTGTTCTGCTTCATAAATATCTAATAATGTGCCCGCACGAGAAATTTGTAATAAATTTTCTTTTCTGCCCTGATTAGCATAATCATGAATAGGGCTAATTGTACCTAGAAAAGCTTTGACATCGCCTGATGTTAAAGGAGTGCTAGGGGTAATGTTTACATTTCTTAAATCTGAAGCTGTTTTTTTAAGTTTCAAGCTTTCATCTGCAAATTCATCTCTAGGAATTAATGACTTTAACAAAGCAAAAAAACTTGGATCTCTTTTAACTTTTGGAGTGGCTATTTTTTGCGGAATTTGAACAACCTCTTGGTTTTCATAAAACTCTGGCCAAACTTCTGGCATTAATAAAAAATAAAGATGAGGAGATAAAAACTCCAAATTTTCCATATCTTTTAAGCGAGGTGCAATACGAGTTGGAAATTTATTTTTAGTTTCTTTTATGCCAGGCATATTTAAAATTCTTTCACTCATACCCGCAACGGTGTGCAAATATGGACCAATATATTGCCATGTTTCTTTAGGAATTGAATTTAACATATCTATAAAAGCTTCTTCTTCGGCTGTTTTTAATCTTTTTTCTGTACCTCCATACATAGTTATGGTTTTTCTAAAAATTTTATCAAACAACGTTCCTATAGAAAAATTATGTTCGTATTTTCTGTCATGATCTGGGTCATCAAAGATATATTTATTTTTTAAATCTTCTATTGTTGGCAAATCTGCAGTTAAGTCTATTTTGAAATATTTTGCATATTCTGCTGGTGAAGCTTTTGCATTAAAGCTAATTATAATCAATACAAACATTAAAAAAAACTTTTTCATTTTCACCTTCTCTATTTATGCGAATCGGATTTATAATATAAAATTATAAGTATATTTTTCTTTAAAACACCTAGATTTTTTTGTTATAATCTTTTTTTTTGCCAAAACATTACCTCAACCTAGCATTTATCGTACTTTTTAGTAAAAAAAGTCTATACTTTTAAATAACTGTGATATATTATACATTCATATTTATGAATTTTGCGTTAAGGAGATTAAAATGGCTTGGACAGATGAGATGATTAACACTCTTAAAATTCTTTGGGATCAAGGAATTTCTACTGGTGAAATTGGTAAAAGACTTGGAGTTACAAAAAACTCTGTGGTTGGAAAAGTTCATCGCTTGGGGCTAGATGGCAGACCATCTCCTATTAAAAGAAAAGGTGAAGAGCCCAAACCTGCAAAACCTAAGGCAGAAAAAAAGGCTGAGCCTAAAGAAATTGCAAAAAAAGAAGTTAAAGTAAAAGAGGCTTCTAAAAATGTTGAAGTTAAAGAAGAAATTAAAATAGTTAAAAAAACAGAAAAAGCAACTCCTGTAAAAGTTGAAAAAACTATTGAAGAACCTAAGTTCACCCCAATAAAAAAAGAAAAAGTTGAAGAGCCTTTTAAAGAAGGAGCTTGCTCTTTAACAGAACTTGGACCAAACTCTTGTAGATGGCCAATTGGCGACCCCAAAGATGAAAATTTTCATTTTTGTGGCAAGAAAACAAGAGTTGGACAAACATATTGTGATGAACATTGTTTAAGTGCTTATGTAAAAATAGTTAAAAAATAAATCAAATCTTAATACTTTTCTTTTATAATATTTATATATTTTAATTAAAAGGAAAAATATCTATGTCTATGGGAACTATTTTTGGCTTTGGCTTGTCTCTGATTTTAATCATCGGCTCTATTATTGCTTCAACCAGCACACCTTCTGTGTTTATAAATTATCCTAGTTTATTAATTGTTGTTGGAGGAACGGTTGCTACTGTTTTTATTTCGTATGAATTTAAGACTGCTATAAAAGCACTAAAACTCATGGGAGTAGCTTTTAAAAACCATAAAGATGCAGCATCTTCTCTAAAAGATCAAGTTGGATTAATGGTAAAATGGGGCTATACTATTCAAAAAAATGGTTTGCAAGGCTTGGAAAATGAAATTACTGAAGAGTTTAGAGCTGAAAATGAGTTCTTATCTTATGGGGTTGATCTTGTTGTTACTGGATATACAGGTGCTGAAGTTAAGCAAATTTTATTACAATCAATAGAAGCTAAAGAAGCTAGAGAAAAAACAACGATTGATGCACTAAAAAAAATGGGAGGTGATGCCCCTGCGTTTGGGATGCTCGGAACATTAATTGGCTTGGTTATTATGTTAGGAAACATGGGGGCTGACCCAAGTTCTATTGGACCTTCTATGGCGGTTGCTTTAATTACTACTTTTTATGGCGTGTTTGCGGCTAGGTTGTTTTTTATTCCTTTAGCTACAAAAATGGCTGCTAGGGCTGACGTATCAACTTTTAAAAATTATTTGCAAGTTGAAGGTTTGATGCTTTTGGCTGAAAGAAAAAGTCCTCGTTTTATTCAAGATAAAATAAATTCTTTTGTTGATGCCTCTGAACAGTTCTCAATTGATGATGATATGAAAGCAACTCCTAAAGAGGGCGAGTAATGAAAAAGAAAGAAGAAGAACAAATCGACGAAAGCTGGATGGCAACCTATGGAGATATGGTTACTTTACTGATGTGCTTCTTTGTTTTAATGATGGCAGTGTCTAAAGTAGATATGGCTCTGTATGAACAAGTACAATCAGGAATGAATAAGGGAGTTGGAAAAGAAGAAACTCCAAGACCTATTGAAATGATGATTATGGAACTAACAGATGAAGTGCAATCATTAAAAGTAGAAGATAATGTTTCTTTAGGATCTGATATTCAGGGTGTGTTTGTGGATATTGATGGAGAAATGCTATTTAAAGCAGGAAGCGCTGAAATAACTCCTAAAATGAAAGATTTCTTAAAAAGAGTGGCGGCAACTTTGATGTCTGAGAAATATAAAAACTTTATATTTTCTGTAAACGGACACACCTCTGATGAAGAATTTTCTAGTTATCAATATCCATCAAATTGGGAACTATCTTCTGCAAGAGCAAGCTCTGTTGTTAGACTTTTTGAAGAAAGAGGAATGCCTCGATCTAGATTAAAAGCTAGTGGAATGTATGATACAGCACCAAAATTGCCAAATACAGACCCCTTTGGAGAGGCTATCCCATATAACAGAAGAAAAAACAACCGTGTTACAATTTATGCAACACCTTCATTTAAATAGAAAGCAATGACAGATTATTCAAATATAAATATTTTAAGCACTTTTAATGACGAAGATATAAAATATCCAATTATTTTATCTATACCTCATAGTGGAACTTTGTTTCCTGCTGGGTTTGAAGATAAAACAATATTAAGTGTTAATGAACTTAGGACATCTGAAGATCCTTTTGTTGATGAGCTTTTACAGCCTTTAATAAATCAAGGGTTTACAGCTTTGAAATTAAATATTTCTAGAAGCATTATTGATGTTAATAGAGATAAGCTTGAAATTGATAAACACATGTTTTTTGATTATCCTCAAGAAGAAGTTGATTTAAACTCTAGACGTTCTAGGCTTGGACATGGGGTAATTCCTAGAATTAATTCTGAAAATAAATCTATTTATAAAGATAAGATTTCTTATAATGACGCATTAACCAGAATTGAAAAAATTTATAATCCATATCATGCAAAATTATCTGAGTTGATAAATAAAACAAAAGATAAATTTGGTTGGTGTTTGGTGTTAGACATGCACTCAATGCCTTCTAAAGTTTGCAATATTATGATTGATGAAAAACAAGTTGATTTTTGTGTTTCGACACTATTTGAGCAAAGCGCACCTAAAGAAATTTGGGAAACATTTGGCTCTCAATTAAGTTTATTTGATTATAGGGTTGAATATAATCGCCCATATTCTGGTGGATTTATTACGTTTAATTACTGCCAACCAAAAGACAAAGTGCATACAATGCAACTAGAAATAAACAGAAGCTTATATATTGATGAAAAAAGCTTTGAGAAAAAACCAACCTTCGAGACATTAAAAGAACACTTAACACAAAGTGTGTTGGGATTGTTGAAGTAAAGTTTATGGAAAAATGATTATAAAGGGCGGATATAGAATCCGCCCTTTATAACTCCCCCATCGCCTTCGGTATCACCCCTTCATAAGAGAGCGGTAATTTTAACCCCACATTTGGTGAGTTTTGTCATTACGAGCAAAAAATTAGTCTACTTAATCGTTAAACCCTCTAGTCTCCCGACAGTAAATGTCCTTATTTTCATTACCTTTCGGCAATGATGACGATTAATAATCGCCCCTACAAATCAGCGATAAATAACCAATCATTTTTTTCAGGGACGCATTTTATGCGTCTTACTAAAAAACTCACTTTTTGAACATACTTCAAACCCCCAGCCCACAAGGGGCGGCTCAACGTCAAAAAGTGGGGCAAAGGTAGTTTTCAAGAATAAAAAAATCGTTTATATTAGTTTTGCAAAACAACAATTTAATATAAAGGAGAACTACCGATGCTTGATTACAACTTTATCACCCATGACGAAAATATCAAGGTAA
>JAWXUC010000004.1:0-136603 GCA_044432975.1 Alphaproteobacteria bacterium | reverse complement strand
TGGAGCAAAAGCATCATCAGCATCCAAAAAGCAAGTCCATTCTCCTGTAATTTTTTTCACTGCAGCATTTCTTGCGCTACTGACCCCATAATTTTCTTGATTGATAACTTTAATACGACTATCTTTATTTGCGTATTTTGTTAATATTTCAGCAGATTTATCAGTGCTACCATCGTTTACACATATTGCTTCCCAGTCATTAAAAGTTTGATTTAAGATAGAATCAAGACATTGGGATAAATATTTTTCTACATTGTAAACAGGAATTATTATTGATATTTTATTCATCTGCTTCTTCTTTACATGTATATCTATGATGGTATTTGGGATCACCATGATGACAACTGTCAAAATTATCATCAATTTCTAATTTTTTTTCTATAGATAAGAATGGTAATTTTAAGATATAAAATTTAGTTACATTTTCTTCTATGCGAATAGATAAGAAAGGTATTCCTAAAAAATAATAATTCTTCATTTAAGTTCCTTAGTTTAGTTCATACAATCAGATATCTAAAAAACATGACCTTTGTTTATCGCAGAAAATAACGACCATTATTTTCTACAAGGACAAAAAAATAACCTTCTTTTTTATATATAAGAAAGTTCATTAATGTATTTATTTGTATAAGCTCTTGATTTTACGGTATTTTTAAAACATTTGTTGTTTTAGATATTGTGCTTGCTTTTTTAAAATAATTAGTTTAACCTTTAGTTCTATGATGTTGAAAAATAATGGTCGTTATTTTTCTGCATATTTACATTTTATCCTTTATAAAACTAGACAGCGTTCCTCTATCAACATTCATAATTTTAGCGATTTTTGTTTTTGAAATATCACTTTCAAGAAGAATAAGAATTTCCTCTTTCTTGTTAGATAAAATATTGGATTTGTTAGGGCTTCCTTTCGGTCTTCCAAGCTTTTTTCCCTCAGACTTTAGGCGATTTAAGGCTTCTTTGGTTCTTTGAGAGATTAAGTTTCTTTCAATCTCTGCAGATAAACCGAAAGCAAATGCCAAAACTTTACTTTGAATATCAGAGCCTAAGCGGTAGTTATCTTTAATTGTCCATACTTTAACTTCTTTTTGCATACATAAATGCAAAATACTCATAACTTGTAATAAGTTACGTCCGAGTCGTGATAATTCTGATGCGATGATGACATCATCTTTTTTAAGCTTTTTAAGCAGCGCTCCAAGCTTTCTTTTATCTAAATCTTTGCGAGAAGATATTGTTTCTTTAATCCACTTTTCAATGGCTATGTTTTCTTTGTTACAAAAGTTATTAATTTCAAACTCCTGATTCTCAACAGATTGCTTATCCGTTGAAACCCTAATATATCCATAAATCATTTTCTTAGTCCTTTTATTCACATAACTCATCATAAACCACATTATTGCGGTCAACTTGGTTTATAGTTTCTTTAGTATCATTTTCATAGTCCATATATACTGGTTCGTAGATTAGGCAAAAATCACCTTTTATACTTGTTGTGCAGTTTGTTAATGCGGTCAGGATTAGTAAGGTTATCCCTAGATTTTTTAGCTTTTGCAACATTGTTTATTACCTCCGAGTTTTGTTTGTTGGTTGCGGTTTTGTAGCCCCATAGATACAAAAAAAGAGCGATGACACTTAGTGCCACCGCTTTTAGTTTACTTAAGATTGTCATTGTTTTCTGACCTCTCGTTTCTGATTACTTCAACAATTCCTATACCTGCAATACATATTGCAATGATTTGTTCTGTTAATTCAGGATTAATCACTAAACCAAAGCTTCCAAATATGCCGATGATTCCACGCCATGTTGATGGTTGCTTTAGTTTTAAGATGTTTATAATTTGACTTATTTTATTCATGCGATTTCTATTCCTTCTAAAATGGTTTGTGTATCATAAGGCTGAACGCCATTTTCATGTCTGATGATTGCTTTTATTAAAACAACCAAAATGCAAGGCTCTTTGATGTCTATTAAATCATCTGCCCCAATGCCTAATTGATTGGCAACAGCGTTAATATAACTGTCTGTATTGTTCTCATTTGGTGGAGCATAACGGTTGATTATGCCTCTAATTGTATTGATTTTATAAAGCCTTTGATAGTTTAATAGCACCTTTGCCAAAGCTCTAATGCCATAAACAGGCGATTTGAAAACGCAAAAACTCTTGTCTAGTTCCTTGCTATTTGGCTCTAGCCCAATCCAATTTGCCCCATGGCGAATATTTCCAGGATTGTTATTTCTTATTCCTCTTGGCTGGTTATTTTGATTTTCGGTCATTGTTCATCTCCCATATTAATTCACGTAATTCATCTATTTTTGTTTCTAGTCTGGCAATGTTTGTTTGAGTTGCATATTCTTTTGCCACCGCAACCTTAAAATCATTGAGACGTTCCTCAACTGATTTAATTTCTTTATGTTGTTCGCCTAATCTATAAAAAAACCAGCCTAAAGCTGGTACACAGATTATTTCTAAAAATTCCATCCAATTCATCTTTTGTTTTCCTCCTAATTAACATGAACTCGGTCATCTTCTATAACTGCTGTTATATCAATTTGACTTGAGCGTGGTTTGATTTCTGTTACTCTAGCTGTAACAGCCCAGCTATCTGTTGCTCCAAAGGCAAAGTGCGTTCGTTCACAATCTGTGCCAACTAAAAGCTCGCAATCTAAGTCTTCGGTTAAGACAACTTCTGTTTCAACATCACCTGCTGTTACTTCATAAACTCCAGATAAAGAGCCATTTTTTGATCTCAAAGCCAAATAATATGTTTGCCCTTCTTCAAAAGTAACAGGTTCTGATAATGTTAAAGTTCTGCCATCAACAGAGCTAATTTCTCCACCTTGTCCCCATTTTGCCATATCGTGGGTTATGGTTACAAGATCGCCATAGCTTGGGATTAGCCCCTCTAACTCAGTTGAAAATGTAACAATTCTGCGGCGGTAACGATTAGATAACGCCATATAAACAGCTTCTCTATAAGCTTGCTCTTTGCTAGTGCAACCAAAGAGTTCTACAGTTGCAGTTCTTTCAAGGGTTGAGTTTTCATAAGAACCAGTTACTTCAGAAGTCTTCCAGGTTATATCTGAAAAATATTGCACAGTTACACTATCTGCAGTATCATCACTTGGCATAATATATTGAATAGAAAGCGAGTTTTTTACAATATTTCTAGGTCCAAACATTGCAACAGGTAGGCTTCTTGGCTCATCTCTAATAAGCCTAACCACGCCACCTTGAATAATTGGCACAGTTCGACCAACCTTAGCACACCTAGATAAAGCTTCATAAACTGTTAGTTTGCTATCATAAACACCATTGAAAGTATCGCCTCGATCTTGCCATGTGGCATCTAACTCTAGTAATCCTGCTAAATCTATGTTTTTATCTTCTAACCCACCGCCATAATCAGATTTTAAGATATCTACCAATGCCCAAGCGATAGAGTTTGTGGCTTGCAAATCACTCCATTCTTCACCATTCCAAACAGGAAGTTTGCGTGTTACTATGCAATTAACCAAAATAGATGATCGTTGCGACAAGTTATCTGTAGCTCGCATTTTAACTGCCAAAAGTGTAACATTGCTATAATCTGGCTCTGATATTATATAACCTTTAACACTTGCCCAACGAACTTCATGTCCTGCACGAGATGAGGTGTCTTTTTCATCTAGGCGAGTGGCTCGGAGCTGATAACGCCCCTCAGCAACACTATAAGTGTAAGTTTTATAAAGAGCCTCATAAGTTGTAGTTGTGATGGATTCAGAAGCTAGTGTAAACCAGTCGCCTTGTTCTACATCGTCATCATCAATTAACTGAGCCTCAATTTGCCATTTGGCGGTTTTGCTAGACATTGAGCCATCATCATTGGCATAATAAAGCCCATATTGAAAAGCAATATCAACCTCTATCTGATCAATAACTGTTTCGGTTGGGTTAATAATAAAAGGCCCAACAGTCTCATCTAGCAACAACTCTTGTCCTGCTACTTCTGCCGAGGTTACTACATCTTCTCGTAAAAGTGTAATTTCTCCGCCTGGAGGAATGATTTCATATTCAATCTCATCAAAAGAACTCAAAGGTGTATCTTCAATGCGTATTTGTTCAATATCATAATAACCTTGACCAATGCAAAGAAGCTCTAATAAATATTGTTCATTATCAATATATTGATAGTATGGTTCTGCCGCAAAATCTGGATAGATAATGTGGCGACCATAAATCACAGGAATAGGATTACCAAGGCGTGCGGAGTTTCCTTGAGCTTGTAATGAATATGTAGGACTTGAGGAATCTAGCGAAGAAGTCATGCCATTTAAGGTTGCTTTTGGAGTTGGAACCAAAGCATTTATAAGCATTGAGCCACCGATAGAAACAACTGCCGCAGCTGCTGCTCCCCAATAAACACCCCAAGCCGCTGTTGCTGCACCACCTGTTACAACTGTCGCCACCACTAAAGCGACCATAAGCACAACATTTAAGGGATTAGAAGAACTACTACTACCACCTAAAGGCAAGGTTACAAAAGCAATAAATGAGTTTGCAGGCAACTGCTTATCCCAATCTTTGCGAAGTGTTGGCTTGCCATTGATATAACAAATTGTAGGCAAACTAAGATTAATTTTCTGTGTTTCAACAATCTGCCAAACATTTTGCTTGTCTTCAAGAGTCGTGTTTATCCGCCCCTTGCAAGGCTCACAAGGGTTTGTAATGTATGAAAAATGTATCATTTTGTTTGTTCCAAAAGTGTCGTATTTTAAAACACACTAGTATTTTTTTAATTATACTAGTCTGTTGTGAAGAATCCCAGTTGACAAGGATTTATGTTTTAACTCGATAATAACTATGAATAAACCAACCATTGGCTGTGAGTGATTGGGTATTTTGAAAAACAACGCCATTTCCTCGCACACAATGGAGAATTCCACCGCCGTCTATATCTAGCCAAATCCCACAATGGGCAGGATTTTGTGATTGTCTTATTAAAACAATATCGCCAGCTTGTGGGCTAGCGACTTCAATAAAACTTTTGAAAGCAAGATCTTGCTTAAAGGCGGTTAAAACATCCTTTAGATTATTGGCGTTAACATTAACCGCCGGCACATCATGACCAAATTCATGCTTTAGAACATATCGAGCAAACCCCCAACAATCAAACGCATAAGGACCATTTGCCCCAGCAACCCAAGGCAAACCAATATATTTATTAAATTGTGTCATTTGTGATCCTTTTATAAATATATAATAAAAAATTTATATAGCTTTATTAAGAATTGTTTTTTTCATATTGTAATTGTTTATCTGTTTTATGTACAGAGCATGGATGAAGCGTTTTTCCTGTATCTGATTGTGGATTATGAATTTTTCCATCAATACAAATTAAATTTGTTACACTATTATTATAAGAATTATTATCTATATGATGTACAGCTTTTCCATCGCCCTCTTTTTTATTAAGAAAAGTTTTAGCAACAATAGAATGCAGACTTTCCTTTAATTGTTCAACATATAATTCAACACCATAAGCCTTATCTCCATACTTATTTTTTACATTGCTATCTATTGGAATAAAAGTACAAACTTTAATCAAAAGTCTTTCTTCATAGAAAAGTTCATTAAAATTAACATCAGTGTTTTTGTATTTTTGAATAAAATCGTTACATTTCTCATCTGCTTTATCTAAAAAACGAGACTGAGCTCTTTGAGGGTTGATTTGTGCGACATATCCAATATTACTAACCCAAATATCTTCTTTGTAGTGTCTCCAAATAGGACTTATTTGTTTTGATCCTAGTTCTTCTAAAGTCCACTCTTTTTCTTTGATAAGCTGTTCGTTTCCTAATTCATCAAAACATTTGATAGGAGATGTATAAATCTGCTTAATTTTCATGATATCCTCGCTTTATTATATTTTTATATACTTATCATATAACTATAATATAGTTAAAAAGTCAATCTCTACCTCGTAAGAGCTGGATATTTTGCAACGGTGTAGTTTTCGCTTGGGAATGATAGGTTGCCGATGTCCATCATGCTGGCGGTTGCGGTTATTTTTAAGATATCAACATTGATTTCTGAGATTGTCAATGTGATTGGTGGGTTCATTTGTGGCTCGGTTAAGTCATTGCTTAAATATGGGCGATATGTCAACTCAATCATATCTTGGGTCTCTATCGCCTTATCTAAATAAGCAATAATCTCTGTTGAGACGTTATCAATGGTTACTGTTATCTCTGGCGTTGGGCTTGTGTTGACTGTTGGCAAAGATAAATCAAATGCCATTGCCACAAACTCCACCGCCTCACCAGGGTTAAGGCTTGCACTATCTTCAAGAGTACAAACATGATCAACATGGTCTCTCACCACTCTGATTGCAGTTTCATTTCCATCATCATCAACAAATGCTGGGTGGCGAAGTTCTAGCGTATGCAATAAAATCACATCACTAGGTGCAGAAGCATAAGCCTCTTTTAATGCTTCAGATAAAGTTTCATCAGCCATTTACTGTTTTCCTTTATAAACTAACTTTACATAACCATTGACTGATGGAGGATCGCTAGTTCCCCAAAACATAAATATGCTACCTTCAATAGTATAACCTAAATTTTCACCACCACCAAGTCCTGCACCCTGTCCATAATATCCACCTTCATGAACAGATGATCCTCCATCGCTTATGCTATTGTATTGAGCAACTTCCCAAGGTCCGTCATTACCTGTGGACTGTTGGGCAATACTAGAAATTACACTACTATCTAATATCTCAACACTTCCACCATAAGACGGTGGAGATACACTAGTAATCGATGGAGTTGAGGCTGCAGATGCCCCATTCGCTCTTATAATACTTCCAAATTGTGAATTACCACCTGCTTCTGCAGTTATTGAAGTTGCCATTGCAGAATAAGATAATCCTGCTGCCCCAACGACAACTTGATAAGTCCCTTTGCTAAGATTGACATTACCTTTGAAGCAACCTCCAGAACCACCTGTAGCATAAGCATCTATACTCGTTCCTGTAACACCACTATTTTTACAAGAACCAGCTCCAGCTCCAACAACAGTCAATTCAAAAAGACCATTTTCTAAAATTTCAATACTAGATGTTCCTGATGTTGAAGTTTCTAAAACAATTGCATCAATATCATATTGTGATTTTTGAGAGTATAATAACTCTTTTGAATAAATTTTCATATTTTACCCCACTAAAACTGCACCAACAACCCAGTTTGTGCCATTATGTTCATAAATTATGTTATATTTCCCAGCCTCAAACTCTGGAGCTTCACCACCAAAATAAACTGTTGTGCCAAGGTTTAAGGTTATTGTTGAAGATAAAGTTACTTGCACCAAGATTTGATGAAAGTAAGTATGGTCAGTTACACTCGGTAAACTAAATGTTACCGTTGCAGTTGGCGATATTCTATTTATTGAGTTATCACTCAAAGCAATTGTTCCAGATGTTGCCAAAGTTGTAATAGGTAAGTTTATTACTTGTTTAGTATCAAGAACAGTCTGTGTTGCGGTTGAAATCGGCTTATTGACATCACTTGTGTTATCACAATTGCCTAAACCAACTTGCGATTTTGTAACAGAATGCGGATTTGAAACATTACTCGTATGTGAACTCAAATTTGTATTTGTTGTTGTAAGACTTGTTTGTGTTGCATAAACACTTGCTAAGCTCGTATTATTTGTATCAATAATATTTTTTGCTTTTAATGGTGTTATAGCTTTTGCGTCATTTGTTCCTGCCAAAGCTTCTGTATTACTTGCAAGCTGAATAACACCTTTAACACTCTCGCTAGCATCAGATAAATTAGCCGAGGCAGCAGCTTGGGCTGCCGATTGAGCCGCTGCTTCTTTTGCTTGGATTGCCGCATTCATAGAAGCAGTTGTCGTTAAGGCATTTTCTGAAGCATTTTGTATATCTTCAATATTTTCAACAATTAAAGCTATACTTTCATTAGCATTGGCAACAGTTGTGACATCGGCTTGAATATTTGCAACACTACTAACATCGTTTGAAATATCTGCAACAGTTGAAATATTTGCATTATTATTTGCCACAATATTAATATTGCTTTGGTTTTGACTAACATTATTGATATTAGCCTCATTATCTGCAACTGCATTAACATTAGCAATGTTATCACTAACCTCAACAACATCTGCAATATTGATCGAAGTTGTATTAACACTTGAAATATTGTTTGCCACAGTTGAAACATTACTTTGTATAGAAGCAACCGAAGATATATCATCATCAATGTTGGCTGTAATATTAACATTTGCAATATTTGAAGCTACTGTTCCAATTGTATTATCACCAGTCAAATCTGCCGCAACTGCAATAAAACCCTCATCATTAAAGATTTCATTTTTGGCTTCAATAACAGTTTCTTTTGCCTCGGTTACTATTGTTACCAAGTCATTGACACCAGTTGTAATGCTTTCTCTAATATCTTTGATTGTCTTAGCAACCGTTGGAACATCGCCACTATCAACAGTTACAGTCTCATTATCTTCACCATGGACAATATTATAAAACTTTTCTGTTGTTTCTTCTGCTGTTGCCACCGCTTGATCTAATCTTTCTTGAATATTTTCATCACTCATCTTTTATTCCTTATATTGAAGTTTTGTAATTTACATAAAGCTCAAAGCGATCAATCGCCAATAAAAGCTTGTTGTAATCATTATCCATTAATAATTCCATGCCATCTTCACGAAGTGTTGGACGATCTCTGATTTCTAGTTCTGAGGTAATTTCCCACAACCACCCATTTGTTAAGGTTGCTTCAAACTGAGTTGTAAATCTAGCCTCTTGTTCAATAAGCCCCAAACCACCTAATAATGTAATATAAAACCATTCAGCCCCTTCTTTAGCTTGATATTTGTACCAAGCCTCAAAAAGTGCGAATTGCTCTTTATTCATTATCCATTTAACCGTAATTTTACTAGGTGTTTGCGTATATCGACGTCTTTGCCTTGCAGGGCCTGCTTCCATATCTGTTCGCACAATCGCTTCATCGGGCTTAATCGTGTAACTACTTGCCAACGGATATGGCAATAAACTTGGAAATGTAATTGATGTCATTATCTATAACTCCCTAATGCTGGGTTTAGGCCGTAGCGTTGTTCTAAGAGTGGAGCTAAGCCATCACCTTTGGAAATGTTTTTATTCATAGAGCTTTCTATTTGTTCAACAAAAATATCTAGGCTTAAATTTCCGTTGCTATCTGTTGAGCTAGAGGCAGTAGCTTCCGTTCCGCTTGCATTATTAACCACGTTAACATTTACATAAACAGGAGACTTTGAGCCTAACTCACTCTTGCTCATAAGCTCTGCCCTTCGGTCAATCGCTAACTCGCTTCGGTCACCCGTGTTGTAACATTTACATAGCTCAAGCATAGCTTGGCTTTGCAAATTAACAGCACGGTAACTCGCTTCATAAAAATAATCCCCCGGATTATTTTGTATTCGCTCCCCCAATGCTTCCATTTGACCTTTAGTAAATACGCCTTCGCCAGCTTGGGCAATAATAGGAACTTCATCGCCAACCAAACCACCAGTATGATATTTTTGTGCTCCTGCAAATACCGATGGACTAACCATTGTTGAAGATAAACTATCAGAACCAATAATTCCGCCAGTATGAGCAGTTGAAAAGCCAAAATAACTTAAAGCTCCACTCATAAGCGGTTTAATTACTGCATATTGAATAGCAATTCTCATCATATCAGAAACAATAGAATTTACTAAATCACTGAAGCTTGTAGAACCTGTTGTTACAAATTCAAGCAAACTGTCTTCCATTGAACTAAAAGTGCTAGTAACAAGAGCCTGAGTTGAAGCAGACATGTTGCTAGCCTCATCATATATCTGTTGCAAGCCAGCAACAAAACCATCTTGCCAAGTAGCCATTGCCTCAACAGAGGAATCCTCAGCTTTTTCAACCATTGCATCGTAGATTTTTTCAACATAGCTCTTAAATTCATCATAACCTTCTTTGGTTTCATCAAGATTAGCCAAAGCGTTTTCTCGCCATGCATCAGCACTTGCCATTGCTTGAGTGTATGGATCTTCAAGTTCTAAAAGCTTAGCTTTAATGTCATCAATGTTTTTAATATAATCAACACTATCAATTGCAATCGCATTATCAACCATTGCATCATAAATTCTTTCAACATCTGACCTTAAACTCTCATAGCCTTCTGCCGTATCATCAAGATTTGCTAAAGCATTGTCTTTCCAAGCATCGGCTTTTTGCATTGCTTGATCATACGGATCTTGCAATTCAAATATCTTTTGCTTTATATCATCAATGTTTTTTTCATAAGCAGATATATCAATTGAAGGTGTGATTGCTTCAGGTTGAGCAATGCTTGGTGCTTCTATAGTTTCTTGAGGTCTTAAATCTGGATTTTCAAGATAACTCAACTCTTCTCTTGCTTTTCTTGCATCAATTTCTGCGGCTTTTAAGAGCAACAGCTTTTCTTGAATTGCATCAGCTTGAGGCTTAAACTCTGGATATTCTGCTGCTAATTCCCATATTTGTTTTTCATATTCTTCTAAATTATATTTAGATTGAGATAAAATATCAGCCAAATCATTAGCAAATATCTCATAATCCTCTAAAACAAAGTTAGGAGAAATACGCTTCCAAAAAGAAATACCACCAGTATCTTTAAGCTCTTCTTTTAAGGCTTTTATATTATCTTCTGCGGTTTTTAGCTTATAACCCCAATCAGCAATAGCTTGGTTTTTTGTTTGCTCGTTTAAATATTCAATCTCTTTTGTAGTCTCAGTTAGCCTATCTTTTAAGCTTTGTAATGTCTCGGCATGATCATTGGCAGCTTTTTTTGCTACATCATGACTATCAACCAATTTATACAAAGCATAAACTGCAAGCAAAACAGCACCTGCAGGGCCTCCAACTAATGTTAAAGCCCCTTTAAAAGCATTGGTTGCCGCAGTTAAAACATACATTTGAGTAGCTGCTAACTTTGAGACAGTCCACATTGTTTTTATACCAACAGATGCCGAAGCTCCAGCAACTCCTGTACCTATAAGAGAAGTATTTAAGGCATAAACTCCAGCTTTTAACAGAGCAAAAGCACTTGTTAAAGTTGGAGCAGCTAAGCGAGAGGCAAACAAAACAGCGATTGTATCTAGGTTTTCTGCCAAGAACATAAAAGCACTTCCAGCCACATTAACAGCAGTAGCCAAACCCTCACCAATAATGGTGGCAACATCTGAGCCTTCTTCTAAAAGTGAATTAAAAGAGGTCAAAACTTCTTTTATTGCATCATTTAATCCTGCAGAGCCTATGTTTCTGGCAAGTTTTGAAAAGTTATCTTCAATGTTTGAGGTTATACCGCTGATGGTTTTCATTTGCTCGGTCATTGCACCTGCAAACTCAACTTCTCCAATAGATTTAAGATAAGCCTCAATTTCTGCCGCATTTTTGCCAATCGTGGTTTTTACACCTTGAAAGATAAAGCTTACTTCTTCGCCTTGCACACTCGCCTTAATACCAAAGGCTTTCAATCTTTCAAATTCGCCAACTGTGGCAGATGCCACCGCACTTGTAAAATCAAGAATATTTTTTCCAAAAGCAGAAGCCGTATTACCATAAGATTGCAAAGCTTCTTGGCTAGGATCTAAACCAAGAGCTTTAAGCCTAATAAATGCGTCAACCACTTCGCCGAGTTGATATGGAGTAGTAGTTGCAAAGTTTTCAATCATGGCAAAAGCATCTTCAGCAGCTTCTGTTGAACCTGTAACAGTCTTAAGCGATGCGTTTAGCTTTTCAAACTCCGCATTTGCATCAACAATACCACTAAATGTGTTTTTTAACCCTTGAAACCCAAGATAAACACCAACCAAACTTGCCGCTTGCTTTAAGGTATTGTTAAAAGCCTTGGCAGTATTATCAATAACCTTGAGGTTATCATTGGCAGGAGTTATAACTTGTGTAATCTTATTAAAAGCAGAGTTTCCCTCAGTCCCAACTTTTTTAAGCTCAGTTGAAACGCTATCACCACCAACCGCCTCAAGCCTTATTGATAATGTCTTCGCTGTGCTCATTTTGAGATGTCCTTATTGATTGAATAGAAATTGGCAAGAACTCGGTCATTAAATTCATATCTAGTCCCAAGTTTTTTGCTATTTCAAAGGCTGTGGCAAGATTTGGCTCGGGAAGTTTTAGGAGGACTTCCCAAGCTTGATATCCTTGTATTGTTTTTAGGCTTGTTCTGATATACTGGCACTCGTTGATTGAGCAGAGTTGGTTGTCTTGAAAGCAGCCTTTGCAATATTCTCGCCCTTTGCCAAAGTGCCATTGACATCGAGCGATAAGGCGTTTTTTTCTGCTTCAATCATTTCAACAATTCCCGAATATTGATTGCGGAAATTTTCTGCTAACACCCAAAAGTTTGAGAATAACTCTTCAATTTTCTCAGGCGTTGCTGGGGCTTTGTTGTCATTATCTGCCTCTAAAATTCCGTCCCATTCAATAATTCCTGCCAAGGCAAGTCCTAAAATCAAGTTTTGATCTGCAAAAGCTTCTCTTTTTTGAGGATTTTCTAAATCAATTAAAGTGCTGCTACTTATACCAAGCTCTTTTTCTTCTTTATATTTTTTAGCCATTGCTGAAATTCTAGCGTGCATAAACGCCTTTGCTTCATAAAACACCGCCGAAGTGCAAGGTTTCACCTTAACCTTAACGCCCGAGCCAAGCTCTAACCAATAAGGTTCTTTTTGAATTTTAAGTTTAATCATATTAATATTCCTCTATATCATTTATTAAGGTTACAGTCATCATTTTGCCTAAAGTGTCATTTTTTGAGCCTTGGAAGTCATAAGAACACTCAATTCCACCTGGGCCAGAGATAGAACGTTTTGGCTTTGGCAAATAAACTTCATGACAAGTGATAACAATCTTTTGTGTTGTAGATAAAGTATAAGCAAAAGTTAAATCTACAGGCGTTCCTGCTCGGGCTTTATTCATCAAGTCATTGTCGCCATATCTAACAGAAATAGAACCTGACAAACTAGCCACACCAATATCAATAGCCTCAACCTTGCCATCATCTCTGATTGTTTCAATCTTTTCTAAGTTGTTTGAATATGTAACACTTGCGGTTGTAACATTGGCCAAGATAACACCATCGCTTTCAAGTGAGCCTTGATATTGTGAAAATCTTGTATAAGTGTTGACCGCTGGGCTTGATTGAATACTTGTTGTAGAAGCACTTTCTCCTTGAGCTAACAAAGCTATTGTTGCTTGTGCCTCGCCAGAACGAGCAAAGTTAAAAGCAATACTATCTGCTTTAACTCCTGTAAAACGTACATATTCAGGGATTTGTGGCAAGCCTAATTCTATAGAATAACTAGGAATTGTTGACTTTCCGCTTTCAAAAACATGAGTAAAAATATCATCATCTTCTGTGCTTGTTGCTTCACCAAAGATTGCTTTTAGCCAAATACCAAGGCTTCTAAGATCAATAGGTATTGCAATATCACCACCAACGTTAATTACGTCTTGAAATGGTTGTGTTGGATCACGTCCCAAACCTAAAACGTTTGATGATACCAATCCTTGCTCACTATCAACAGATGATGAGGCAAAAGGTACTTTTGTATAGTCTGTGGTTGCCAAAGTACCATAAGTGGTTTCTTCAGCAATAAGTAGCTGGGCATTCCAGCCATAGGCACGTGCCATTGTATTTCTCCTTTATGTTAAAATGTTTTGTGTTGTGTATTCTAAGTATATCGGCAAGATGATTGCCTTAATCGGCACAGTTCCTTCTGGTGCTTCAAGTAAAAACTCTGGAGTACCAAAAGAAAGATAATCAATAGAACCATCAAGAGTGGGGGATTGATTAACAAATTCATAAACTTTCATTAAGATTTTATCTGCTAAGACATCTCGCTCTTGGCTATCAAGAGCTTGCACAATAATCTCTATTTCTATTTTATGATTATAGATATAAATCAACGGAGAAAGTAAAACCTCAGGTTCGCCGAGATCTCCGTCTCTTAAAAAAACAATCCCAGTATTCGGGATTTTTTGAGGTAGTGGTTCATTTTTATAAATTGGCACATTTTCAATTTGCTTTAATTTTTCAAATAAAGCATCTATTACTCTTAATGGTTTGCTCATTTAATCACTCCAGTTTTGCAAAATTAAGCTTGGTAGCTTATCTTGCCATTTCTTACTTTCAGTTTCAAAGTTTGTTATTTTTGGCATTTTTACTTGTTTGACTAAGATAAAAGCAATAGTGCTTCTTTTCTTTTTGCTATGCACCAAATATGAAACGCTGCTGTTTCTATAAACAAAGACAAGTTTGCAATTCTTAGCTCGTTCATAAAGAGCAGGAGTTGTTTTTTGCCCCATAATCTTTTTAGAAATAGCATCTGTTGGAATTGCAAGCCAATTTCCACTTTTGCCACTAATTATAGTTTGATATTCAAAGCCCTCCATAATCTTTTGAGCTTTAGTATAAACCAAACCTGCGGCTTTTATACTTTGCCTACCACTAGGATAAACATCGCCACGCCAAGTGTTGGCAAGCCTAGAAGATAAGCCTGCCGATTTTACTTGACTTCGCATAGATGCCTTTAAGCCATTAGTTGCAGCTTTAATACCTAAAGTAACCGCTTTCTCACCAGCTTTATAATGAGCTTCTAAGACTTCAGACAATTTGCCTTCTATTGCGAGCTTTAATTGCACGATGACGTCCTTATAGGGGGTTAATACCGTTTTGGTGTTAGAAAAAAATATATTTGGCTAGGCGAACGACCGCAGTCGATTGAGTAATCTTCAAGGGAGGTCAACAACGCCAAAAATATTTTTTTCAACATCCTTTAGGACAAGGATAATTTAACTCTCTAACATCGCAATTTTTCTTGCATTTATGCTCAATAAACACTGTAAAAAATCACTCGTTATAAAGTTAAATTATCTCTTGCCAAAATTGTTATAAATCCCCTATAAGGACGTCCGCCTCCCAAACAAGGCGATGAATATCTCTTTTAGGCTCAGACATAACTTTATAAGCTATATCTTGATATTCAATCTCTTCGCCAACTTCTAAAAACGGAGCATCTTCAACCATTATTTTTAATTTTGATGTTTCATTGTGGATACTGGCAAAGCCAATACCCACAACTTCATCTGGTTCAGATAATAAAAAAAGGACATCATTGCCCTTGTACATCCCCAACATCCCCATCTTCTTGAATAGGCTCTTGGTCGCCTTCTTCATCGCCGTTTGGTTGTTCATTGTCATCACCTCCGTCTGGGTTATTATTATCATCAGAGTTATTATTATCATCAGTTTTAGCATCTTCAACAGCTACTACTGTTTTTTGAGTAGTTGTCGTTGTTGTAGCTGCCGTTCTTTTTTTTGTAGATTTAGGAAGCTCTTCAGCAAAACCTTGAGCAATTAAGGCTTTTGCTTCAGCTTCTGTTACATCTACAGTTTCATTTGGCAAAACTTCAACACCCTTGCCAACAATTAAAGTTATTTTTGCTTTTATTTTCATTTTAATCTCCTTTAAGCAACTGTTACACACATTGACGCATTAGGGCGATATGGAACAACCAATGGAGCAGATTGTAATAACAACCATCTAACCGCTGGGTCTTCTTCTATCCAAGATTTTGTGAAATATCTTGATGCTGTAAAGTTTGCTCGCTCGTCTTTGATTGAGCCATAGCAACGAGTTCCTTCTAATCCATCTTTTGAGCCTAAAATAACAGTATTACTTGGCAACAAGTTGGTTTCAACACCTTCATCATTGATATAAATATCATTATAAACAACAAAATCAAAATCACCAATTGAGCCAACATAACGTGCTTTATTGTCATTTCCACGTATCATTGGATCAACATTTAAGGTATTATTTGTGCCACGTCTTAAATCAGTCAAATACTTTTCAACCAATGGATTATTGCGGAATGTCTTCCACGCATCAGGGTCTAAGATAACAGTTTTTGCCACAACGCCAGCTTTGTTTTGAATATCACCAGCCCAGCTTTCTAAGTTATCAAGAGGGTTGATTGTTGAAGTAGCCCAAGTGTTTGTGCCAGTCAAAGCTTTTGTAAAGCTAGAATCTCTGCCAAAATCAACAGTTGTTGAAGGATAGCCATCACCAGAAATCACCACTTTACCAGTTCTTAAAATTTCACTTGCCATAACTTCTTCTCGGCGAGTTAAGTTATCTAGTTGATCAGTTAAAGTAGTTGCAACAGCTCTTTCAAACCTTTGTTTTGGAGATAAAGAACCGCCAATTGTTTCGCCAGCAAGCCTTTTATAAGGAGTGTCAGCATCAAATCTGCGTTTATCTTTAACATAAGCAGGCTTGAAAGATTTTGTTTGATAGCCATTGTTATCAACAACCTTGCCAGGCAAGTATGGAGATACAAAAGGCGAAATGCGAGGTTTTGAGCTTGTTACATCAAAAAAGATTTCTTCTTTGTCTGATGTTTGCACGCTCGGAAAGAAAGTGTCTAACAAAAAAGATGATGGAGTTGGTAAGTATTCCACCACTTTTGATAACACTTGAGTTGAAAAAATATCCATTTTAATTCCTTTCATTAATATGGTTGATTTGTTTTAATAAAAATTGAATTAGATCTTAAATCATCGGTAATTGTGGCTAAAGTTAAGCCTGTGCCAATGATTAAGGCGGACGAGTTAAACTCACCAGTCAAATAAATCACCGCTTGCTTATCATCTGTTGAAGCATCAACACTTTCTGCCAAGATTGCACAAGGTGTTTTTGAGCCGTCTGTTGAAGCAGATAACGCTTGAGTATAAGTTCCGTCAGCAGTAACCTTGCCTAAAACTGTGCCTCTAGTAAAATTTCCATCAGTAATTGTTGCCAATACTGAAGCTCTAGGATATTCACCAGCAAGCAAGTTGTCTTGAGTTATTGACCCTTGATCTGAGAAATTTGCATATGTCATTTAATTTCTCCTGTAATACGTCTTGCAATTGAATCTGCACTTTCTTCTACAATATCATTTGCAGGTGTTATTTCTGGATTTTTGATACCAGCCATTACTTTTTCAAAAGGATTTTCTTTTGCTTTTGGCACAGTTTCTAAAATCATTAGAATGTCTGTTGCTGGTAGATCGGTTTTTGAAAGCAACATCTGAGCAGTTGCCTCAACGCCTTTTGAGCTATTTGAGGCAAAAACATCAGCCATACGTTGACGCTCTGTTGCTTTGATATCCTCAATATTTATGTTTTTATTCATGAATGTATTCTCCATCGATTGAGAGTTATTAAGGCTTGAAATTACTTCCTCTAATGAGGATAAGCCGTCCGCCAAGCCATTACGAACCGCTATTTTGCCAACAAAAACATCGCCACCGCCAAAGTTATTCATAACTTCTTCAGTAGAAATTTCTTTATTGCGAGCAATTTTTGAAATAAAGACACTTGCCAAATCATCAATTCTGGTCTGAATCTTTGCTTTGCCTTCATCTGTAGAAATATTTGGTCTCTTGTTGGGACTTTGAGATGAGACAATCTCTATAGTTTTATCATCATCTTCTTTGCCATAAGTTGCCACCACACCAATTGAGCCTAAAATTGCAGTATCTGTTGCTAAAATCTTGTCGCAAGAGCTTGCAATCCAATAAGCACCTGAGCAACAAGCTCCCGAAGCATAGGCTATGATTGGCTTTTTTCCTCGTGCCTCAAAAATCATATCAGATAATTCTGAGCAACCATTAACCTCGCCACCAGGGGAATCAATGTCTAGAACAATTCCTGTAATATTAGGGTCTTCCACCGCTTTATTAAAGTCTCTAGCTAACAACTCATAAGAAGTTGCCCCACAAATTGAAGTCATTAAGTTGGCATATCTAAAAAGTGGGCCAGTAACAGGAATAACCGCTACTTGCCCACGAACTGTAACTTTATGAGAGTTTTTCATCTCTTTGCCCATTTGTTTAGCTATTATCTCGGGACTTTTGTTTGTCGTCTCCGCTATCTCTAGCATCATCGTCATCATCTCGGGCGTTATTGCCCATATCGTCTGATTTAAGTATTTCATCTGTTTCCTCCAATCCTAATTCTTTTATACGTTTCTTCTCACGAGCCCTTTGGTCAAGGACTTCTTCCCAATCTAAGCCTTGAGAGGCACATTCATCTTCTAAAGTTGAAAGTCCGCTCTCCATTCTAATTTGACAAGCTTGGGCTTCTTTAACAGGATCAACCCAGCCACGTCCTGGACCAATCCATTTGCATCTTGTATATGCATATTTATGATTATAAAACTCAGGGGCTTCAATGAGCCCCTTGTTTATTGCTTCTTCTAGCCATAATTCAAAAACTGGTGTTGCCCAATATGTAGACAACCATAATCTTTGCGAGTTGAAATATCGCCAAGCCTCTAAAAGTGCCGCCCTTGCTGATGAATAGTTGGTTTTTGAAAAGTCCTTAAACAACAACTCATAAGGAATATTTAACCCAACCCCAATATGACGAAGCACATTTTCAACAAAGTTTGCATAAGCTGAGTTTGGTCTGCTTGGTGTAAAAGATGATACTTTATCACCAGGAAATATCGGAATCACCGAGCCACCCTCAAGTTTTACTTTCCAATCCTTTTTTGCATTTAAGTAATCTTCAGAATTTCCGCCAAACATTTCATTAATGCTTTCTCCGTCCATTGGCGTTTCAATAAATGCAGCAATCATAGCATTAACAATTGCAGCTTGAAGCTCCGAACGTTCATAATGATCTAGCATCTTAAACATTGGCATAACAGGAGATAACACTGGTATTCCTCTTGTTTGCCCAATGCGATCCCTTTCAAAAATATGCAAAACACGTCTGCGACCAAAGCTTGTAGTAGCAGGAACTCTTACCCATTCATCAGTTGCGGTGCCAATCCAATAATCGCCAGGGTGGTTTTTGCGGATATGATAAGCAATAGGTTTACCAAACTTATCAATTTCTATGCCACCTCGAAGATATTTGCTATCTGCAACACCATTAGGATTTGATAATCTGTCAGGTTCTATTAATTGAATTGTTGTGGCAAATTCTTTGTTTTTATCCCACAACACAAGAGCTAAAGCCTCGCCATTTATAAGACAAGAGTTAAAAACTTGATTGGTTAAACCATTGAAGTTTAAGCTTGCACCTGCATCAACATTAAAGCTTTCTGCCCATGATCGCCACAAACTCTCAACTTTTTTAGACCACTCTTGCTCCCATTCAGGAGATTTGTTTAACAACCTAAATTCAGGGCGAGAATAAAGCCTAAAGCCAATGCCCACAACATTATTGGTTAAAGTTTCAATCGCAGCACTTGCCACTCCATGATTACGTGCCAAATCTCTTGAGCGAGCAACAATAGTGCTTAACTCTGGCAACAAATCACTATCTGCAGAACCATTTGATGGCTGCCAAGAAGACAACTCCCGAGCCGTCCTAGATGCCGATCTATGTGATGTATCTGTCATTAAAATTCTATCCTCATAATACGTCTGCCACCGCTACCTTGAGCAGAAGCAATTTGACTTTTTAAGCTTGAAATATAAGCCTCTAGTTTTGAGATAGAGGCTTGGTTATATGTGGTTGAACCAAAATTGCCAACAGAAACTGAGACTTCTTTATCTCCGCAAAGCAATCTGTGATAGGCTTCTTCTGCCTCGGTTAGTCTTGTGTTTAATAGTTCTAAATTTATAGCCATGGGTCATCTACCTTTGTAGCTTGTTGAGGTTGAAACATTTGCATTGGTTTGCGTTTTGGTTTCTTGATTTCATTTGGAATTAAAGCCTCTAGCTCGTCCCAATGTTTGTCGCCAAATCTATCCAAACCATAAATTGCAGCACCTGCACGAGCATAAACTCTACAATCAAGTGCCTCATTTCTGGTGTTAGGGTCTTTCTCCCAAACCGAGATTGGATAGCCTTTGTTTATTCTAATTACTAGCTTTTCTGACGTGAGTTGCTTAAAATACTCTTCATCATACATCGGAAAGTGAGCCCAACCAAAATTGGATATATTTTCACCAACTCGGTTAATTTTTAGCCACCTGTAAAGCTCCGTTTTAATAACTGGTCCCGAAACATTCCAAACTTTTAAGCCTTTTTTCTTGGTATCAGCTTTTGAGGTTGATAAAATCATTGCCGTATCACGACTTTGACCTTTAATCGCCACAACAGTTCTTGGTTGCAAAGCTCTTGCACCATTTCCGCCCCAAGTTGCTTGATTATAACACTTCACAAACTCATAAACATCTTGCGTAGCATAACCACTATCAACGCACATCACTCGAATTGGCATTGTGATACCGCCTTCATGCTCATAATCTTTTTGCAAAACCTTGTCTAGCTCATACCAAACCTCAGGTCTTGCGGTATCGCCGCTTAAAACATGATAATCAACTGACCAGCTTTGTTTGTTTCTGCCCCAAGCGACAATCTCACACTCAATGCGGTCTTTTTGAATATCAACGCCTGCAGTTAAGAATAAACCACCCATTGGCACAACACCGATTTGATAATCTTCTCTAATTGCATAGAGCTTATGCCATTCTGGAGCATCATTTGATTGCTCATAAGTTTCGCCCAAGATTGTGTTTTGAAATCCTTGCATTAAGGTTTCGTCTTCTTTAGCTTTGGTATAGATATTCACACATTCCGCCCAAGATAACCACCCAAGCGGAGAATAAAGCGATGATATATGAAACCCTGCGGTAACGCCATCGCCAATTGAGGTTGCTTCCCATTTGCCATTGGCAAGCATTTCTGTTTTATGATATTCTTCAATCAACTCTCGGCAATGCTCACATTCATATTTTGGCTTTTTATCCTCACCAACCTTGATTTGATTCCAAACCAATTGTTGAAAACCACCGCAATGAGGGCAAGGAACAAGATAAAATCGCTTGTCCGAAGCCTCAAACTCTCGCTCAATGTTTGAAAGTCCCTTAATTGTTGGCGTTGATACTAGCAAAATCTTCTTTTGCCTTTGAAAAGTTGAAGTTCTACGTTCCGCCAATAAAATTGGATCACCTTCACCCTCAATATCTCTAGGATATCCATCAACTTCATCCATAAACAAATATCTTGCAGGCATTGAACGCAATCCCACCGCAGAATTTGCACCTGTCATCACCAGCACGCCACCTTGAAAATCTTTTGATAAAACTGTGTTGCCACTATCTCTAGACCTTGCAGGGCGGACGATGTCTTTTAATATCTCACAGTCCTCTATTAAAGGATCAATACGTTGGCGAGAGTTTCTTTTTGCCATTTCAACAGTAGGAGACACCGCCAACATTGGGCCTGGGGCTTGGTGCATAATGTAACCAATCCAATTATTGCCACATTCTGTGCCACCAATTTGAGCGCCTTTCATAAACACAACCTTTTGAATTGTGGAATGAGGAGATAAGCAGTCCATAATCTCTTTAAGATATGGAGTTCGGCTTGTTCGCCACCGCCCAGGCTCGGCAGCAGACTTTGAGGAAAGCATTCTATATTTATCTGCCCATTCAGAAACGCTATAATAAGAATTTGGCTTTATAGCTCTAAACCAAGTTTTTTCAACCTCATCAGCTCCGTCATAGTGGGTTTGTTGGGTCTCCGTATTCTGATAAGAATTCTCTGATGCGTTCATTTAATATTATCCTTAATTCGTTCTCGTCAACATTGAGTTTTGAGGCGATGATTGGGCTATCCCTTGTTGGCCATAGCAATAAAGCATTGGTTAAATTTCTGCCAAGCTTAAAAATATGGTCATTAACTTTGGCTCGCTCGACAAGTTCACCTTTGAATTTTAGCCAGCGATCCTTGATATTCATCGCTGTGTAATATTCTTTTGCGGTGCGAACTTGCTGGAAACCACCGCTAACCTTTGGTGTGTCATTAAAAGCATTTGCATTATAAGAAGTGCTTTTAGGCATTTCTGGTGGTGGCTCTTGAAGTTTAGCACGAGCAGGATTGGTGTTTTGCGCCCAATCAATATCGGCTTGCTCTGGGTTAATGGTCTTATCAGCATTTAGCTTAATCCGTCCAGAGGCAATGGCTTTTTGCACAGTTGATAAGGCACAACCTCGCATTCTTGCATATTCCCTTTGCGATACTCCCATAACTTACTCCAATTTCTTAAACAAATGCACCAAAACATCAACAGTCCAACCATTACCAATTGCTTTATAACGTTGAGTGTTTGAAACTCCTTCTGTATAACCCTCTGGCAGAGTTTGAAGTCTCTCGCACTCTGTTGGGCTTAATTTACGCACCATATAATCACCATCAGGCAAATCAATTTTGTAAAGCCCTGTTTTTGCACCTTTACCACCGCTCTGAGCTGATAAACAAACAGATTTTCCTTTAACAGAATAAACCCTGTTGCCTTGAGATGGCTTGCCTAATGAACCAAGCCGAACAGGAGAGCAAACCATGCTATCTGTTCTTGCTGAGGTCATAGCATTAGATTTTTTATCTTTTCTGACCTCTAGTTGTTTTTTATTCTCTCTGCTTCTTAAAGCACAGCCAACAGGTTCTGCCACCATTTGTCTTTGATGCCTTAAAAAATCATGAGGGAAGATTGCTCCCTTATAACTTGAAGTTAAACAATGACTTTTATCATTCCAAGCCTCGCCAGTTTCTAAAATATCTTGAAGCAAAATTCCTTTATCTTCTGGCAAGTCATTTGCCCAATTGCACCAATAAAGTCTTTTTCTTTGTTGGGCAGAAACAAGAGCCGAGTTTATCAAAATTGACTCAACACCAAGAGTCTTTGAAATGAGCTCTTTATTCTCTTGGCTCATAGAGGCAACATTTTCTAGCATAAAGTATTTAGGCTTAATTGTTTCCACCGCTTCAACAAACTTCCAAAATAAGCCTGAACGCTCACCGCTTAAACCTTGGCGATTTTGTTTTGCAATTGATAAATCTTGACAAGGCGAGCCACCAATAATTAAATCAATTTTGCCAATAAACTGGCTAAAATCAATATTACGAACATCGCCCAAGCGGATAATATCAGGATAATTTTTCTTTGAAACAGCCTCAGCATATTTATCAATTTCACTAGCATAGTAAGTAGAAACCTTAACTCCAGCACGTTCCAAAGCCACACGCCCACAGCTGATACCGTCAAAAAGGCTTAATACTTTCATTTGCATTCTCCAATAAAAAACGAGGCGTTTTGCCCCGTTATAAAAAAAGCTAGGTATTTAACCTAGCTTTAGTGTTCTGTTGTGTTGTTGCCAGTCAACTGCATGACTTTATCTTGGGCCTTCTCAAAGCCGTCTTTGGTTAAAAGAACAAGATGCCCACCTTCTTTTAATCGGCCATTTATAAGCAAAGTTATAATACCTTGCTCTTCTAGTTTATCTATGAGGATATTAAAAGCAGCATCCAACTGTTCTTTTCTAGCATCGGTTAAATCTTGGTTATACTTTTCTGCAAAATGCTCTTCCTTTTTGGGAGCATAGATAAAAATATCGCCCGCTTTTGTCTCTTGAAACAAAAAGTCAATTGTTTCAAAATTATTCTTTTCAAACTCTGCTATCACTTGTTTAACTAATTTTAGCAAGCTTTTTGGTATGTTTTTATATTTAATCATTATTCATCCTCCCAAATTGGCATTAAATCACCGCTGTCTAAATCTTCGTTATATCGTATAAAGCCGTTATTGTTTTGGATTACACCGCCAACGCTTTGGATAACTATCCCATACTTTTTACTTAACTTTGCAAGCTCCTTGCAAAAAAGCTCTTTGTTTGTTTCTCTTGGATTGTGATAAGCACTAGGGGCAATGTAATCGTTATAAGCCTTTATCAAATCTGATTTTGATACTCTTTTTTGAAAAGCCTCAATAAATGTGCCGTCTTTAAGTTCATCATAAAAGCTATTTGCTGTATGTCGCCCCCACTTGCTATCTAAAAGCTCTTGAGTTTGTGTCTCGTTAAAATTTGTTATTTTCATGATAGCCGTTGAAATATTAATCCATATTTGAGTCGTTTTTTCATCTGTTCTTAAAATGCCTTTAACTGTTCCATAAAAGCCCCATTCAGGGTTTTTAGTTCCTATAATAGTAAATACTTTATGTGTCATTTTTTTCTCCTTAATATTAAACTCGAGCCTGCTGCTCTTTACATCTACAGTATCGCTTGGAAGTCATTGATTATCCAGTAATTTATTTGCAATAATGTGCAATAAAAAGCTGGACTTTACTTGAAATACAAGCATTGAATTGGGTGTGTTAACCAACTATGAAAGGATATAATTATGACAACACAAGCTAAAAATGAAACAAAAGCCTCAACAGAAACGACAAACCCAACGCCTGAATTATCAAAAACAGGAAAAACAGCCCTTATGAGCGTTATGTTAAGCCGCCCAGAAGGTGCAAACTTAAAAGAAATGGCAGACGCTCTCAAATGGAAAGAAAACTCGGTGCGTGGTGCAATGTCAACACTCGTCAAACTTTTGCCAGAGAAAGAGCTCATCAGCGAGAAAAAAGACAACACTCGTTATTATTTTTTAAAAGAAAAACCAAAATCAGAATAACAAAAAAGGTGCAGAGTATAAATTCTGCACCTTAAGTTTTTTATTTTTCCGCTTTATATATGTCGGTTAATGTTTGGCCTTTACTATTTATCCAGTAATTTAAGCCGTTAACAGAAGCACCAAGTATTACACCTGCTGCGTTTGAGGGGCTTGAAAATTTATGGTCTTCTTGTAAAACCAATACAGAATTTTCTTGCTTCAAAATTCCATCATCTAAAAGTCTTTGACGATACCTATATTCTGAAGTTCCTACAAATGATGGTGTGTGATCTAATCTTGCTATTGCTCCTTTATGAACCAAAAAGCCATCTTCGACTTCTTCTGCTGACGCATTAAATCCTTGTTTGTTTTTAATAGTAAGTATATCTGCTTTTTTGCCCTCGGATAAAGGTTGAAGAATTTTAAGCCCTAAACAAGGTAGTAATATCTCAATATCATCTAAGAATTTCTTTAATAACCCAGATTCGTGTTTATCCATTGGATATTTAACAGGTTCTTGTTTATTTTCCATCAAATTAGATTGATTAACTTTTTTTGCATATTTTATTAGCTCTCGTTCTAGATGTGAAATTTGTGCCTTATTAAAACCAGCTTCATCTTTTAATCTTATTGCAAATAAATAATTCCAGAAAGGTTTAGCCGTTATATGCTGACTAACTCTTTCTTTTACTTTTCCTTCACCAATATAAATTTCTGGTTTTTCCGCCGTAAGAGTGTCCACCAAAATATAACAACCTAGAAAATCTAATTTGTTTTTATTATTTTTTATTTCTATTTTTGGCATTAAGATAATTTCGACAGGGTGACCGCTTATATCTGCCTCTCTAACCCCCTTAGGATTGCCATCTGGCAAAAATATGCGAATAGTCTCTTCTCTCATTATAATCTCCTTGATTTATACACATAGTATATTCAAAGATATTATAAAAAACAACAAAAAATTGAACTTATAGCTTTTTTATTAAACAAAAAGCGAGTGATAACCTTCGCTTTGCTGTGTTTTTATTAAGCTTACTCTACATTAAGCCAGTCTATGCAGGTGGTTAATAAGTGGTTGTAATCGCCACTTGTTGCTTCTGCTTGGAATTTGTCTCTTTCTTCTTGTGGAACGTTTGCTCTTCGCATTGCTTGTAGACATTTTCCAATAATGGCAAAGGCGTTGCCGTCCCCACCTGTTAATTGGACTGTTATATCTGGGTATTTTGGCATTGTTTTTTCTCCCATTATAAATTGCTTACATCATAGCCAAGGGCGGTTAAAACTTTTCTTTTTTCCTCAACGCTTGGGTTTTCTTCAAACCAGCAAAAAACATCACTTTCTGATATATAACCTTTCCAATCTTTGATTTTTAAGATTTTTGTTTCAACTAAGGCATCGCAAATTTCATCTAACTTGATAACTTCGTGTCTGATTAACTCATCGATTATGTTCTTTTTAGCTTTTTTCATTTTTATGCTCCTTATCTGTTTACATCTACAGTATTGCTTGAATAAATATTTATATCCAGTTGTTTTTGCAATAAAAATGAGTTATTTTTAATTATTTAACAATACAGCCTTTTTTCCTGAATATTCTTCGAAGCGCTTGATGATTACATCAACATATTTTGGATCTAATTCCATAAGCCTTGCATGTCTGCCTGTTTTTTCTGCCGCAATCAAGGTAGAGCCAGAGCCACCAAAGCCATCTAAAACAATACCACCAACCTTTGAGCTATTGTTTATAGCTCTTTCCACCAATTCAATTGGCTTCATAGTTGGATGTAAATCATTTTTAAGAGGCTTGTTATATTCCCAAACATCTGACTGGTTTCTATCTCCACACCAATAATGAGGTTTGTCTTTACCCCAGCCATAAAGGATTGGCTCATATTGACGTTGATAATCTGCTCGCCCAAGTGTAAATGTGTTTTTTGCCCAAATAATAAATGTTGACCACTTGCCACCAGAAACAACAAAAGAGTTATGCAAAGTATGAAGCTCTGAAGAACTCATGCAAACATAAATAGCACCTCGATTAAACATCATTAAATTTGATAAGCTATCGGTTAAGAATTGAGCAAATCCATCTCCAAGATTATCATTCATAATCGTACGACCAGCATTAACATCGCTTGTTTTATGACGAAGACTGTCTTTCATGGTTGCGCCATAGTTAACATTATATGGCGGATCTGTAAAAACCATATCAGCAACATCATCTGCCATAAGTTTTTTTATGTCATCATACATTGTTGTATCACCACAAAGCAAACGATGATTGCCAAGTTGCCAAACATCACCTTTCTTTGTAATTAGCTCAGCAGGAGCTTCTGGCACAGCATTTTCATCTGTTCCAGGTTCTTCTTTTTCTTCGCCTAAGAACTCAAGCTCGTTTAATTCATCCATATTAAAACCCAATAAGTCTAAATCAAAGTCCAAGCCTTTAAGCTCATCAATTTCTAGGGCAAGGAGCTTTTCATCCCAGCCTGCATTTAAGGCCAACTTATTATCTGCAATCACTAATGCTTTGCGTTGGGTATCACTTAAATGTGGCAGGCGAACAACTGGAACTTCACTCATTCCCAATCTTTGAGCCGCAAGCAATCTTCCATGTCCTGCAATGATAACATCATCAGAACCAATTAAAATTGGATTAGTAAAACCAAACTCTTTTATGCTAGCCATAATTTGAGCCACTTGCTCATCGCTATGAGTTCTTGAATTACGTGCATAAGGCACAAGTTTATCCGTTGGAAAGTTAAGTGTAAATTCCATTTGAAAAGCTCCTTTTGGAGCGAACCATGGGAACTGCCCCCATATCTCCTACTTGGTCAGCAGGCGTGTTTCTCTTAACACTTGGCTCGCAAAATGTTTGTTTAAAATGTATAAAAATCTATGTTGTTTTTGCTTATTAGTCGCTCGGCAGATATGCTTGATGTTTGGATATAGCTTCTGCAAGGTTGCCCATTTTCTGGTCTTGTGTCGATGCCACATACTAACTGGATGAACTCGCTCACCATTTTCTAATTGATAAAAATCAACATATACAAAGCCCAAATAAAAGGCGTTACTTGCCTTATAGATTGTTCCAAAGTTGCCGACACTCTCATCAGCATAAGTTATTACGAATTTAATCGCTGGCATTGTCTGTTTGATAAAAGACAAGAGCAACGCAATAACTTGACTTTCTGAGTTTTTAGGTAATTCATCACATAACCACATTCTATCAAATTCGCAATAATTGCCTTTTTTGATATACTTAGAAATGCTATCTTTAATCATTGGACGAATGCCATAACCTAATTGCAAGTAACCTTTGCCATCATTAACCGCAAAAGATAAAAAACGATTTTTAGTTGTTTTATGCGAATAATGAAATTTTTTAATAACTTTATCAGCTTCATCATTAGGGCAGATGCTTAAAGTCAAATTCCCATTAGTAATGCCAATCACTTTTTTATCACCAAAAAGATTATCACTTGAAAATATCAATCTTTTCATAAAACCTCCTTGAAAAACAAGGCGGTCACTAACTGACCACCTTAACTGACCGCCTTAATAAAAAAATGTTGCAAAAACGGCAGAAAACCTAAACTTTTGCTGACCGCTGACCGCCTTAAAAAAAAGGCAATCGCTAGTTTTTAAAAGCCGCTTGCGCCCCCGCATACACAAAGAGGCCAGCAAGGACCCGCTCGCTTTCAAACCTAGCAAAACTGCCATCTTAAAGCAATCCGACCATACAAAGTTTAGCATAAACCGGATGTTTAAGACCTAACTTTGCAATGATTTGAGCAGGAGTTTCCTTGATTTCAATCTCTTTGATGTCATCACCAGTCCAATCCCTTGTTACAACAACCGCACTCATCAACTCGGCCTTGCCAATGCAAGATGAAAGATAAACAAAGCATTCGTCATTGTCTTTTAAGTGTTGCATCGCCAAATGTCTGGCATAAATGTTTAAGGTTAAGTCTGCCTTACTGGGGTCTTTAGTCCAAGGACTTCCGCCACCAATCGGGCAGGCTGTTGAATAAAAGTCGCAGGCAAGTTTTCTGCCGGTTACTCCACAATCTGCAATAGATGAATGCTTTTTGTAAGAGCCTGTGCCATTAACAATGATTTGTTTTGGTGTCTCGCCGAGGGCTTCAACAATTATCTTTGTTAAATCTTCATCTTCAAGCATGGGGATTGCCACAACAACAGTCTCGACCTTGCCATATTTCTCAAGAGTTACTTGAGTTTTGATATCAATGCCAAGGTTGCTTGAGCATAAAGCTTTGTGATACAAAGTGTGACACAAAGTCCTTGCCAAGCGAAGCTCTTTGTTAATCTTGCCAATGTCATTACAAGCATAACCCACAAACACGCCTTGGTCACCCCAGCCATCTTGCTTCACACCTTGATTGATTTCATTTGATTGTTTGCCAATCAAATTGATAATTGTGATTTTGCTTGGGTTGATAGCATTATCTCCCCAGCGTTTTGAATAAACCTCATCATAACCAATGCGTTCCAGAGCATTAATAACCAAATCAAACAACACATCGTCATTAAGATTGACAAAGGTTTTGATCTCGCCACCAAGCACGACGGCGTTATCTTTTATCATTACTTCGACTGCATATTTAACATCTTCATCTCGTTCAATTAAATAATCGAGAATTTTAGAAGATATGAAATCTGCGATTTTATCAGGATGCCCGATTGAGACATACTCCGCTGTTTTCTTCATATTTTTTCCTTTGAATAATAAAAAACCGTCAGTTTTCACTGACGGCCTCACCAACAACAATTTTATGCTTTTGAGAAACTTATGAAACTTCTAACAAGCATATCAAAATTTATAGAAGTTTTTTGCAAATTTGTAAACCACAAATATGTCTATACATTTATTTCTTTGTTTTTTCATAAATAAATATTTTAACAAGAGCTGTATTATAACTTTTTGCCAAGGTTGCACGGGATAATCCGAACTCTCGGCATAACAATTTCCATGGAATAAAGCTGGCACGCTTCCAAAGCAAGATTCGCTCATTATGCTCTAAAAGAGGCAACCACTCAAAATTGACCATTTCCCAAATACTCACTTGCTCTTGGGTTGGGGTGAGTTTGAGGGGGCGGCGCTCCATACAAGCCACCTCTTGAGGCGTATACACTATTTCTGGCATACAGGTTTTATATCTTGCCACGCCTACACGAGGAAGCAATTTATCAACATAAACCGCCGTCTCAAGGCTAAATTTAATATCTGTTACGCTTAAATATTCCATCACAATTCTCCTTGATAAGATTTTAACAAAAGGCTATCCATATACATTTCAAACAACCCCAATTCCTCGGCCCGGCGGCACTTTTTCCCTCTTAATAAGGGCATATCAATCTCTTGAGTTTTTTTATCTTTGCAACTTTCTTCAATTGCATAATAATCATATTGGCCAATTTGTTCTAATAACATGAAATCAAGGATATAGTTGACACTTCTGCGATAATGCGGCATCGTAAAGAACCTCTTGCCGAGCTTCATATCCGCCCTCCATAACTCCACTTCCTTACAAGTATGATGATATTGCTTTAACGCAGCCTTTTGTTGCTCTTTTTCAGAGCTCCCAAGTGCCATGTTGACGTGGGACATTGTTGGAAATGTTTTTAATTTGTGCCACTTAAAAAGACTGTAGGCAGCTTTGCTTAGATCTTCAGCACAATAATCACCATACGTTGCTATCCATTGCTTCATGATTTCTTCTGAGCTTTGACCTTTCTTTGGTTTGATTAACCATTGTGGTTGCCCATAAAAATCAATCAGAATGTCAATAAGGTTACGCATAACTTTTTGCTTGTTGTCAAGGTAAGAAACAATACTCATAGGATTATCCCCTTTGCTGCTAAGATTTCTTCGGTGGTCATTCCATCATAAGGATTATTTTCGTTTGAACGATAATCAGCAAAAGAGTTTCTTGGCGTGTGTGATATTTTCAAAACCCAATTGCGCCAAGTTGCCAGCCAATCTTTTTTCATAGGCTTTTTGGCATTAGGAGATGTCCAATAATTCTTGAATCTCTCAAACTCGGTGTCTGGGTCGTTTAAGCCACGAGAAACAGCATATTCACGCCACTGAGGGGATAATTTCAAATTGACATCAAGTCGTGAACCTCGATCTTTTTGTAATAACTCGTTAGAGTTATTATTTTTTAAATTATTATTTATTATATTATTATCTTCTTTTAAAGTTGACACTTTGCTAACATTTTTTTGACATGAACTTGACATTTCGCTGACGTTAGTATTTTCAATATCCTTAAAAAGATTATATTTTACAATGCTTATGACCTGAAATCTTCCTGACATTTTGCTGACAATGTTTTGACTTTTTTTTAACTTCTCAATAGCAAGACGTATTTGCCTAACTGTTAATCCCAAACTTCCTGCAAGAGCATCATATGTAAAACTATAATCACCTGGCTCAAATTCATGCTGCCCCCATTTTGTCTTTTCATAATAAGCATTCAGTAGAAAATGCATATAAACTCTAAAAGCATTTGCATCTCTATAGAGCTCCCAAGTTAATATCTTACGATGAAGTTTAATCCAACCGATGTTACTCATTCTCATCGCCCTCCATAGCTTTTTTAAGACGAATTACACCTTGCACCCACTTATGGGCTAGAGAGGCTCTTCTGGCTTCTTCAGATAAGATTGCTTCAAACTTTGTTAATGTCCTATCTGATTTATTTAATAAGCTTTTAAGCGTATATTTGCTAAGCCTTATAAATAAAGGCTGTCTGTTTCTTTTCATAAATTTGTTCCTTTTCTAAAATTATGTTTACATAAGGAACTACGCAAGAAAATTAAAATCAGTCCAAGTTTTTTAAAATTATTTTGATTTTATTTAGCATGGCATAATATGTTGATTTGCCAACGCCACATTTTTTAATAGCTTGACTAATACTTAAACCCTCTATGATAGATAAACAAAGAGCTTTCTCCTTGGCGGACAGAAAGCTCATTATTTTTTTTACATCGCAATTATTTTCAACCGTTATAATCGCATTATTATCTTGCATAATAGAATTTTCACAAATTTTATCATCAGAATCTAGAATGACTTCAATGATTTTATGTCTTCTTTCTCTTAATAAATCCTTGGCTTTATTTACCATTATTGCATTCACAAAGGTTTTCATCTCTCCTTTGCTTGGGTTGTATTTTTGACATTTTATCAAATAATCAAGAATTAGCTCTTGTTTAATATCCTCTCTTTCATGATATTGAAATTTGTTTGTTAAGGTTAATTTATATGCAAAAAAAGATGCTGTAGAAACAGCATCTGAATTAATTCCTTTATAATTCATGTTTTATATCCTTTTGTTAAATTAAAACAAAAGGATATAAGGTGCTTTTATTTGCGTCTATACAAAACGGATTTACTAAAACTTGTGGTTACTTTATTTGAATCCATATATACTTCTTTGTAATTCCCAGTCATAAGGAATGGCATTATGGATAAGCTCTCTAGCAGAGAGTGTTGCAGGATAGTTGCCAAGGATGATGTTTTCAATAATGTCTGGCGCCAAATAGTTTAGAGCCAAAACTCTACTGATTGTGCTTGCATCGATATTTTTTCTTTTTGATAGCTCAGCTATTGAGATTTTGTTTAACTCGAGTTCTTTTTGCCAATCAATAGCTTTTTTCAAATAAGATAAAAGATTGTTTTTTAGAACTTCTTTATTTTCAACTTTTATATTATGAGTATCTACAAGGGATTTTCCGTTGATTCCTCGTCTAAATGAGCCTGCAACCTCAATAATTAAAATATCTTTGTTTTTTTCATCAAAATATCCTAGCATTATTTGAACTCCTTTAATTTGCTGTGAATTCCTTTAACATTAACTCTTATTTCTATTCGGTTGTCATATATGATGACCTTTTCTAACATTGCTTGAATAATCTGATTAATTTCTGCAGGTTGTAAATAATCCCAAATATCATCCATTCTTTTAAGTCTATTATAAAATAACTTCTCGTCTATATTTTTATTTAATAACTTTACCTCTTTATATGCTTGAAAGAAGACCTCTGGGGCTTTTAGTAGCTCTTTTATCTTTCCCACAACCAAGCCTTCAATCTTATTTGCAGGAATAGAGCCAAGCTCACACTTCTCATAACCATTCTTAAAAACATTGGTAGAAACATAATATGTATATAAAATATTCTTTTTCTTGGTTGTTGTTGTCGTCATTGGCATTCTGCAGCATCCACAAAATATTTTTCCTCTTAACATTGGTAATATTTTGCCGTCCATGGCCAAAGTTCTTTTTTGAGGTGGAATTTTTTTTATTTCTTGCACTTTGTCCCAAATATCTTGAGAAATGATAGGTTGGTGCAAGCCATCATATTCTTGGTCTTTGTGAGTAATTTTGCCGATATATACGACATTATTTAGTATTCTATAGATGTTTGAAAAGTCAAATGGTTTGCCACCATGAAGCTTTCCTGATTTGCTGGTCCATTTTTTTGTAGTATAACCGCTGGCGTTAATGTAATCTGCAGTTTTTCTATAAGAGTGAGTTTTGATATAATAATCATAAATGAGCTTTACTAACTTGGCCTCGTTTTTATTAATCACTAATTGTCTGTTGTTGATATTATAACCCAAAGAAGGTAATCCGCCCATAAACATTCCTTTTTTCTTGGATGCCGCAATTTTATCTCTAACACGCTCCGAGCCCACCTCTCTTTCAAACTGAGCAAAGGATAATAGCATATTCAATGTTAATCTACCCATAGAAGTTGAGGTGTTAAATTGTTGTGTAACCGAAACAAATGAAACATTGTGCTTTTCAAATATTTCTATCATTTTTGAAAAGTCAGTAAGACTCCTAGTCAAGCGGTCGATTTTGTAAACCACAATCATATCTACAAAGCCTCGCTCAACATCAGATAATAATTTTTGAAAACCAGGTCTTTTCATATTGCCACCGCTAAAACCACCATCTTCATAAATTGTTGGGATGATAGTCCAGCCTTCGTGTTTTTGGCTTAGGATATAACTTTCGGCAGCCTCTCTTTGAGCATCAAGAGTATTAAAATCCATTGAAAGACCTTCATCACTAGATTTCCTTGTATAAATCGCACATCTTAGCTTTTGCCTTATCTGTGTCATTCTTTTACTCCAAAAAATAGGGGGCCAGAGGTTTTTTGCCCTGTGATTACAAAAGCCACTTTTGTTAAGCTCTTATAAATGAAGCCATTATACTCAAATCCGTCCTCAACAACTTTTACCCTAAACTCAACATCTTTATATATTTTGCTTAATGTTGTGCCAAGTTTTAAGGGGTTTGTTTTAACCTTTGATTCATCTTTAACTCGCTTATTTAGTAATTTTATAATATCAGGCCTTAAACCTCCATATTTAATTTCTTGCACTCTATAGGCGATGCGTCTTATTAGATATCGCTTTGTGGTTTGCTCGGGTTTTTCGTTAAAATAAGAGCCCCAAATTTTAACTAGCTCTTCAGATGTTAAATTTTCTAGATTTGCGATATAAGCCGATATATTATTCATTATCTCTTTCTCCAATAAACTCGTTGTTTATGGGGTTAGTAACGCTCTTGTTGTCGTTAAAGTCCAGTCTTTTATTGCGATTTATGAACTTTCTGTAATAGGCTAATGCAATAAATTTAGCAGCGATATAATAGGGTAGGTCTTGTTCTTTCATAACTATAAGCTCCTTTTGGTTGGTTATATAAGGAACTACGAAAAAAAATTAAAATCAGTCCGAGTTTTTTTGATTTTTATTTGCTAATCGCTCATTAAAACAAACAAACTAATAAAAACAATGAGTTTTCAACGGATTAAAAAATAAAGCTGTTCAGACCTCAAAGAGAGATTTGCTTAAAACAGAGAGATTTTTTATAAAATATGGATGAAATAAAAACTTTTTGCCCAGACCGAGCAGGGCTCAAAGCCTTACAGATTGTGGGATTTAAAACAAAAAAATCCCCCTCTCTAAAAAGAGAGGGGGATTCTGAATGGTGGGTCTTGCCTGACTCGAACAGGCGACCAGACCGTTATGAGCGGCCTGCTCTAACCAACTGAGCTAAAGACCCTTTGAGCGCGTTGTTCAAACAATTCTATAATACACAAAAAAAAAATAGTCAAGTAATTATCTTTTTTTATTTGTAAAAAAAAAATTAATCGTTATAATCTCTTCATGAAAAAAAATACAAATATTGAAAATGCCTTAAAAATTATCTCTGCAAAAATATGTGGAAACAATTTAGCATATAAAGTAGATGCAAAAAACAACATCGCACAAATAATTGCTCTTAAAGACGGAATTTTCATAGCATCTGACAATCGCTTAAAAAACTTCAATGAACGTTCTCATCTTGTTGTCCTAAATTGCTTATTTTCTTATTCTATAGTATTAAAAAATCAGATTGTAGCAAAAATAGAAGTCAACGATAAAATAACAATGGAAGACGTTGACAGCATCATCTTTAACATCTCAGGCAACACAGATCTCCTAAACATTATTCCTAAAGAAAAAAAATCCATCGCATTAATTAACTTAAAACTAAACAATACTGTTGAAGAAAACAACCTTATTGAAAAAACAAATCAAAAAATTAAAAATAATTTATCTTTCTTAAAAACAGAAATAAAAATTGAAGAAACATGTGATTTTTCTGAAGAAGAACTAGATAAAGCAATATATTCAGCAGAAAAAACCAATCCAGACATTATTTTCATATCATCTCCTATTAGTGATAAAACAATCATCAAAAAAACTATAGAAAAAGCTTTTGATGACATTATTTGTTCACATTTTCCAGAAATTGGAGTTTCTGATATTTTAATTGCCACAAAGAAAAACATTAAAATTATTGCATTACCTTATAATTATGCAACAAATAGTTCTTACAACCTTGATATCATAATCAATAAAGCAATTTTAACAGAAAAACTAATAGCCACAGACTTCTTAAACGACGCACCTGTTATCTTAAATTCAACAGATATAATAACAGAAACTTCAGATTTAATTACACCGCTTAAAAACAAAGAAAACAAAGGCAATATCGGTGGCATTATTTTAGCAGCAGGAACATCTATAAGAGCAGGAACAAATAAACTATTTGCAGAAATAAAAGGTGAACCTGTTTTATTAAAATCAGTAAAGACAGCCATCGAAGCAGGAATTTCACCAATTTTTGTTATATTAGGACACAGAGAAGAAGAATCAAAAGAAATACTAAAAGATTTAGATGTTAATATTATGATAAATTCAGAATACAGATCTGGCATAAAAAGCTCAATAGAGCTCGGAATAAAGTCTTTACCAAACTTTTGCCAAGGTGCTTTTATCATCCCTGCAGATCAACCATATTTAACCAAAGAGCATTTTTCAAAAATGATAAAAGCTTTTGACTTAAAAAAAGAAAAACAATTAATAATCAGCGGACACAACGGTATAAAATACAATCCAGTCTTATGGTCTAAAAGCCTGTTTGAATATGCAGACATTGTTCCTGAGAACTCTCAAACTAGAGCTTTTTTCTTATCTCATAGCGATTATACAACAATAATAAATGCTGAAGAAGAAAAAACATTAAAAGACATTACTCATCCAGCAGACATAAAAGATTTAGAAAAAGAAAACCTGCTATAAAATTAATAGCAGATAAAATTTAAATTTTTTTCAAACATTGAATAATTTGCAAAACGTCATCTTGGTATTGAGAAGAAATTTCTTTAACTTTTGCTTCTGCATTAAAAACAAACTCATCAAACAAGTTTTGTGGAGACATCTTTTTAAGGTCATAATATTTAGACATAACAATACAATCTAGCTTATCCAACATCTTCACCCATTTTGCCTCATCTGTTTCACATTTTTCAAACTCATCAAACAAATCATAAATTTCTGAATTATTAAGTTCTTCAGAAACTCTTTTTGCTGCCAAATATTCCCTCTTTGCTTTATCCTCTAAAGAAATATCATCAAAAGGAGTAAAATCACCAGCGTAGATTTCTCCAATATCATGAACAAGCGCTAACAACAAGCATTTTTCTCTATTTAATTCTTTCGGGGTAAAAAGCATCGCCATCATCATCATTGAATACATATGATCCGCATCAGATTCTGGGTTTTCAACATTGCGAACAATCCAACCTTTTCTTCTAAGTTGTTTAACATCGCCTAAAATTTGCATTAAATTTGCTACTGTTTCATTTTCCATAATTTTATTATTTATTTTTGGTTAATTTTTTCAATAACAAAAGACTAACACAATGTTTTAATTAATCAAGACCTAAAAAAGAATAAACTTTATTAGAAAGCTTACAAGTTGGAACCTCTACAATTTTTTGAAACAAAAAAGTTGCCAAAATTATTACAGGAATGCTTAAAACAAAAGTTATTACCAAAGATATTCCATAACCCATAACTTCATAACACTTCATAAATAACCACGCAGAAAAAGACATCATAACAGGAAAATGCATTATCACTAAAGAAAAAGAATATTTTCCGCAAATTTGAAAAACTCTGCCATCAATCATAAACTTTAACTTTTCAGACAAACTAAAGCCCAACAAAACAAACAAACCGCCTATTCCAAAGAATACTTTTTCAAAACTTTCTGCTGGCAATAACACCTCTGGAAAAAAACCAAATATCAACCCCAAAAAAACAAATATAAATGAATATTTATTTTTAATGGTTCTATTATTTATAATATCAGCAGCAACAACACCTGCTAAAAAAGATGTATAAACGGGAAAGTTAAAAGAAAGCGCAAATAATACAAAATAAATCAACCAACGATTTTTAGCTCCTCCCCAAAATAACAGTAGTGCATAAGAAAGATAAGACCCCATAAAAATTATCTGCATACACCAAAAAACAGAATTATATGTTGCATCACCTTCAAATAATGCTGAATAAAAACCGTTCTTCAATGCATCTAAAAAAGAAATACTATCAGGATAAAATCCCATATTCCAATTAATATATAAAAGAGAGCCTAATTCTTTATTGTAAAAAAAACCCAACCTATACATAGCCCACGTTATAATAGCGCAAGTTAAAATATATGGCATAAACCGAAAATAACGAACAACGGCTTGTTTTTTAATCCACTCCACATCATTATTTTTAAAAAAGTGCTGCGCAGGAAGAAAAGCTATAATTGCAAAAAAAACATATAAAAAGAAAGAAGCATTAGATAATATTGAATATGGAAAGTACTTAAAATAATAAGAATATTTTTCACTTTCAGCAATGCCTGATTCATAACCAATATATCCAAAACAAGCATATGCCAATAAATAATGAAATATTGTAACCCCTATTCCGCAAACACCTTTTAATCCTGTTAAATAATTATAGTTTTCATTCATACCTTTTCTCCAAGAATACAATATAATATTATTTAATATTAGCAACAAAAAAGGTGATCAAAATAATCACCTTTTTATTTTTTTCATCTCATTTAATTAAACAAGATTAACTTTTCCACCAGCTTTTTCAACTGCTGCAACAGCTGTTGCAGAAGCAGAATTAACACTGATTTCAACTTTAGCGCTTAAAGCACCACGAGCAAGCAATCTAACACCGTCTAATTCTTTAGAAACTAAACCAGCATTTTTAAGAGCTTCAACATCGATAGTTGAATTTAATTTACCAGCATCAATAGCTTTTTGTAAGTTGTCAAGATTAACAACAGCAAAAGTTTTGCCGAAAATGTTGTTAAAGCCACGTTTTGGTAAACGACGGTAAATAGGCATTTGACCACCTTCAAAACCGTTAATCGCAACACCAGAACGAGATGTTTGACCTTTAACACCACGACCACAAGTCTTACCTTTACCAGAGCCAATACCACGACCAACTCTCATAGCAGATTTTCTTGCACCTTGATTGTCTTTTAATTCATTAAGTTTCATATTATTACTCCTCAATCACTTCAACAAGATGGTGTACTTTTCTAATCATGCCACGAATAGCAGGAGTATCTTCAAGTTCACGAACTTTGTTTAATTTGTTTAATCCAAGACCGATTAATGTTTTTTCTTGAACATCAGGACGGCCAATAGTACTTTTAATTTGTTTAACTTTAAGAGTTTTTTTAGCCATAATTAAGCCTCCTCTACGTTAAGTTTTGTATTAGATGTATTTTCACGACGAGCTACGATATCACCTACTTTTTTACCTCTTTTAGCAGCAATTGCACGAGGAGAAGCAGAGTTAATTAACGCATCAAAAGTAGCTTTAATCATGTTATAAGGGTTGTTAGAACCCAAAGATTTAGCCACAACGTCTTGAACGCCTAATACTTCAAAAATCGCACGCATAGCACCACCAGCAATGATACCTGTACCAGATTGAGCTGTTCTTAAAACAACTTTACCAGCACCATATCTACCAGAAATGTCATGGTGAAGAGTTCTACCCTCACGAAGAGGAACTCTAATCATTGTTCTTTTTGCTTCATTAGTAGCTTTAGTGATAGCTTCTGGCACTTCAGATGCTTTACCGTGTCCATAACCAACACGACCTTTTTTATCACCTACAACCACAACAGCAGCAAAGCTCATAGTTCTACCACCTTTAACAGTTTTAGCAACACGATTCACATGAACTAGTTTTTCAACTAAGTCATCTTTCTTTTCAATCTTACGATCAGTCATTTTGTTCATCTTTTATTGCTCCTTAAAACTGCAAGCCAGCTTCTCTAGCAGAATCTGCTAGGGCTTTAACTCTACCATGATACACATAACCGCCACGGTCAAAGATAACTTCTTTAACACCAGCTTTAACAGCTTTTTCAGCAATAAGTTTACCCACAGCTGAAGCTGCTTCAATTGTTGATGCTTTTTTAACAGTCTCACGCAAAGCTGCTTCTAAAGTAGATGCTGCAGCAACGCTAACACCTTTATTGTCATCAATAATTTGTGCATAAATATGTTTTCCACTTCTAAAAACTGACAAACGCATTTTGCCATTTGCAGCTTTTTTCAATGCAGAACGAACACGAGCCTTTCTTTTTTGATATAATTCTCTTGGTGTATTCATTTCATTATTCCTTATTTTTTCTTACCTTCTTTGCGACGAACATATTCGTTAGAATATCTCACACCTTTACCTTTATAAGGTTCTGGTTTACGATATTTTCTAATTTCTGCCGCAACTTGGCCAACTAATTGTTTATCAGCACCGCTAACTTTTAATTGAGTAGGAGACACACAAGCAATTGTGATGCCTTCAGGAGATTCAAAAGTAATATCATGAGAAAAACCTAATGACATAATTAACTTTTTGCCTTCCATTCTTGCTTTATAACCCACACCAATAAGTTCTAAGTCTTTAAAGAAACCAGTGTCAACACCTTGACAAAGAGTATTAATTCTAGCTCTTGTAGTTCCCCACAAAGACACGCCTTTTTTAGTTTCTGATAAAGGTTTTACAACAACAGTTCCGTCAACAATTGAAACATTAACAAATGTTTCTTCAAATTGATAACTAAGTTGTCCTAATTTACCTTTAGCGGTGATAACGTTATTTTCCAAAGAAACAGTAACGTTTTGTGGTACTTTAACCGGATATTTTCCAACTCTAGACATCTTATTTTCTCCCTAAAATACCTGACATAAAATTTCGCCACCAACATTTTCTTTTCTAGCATCATGATCACTCATTACACCTTTAGGTGTAGAGATGATAGAAACACCCAATCCGTTATATACTCTAGGTAAATCATTAACACTAGAATATACTCTACGGCCTGGAGTTGACACGCGGTAAATTTCTTTAATTACACTATTGCCTTCAAAGTATTTTAATTTGATTTTAAGATTATCAATACCACTTCTAACGTTGTAACGTTCAAAGCTATCAATAAAGCCTTCTTTTTTCAATACTTCAAGAACACTTTCACGCAAGCGAGATGCAGGAGAAACTACTTCTGATTTTTTCGCACGTTGCGCATTTCTAATACGAGTGAGCATATCGCCCAAAGGATCAGTCATCATTATATTTAATCTCCCTTTCTTACCAACTAGATTTCACTAAACCTGGAATCTCACCAAAAGACGCCATGTCGCGTAATTCTGAACGAGATAAACCAAATTTTCTGTAATAACCACGAGAACGGCCTGTAATTGTGCATCTATTTCTAACTCTAATTTTTGCACCATTACGTGGAAGTTCGGCTAATTTTAATGTTGCTTCAAATCTGTCTTGTTGAGACAAAGATTTATCCATAACAACATCTTTTAACTTTTGACGCTTATTAGCAAATTTCTCTGCTAATTTAACGCGTTTTAAGTTTCTAAATACTGAGCTTGTTTTTGCCATATTTAAAATTCCTATTTCTTAATTGGCATGTTGAAACTTAAAAGAAGTTCTTTTGCTTCTTCATCAGTTTTTGCCGTTGTGCAGATGATAACATCCATACCTCTAACATTCTCTACTTTATCGTAGTTAATCTCAGGGAAGATGATTTGTTCTTTGATACCAAAAGCAAAGTTGCCTTTTCCATCAAAGTTTTTACCTTGAATACCATGAAAGTCTCTAACTCGTGGCAAAGCCATAACTACAAGTCTTTCTAAGAATTCATACATTCTATCAGAACGTAGAGTTACTTTACAACCCAAAGGCATACCTTCACGAAGCTTAAAGCCTGCGATAGATTTACGAGCTGTAGTAATTACAGGTTTTTGACCAGCTATTAAAGCCATTTCTTCAACTGCATTGTTTAGTTTCTTTTTGTCAGTAACTGCGTCACTAACACCCATATTAAGGACAATCTTTGTCAACTTAGGAATTTCGTGTGGATTTGTATAGCCAAACTTTTCCACAAGAGACTTCTTTATTGACTGATCGTATAAATTTTTAAAATTTGTCATATAAAAGTTTCCCTTAAATTATTAAACTGTTTCGCCAGATTTCTTAGCAACTCTAACTTTTTTACCATCAACTTCTTTTACAGAAACTTTTGTTGGTTTTCCAGTTTTTGAATCAACTAATGCAACGTTAGAAACATTAATATATGCTTCTTTAGTAACGATGCCACCTGGTTGGTTTTGACTAGGTTTATTGTGTTTTTTAACTAAGTTAACACCACTAACTAGCACTTTGTTTTCTGCTGGCAAAGCTTTTAAAACTTCACCAGTTTTGCCTTTATCATTTCCAGTAATAACAACAACGTTATCACCTTTTTTAATTTTTAACTTTGGCATGTTATAATACCTCCGGTGCTAATGAAATAATTTTCATGAACTTTTTAGCACGCAACTCACGAGTTACTGGGCCAAAAATACGAGTTCCGATAGGTTCACCATCTTTATTGATTAACACAGCTGCGTTTTTATCAAATCTAATAGCAGATCCATCTTTTCTTTTAATGTCAAAAGCAGTTCTTACGATAACAGCTTTGTGAACATCACCTTTTTTCACTTTACCTCTAGGAATAGCATCTTTAATAGACACTACAATAACATCACCTACGCTAGCATGCATTCTTTTAGATCCGCCTAGGACCTTAATGCACATTACCTGACGAGCGCCACTGTTATCAGCAACATCAAGGTTAGTTTGCATTTGTATCATTATCTTAAATCCTTTTAATTTTCAGTGTTATTATCTAAAGCAACCCAAGTTTTAGTTTTTGAAATAGGTTTAGATTCCTCTATTCTAACTTCATCACCAATTTTGAATTGATTATTCTCATCATGAGCTTGATATTTTTTGCTCTTTTTGATGAATTTTTTATAAACAGGATGCATAACTTGGCGTTCAACTTTAACAACCACAGTTTTCTCTTGTTTATCGCTTACAACAACACCTTGTAAAATACGTTTAGGCATTATTTATTCTCCTCTTTATTAGCAGAAGCTAACGCAGTGTTAACTCTTGCAATTTCTTTGCGATTTTTTCTAATACTAGCTGTATTAGTCAAACTACCTGTTGAATGTTGAATTCTTAAATTAAATTCTTCTTGTTTAAGAGAAATTAATTTTTCATTCAACTCTTTGGCATTCAAAGCGCTTAATTTTACTTCTTTTTTAGCCATTTTTATGCTCCTTCTTTCATATCTGAAGCAAGACGTTTAACAATCTTAGTTTGAACAGGAAGCTTAGCAGCTCCAAGTGTCAAAGCAGATCTTGCGATTTCATCAGAAACGCCGTCAATCTCAAACATAATTCTACCAGGGTAAACTCTAGCTGCCCAATATTCAACAGAACCTTTACCTTTACCCATACGAACTTCAGCAGGCTTATCAGTAACTGGCAAATCAGGGAATATTCTAATCCATACTTTACCAGCACGTTTCATCTCACGAGTAATCGCACGACGAGCAGCTTCAATCTGACGAGCAGTAATACGCTCTGGAGATAAAGCCTTTAAGCCAAATGAACCAAAGTTCAACTCATAACCACCTTTTGCATTGCCGTGAATACGACCTTTGTGCATTTTGCGGAATTTTAATCTTTTTGGACTTAACATATATACTATCCTTTATTATCTGTCAACTTTTTATCTTGAGCCATTGGATCATGTGATAAAATATCACCTTTGTAGATCCAAACTTTAATACCCAAGGCACCATAAGTAGTGCGAGCAGTTGAAGTTGCATAATCAATATCAGCACGAAGAGTATGCAAAGGCACACGACCTTCTCTATAACCTTCAGTTCTAGCAATTTCTGCACCGTTCAAACGACCAGAAACAGCAACTTTAATACCTTCAGCACCCAAACGCATAGCATTTTGCATAACTCTTTTCATAGCGCGTCTAAAAGCAACACGTTTTTCTAATTGTTGAGCAACACCATCTGCTACTAATTGAGCATCTAATTCAGGTTTTCTAACTTCTAAGATGTTCAATTGAACTTCTGAAGAAGTCAATTTTTGAATATCTTTTCTTAAAGTTTCAATATCTTGTCCTTTTCTACCAATTACAATACCTGGACGAGCAGTATGAATTGTAACTTTCGCTTTTTTAGTTGGACGTTCAATAACAATTCTTGCAACACCAGCTTGCGCTAATTTAGATTGCAAAAATTCTCTAATTTTTACGTCTTCATGAAGGAATTTTGAATAATCTGCCTCAGCATACCATCTAGAATCCCAAGTACGATTAATACCCAAACGAAGACTGGTTGGATTAACTTTTTGTCCCATCTTCTTACTCCTTCTCACTCAATACGATTGTTATACTAGCGAAAGGTTTCAAGATGCGAGCACCTCTACCTCTACCTCTAGCGTGCATTCTTTTCATAACCAAACCTTTACCAACAAAAGCTTCGCTAACAACTAGCTTGTCAATGTTTAATGAATGATTATTTTCAGCGTTTGCAATAGCAGATTTTAATGTTGCTAAAACGTTACCAGCTACTCTCTTTTTAGAGAATGTAAGTTCTGCAACAGCTTTTTCTGCTTTTAAGCCTCTGATTGATTCTGCCACTAAGTTTAGTTTATATGGAGAAGTTCTTACAGATTTGCAAATTGCCTTTGCTTGTTTTTTATTTTCTTCTACCATGTTTATTTCCTCTTAGCTTTCTTGTCAGCCGCATGACCCCAATAAGTACGGGTCGGTGCGAATTCGCCAAATTTATGTCCAATCATATCTTCTGTAACCAAAACAGGGATAAACTTTTGACCATTGTGAACGCCAAATGTTAAACCAACAAATTGTGGTAACATTGTAGAACGACGAGACCAAATTTTAATCACTTCATTTCTACCAGCTGATCTAGCTTTATCTGCTTTTTTTAGAAGATAACCATCTACAAATGGGCCTTTCCATACGGAACGTGTCATATTTTTATCTCCCTATTTCTTTTTGTTTGCATGACGAGATCTAATTACAAATTGATCTGTCTTCTTGTTAGAACGAGTTTTCTTACCCTTAGTTGGTTTACCCCATGGAGTAACTGGATGACGGCCACCAGATGTACGACCTTCACCACCACCCATTGGGTGATCAACTGGGTTCATAGCAACACCACGAGAAACAGGACGATTACCTAACCATCTATTTCTACCAGCTTTACCAAGATTTTTGTTTTGGTTATCAGGGTTTGATACTGCACCAACAGTAGCCAAACATTCTTCTCTAACAACTCTCAACTCTCCAGAAGAAAGTTTAAGTTGAGCATAACCAGCATCTTTACCAACTAATTGAGCATAACAACCAGCAGAACGAACCATTTGTCCGCCTTTACCAACTTTCATCTCAATATTGTGGATGATTGTACCAACAGGCATATTTTTCAAAGGCATAGCATTACCTGGTTTGATGTCTGCTTTTTGAGCAGCAATCACTTTATCACCAGCTTTTAATCTTTGAGGAGCCAAAATATAAGCTTTTTCTCCATCTGTATAATTAACTAATGCAATGAAAGAAGATCTGTTAGGATCATATTCAATTCTTTCAACAGTAGCCTCTACATCAAATTTATTACGCTTAAAGTCAATAATACGATATTTTTGTTTATGACCGCCACCTTTTCTTCTTGATGTAACATGCCCAAAATTATCTCTACCACCAGTTTTTGTTAAACCAACAGTTAAAGTTTTTTCAGGTTTTCCTTTGTGCAACTCACTTCTGTCAACAATAACAAGTTGACGCATAGAAGGAGTAGTAGGTTTAAAAGTTTTTAACGCCATAATCTTATACTCCTGTAGTAACGTCAATTGCTTGACCATCAGCTAAAGAAATAACAGCTTTTCTGTAATCAGAACGTTGACCTAAATGGCCTCTAAAGCGTTTTTCTTTACCAAATTGGTTAATTGTGTTAACTTTAGTTACTTTAACATTAAAGATAGACTCAACAGCGGCTTTAATATCTTTTTTAGTAGCCCAAGAAGCAACTTTGAAGATATATTTACCAGCTTCTGAAGCAATCATAGCTTTTTCAGTAATAACTGGACGAGTTAAAGTATCATAAATTTTAACAGTCATTTCATTAGATTTTGTTTTACTCATTTCAATCTCTCCTCTAATGCAACAACAGCATCTTTAGTCAACACCAATTTGTCACGACGTAAAATATCATAAACGTTAGCACCAATAGTTGGCAAAACATCTACACCAACAATAGCACGAGAAGCAAGAGCAAAGTTTGCATCAACTTCGTTACCAGCAACGAACAAAGAATTATCAAAACCACAAACTTTAACAATGTTTAACAAGTCTTTAGTTTTTGGAGCTGATAATTTTGCATCTTCAACGATAACAAGTTTACCATCTTTAGCTTTTGCAGACAAAGCAGTCTTCAATCCAAGCTTTCTAAACTTTTTAGTTAATTCGTGTGAATGATCTCTAACAACAGGACCAAAAGCCACACCACCACCTCTAAATTGAGGACCTTTCATAGAACCTTGACGAGCTCTACCACCACCTTTTTGTTTAAAAGGTTTTTTTGGTGTTAAAGAAATGTCAGAACGTCCTTTTGTAGCATGAGTACCAGCTTGAGCTTTAGCCAACTGCCAATTTACAACACGGTGTAAAATGTCAGCTCTAACGTCTAAACCGAAAATAGCTTCATTAAGTTCAACAGAACCCACGCTTTTATTTTCAAAATTAATAACATCTAATTTCATTTTATTATTCCTTTACCTCTGTTGTTTCAGCAGAAACTTCTGCTACTTCAACTTTTGCAGGATTTGCTTTTTTAACTAAACCAGCAGGTGTAGGTAATTGTTCTTTAGATGGTCTTTTAACTGCATCTGCAACATAAACCCAAGAGTTTTCAGAACCAGGAACGGCACCTTTAATAAACAATAAGTTTCTTTCTGCATCTGTAGCTTCAATTAAAAGGTTTTGAACGTTTACACGTTTGTTACCCATTTGACCAGCCATTTTTTTACCTTTAAACACTCTACCAGGCTCTTGACATTGACCAGTAGAACCATGAGAACGGTGAGAAATAGACACACCGTGTGTAGCTTCTAAACCAGCAAAGTTATGACGCTTCATCGCACCAGCAAAACCTTTACCGATAGATGTACCTGTTACGTCAACATATTGACCAACGATAAAGTGCTCTGCACTCAATTCGTCACCAACATTCAACATGCAATCTTCAGAAACTCTGAATTCTGCAAGTTTTTTAGCTGGCTCAACGCCTGCTTTTGCATAATGTCCTTTAAGCGGTTTTGTAACATTTTTAGATTTTGCAACGCCTGCACCCAATTGTACTGCGCTATAACCATCTTTTTCTAATGTTTTAGTAGCAACTACTTTTAAGCCTTCAACAGCCAAAACAGTTACTGGAACATGAGTTCCGTCCGCCTTAAAAATACGAGACATACCAAGCTTTTTTGCAATTAAACCTGTACGCATTTTTATATTTTCCTTTTCAATAGGTTGATTATTTGTTTTTCAAAATATCAACATTGTTACATACTTTAATTTATTTTAAGAGACTTAAAGTTTAATCTCAACATTAACTCCAGCTGCCAAGTCTAATTTCATAAGGGCATCAACAGTTTGAGGAGTTGGGTTCATTATGTCTAGAAGTCTTTTGTGAGTTCTAATCTCAAATTGTTCTCTAGACTTTTTATCAACGTGTGGAGATTTGTTAACTGTCCACTTTGCGATTTTTGTAGGAAGAGGAATTGGTCCTCTAACATCTGCCCCAGTTCTTTTTGCTGTACCAACGATTTCTTTTGTAGATAAATCTAACAATCTATGGTCAAAAGCCTTAAGGCGAATTCTTATATTTTGTGTATCCATAATAAAATTCTTTTCCTTTGTTATAACATAATCGCCAAAGAAAAACACAACGTCTTTATCGGCGATTATAAAATTTTCTGAGCGCAAACCCTTTGCCAGCCTAAACCAACAGGTGCTTACATCAATATTTTATATCATAATCAATCATCGATTCTGTTTACCGATTCTTAACTATTGCTGGGTTTGTAACATATCTGATTATAATATGCAAGCACTTTATTGCATATTTTTTATTTTATTTTTCAAGCCCCGATTCAGGTTGAGTCAGTTTTAGAAAAAATATTTGACAAAACAACAGTATTATAATAAAAGTGATTCGAACATAAATTAAATACAAACAATTAAAACATAAAAAGCTATGAAAAAGCCAATCAAAAAGTTTTTATCCCGCAATTTAGTACTAACACTACTCTGGTTAAGCATCATCACAGCATTAACAATTTTTTATCTAGCAAGAGACAACTACACCCCGCTTGGACTCTTAGGATACATCATTGTTAGCGCCATATCTTCAATATCACTAATAAGTAAAAGAAGAAAAAAACGTGAAGAAATCAGCGAAACAAGGATAGGAGGAAGCACTATAATAGATTATATAACAATAAGTAATTTTAGTTACATAAACAAAAAAGCACTTATAGCAAGCACCACAATGCTTGCATCAGGAATACTAATCTATTACAACCTACCCGTGTGGTCAGCAATTACTGCTTGCACATCTATAATTGTTTCAATCACCACTAGAGTTTTTAACAATTAAATAGAATCATTTTTGTGAAGGATTTTTATTTTTGGATTTGGCTTTTTGACGCAGTGGAGTAGGCTCTCCATAAGGAGAAAAGTCAAAAAACAAAAATAAAAAGACGAGCAAAAAATTAGTCTATTTAACCATTAAAAGCTCTAGAGTTTCTGAAACATTCTTAGAAGACTAAATTTAATCCCGCCCATGTTATCACAACATCGGCGGGATTTTTATTACACCTACAATATAGAGGGTTTTACGTCATTGCGGACTTGATCCGAAATCCAATCAAAAATATTACTATAACCTTAAAACTTTTCTCTATAAAGTACTATAGCCTCATTTATGATTCTCTTTGCATCTTGAGCATCCAAAAAGCTTTCAATTTTTACTTCTTTATTTTCTAAGATTTTATAATCCTCAAAAAATCTGCGAAGTGTCTTTAAAATATGTGGAGAAAGTTGGCTTATTGATGTATAATGACAATATTCTGGATCATCAACATGAACTGCAATAATTTTATCATCCGCCTCACCTTGATCTATCATTTTCATAACCCCAATAGGACGAACCCTCATTAAAGACAATGGGTCAACTTTTACCTGACACAATACCAACACATCCAATGGATCATTATCATCACAATAAGTTTGAGGAATAAAACCATAGTTTGCAGGATAATGCACCGCAGAATATAAAATTCTATCAACTTTAAGCATTCCGCTTGGTTTATCAAGTTCATATTTTATTTGAGAACCTTTTGGCACTTCAATAATCGCCGTAATTTCATCTGGAGCATTTTCTCCAAAACTAACACTATGCCATGGGTGAAATTTCATTTTTATTTATCCTTTTTCTTAAAACTAATTTTTGTTTCCTCGCCTTTAATTAAACGAGAAATATTTGAATGATGACGAACAATTACTAACAATGCCACCAAAGAATAACACATTATATAAACTGGGGTTGCAAAATAAAAAGCAAATACAGGTACAAACACACAAGCAACAATAGCCGCCAATGAAGAATACTTAAACCTAAACGCCATAATTAACCAAACCCCAAAGCCCAAAAGCGCTACAACAGGAGATGTGCATAATATAAAACCTAGAGAAGATGCAACCCCTTTTCCACCCTTAAACTTCAACCAAACTGGAAAATTATGCCCAACAATAGCCATAAAACCAGCCAACAAAGAAGCAACTTGATTAAATGGAGCTACCGTCCCAAATACAACAACATCTGTGTTTGCAAGTAAATGCAATGCTAAAATTGCAACAATACCTGCCTTAAATGCATCTAAAACAACAGTCGCCAAAGCTAAATCTTTTCTACCAGTACGCAAAACATTTGTTGCTCCAATAGTCCCTGGCCCAACTTCTCTTAAATTTATTCCAACCATTTTAGTCAAAACCAAACCAAAAGGGATAGATCCAATCAAATATCCAACCAAAGCACAAATAACAAGTATAGCAGTAATAGTCATAATTAAAATCCTTATAAAGTTTGATTATAGAATATATAAACAATTAAACAATTCAACAAAAAAACAACATATCCCCTAAAAATCCTCTATCACCAAACAAACAACATCAATAAACACTCTTTTCACAATAAAATATAACGCGAGATTCGTATAAGAAAAAAATAAGTGCTTTTTTGGGCTATTTACTGTAGGGCGGGGGCTTGCTCCCGCCGTGAGGCACTGCGCAACGGCGGGAGCAAGCCCCCGCTCTACAAAAACAAAATTTTAATTGCAATTCATTGTTTTTAACAAACAGTCCGTAAAAATACGAACCTCACAATAAAATACAGGTGTAGCGCTACACGAGTATTTTTAGCAATAAATAATTGATAAATAAGAATTATATTGACACAAAAAACAAACATTTTCAAATATTAACAAAATTAAACTTATAAATATCTCTTTACAAAACAGAAATGAGCTATATAGTAAAAGCATAGTCAAGATAGGCTTGGCTAATATTATTATGTATAACGCCTGAAAAACGTTTTATCCGTATGAGTCACCCACTTCGGTGGAGTGCTCGATATAAGGCTATGCTCGAATTAGAGTGGCTGACATGCGGCAGTTTTTCAGCTCCACCACTTTTTTAGTGGTGGTGATTTTTTTTACTATAAAAAAAGGAATTGAAAAATGAGCAAAGAAGAAAAAAGATTAATGGAAAACTTAATTTATCTATATCACTCTTATAATGATGAAAAAAAAGAACTATTAACAACATCCCAAAGAAAGCAAAAGGCAATAATAGAGCTTGAAGAATTTTTTAAAGAACCTTTAACAGAAACAAAAGACGACAAATTATCTCTAAACATAATAGGATACACCATATATTTAACCGCAAAAGATATTTATAATTGCTTAAACAAATTTTATAACATCATTAACAAAAAATAACAAATAATTGTAGGGACGAGGCTGCCGCCCCTAAAAACATTCTTTATTTTTAATCCAGTAAATCCAACTGAGGATCATTCCCCGCTGACTTCTTCAACCTTGCCACGCCCAAATATTCACAACCCAAATCAGAAATCACACGCCCTCTTGGAGTGCGTTGCAAGAAACCAAGCTTCAACAAATATGGTTCAATAACTTCTTCAATGCTATCACGTTCTTCTGACAATGCAGCAGCAAGAGTGTCTGCACCGACAGGGCCTCCGCCATAATTTTTAACAATACATTCCAAATATCGTCTATCAAAAGCATCTAAACCATAATCATCAACATCAAGTCTTTTCAAAGAAGTATCCGCCACATCTTTTCCAACAATATTTAAGTTTGCGCCAAAATCTCTAACCCTACGCAACAAACGACCAGCCACACGAGGCGTTCCACGAGAGCGCTTTGCAATTTCAAAAGCCCCATCTTCACTCAAAGGAAGATTTAACAATCTAGCCCCACGCATAACAATTGTTTGCAAATCTTTTGCATCATAAAAATCTAAACGCAACGGAATGCCAAACCTATCCCGCAAAGGATTAGACAACAAACCAGAACGAGTAGTGGCCCCAACTAAAGTAAAAGGTTGAAGTTCAATTTTCACAGATCGAGCAGATGGACCTTCACCTATTATAATATCTAACTGAAAATCTTCCATTGCAGAATATAAAACTTCTTCAATTGCAGGATTAAGACGATGAATTTCATCAATAAACAAAACATCATTTGCTTCTAGGTTTGTAAGTATCGCGGCCAAATCACCAGATTTAGAAATCATCGGTGCTGAAGTTGGCTTAAAATTAACCCCTAATTCTTTTGCAACAATTGAAGCTAAAGTAGTTTTTCCCAAACCAGGAGGTCCAAACAACAACACATGATCAAGCGCCTCTCGCCTTGATTTTGCCGCATCTATAAAAACCTTTAAGTTATCACAAAGCTCTCTTTGACCAACAAAATCTGCCAAAGTTTGCGGACGCAAATTTATTGGAGCATTAATATCTTCTGGCATTTGATTTGCACTTATTAATCTATCTTCCATTTTTAACCTGCCAATTCTTTAAGAGCTAATTTTATTAAAGTAGAAACATTTGCGTTTTCATTAACTTTTAGTGCAACATTAACTGCTCTATAAGCCTCAATTTTGGCATAACCAAGATTAACCAAAGCAGAAACAGCGTCTTCCATAGCAGTAGGATCAGAAACTTTTGAAACCTCAATAAAAGTAGAAACCTCAACCCCGCCAAAACCAAACATTTGTGCCTTATCTTTAAGCTCAGTTAAAATCCTAACCGCCAATTTAGGACCAACACCACTAGCCTGCCCTATCATCGCTTTATCTTGCGCCATTATAGCGTTTGCAATATCAGAAGGGCTTAAAACAGATAAAATTGCCAAACCAACTTTTGGTCCAACACCTTGAACCTTTGTAATAATATTAAAAGCATTTTTTTCTTGCCCATCAATAAAACCATATAAAGTAAAACTATCTTCTTTAACTACAGTTTCTACAAAAACGGTTGTAGCAGTGCCTACTTCTAATTTTGTTAGTGTTTTAGAAGAACACCAAACCAAATACCCAACACCATTAACATCTATTATAGCATTATCATCAAAAACGCTATCAACAAGTCCTTTTAACTTTGCAATCATAATAAAATCTCCATTAATTTGAGCATAAACAAAAAAGAACAAAAGTCAAACAAAAAATAATTTGACAAAAACAATATCTAATATAATGTAAGGTTAAACATAAATTATTAATCAAAAACTATTAATCATGGAAAAGAAAAATTTTTCAAACGAAGACATCAGAGCAACAGAACTCCTTGCCATCAACTTAATCGCTCAAGGAGACAGATTCAGCCTTGGTAGATTGCTTAAATTATTTGAAAACGGAGCCCCTTTTACTCTAGCAACATTTTGCGCCCTTCACAGAACTGGACACTTAGTACTTTTACCACAAATATTCAGCGCATGTGAATATTGTGATGCTGATGAAATTCTCAAAAAAATTCTTGAAGAAAAAATTTACACTCAAGAAGAGCTTGATGAAATGCTAATCCAAAACAACTCATCTCATCTATCTTCTCCTAAAGGACTCATCGCCCATGAGAAATGGGAAGTTCTTTTAGACAACAAAGAGTATCACCAATATGCTCAAGAAGCCGAAAAGAACCCCAAACTATGGAAGATGTTTGATGAAAAAGCTAGTGTTAACGCCTTAGCAAAATACAATCGAATTGATGAGTTAGAAAAACGAGAAGCTTACGAAAGAATAATAGAATGCAAAGGCGGAGCTAATAGACTTTTTGAACTAAAAAAGTTAGATATTTTATTAGACTACACTTTCCTTTTGTCTGACGAACAATGCAAAATAATGATAGAAGAATTTAAGCTTCAAGCAACTGGCAAAGCCCAAATCACTAAAAAAATTAATGCGGCTTACCTAGTTAAACTGGGATACCAACAAATCCTTGTTGATGAAGAAAAGTGGAGATCCTTATTTAAAGAAAAACAATATCAGTTTATCAATTGGGATAAATGGTATGAAAACGCAGACAAAGATGAAGATAAAAGCACCCTTAAGTACACTAAAGAAAACATTCTTAAATACGCTAAAGAGCACAACAAAGAATTTTTCAAAAGCCACAAAAAAAACAGACTGCTTTTTTATTGGCGCAGACTTAACAGCTACCTAGGCGAAAGCCATTTCTCAACATTTCTAACTTTTCTAGCGATATTTTTCAATTGCTTCTTTAGAGCAATGCTTAGTATAGGAAGTTCGCAAAACCACGATGAGATATTAAGAGGGCTAAACGCAGGAAACGGCATAGCCTTACTTTTAATTTTGTTAATCTCTACCTGCTTCTGCGACACCAAAGAATACTTAAAGTATTTTAGCCCCATTTTAATAATTTGGCTAATTAGCTACCTAAGTCTTTTCCTTTAATTAAAAAACTGCTGATATTTATTATCAGCAGTTTTTTTATAAACAACCCAAAAAAATATGACTCCTCTTTTTAAAATCAACAGATATAATAATTACAGGAGAAAATATATGACTAGAGTCGCAATTTGGTGTCGTCATAAAGATGACAATATTATAGGCATTGGCCCACAAATCCCTTGGCATGTGCCATCAGATTTCAAAAGATTCCGCCGTATTACAGAAGAAGAAAACGTTGTTTGCGGACAAACCACTTACGAAAGCTTTCCAAACAAAACTTTACCAAACAGAAACATTTTTGTTTTAACTTTCGATGAAAATTATGAAGTTTCAGACAAAGACCATCATTTTGTATGTAATGATTATAGAGAGTTAAAAAAAACAGAAGAAGATATTTACATCTCTGGCGGCGCTAGTATTTACAAACTTTTTTTTGAAAAACTACCTCCAGAAATCGTTGTCGATTGCGTATATCAAGGAGACCTCAAAAAACTAGAAGGACAACCTGTCGACATCACATATTGCGTTGAAGAATTGCAAACAAAATACACAAAAGTTTTAAACGATTATGAAGAAGATAACATATTAACCAGTGTATATGTAAAAAAAGGCGACTTTGTCCCTTATGAAAAAATCAGAAACATTATTAATAAAATTATAAACTCTTAAAAAAGGAAAAATTATGAAACAGTATTTAAATTTGTTACAAGACATTTTAGACAACGGTGTTGATAAAATGGATAGAACTGGCACAGGAACACGCTCTGTTTTTGGTCGTCAAGTTAGATACAACTTAGAAGAAGGTTTTCCGCTTGTAACCACAAAAAAATGCCACCTAAAAAGCATCATTTATGAACTTTTGTGGTTCATAAAAGGAGATACAAACGTGAAATATCTTCAAGACAACGGCGTTAGTATTTGGAATGAATGGGCAGATGAAAATGGCGACTTAGGACCTGTTTACGGAGCTCAATGGCGCAACTTTAACAACGAAGGTAAAGATCAACTTGCAGAAGTAATTGCCCGCATTAAAGAAAAACCAAACGATAGACGCTTAATCGTTTGTGCATGGAATCCTTTACAAGTTGATAAAATGGCACTACCACCTTGCCACTCTTTGTTTCAGTTCTATGTTGCAAACGGCAAATTAAACTGCATGCTCTATCAACGTAGTTGCGATACATTTTTAGGCGTACCTTTTAACATTGCATCTTATGCTTTATTAACAATGATGATTGCTCAGGTTTGTAATTTGGGTTATGGTGAGTTTGTTCATACACTAGCAGACACTCATATTTACTCTAACCACTTTGACCAAGTGCGTGAGCAACTATCACGCGAGCCTTATCCGCTACCTCAAATGAAAATCAATCCAGATGTTAAAAACATCAATGACTTTAAATTTGAAGACTTTGAGCTTGTTGGATATCAATCTCACCCAACAATAAAAGCTCCGATTGCTGTTTAACCTTTTATTAAAGCTCCCTACTGGGAGCTTTTTCAGGAATAATTTTTTCCAACTGAGTATTAAGATTTTCTTTTGCGTGTTTTAGCTGAAGTTCAACAAGTTGCTTAATAAAAAAGCCATCTTCTTTATTAAAAAACTTACACAACCTCAAATCTGTATCAATAGTAACACTCCATTTTCCTTGCAAAATTTGATTAATTCTATTAGTTGAAACTTTTATAGCTTTAGCCAAATATCTTTGAGAAACATCTCGCTCATTAAGCAATTTTATCAAAATCTTAGCCATTTCAACGTTAGCTCGAGTACAATAATCCGTCTTAATCTTATCAAGCTTCATTTCTACCTCCATTTGCCTCTACATACAACCAACAATATTATTATCTTTCAAAGAGATAAGTTAAAAAATACTCGTGTAGCGCTACACCCATACAGAAACGTTAAAATAATTCAAAACAAAAGTCAACAAAGAAAAACAAAACAGAAGCAAATTAACTAAATTTTCTGTTGATAACTTAATAAAAATCCACCCTAAACAAACAAAACATATATAATGAAACAAAATAATTTTATATAAGGAAATAATAGGATTTTATTATGAGTGAAGAAATTAAAAATAATACATATGATGCCGATTCGATTAAAGTTTTAAAAGGCTTAGATGCTGTTAGAAAACGCCCAGGGATGTATATTGGTGATACTGACGATGGGTCAGGCTTACACCACATGATTTATGAAGTTTTAGACAACGCAATTGATGAAGCTTTAGCAGGTCATTGCGACAAATCAGAAATCATCTTAAACGAAGACGGCTCTGTAACTGTGCGTGATAACGGTCGCGGCATTCCTGTAGATATTCATAAAGAAGAAGGTGTTTCAGCAGCAGAAGTTATCATGACTCAACTTCACTCTGGTGGTAAATTTGATAACAATTCATATAAAGTATCTGGCGGCTTGCATGGTGTTGGTGTGTCTGTGGTTAATGCCTTATCTGTTTGGTTAGAATTGCGTATTTGGCGTAATGACAAAGAGCATTTAGTAAAATTCTCTCATGGTGAGGTTGTAGAACACTTAAAAGTTGTTGGCGATGCACCTGGCCGTCATGGTACTGAAGTAACCTTTTTGCCATCTAAAGAAACTTTTACAAATACAGAATTTAATTTTGAAACTCTAGAACGTGCAATCAGAGAAAAAGCATTTTTAAACTCTGGTGTTTATTTAGAATTAGTTGACAACCGTACCGCAGAGCAAAACAAAGTTGTTCTTCATTATGAAGGTGGTTTATCTGCATTTGTAAATCACTTAAACAAATCAAAAACTCCTTTGCATGAAGCTATCGTTTCTTTTGGAGCTGAAAAAGATGATGTTCAAGTTGATGTTGCAATGCAATGGACAAACGCATATCATGAAAGCATGCTTTGCTTTACAAACAACATTCCACAAAAAGATGGTGGAACTCACTTAGCCGGTTTTAGAGCTGCATTAACTCGTTGTCTAAACAGCTATATTTCAGAACATAACTTACTTAAAAAAGAAAAAGTAACTCTTTCTGGTGAAGATATGAGAGAAGGTTTAACTTGCGTATTATCAGCAAAAGTTCCTGACCCAAAATTCTCTTCTCAAACAAAAGATAAATTGGTTTCATCAGAAGTTCGTCCTGTTGTTGAATCTGTTGTTGCAGACAAATTAAAAGAATGGTTAGATGAAAACCCTAACGATGCAAAAATCATCGTTGGCAAAATTGTAGAAGCTGCTACAGCTCGTGAAGCTGCCAGAAAAGCAAGAGAATTAACTCGTCGTAAAGGTGTTTTAGACATCTCTTCTCTCCCTGGAAAACTTGCTGACTGTCAAGAAAAAGATCCTGCATTATCAGAAATCTTTATTGTTGAGGGAGACTCAGCTGGCGGTTCTGCAAAACAAGGAAGAGACCGTAAAAACCAAGCAATTTTACCATTAAGAGGAAAAATCTTAAACGTAGAACGTGCTCGTTTTGATAGAATGTTATCTTCTGCAGAAGTTGGAACTTTGATTACTGCATTAGGCACAGGTATTGGTAAAGAAGAATTTAATATAGAAAAATGTCGTTATCACAAAATTGTCATCATGACCGATGCCGATGTGGACGGTAGCCACATTAGAACATTATTATTAACTTTCTTTTATCGTCAAATGCCAGAACTTATTGAAAAAGGTTACGTATATATTGCGCAACCACCACTATACAAAGCAAAACGTGGCAACTCTATTATCTATTTAAAAGATGATAAAGAAATGGAAGATTATTTAATCCGTGGCGGTTGTGATGAAGCAACATTAATAATGTCTCATGGCGAACAATTAGTTGGTCAAGACTTAATCTCTTTCGTAGAAAAAGCCAAAAGAGCAAAAAGTTTAATTTCTATTTTATCTCAAAAAATGCCAGAAAAACTTGTTGAACAAATGGCAATTTCTGGTTTGTTTGACAGCAACAGACAAACAGAAGCAAACATTAAAGATTTAGAAAATCGCTTAAACAACAATGAAGCAGAATATGACAAAGGCTGGATTGTTAGCTTAGCATCTGATGGCGTTCATTTCACCAGAACATTGCGTGGTGTTACAGAAGAATACATCGCAGGCTCAACAATATTAGATTCTATAGAAGCTGTTGCATTAAAAGAAATGGAAGACTTCTTAATTAATCACTTCCAAGAAAAAGCTAAATTAATTGCTAAAAACGGCATTGAAAAAACTGTTTTAGGACCTGTAACATTAAACGATGCTATTATGTCTGCAGGCAAAAAAGGTATTGCAGTTTCTCGTTATAAAGGTCTTGGTGAAATGAACGCAGAACAACTTTGGGAAACAACCCTAGACCCAGAAGCTCGTTCTTTATTACAAGTTAAAATTGAACATTTAGATGAAGCAGATGAAGTATTTTCTACTTTGATGGGTGATGTTGTAGAACCTAGAAAAGAATTTATTCAAAGCAACGCAATCAACGTTGTTAACTTAGATATTTAGGAGAACATCATGAATAAAACATTAGTAACTTTGCTTGGACTTTCTTTAACTAGCTGTGTGATATATGTTGAAAATGACGGCACAATGTCAACACAAAAAGAAGATGTTCTTTTACAAGAAGCAAAAGAACTCCCAGCTAGTCCACAAGATTATGGAATTCTAGCAAGCAGAGTTACTAATAAAATGTTAGATGACACCAAAGATATTTATGAAAGCATTCCACAATCTAAAATATATATAAGAAGTATTGAAAAAATCTCAGATAATATTCCTGAGGGATTTTATTCTGCAAACAAAAACATAAATGATATTTTAACAAATTCAAATACATTTATTGTTACAAACAATCAAGCAGAAACAAACTATCATCTTGAATCTATTGTTTCTGCAAATGACAATACTATTGTATATAAAATGAACTTATTAGATAACGAAGGTAATATTATAAAAGAATATACAGAAACTTTATCTCGACTTCAAAATGATGATAAGACTTATTGGTGATAACAATGTTTAAAACAGCTTTTTTATTCTTATTACTATTTACGACATCTATTCAAGCATCTGAAATCGCCTTATTTGGAACATCTTGTGAAACAATTAAAGAAGGTGAAAAACGCTCTAGTGCAATATCAAGAGCTGCTGACAAAGCTAGTTTTGAAGCTGTTTCTCATGTAAACGAATTTATGGAAATAAAAAACAGTGTGCCAGATTATGAGTTTAATGCCTTAATTTATGATGCTGTTGACAACAACATATCAGACCTAATAATAAAAACAAAAAAATCTGAAAAAGCAAAAGTATGTGTAGAAGTAAGTGGCTACTTAAACACAGATACTTTAAATTTACCTGAAACACAAATTCCAGAAAGCATTATTCCTGTAGACATTAATTCAAAAGATATGGTTATCTATATTGCTCCAACATACTATTTCAATAACACTCAATCAAAAAGTGTTTCTAAAATAATTGAAGAAAATTTCAAACATGAAGATGATTTATTAATAACAGATGATTTATCTTCCTCAGATTATATTATCTATCCCAAAGTACTAAAAGCTAAAATAGATAACATAAACTCATCAACAAAAAGATTTCACATGATTATCTCATTAGAAGTTCAAAACAATAAAGAAGAAGTCTTAACAACAGAGCATCAAAATAAATTCATATTATTAGAGGCAACAGATGATGAGCAAGAAAAAGCTAAAGAGCTAATGACAAAACTATTTAAAGCCGCAAGCGTTTCTATATTAACAAAACTAGAAACAATATCAAAAACAAATTCTCAAAGTTTATTAAATTCAGGCAAATAAAAAAGAGGACTTTTTAAAAGCCCTCTTTTTTTTACTTAATCAACTCTAACGCTTGCTCAAGAGTAGGAACAACCTCTCCACTTTTAAACTCTTTAGGAAGTGCAATATTCTTTTTACCAACTTTCAAATATGGACCATAACGACCAACCGCATAAATAATGTCTTCTTTACCATTTTTAGTCTTGCCCAAAGTTTGACCTTGAGGCTTTTCAGCCACACCAACCAAAAGTTGTTTTGCACGTTCTAAAGTAATAGAAAAAATTGTATCTTCACCTTTTAAAGATGCAGATTTTCCACCTTGCTTAATATAAGGACCAAATTTACCAGCGTTTAACTCAATACCTTCACCCAAATCTAAAGGTAAAGAAACCAAACGCTCCGCCTGCTCAAAAGTAATTTCTTCAGGACTAATATTTTTAGGCAATGCCACACGTTTTGGTTTTTCAGTTCTTGCAGTTGGGTCTTCACCTAACTGAACATAAAAACCATAAGGACCTTTTTTAAGATAAACATTCATTTCTTGATAAGTACCAAGAACTTTATCTTCAGGCTTAGGAGCTGAAGCACCTTCGCTATCATCACCTTCAACGCCTGTTAAGGCTTTTGTAAATTTACATTCAGGGTGATTAGAACAACCCAAAAACGCTCCAAACTTACCCAATTTAATACTCAATTCACCTTTTTTACATTCAGGACACAAACGAGGATTAACCCCTTCTTCAATCACAGGGAACAAGTGATGAGATAAAACTTCATCAATAGTATCAATAACTTCAGAAATTTTCAAAGGACTTACTTCTTCAATATTTTTAGAGAACTTAGTCCAAAAACCAGTCAAAAGTTTTTTCCATTCCATTTCGCCATTTGCAATATCATCTAAAAATTCTTCTAATTGCGCAGTAAAATCATATTCCACATATTTCTTAAAATAATTTTCTAAAAAGATAGTAACAATACGCCCTCTATCTTCAGGAATAAATTTCATCTTTTCAATCTTCACATAACTACGTTCTTGCAACACCGCAATAATGTTTGCATATGTAGAAGGACGACCAATACCCAATTCTTCCAAACGCTTAACCAAACTTGCTTCCGTAAATCTTGGTGGTGGAGATGTAAAGTGTTGCTCTGGAGTAACTTCACCCTTATCAAGGGCATCACCTTTATCTACATTAGGTAATAGTTTATTTTCATCATCTTCATCTTTTTCATCTTTACTTTCTTGATAAAGTTTCAAGAAACCGTCAAACTCAATCATCTGACCATTTGCACGCAACATAATTTGTTTATCAGTTGAACGAGATTCAACAATAACCTTATCCAAAATTGCAGGCATCATCTGACAAGCAACAGTTCTCTTCCAAATAAGCTCATAAAGCTTGTGCCCATCAGCATCTAATTTGCCCTCCATTTTTTTGGGAGTATTTAAGAAGTCTGTAGGCCTAATAGCTTCGTGCGCTTCTTGTGCATTTTTAGATTTTGTTTTATATTCTTTAGGTTGTTTTGGCAAATACTCGTCACCAAAATATTTCACAATAGCATCACGACAAGCCTCAATCGCTTCTTTAGACAAGTTGAGTGCATCGGTTCTCATATATGTAATCAAACCTTCTTCATAAAGCTTTTGTGCAACTTGCATTGTTTTCTTTGCAGGGAAACGAAGCTTACGAGAAGCATCTTGTTGCAAGGTAGAAGTAGAAAACGGAGCTGAAGGATAACGATTTGCTTTTTTACGTTCAACAGATTCAACAACATATTCTTGCGCCTCTATTTTTGCTTTTGCTTCCAAAGCTTTTTCTTCAGAATTCAAATCAAATTTTTCAAGCTTTTTGCCGTCTAACTCAATAAGTCTAGATTTTATTAAAGCTTTTTTAGCAGTTAAAAGTTCTGCATCAATAGTCCAATATTCTTCAGATTTAAATTTTTCAATTTCTGTTTCACGTTCGCAAATCAAACGAAGCGCAACAGATTGCACACGACCTGCAGATTTTGAACCAGGAAGCTTTCTCCACAAAACAGGCGATAAAGAAAATCCCACCAAATAATCCAACGCACGACGAGCCAAATAAGCACTAACCATATTATCATCAATAGTTTTTGGATTTTTAATCGCATCTGTTACGGCAGATTTTGTAATTTCATGAAAAACCACACGTTCAACTTTTTTATCTTTAAGTTTTCCCTTTGATGTAAGCGCATCTAAAATGTGCCAAGAAATAGCCTCTCCTTCTCTATCAGGGTCGGTTGCGAGGACTAACGTATCAGCAGATTTTAATTGTGTCATCATTTCATTAAGTTGCTTTTTGCCTCGAGTAGAAACCTCCCAAGTCATTGCAAAATCTTCATCAGGCTTAACAGAACCATCTTTTGTAGGCAAATCTCTAACATGCCCAAAAGATGCCATAACCTTATATTCAGACCCCAAATATTTTTCAATAGTCTTACACTTAGCAGGTGATTCCACAATAACTAATTTCATTTTCTAATACCTTTCTCTTTCACAAAACACAACCTCATAACACCCCACTCCTGTCATTGCGAGGAACGAAGCAATCCAATCAAAAAAACATTCCATATTAATATTCAGCTTAACAAATTTGTTCATATAAATCATCCCAATTTTTATTAAAAGCATTTATCAAATTTAATTTATTTAACCTAGAACCACCCTTTAATTGTTTTTCCCTTTTAATCGCTTCTTTAACATCTTGATAAACTTCAAAATAAACAAGCTTATCTAATCCATGACGGTTTGTAAAACCCAACACTTGTTTCTTCTTATGCTCACCAATTCGTCTTACCAAATCATTTGTAACGCCAGTATAAATTGTACCGTTTTCTTTATTTGTTATAATGTACAAGTAATATTGTTTCATATCAAGTCCTAATTTGATACTTTTTTGATTAGATTGCTTCGTTCCTCGCAATGACAAGTTTTCCTTAACATCATTTTCTTCTTCCAATCAATACGACTTTATTACCACTTTGGCGTTCAACAACCCCTGACAACTCTAGCTCCATCAACTCCAATTCAACAGTTTCAACATCAAGCCCAGTTACACGAATAAGTTCATCAACATAAACACCACTAGCATCAATAAAATCTAAGATATTATTATTGGTTGTAATATTGACAATTTTTTTATTGTTGTCAACTACTACTTGTTTTTTTTCTGGCATTTCAAGTTGCAGGTGAGATAAAACATCTTCTGCCTCATCAACTAAAATCGCCCCATCCTTAATCAATTTATTTGTGCCTAAAGACCTAGCATCACTAGGAGACCCTGGGACTGCGAAAACATCACGACCAAATTCATTAGCAAGCCTTGCTGTTATCAAAGAGCCAGAATTAAGAGTTGCCTCAACTACTAATGTTCCTGTTGCAAGCCCCGCAACGATTCTATTTCTTCTAGGAAAGTTTGATTGATTAGGTCCCTCGCCCAACAAAAATTCAGAAACAACACAACCTTGCTCTATAATCTTATTGTATAATTCAACATTTTCTTTTGGATAAACAACATCAACTCCTGTGCCTAACACCGCAATAGTTGGCGCTTTTGTCTCCATTGCGTGCATTGCCCCTCGATGCGCCGAAGTATCAATTCCCCTTGCCATGCCAGATGTAATCACCACTCCACAATTTGACAACTCATAAGAAATTCTAGAGGCAAATTTTCTAGAATTTATAGATGCATTTCTACCACCAACAACCGCAATATTGTTCTTTGCATTTAATAATTTTTCATCACCTTTAACAAACAAAATTGGTGGAGCATCTGCAATGTGTTTTAAATTTTTAGGATATAATTCATCATCAAACGCAATAATTTTAACACCCAATTTTTTTGCTTGCTTAATTTGATTTTCTGCTAATTTCCTATCAAACTTTTTATATTTAGCAGGCAAATTTTCCAAAGCATTTTTAACGCTACCAAATTGTTCTACCAATTTATAAAAAGTAATCGGCCCAACGCCATCTGAAGATATTAATTGCAAATAATCAAGCACCATTTAATGCCTCTAGCATTTTTTTTGCCGCTTCAAATTGAGCTGCTTTTTTATTTTTACCTTTACCAACACAATTTGGCAAACCCAAAACTTTAACCTCAATTTCATAAATAGGCTCATGCTCTGAACCTGACTTTCCAATAATTTCATAAACAGGCATTCCCAAACCTTTAGCTACAGACAACTCTTGAAGTGTGCTTTTCAAATCTTTTGGAGGCGCTATATTTTCAAAAATCAAATCATAAAAATTTTCTTTAACAAAATCAAAAGCATTATCAAATCCACCATCTAAATAAAGCGCCCCAATAACCGCTTCTAAAACATCACAAAGCACATTTTCACTAGTTAAAAGCTCTTTATTTGTGGTTTTCATTTCTTTATCAAGCCCAAGTTTCAATGCAACTTTTGCCACAGTCTCTTTACAAACCAAACCCATCAATCTTTGCGACAAAGAGCCCTCTGGCTCAACACCAAAGTTTTCATATAACATTGTCGCAACACAAAGACCTAAAACCCTATCTCCCAAAAATTCTAAACGTTCATAATTTTTGCAAGCATCACCAGTAATACTAGAATGAATCAAAGCTTGATTATAAAGATTTTTATTTTCAAAAACATATTTTTTCATTATTTTATCTTATCAAAAAGCCTTTCCCATCTAATTTTTTTAGGCCAAGTCCATGGCATATACCAAGCTCCCTCATCATTATGAGAATAAAACAAAAATCTAGCTTTTCCAACAAAGTTATCAAGAGGCACAAATCCAACATTCAAACGACTATCATCAGACCTATCTCTGTTATCCCCCATTAAAAAATAATGATTTTCAGGAACTTCAATCTCAACAGTATTATCAACAGGCTCATTATCTGAAATTTCTAAAACATTATATTTCACCCCATTAGGTAATGTTTCAAGATATTGATTATATCGCTCTGCATTTCCTCTAGCATCTCTAATAACAAAATCTTCTTCTTTTTCTTTTTCAACAGCTTTACCATTAATATACAAATGTCCTTTTTTCATTTGTATTTTATCTCCTGGCATCCCGATAATTCTTTTAATAAAATCAGTTCTGTTATCTTGAGGATACTTAAACACCACAACATCACCACGCTCTGGTTCATCAACCCATACCCTACCAGAAATAAGTGGCAAAGACAATGGCAAAGAGTGCCTAGAATATCCATAAGTATATTTAGATACAAACAAATAATCCCCAACATACAAAGTCGGATACATAGATCCAGACGGAATTCTAAACGGCTCAAAAAAGAAAGAGCGAATAAAAACAGCAATTAAAATTGCATAAAATATTGTTTTAACTGTGTCTAATAAAGTTTCTTCTTTATTCATTTTTCTAGTCCTTCAATAATAACAAAAGCAACAGCATAAGGTTCATCATCAGATATTGATATTTCAATATTAATATTTTCATTAACTAAACTTTGCTTTGCTCTTTGACTTAATTTAACAAAAGGTTTTCCTTTTGTGTTGTGATATATTTCAATATCTTGCCAAGTAACCTCAGCACTAATCCCTGTTCCTATAGCTTTTACACAAGCTTCTTTTGCTGCAAAAATTTTTGCTAAAGAAGATGAAATATTAGCCTTTTTAAACAAAACTTCTTGTTCTGTTTTAGTGCAAATTTTTTCTATAAATTTATCTCCAAATTTATCTAAAGATTTTTTTATTCTATTCTCATTACAAATATCTGTACCAACACCTAGAATCATTTTTTTTCCATTTTTTTCTCTAACTTTTTAAGTCTTTTCAATCTTCTTTTTTCTTTTGCTTTAGAAAGTTTATCCAAAAGATTTCTAATAAACCAATAACTAACCGCAAAAGAAACCACACAATAAGGCAAACTGCCTACCATCATTGGATAAAAAATAGGCCAAACGTCAGAAGCAAAAGTTTTAAAATCAAAAGCCATAAGAGCTTTCATCGCATTTGCAAATAAAGAAACAAATCCTTTATATTCTTCATTAGAGCTTATGCCCAAAAACCATTGTCCTGTTTTTAATATAGACACCCAAATAAATGGGAAAGTCCATGGATTTCCCACTAAAGTTCCAATTGCACTAGCCAGAATATTTGCTCCAAATAAAAAAGCAAAAACAGCTCCAAGCACCAAATGCAAACCAACAAAAGGAGTGAAAGAAATTGCCACACCACAAGCAAACCCTATAGCAACCTCATGAGAAGTTCCTTTTAGCCTAGACAGCCTAAGCATTATATATTTGCCATATCTCCCCCAACCTCTTTGAGGCCAAAAAAAACCTACCAACTTATCTTTAAATGGTTTGGGGATTCTTCTCATAAACATCTATTGACTTGTCCTCTGTACATAACTAATAACCTTAGAAGATTTTAAAATTGCAATAATATCACTTAAATGTTTCAAGTCTTTTACATCAATATCTATTAACAACTCAAAATAACTAATAGTCTTATAAACAATATTCAAGTTAGAAATATTTCCATTTGCTTTTGCAATAATATTAGATAAATCACCCAAAGCACCAGGTTCATTTGCAAGCATAATTTTAAGTCGCGCCACATGAGGAGCATCACCATTTGCATCTTCTCCCCAAGAAATATCCAGCCAACGCTCTGGCTCTGAGGCAAATCTTTCTAAAGCCTTACAATCAATAGTATGAACAGCAACCCCTTTACCTGTGGTAACAATACCAACAATTCTATCTCCAGGAATAGGATGACAACAACCAGCAAAATGCACCGCCATTCCAGGAATCAAACCTTTAATCTTAAGTTTATCAGCAGTATCTTTTGCTTTTGATTTTCGGCTCTTCTTAAAAGATGGGATTTTAATAGACTTAACAACTTTATCCAATTTAGATTGTTTATAAGCAGGATAAACAGCTTTTAAAACATCCCAAGCACTAACCAACCCTTCACCAACTTTTGCATAAATATCATCAACACTTTCAGCTTCAAAAGTCTCTAAATGATTAATTAAAGCTTTTTCAGAAAACTCTAAATTTTCCCCTTTAAAGTGTTTTTCTAACAATTGCTGACCAAGCGCCATAAACTGGTCTCTTTTATGCGCTCTAACATAACGTCTAATAGCTGCTTTTGCCTTACCTGTAACAACAAATCTATCCCATTCTGTTGAAGGGTGCTGAGCTTTAGAAGTTAAAATATCAACCTGATCACCATTTTGCAAAATGGTTCTTAAAGGCCTAATTTCACCATTAATTTTTGCACCAACGCAAGTGTCTCCAACATAAGAGTGAACAGCATAAGCAAAATCAACAGGAGTTGAGTTAAGAGGAAGACCAATCAAATCCCCTTTTGGTGTAAAACAAAAAACCTGATCATTATACATTTCAAGCTTTGTATTTTGCAAAAATTCTTCAGGATTAGAAGCTTGTTCCAAAATTTCAAGCAACTCTCTAACCCATCTAAAGTTTTTACCCACCGCTTGTTGACCTTGTTTATAAGCCCAGTGAGCTGCAATACCTTTTTCAGCAATTTCGTGCATTTCGTTTGTTCTAATTTGCACTTCAATTCTTGTATTTAATGGCCCAATAACACCTGTGTGCAAAGAGCGATAACCATTAGGTTTTGGTGTTGAAATATAATCCTTAAACCTACGAGGAACCATGTGATATTTTGAATGAACCACACCCAATGCTTGATAACAAGTACCAATATCATCAACATAAACCCTAAAAGCCATAATATCTGCCAACTGCTCAAAAGAAGCATTTTTTTGCTGCATTTTACGCCAAATTGAATATGGAGATTTTTCTCTACCAGAAATAGTGCATCTAACACCATTTTCTTTCATATCTTTTTCAAGTTCTTTAATTATATCTGGTACAATATTTTCACCTTGCTCACGCAAAAAGTTTAAACGAGAGACAATAGAATCATGAGCTTCTTTATAAAGCTCTGCAAAAGCATATTCTTCTAGTTCTTGTTTTATTTCTTGCATACCAATGCGTTCTGCTAACGGCGCATAAATATCCAAAGTTTCTTTAGCAATTCTAGCTCTTTTTTCTGGCTTTGAAATATATTTTAAGGTTCTCATATTATGCAGCCTATCAGCCAACTTAATAAGAAGAACCCTAATATCTTCAGACATTGCAAGTAAAAGTTTTCTAAAATTTTCTGCTTGTTTATTGTTTTGAGATTTTTGTTCAATCAAGGCCAATTTTGTAAGCCCATCAACAATCAAAGCAACCTGATCACCAAACAAGTTTCTAATATCATCAATAGAAGTGTCTGTATCCTCAACCGTATCATGCAAAAGACCTGCCACAATAGAGGCCGTATCAAGCTTAAACTTAGTTAAGATACCTGCAACTTCAATTGGGTGAGAATAATATGGATCCCCAGATGCACGCAACTGAGAGCCGTGTTTTTGCATAGCAAAGACATAAGCTTTGTTAAGAGCATCTTCATCTGCATCTTCATCATAAGATTTAACTAAATCTATAAGCTCATATTGTCTAAGCATTTTCACACCTTTTTATTATTATTCGTCATCAAACCCATCATCATCAAACCCTGCGTCATCATCTAAAGCAGCGTCATCATCCAACACAACATCCAAGTCCATATCTTCAGACTCAATTTGCATATTATCTTCCATTTCTGTTTCAATAACAATTTCAGAAAACTCTCCATCAAGAGATTCTAATTCTTTTTGAACAGCCAAAATTTCTAATTCTTCTTCTTGAACTTCTTCAACTTCAACAAATTTTTGCAAACCAAGAACAAGAGAGTGTTGCAAGTCTTCTACACAAATAGTTTCTTCTGCAATTTCACGCAAAGCCACAACAGAATTTTTGTCATTATCACGAGATACAGTTAATGGAGCGCCAGAAGCAATATCTTTTGCTCTTTGAGAAGCTACCATTAATAATTCATAACGATTAGGTATTTTATCTACGCAATCTTCAACAGTTACACGAGCCATTTTTATTTATCCTTTTTTTATTAAATTAACTACAAAACATTTATAACACAAACAATTTTAAAAATGCAAGAAAATTCGCACTAACACATTGTTTTTCAAAAACTTTAATCCGATTCTCTGCGATTCTATTGCAACAAGCTTTTTATTTTGCCAGAAGCAACACCAAAATCCATTTGTCCGCTGTATTTTGTTTTTAATCCTGCCATAACTTTACCCATATCTTTAATACTAGAAGCCCCTGTTTCTAACATAATTTCTTTAATAGCCGATTCCATTTCTGCCTCATTCATTTGTTTAGGTAAAAAAGTTTCAATAACATCAATTTCAGATTGTTCTTTTTGAGCCAATTCAGGACGATTCCCATCCATATACATTTTAATACTATCTTTTCTTTGTTTAATCATAGTTTGCATCATGCTCATCAAATCTTGTTCTGTTGCTTCTTTTTGACCATTACCACGAGCCACAACATCTTTTTCTTTCATCCCTGCAACAATTAACCTAATTGCCGCAGTTCTTGTTGCATCTTTAGCAAGCATAGATTGTTTTAATTGTGCAGTTAAAGTTTCTCTTAACATAAATTTTCTCCTTTTATTTAACAAGCATAATATTTTATTTTATTTAAGCAAGAGTTAATTATTGCAAATTTTTCAAAATATAATATTATAATTTCATGACACATTCAATCGCTATAACATCTGCAAAATCAGGACTAGGAAAAACTTTCATTGCAACATCTCTGGCATTTGCTTTAGCATACATCAAAAACAAAGTGCTTTTTTTTGACGCTTCTTTAGGAGCCGATAATATTAATGAACAACTAAACTTAAATTTATCAGAAGAACTACCTCTTGTCCTTGCCAATAAAAAAACTCTAAACCAAATCATTATCAAAAATTCAAAGCCATCTTTTGACATCATATCATCTTATGGTGGAATTTTTAAATTAATTGACATTCCCGTTGGCATAACAAACATTTTATTAGATGATTTAAAAATTATCTCTCAAAATTATGATAACCTTATTATAGATATGCCCTCTCCTCATTTAATAAACTACGACTACTCTCGTTTAATAATTTTGTGTAATGATGAACCTAGCTCTGTTAGCAAATGTTTTGAGATTATAAAAAACAATACCGATAAAAAAATAGACATCGTTATCAACTTTGCCCCTTCTCATCTTGAAGGCAAAAGAGTTTTTGAAAACATTAACAAAGCCTGCCAAGAATACTTAAAGCTAAAAGTCAATTATTTAGGAACAATCAGAAAAGATTCCAGAATAAAAGATGCCTTAAGAAACAAATCTTCAATAATAAACAGATATCCAAATTCAGACGCAAGTTTAGACATATTTAACATTGCAAAAAAAATAATTTCACAATAAAAAGGGACTAATATGACAGACATTTTAAAATATTATCAAGTTTTAGAAACAACTCCATCTTCAACAGAAGAAGAGATAAAACAAAACTACAGATCTTTAGCAAAAAAATGGCACCCTGATCATAGTCAAGAAGCAAACGCAATAGAAATGTTTCAGCACATCTCAATCGCTTACGATGTTTTATCCAACCCTCAAACAAAACTTTCTTATGATGTTTTTTCTATAGCATACAAAACTGAACCTACTCCAGATATGAATCTCTTACAAGCATATAAAAATAAAAAAAACAACAAGTTTTTAAGAACTTTAAGCATTTATAAAAAAGACAAATTAACTAAAGTTATTTGTTCTCAATCAGAAGCAAAATCAGAGGTTATAAAATCTTTATTAAATATTAAATATTATACCCACCAATTAATCAACAAAGAAGATAATTTGCAATTATTATTACACAACGCTCTTGCTTACAAATTAGAAAACAACAACGACATGACAAGCCTATATGCTTCTCAAGCATTGTTTTTTGCAAATACAGAAGAAAAACAAACAATTCTAAAATGGCTAAATTCATTAAATATATCAACTCAACAAGTAAAAGATTGGGATTATAAAAGCCTTTCTATTTATAAGTTTATACCATTAGGCATTATTTTACTTGTTCTATTATTTTCAACAAGTACAAACTATGTAGATACAAAAGAACTTTGGAAACATTTTGAAAAGAAAAAAGAAATAAGTTATTTTCAAAAAGTAGAATTTTCAAGCGGTCGCCAAACAGTTGATGACATGGACTTAAGTAAAGTAATAAATTACCCAATAAACCTTGAAGATGATAGTATGCTTTATCATTTAACTAAAAATATTGCCATTAAATATGGCCCTGCACAAGAATTTGACACCTTAATAGAAGGCAAATCTGGTCAAACAATCAGAATAACGGGCTTAACTCCAGATGAAATTTGGGTAAGAATAATGATAGATGACGGACAAATGGGATTTGTAAAAAGCAATTTAGTTAAAAAAGGCATAAAAAACGAAATCCCAAACTCCAGCAAAATCAGATAACTTAAAAAATTATTGGGGAAAACTACATTCTCCCCAACAAACACTCTATTTCTAATAAACTGCCTAGAAAGAATATCTAGCACCAACAGAAAATTCTGTTAGACTATCAACATTATCAGTATCTAAAGTAACATAACGAGCCATTGCTCTAAAAGAAACATTATCTGTTAAGTTATAATCAGCACCAACAGCAAAACGACAACCTAAGCCATCTTCGCTTTCTGTTGCAAGCCCTGTTGCTTTTAACTCAAAGTCATATTGAGCTAAACCAACAGAACCTAATAAATTTGTTTTTTCTGTTATTGGTAAATATCCAATAACGTCTAGGCCATAAGCATCAAAACTTGTGGTTGTTGTCAGTGCGCCAATTGTTTTATCTTCTTCAGAAGAAGTTTGATAAAAAGCCTCTAAACCAAAATTATCATTAATTTTTGCACCTGCATTAACTGAATATGTATATAAACTATCTTCTGCAATTAAATCATAGCCATTAGCTAAATCTGCACTAACCACTCCGACATCTAAACCAACATAAGGTTTGATTTCAGAAGCATTAGAGTTAAAAGATAAAACGCAAGCAACGCCTGCAAGTAATAAAGTTTTTTTCATAGTTTAAGTTTCCTTTTTTTAATTAAAAAAATATCGCCATGATGAGGGGCGACTGGAAGTTCGAAACTATTTAAGCAAAATAGTGCGGTATATTCAACCGCAAGGGCTTTATTTTACCACCTTCCAGTCATAGACTAGAAAGTATGTAAAATTTAACGTCTTTCAAGACGTGCTTAAAGAGGTTTCGACACCTCAGATAGGTAATCAACCTATCCAACAACAAGTTTAAGGGTAAAATATTAAAAAGTAAAGATAAAAAAACTGTATTTTATATTTGTTTTTATTAATACAGTTTTCTTCCTATTATAATTAATCACAAAGCCAAAGGCAGTTGCTTTTGTTTAAACAACATTTTATTATATTGCATAATAACAAAATCAACTGTTTTGGCATCAAATCCTTGTTGTAAAATAAACTCCCTATCACAACCTTCATCTAGATAAAGTTTTAATATCTTATCTAATAAAGCATAAGATGGAATAGAATCTTCATCTTTTTGCCCTTCTTTAAGCTCAGCACTCGGAGCCCTATTTATAGCCTCAATCGGAAACTGTTCTTTTATTGAATTTTGCCACTTTGCAATCTCAAATAAATCAGACTTATAAATATTACCAATTGGCGCAAGCCCACCACAAGTGTCTCCATAAAGAGTGCAATAGCCCATAGCAATTTCAGATTTATTGCCACAAGCCAAAACCAAATTTCCAAATTGATTTGAATATGACATTAAAATCATCCCTCTTTGCCTTGCTTGCAAATTTTGCATCACTAAATCATCTGGTTCATCATCAAACATTTCTGCAAAATATTTTCTTTGAACATCAATCAATGGCTGAATATCAACCTCCTGATATTCAAAGCCATTAAGCTTTGCAACATTACGAGCTATATTAATACTCAAATCAGATGTAAATTGTGTCTTCATCATAATCGCAACGACATTTTCCTTTCCCAAAGCTTGCGTTGCCAAAACACTAACCACCGCAGAATCTAATCCACCAGAAAGCCCTAAAACAACTTTCTTAAATCCATTATCTTTGCAATAACCTCTTAATCCATCAACTAAATTATTCCATGTATTTTCCATTATACGCCTCCTCATAAAACATGTTTTTTCTTATAAAAGTTTTCTTCAATTAAAGTGTGATTTTCAGGATGAATAAAATTCTTCCATCTTTTATCACCGAACTTTAACATATCCCTAATCATTGAGGCAGAAACAAATGGGAAATTTTCATCAACCCTATCAACGATTTCTATTTTTTCAAAAGCATTCTTAAACCAATGCGCATCATAATTACTACCCGCATAATAAACATCAGGCCTTGCCAAATCAGGAAAATGCTCAAGCATAAAATCTAAAACATACTCTGCCCATTCTGCAGGATTATTAATGTCAAACAAACCAACAATTTTTAACCTGCTATAATTAGGATTATTGCGATAGACGTTTTGCAAACATTTTTTTCTAATTGTATAACTAAGAGGATTTCTCTCTGTTCCGTGCTCTTGAATAGAGCCCAAAATAAGCGTAACTTGCTCACATTGAGTTAACATTAAATCAATAATCTTTTGATGACCAATATGAAAAGGTTGAGCCCTCATAATACTCAAACCATGTTTATATTTATAAGACATAAAAAAACTCCCTAGAGCATTTAACAATTAAATAGAATTATTTTTGTGAGGGATTTTTATTTTTGGATTTGATTTTTTGACGCAGTGGAGTAGGCTCTCCATAAGGAAAAAAGTCAAAAAACAAAAATAAAAAGACAAGCAAAAAATTAGTCTATTTAATTGTTAAATGCTCTTAATTGGAGCCATAGAAAATAAAGTAATAAAAATCTAAACTTCATTTAAACTGGCTCGGTTTAACAAATTCTTCGCCTATAAGCCCTTCAGACGACAAGAACAAATAAACAATAAAACAAAAAACCACCAACGTCAAGAGTTTTATCAAACAAAAAGCCCCGCAAAACTGCAGGGCTTGGAATATGGAGCGAACGACGAGGCTCTTTTGAAACGATATATTCGCAACTTTTATCCGCACACTATGATGAAATTATGAGCCAATATCAACACGTGTTGCTCTTAAAAGAGCATTTGCCTGATAGACTTAAGAGTTTTTTGTAATTTTGTGCTCTAAATCTTTAATTGTTTCTAGATATGCGGTTTCTACTGGAGTTAGGGTCATTTCTTGATATTTGTCATATTCAATATCAACTTTGCTCATTGCTTGTTTATGGCTAACTGTTCCAGCCCCTTTGAGAACCCCATCACCATTGGCATTTAAGATGTTATCCAAATGTTGGGCATAATCTTTCATATACAAGTGCTGTTTTTTCTTTGCATAAACTTCTGCAAGATCAAAATAACCAGAAACGAGATTGTTCAAAGTCTTAAGTTCATTCTCATCAAGATAATTTTTTGCAATTTGAGCCTCTTTTTTTGTTGGCAAAGTTCCCTCAAACGTGGTCAAACCCATAAAAGGCTTTTGTGCATCTGCACGTTTATAAATAAGCTCTGAAGCGGTCTGCCCGTGTGTTGCATAGTGCAATTTATTTTGCACAATCTTAAAAAACTTTAAAGATTCAGATGATTTGGGGTCATAATCAACACTTAAGGAATATAAATCTAAGACTTGACGGTATAAAACTTTTTCCGAAGAGCGGATATCTCTGATTCTTTCTAAAAGCTCTTTCCAATATGAACCACCACCAGCTTGTTTTAAGCGGTCATCATCCATTGCAAAGCCTTTTATCATATATTCTTTTAAGATATTTGTCGCCCAAATTCTAAATTGTGTGCCAATATTAGATTTTACCCGATAACCAACCGCAATCACCATATCTAGGTTATAGTATGCTATATTTCTATTGACCTCTCGTTGCCCTTCTTTTTGAACTGTCAAGTAATCCTTGACAGTTGCATCTACAAACAATTCCCCTTCGTCAAAAATGTTTTTAATATGGAGACTTATATTTTGTTTGGTGGTTTGAAAAAGATCAACCATTTGAGCTTGAGTTAGCCACATAGTTTCGTTTTCTAACTTAACGTCAATTTTGCTTTTACCATCATCTGTTTGATAAATAATTATTTCACTCATAACATTCCTCTAAAATCTACTTTATACTTAAAGATTATATTCTAAAAAACTGATTGTCAAGCAAAACGTTCTATTAATGTTCTGTCATTAACTTTAGTAACAAAAAAAGCCCACTGAATAATCAGGGGCTTAAGAACATGGGGCGAACGACGAGGCTCGAACTCGCGACAACCGGTACCACAAACCGGGGCTCTACCAACTGAGCTACGATCGCCATCAACAAAAAGCTTTTAATAACAAAAAAAACAAAAGTCAAGTAAAAAATAATTATTGGCACAAAGTGTAAATGGTTCCACTATCCGTATCATTATATGTTGTCGTATTTAACTCTTTTTTTGTAACTTCATCAAAACTAGGAATAGATACGGGGCCAAAAGCTCCATTCCCTAATCTTTTTTTATCCAAATCATACTCTTTACCATACAGGTCAAAACATTTTCCCTTAACAATATCCTTATTTTTATAGGTTATATCGCTCATCAATTTTCCTGAATTTAAATAAAACAAAACTTCTCTATAATTTTCTGTATGTTCATCATCCCAATAAAGTTCTCTCATTTTTTTATTAAAACTATAATCTTTATGAATTCTTACAATTCCATCTTTATAGAATGTTTCAACAGTAAGCTCGCCAGAAAAACGTCCATATTCCCTAACCCAGCCATCCTTTTTTTTCAATGTTTCTTGCACAGCTTTCATCTCACCCATTGCAATTTTATATTCTAATTCTTTTTTTGCTTCTTTTTGAGAAATTGTTTGCCTTTTATTGTCAACTTCAGAAGATTTTTTTTCTTCATCATAAAACAAAACAGCAGCCCTAATTACCAACAAAATCAAAATAATTCTACCACCATATTTCAACGCAAAATTCTTCATAATCAAAACCTTTACAAAAACAATATTATTATTGACATATAATATAAAAGAGTTAATTTATCGTAAGCATTAAATAATTATATAGGAGAAAAAAATGAGTGCTATTGTTGATATTCATGCACGTGAAATTTTAGATTCACGTGGTAACCCAACTGTTGAAGTTGATGTAGTTTTACAATCTGGAGCTTTCGGCCGTGCAGCTGTACCATCTGGTGCATCTACTGGTGTTCATGAAGCTGTAGAATTAAGAGACGGAGACAAAAATCGTCACTTCGGTAAAGGCGTTCTAAAAGCTGTTGAAAATGTAAACGAAGCTATTTATGACGAATTAGCAGGTGTTGACGCTGATGATCAAATCTTAATTGATGATATTATGATTGAATTAGATGGCACAGAAAACAAAGGCAAATTAGGCGCAAACGCAATTTTAGCTGTTTCTATGGCTGTTGCAAAAGCTCAAGCTGAAGAATCTGGTCTTCCACTTTATAGATACTTAGGTGGTACTATGGCTCGCACATTGCCAGTTCCAATGATGAACATCATCAATGGTGGTCAACACGCTGACAACCCAATTGACATTCAAGAATTCATGATTATGCCAGTTTCTGCTGCTAACATTAAAGAAGCAATCAGAATGGGGGCAGAAATCTTCCACACATTGAAAAAGAACTTAAAAGCTGCTGGTCACAACACAAACGTTGGTGACGAAGGTGGTTTTGCTCCTAACTTAAAATCAGCTGATGAAGCTTTAACTTTTATCGTAAAATCTATTGCAGACGCTGGTTACAAAGCTGGTGAAGATGTATTCTTAGCATTAGATGCTGCTTCTTCAGAATTCTACAAAGATGGCAAATATGAAATGACTGGCGAAGGCAAATCTTTCACAAACGCTCAAATCGTAGAATACTACAAAGGTTTAGTTGAAAAATTCCCAATTTTCTCTATCGAAGACGGTATGGCAGAAGATGACTGGGAAGGTTGGAAAATGTTAACAGACGCTATCGGCGACAAAGTTCAATTAGTTGGTGATGACTTGTTTGTTACAAATCCAAAACGTTTAGCTATGGGTATTGAAAAAGGTATTGCAAACTCAATCTTAGTTAAAGTTAACCAAATTGGTTCATTAACAGAAACTCTTAAAGCTGTTGATATGGCTCACAGAGCTGGTTATTCTGCAGTATTGTCTCACCGTTCTGGTGAAACAGAAGATGCAACAATTGCTGATCTTGCTGTTGCAACAAACTGTGGTCAAATCAAAACTGGTTCTATGTCTCGTACAGACAGAATGGCTAAATACAACCAACTTATTCGTATTGAAGAAGAATTAGGCGATATGGCTATTTATGCTGGTAAATCTATTTTGAAAAACAAATAAGATGACCAACCGTCCGTCAAAAAGACAAAACAATGAAGTTAGGGATATATCCATTATCCCTAACTTTAATGCATATGCGGAAGGTTCTTGCTTAATCAAGTTTGGCAACACTCACGTTATATGTACCGCAAGCATTGAAGATAAAGTTCCATCTTGGCTAAAAGGTCAAAACAAAGGTTGGGTAACTGCAGAATATTCAATGCTCCCTCGCTCTTGCACTACTAGAGTTAAAAGAGATGTTAAGGGTATTTCTGGTCGCTCTCAAGAAATTCAAAGATTAATCGGACGCTCTTTGCGTGCCGTTGTTGATTTAGAAAAATTCAATGGCTTTAGCGCCACAATAGACTGCGACGTAATCCAAGCCGATGGCGGAACACGCACCGCATCTATAACAGGTGGTTTTGTTGCTCTTTATTTGGCAGTGCAAAAATTAATCGCAGAAGGTCAATTAAAAGAAAACCCAATAAAAGAATTTGTAGCAGCAATTTCTTGCGCAATTTCAAACCAAGCTTGTGTGGTTGATGTTGATTATGCCGAAGATTGTCATGCAGATGTAGACATAAACTTTGTAATGACGCAATCAGAAGGCTTAGTAGAAGTCCAAGGCACCGCCGAAGGCAAAACCTTTAGCAAAAAAGAATACGATATTTTATACGAACTAGCTAAAAACGGCATAATGCAATTAATTGAAAAACAAAAAGAAGCATTAAATTTATAAAAACATTTACAAATAAAAAAGATTCTTATATATTAAATATCAGTCAAGATTGCTTGGCTGATATTATTATGTATGGTGCTTGAAAAACACTACCAAGAAACGCTCACCACTAGGTGGAGCGTCCGAATAAGGCTATGCCAAATAAGGATAGCTGTCTTGGCAGTTTTTCAGCTCCACCACTTGATATAAATCAGGTGGTTTTGTTTTAACAAATTGGAGTGAAAAAATGACGAAAATAAAAAACATAAAAAAAGAATTTGGCTTGCAAATTTTCAAACTCAGGCAAGAAAAATCTAAAAGATTAGCAACTGTTGCAAAAGAAGTAAAAATCAATAAAGATTTATTAGAAAAAACAGAACTTGGCAAAGGTGTTTTAGATATTAGAATGATTAAAATCTTAGCAAAGTATTATAATCAAGATATATCTATTATCCTTAAATCTAAAGAGATTTAATTAAAAAATTACGCATTACGTAGAACGTTCTACGTAATGCGTAATTACAATAGTTTTTCATTCAAAATATATTTACTTGAAATTTATAAATGCTGTTGTATTATGTAAAAAAAGGATTTCTAATGATTAAAAATATTTTTTCTGTTGCAATATTACTTTTGCTTTCTGCTTGCGGATTTGAGCCTCTATACGCTCAAAAAAAACCAGAAACAAACTCATACTTTTATTTTAGTGGCGATTTTGACACCTCAGTAACAGATTTCATGGCAACTATTAAAGTAGAACCAATACCAGACAGAGTTGGTCAAATATTAAGAAACCAATTATTAGATTCTCTAAACCCTCTAGGACAACCTCAATCACCAAATTATAGATTATCTGTTGCAGAAATTAGCTTACAAGAAACAGAACAAGCTCTCCGTTCAGATATTACAGCGACCAGAATCAAAGTTAAATATACCGCAAAATATAAGCTTATTGATAAAGAAAATAAAATAATATTAGACAATGACGCAGTTGCCTATGCCAGCTTTGATGTTTTATCAAGCCCATATTCTTCAACAATTTCAAGAAAAAAAACCAACGAAGAAGCAATGAAAATAATTGCCAATGACATCACCTTAAGACTTGGCTCATACTTCCATAGCATTAAAGAAAAAGATGATATATAAACAACCTCAAATAGATCAATATATAAAAAAACCTCTTTCAAATATAAAAGGGTTTCTATTATATGGTGAAAACGTTGGCTTAATTGAATCCACTATAAAAAAACTAATAAAAACAATCAGTGAGGATGAACAAGATCCTTTTAATGTTGCTCAAATTGATTTTGAAAACATAAAAAAAGACTTTGGACTATTATCATCAGAATACAATGCTGTTTCAATGATGGGGGACAGAAGAGTTGTTGTTGTAAAAGACGTCAGCGATGAACTCACTAAAAATATAGAAGCATTATTTGCAAGCAATTCAAACACCCTTTTAATATTATCAAGCACTTCTTTCAATAAAGGTTCAAGCTTAGTAAAATTCTTTGAAAAAGAAGATTCCCTATCAACATTTGCTTGTTATGATGACAGAGCAGAAGATATATCAAAAGCAGTTAAAGATAAACTAGTTTCAAACGGATTTACCATAGATTATGATGCCCTAACTTTACTAATATCAAGACTAAGCGCAGACAGATTATCTTCAATGTCAGAAATCGATAAATTAATGATGTATATGGGCAATAAGAAAAACATCTCAACAGAAAATATTTTAATTTGTGTCTCAGATGTTTCTGGCTCTTCTTTTGATGATATCATTTACGCCGCCTGCACAGGAAACCTTGAAAAAGCTCAAAAACACTATGAAACATTAATAAAAGAAGGAGAAGATCCATCAACAATTGTTACAATGCTTTCATATCATTTTTTCAAACTATTACAAGTAGCCTCATTTATTGAAGATGGGTTCACAACAGAAGAAGCCATAAACAAAGTTGTACCAAGATTAATTTTTTTAAGAAAAGACTCATTTAAATCTCAAGCAAAAAGCTGGAACAAAAGCAAATTGTTAATGATAAATAATTTATTATATGACGCCCAAAAAGATTTAAGAACAAACAACATGCCAAAAGAAGAAATTGTATCATATTTGCTAATGCAAATTTCAAGCGGCTACAAAAGATAATTCATTGACAATAAAGCAAAAATCATTTAGTTTACCCTTCAAATAAAAATTAAATATAAACTAAATAAAACAAAATTATGAAAAACATTTCAATTTTACTCGTAGGGCCTCCATGCTCAGGAAAAAGTTATGTATCTCAATTCATTCTAAAAAAATTTCCAGAAATAAATTATTTTTCGATAAGTTCAATACTTAAAGAGCTTTCTCAAAATAATAACCCCAAAGGAAAAGAAATTGCTCAATGCTTAAAAAATGGCAATATTGTACCTATTAATATTATACAAAAAGTTATAGATACAATTCAAAGCAAACAAGGAATTAATCTTATTGATGGTTTTCCAAGAGATTTAGAACAATTAAAATGCTTTAACAACATTAAAAACATTCATATCTTGTATATAAATGTTGAAGAAACAGAGATTTTAAGAAGAGCCAATCTTAGAAGAATTTGCACCAAATGCAACTTTATTCATTTAGAAGATCCTAGCAAAAAATGCCCTATTTGTGGAAACGCTATAAAGACAAGAGATGATGACCAAAAAATATTATATCGTTTGAATATATATAAAAAACACACTCTTCCTGTAATTATAAAGCTAAAAGAGCTCTACCCAGAAAACTTTTATAACTTTAATGGCGACTTAAAAAAAACACAACAAAACATCGAAACAACAATTGAAAAAATCATCAAAGGGGCTTTTTAGCCCCTATTTTTCATACCTTTTAAATAATCCAAAAACTTTAACGATTATATAAACTTAATAAGATAAAAACCACCTACAAGTAATATAAAAAACAAAGTTGCTAATATATTTAAATTTTTCTCAATAAATATTTTCATTGGCGCTCCATATTTTTTCAACAGCCATGCTACCAAATAAAAACGCAAACCTCTAGCAACAACAGAAGCTAAGCCAAACACAACTAAATTTAATCCAACAACACCACTTGCAATCGTAATGACCTTATATGGAAAAGGTGTAACTCCTGCTCCAAAAACAATCCAAGCACCATATTGATGATACATTTCCTTAAAGCCATCAAACTTTTCTAAATATCCATAAAAATCTAAAATTGGTTTTGCCACTGTTTCATACAATAATGCCCCTATTCCATAACCTAAAAAGCCGCCTAATACACTCGCAATAGTTGCAACTAAAGCAATTCTGTATGCTTTTTGAGGAGTTGCCAAAACCATAGGAATAATCATAATATCAGGTGGAATCGGAAAAAAAGAACTTTCAACAAAAGAAATCGCAAACAAAAACCACATAGCTTTTTCTTTAGAAGACAAATCTAATGTATAGTCATATATTTTTTTAATCATTTAAACCCCATTTAAAACATTATCCATTAAACACGCAACCGTCATTGGTCCAACGCCACCAGGAACAGGAGTAATAGCTTTTACATAATCTTTTAAATTTACAAAATCACTATCTCCACACAACTTTCCATCAACTCTATTTATACCAACATCAACAATAATACAATCTTGCTTAACCATATCTTTAGTCAACAAATTAGGCACTCCTGTTGCCACAACAACAATATCTGCGTTCTTTGTATACAAAGACAAATCCTTTGTATGTCTATGGCATTGAGTAACCGTGCAGTTTTTGCTTAATAACAGTTCTGCAACCGGCTTTCCAACAATTTTAGAGCGCCCAATAACCACCGCATTAAGCCCCGCAAAATCATCTATAACTGTTTCTAAAATTTTAACAACCCCAATCGCAGTTGCAGGCATAAATTTTGAAAGAGGATTAAAACCATCAACATCTTTTTGAGGAGATATTAACGATAAAATTTTATTCTCATCCAAATGTTTAGGAATAGGAAGCTGAACAATAACACCATTAATTGCGTTATCTTCATTTAAGGCTTCTATCTGAGATATAAGTTCAAAGTCAGAAACATCTTCCTCAAACTTTATAACTTCACAATTAATTCCTATTCTTTGTGCCATCTTAAGTTTATTATTAACATAAATATGACTAGCTTCATCATCGCCAATTAATATTATGGCCAACCCCAAACAAATATCATTAGTTTCAATGACTTCTTTAATGTTTAATTCCACATCTTTTGCAATTTGTTTACCATCAATAATCATACAAGGCCTCCATATTCTCTAAATCCAAAATTTCTATTTGTTTATTTTTATCTAATAGCCCTTTTATAATAGAAAAATTTTTCTTTGGCAACTTTAATTTTTTTGATAAAAACTTAATAAGTTCACCATTAGCTTTTCCTTTTTCAGGAACAGAACAAACCCCTATTTTAATATAATCATCATTAATTTCTATTATACGCAAACAAGAAGAGTTAGGAGCAATCCTAACTCTTAAAACAACATTACCGTTTTTATTTTTATACCAAAAGTTCACTGATTCTCATCAACAAACGAGATACAAAAATAAGAACTAATAACAAAATAAATGGAGAAAAATCAAACCCAGCATAAGCAGGAACTTTTGCCCTAATTTTTTCATAAACAGGATTCGTAATTTTACTTAAAATCTCCATAACCTTTTGAGAGTATTTATTATTAGCTTCTAATATTTTGAAGTGAATCAACCAATGTAACACAACTTCAACAACAACAACTTTAAAATAAATACTAACCAACAACCCAATAATATATACAAATGGTTCTAAAACAGCACCCATAATTTTAATCTCCTTACATTCTTTGTTTTTCTAATACGGCTTTTTGCATCATCATCTTACGATAAGCATCCTTATCAAAATGAAAATCTTTCTTATCCATTTTTGCCACAACTTTAACTTGTTGTCTACCCCTAAGTTGATTTATCCTATCTAAAACTTGTTTTTTATCCCCAACAGGGCCTCTCATTCTAATTTGTTCTGCCAAAGAATAAGCAAAATCAACACCATCATTAAGTTCTAACTTAACTTTCATGTTATCAGGAACACTCTTACCATCTCTCATATAATCTAACACGCCACAATATATTCTAGCTTTTGCTTCTTCATCTTCTTCAACATTTTGATTGTTCAATGCTTGCTCAGGCCTTCTTGTTGCCTTCAAAACAACTTTTTCTACCTTTTCAAGTTTTGCCAAACGAGCTTGAATTTTAGCAACAGCGGCTTTTGCCGCAGGAAGCGTACTAGTTTGATATAAACTCAACAAAGCATAAAGTTCTGTTTGTCGACTTCCAATATCTTCAAGAAAAGCACCTCTTTTTGCAATATCATCAGCAGTAATATCTCCATCATTCATGTTCATTATAATTTCTTTGCCTTGATCAAACCACTTACCATTAGCCTCAATGTTAATTGGATTTTGAATACGCTCAACAACATCTTCTCTAATCTCTTTAGCCGTAACTTTTTTATCCCCAATCTGAACTAAAAAATCATTTCTATGCATTAAAGCTTTCGCTAAATCATCCAAATCATGACCTTTATAATTTGAATTCTGCTCTAAAGCATATTTAATAATAGCTTCTCTAGAGGTCTGAGATCCCTTTGCCATTCCAGTTAAATCTTTAACTTTAAGAGAAACCCCTTGTAATTCTCTAATTTTATGCGCTAAATCATTTTGATTCATAATTAAACCTCCTCAAAAATAAGCTTTCCTTCTTCAAGCCAAATAATTCTATCAACAACCCATTGGCTAATTTGTTCAACTTTTTCTAATTCAACACCCATTGCTTCTGCAACTTTACCAAGCAAAATCATTTCAGCTTCTTCTAAAACTTTATTTGCATGAGCAACCATACACATTTCTTTAACAAGCTCTAACTTTGTTGATCTTAATGTTATTTGTTTTGCAGCTTCTAAAATTTCTTCCTCAGATGTATTAAACAAAGACTGTAAAATTGTATTCTCACTAAGACCATAAACAATTGCAATGTTTTGAATAAATTCTTTTTCTTCATCATCTAAATGATTATCGGCATTCGCAATACCTGCTAAAACTCTAATAAAAGCAAGTCTTTCTTCGGCATCTAGTTTTGCAAGATTAGTCATATCATTTTCCATTTCTTTTTTCCTTTATAGTTACAAGTATAAATATTAATAACATTAATATCAAAACAAAATAATTTTGTACAAAAGAATAAATTGTTTTAATTCTTATTTGCTTTGGCAAATAAACATCCAAAACACCTTCTTCATCTAAATTTATCTGAGATATAATCTCCCCTATAGGAGATATTATAGCAGAAATTCCAGTATTTGCAACCCTTATTACGGTCAAACCCTCTTCAACAGCCCTAAATTGAGATACCAAAAGATGCTGATAAGGTCCAGAAGATTTTCCATACCAACCATCATTAGTTAAATTAATTAAAAAATCTGGTTTTATTTGTCTATTTACATTAGACGCTGGGAACAATATCTCATAACAAATAGAGGCTGCAAAAGAAGGAATATTATTCAACTTTATAGTTTTAGCACCTTCTCCTTTTTTTAATTCACCAATAATATTGGTTACAGGCTTTATAAACTCTGGCAAATGTTTTCTCAAAGGAATATATTCACCAAACGGCACCAAATGAGACTTGTCATAATGATTAACAAAACCACCAACTTCATTAATCACAGCCATAGAATTAAGAGGCTGATAAGATCCATCTTTTTCAAATTCATATCTAAGCAAACCTGTAATTAAATACCCATCTTTAGGCACAGCTTTGGTTATTTGTTTTCTATAAAAAGGCTCAAATTCAAGAGCAAACGGAGTTGCGGTCTCTCCCCAAATGGTTAAATTAACCCCATCATTATCTTTAGCACTCATATCAATATATTTATTAAAGTTATTCTCTAAAATTTCTTTATTCCACTTCATTATTTGTGGAATTGCTGGCTGCACAAGCCTAACTTTCACATCTGATAAATTGTATTGATATTGAGAGACTTTATAAAAACCAAAACTTAAAACTAAAGCTATTAATAAAAACAAAGCATAAATAATTTTATTATTTTTAGTTATTAAATATAAGGTTGGCAAAGTTAATATATAAAGCGCAATCATAGTTAAGAAGAAAATTCCACCAATTGATGATAATTGCATAAGCACAGTATAAGAGCCAAAAACAGAGCCAATCGGATTCCACGGAAACCCTGTAAATATCCAAGAGCGCACCCACTCAAAAAATACTATAGATGTTATAAATATAAAAAATCTACTATAAACATTTTTATAACAAAAAGCAATTAAAGACGGAAAACCAAAAAACAAACCAAAAAAAGCGCCAGAAGCCAAAAAGCAAATAGGATATAACCACCCTGTCTGCATAGGATCAATTAACAAAGCATTTCCAATCCAAGAAAACCCAAATGCAAAATGCCCAAAACCAAACCAATATCCTGTCAAAAAGGCTTGCTTTTTACTAAAGGCTTTATTAAGCAAACAAAACCATAGTCCAAAAGCAACAAAAGCAAAAGGAATCAGATAATATGGACTAAAAGCCAATACACTTAAAGCTCCCAAAACAAAAGAATAACTTTTATTATATTTTAACATTTTTTCTATCATAAAAGCATCATAAAATAATTTTATAATTCAATCAAGCTATAAAATGGAATCTCACCTAAAACTTTTGCTCCTTCTAAAAATTTAATTTCTGAAGCAAACATCATTTCAACAACGTTTGTTTTTTCTTTAACCAAATTATAAGTTGCAACCGCTGTTCCACCAGTTGCCAACACATCATCAATAATAATAGAATTACCTTTATATTCTTTATCTTGAATCTCAAGTGTGTCTGTTCCGTATTCTTTTTGATAAGTTGCAGAAACCACTTTACCTGGAAGCTTTCCTTTTTTTCTAACAGGCACAAAACCACAACCAAGCTTAAGAGCCAATGCCGCACCCAAAATAAAACCACGAGCCTCAATTCCAAACACATAATCAATCTTTTGGCTTTTATAATGCTCTGCCATATCATCAATCATTGCATTAAAAGCATCATAATCATTAAAAATAGGTGTTAAATCCTTAAAACTAATCCCCTCAATAGGAAAGTTTTCAATAGTCTCAATTTTATCTTTATAACTCATTTTTATCTCCTTTGTAATATTCATCTTTATGCCAATGATATGGGTTTTCTAAAATATATTGAGCAATTGGCAAACACTCATCATCACATATTATTCTATAATAAAAAGAACGTTGGAAAATATTAAACCCTACTTTTTTATTTGTAAATCTTTTTAACGTTCCAATTAAATCACTAATTGTAGGAGACGTCGCCCTCGGCGTCCCGCCGTTAGGCATAAATCACCCAAATTTTGCAACCTATTTAACTTACGCTCCTGCAAAATCTATCGCTAACTTATTAACAATTGTCTTAATAATATCTTTACCCTGCCCATCAACAAATTCATACCAAGCAAGTTTACTGTCTCCATTTGCATTATCTGAAACCACTTTAATTGCTGCAAAATTCACGTTATTTTCCAAGCAAATTCTAGCCATTGGTGCAGATTCCATATCTATTAAATTTACGTCTTTATCAACCTCAAAAACTTTTTGCCAATCATCAACAAAACAATCTGCTGTTGCCAAATGCTTGCAATCTGCAGTCTTAAAAGCATTAAAGTTAAACATAGATTTAGATTCAATATATTTGCTTTTAGCATTCCAAACTTGCCCTTTAGGTATTCCCATTGCAGATAAATCAAAATCCCATTCAATAAATGTTTTAGGAACAACCACATCACCTTGATTTAAACCAAAGCCCGCCACTGTACCAATATTTATGATATTATCATAACCTTGCGCAATAAGTTTTCCTAAACAAAAAGAAGCATTAGCCTTACCCACGCTAGAAAAGAAAATTGGCAAACCATTAACTTCAGTTTGCTTAACTTGCTTATCTTTAATTCCAAACTCTTGAGGAGCCGCCATTATAATTGCCGTTTTCACACTTCCTCCTTAATTTAATTTTCTTTAGAATTAAATTTAACATAATATTTTTGTGAATGATATTTTCCAAAAGCAAACTTAGCATCTTTTAAAATAGCTTCTAACTCAAACCCATTTTTTTCAGCAACTTTTGCAGATGCAATATTCTCAACATCACACTCTATTACCAAACGATGAATTCCTTTTGAAAAAAGTTCTTCTTCAAGTAAAGCAACTGCTTGAGTAGCATAACCTTTTCCTGTTGCGCTATCATCAAAATAATAACCATATTCAGCCCATCTATTCATATATGAAACCGTATGAATACCGCCAGCACCAACTATTTTATTTGTTTCATTTTCAATAAAAACATATTCAAAAGAGTTTTGTTCATCCCAGTTTTTACTAAAAATTTCTGTAACCTGCGCAACATCTTCAACATTTTTTGTATCTTCAACCCAAAACAAAAAACGCCCTAAAGTATCTCTTGAATTGTTAATTAAATTAAAAAGCTCTTCATTGTGTTCAGAACGTCTTCTTAATAATGTTATTTTATCTCCAACTATTTTTTCAGAAAGATGAAATTTCTTAAATTCAACAATTCCTAAATCAAGCATTTTTTTCTCCTTTATAATATTCATCTTTTTGCCAATTATATGGATTTTCTAAGATATATTGAGCAATTGGCTGATACTCATCATCACGTATTATTCTATCATAAAAAGAACGTTGAAAAATTTTTCTACCAACAATGCCCTCTTCTTTATTTGCAAGCTTTGTTACTTTAGATTTTAGCTCACAAATTATATCAGAAATTGTAGGGACAGGGCTCTGCTCTGTCCTAAGGCTTTTACAAAGCCTTACAATCATATGAATATGATTTGGCATTATAACATATTTTTCAAACTTCAAATTATATTTATTTTCTAAATTTTGCATTTCAGTTTCTAAACATTTACCTATTGGCAAATGTTGGACAGAGCAGAGCCCTGTCCCTACAATTTGACTCAACAAACATTTTTTATCTTGCGTACAAATCGTAATAAAATACCCCACGCTTGTTGCATAGTCAAAATTTTGTAACCTATTTAATTTTCTTTCCATTAAACTATCACATTAAGAATTTTATTCTTAACATAAATAATTCGCCTAATCTCTTTGCCTTCCGTCTGTGCTTTAACGTTATCTAATGCAAATGCTAATGCTTTAACAGTTTCTTCATCTGCATCAACAGGAGCTTCAACAGTGCCACGCATTTTGCCACAGATTTGAACAGCGATTGTAACGCTATCAGATGTTGCTAAAGATTTATCTCCAACAGGGAACTCTGCTTGACAAACAAGACCTGTGTGTCCCAATTTTTGCCATAATTCTTCACTTACGTGTGGAGCAAATGGAGAAAGCATTTTAACCAAAGTTTCAAAACAAACTTTTGGAACTTCTTTTAATCCACCCAAATAATTAACAAATGTCATCAAGCTAGAAACGGCTGTGTTAAATTTCATTAAATCTATTCTATCAACAACATCTAAAATTGTTTTGTGCATTTGGTGTAAATCATCTTTGCTTGGCTCAATATCTGCAACCTTGCTGTGCATTGCCCAAATTTTAGCAATAAAGCGGAACACACCGTTTAAACTTTCATCAGACCATGGAGCAACTTGATCAAACGGACCAATAAACATTTCATACAAACGGAATGCGTCTGCACCATAAGTATCAACAATTTCATCTGGGTTAATAACATTACCACGAGATTTAGACATTTTTTCGCCATCTTCACCCAAAATCATTCCATGAGCAACACGGCGTTGATATGGCTCTGATGTTGTAACCATTCCGCAATCATACAAGAATTTATGCCAAAAACGAGAGTACAACAAGTGAAGTGTAACGTGTTCCATTCCGCCATTATACAAGTCAACATTCATCCAATAATCTTGAGCTTCTTTAGAAGCAAATGTATCTTTGTTGTGTGGATCAATATAACGCAAGAAATACCAAGAAGACCCTGCCCAACCTGGCATTGTGTCTGTTTCGCGTTTTGCTGGTTTTCCACATTTAGGACAAACAGTATTTACCCAGTCTGTTGCTTTAGAAAGTGGAGATTCACCTTCATCATTTGGCAAATAATCTGTAACTTCAGGAAGATTTAATGGTAATTGACCTTCTGGTAATGGCACGATTCCGCAATCATCACAATGAACCACAGGAATAGGCTCTCCCCAATAACGTTGACGAGAAAATACCCAATCACGTAATTTGTAATTTATTTTTGTATGACCAAATCCGTTAGCCTTTGCAAACTCAGTTGCCTTAGTCATAGCTTCCTCTTTCATCATTCCATTTAAGAAATCAGAGTTGATATGTTCGCCCTCTTCTTCATGAGCTTTTTCTTCAATATCGCCACCAGCCAAAACAGGAATAATTGGCAAATTAAATGCTTTAGCAAAATCCCAGTCGCGTTGATCATGAGCAGGTACAGCCATAATTGCACCAGTACCATAACCCATTAATACATAATCAGAAATAAATACTGGAATCTCTGCACCATTAAAAGGATTTATTGCCTTAATACCTTTTAATTCAACACCAGTCTTGCTAGTGTCCATAGAACGCTCTAAATCTGTTTTGTGTCTTGTAGCTTCAACATAAGCATCAATTTCCCCGCGATTCTCAAAATTCATTTCTTTAACAAAAGGATGCTCTGGAGCAAGAACCATATATGTAACACCAAACGCAGTATCAGGACGAGTTGTAAACACAGTCAATTTATTATCGCCAAATTTGAAATCTAATTCAGCACCTTCAGATCTGCCAATCCAGTTTGTTTGACCAGATTTTACTCTGTCTAAAAAGTTTACTGTTTCTAAATCGTCAATAAGTCTGTCTGCATATTTTGTGATAGCCAACATCCATTGTGTTTTTTCTTTTTGCACAACATCGCCGCCACAACGTTCACATTTTCCGCCAACAATTTCTTCATTTGCCAAACCAGTTTTGCAAGAAGTACACCAGTTAATAGATTGTTTCTTTTTATATGCCAAACCTTTTTCTAAAAATTTCAAGAACATTTTTTGTGTCCACACATAATATTCAGGGTCACAAGTAGAAACACATCTGTCCCAGTCAAAAGAAAAACCAAGCATTTTTAATTGACGTTTATAGTTCTCAATATTTGCTTTTGTAGAAATTGCAGGGTGAGTACCAGTCTTAATTGCATAATTTTCTGCAGGCAAACCAAAACTATCAAAACCCATTGGGTAAAGCACATTAAAACCTTGCATACGTTTTTTACGAGCAATAACATCAAGTGCAGTATAAGAACGAGGATGCCCCACGTGCAACCCAGCCCCAGATGGGAACGGAAACTCCACCAAACAATAATATTTAGGTTTAGATGTATCTAACTCCACCTTAAAAGTTTTGTTATCTTCAAAATATTTTTGCCACTTTTGCTCTATCGCCTTATGATTATATCTATCATCAATCTCTACCATTTTATTCTCCATTTTATATTTTTCTAACCTAATGCCTTAAATAAGATTTTATAACCTTCATCGTGCATTAATAATGTTTCATCTCTGTTTGCAACCATTTCTTTTAATGTTGAAAGCGGAATATATTTCACTTCATTCACCTCTTCTTCTTGCAAAACTAATTTACTTAAATCTAAAGAGCGTCTCAGGACAAAAATATCATTAAATTCATTATTAATAAAACCCTCTTTAACAAATTGCGTTACTTTTTGAGAACCAATATATTGAAGCTCTTCTGCTGTAATTAAAAACCCTAACTCTTCTTCAATCTCTCTAATAGCACCTGTAATTGTATCGTCTCCCGCACTTAAATGCCCTGCCGCAGAAATATCCCACATATCAGGAAAGCTTTCTTTGCAAGAAGCACGTTTTTGAAGCAGAATTTCATCTTTATCATTAACAATCCAAACATGAACAGCCTTATGCCACAAGCCATTAGCATGAACCTCATCTCTAGGCTTTGCTTCTCCTGTTAAATTTCCACTATCATCAAGCACATCAAAATATTCTACCATAAATACCACTCTTATTTTTTATAAACTTTATTCACCCATATTTTTTTAATTAAATCAGCACCAACTGTTGAGAGAAGAAAACCTAATGTTGGAATTATTGCTCCAATAAAAGGACTATCCAAACCTAAAGAAAACATAACACAAATCATAACAAAATATGTTAAAAAAGCAACAATAAGTTTTCTAATTCTACTAACTTCCCAAGCTTTATCTGCCTCAACTTTTGTATTTCTTTGTTTAATTTTTTCAATCTCTTGCTCTATATTCATAAAAAGCTCCTTATAAATTAGTACTAAAATACAACAAAAATCAGATTAGGCAACAAAAAATTTTATTAAAAATAAAAAAGTATTTCTACTATAGCTAAGGCAAAAATAAATGATTGTGTTTTATAATAATTTGTAGGGAATGGTCTTGACCATTCCTTTGAAATTAGCCATATTATACAAGGAACAGTCAAGACTGTTCCCTACAAGAGATATGCAATCAAATAATTTTGCGTTTGCTATATCATTTGCCCCTTGCGGGGAAAATGTCACGCCAGTAACAAAAGGGGGTAAAAAAACACTCAATCAACTTATATTCTAGATTTCACACATATTCTAGATTTCTAGAATTCTAGAAATCTAGAATATTAAAAACAAACACAACCTATTGATTATCTAAAATTATTTTAGCATCTTCACCATAAAATTTTGCTATTTTTTTAATTGTACCTATATCTATTTCAGTCAAACCCAACTCTAGTTTTTCTAACTTTTTCTTCTTTATTCCAGAAATTCCTGATAACTTTTGCAAGCTTAACCCCTGCTCTTGTCTTAAGTCAAAAACCTGCTTTCCAAGCTCTTTCATAGTTTTATTAAAATTCATTTTTTCACTCCATTTTGTTATAGTTAAAACAAAACCACTGAATTATAAAAATCAGTGGTGGAGCTGAAAAACTGTACATGGCAGCCGTTCTTCTTAAGCATATAGCCCTATCCGAACACTCCACCTTTAACAGTGAAGTTCCATGTAAGTGTTTTTCAGACACCATACACAATAATTTCCGCCGAGCCATCCCGACTAAAAACAAATATAAATCAATTAAAACAAATTGCAATAAAAATATAATCATTCAGCTAGACCATTTTACGAAAAGATAGAATATGCCTGTGAAGGATTTTGTTTTTTGAATTTATTTTTATTTATGAAGTGTAGTGGACTACAGTTTATAAATAAAAATAAAGAACAAAAAGCAAAAGACGAGCAAAGGGATTCTATCTTTTCGTAAAATGGTCTATATAGCATTAATTGATTGTTTTTTGCACTGAAAAAAGTAGGGGAGACCAATGGTCTCCCGACAACAAACATCCTTATTTTCATTGCCTTACGGCAATGATGGCGATTAATAATCGCCCCTACAAACCAGTATAGCTAATACAATCAATTATTATATTTCTAAAAATTCAACGTTGCAAAATAATCGTCTGGAGTTTCTGCTCTTCTAATCATTTCAAAGCTTCCATCTTGGTTTAAGAAATATTCTGCGCATTTAAGTTTGCCGTTATAATTAAAACCCATTGCAGAACCATGAGCTCCAGCATCTGAAATTACCAAAAAATCACCATTTTCAATTTTAGGCAAAGCTCTATCTATGGCAAATTTATCATTATTCTCGCACAATGCACCAACCACATCATAAGTATAATTATGCTCTTCATTTTCTTTACCCATAACAGAAATATGATGATAAGCCCCATACAAAGCAGGACGCATCAAATTAACCATACAAGCATCTACACCAATATAATTTTTATAAGTTTCTTTTTTGTGAATTGCTTTTGTAACCAAATATCCATAAGGACCTGTAACATATCTTCCGCATTCAAAATAAAGCTCTGGCTCTAAACCATTTTCTTTTAATAAAGCATTATATTCAGCTTTAATTTTATCTGAAATCTCTTGAATATCTAAAGGCTTTTCATAAGGAAAATACGGAATACCCAAACCACCACCAAGATTAATAAAATCTATTTGAATATTTTTTTCTTTTTTCAAACGCAAAGCAAGTTCAAAAATAATTTTTGCAGTTTCTACAAAATAATCTGCATTAGTCTCGTTAGAAGCCACCATTGTGTGCAACCCCAAACGTTTAACGCCTTTGCTTTTTACATATTCATAAGCCTCAAACATTTGTTCTAAAGTCAAACCATATTTTGCCTCACGAGGGTTTCCAATAATATCATTACCTTCTTTTAATGCCCCTGGGTTGTATCTAAAACAAACAGTCTCTGGCAACTCACCTATATTTTCTTCATAAAATTTAATATGAGTAATGTCATCAAAGTTGATAATAGCGCTTAATTCTTTTGCTTTAACAAATTCTTCAACTGGAGTATTATTTGAAGTAAACATGATATTATTGCCACTCAAACCCAATTTTTCTGCCATCATCAACTCTGTTAAAGAAGAACAATCACATCCCATACCGATTCCATTTAAAGCTTTTATAATACTAGGATTGGGCAAAGCTTTTACCGCAAAAAAATTCTTAAAACCTTTTGCCCAAGAAAAAGCATTAATAAATTTGCTTGCATTATCAAGCATTGCTTTTTTATCATATACATAAAACGGAGTAGTCGCCAAAGATGCCACCTGCTCTTTGGTGAAAGGAATATTTTTTTTATTCATTTGATTTTATCTTTTTATAAATTTTCAATAACTTTATTTACAAATTTCTCTTGGGTTTTTGCATCATTTTTCTTAGCAACATAATCTTTAACATTAGCCATTACTTTATCCGCAATAATATTTGTAATTTCTTCTTTAGCATTATTTTCCATAACACTAATTTTAGATGCCAATTCATTTTCTTTTTGCTTTAACTCAGCATCAATTTTTGCCAAAGCCTCTTTTTTTAACAAACTTGTTTGCTCTTTAGCATCTTTTAAAATAGCATCAACTTCTTGCTTAACATTCTTTTGTTTTTTTTCATATTCCAACAAAAGTTTTTGTGCATCATTACGCAAATTGCTAGCATTTTCAATAGCTGTTACAACACTATTAATTTTGCCTTTTAACATTCCCACAACCGCTTTTCCAACAGGCTTTGCAATTAAACAAATCACCAACACAAAAGAAATCGCCACCCAAAAATGAGAATCTTGATAAAAAGGCCCAGGCCCATGAGATGCAAAGGCAGGAGTTGACAACAACATAAACACAGTAAAAATGCTTTTATTCATATTAAACATCCAATTTTTTAATTATTTCTTTACTTAAATCAGAAGCAATCTCATCAATTTTATCCAACGCAGATTTTTTAGCTTTAAGAACAAAATCTTGAGTTTTCTTAACTTCTTGATTTATCTTATCTGTTACTTCCTGATTTTTATCATCAATCAACTTTTCCAAATCTTTTTGCTGAGTTGCAATTTGATTATCGACTTTATCTTTTGCTTTTTTAAGAGCAGATTCATATTCTTTCAAAGACTTTTCAGCTTCATCCTTAAAGCTTTGAGCCTTATTAATGTATGCATCAATTTTGTGTTGACGAGTTTCTAAAATTTTGGTCATTTGCGGTGCCAAAAACTTTGACACCACAAAATAAAGCATTCCAAAACAAATGCACAACCAAAAAAATTGCGATACAAACCAAGTTGGGTCTAACTGAGGCATTTATTATTGCCCTGTTAACATAATAAGTGCAATTACAAGTGCATATAATGCAATCGCTTCAACGGCAGCAAAACCAACCCAACCATAAAGATCAACATCTTTTTTAACTTGAGGGTTTCTACCAACTGTTGCAATCAATGTTGTCCAAACTTGAGACACACCCCAAGCAGCAGCCATCATAGACAAAGCACACATACCAGCACCAATATAAGCCATAGGTTCCATTTTAAATTCCTTTCTTTAAAGTTTATATTAACATAATAATTACAGAGCCAAAACTCTAGTGTTCATGCATTGCATCACCCAAATAAATACAAGTTAGTGCTGTATAAATAAAGGCTTGTAGCAACGCAATAAAAATTTCAAAAACCACAATTGCACAATTAAAAGCCAAAGGCACAACACCAGCAATTCCTAGCGCAAAAACAAATCCCGCAATAATTTTAAGCATAATATGACCAACAGTCATGTTAGCAACCAACCTTACAGTCAAGCTAAATGGTTTTGATAAAAATGATATAATTTCAATAGGTATAATAAGTGGCGCAATTGCAACAGGAATACCTTTAGGTAAAAAAGTTCTCAAATAACCAAATTTTCTTTTTTTAATTCCAATTACCACGTTAAACAATAACGCAATAACAGACAAACCACCAACCGCAGCCAAATGAGATGTAAAAGTAAAGCTATAAGGGAACAGGCCTAATAAATTACCAAATGCAATAAACGTAAACACAGAAAACACAAAAGAAAAATACTTCAACCCTTCTTTTCCAACGTTTTCCGTAATCAAAGAAGAAACAAACCCATAAACCCCCTCAACCACACTCTGAGACATTGAAGGAACAATAGTTTTTTTTCTCAAACCAAACAAAATCAAAAAAGCAACACAAACAACAGATAATACCATAAGTAAAGCTGAATTTGTAAAAGATATATTAAACCCACCAAGTTCAATCGGTACAATTGGTTTAATATTAAACTGCTCCATAGGGTTAGCCACGATTCACCTCTCTTTTTGCGATTCTATAAACATTTAAGATTCCAGCCATTGCGCCAAAAATCAAAAATATGATTAAAAGCAGAGGCTTAACATTAAAACAGTCATCTAAAAAATAGCCGATTCCAGCTCCAACAACCACTCCAGAAATTAATTCCACAACGATTCTAAAACCCAAATCAGTACGCCTAAAACCCGTTGAATTTTCTTTAATTTCTGGAGTTTTTAAAGCATCTATTCTTTCCTGAACTTTTTTAATATCATCTTTCATTGCTGAGAGTATAAAACACATTTACTAATTTTTATTTAATATCTCTGATAAGTTTTTCAAAGAAGGTATTCCTTCAAACATAAACCTTTCTTTTCCTTTAACAATTAAAAAAGAAGGCGTTCCCTCAATATTAAAGTTTTTCATCGCATCTTGACGATTAGCTAAAATATCACTAGCTTTTTTTTCATCTTTCAAACATTGGTTAAAATCTTTTTCGCTCATACCATATTCAAGCGCATATTTTTGAAAATATTCACCAGTTTTACTAGATATCCCCCATTTTCTTTGATTTTCAAAAACCTTATTAATAAAAGCAAAACGTTTATTTTCTGGCAAACAACTAGCAACTAAAGCTCCTTGCATAGACTTTGCATCTAAAGGAAAACTCACAAAAACAAGATTAGCCTTTCCTGTGTCAATAAATTCCTTTTTAATTTCTGGCAATATATTCAAATGAAATTTTGCACAATGAAAACAATTAAAAGAAGAAAATTCATAAATACTTGCCTTTGCATTCTTATCACCCATAACAAAACCTGTAGGCAAAACAAGATTAGCATCTATTGCTTTAGGTTTATTTTCACTAGCGTTAGCTTCTTTTACTAAAACCAATCTACCATCAGGTAAAAACTCAAAACCTTTCATAGATAAATACATTCCAAAAACAAAAACAAATGTTACAACACCTGCAATCAAAGCACTAAACTGCCCAACAATTTTATCTAATTTCACTTTTGATTTCTCCTTAAAATAGATGCTCCTAAATTTTCCAGAGCATTTTTCAGCTCATCTGACTTAACATCTGATGTTTGTTCTTTAATATAATCAACATCATCTTTGCTTACAAGTATTTTTTCTTCTTCACAAATTTCTGGGGACATAATATCAGCAACCACCGTTGATAAGTCCGCAACTAAAGGATATCCAAAGAATACATTGACCTTTTGAATTATAAAATATTTCCGAGCATTAATCTCCAAACCAAAAGCTGAGCTTTTAACAGCCACAATCAATGTTGCATTGTTTTTTTCTTTTGTTTTATACTTCAAAGACTGAGGCAAAGAATAAGCCCCAATATCTTCCCCCACAATGCTTTTCCAATTTGATATCAAATCAATATTAGCTGTACCATGTTTTCCTAATACTTTTTTTGTAACAGGTTTTAAGATTTTTGAAAAATGACTAAGGTCAAATGTAGAAGTTTCTCTTTTCATTTTTCACCAATAATAGATGCAAACTTATTTAAATCAGCATTTAACAAAAGATTAATATTATTTGCGATTCTATCAAAGATAACACTTAAAGTTTCATTTTCAGTTTTGTTAAAATTACCAAGCACATGATTAATCACCTGCGCTTTATCATTTCCGATTCCAATGCGAATTCTATAATATTGATTACCCAAATTACTATCAATACTTTTTAGCCCATTATGCCCAGCACTTCCGCCACCAATTTTTGCTTTAACTTTCCCTAATACAATATCCAAATCATCATGAATAACAACAATATCTTCTGGCTTAATTTTATAAAAACTTGCCGCAGCCAAAACAGAGTTGCCTGACAAATTCATAAAAGTCTGAGGCTTTAACAACAAAGTCTTAACCCCGTCAATATTACCTTCAGCAACAAGTCCATTAAACTTTTTTTTATAATCGCAAAAACTATGGCACTTGCATATTTCATCAAGTGCCATAAAGCCAACATTGTGGCGAGTATTTAAGTACTGTGTTCCAGGGTTACCTAGTCCAACAATCAACTTCATCTGTTATACTCTAACAAAGTCCACGTGTAATGGAGCATCAGAAACAGGGTGGAATTGAACATCTTGACAATTAACAGTTTGTTTTTTGCCATCAATATTAATTTCAATTGTCATATCATAAAAGCCAACCATATCCAAAGCTTTTTCTAATTCAACAGGATGAAGGCTGATCATCATAGGTTCTTGTTTTCCGCCATAAACAACAGCAGGAATACGTCCTTGACGTCTGCACTCTCTAGCTGCCCCCTTACCTGCTTTATCACGATTTTGTGCATTAAAAGTTAAATCACTCATTTTATTTTCCTTAAAAATATAATTAAATTTGTTCAACAAAAACCTCCAAGGGTGTCTTTGTTAACAGCTTAACTATATCATTTTTTTTAATTTTGCAAGTAAAAACTTGAAATTTTATAAAAAACCCTTTATGTAGAAATAAAAAATATTTTTAGGAGTTTTAAATGAAAGACATTTGTACATCATTTATGTTATATAACAACAATTATCGTGGCAGATTAATGAGATTAGACAGCGTTATAAAAGAAATAAATTCTCGCCATCAATATCCATTGCCAATAGCTCACTTAACAGCAGAAGCAACAACTCTTGCGGCCATTTTAGCAAGTTCATTAAAATATGATGGTTTATTTACATTACAAACCAAAAGTGATGGTCCTGTATCTCAGGTTGTTGTAGACGTAACTTCTGAAGGCAACATCAGAGCCTGCACAAGTTTTGATGAAGAAAGATTAAACAAAGCCCAAGCTTTAAGAAAAACCAGCGGAGAAGTTGAACCAGCCCCATACCTAATGGGCGGCGGACACTTAGCTTTCACCGTAGATCAAGGCAAAGATACAGAATTATATCAAGGCATTGTTGAATTAAAAGGCAAAACATTTGCTGATTTAGTTTTAAAATATTTCACAAACTCAGAACAAATAGAAACTTATATAAAACTATTTACATCTTATGAAGATGAATGGAAAACAGCTTGTTTAATGATTCAAAAAATGCCAGAAACAACAGAAAGCAATCCAGAAAACTTTAATGAGGCAAAAATTTTAGCAGATAGCTTAAATGTTGATGAATTATTTGCACAAAACTTACCAAATCAAGAAGTTTTACACAGATTATTTCATAATAGTGATTTAAAAGTAACCGACGAAAAGACTTATCAATTCAAATGTCGTTGCTCAAGAGAAAAATTACAAACAACTTTAAGCGGTTTTTCAAAAGAAGATATTGACTCTATTGCAGAAAATAATAAAATACAAACAAAGTGTGAATTTTGTTCTTCAGAATATATATTCGAAAAAGGCGAACTTATAACCCAATAAGGAAAAATTATGAAAAAAACGATTACCTCAATTTTATGTATGTTATTTATTAGTGCTTGCAACACAACATCTAATTCTACAGAAACTTATGAAGCACCAAGATTTTTAGATGAACCTGCAATCAAACTTAATGTAAATAGCATTTCAACCGTTTCAGAATTCACTCCATCTTTTCGCCGTCCAAATGTAGAACACTTATTTCCAAACTCTTTAGAAAAAGTTACAAAAATTTGGGTGTCAGATAGATTAAAAGCTGTTGATTTATTATCATCAAATGAGGCTATTGTTACAATAAAAGACGCTAGCGTTACAGAAGAATTAATAAAATCAGACACATTATTAAAAAAAGATTCATTAAAATATAAAGCAAAATTATACATTGAAGTTGCAGTTAAAAACACAGACAACCTCTCAACAGCTCAAACAGAAATCCAAGCATGGAGAGAGCTAACTATCCCAGCGGACACTCCAATCGCTCAAAAAGAAAAATATTGGAACTCTATGGTAGAAAAATTATTTGACGCCTTCAACACTCAAATGAATCTAAACATAGACAAATACCTAAGCCAATATGTAGAGAAATAACAAAAAAAGCGGGAAAACATTCCCGCTTTTTCTTATCAAACACAAGATCTTTAATAAGAACGTACACAACGCGTTGCTGTAGGGTTTCCAAGATCATCTGTATTAGAGCCATCTTTATAATGATTATAATTAAAAAAACCATCCTTAATACTAACAGCATAAGCTCTAATTGTCTCATATTCATCAGATGCCCAGAGCCATATTTCCAATTCATCTTTTCTTGTAATTTTATCATTATCTAATGCAGAATTTAATGTAACATAATTAGCTGCAACTTGCGACAATTCAGATCTCGTAGGCATACGCCAACCATGTCCGCCAAACACAGTCTTACAATAACCTAAAGGAGAATCAACAGAACCACACAGCTCACCAGAACAAGTTTTTTCAAAACCCATTATGTATCCCCAAGAATAATAATTATCACCAGAAGAACCCCTTACCTCACCATCTTTCCATTCTACTACAGGATTTTCACTGCTTCCCTCTATTAAACTTAAACAAAGATTAACATTTGGAATTCTCACTCCTGTTATTTCTTTACTTGTATCATTAACTTCCCAACTATAGACCCCATAACAATATTTATGCCTACAATTTGCTTTATTAACATCAAAAGGACAGACAAGATAAGGCTCTCCTTTCACACAATCATCAACATTCATTGTATAACCCAATTCATCACAACTTGTTGCAACAGCGCATGATTCTGCTGCGAAGCTTATATTTACATTTAGGAGTAAAGTTAAACCTATTGTGCCTCCTGTTATTATTCTTTTATTCATTTTTATTTCCTCCTTTTTTAGTTTTTAGTGGCGGGACGATGTGGACATCGTCCCCCACAATTTCAGTTGTGGAACGTCGAGACGCCGTTCCCTACGATTTAATCTCAACTGTCATTGCGAGCGTAGCGCGGCAATCCAATCGAAAAAAACAATTCTTTTTCAGGTACGGTCAAGACCGTACCCTACAGAGTTATGACACCCCCAAACGTCATCCTAAACCCCAAGCCGTCATCCTAAACCCCAAATCATCATCCTGAACTTGTTTCAGGATCCCCTTTTAGATGCTGAAATAAATTCAGCATGACGATGGCAATTAATCCTTTTTGTGGGATGCATAATACGTCCCCTACATATAGGCGGATGTGAAATCCACTCCATAACTACCCCGTCGCCTTTGGCGCCACCCCTTCACTTGTGAAGGGGAATTTTTAATGAGCATTTTTGCAAAAAAGTGCAAAAATTGCGTTTTTTGGTGAATATGGGCAGAAAATAAATACTTTGGGAGGATTATTGACTGCCCATAAGCCCATATATTCTGGTATTTTGACACCAATCACAAAATCCAAGTGTCTATTTTAAACCACCGTTTAAAATAGACACTTTTAGTGTTACAGTTTTATGAAATTATGTTATTGATTTTACTTATTTCTTGATTTTTTTCTAACTTTATGATAGTGTCTATTCTAGACGGTCGTTTAAAATAGACACTGCAAAAACAACCCCTAGCCCTTACAGGCTGGGGGTTTGGCGTATGTTCAAAAAGTGAGTTTTTTATAATAAAAGGCTTCTCTACAAATTGCTCTAAATTATAAAAAAGGGACGCATAATAAAATGCGCCCTATCAAATTACACAACAATAATTTAAATTACAAAGCTTCTAATACTTCAACACAAAAAGCTGGAAGAGAATTATCTCTTGCGCCTTGAATCAAAATTCTATCGCCACTTTTAGCATTTTCTGCCATAAAGTTTTTACAATTTTCTTTTGTACCCAAAAAGTGAGCATTAACACCCATGCTTTTTGCATAATCTATCAATTTTTGCGAAGACATTTCTGTTAAATCTTCTGGTGCTGCTAAAAAGATTTCTGGCATAACCAAAATATCATCTTTGCCCAAAACCTTTGCATAGCTTTCCATGATTTCCATACCCATAATCTTCATATTTGGCACACCATGAGGTTGAAACATTACAATAATTCTGCCATCATAATCTTTTAATGCTTTTGTAGAGTTATAAATCTTGTCAGGATTATGCGCAAAGTCATCAATAACTGTAATGTTATTTTTAACACCAATTAACTCTAAACGTCTTTTTGTACCCAAAAAGCTTTCTAAAGCTGTTGCTGCATCATATTTATCAATCCCTAACAACTCACAAACTGCAATTGCAGCCAATGCGTTAGAAACATTAAAATTACCCAACAAATTAAGCTTAAAATTTTGATTTCCTAAGTCATAACTAATACCACCTTTAATTGGCTTAATATTAGTTGCAAACAAATCTGCATCAGGATTCTTCAAAGAAAATCTAACAGGTCTATGATCAAGAGCATATCTAACTGTATTTTTATGATGATTAATTTCTGATAAATATTCGCAGTCATCATTAACAATCAAACCAAAATCACATCTAGTTGCAAATTCAGCAAAAAATTCTTCTAAAACCTCAATTGGTTGATGATCGTTAGAGATATTATTAATAACCCCAATATAAGGATGATATTTCACTAAAGAACCATCAGACTCATCTGCTTCAATCACACAAATATCGCCATCATTATAAATATAATTAGCGATATCATTTTCGGCTTCATAGTTCTTAAAAATTCCGCCACCAATAACTGTTGGTTTTTGCGCCAATTTATTTAAGATATAACCCACCATTGCAGTTGTTGTTGTCTTGCCAGATGTTCCTGAAATTGCAATTGAGTGTTTATATTGATGAAACAAATTAGCCAATAAATCTGAACGATATTTTATCGGAATATTTTTTGCATTTGCAGCATCAACATCAGGATTTTGCCCCTTAATTGCCGCAGACAAAAACAAACACTCTACATCATCATCAATCTGAGATCCATCTTGTGGAAAAATTTTAATCCCCAAAGATTCAAAATGTTTTTTCCTGGCCTCATCTCTGCCATTATCAAAAGCAGCATCAGAACCATAAACCTCATTACCCCTAAACTTTAAAATTTGTGCTAAAGCGCTCATTCCAGAGCCAGAAATACCACAAAAACAATACTTAGCCATAATTAGCCTCCTTTTTTTTGTGAAAATACACCTAAAAAGTTAATTTTTTACTAATCCCTATTTTCAATCACTTCAAACTCAGCATCAATAACATCATCGTCCTTAACTTTGCTAACGACTTTTACAATTTTTTCATCTTTTCTATTAAACAAACTTACCAAATAAACAATCGCAAAAAACGCCAAGACAAAAGGGAAAACTAAAATTGCAGCATAAAAAAATAAAAAAACAATTACTGCCATAAAAAACAAACTAAAAAAACCTGATAATAAATTAAATCTATACATATTTTCATCCTCTCATATACATATATACATTTTTTTATTTTTTTGCAAACATTGATTTGACTTTTTTAAATTTTAGATAATAATCAATAATAAATGGAGGATGTTATGAAAAAAGCAAAAAACGTAAAAGAATTTGTAGAAAGAATAGACCAATCAAAAAAAGTAAACCCAAAAGACTTATCTTCTGATCAAGATTTAACTATTGCAATCATGAATTTAATTTCAATTGAAGAACACCTTATTTTTTCTGGCGCCAAAACAGGCAAAAACTCATTTTATGACCTTATTGAAGAAGTTAGAGAAATGAGAAAAGGCCTCATGCTCAAAGTTATCCCTCAATATGAAGGCGAGGTTTGGTGCATTTCAAAACACTTGCTTGCATCATCAATGCGCTTAATGGAAGTTGGCACAAAACAACAATCATTAAACAACAAAAAAGAAGCCTATGACTTATTTAACAAAGCATATGATTTATATTGCCTATTTTGGGGATTAAATATGAACATGTTAAATATTGACGATGTAAAGTGGGTTGAAGACAAACTTGAAGATGTTAAAAAAATATCTGCAAAAGTTGCTGAAAACTCTCCTCAAATCAAAGAAGAAACTAATGGTAAGTGGTCAAAAATGAAAAGCTTTGTTAAAAAAGCTGTTGACTGTTGTATAGAATAAAGGATTTTAATCATGAAAATAAAACTAGCTATCTTCGTTTGTTTATTTAGTTTAATTTCAACTGCAAAGGCAGAAATTGACAACAATAAAATATATTTATTTTATTCTCAAAGATGCGGCCATTGCCACACCGCAATGGAAGACATTCAAAAATCTCACCCAAAATTAGAAATAGAGATGATGGATATTGCTAATAAAAAAGCTTATAAAGAAATGTTATTATGCGCAAAAAAACACAATTTAGGCAACAGAATTGGCACTCCATTATTTTGCATGGGTAACAATTATTTGATGGGCTGGTCAGAAGAAAATGCTAAAAAATTTGATATCCTTGTAAAAGAACTTAATAAGCAACAATAATTTGAAAAATATTTGCCAACATAAATAAACCAACAAAAGAAATTAAAGCAGATATAATTGGTGTTAACACCCATCCTATTGCGATTCTTCCTAAAACGCTCCATTTTATAGAATTACTTTTTTTTGCGATTCCAATACCTATTATAGCCCCAACCACAGCCTGAGAAGAAGACACAGGAACAAGTGGAAGTGGCGGAATATTTAAACTAATAAACAAATCTTGTAAGTCTGTTGAAGAAAAGATAAAAAGCACAAAAGCTTGAGAAAAAACCACAATCAAAGCCACAATCGGAGACATTTCCATTAAAGAGTTTCCAACCGTCTCAATAACTTTTTTAGAATATGTTATAATTCCAACCGCAATAGCAATAGCACCAATTAAAAACAAAACTTGTGTTGAAGAAAAACCCAAAACACCTTTAATTGGTGAAGAATTAACAAAAACTCCCATAACATTTGCAATATTATTAGCTCCTAAAGCATAAGCCCCAAAAGCACCAACAACTACTAAACCGATTCTAGTATAAAAATCTTGACGCAACAAATGCATCTTAGATGTCTTTAGCCATTGCTTGATTATTAAAAATAAAAGCAAAGCAACAACACCTGCAATAATAGGACAAACAATCCAAGTTGTGGCAATCTTAGACAATAGCATAATATCTGTTGGTTTATGAGCATAAAAGTTCCAACCAATAACACCGCCAACAATAGCCTGAGATGTAGAAACAGGAATCCCTGACTTTGACATAAAAAAAACACATATAGCCGCAGACAAAGCGACCATAAACGCTCCACCCAAAGCATTTATAGCTCCCAATTCTCCAAGAGTTCCACTAGCACCAGCGCCACTAACAACTGCTCCTATAATAACAAAAACAGAACCTATAATTGCAGCACTCTTAAACCTTATCATTTTAGAGCCAACGGCTGTTCCAAAAATATTAGCGGCATCATTTCCACCTAATGACCAACCTAAAAATAAACCAGAACTCAAAAAGAATAAAAACTCAACCATATTACAAATCTCTTTTTATAGAAAATATCGCCAAAGCATCAACACAATCTTCTGCAATATCGGCAATATCTGCAATATCATTTATAAAATCACGTAATTGCATTTTATGAGCCAACTCAATATCTGAATTAAAAATTTCTCTTTTTAATTCTCCAGAAACCAAATCTGTTTCATGTTCAATAAAATAAACTTTTTGAGAATAATCACGCACCGCAGATAAATTCTTAAAAAACGAACGAGATGCAATTTTTAAATTTTCTGTACAATCAACAACCCAATCAACAAGCTCTAAAATTTTCTTATGATAAATTTCAGGAATATCTGGTTGCTCAACATAAAAACGATAAGAAACCTCATCATACTTATTTATAACCTTGTCAAGCTGTTCTATCAACTCCAAAACATCAGCCCTAACATCTGGAATCAAATTTTGAGAATATAAACTTTCTTCAATCCCCCTCCTTAAAGTATCGGCATCATGCTCAACAGTTTTTATTTGCTTATTATTTTTTTTATAATTAGGGCTTCTTTTTTCTGCCAAATACTCTTTAACCGCTTTTTTAAATGTCATAGAAACATCCAAAAGCTTATCATGAAACAAATCTATTTTATTTTCTAAATCTTTCGTTTTTGAAAAAGCACTAAAATTAATTTTAAACATTTTTTTCTCCTCATTAAAAAGATTGTACTTGCAAAAATTTAATTTTTCGCTAAATTATATTTGTTATAACAAAAAAATAAAAAGGATATTTAAATATGAATAAAATTAATTCTACTTATACATCTCTTATAGCATTAGTATTATCTATTGCAGCTATAGTTGTATGTGTATTGTGTGCAAACTGTTCAAAAAAAGACGCTTATATTGAAGAAGCTTTAATGAACAATCCAAAAATGATTATCAATGCAATGCAAAACTATGAAAAACAAATGATGGAAGAAAAACAAAAAGAAGCTATGAAAGCAATTGAAGACAACTTAAAAGAAGTTGTATCTGATGATGCTGGTGTTATTGCCAACCCAGACGGTGAAATTGTTTTAGTTGAATTCTTTGATTTCTCTTGTGGATATTGCCACAAAGTTTCTTCAACTTTACTTGACATTGCAGCAAAAAATCCAAACGTAAAAATTATTGGTCGTGAATTAACTTTCTTAGGCCCTATTTCTCAATATGCTGCAAAAGTTGCTTTAGCAGCTAAAGAACAAGGAAAATATGCTGAAATTTATAAAGCTTTATTAACTAACGAAGGTAAATTAACAGAAGCTAAAATTGACGAATTAGCAGTTCTTAACGGTGTTGATTTAGAAAAATTAAAAGCAGATATGAACTCTGAAACAATCGCAGCTCAATTAGCAAAAACTAATGAAACTGCTGGTAAAATTCAAATCAGAGGTGTTCCAACTCTTATCCTTAATGGAAAAATGATCCAAGGTATAGATGCTGAAACAATTCAAAAAGCTATTGATGAAGCTAAATAATCATTAATTAGCAAAATAAAAAAGCAAAAACGCCGTAGAACCCATAAAGTTCTCGGCGTTTTTATCAAAGTCTTTTAAGATTAACACGAGGTTCACACTTACACTAATTATCTATTAAAAACAATCAGTACAAACACGAACCTCGCGTTATTCATTAATAAAATTATAAAGAGCGATTCTGTTTTCCTGCCATATCTGTTCAAAATCTTCTTCTGATTTTGCTCCCCATGTCTCTAAAGTAATAACAGGAATACCTCTTTCTCGACCAGCCCAAGTACCAAAAGAACCTAATGTAGCATAACCAATCTCATCAACCAATCTATATCCACACAAGATAGCATATTTAGCGGCAATCTCTTTTGCAGGACCATCATAATCAACCAAATGCAAATCAGCATGTATAGATAATATTTTAACAGGCTTATATTTATCAATCAAACTAATCATAAACTTAGTTTCTGGTTCAGAAGCACAAACACTACCAGCACTAAAAATTCTACCGTCAAAGTGTGTCGATTGCTCTTGAAAATTTTTTGTTGGATAATTTCTATTCAAATCAACATCATTAAAGTTTGTACGTCGATTTAATTTCTTTCCATCAGGATTTAGACAAGGCAAAAAATATAAATTATACTTACTATTTAAACTATCAACTTCAGCCATAAGTTTTTTAATAATATATTCACCCTCTGGCTCATCACCATGAAAAACACCTAAAATAAAAACATTTTGTGCGTTTTTATCATTACTCTTTAACTCAAAAAAAGATATTTCTTCCCCATCAACACTTTTAGTTGTCTCAACTTTACTTAGCATTGCTATTCACAACCTTATTTGTCATTTTAATAGAATTAATTTTATTTATTGCTTTATCTATTTCAACAAAGCCAAGAGTAACAGGACTCATGCATATTTCTGTAGGGTTAGAAACAACATTGTCAAAGTCTCTAGTGGTGCCAATTTCTCGTAAAGCTAAAGTGTTTCTATAAAACCTTCTCGCATTTTCATTATTTGAGTTATATTCAATAACAAGACTTTCAAAACCAGCTTCTTTAATTTTAGGCAAAGTCTGATCAATAATTTTAGTTCCTAAACCTTTTTTTTGAATAGATGGATCAAGATAAATCTGATTAAGCATTATAGTCTTGTCATCCATATTATTCTCGGCATTCAAATCAAGTTTTCTTTTCCAATAATAATCATATCCATTAGGAGTTGTTCCAGATTCTATTTCAGCATTTTCGATTCTGTCTTTATGATAATAAGATGGAACAGGACTATACCTAGCAAAACCAAGTGGCTTATCGTCATCAAAATATATAAAAGTATGAGAAGAATTATCTTGAGAAATCTTCTTTAACTTTTTTATAAATGTACCTTTCTTATACAAAGCCATTTCTTTATCACTCTTATACTCTTTAGACAAAGTTACATAAGAATTATAATAAGACTGAGCCAAATCAAGAATAGTTTTTAATTTTCCATCAAACGGTTCTACTTTTATCATTTTTAACCCTAAATTAAAATATTAATATATTGTTAACAGACAATAGACAGAATTTCAAGAGAAATTTTAAACAAAATTACTCTATTTTTCTTGTAGCCGAAAAGTTCATAATTAAAATTCCAAAAATAATTAAAGCACCACCATAAATTTCAAAAGAAGTCAACTTTGAACCAAAAATCATATAACTTAAAATAGATATCATAAATGGCATTAAATAAAAGAACATAGAGGTTTTTATATCGCCTAATTTTGAAAGCGCAATATTCCAAAACAAAAAGGCAATAACAGAATTGCAAATCCCTAAATATGCGACAAACTCTAAATCTTTTTTATCTAAACGCGGAATCCCTTCTGAATAATATGTTATAGGCAATAAAATTAAAGCACCTAAAATTATTGTAATTGCCAAAAGCCCTACTTGAGAAAATTCTTTTGGACGCTTTTTTTGCAACAAAGAATATGCCGCAAAAGAAACACTAAACATCAACATATACAAATCACCAACACCAAACTTCATTTGCCCTAAAGATTCCCATTTTCCCTTCAAAAGAACTTCAAAAACACCAATAATTGCAATACAAATCCCTATAACTTGCTTATAATTAAGAGTGTCCTTTAAAAAAATAACACTTAAAATTGTTAAAAACAAAGGCGATGTAATTTGCAACAAACCAACATCTGTCGGAGTTAATGTCTCTGCTGCAAAATAAAGAATAGTGTTTGCAAAAACCACTCCTAAAATAGCAACCCCACAAAAATACATAAAATGTTGCTTAATTTCATAACGCAAACGCCATAACTCTTTTGCACTAAAAGGTAAAATCACAATTGCAGCAACAAGCCATCTAGATAAAGACAATTGAAAAGGCAAAATATTTGCAGAAAAATACTTTGCCAAAACAATATTTAAAGCCCAAAAAACAATTGTAACAAACGCATATAAATATCCCATAACTATTAAATATGCACGATTACTAATTTTTCAATACATCTCCAACAATTTAATCAAAACTCACGCACACATCTAATTTTTGAATAGCCACTAACAGTTTTAACAACATAATGAAAAAATACTCCTTGATTAGCAAATGGTCTAATAAACGTAAAAACAGTGGTACCCACAACATCATTAAGCGGTTCTAAATACTCCTCTGATGTAAAATAAGTACCTGCCCAATAAGGAATGCTCGCCCCACCTTGCTCTGAAAGTACTGTATTTAAAGAAGTATAATTTGTTACCATAATTGCATAAGCTTCATCATGTGTTGGCAAGCGCCATTCAGCACCATAATTTGTCTTACAATAACTAGATGAAGTTTCATCACCTTCATACAATGTAGTATCATAAGTAGAAGATATCCCCATAGCTTCTGACCAAGAATAAGTATTATTCACTGTTTCTACTAAAGAAAGACAAACAGAACTATCGCCAATTTGAACACCTACTACTTTATTACTTTCATAGCAAATCCCATCAAATATACCCGTTGCACCACTGCAAAACATTTTACTGGTATCAAAAGGACATTTCAAAGCATTACCAATACAATTAGTATCTGTATAACCAAGTTCTTCGCAGTTAGATGCGACGGCACAGGTATCTGCAAAGCTTATATTTGCATTTAGGAGGAAAGTTAAACCCATAACGCCTCCTGTTATTATTTTTCTTCTATTCATTTTCATTTCCTCCTTTTTTTTAGTTGCGGTACGATGTGGGCATCGTCCCCTACAATTTAATTCCCAACCGCCATTGCGAACGAAGCGCGGTACAATCCAGCAATAATAATTCCTTCTCATCTTCCCTCCTTGCGGGGGAAGTGCCCGTTACGGCGATGGGGGGTATAATAATTATTTTTCCTTTTTTATAGCGGGACGGATGTGGAATCCGTCCCCATAACTACCCCGTCGCCTTTGGCGCCACCCCTTCACCTGTGAAGGGGAATTTTAAATGGGCATTTTTGCAAAAAAGTGCAAAAAATGCATTTTTTGGTGAATATGGGCAGAAAATAAATACTTTGGGAGGATTATTAACTGCCCATAAGCCCATATATTCTGGTATTTTGACACCTGTCTTAAAAACAAAGTGTCTATTTTAAACCACCGTCTAGAATAGACACTTTTAGTGTTACAGTTTTGTGAAATTATGTTATTGATTTTACTTATTTCTTGATTTTTTTTAGAGTTTATGATAGTGTCTATTCTAGACGGTCGTTTAAAATAGACACTACAAAAACAACCCCTAGCCCTTGTGGGCTGGGGGTTTGAGATATGTTCAAAAAATGAGTTTTTTAAAAAACTACATCTTTTCGTAAAACCCTCTATATAAGTTTTAACGGAAGATATATTGTAAAAGTTGTCCCATTATATGAGGTTGAATTAACTGTTAAATTACCTCTATGATGAAGAATAATTTGTTTTGCGATTGAAAGCCCCAAACCAGTCCCTTTTATATTTAAATCTTTATGTTCTTGCATTCTATAAAAACGTTCTGTCAATCTAACAATGTTTTCATTACTAATTTTAGGTCCTTTATTATTTATTGCAATTGCTAAAGCTTCCCCATCTTGAGAATTGAAGGCCTGAGACTTTGGCATCTCCTCTACTTTATAAACATGAATAAGAATATCGCTCTGACCAAAGCCATATTTTACAGCATTATCAATCAAATTCTGTACAATCTGAGCAATCTGAGAAGGATTTCCAATAATTGGCTTAACATTCTCATCAATATTTGTTATCAATTTAATTTCTCTATTTTCTGCTTTTAATCTTAAAGCACTACTAACATCTTGAACAATTTTTTTAACATCAACCTTTTCATTTGGCACAACATGTTGATTCATTTCTATTTTAGATAAAGACAATAAGTTTTCAATCAAAGCACTCATATACTCCGCCTGTTCTTTCATAATCTTTAAAAATTCTTTTTGAGCATTTTTATCGTCTTTTGCACTTGTTTGAAGAGTTTCTATAAAACCAGAAATAACAGATAACGGAGTACGCAATTCATGAGAAGCGTTTGCCACAAAATCTGCCTGCATTTTTTCTAACCTAACAACCTTGGTTAAATCATATAAAGAAACCACACAAACCGCCATATTTGTAGAAATCCAAGGCAAAGATTTTATATGAGCATATAATTTTTGTTCAATTGGTTTTGAAGTATAAAACACCAAGTTTTGAGATTCTTTTTTATTTCCAAGCACTGCAGAAATTGCTTTTATAAAGGCATGAGAATCAAAAACTTTATCAACACTTCTTTCTAAAACATCATCTCCAACAAGTTTTTTTGCACTTAAATTTGCCCCAATAATAACACCCTTTTTATTAAGCATCAAAACAGGGTCAGGAAGACTATCTAAAACAGCCGTATCAGACATTGTTTTTTCTTCTAAATCATTAGTTTTCTGAGCCCAAAATTGGTGCATAAAATTAACCGATTCTACAATGTTTTTTGCTTCTTCATCTGTTAATTTTAAAGCTTCGGCATCAAAATTTTCTCCCCTAGAAAGAGATGCAATATATTTTCTTAAATGTTGCATTTCTAAAGCTGTCGGAAACATTAACGCTAAATTAAAGATAACAACAGTTGCATAAGAAAAAATTGCAATAAATGGAGATATAAGCTTAAATGCTACCAAAAATAACAAAACCAAAACCGTTGGAAGAGATGCCAGTAAAATCTGCTCAACAAGTTTTGAGTTTTTTTCTATATGAATAATTTTTCTTTTTTTAAAAAACATCTGCTTGCCTTTTTCTGTTTACCGTATTATAAACGATAAGAGGTTAAAAAATAATAAATGATTATAGATAAAAACACAACTCCAGCTATGGCACAATTTATAAAACTAAAAGAAGCACATAAAGACTATCTTTTATTTTATCGTATGGGCGATTTTTATGAAATGTTTTTTGAAGATGCCATAAATGCCTCAAAAGCCTTAGACATCGCCTTAACTAAAAGAGGTAAAAACAACGGTGAAGATATCCCATTATGCGGTGTTCCTTATCATGCCTGCGAAAGTTATTTGCATAGACTTATCAAACAAGGCTTTAAAGTTGCAATATGTGAGCAAACAGAAACCCCAGAAGAGGCGAAAAAAAGAGGCTATAAAGCTGTCGTAAATAGAGAAGTTGTAAGACTAGTTACCGCAGGAACCTTAACAGAAGATAATTTATTAGAAACAAAATCAAACAACTTCATATTAAGCATTAACAAGCATAAAAATGAATTAGGCTTTGCGTGGGTTGACATTTCAACAGGTGATTTCTTCTTAAACACTGTAACATGCACAAATAAAGAAACAGATATTTTAGCAACAAACATTAGTCGCATAAACCCTGCAGAAATTATTTTATCTGATGAACTTTTAAGCACAAGAGGCAACCTTGACTTCTTTTCAACCATGAAAGAAAAACTTGTTGTTTTACCTCTTGCCAGATTTTCTCATAATAATGCCCAAACAACACTACAAAATTATTTCAAAGTTCAAAGCCTTGATTGCTTTGGCTCATTTAACAATGCTGAAATTTCTTGCGCAGGGGTTATTTTAGATTATTTACAAACAACTCAAAAAGATAATAATTTTATATTACAAGCTCCCATAAAAATCTTAAATCAAGATTTTATAGAAATGGATATTGCAACTCAAAAAAGCTTAGAGCTAACACAAACCACAACAGGCAACTTAAAAGGTAGCCTTTTAAGTGTTATGGATTATACCCAAACATCTGCAGGTGGCAGATTACTAAAAAACTGGCTTAATTTTCCACTCTCAAACATAACAAAAATAAATCAAAGATTAGAACAAGTTGAATTTTTAGTAGACAACAAAGAAACAAATCAAGAGTTAAGATCTTTATTAAAAAACTTACCTGACATCTCAAGAGCCGTATCAAGATTATCACTCAATCGTGGAGGCCCAAGAGACCTTGCAAACATTGCAAAAACATTATCAAACATTCCACAGATAAAACACATCTTAAATCAAAAACTAAACGTTTTTGAAAACTCAATAAAAAACATCATTGAAGAACTGGGATTAGATAATGGACTATCTAAAAAAATAAGTAGTGCCTTAAAAGAAGAGTTACCAATGCTTGCCCGTGATGGAGGCTTTATAAAAGAAGGATATTTTGCCCCATTAGATGAGTTATATAAAATAAAAACAAATTCACACAATATTTTAATGCAATTGCAAGAAAGATACGCACAAGAAACAAATATTTCAAACTTAAAAATAAAATTTAATAATGTAATTGGTTATTTTATAGAAGTTCCAACCAAATTTGGCACTCAAATGTTAGAAAATCCAATATATATTCACAGACAATCTGTATTAAATGCAGCGCGTTTTACAACAGTTGAATTAACTGAATTAGAAAACAACATCAGAGGCGCTTCTGATAAAATTCTTGCTCAAGAATTAGAAATATACAATAACTTAGTGATTGAAGTTTTAGCCCAAAGTATAGAGCTTTCAAAAAAAGCTAATGCGCTTGCTCATTTAGATGTAATTTCATCTTTAGCAACTTTAGCAATTAAAAACAATTATACCAAACCTGTTTTAGATAATTCTTTTGATTTTAACATAATCGGCGGACGCCACCCTGTTGTTGAAGAAGCCATTAGCACTTCAAACTTTATCAAAAATGATTGCACCTTAGGACAAGAATCTAGTTTATTATGGCTATTAACTGGTCCAAACATGGCTGGTAAATCAACATTCTTGCGTCAAAACGCCATTATAGCAATTATGGCTCAAATTGGTTCTTATGTTCCTTGCGATAGCGCAAAAATAGGAATTATTAATAAAGTTTTCTCAAGAGTTGGTGCTTCAGATGAGCTTTTAAGAGGACGTTCAACTTTTATGGTAGAAATGATAGAAACTGCCAGCATCTTAAACCAAGCAGACGAGCGTTCTTTTGTTATATTAGATGAAATAGGCAGAGGCACTGCAACTTATGACGGTTTATCTATCGCTTGGGCTGTTGTTGAACACTTAATCAACAAAAACAAATCAAGAGGCATTTTTGCAACCCACTACCACGAACTAACAGAGCTCTCAAAAAAAATGCCAGAATTAACTCTACACTGTATGAAAGTTAAAGAATATAATGAAGAGATTATTTTTATGCATGAAGTTATAAATGGCTCCGCAGATAGAAGTTATGGTGTCCACGTTGCAAAATTAGCAGGACTTCCAAATATTGCAATAAAAAGAGCAGAACAAATATTAAACGGATTAGAAAACAACCCAAAAAATAAAACTATTGCAAATATTTCAGATGAATTACCATTATTCGCCTCAATTAAAGAACCTGAAAAAACAGAATCTAAAGCAGATAAATTTATCAAAACATTAAATCCTGATGATTATTCCCCAAAAGAAGCACTAGAAGTTTTATACAAATTAAAAGAACTTAATAAATAAAATATCTGAAAATTCTGTATTAATTATCCATTATATGAACTTTTAAAAAGAAAGATTATTCCAACCAGTAGGCTTTGGTATTTCTTTTAATACAACAGGGTTTTTAACAACCTCTTTCTTCTCTGGACTAACTCCAACAGGTACTAATTGACCATAAAGAGCTGGAGAAACATATTCTACTTTTTCCTTATCAAATGCTGAAACCAAAGACTTTATAAAAGCTTGCATTGGCTTTGCATTAAAAAGCTTAAGTTTATTAGCATAAAAAACTGCATAAGAAAAACAAGGACTAGATATTAAAATATCTGTATGATCAACACCTCTAACAAATCTAATTACAGCTTTAGGTTGAATAGAACAACTTTCTTTTTTATCTATCAAAAGATTTGTAGGAGTTCTTAAAAACTCAGTAGTAATTTTCTTTTGTAAAGTTTTATCTATAATTCCACAAAACCCTGTAACTGCAAATCCGTTTAATGTATAACCAGTATAATCTTTTGGTCTTTTATCAACATTATAACAATAAACAGCCTCTGCATCAATTATATTATCAAGAGCAATTTCACTAACAGAAACTTTAATTTCTGGCATAATAGGCTCTTCTTCAACAACCTTTTCTTCTTTTTTTATGCCAAATCTATCCGTATTCGCAAAAGATTTTATACCTTCATTTTCAGCATTTTGGGAAGTCATCTCAAATATATTACCCAGTTCAACATTTCCCAAAGAAACACCTTGAGCATAAACATCAAAAGAAATCAAGCAAAATAAAACTAAAGCAAATCTCATCAAAACCTCCACAAATTATTTCTTTTAATAATAAAGAAATAATAAATTTAGTCAATATGATTGTTTTTATTATAATCTCAAAAATTTTCCTTGCAAAAAATAAAATGTTTAGTTAAAAGAAAATTCTACCGCCACTACATCAGTGGTAGAGCCGGCATTGGTAATGCAAAACCGCCTAAGGTTGGTTTTGAAAGGCTCACAAATTCTACCGCCACTATAGCTCAGTGGTAGAGCACGTCATTGGTAATGACGGGGTCGCAAGTCCGATTCTTGCTAGTGGCACCATTCAGTACAAGCACCTATAAAAGGTGCTTTTTTGTTATACAAACCAAGGCTTTAAACTAGTCCGATATTTGCTTTCTGAAAAAGGCTCAAAATCATCAAACTAATCACCCTCAATACCTTATAAAATAAAGATTCCTGTCATTGCGAGGAACGAAGCAATCCAATCTGAAAAATTTGCCATATTGTCTGATTGGACTGCCACGCTACGCTCGCAGTAACAAGCTGATAAACACCAACGAAACCAAGCATTACAACCTAATCAGATTCTTACAAAGGTTTTTGAAAAATTTAAGAGTTTACTTTTGTAAAGTCACAAGATATGATTAATTAAAATTAAATTTTAGGAGAATAAAATGAGTTTTATTATTTTTGATACAGAATATACTTCTTGGAAAGGTTGTTTAGAAAATGGAAGAGCTGATTGGCAAAAAGAAGAAATTGTTCAAATCGCCGCGCTAAAGATAAATTCCCAAACATTAGAAGTTGAAGATGAATTAAACATATATATTAAACCTAAAATAAATCCTATTTTATCTGATTTTTTTATAGATTTAACAAAAATAACTAATGAAATTATAAATCAAAAAGGTGTTGATTTTAAAACAGCTTATAAAGACTTTTATAACTTCTCAAAAGGCTTAATGTGCTTTTCTCATGGCTGGAACTTAAACAAAAATGATATTGCTGATGGAGAGGTAATTGAATTAAATTTAGAGTATAATAAAATAATAGAAAATGAACCATTAAATTATTTAAATATAGCACACTGGTTTATGAAAATGTATAAAGAGCAAAATATAGATATTAAAAAACAAGCCTCAGGCGATATTGTTAGACTTTTGGGTCTTGAAGAAAATATAAACCATCTTGGTATAAGTATTCATAATGCATTATATGATGTTTACTCTATTTTAGAAGGGATTAAGTTTTTTAAAGGAAAAGAATTATTTGATAATAAATTTTAACTTTCTTCATCCTCTTTCATTTAATCCGATACGTGTTCAACAACGTGCCCCATAATAACCAAACCTCCCTTTTCTTGGAGGTTTTTTACTATCTACTACCACATTAAAAATCATTTGCTTATTTATCAATTTATGTTATAATTACATAATAAACAAGCCCTAAAGGACCGTTTGTCATGACAAAAAACAATAAAAATTACACTATAAAAAAAATCAAAACTTTTGATGAACTTAATCAAGAAACATCTTTGTTAGATAATATTAGACTAGGAGCTCGTGAAACACAAGCCACTCCCAAGCGCTATATAACAACAGCAATAGAAAAAAAAAGAATATGCAAGAAAACAATACACAAAAATTATTGAGAATAATGAAATGCAATTTTATATTCTAAAAAAAGAAGATAAACCCCAACTAGCCATGAATACAGCAAATAATGAAGCCATTAGTTATGACATATTAGATCCTTCTATAAATATAAAAGCTTCAATCGATGCTATATTAAAATTTGCAGAAAACAACAATATTAATTTAGAAAAAATAAAAGATATCGGACTAACAAAAGGATCTGATAACAAATTTTATAATAAATTAAACTTACCAGACGGATTTACATGTGAAGAACTGGATTTATCTAACATGAACTTAACCAACTGCAGATTTCCTAAAAATCTAAAATGCAAATATTTAGATATGTCTCACTCTTCATTAAAAGGAAATTTTGATTTCAGTCAATGTCATGAAGTTAACTTAGCCTTTATGAACTTAGAAAATGTAAATTCTATTAAAGCACCTATTGATGGAATAAGCTTTCTTGCAAGCTATAATTTACCAAAAAAAATAGATCTGGGAAGTGTTTCAAGTTATATTAATTTATCTGATACAAGTTTCTCAAATGTTGAAGAGTTTATTTTACCCCCCAAAGAATCTAAATGCCAAACTCCAAGACTATGGTTTAACAAAAAAATAAAAAGATTAACTATGGAAGAATACAACAAAAGACTTCAAAACAGAAAAAATCAAAACTTAAACCCAAGAAGTAATAATTTAAGAAAAAGATTAAAACAAGAAAAATATGAAGAAAAACTAGCTCCTCCAAAAAATTTATCTGACGTTGATTTATCAAAATTAAAATATACAGGAAGATAAAACACTTTAAAAACAAAACTCATTATTACAAAAAAGAGCGGATATACCATCCGCTCTTTCTTTTATCTTAAACCAAAGATTATTCTGTTACTGGTTTTGCTGCCAAGTGTTGTAACTGAGCATATTTATCATTTGCTAAGTCTTGCGCTTGATCAACCAAACTTTCATAACGTTCTGGGTTTTGTTTTTTCACGATTTGGAAACGTGTTTCAGCACCCATATATTCAGCCAATGGTTTAACTGGAGCTTTAGAATCCAATGTTAATGGAGCTTTACCAGCTTCAATTAATGTTGGATTGTATCTATACAATGGCCAAGATCCAGATTCTACTGCAGATTTTTGATGAGATAAACCTTTCTTCAAATCAAAACCTTGAGCAATACAATGTGAATAACCAATAATGATAGATGGTCCATCATAAGCTTCTGCTTCATTGAAAGCTTTAAGAGTTTGAGCATCGTTTGCACCAAAAGCTACTTGAGCAACATAAACGTTACCATAGCTCATTGCAATCATACCCAAATCTTTTTTAGGTGTTGCTTTACCTGCTGTTGCAAATTTTGCACTAGCACCCAATGGAGTAGCTTTAGAAGCTTGACCACCAGTGTTAGAGTAAACACCTGTATCCATAACAAGAATGTTGATGTTACGACCACTAGCAATTGCATGGTCTAAACCACCAAAGCCAATGTCATAAGCCCAACCGTCACCACCAAAGATCCATACAGATTTTTTAACTAAGTAGTCAGCTAATTTATCTAAATGTTTCGCATCTTCAGAATCAATAGTAGCAAGTTTTGCTCTTAATTCTTTAACGTTTTCTCTTTGAGCATCAATTTCTTGATTGTTAGATTGAGGATTAGATAAAATTCTATCTGCCAATTCACCCAAGTTTAATTTTTCTAATAAAGATTTAGCAAAACCTGTTTGTTGGTCAATAGAGAATCTCATACCCAAACCAAATTCAGCATTATCTTCAAACAAAGAGTTTGCCCAAGCTGGTCCGTGTCCTTTTTCATCTTTTGCATAAGGAGTTGTTGGCAAGTTACCACCATAAATTGAAGAACAACCAGTAGCATTAGCAACAACCATTCTGTCACCAAACAATTGAGTCAACAATTTAATATATGGAGTTTCACCACAGCCAGCACAAGCACCAGAGAATTCAAACAATGGTTGAATTAATTGAGTGTTTTTAACAGTGTTAGTTGCAACTTCTGTTCTTTTAACATATGGCAATTTATCAAAGAAAGCCCAACAAGCATCTTGAGTTTCTGCGTGATTTTCAATATGATCCATATTAATAGCTTTAAGCTCAGGATTTGCTTTGTTTTTAGCAGGACAAGCTTCTGTACAAATTCCACAACCAGTACAATCTCTAGGAGAAATTTGCCATACAAATTTTTTGCCTTCAAAAGCTTTATCTTTTGCGTTTGCAAATTTGAAACCTTCTGGCATTTCTTCAACCAAGCCGTTTTCATCAACCATTTTCATTCTGATAACGCCATGTGGGCAAACTAAAGAACATTTACCACATTGAATACAAGTAGCAGGATCCCAAACAGGAATTTCTGTTGCAATGTTACGTTTTTCATATTGAGTTGTAGCTGTTGGCCATGTACCATCAATAACTGGAGAGAAAGCAGAAACTGGCAATTCATCACCACGACCTGCAATAATTTCTGCAGTTAAAAGTTTTACAAACTTAGGAGCTTCTGCTGGCACTGGAGCAATCATGTGGCAAACAGATTCTGCAGTTGCAGGAACGTTTACTTTATGTAAATGCTCTAATGTAGAGTCAACGGCAACAAAGTTCTTTTCAACAACAGCATCACCTTTTTTACCATAAGTTTTTTTAATAGCTTTTTTAATATCTGCAATTGCTTGTTCTTTTGGTAAAACGTTAGAAATTGCAAAGAAACATGTTTGCATAATTGTGTTAATTCTGGCACCCATTTCTGTTTTACGAGCAACATCAACAGCATTAATAACATAAAAGTTTAATTTTTTATCAATAATTGTTTGTTGAACTTCACATGGTAAATGGTTCCAAACTTCATCACCTTCAAAAGGAGCATTAAGCAAGAATGTTGCACCAGGTTTAGCAATTTTTAATAAGTCCATTTTAGAAACAAATGCAAATTGGTGACAAGCAACAAAGTCTGCTTTTGTAATTAAATATGGAGCTTTAATTGGGCTATCAGAAAAACGCAAGTGAGAAGTTGTCATAGAGCCAGATTTTTTTGAGTCATACACAAAATAACCTTGACCATATTTACCACCATCTTCTGCGATGATTTTAATAGAGTTTTTGTTAGCACCAACAGTACCATCAGCACCCAAACCATAGAACACAGCTCTAACAACGTCTTTAGATTCTGTATCCATAGCGCTTTCATCATAAGATAAAGATGTATTGTTTACGTCATCATTAATACCAACAGTAAAGCCATTGATTGTTTTGTTGTCATAAATAGCTTTAACCATAGCTGGTGTAAATTCTTTTGAAGATAAACCATAACGACCACCCAAAACTTTAGGCATAACACCACCAGCTTCAGCTAATGTAGCAATAACATCTAAGTATAAAGGTTCACCAGTAGAACCAGATTCTTTAGTTCTATCTAAAACAGAAATTGTTTTAACAGATTTTGGTAAAGTTTTTAAGAAAGATTTTTTAGGGAATGGTCTGTAAAGTCTAATTTTAATTAAACCAACATTGTAACCATTAGTGTTTACAAAATCAATTGTTTCTTCAATTGTTTCAGCGCCACTACCCATAACCACTATAACGTGATCTGGATTCTCAGCACCATAATATTCAACAACATCATATTTTCTGCCAGAAATTTTAGCAAATTTGTTCATTTCTTCTTGAACAATTTCTTCTACTTTGTTGTAATAAGGATTAGATGCTTCACGACCTTGGAAAAATACGTCTGGGTTTTGAGCAGTACCACGAACCACTGGATTTTCTGGTCTAAGAGCATTTTTAGCATTAAAAGAATAATCAACGCCTTCTAATTGAGCTTTTAATTGTTCATCTGTTAAAATTTGAATTTTTTTGATTTCGTGAGAAGTTCTAAAACCATCAAAGAAGTGTAAAAATGGCACTCTAGCACGCAAAGTAGCACTTTGAGAAATCGCAGCAAAGTCATGAGCTTCTTGAACATTATTAGAAGACAACATAGCAAAACCAACCTGACGACAACCCATAACATCTGAGTGATCACCAAAAATTGACAATGCATGATATGATAGTGAACGAGCAGCAACGTGCATAACGAATGGAGATAATTCACCAGCAATTTTATACATATTAGGAATCATTAACAACAAGCCTTGAGAAGCTGTAAATGTAGTTGTTAAAGAACCAGCTTGAAGAGAACCGTGGCAGGCACCAGCAGCACCAGCTTCAGATTGCATTTCTTGAACTTCTGGAACAACGCCCCAGATGTTTTTTTGACCAGCAGCAGACCACGCGTCAGCAAACTCACCCATGTTAGAAGATGGAGTAATTGGATAAATTACACAAACTTCATTCATTCTATGAGCAACTGATGCAGCGGCTTCATTACCGTCCATCATTTTCATATTTGTCATGATTTTTCCTTTTTATTGTTTTTACCCGCAATTTATAAACCTTTAAATTTAAAAAATCAATTAAAAAACTAAGAATTAGATGCTTTTTTTTATTAATTTTTACAATATCAATTTAAGCAAAAAAATAAACACGAAAAAAACAAAAAGCAGCACTCAAACAACTCCAAAATTAAATATAAAAATCATACTTTTAAGAGCATCTTATTATTCCTATTTTCCTAGGAAAATAGGAATAATAAAAACATAGAAAATCTTACAAAAAAACAGCCCACAAGGGGCTGTCAAAATAATATAGCTAACTAACTATAAACATCAAATTTATTTTTCGCTTAAGTCTTCACCTTTTGCAGCATAAGTTTCTACAACTCGGGTTGCTTTTTTAGGTATCTCAATACACCCTGGGCCAGAAATACAACCGCCCTCGCAACACATAACTTCAATCATGTTACAATCACAACCTTTTGTTGCATATCTTTTTAACAATTTAATTGTGTCTTTACTTAAACCATCAATTTTTTCTGCCTTAATTTCAGCTTTATCTTTTACCAAACTAGCAACAGCACCTGCAACACCTCCTGTTAAAGGAAACAAACGACCTTGCTGACAAGAGCTTTCTGCAAAATCTGCTTCATCAACCTCATTAAAGTTAATTTCTCCAGCTTCAAACATTGCATAAATTTCTTCAAAAGTTAAAACATAATCAACATTAGGATCTGTATCTGCTTCAACTCTTTTCGCCAAACATGGTCCAACAAAAACAGAAACACAATCAGGATTCTCTTGCTTTACAATTTCAGCTGTATAATACATAGGAGTTTTTGTATGAGAAACAAAAGGAGCAAGCTCTGGAATATGTTTATGAGCAGCTTTATAATAAGCTGGACAACAAGATGTTGTCATAAACTTTTCCCCTTCTTCCATTTTTTCTAAAAATTCCGCGGCTTCTTTTTTGGCAGTAATATCTGCACCAACAGCAACTTCAACCACATCATTAAAGCCTATTTTCTTTAATGCACCAATAACTCTTTTAATATCTACACCATATTGACCAACAAAAGCAGGAGCAAGCATTGCCACAACTTTTTTATCTGTATTTTTGATATAATTCATAACATCAATCATTTCAGATGTTTCAATAACAGCACTAAAAGGACAAGAATTCAAACATTTTCCGCAAGAAATACAAGCATCAACATCAATGTGTTCGATTCCATTTTCATCTTTAGAAATAGCATCAACAGGACAAGCATCTTCACAAGGAAGCTTTGTTTTTAAAATTGCTTGATAAGGACAAAGACCAGCACAAATTCCACAGTTAATACATAAATCTTTATCAATAAAAGCTTTGCCATCAACAAAAGAAATTGCTTTTTTAGGACAATTCACCACACAAGGACGAGCCACACAACCTTGACAAGCATTAGTAACTTTATGCTTTGCAGCAGGACAAGCGTTACAAGCAGCAGGAATAACGGCCAATTTACTAGGAGATTTCTCTTTACGCTCAAGAGCTTTTTTTGCAAATTTTTCTAAATTAACATCTTCACCATTAACATCTTCTGGCACATACCCCAAACAACCCAAAGTCTGAAGCCTTGCAACCTCTCTATCTTTTTCAAGGCTAGAACGCAAAGGTGTTGCATCATTAGGATGAAGTTCTAAAGGAATTTCATTTACAGAAGCAAGATTATCTTTTACAAAAGATTTTGCTACCTTAACCAACAATTCTGTTCTTAATTTTTTTGCAATATTTTTAGATGTTAACACAAATCTCTCCTTAAACATAAATTTATTTTTTTGAACAATACAATAAGCTATTAAAAAGTCAATCTATTTATATCTTTAGCTTGGCACTTTGTAATAGTTAAACCATAATTTGTAATAGGCACATCAAAGTCATTAGCACTAATAATTCTTTGTTGCATTTCTTCAGGTGTTAACATACAACCACCACACTGAACAATTAATTTAGCGCCTTTTACATTATCTAATATCTTTTTGCCTGATATAAATTCAAAATTAAGTTTTTTCCCAGTATATTGTTGCATAATTCTTGGAATCATAAATTTTGCAATATCATCTTGATTTGTAGTATGCACACACGCTTCAGCAATCAAAACTGTATCATTTTCTCTCAAAGTATCTATTCTTTCAACACCTTTTAAGAAAACCTCAATATCACCTTTTGCCTTGCCAAACAAAACAGAAAAAGTAGAAACTTTTTGAGAATCTGAAACTGTTTCTAAAACTTGCTTAATAACTTGAGTATCTGTAATAACCAAATCATAATTAGCCTTTTTCAATGCTACTGCTAACTCTTCTAAAGCCACGCAAGTTACAATAACATGCCTATCAATACATTCTCTAATAACCTGAACTTGAGGCAAAATCAAACGTCCTTCAGGAGCAGAACTATCTTGAGGCATCACAAGCAAAACACTATCTCCAGCATTTACGATTCCATCTAAAATTCTTTTTTGTGATGATTGTTTTAACTTTTCTATAATTTGAGACTTAAGTTCTTCTAACCCCTGCTCTGTTTTAGCGCTAACACAAAGCTTGTTTGTATTTTGATAATTATTAACATCACTTTTATTATGAACAATTATATATTGCTTATTAAGAGATTTAATTTTATTCAAGGTCTCAAAATCTGTTGAAGTAAGGTCAGTGCTTTGTGTTACCAAAATTGCCAAGTCAGCAGTTTTTAAAACATCTAAAGAAACTTTTTGGCGTTTTTCTCCAAGCTCTGTATCATCACCAAAGCCCGCAGTATCACACATTGTAACCGCGCCATAACCCAAAAGCTCAAATGCTCTACTCAAACTATCTGTAGTTGTACCCTTAACTTCAGAAACTATGGAAACATTCTCACCTATAATAGCATTAATAAGGCTAGACTTTCCGCTATTAACCTCACCCACAAAAACTACTTTTTTTCTTAATCCTGATTGTGTATTTTGCATTTTATTTTTTCCTCTTATATAACGAACGACCTTGCGTATATGATGGCACAAGACCAGCATTCTTAATTTCCACTTCAATTTGCTTTAAAGCACTTATTTCTTCTGTAGCAACAATATTCTTACCTCTATATATAGAATAATTTTTTCTAACACTTTCTGGTGTAAAAGAAAGCATTAAAACATTAGCCCCACGCATTAAACCTTTTGACTTTGATTTTTCATCTAAACTTGCACAAGCCGACGCAACAGGAATATTAACCTTAGGTTCTAACAAACGATATATTGCGTTTGAGCGATAAACGGTTTCAACATCTCCGCAAGCTAAATTTTCAAAAGGAGTATTTTTAGATGTAATTAAAGGCGTAGTTGAATACATATGCACACCAATTTTTTGCAAATTCAACAAATCTTGAGCCATTTTTTCTTTTGTATATAAAGGCAGCCCCCAAATAAAACCTGAGCCCACTTGATAATCTAATTTTTGCAAATCTTCCAAACATTTAAGCCTATCTTTAAGTTTATAACCAGGATGAGAATATTCATAAACATCTTTTTGCAACGTCTCAATTTTTAACAAATACCTATCTGCTCCCGCCTCCTTCCAAAGCTTATAGATATCAAAACTTTTTTCTCCAAAAGAAAGCGTAATATCCGCCCCTGTCAATTCCTTTATTTTAAATATTGTTTGAGCAAGTTCTTTATCAGAAACACAATCACTTTCACCAGATTGTAAAACAATACTGTTTATGTTTTGCTTTTTAATTAATTGAGCGCACTCTAAAATTTGCTCCTGAGATAAATTATACCGCACAAGTTCCGAATTTTCTGCCCTAATTCCACAGTAAAAACAATTTCTAGCACAAATATTATTATTTTCTATAATGCCTCTTATAAAAACCTTATCACCATAAACGCCCGCCTTAACCTCAGTAGCTTTTTTATAAAGCCACTCATCATCAGCCCCATTTAAAAATTCAAAAATTTCTTTTATTGTCAACATCATTAATCCTTTAGGGTAAAATAAAACAATAAACAAAAATTGCAACTAAATTATATAAAAAAACAAACTTAAAACAAAGAAACAAAAACTTACATTAATTATACCATATTGGGATAACGTTATCCCAATATGGTATAATTAATGTTGACATACATAGGTTTTATTATAGCATATAAATATAGATAAATAAGGAGAGTAAAATGCCAGAAACATCTGCAATTATTGAATTAAAAAAGATAATGAAAAAACACATTATAAATCAACTTCAATTATCCCAACGTTCATTTATTCCACAATCAAAATTAAGCGAGCTATTAAACAACAAAAGACGTTTCAGCCCAGAAATGGATATTAAACTGTGTAAAGTTTTCAACCTAAAAACATCTCACTTTTTACTAATCCAAATGAAAGATGAAATCACATCATCTCAAAACAAACACAAAGAAACAATTAAAAAAATATTACCACTATAAAAAATCCCCTTAAAAAATAAGGGGAAATCATAGTTTAATTATAAATATCATTCTGCCCATTTGCAATTTTTTCTAGTTGTAGTTTAATTGCATCATTTGCAGTAATGTTCTTTAATAAATTATCAACAAGTTCAAAACCAACTTTTTTTGTTTTTTCACTTGCATAATCCCTCAAATATTCAGAAAATGTAAACATTGCGTTTGGAGTACAAAAGTCTTTAATAAAAGCTTTTTTAGCCAACCCCATAAAGTGCTCTCCAACCCTTTGTTTTCTGTAACAACCTGTGCAAAAAGATGGAATATAACCTTTACAAGCAATATCAAAAATAACCTCATCTAAAGACCTAGAATCTGAGAGTTGAAATTGTTGAGCATCAAAAGTATTAGCTTCTTGACTTTTTTTATACCCTCCAGGAGATACCCTAGAACCAGCAGAAAGTTGAGATATTCCCAATTCTAAAAGTTCTGTTCTAATCTCTGCCGATTCTCTAGTAGAAATAATCATTCCAACATAAGGAAGAGCCAAACGAGTAATAGCCACAAGTTTTTTAAACATATCATCGTCAACTTTATGAGGTGGATTATACGCCATCTCAGAATCTAATGCAGGTTCCATTCTTGGAAAAGAAATCGTATGAGGACCAACTCCACAATCTTTTTCTAAAACATAAGCATGTTTTATCATAGCCAACATATCAAATTTAGGGTCTCCCAAACCTAGCAAAACCCCCATTCCAACATCTTCAATTCCTGCTTCAATAGCTCTATGATGAGCATACAAACGCCATAAATAATCTGCCTTTTTACCAGAAATATGTACTTTTTCATAAGTCTCTTTATGATACGTTTCTTGAAAACATTGAAATGTGCCAATATTAGCTGTTTTTAAGATTTTAAAATCTTCAACACTCAAAGGAGCAATATTCATATTAATACGTCTAATTTCTCCACTTTTTTCATCTTTAACGCTATATGCTGTTTTAATATCTTCGACTATTTTTTCAACACCATATTTTTCAGATTCTCCATAAACCATAAGCAAACGTTTATGACCTTGAGCAATAATAAGACTAACTTCTTCTTTAATTTTATTATGATTCAAATGAGTTCTTTGCAACTCTTTATTATCTTTTCTAAAACCGCAATAAAGACAATTATTATCACAAAGATTATTAACATATAGCGGCGCAAAAAACACCATTCTGTTTCCATAAATAAATTCTTTTACTTTTTTTGCCACATTAAAAATTTCCTGTGTTAAACTTTCATCATCATTGTTTAACAATATTGCAACTTCTTTCAAGGTCAAACCACTATATGTCAAAGTTTTGCACTTATTTAAAACACTTAAAACATCTTCTTTAGTTGGGCTTACATTTAACGCCTCATAAATTTCTTTTTCATCAATAAAACTTTCAGTCATCTTTTTTACCTTTTTATAAAATTAGAGGTTATCACGGTTAAATAAAATCATTTTTGTGAAAGGTTTTCATTTTTGGATTTGGCTTTTTGACAGCGGCTAAGTAAAAAAGCCAACGTAACACCTTAATAAGCTAGCCAAGCTACGCTTGAGCGTAGCGAATTTAGGTGCCGTTGAAAAGAGTAGACTCTCCATAAGGAAACTTCTCCTAAGTTTGAGAGGCTTTAGCCGAAGCAAACCTTAGTTGTTCGCACAAGTAGAATTGCGTTAGCAATTCGTAGCTGTGCAAAAAAGTCAAATCCAAAAATGAAAAGACGAGCAAAAAATTATGCTATTTAATCGTGATAGCGTCTAAAAACAGTCTAATCCTATAAAAAACAAAATCAAGAAATAATTCCACCGCCTAACACTATTGAATTTTCGCCATAAAAACAACAAATCTGCCCTTTAGCAACCCCATAAGCAGGCTCTTGCAAAATAATTTTAGCACAATTGTTTTCTAACAATTCAACTTTTGCCTTTTGATTTTTTTGTTTTGAACGCAATTTCACCTCACACTCAAAAATATTTTCAACCGATTCTAAAAGATTTATATCAGAAACAAAAAGCTCTAATGTTTTTAAACACTCTTCTTCTCCTAGTACAACTTCATTTTTTTCAGCATCAATTTTAACCACATATAAAGGGTTTACAAACCCTCCTATTCCAAGCCCTCTTCGCTGACCAATTGTATGATTAATAATACCTTTGTGTTTACCTAAAATATTGCCCTTAACATCAACAATATTACCCTCTGGTTGAGGGCCAAAAAGCTCTGCATATTTTCCATCTTTAATAAAACAAATATCTTGACTATCTGGCTTATTATAAATTTCTATTCCTTCATCTTTTAATAACTGTCTTGTTTCATCTTTAGTCATTCCATACAAAGGAAGAGATAAAAACTCTAAGTTTTCTTTTTTTACCAAACATAAAAAATAACTCTGATCTTTATTTAAGTCATCCGCAACATACAAACTTCCATCTTTTATTTTTGCATAATGCCCTGTTACGATTCCATTTGCTCCCAACTCTTTTGCTTTTTCTACCAAAAAACCAAGCTTAATATATTTATTACACATCAAACAAGGAGACGGAGTTGCACCAGATAAATAAGTTTTCTTAAAATAATCAATCACAAGATTATTAAACTCTTTTTGAAAATCAATAAAATGATGCTCAATACCAATTTTATCTGCCACTCTTTTTGCATCAACAAGCTCTTCACCCAACAAATTCATTGTTAAGCCCAAAACATCATATCCTTGTTTTTTTAATATTAAAGCAGCTGCAGAACTATCCACTCCACCACTCATCGCCACACAAATTCTATTTTTTTCTTTTAAGTTCATTTTTAATCTCATCTATTTCTTGTTGTAATGGGTCATCACAACACACCCCATAAGCCACAAAGCAAGAGCGTTTTTTTGTTTTTCCCAAAATTGTATGTGCAGGCACCCCAACCGCCGTTGCAAAACTAGGTACATCTTTTAACACCACCGCGTTTGAACCTATTTTTGCATTTTTACCAATATTAACAGGACCCAGAACCTGAGCTCCAGAACCAATAATAACATTATCACCAATACTAGGATGACGCTTTCCAACATCTTTACCTGTACCACCTAACGTAACATTTTGATACAAAGTTACATTATTGCCAATTTCAGTTGTCTCACCAATAACCACCCCAAAACCATGATCAATAAAAAAGTTATTTCCTATTTTTGCCGCAGGATGAATTTCAACACCTGTAAAAAACCTTGCAAATTGAGAAAAGACTCTAGCCAAAAGCTTAAATTCTTTTTTCCACAAACAATTTGCGATTCTATAAAAAAACACCGCATGGAAACCTGAAGAACACAACAAAACCTCTATTTTTGAATGCATTGCAGGATCTTTTTTAATAATTGCGTCAATTTCTGAAAGAAAATACTTGAAATTTGTTTTCATTTTATGTTACAGTCCTCTTTGTGTATATTATATATACAGAAAATATTTAAATATAAGGTTAATAAATGACAGAAATTATATTCAACGGCGAAGCTGGTAGACTAGAAGGTAGATACCACCAAAACGCCAATCCACAAGCTCCAATAGCACTAATTTTACACCCTCACCCACATTATGGTGGAACAATGAACAATAAAGTTGTATATGCAATGTTTAATTGTTTTGAAAAATTAGGTTTTTCAGTTTTAAGATTTAACTTCAGAGGCGTAGGCCGCTCTCAAGGAGAATTTAGCGACGGAGAAGGAGAACTTGCAGACGCAACCGCTGCTTTAGACTGGTTACAAGCCAACAATCCAGAAGCAAAACAATGCTGGATTGCAGGATACTCTTTTGGTTCATGGATTGGACTTCATTTACTAATGAGAAGACCAGACATTAATAATTTCATAGCCTTATCTCCACCAGCAAATGATAAAGACTTCACATTCTTAGCTCCATGTCCTACCAATGGGTTGATTATTCAAGGTGGCAAAGATGATATTGTACAACCATCAACTGTAGCGGCAATGGCAAAACGCTTAAATACTCAAAAAAACATATCTGTTGATTATGCCTTAATAGAAGATGCTGATCACAAATATGATGGTTATTTAGTAGATTTATTTAAAATTTGTGCCAACTATATTATTGGTGCCGCAAAACAAAAATCTCCACAAAAGAAACGCCGTGGCAGAAGAAAAAAATTAGAAATGTTAGAAGAAAGACAACGTTTAGCTCAAGAGCAAACTGAAGATTCTTTCATTGATGATGAAGATAATGACGCAGAAGAATAATCACAAAAAAAGACGCTTAAAACTAAGCGTCTTTTTTATTAGAAAATTAACGTTTTTGCTGAGTTCTAGCTTTAACAGCTTCTCTTAATACTTTATCAGATCCCGCAAAAATACTACAACCATCATCAATTTTACCAGCCGCAACACTAACGGCATTGTCTCTTTGTTTTGTTGTTGTAAACAATTTATAATCATCAGTTAAAAGTTTTTCTTTTAGCTCAGCTTCTGAATGCTTGTTCACAAAAAATTCTCTATATTTACCTCTCAATAAATCCTCATTATTTTTTGCAAACTCTCCCTGAGATTTTGATTCCTTTAAGGCATCAACAACAAAGTCAGCCTCCATTTCAACAACTCTTTTATAGGCTAAGTTTTTCAAATCTTCAAACTTCATTTAATTACCTCCTAATGCAATCCTTAAAACTTCATCAACATTTTCAACCGCAATGATGTCTAACTCTTTTATATCATTTTTTGGTATTTCTGTCAAATCTTTTTCATTTTCTTTAGGAATAATAACAGTCTTAATTCCGCCACGAAGAGCAGATAAAAGTTTTTCTTTCAAACCACCAATTGGCAAAACTCTACCCTGTAAAGTAATCTCTCCAGTCATTGCCACATCTTTTCTTACAGGTTTTCCTGTTAACAAAGAAACTATTGTTGTATACATTGTAATACCAGCAGAAGGACCATCTTTAGGAGTTGCCCCTTCAGGAACATGAATATGAATATCTGTATTTTCAAAAATATCTGCATCAATATTCAAATCTTGATAATGAGATTTTACAACAGAAAATGCCGTATCAATAGACTCTTTCATAACATCACCAAGCTTACCTGTTTGAGTTATTTTACCCTTACCTGGCATTTTTGCAGCTTCAATAAACAAAATATCTCCACCAACCTCTGTCCAAGCAAGCCCTGTTGCAACACCAACCAAGTCTGATGTTTCAGCCAAACCAAATTTATATTTTTTAACTCCTAAATATTTTTCTAAATTTTTAGAGTTAACTTTTATACTTTTCACATCTTCTAACAAAATTTCTTTCACAACTTTTCTAGCAATTTTAGATAATTCTCTTTCCAAGCCTCTAACTCCAGCTTCTCTAGTGTAATATCTAATAATATCCTGAATTGCATCATCCGCAATCTCAAGCTCTGCATTTTTAACAGCATTTTCATCCATAGCTTTAGGAATTAAATGACGTTTAGCAATTTCAATTTTTTCAGCCTCAGTATAACCAGAAAGCTTAATAATTTCCATCCTATCTAAAAGAGGACGAGGCATATCTAAAGAATTTGCAGTTGTAACAAACATCGCATCAGACAAATCATAATCAACTTCCAAATAATGATCATTAAAGGCATTATTTTGTTCAGGATCTAACACCTCTAACAATGCAGACGCTGGATCACCTCTATTATCACCACCCAGTTTATCAATCTCATCAAATAAAAACAAAGGATTTGAAGCCCCAGCTTTTTTCATACCTTTAATAACTTTACCAGGCATAGAACCAATATAAGTACGACGATGCCCCCTAATTTCAGATTCATCACGCACCCCACCAAGAGCAGCCCTAACAAATTTTCTACCTGTTGCATTGGCAATAGATTTACCTAAAGAAGTCTTACCAACACCAGGAGGTCCAACAAGACACAAAATAGGACCTTTAACCTTATCAGCCCTAGACTGCACAGCTAAATATTCCACAATTCTTTCTTTTACTTTTTCAAGCCCATAATGATCTTTATCCAAAACTTCCATAGCTTTTTTAAGATCTTTATTAACTTTAGAGTTTTGCTTCCAAGGAATATCTAAAATCCAGTCCAAATAATTTCTAACCACAGTAGCTTCAGCACTCATTGCACTCATTGTTTTTAACTTTTTAAGCTCCGTCAAAGCTTTTTCTTTAGCCTCTTTAGAAAGCTTTTTAGCTTTTATTTTCTTTTCATATACAACAACTTCAGAATCTTGCCCTTCTTCTTCTCCAAGCTCTTTTTGAATAGCCTTCATTTGCTCATTTAAATAATAATCTTTTTGGCTTTTTTCCATTTGCTTTTTAACACGATTCTTAATTTTGTTTTCAACTTCCAAAAGTGTAATTTCTGCATCCATAAAACCTAAAATTTTCTCCAACCTTTCAGTCAAAGAATAACTTTCCAATAAAACTTGCTTATCTGCAATTTTCAAAGAAATATGAGACGCCACTGTATCTGCAAGCTTTGAAAAATCTTCAATCTGATTAACACTATCCAATGCATCTGTTGTTACTTTTTTAGACAATTTAGCATATTCATTAAAAGAAGATAAAACAGCCCTAACCAAAGCTTCTAAATCATTATTAACCACAGCGTTCTCTTCAGGCAACAAAACATATTCAGCACAAAGAAAAGATTTATTTTTATTAAAAGAGTTTAATTTAACTCTCTCTAACCCTTCAATCAAAACCTTAACTGTACCATCAGGTAATTTTAATAATTGCAAGATAGTTCCCAAAGTACCAACCCCATAAAGATCATCTTTTTGAGGATCATCAACCGCAGAATCTTTTTGTGTCAATAAAATAATTGGATTGTTATCATCCAATGCTTCTTGCAAAGCATTAATAGACTTTTCTCTTCCAACAAACAGTGGAACAATCATCTTAGGATACACAACAATGTCTCTTAATGGCAAAATAGGCAACTTATCTTTTTTCTTAATCATATTTATCTCCTATACCCAATATAGGAAGCTCAAATTCAAAATGCAAGCTAACAAAAATATATCCACAATCACAAAAGTTTTTTTGTGTTTTATATTTTTTTTGCTATATTAATTTAATAATAAGGGAAAAATAATGAACATAAACTTTGCAAACCAAGAAAATGAAGATATTTCTATAGAACTTTCAGTAACTTTAGGTACTACAATTTTGCGTGTTCAACAATTGTTAAAATTAGGTCGTGGCGCTGTAATTGAGTTAGATAAAAAGTTTGATGATTCTGTAGACATCTATGCAAATGACGTCCTTATCGGTAAAGGCGAAGTTGTTGTTACAGAAAACGACACCTTAGGTGTTAGTTTAATAAACACAATCAAGAGAACTAATGATTAAAAAAATACTAAACAGAATAAATTTCAGAATAAAAAAAATATTTAAAACTAGGTTATTCAATTATCTATTTTGTATTATCATATACTTATATGTAAAGCTGGTGAAAAAAACCACAAAATGGAAAATTATAAATAAAACATTTTTATCAAGCAAAGAAGCAAAAGATGGGGCAATTTTCTGCTCATGGCACTCAAGAATTGTTATGCTTCCTGTTTTTTATGACAAATCAAAAAATGTGAAAGCCTTAGTTTCATTACACAGAGATGGTAGAATTATTGCAGATTTACTAAAAAGATTTGGTTTTGAAATCATAGGCGGTTCTTCAAGTAGAAACGCTAGAGCGGCAGCTGTAAATTTAATGAAATCATTAAAAAATAAAGAGATAATAGCTATTATACCTGATGGCCCTAGAGGTCCTGCTCAAAAAATGACAATGTCGCCAATATATTTTGCACACAAAACAGGTGTTCCAATTTTTGCTTGCGCTTATAGCATAAAAAAAGCACCTTTAATGAAAAAGTCATGGGACAAAATGATGGTTCCCGTACCTTTTTCCGATGGTTCATTTATATGTTCAAAAGCATTTTATGTTCCCAAAGATGCAACTGAAGAACAATTAGAAAAATATCGTCAAGATTTTGAAATCATACTAAATGATATTACAAAAAAAGCAGATAAAATGGCAGAAAGAAAATGATTGTTTTAGCAACAATTAATGCCAAATATATCCACAGCTCCTTTGCCCTTAGATACTTAAAAGCAAACTTAAAAGAGTTTGAAGAAAAAACTACAATAATAGAATTTAATCCTGATGACAAAACCAATGACGTCGCAGAAAAAATACTATCTTACAAACCGCAATACGTTGGCTTATCTATTTATTTATGGAACGTTGAAGCAATAAAAAAAGTAATCCAAATAATAAAATCTGTTGCTCCAGATGTTAAAATAATAATAGGTGGCCCAGAAGTTGATGATACCATAGATTCAGACTGGACAATCTATGGCGAAGGCGAGTTTGCTTTTTATGACATTATAAAAAACAACCCCAAAGAAAGATTTATATCAAAATGCATTCCAGATTTATCTCAAATAAAAATGCCTTATTACCTATATAAAGAAGACGACATAAAAAACAGAATGGTATATGTAGAAAGCACTAGAGGCTGCCCATTTTCTTGTGAATTTTGCTTATCTTCAAATTCTGATGGAGTAAGATTTTTTGATGTAGACTTATTTTTAAGCAATATGAAAATACTCTTAGATAAAGGCTTAAAGCATTTTAAATTTATAGATAGAACTTTTAACTTAAAATTTGCACACTGCAAAAAAATATTAGACTTTTTTTATGATAATTATGTAGAAGGACTTGTTTTACACTTTGAAGTATTTCCAGATAAAATATCAGAACAACTAATGTCAGAAATAAAAAGATTTCCCCAAGGGGCATTGCACCTAGAAGCAGGAATTCAAACATTTTTTGAACCATCATTAAAACTAATATCAAGAAAACAAGATGAAGAAAAAACTCTAAAAAATCTTGATTATATTATGCACCAAACAGGTGCAGACATTCACGCCGATTTAGTCTTTGGGCTACCTGCATCAACAATACAAACCATAGAGATAGATTTTAACAAAATAATAAAACTAAAGCCTCAAGAATTGCAACTAGGAATATTAAAAAAACTCAAAGGCGCTCCAATAAAAAGACACGATGAAACACATCAAATGAAATATTATGCATTTCCACCTTATGAAATTTTACAAACAAAGGACATTAGTTTTAATGATATGCAAAGACTAAAAAGATTCGCCAGATATTTTGATTTGTTTTACGAATATGTCAAAGAAGAAATGTGGCTCTTTGACAAATGGCTAAAATTTTCTGATTTTGTATGGGAGACATATAAACAAACCCATAAAATATCAGAAAAAAGAAGATTAGAAATATTAAACAATTTTAAGGAAAGAGAAATAAATGATTAATCAAAAAGCAATGTTCTCATTAACTCACGGAATGTATATTATCGGCGCAAAAGATGAAGACCGCTTTGTAGGTAGCTGCGTTGACGCCATAATGCAAGGCGCTATAAAACCAATGTTATTAAATCTCTCTTGCTTAAACAATGGCTACACCCAAAGCATTATAAAAAAAACAGGAATGGTGTCAATTAGTGTTTTGGGAAAAAAAGTAGAGCCTTCTATGATTTCTACTTTTGGCTTTCAAAGTTCAAGAAATGTCAACAAATGGGATGGCCTTGACATGATCGAAAAAGACAATCTTCCATTTTTAAACAACAGTATTTCTCATTTAACTTGTAAAGTTATAAAAAATGATATATATGAGAGTCATAGCATTTTCACATTAGAAGTGCTAAAGGCAGAAATGATTAATGAAAACGACGAACCATTAACATATACTGACTACCAAAACTATTTTAAAAACGAAGTAATAAAAGGATTACAAAAATGAGTGAAGAAACAAAATATGTATGCACTGTTTGCAACTACGAATATGATGGAGAAACTCCATTTGAAGAACTAGCAGATGACTATGCCTGCCCACTATGCGGCGTAGGCAAAGACTTATTTGAAAAACAAGCATAAAAAAAAGGAGGCAATCGCCTCCTTTTTTTATCTCCCTTAATGCAATTTAGATTATTTCTTTCAGATTTATCCGTCTAAAATCAAAAAGACTTTGTTGGTTTTTCTTATAACCGATAAGATTACCTTTTTTATAAATCTTAAATTTAAAACCTAATTGCAAAAGATCTTTTGAATCCAAATTAGAAAGCAAAACAGATTGTTTTGTTTCACCAACTTGAACTTCATCAACATCAAGATCAAAATCACCCTGAGAAAGTAAAGCTAAAGATCTTTCTGAAGAAAGTTTATGAAACTTACCAGCCTCAACAAACAAGTCATCAACTTTCTCGGAAACAAACAAATCCTTTAAAAGATATCTATCTTCTGCTTCCACAAGATAATTAATAAATTCTTCATTTTGCTTCAGCACCCAAAAATACTTCTTCTTAAGTCTGCGAATTGCCTTCCTAGCTAAAATTTCTCTTTCCTCTGGCCAGTAAGCCGGTATAGGATCAATTTCAATATAACGACATTCGCCATACTCACTCATACTTTCGGGGAATTTTGATTGAATTTTAGGCAAATGCTTACCAGAAACAAGATACATAGAATGTAAAAGTTTAGAAATAAAATCCCAATCCTTAGTAGCTATCAAACGATAGATATTATACTGAGGAGGAGATATAGGAAACCCTTCTTCAACAAGTTGTTTAATGATAAGTTCCCACTTCTTTTTCTTTTTTAGATCAGACAATCTTTGTAAATCAGATTTGATTTCTTTTCCAATTTTGTAACCTTGTTTTCCGTTTGGAAGCGTTACTTTTCTAACATTATCACTCATAATTTTAATTTTTAATTTGGTTTGTAATAAACTATATATCACATTTTTCAATCTGAGTCAACTACATAAAAATACATCTCATCACACCATACACATACTTGTACTTGTACTTGTACTCATCCGCACCCCGTCATGCTGAATTTATTTCAGCATCTCCTCATACTTCTCCCCCTCTCACGTCATGCTGAATTTATTTCAGCATCTCCTAATGCTTATACAACCAAAGATCCTGAAACAAGTTCAGAATGACGATGCATTCCACAAAACACACCTTACACAAAATGAATCTCAACCTTTTTGCCATAATAAAAAGCTAAATGATTAATATCACAAAGCCTTATATCAGGAACAATCCCCATTTCAAATTTATCTAACAGTTTAAGAGGAAACCTTGCGTCTTCAGACATTTCTTGCAATGTCATTTTTTTCTCTCTTCGCAACTCAAACAACATATTTCCTAATTCTGATTTTGTTTGTTTTATATTTTTTCGTTTCAAAGCTTTTTTGCTCAATATTTTCCCATCATTCATTTTATAACTCCGTAAATTTGTTAAACAAAACCACTTGATTTTAAACATCAAGTGGCGGAGCTCAAAACTGTATCTGGACAGTCCCGCTACTTGGGGTTTAGCAACCTTATATCACGGACTCCACCGATACGATGGATTCCAGATAGGTGTTTTGAGACACCACAACCGAGCCTTCTCAGCTGATAAGATTATAATAACAACCCAATTTTATTTTGCAACCCCTTTGTAGGGGACGACGCCCTCGGCGTCCCTAATGCACCGCTTCAAAACGGGA
>JAWXUC010000003.1:0-140899 GCA_044432975.1 Alphaproteobacteria bacterium | reverse complement strand
TAATGGGGCTGGCATGAAATTCTCCTATAAAAATGTTGTTTTTTATAGTGAATCATATTTTTTTATAAAAAGGAATCTTTTTTTTACATAGAGTCTATTTAATCGTTAAATGCTCTAGCTAATCAGAAAAGAATTTACACAAAACTTGTAATGAATTACTTGACATCTACAGCCCTTACAAATCAGTGATAAGTACAATCATTTGTTTTTGTTTTAACTATATAACTTATGTTAATAATATATAAAGCAATTTGTTCTATACTAATTTTTATGAAGAATGTATTTTTGTTATTAATTTCTTTATTTATTTGCTCATGCACTTTTGGAAGAGATGGTGTGGAGTGGGTTAATTATGATTGGTCATCAATCTTAGGAAAGCCATCTTCATCTGCATCAAACCCTGATTATGTAACTGTAAAAAAAGGTGATACATTGTATTCTTTATCAAAAAGATATAATGTGTCAACCAGAGAAATTATCTCAAAAAATAATTTAAAACCACCATATACACTATATGTAGGCAGACGCTTAAATATTCCACAAACAAAATATCATATAGTAGCTAAAGGTGATACATTTTATAATATTTCAAAACGTTATAATGTAGAACAAAGTTCTTTAGCGAGAGTTAATCATATCAGCAATACGGCAAGCATTAGTATTGGTCAAAAATTAATTCTTCCTGGTTCTATTGTAACTTCTGCCAAGTCAAATGTGTATATTCCAGTAAAAACAGCTAGTGCCAAAAAAGAAGTTTCTAAGCCAAAAACAACATGGAAGCCACAACCAAAAACAACAACTGTTGTAAAGCCAAGAACTTCAAAATTCATGTGGCCAGTAAAAGGTACTATTATTGCAAAATATGGCTCAAAAGGTCATGGTAAAGTTAATGATGGTATAAATATAAAAGCCGCCAAAGGCACAACCATAAAAGCTGCCGATGCAGGAACTATTGCTTATGCAGGAAACGAACTCAAAGGCTTTGGAAATTTGATTTTAATCAAACATAGTGGTGGTTGGATAACAGCTTACGCTCATGCAGATAAGTTATATGTAAAAAAAGGTCAAAAAGTTGTAAAAGGTGAAAAAATAGCCACCGTCGGTACAACAGGCGATGTTAGTCCAGCACAACTTCACTTTGAAGTAAGAAGCGGCAAAAAAGCCCTAAATCCAGAATATTACTTAAAGTAAAAATAATTTGACTTCATGCTTGTTTTGTGATATATTTCAATCTAATAACCAATAAAAAACAAATTATATGAAAAAGATTGTAGATCAAATCAAGGAAAACTGGCTTGTCATTTTAGTTTTAGGAATAGCTTTAGCATATGCAATTAATTGGTGCATCCCTAAACATATTCCAGATCACCAAATCAACGAGATGGTGCAGGTGTATCAAGAAATAAACCCTGACGAGTACAATGGAATGCCAATGTACTTTAACGCCCGATTTAATGCAACAAAGATGTATTATGAGAAAGATTTTAAGGGCACAGGTTGTTTAGGAGTAAGCCATAGTTACTATGAAGCTATTGTAACTTACGTTTTCCCTAAGGATTTTCAAGTTGTAAAAATTACTCATGAGAAGAACCTAGAAAAGTCTCGAACATTATATGTTATGGGATTATGGAAGGGAAAACCTCAAGAGTACATTTTTATAGGGCAGAAAAAAGATAACATCTAAACAAAGCCCTTATCTTAAAACAGCGTCAAGTTCAATCTTGACGCTTTCTCTTTTTAAAGAAAAACCCCCGTGTCTCACGACACTGGGGTTTACCTTTTTTCAGGATAGAGTTTATAAATCAAGCAACTCTTTAGTAGTTGGATTGTTGCTTCCTTTAGAAATTGTTTGTAACATTTCTTTAGTGAAAACAACATCACCATTAGCATCATAAAGACTACTAACTTTAAGATTTCTGTAACTCATCGTTTCAAAACCTAACAACTGAGAAGTTGAAATCTTGCCGCTCCAAAGAAGCTTTAAGATGTAGCAATACTGAGTAGCTTCTTCGCCTGTAGCTCTACGAGCACGACCATCAATGAAATAAATTGCATCCACAATCTCCTTATCGCTCTTACCTGCATTAACTGCCTTTAAGAACTCCGATTTAGGAAATCCGTTAGGCCCCATTCTCATCGCCACAAGTGTGGTAATAAGAAGCTTCTCTTGTGTCAACTTAACGTTAATATTTTGAGAAACTATAGGTGCCCACTCTTGAGCAATAATCTCAACAGCTTCTTCGTAAGACTTTGGTTCTTTCGCTCTCTGTCCAGCAATGTGCTTGAACCACTGACCTTGAGAAGATGAGTAGTCAAGATAAGTTCTTGCCGAAGCCACATCAACAAAGATATCTTTTACTACCTCTGTTGTAACCTCAACAGTATCCGACTTATCTGCTCGATTGTTGAAAATACTAAATAAAAGTAACAATAAAGCAATTATAGCTAAAGCTACCGCATTAATTGTCCATTTTATATCTTTCTCATCTCCATTAACTTTGCTAGCATACGCTTTTGTAAACGCTAAGCCAGATAGTAAGATTGCTAGTGCAACCAAAATCCAATCCCAGCAACAGCATAGCCAGTCCCAGAAAGCGATAGCGCAGTTGCCAATCCAGCAAGCTACAGGTACTAGACAGTCCGTCCATAGCCAGCATACGCCAAGTCCTAGAAGCCAAATAACTCCACCTACTATTGCTAATGCAGATAATCCTGCAAGAGCTAACATAATCTTTCTCCAGTTGTAAGGGATTGAAAAATCAACCATAATCTTACCTGAATAGTTGTTCTTTTCTACAATTTTTATCATACGATAAATTGTTAGAGTCTGTGTATTTAAGTTTTTTATTTAAAAGTTTCAATTTATTACTCAATGTTTAAGAATGGCATACTGTACTTCAACCATTTGACCCAACTAAAGTCTAAACATCTTATTATAAATATCCGCAAATATCTAAAAAAGTTAAATATTAATCACAGAGTTTATTGTTATTAATTTTATTTTTAATTTTTTTCAGACGCCATTATATCACAATCTTTGCGATTCGTCAAGTGTCGTTTTGACAAAAAATGGAGGAAATTTAGAGGTTCTTGCTTTTTAGGTGTTTTTGTTTATCATTTTGGTTTAGTTTATTAATTACTTGCTCTGCAAAAACTCTTAATGAACCTGGTAGTACTTTTGTGCTTATGTCTTTAGGTTCTATACTTTCAGTTGTTGTTTTTTTCAAAAAATCATCCCAGTCAATAGCAAAAACAGGGCATAAAATGTTTTTAAGTCGAAGACAATCGGGGCGCTTTTCAGGGTTTATGTATAATCCTTTAGAGCTAATGGCTGTAGGAATGGCAGCGTTTGATGTTTCGCAAGAGGCATAAGAATCTGCAGTGTGAACAACAAGTGTGTTTTCAAAGCCCAATACAGCAGGATAAATATTACCTATAGTAGCTAGTTCTGAAAGCTCTTTTTCATATTTGCCAGAATAAATTCTCCAATTTTCTTTTTTTCTTTCGTCCTTATTTTTTGCAATGGGTTTAGAGTTTTGAAAGGTAATATTAGGCATATCTTTTGTTTTTTTATATAAGAAATCTGTTATATTATTAGGGGTTCTGTGTCCATTTACAAACACAATTGAATACCCTAATTTCTCTAACTTTATAGCATCTTTTAATAATTTTTGAATATATTTTAAGTTAAAATCAATTTCGGGGCCGTCAACTCTTCCTCCAAGGCAAAAAACAATTCTTTTAGATTTTTTTGTAAAATTGGCTAGTTTTTCTAAACTGTTGTTTATAATAATGTTTTTTGTATTATTTTGCTTTAATAAGGTTGTTAATTCTTTTTTCTTTTTTACAACGGTTTCTATATTAAAATTATTTATAATCCCTTTAGTAATTAAGACTTTTTTCCTTAATTTTTTATCAGATACAAGTCTAAGCCTATTTATTAAATTAAGATTATGCTTTGGTATATTTATTAAATCAACATATCTATATTTGTGAAAATTACTTGTTAATACGCAACATAACACAAATCCTAAGTTGTTTTTTTTATAATATTCTTTAACAGCTCTACATGCCATTTTAATGTTTCTTGGTGCATTTTCATTATCAGCTTGATTATATACTGTAATAAAGATATTTGGAATGTTTTTTGTTTTTTTTAAGTATGCATCAATCATTAAAAACATATCTTCTGCAAATTCTTTGTATGATGAATAATTAGAGTATTTTACATCTTCTTTTAATTCAGAAATATTGCGGATGTTTTTTGGGGTTAAAAACAATTTGTTAACATCCCATGTTTGTCCGATAAAGTTGCTAATAGCATTTATTGCCCCAATAATTTGGTTTTGATATCCAACATTAATAGTTGGTAAAGCAAATACATTTATTTTTGAAAGATTCATCTTTTTTTCTTATAAAGTTATATATATTTTTAATGTAAGCATAAAAAGTAAATAAATGTATAATTTTATATTTAAACTCAAAGCTTGACTATAACAACTCCTGTTTTATAATCACATCATGAAAAAGAAAATATCATTTATTGTTGCCACCTTTTTTGGGGCTGGCTATTTTCCAAAAGCTTCTGGCACGTTTGGCTCTTTAGCAACGCTTCCTTTTGTCTTTTTTATTAATCAATATTTTGGTCTGTCAGGAATGTTGGCATTTATCACAACAACTTTTGTTTTTGGTACAATTGCCACCAAAGAGGTCTTAAAACACACAACTCATGACCCTAAAGAAATTGTGATAGATGAAACCGTTGGTCAGTCAATCGCATTGTTGTATTTGGCAATAAACCCATCTGTTTGGACTTACGTTTTTGGCTTTGCTTTGTTTAGGGTTTTTGACATCTTAAAACCTTATCCTGTATCATACTTTGATAAACAAGTTGAAAATGAATACGGCGTAATGCTAGATGACGTTGTCGCAGGCATTTTTGCCTTTGTGGTGTTATATATATGCGGCCATCTATTTTAAATCCATTATTTGTTAGTGCTGACGCGCTTTCTGGCGTGGGTCAAAAGTATTATAAACTTTTGGCAAATTTGAGTATTAGCAAAATGATAGATTTTATTTGGCAAATGCCCCATAATGTTATAGATAGAACTTATGCCCCAAAAATTGCCACGGCTCAAATAGGTAGAGTTGCTACCATAAAAGTAAAAGTGATTGCTCACCAACCAAACACCAAAAAATCTGCCCCATATAAAGTTATTTGTGAAGATGATACAGATCAAATAACCCTTAGTTTTTTTAAGGCATATCCAAACACAATTCAAAAGAATTTACCTGTTGGAGCACATAAAATTATTAGTGGTAAAATAGACATCTTTAATGGTGATAAACAAATGAATCACCCAGATGTTATTGTTAATGCCGATGAAGAAAAAAAAGCATATCGTATTGAGCCAGTTTATTCTTTAACCGCAGGCATAACCAACAGAACTTTAGGATATTGGATTTATCAGGCAATGCAAAAAATGCCAAAATTAGAAGAATGGCAAGACAAATATTTTATAAAAGAAAAAAACTTACCCACATTTTCAGATGCCATATATGGGCTTCATTTTCCAAAATCTGCCGCAGATATTTTACCAAGCTCAAAGTTCAGAACACGTTTAGCTTATGATGAGTTATTGGCAAATCAATTGTCATTAGGCATTGCTAGAAACACGGTTAAAAAGCAAAAGGGTAGGGTTGTTAAAGGCAACGGATTACTCCGCAAAAAAGCGCTAGAGCAATTGGGGTTTGAGTTAACAGACGCTCAAAAAAGAGTCCTAACAGAAATTTCAACAGATATGCAAAATGATTATAGAATGCTTCGCCTTTTGCAAGGAGATGTTGGTAGTGGTAAAACAATTGTTGCCTTACTTTCTATGTTAAATGCAGTAGAATGTGGCTTTCAGGCATCAATCATGGCACCAACCGAGATTTTGGCGACCCAACATTTTGAAACCATCAAAGAAATATGTGATGAAATTGGTGTTAACGTAACTATTTTAACAGGCAGAATAAAAGGTAAAGCCAGAGAAAAAGTGCTAAAAGAAATGATAGAAGGCAAAGCAGATATTATCATCGGTACTCACGCTCTTTTTCAAGAAGGTGTAGAGTTTAAGGATTTGGCATTTGTTGTTGTTGATGAACAACACCGATTCGGCGTCCACCAACGTTTGATGTTTTCTTCAAAAGGAGAAAAAACAGATGTGCTGGTTATGACCGCAACCCCAATTCCTAGAACGCTTGTTTTAACCTCTTTCGGAGATATGGAATATTCAAAAATAGATGAGCTTCCCAAGGGTAGAAAGCCTGTTGATACAAGAATTATACCACTATCAAAAACACCCGAGATTATAGAGAGATTAAGGCAAAAAATAAATGAAGGAGAACAAGTTTATTGGGTCTGTCCTTTGATAGAAGAAAATGAAAAATTAGATTTAGCTGCAGCCGTTGAGCGCTTTGAAACTTTACAAAAACATTTTGGCGATTGCGTAGGACTTGTACATGGCAAAATGAAAGATAAAGAAAAAAATGATATCATGACACGTTTTAAAAACGGAGAGCTAAAAGTTTTGGTTGCAACTACTGTAATTGAAGTTGGCGTAAATGTTCCCAGCGCAACCTTGATGATAATAGAAAACGCTCAACGATTCGGACTAGCTCAACTTCATCAACTTCGTGGACGCATAAAACGTGGCTCAAAAGCAGGAACTTGTTTGCTTTTATATAGCTATCCATTAAGTGAAGTTTCAAAGTCAAGATTAGAAATTATGAAAAAAACAGAGGACGGATTTGAAATCTCAGAAAAAGATTTAGAGTTAAGAGGAGGCGGAGAAATGCTAGGAGTTAAGCAATCTGGCTTTCAAGAGTTCAAAATTGCAGATGTTGATTTTCATAAAGATTTATTGTTAGTTGCTTATAAAGATGCAAAAATGATATTAGAAACAGACCCAAAATTAGAAACACAGCGAGGTCAAAACTTGCGCAATCTTTTGTATCTGTTTGAAAAAGACAAAACAATAAAAACATTTAATGCTTAAAATATACAAAAAAAGCTTGACAAAAAATATTTTATTCTTATTATGGCGCTTACACACAAATTATCAATATAATAATATACACTGCCTAGTAGCCTAATGGTAAAGCGTTTTTTTGTAAAAGATAATAAGTAGTGATTGATCTCACCTCAGGTAACAAATAATAAGTTTATTCCAACATACCTGAGTCTTTGTTAAAAAGTTATTTATTATATCAGAAAAAAAGATAGTGGTTCAAATCCATTCTAGGTAACAATACGTCATGTAGCTCAGTTGATTAGAGCGTCTCTTTATTTTTCTTTTGCCAAAATTATAAAATATTCAAAAAGAGAAGGCCGGTTGTTTGAATCAATCCATGACGACATTGAACTCGCAAAACCTACTATACGTGCCAGTAGAGAGTTCTTGAGGTGTTAAAATATCATAAGTGTTTGCCATACGCTTATTTTTTTTAACGCCTCTTTTTTTTATTGAAATTAATTATCCAAGACTACAAATTCATCATAACGCGCAAAGTTTAATACAACTCTGGCTCTTTCATCTAATAAATCTAAATCTAAGCTAGATGAAGATAATCTTTTTACATTATCTTCTAATTTATTTTTTTCTGATTTTTTTTGAGATAATATTTTTTGAGAAGATTCTATTTCTTTTTTTAAATAGAGCATTTTAATTACACCACGCTCACCTGATATAATATGGTATGAAAAATAACTAAAGAAAAACATTAAGATCAAAAGTCCCCATGATTTTTTTATATATTGTTTGATATCAGCGTTTGTCCTAAACATTTTATCTCCTAATTTAACTATTATGAAACACTTAAGTTAAAATTCAATTAACTAAAAAAAACTTGAATAAAAAATTTTTACTGTTAAACTGATAAAAACAAAAAAGGAGGTAGAATATGACTGTTAGATTAAGAGAAGAAGAATATATTAGACATGAAACCCATATTCATTATGCTTATTTCATAATGCCCTTCCTTTTTGCCTGTGGTGGCGGAGTTATTATTTATAGAGCGCTGAAATTTATGAACCTTTATAACTGGTGGTCTTGGAAAGGTGTTACTCTTCCAATAGAATATGTTCAAATTCCAATGATGATTTTTGGAGCAATTTTAATTCTTCCATTTCTTCACTTGCTTATTTTTAACCGTACAAAAGAATATGTTATTACATCAGATAAAATATATATTAAAAAAGGAATTCTAAATACTTCAGAAACAGAAATTCCTCTTACTAAAATAAACGATATTGAGATAAAAGCCAATTTTTTTGAACGTATGTTTAATACAGGAGATATTTTAATATTTACAGGAAATGATAACACCTTAAGGGTAGATGATGTTATTAATCCATATTTGTTTAAAGCTCTTGCCTTAAATGAAATGTGAATCAATAATAAGACAAGCTTTTTTCATAACTTCATTAATATCCATGTCAGAAGTGTCTAAAATATGAGCATCTTCAGCAGGTTTTAGTGGAGCTGTATCTCTGTTTGCATCTCTTTCGTCTCTTTGTTTCATATCTTCAAAAACTTTTTCATAAGTTGTTTTAATTCCTTTTCTTTCAAATTCTTGTAGACGTCTTTTAGCTCTAACCTCTGTTGAGGCATTAACAAAAAGTTTAACATCAGCATTGGGGCATACAACAGTTCCTGTATCTCTTCCGTCATAAATAGCTCCGTCTGCAGGAGAACCATCAGAAAAAACAGGATTAAGAGAAAAGTCTTGTTGCATTTTTAATAATGCTTGTCTTACTTTAGGATGAGCAGAAACAATAGATGCTGCTTTACTTCCAACATCTGTTCTAAAATCTTTATCTTTAGAGAGCTTAGCCATTTTTTGAAAAGTTAATTGTTTTGCAATTTCAAAAGCTTCTTCTTTATTATTAACGTCTAAATTTTGTTTTACCATTTCTAGTCCAACAGCACGATAAATCATGCCTGTATCAAAATATGCAAGGCTATAATGAAGAGCCAATGCTTGTGCTAAAGTGCCTTTTCCTGCTGCTGCTGGTCCATCAATTGTAATAATCATAGTTTTCCTCATAAAAAAATTGCTTTTATATATTTTTATATTAAAATAAATAAAAAATATACATGTTTTTTTAAGTAAGGGAAAAAATGTTAAGATTATTTATTGCACAGATAGCAGATGAGATTATTATTGAAGACAAACAATTTCATTATATTTCAAATGTTATGAAGAAAAAAACAGATGAAGAAATTTTGGTTTTTGATGGAATTTCAGGTGAGTATATATATAAAATAAAATCAATACTTAAAAAAACAGCTGTTCTTGAAAAAGTAAAAAAAATAAAAGATTTTGAAAAAAGCTTAGATGTTTGGTTATTGTTTGCACCATTAAAAAAAGAAGCAACAGATTTTGTAATAGAAAAAGCAACAGAACTTGGTGTGAAAAAGTTTGTTCCTATTATAACTAAAAGAGTGAATAATCATAATTTCAACATAAAAAGAGCGCATTTGCAAGCAATAGAAGCCTCAGAACAGTGTGAAAGATTAGATGTTCCAGAAATTTTAGAACCTCAAAATTTATCAGAAGTATTAAAAAAATGGGATTCTTCAAGAGCATTGTGCCCTCTTTTAGAAAGAACCGATGCAAAAACTATAAATGAAGTTTTTTCACAATTAAAAACAGATAAAGTTGCAATTGTCGTGGGCCCAGAAGGTGGTTTTGATGATAAAGAAAAAGAATTATTAAAACAATATCAGCCAATTTCTATGGGAAAAAGAATCTTGCGTGCAGAGACCGCTAGTATTTCTGCATTAGCTTGTTATCAGGCGATTAAAGGGGATTTTAATAGTTGACATTATTATCTAATAAATTTAGAGTTATAATAGTTAAATAAAAGGATATATTATGAAAAAGCCATTATATTATCAAAGATTTTATGCTAAAATTTATGAAAATGAAGAATTATCTAAAATTCTTGATCATTACTTTTTTTCTCAGTTGTTAAGTTGTTTTCAGAAAAAAAGAATCAACGCTTCTGTCTTAAAAGAAATAAAACCAAACTCAAATGTTTTGGTTATAGGTGTTTCATTTGGTGATTTTATAGATAATATTGCGCAAAAGGCTAAAAAAGTAACTGTCTTAGATATTTCAAAAACACAAATTTCACTCCAAGAATCAAAGTTTGAGTTTGTTCATTCAAATATTAATTATATATTGCAAAACGCAACAGTTGTTGTTGATAGAAAATTTGATATAGTTATTTGTAATAATATTTTGCATGAGGTTCCAATTGCTACAAAAACAAAAATTGTAAACAATGCTTTAAGTGCTACCCAAAAAGACGGTAAAACATTTTTTATAGATTATCATAATCCTAGAAATTTTATGTTTAAATATTTTGTAAGAATGTTCAATCGTCTTTATCAACCTTTTGCAGAAAAAATGTGGGACAGAAGCATTGAGACTTATGCAACAGAAAAACATAAATATTCTTGGAAAAAAACAACTTTCTTTTTTAGTTGTTTTCAAAAGACAACCGCAAAGAAAAAAAATATTCATAATTAAGTTATTTAACATCCTCTAAATATTTAGAAATTTCTTTAACAACTTTTTTAACCGTTATTTCAACAGGTTCATTTTTTGTTTCAACAATAATATCAGCTTCTTGATAATAAGGATATTCTTCATCTATATAATTTTTTAATTTTCCTTTTAGCGATTCGTCATCTCCTAATAAAAAAGGGCGATGAGAGCGACCGCTTGTGCGATTGTAAAGAGTATTTACATCTGCCTTAAGCCAAATTGTAATAGCATTTTCTTTAGCCAAATCTCTTGTTTGTTGTGGAATAAAAGAACCGCCTCCAGATGCTAAAACGCAAGGTTCACTTTCTAATAATCTTTTCATTATTCTAGTTTCGCCAGCTCTAAACTCCTCTTGTCCAAAGCATTTAAACACATCAATTAAAGAAAGGCCCGATGCTTTCTCAATTTCTTTATCTCCGTCCACAAAAGGAAGTTTAAGTCTTCTGGCCAAACGTTTTCCGACAGATGTTTTTCCACTGCCCATCAATCCGACTAATAATATTATTTTACAAATTTTCATTTCTATATTAAACTCCTAACTTAAGGGAGATAATAAATGATAAAACAAAAAAAATCAAAGAAATTTATTTATATTTTGCTAGGTTTAATTGTTGTTGCTGTTTTATTTGTTGCAATTTCAGATGTTCCTGTAGAACAAAGTGTTGTAAAACAAAGCATTACAGTTAAGGCACAATGAATAAAGTTAAAGATTTTATTGATATGCTAGCCTCAGTCAAGGGGGCTAGCCTTAACACAATAGACGCATATAGAAGAGATGTTGAACAGATTATAGAATGTGATGGAATTTCCGATTCTGATGCTTATATCTCTTTTTTGTATTCTAAAGGATATGCAAAAAAAACAATCGCCAGAAAAATTTCTGTATTTAGAGAATATGCAAAATTTTTATTTTTAGAGCACGAAATAGAAGAAAACGTAGCCTTAAATATAGATAGCCCTAAACCAGATAAACCATTGCCCAAGTTTTTATCGTCATCAGAAATTTTAGATATGATAGACTTTGCCTATAATTCAAAAGACAAGGGGACATATCAGATAGGTTTGATGATAGAATTGATGTATGCTTGCGGTTTGCGAGTTTCAGAACTTGTAGAGTTAAAGAAAAATGCTCTTAATTTAAAAAAATCTCAAATATTAATCTTTGGCAAAGGCTCAAAAGAAAGACTATTACCTGTCGCAAAAAAAACTACAGAACGTTTTGAAAAATATTTGCCTAGTATAAAAGATAGTGTTTATTTATTTCCATCAAAATCAAAAACAGGACATTTTTCAAGAGATGGTTTTTATAAAGGAATAAAAAAAATTGCCATAGAAGTTGGCATTTATCCAAGCCGAGTCTCTCCTCATGTTTTAAGGCATTCATTTGCCACACACTTGTTGCATAATGATGCAGATTTAAGAATTGTTCAAAAACTTTTAGGGCATGAAAGCATTACAACAACAGAGATTTATACCCACATTGCAGATGAGCGATTGATAAATGCTGTGAAGTCGAATCATCCTTTGTCAAGAAAAAGTTGACAAAAAAGAGAATCTGTGATAAAAGTTAGTCTAAACATTAACTAAATATAAATTAAAATGAATATGACTACACAAAATTGGATTATTCTTGCTGTTGCAATAGTTATCTTGATTGTAAACATTGGCTTGTTTTTTTCATTGTTAGGTTTGATAATTGTTATTTCAGCAATCTTCTTGATTGTTCGAGTTCTACAAGGATCAGGTAACCCCATCCGCGAGTTATTCGACTGGATTGGAAAAATCTTTAGATATTAATTAACCTTAAAAAATAAAAAGAATTATGTCAATTTCAATTAAAGGACTAAACAAAGTCTTCGCATTCAAAGCTCTTTACGATGGAGCTAATCAGCTAGGTCTCGGATTTCTTAATCCTCTAGGCGCTGCAGGTACAGGGATGTCTATTGCAGATGCAATCATAGAGGTTGAGGAGGCAAAAAAGTACAGCTACAGAGGTCAGATATCTTTCGACTACGTCAATGGACGAGTTATGAAAGTAGATATCGGTAAGGACGAGTTCGACCCATGGCTCTATGACAGAGACAACGGTGAAGGAGCAGCCGCCAAAGCTATTGAGTATGCTTACAAAATGGCACCTGAATGGGAGAAAGAACTTCCGTCAGAATGAAGATTGTTTTTTTATAAAATCTTCAAAATCTAATTTTAGCTTGCAAGACACACTGTGTTTTGCAAGCTTTTTTTTATGTCTGTTTTTTCATAAAATGTTCTAGTTCCTAATTTTCACTACTGTTAGGTTAAATTTTTAATAAACTTTATATACAAAAAATATTTGAGCAATTAAGATTTTTTATAGCTAATTAGTTATATTATGTTGTTTTTGCTTAAAATTTACAAACTTACGTCATTGCGAGCGAAGCGTGGTAATCTAGTCAAAAAATGTAGCAATATGAATTTATTGGATTGCCGCGCTGCGCTCGCAATGATATGAAATATTAGTTATTTTTGTTTATTTAAAGTTTTAACCGAACAGTAGTACCTAATTTTTTAATCTCAAAATAATATCCAATCCATAAAACAGCAGCTCCACCAATCCAAGCAAGCGGGTTTGAAAGAATAATTCCATAAAACCCAACATAATTTGTTAATACAAAAACAGCAAACATTCTAAATCCTAATTCAATAATACTAGATAATAAAGGCATCCAACCATTGCCTAATCCTTGCAAAGCATTACGATAAAGATGAATAGAACCTAAAAAGAAATAAGAACAAGCCGTAACATTTAAATATTGCTTAGCCCAAATTGCTACTTGTGGAAAAGCTTTTAATTCTTCATCAGATATAAACCAAGATAAAATATCTTCCTTAAATATAATAATTAAAACTCCTAGAACAATAGAAACTAATATAGAAACAATACAAACTTGATTAACCCCGCGTCTAATTCTAGCGATTCTATTGCATCCATAGTTTTGAGCCACAAATGTAGTTAGTGCCATACCTAAAGAAAACAATACGTTTCCACCAAGGTTGTCTATTCTGTTTGCGGCAGCTACGGCAGCAATTGCCTCCGCTCCAAATTCATTGCAACCTCTTTGAAATATAAAAATAGATAAAGAAATTAAAAGTCCTTGCATACACATTGGAATAGCAATTTTCAAATGTTCTTTTGCAAAACCCCAAGAAAACTTCCAGTCTTCTTTGTTAGGTTTTAATATAGAATATTTTTTATACATATAAACAATACTTGCAATAGAAGATATTGCAACAGCAACAATTGTTCCATAAGCAGAACCAGCAATTCCTAATCCTACATATTTTATAAAAACATAGTTGAAAAAGATGTTTGTTAAGCAAGATAATACTAAAAAATAAAAAGGTCCTTTAGAGTTTCCGACAGCTCTTAAAAATGCTTGCAACAAGTTAAACATCATCATAACAAAACTAAACCCACACATGATTATTAAATAAGAATATGTTAAGTCAAAAAGTTCTGCAGGGACATTGGTTATGTTTAACATAAATGGCAAAAATAAAATCATTAAAATAGTAGAAATAATTGATAAAATTAATGATAATATTATTGAGGTTGCAACAGATTTTCTCATTGTATCATAATCTTTTCTGCCAAAATATTGCGCTGTTATAACAGTTAATCCTGCAGTAAAGCTCATCACGATGAATAATATTAAAAAGAATACAGGAAACGTTGCCCCAAGCGCGGCTAAAGATTTTACTCCGAGCATTCTGCCAATCATAATAGTGTCAGACATATTGTATAATTGTTGAAATAAATTGCTCATTAAAATAGGGACTGCAAACATTAAAATTAATTTTAATGGATTGCCGACGGTCATGTTTTTCATTTTTATTTTATTCTTTCATTTTTCTTTTGTTTTTAAAGAAGTCTTTTAATATTTGAGAACATTCTTTGTTATTTAAATTTTCTATTTGTGGTTTGTGATGACAAGTATTCATTTCATAAAAACTCAATCCTCCACCTTTTTTATCTTCACAGCCGATGTATAAATTTTTGATACGCACAAAAGATATTGCAGCCGCACACATCATACATGGTTCAAGCGTAACATATAAATCACAATCCCAAAGTCTGTTTTGCTTTAACTTTTTACAAGCCTTATTAATAGCAATCATTTCAGCATGAAAAGTCGCATTATTTGTGTGTTCACATTTATTGTGTGCTTTGGCAATAACTTTGCCATCTTTTACAACCACAGCCCCGACAGGAACTTCATCTTTTTCAAAAGCTTTTTGCGCTTCTTTATAAGCAGTTTTTAATAACTTATCCAAAGTTGATAACGCCTTGTGTGATTAAAACTTGAGAGACAATATAAGCGCAATATGCAATAAACATAACAATACCCTCTGTTCTAGAAATCTTGCCTTTAGTCATCATAATTGGCCATAAGATAAGAGTGCCTGCAAGCATTACAATATTATCATAAACAATAAATTGTTGAGGAACTTCAACGTTAGTCATAGTTGCTGTAATACCCATAATAAATACAATATTCCAAATGTTAGAGCCAACAACGTTTCCTAAAGCCATAGCGCTTTGTCCACGCATTGCCGCAATAACAGATACCGCTAACTCAGGTAGAGATGTGCCAAAAGCAATAATTGTCAAACCAATGATTTCTTGTGAAACCCCTAAATGTTCTGCAATACTAACAGCTCCTTTTACAAGTAAATCGCCACCAAAAATAATTGCAACTAAACCAGCAATAGTAACAAGGCTAACAATTAACCAGCTTTTGCTTGCATAGGGACTATGTGTTTCTTCGTTATTTTCCTCAGGAGGGTTTTTCATTGCATTAACATAGTTAAAAGCAATAAAGCCAAATAATAATGCAAGCATTAATAAGCCATGCAATAGAGAAAAATTTCCAAAATAAGATATGACTGCAAATAAAATTGTAACAGCAAGCAAAAATTTATAATCTCTAAAGAAAACTTTTTTATCAGCCTCAATCGGTTTAATGGCAGAGGCCAAACCTAAAATTAAGAAGATATTACCAATATTAGAACCGATTATATTACCTAAAACAATTCCTTCTGCATCATTGAGCGCCGCCTTAATAGAAACCACAAATTCTGGCGCCGAAGTTCCAAATGCCAAGATTGTTAAACCTATAATAACAGGAGCAATATTAAGTTTGTTGGCAATAGCAACTCCACCTTTAACAGTTAAGTCTGCCCCAAAAATTAAAAATACAAAACCTAAAGCAATTAAGCCTAACGCAACTAACATATTAAAATCTCCTTTATAAGGCGGAGTATAGACTATATTTTTATTATAGCAACCTTAAAAGAATTTTATTCAAATTTTTGTATAAAAGTATTACAGTGTTTGAAATTTTCCTTATTTGATAAAGGAGGCTACGGTTTTGACCGTTCCTTAAAATTTTGCAATAATCCTGTAGGGGACGACGCCCTCGGCGTCCCGCAACAGAATGTTGTTAATGTTAGATTCTATATCAGCCCGCAATGACGTTATGGTCACCTCTTGTAGATGTCCACAAAACAAATCATGGGCAATTGCTAATCCTCCCAAAGTATTTAGCAACTGCCCATGTTTTATCTAAAGCATTGAGGTTGTGAATATCTGAAATAAACAGCCTTTAAAATTTCAACAAATTTTTTGTTGTTAGATGCATCAAAATTTTTAGGGTAGGGGTTTTCTATTGTATATATAACATCATTTATTTCAACCAATTCTGGCATATAACGTCTTGCAAATGCATATTGAGCAGCCGCTAAATCTTTTGTGTCATAACCGATTGCAAATAACATTTCTTCAACACTAATATCGGCAACTTTTTTTGCATCTGGAAGATAATACCAAATACCAATTTCTTCTTCACTTAACTTTTTCCACGGAAAACATTTTCCTGGGTCAGGCTTTCTTCTTGGAGCAATATCAGAATGCCCTACAATCATAGTTGGTTTTATGTTGTATTTTTTTATGATTTTTTTAGACAACTCAATTACAGCTTCTATTTGTTTTTCAGAAAACTTGCTTTGCCCTAATGTTGGTTGCAAAATCTCAATCCCAATAGAGCGAGGATTAATTCTATCATACCCACGCCAATAACTTTGCCCCGCATGAGCAGCTTGCTCTTCTTCAGGAGTTAATAAGATAACATTACCGTTTTCTTCAACAATATAATGCACAGAAACATCATGCTCAATATAAGTGGTAATGGCTTTCTCAGCATCAAACGCAGTTGAATGAAACACTAAAGTGTTGGGATTGTAACAAGCGTTTAAAAGTAATGTTGATGCTAATAAAAGTTTTTTCATACATAATATTATAATATATATCTATTTATAAACGGTTAATTTAGCAATAAAAAAAGTCCACCAAGTAGGTGAACTTTAATAAGAGGTTAATAGATTGGTCTTGTTATAAACCTTTTATAATCAACTTCTTTTCTTTTTTTCTGCTTTTCTTTAATAATATCTATAACTTTTTCGTTATAAAGTTTATTAGCTTTTGCAATTCGATACTTAGCAATTTCATAATTGATAATGTAAGATATTCGAGTTAAGAAAAGATAAAGTTGATACCAGCTAACAATACCCTTTTCATAAGCGATTAAAAGCTCTTCCCAAATATCGACGTCGCAAGGATGCGTATTCCATGTTGACCTCAATATTGAGTTTAACAGCTTTCTAGGTAACAGTCCTCTGCAACAAGCTTTGTACAGCATTAAAATCAGCCCCAAAGGAAGATTGTGTCCTGTGTCTAAAAGACGCTTGATAATCCTTGGAGAAATTTCTTTTTTGATTGATGCAACAGCAAACCTTGTTAAGTTGTCATTAGATATGCCAATTCTAATTCTACCTTCTTTCATCATTATTAAAGTCTCTTTTGTAGAGATTTTTTTATTCCTTAATATTGTCAAAAAGAGAGTTGTGTTTTGGCATTCAATTTTGGGCAAACATGCTGCAACTGCTGATGACTTTTTATCGTCTATAACAAGTTGCAAAGCACAAGTTACCAGTTCTTCATCAATAATAAGATTAGAAGTCTGAGTTACTCCTTCACAAAAAAGCTTTTCATTTCCATATTTTAGAACACAAAACAGAATATCATTTTTTTGATATATGTCGCATTCATTAAGGATTTTAAACAGGCCTTCTGTTGTAACCTTATTTTCTTTGACGAACTTTTTAAAAGTTTCTAGCTTGTTAGCAAAAGCGCTTCTCCTAAGAGAGCTTAAGTTATCTTGTCTCTTCATATAATAATTAATTAAATTTAATAAAAGTGAAAAAAAGATATCATAAGCTTTATATTTGTCAAGTTTTTAATAATATAGCTAAATGATTATGTTTTGATTGATAATTTTTCTTTTTTAAGGAGGATAAATTTTTAAGTTTTTTCTGCAGTTATCAATGAGATAATAAAGAAAAAAATTGAATATTTAGCCCCTTAAAAATGGAAAAAGACAATCAAAATATAGTCGTTTAGCTATAAAGCCTGCTTTTTTTTAGGCTATATCTTTTATCCAACTTTCAAGAAATCTTTAAAATTTTCAAGAAAACCTTTATCTTCTTTTTCTAAGGCTTTGAATTCTTTTAACAATTGTTTTTGTTTAGAGTTTAATCCCTTTGGTGTTTGCACAAAGAATTCAACATATAAATCTCCACGTTTAGAAGAACGTAAAGAACTCATGCCTTTGCCCTTAATTTTTTGAACATCTCCATTTTGAGTTCCAGCTTCAACTTCAAAAGAAATCGCTTCATCATCAATACCTTTGATTTCTATTTTATTTCCAAGAGCTGCTGTTGTCATAGAAATTGGCAATTTAATATATAAGTTTTCTTGCTCTCTTTGATAAATTTCATGCTCTTTTACAAAAACAACAACATATAAATCTCCGCTAGGGCCACCATTTTTGCCAGCTTCACCAGCACCTGTTATTCTTAAATTAACTTGATTATCAACACCCGCAGGAATTTTTACTTCAATCTTCTTTTCTTCTGTTTTAAGCCCAGTACCATTACAAGTTTTGCACTTGTTAACAATAATATGACCTTTACCCTTACATCTAGGGCAAACAGTTTCCATCATAAAGAATCCGCCAGCAGAAGAAACAACTTTTCCGCGTCCATTACATTGAGGACAAGTCTGAGGTTGAGAACCATCAGCAGAACCTGTTCCATCGCAGTCATCACATTTTACTTTTGTAGGAATTTTAATTTCTTTATTTAATCCCCAAAAAGCTTCTTCTAAAGAAATCTCAATTGACATTTGCATATCTTGCCCTTTTTGTGGTGCATTAGGATTGCGTCTACTTCTAGAAGCTCCGCCACCAAAAAAGTCAGAAAAAATATCTCCAAACATATCAGAAAAATCAAAGCCTTCAAAACCGCCAAAACCGCCTTGACCGCCGCCACCATTTTCAAAAGCAGCATGACCATATCTGTCATAAGCAGCACGTTTATCAGGGTTTGATAAAATTTCATAAGCAACAGAAATTTCCTTAAACTTTGCTTCTGCTTCTGGGTTATTAGGGTTTCTGTCTGGGTGATATTGCATCGCCAATTTGCGATAAGATTTTTTTAGTTGAGTTTCATCAGCTGTTTTCTCAACTTCTAATAGTTCATAAAAACATTTAGTCATCGTTTTGTTCTAAGTCCTGTTTTACTTTGGGATTATGCAACAATTTCTGAATTTTATCAACTTCTTCAAAAGTATTGTCAATTCTGAAGTTAATTGTTGGAATATATTTAAGATGAGTTTTTGCGCCAATTTGTTTTCTGATAAAATGCGCCGCCAATTGCAAAGCACCCAAAACTTCAATTTCTTTTTCTTTTACTGAAGTAATAATATAAACGTTACAATATTTTAAATCAGGAGAAATCCTAGCTTCAGTAACAGTAACCAAACAGTTGCCGATACCTTGTAGGTTTCTGATTTCATCTTTTGAAATCATATCTGCAATAATACGTTTAATTTCTTGCCCAACCTGAAGTTGACGTTGTGTAAGTTCTTTTTTCATTATTTTTTCCTTTGAGGAATATATAGAGAGTTTTTAACAAAAAAGCAAGTCTTTTTTATATTGAAAAACCCTTCCGTAAATAGATATTTACAGAAGGGTTTTTCTTAACCATTTAACATGTTGCAAACTTCATCATAACTAGGTTTGTTTTTAACTTGAGCATTAATAAAATAAGTTAGCTTATCATTAAAAGCTTTGTTTGCAGCAACTCTGATATCTTCTTTACTAATAGCATTAATGCTTTTTGTAATTTCTTCAATATCAAAGATTTTTCCCGTAGTTAGAAAATAACCAGAAACAATGCATGAAACAATGTTACAACTCTCAAATCCTCTAGCAATGTTTGCAAGATAATTTTTCTTTGCCCATGCTAAATCATTGTCAGAAACGAGAGTGGTTTTCAAAAGTCGCAATTCTTCACAAACGCCATCTATAACAGCAGGAATATTTTCACTACAAGCGATTGCTTCAACAACAAACATTGATGGCTTTGTTGCCATAAACATGCTAGAAGTGTCATAAACAAGCCCTTTCTTTTCTCTTAGGTTAAAATACAACCTAGAAGAAGCCTGGCCACCCAAAATAATGTTTAATAACTTGCAAGCAAAAAAATCTGCATTATTATCAACATTAAAACCAAGTCTAATATTGCAAGACTTTTTTGTTTTTCTGCCAAGAAAAGTTCCACCTTTATAGTTTCTTAAAGGGTTGGGATTTATCTCCCCAATGGGTAGAGAAGTTAAGTGCCTTTCAATTAATTCTATTGTTTCTTCAATGGATATTCCACCAGTAGTAACAACAATTAAATTGCTGGATGTATAAAATTTATTATAAAAAGACAAGAGCATTTCTCTGTTTATCTTTTTAATGTCTTTTATACGTCCGATAACATCATATTCAAGATATTTATCAGCATAACTTGTAGTGTCAAAAAGAATTATATCCTTTTGTTGATCGTCTTCTAAGAACGTTCTTTTTTCTTCTAAGATAACTCTCTTTTCTTTTCTAATTTCTTTTTCATCAAAAATAGAATTTTGCATCATGTCTGATAAAATTTCAAATGCTTTTGGTACATCTTCACTCAAGCAGTCAACTTGATACTTTGTGTTAGAAAAACCTGTTTCAGCATTAAGATCCATCGCTAAAGAACTTGCTAACAAAGAAATATCCATAGCACTTCTAGTTTGTGTTCCCTGAAACAACATGTGTTCCAAAAAATGCGCAACACCAATGTTGTTTTCAGTCTCATGCTTTGCACCAGCTCGAAAAATAAATTGAACAAAGGCTGTTAAGCTGTTTTTGTTTTCTACGTTAATAACGGTAACACCATTACTCAAAACGATTGATTTTGTTTTCATAGCTAATAATTTTAGTTTATAATTTTTTGTTAGCTTCAACTTAACAGATTAAACCTTTTTGTCAAGTTTTTGTTAAAACGATACTGTTACCTGTCTTGTAAATGTTTTTGTCATTGCGAGCGAAGCGTGGCAATCAGTTGAAAGATATTGCGATATAAAATTAACTGGATTGCCGCGCTGCGCTCGCAATGACTGGATAGGTATTTTATCGGTATATCAATTAGTTTTTTGTTTGCAAAATAAAAAATGATTGATATAGTTATAGCATTCTCTAAAGTTAGAGAATGGTGTCTCAAAACATCTATTACAATCCGTCTTTATTGGCGGAGTGTCTGATATAAGGCTTTGCACGAATAAAGACGACTGCGTAATACAGTTTTGAGCTCCGCCACTTAATTTAAAATTAGGTGGTTTTGTTTTAACTAAAAGCATTTACTATATTACTAGAAAACTAGTAATGTAGTAATTAAAAAGGAGCTTATAAAATGAATAAAAACGTTAATAAAAAAGATAAATTAAAATGGGATAATATTGAGCCTAATTTTGATGCTGAATTTGGCAGTGGTAAAGAGTGTGATAATATAATGACACATCCTTTTGAAAGAGTGTTGCATGAAATGGGGATAGAACACAGATACACAAGACCTTACAAACCGCAAACTAACGGTAAGATAGAACGTTTTTGGAAAACATTAAAAGAAGATTTTTTAGATGGAGCACTTTTTAATAATCAAGAAGACTTCCATGAAGAATTGTTAGGCTTTCTGGCTTACTATAATGAGTACCGTTCCCACAGTGCAATTGGCGGAAAAGTTCCTGCTGAAATGGCTGGATATAAGAGAAAAGAATTTACACAAAACATGTAACGAATTACTTAACATCTACAGCCCCTACAAACTAGCGGTATAACTAATCAATATCAAAAAAGGAACGCAAAATGCGTTCCTTAAATGCTTTATACAAAACACATTACAATGTTCTAGCGGTGCTTTCAATTTCATAACATTCAATAAAGTCATTTTCTTGAATGTCGTTATAGTTAGCAAAGCTCATGCCACATTCATAACCGTCTTTAACTTCTTTAACATCATCTTTTGCACGTTTAAGTTGTCCGAGTTCGCCGTCATGAATAACCACGTTATCACGCAATAATCTAACTTTAGCACCACGTTTAACAAATCCTTCAGTAACCATACAACCAGCAACTTTACCAACACCAGTAATGTTAAATACTTTTCTGATTTGAGCATAGCCAATGATTTTTTCTTTTTCTTCTGGGCTAAGCATTCCTTCAAGAGCTTTTTTAACATCATCAGCAACGTTATAAATAATAGAATAATATTTAATATCTACATCTTCACGTTTTGCCAATTCTCTAGCTTGAGGAGTTGCACGAACGTTAAAGCCAATGATAAATGCATGAGAAGCTTTTGCCAAAGATACGTCTGATTCAGAAATACCGCCAACAGCAGAGTGAAGAATTTGAACACCAACTTCATCATTTGCCATTTTCTTCAAAGTACCCTCTAAGGCTTCAATAGAACCTTGAACGTCTGCTTTAATAATAATAGGTAAGTTTTTGATTTCGCCTGTTTTAATTTTGTCAAGCATTTGTTCCATAGCAGATTTTGCAGATTTTACAATTTTAGCTTCTTTTTCTTTTCTGATTCTATAAGAAGTAACTTCTTTTGCTTTATTTTCATCAGCCACAACAATAAAGTCATCACCAGCAGAAGGTGTTCCTTGCAATCCCAAAATTTCAACTGGACGAGCAGGGAGCGCTTCTAAAACTTTAGATGCGGTAGAGTTAAACATTGCTCTAACTCTTCCCCATTCTTTACCAGCGATTATGATATCACCGATTTTCAATGTTCCTTTTTGAACCAAAACAGTAGCAACAGAACCTCTACCTTTTTCCATTTTTGCTTCAACAACAGTACCTTCAGCCATACGATTTGGGTTTGCTTTTAAGTCTAACATTTCTGCTTGTAAACAAATTGCATCAACAAGACCATTAATGTTGATACGTTTTTTTGCAGAAACTTCAGCACACAAACTTTCACCACCCATTTCTTCAATAGCAATACCATGTTGTAATAAGTCTGTTTTAACACGCATAGGATCAGCACCAGGAAGGTCAATTTTGTTGATTGCAACAACAATAGGCACTTCAGCTGCTTGAGCGTGTCTAATAGCTTCAATTGTTTGAGGCATAATGCCGTCATTTGCAGCCACAACAAGAACCACGATATCTGTAACTTTAGCACCACGAGCACGCATTTGAGAAAATGCTTCGTGACCAGGAGTATCAATGAAAGTGATTTTTCTGTTACCTTCAACTTCAATTTGATAAGCACCAATGTGTTGAGTAATACCACCAGCTTCACGAGCCACAACATTAGTTTCACGCAAAGCATCAAGCAAAGATGTTTTACCATGGTCAACGTGTCCCATAACAGTTACAACAGGAGGACGAGGCAATAAATCACCTTCTTTGTCTTGAGCGATTTCAATACCCAATTCCACATCAGAATCTGCCACACGTTTGAACTTATGTCCAAATTCTTCAACAACAATTTGTGCAGTATCAGCATCGATTGGTTGGTTGATTGTAGCCATAACACCTAAAGACATCAATTTTTTAATTACGTCAGCAGATTTTTCTGCCATTCTGTTTGCAAGTTCTTGAACAGTAATAACTTCAGGAATAGTAACATCTTTAATCACTTTTTCTTGGGGTGTTTGTTGCATAACAGGTTTTGGTTGTTTTTTCTTATAACGTTTGCGATAATTACTTGTACCTGTGTCATAACCATCATCGTCATCATTAATAGAATTTACATTAAAGTTTTTATTACGTCTTTGAGGTTCAAAGCTTCTTTTTTCAACTTTTTTAGCTTCAAACTTATCTTTTTCTTCTTTTTTAGGCTCTTTAGGTTTTGGAGCATCATTAAAAACTTTTTCTTCTTTTTTAACCGCAGGTCTTTGTTCTGTTTTTTTCTCAACAGGTTCTTCTTCAGTTGTTTCAGAAGTTGCATGTTTTTTAACTTCTCTTAAAGCTTGTTCTTGTTCACGTTCTTTTTGACGAAGCTCTTCTTCTTTACGTTTTTTTTCTTCAAACTCTTTAGCTTCTGCAATTAATTTTAATTTTGCAGCAGTAGCATCATCAATAGGGTTTGAAGATGACTGATTATTGATAGGATTACCACCAATAACACGTTTTTTTCTAACTTCTACTTGTACAACTTTTTTGCCATCAGATGATTTGTTAAAACCACCTTTAAGGCTCAATGTTGATTTATTAATAGATAATGTTGTTTTCTTTTCTTCACTCATACTTTAATTCTCCAAAAAACTTTTTAGTTTATATAAATTTTCAAAAACACTTTTACTAATAGGGCTATTTTTGATACCCAAATGTGCGCAATTGCTTAAATTTAATGCCAGTTCTAACTCCTCTAAATTATATAAACAAAAAATTTCTTTTTCTTTTGCTAATGCTTTTATTTTTTTATAACCATCGCTTTCTTGATTGGCATCAATAAAAAAGCTGATGTTATCTCTTTCTTTTTTAATATTATCCAAGCCAATTATTAATCCACCAGCTTTTTTTGCTAAAGAAATTGATTCAAGACCTTTTTTCTTTAGCGCTTCTTCAACTACTTGAGTCAAAGATTTTTCGTGTTTTACTTTTTGTCTTAAAGACCTAATAAAAAGTTGTTTATCAATAGCAGTCTTTAATGCAGTTTTAGAGGCTTTAATATAAACGCCTCTAGAACATAATTTTTTATTAAAATCAGGGACAATAATACCATCTTCTTCAAAGACTGCAAAACGAAGCATCTCATTTTTATTGAGTTTTTCTTTTGTTGCCACACAGGTTCTGATATTATTGTCCTTTTCTTTCATTGATTATAAATCCCAATGCTCACGAGCAGCCATGATGATTTTGTTTGCTTCTGGCAAAGTCATAAGTTCTTCGCCAATAATTTCTTGAAGTTCATCACCAGCAAGGTCTGCCAAATCATCAATAGTTTTGATTTCAGCTTCAGCAAGTTTAATAATCATTTCTTGGTCAAGACCAGATATTTCTTTGATTTTTTCATCAATACCCAAATCTTTAGATTTTTCTTCAAACTCTTTGTTTCTGTTAGCAACAAAAGTGTTTGCTCTGTTTTGAAGTTCTTGAGCTACATCTTCATCAAAGCCTTCAATAGAAGCAAGTTCAGATAAAGCAACTTGAGTTAATTCATCAACAGTAGAGAAGCCTTCAGCAATAAGAAGATGAGCAATCATTTCATCAACGTCTAAAGCTTCCATAAATCTTTGAGAACGAATTTTGTTTTCGCTAGCACGTCTTTCTTGTTCTTGAGCTTCTGTTAAAATGTCAATATCACATCCAACAATTTGAGATGCCAATTTAACATTTTGACCACGACGTCCAATAGCCAAAGAGAATTGTTCATCAGAAACAACAGCTTCGATTCTGTTATTTTCTTCATCTAAAACCACTTTCATAACTTCAGCAGGAGCTAAAGCTGCCACAATAAATTGAGCTTTGTCTTCAGAATAGTTAACAACGTCAATTTTTTCGCCTTGAAGCTCATTAATAATAGCTTGAACTCTAATACCACGCAAGCCAACACAAGCTCCAACAGGGTCAATAGTAACATCATTTGCTCTAACTGCGATTTTAGCTTTAGAACCAGCATCACGAGCAACAGACATAATTTCTACAATACCATCATAAATTTCTGGCACTTCTGATGCAAAAAGTTTTGCCATAAATTGAGGACAAGTTCTAGATAAAAAGATTTGTGGACCTTTGTTTTCTTTTTTAACTTCTAACAAATAAGCACGCAATCTATCACCTGGTTTGAAAATTTCTCTAGGGATAATTTCATCACGACGCAAAACAGCTTCAGTTTTCCCAATATCAACAGTAACGTTACCAAAATCAACACGTTTTACAACACCATTAACGATTGTTCCAACTTTTTCTTGATATTCATCAAATTGTTTGTTGCGTTCTGCTTCTCTAACTTTTTGACCAATAACTTGTTTTGCAGTTTGTGCTGCAATACGACCAAAATCAATTGGAGGAAGAGCGTCAACAACAATATCACCAACTTTATAAGCTTTGTTAATGCGTTGAGCATTTTTTAACAAGATTTGAGAAAATTCAGCTTCTTCAGAAATTTCTTCAACAACTTCACGATGACGAGATAAAGATATTGCACCAGTTCTTCTGTCGATGCTTGCTCTAATGTCATGTTCATGACCATATTTTGAACGTCCAGCTTTTTGAATAGCAACTTCCATTGCTTCTAAAACATCGTTTTGTTCAATATTTTTTTCTCTAGCAACAGTATCTGCAACAAGCAAAACCTCTGGTCTAGGCATGTTTTCAATATTTTTCATTTTATTCCTCTTCTTGTTCGTTTGGGTTAAGAGTTGCAAGCAACTCGTCTGTTAAAACTAATTTTGCTTTATTAATTGAGGCAAATTCAATTGTATATTCTTTACCATCAACATCAATAACAACATTTTTATCATTTGTAGATAAAAGCTTACCTTTAAAGCGCTTTCTATCTTCAATTGTCTCAGTCGATTCTATTTTGGCTTCAAAACCAACAAAGCGAGCAAAATGCGCAAGCTTTGTTAAAGGTCTGTCAATTCCAGGAGAAGATACTTCAAGAGTGTAGTCAAATTCTGGCAATTGATTTTCTTCAAAATATCTAGTCAAAGTGCGAGAAACCTTAGCGCAATCATCAACATTAATGTTTGTGCCATCAAGTTTATCAATCATAATTTGAAGAGTAGGGTTAGAGTTTCCGATAGTGATAATTCTAACAGTTTCATAACCTAACTCGTCAATAATTTCTTCCATTTTATTTGTGTTCATGTTGTTTCCTTAACAAAAAAGATGGGGAATTCCCCACCTTTTAATAATTTCTTGAGTCCCTTATATCTGAAAAAAAAATAAAATCAATATAATTTTTTTATTTAATCGTTAAATGCTCTATAACCGTTTGATTATAAAACCAAAAGACAGATGTTAAAAGCGAGTTTTGAAAGCTATCTCTTAAAGTATAAATTAAATTTTTACAAAAGGAGAGTAAAGTGAAAAAAACACTTTTAATAGGATTATTAATATCTTCGGGTTTTGTGTTTGAAGCAAAATCAGAAACAATAATATCTAAAATTTCAGATGCCACAATAGATACGGCAAACGTTGATAAAGTTGGTTATGTTAATTCTTTAGCATCTAATAACAGTTTCTCAACAGCAGATGACTATATTATAAATGTTTCTGGTAAAAATGAATTTCAAACAGATTTTGTTGGTTTTGGACTTGTTGATGATGAAAGTTCAAACTCTATTGCAAATTTAACTATAAATCTAAATGAAGACGGAGAAGAAAGTACTTACGCAGATGATGTTATCGGGCTTTGGAGAAGTGCTGATAGTAATTCTTCTACCGTAACCGATAATATTAATATTAACTTATATGATGGCGTTATTGCAGATGATGTATTTGCTACCCGTGATGCAAATGATTTTGTGACTACTAATAATTATAGAAAAACGAATACTATAAATTTATATGGCGGAACAGTAGGTGATGTTGTTAATGGTGGAGCTGGCGCTGATGAAAATATAATCAATATTTATAATGATGTTGTAGTTGGTACAGATTCTTTAAGTGGAATAATTAGAGTAGGCGATAATGAAACAACCCAAGACATAAGTACAAACGGAACTGTTAATTTAATAGATATGACAGAGAGTAGTGCTTTTTTAAATTCTTTTAAGGAGTATAAAGATAATGAACACGGCATTATTTATGGTGATAATATAAAAGAAACATCAACACTTAACTTTACAAATGTAAACGGTACTTATCATGGTGGTATTAAATATTTTGATGTTGTTAATATAGATTCAGATTCTAATGTTAAATTAAACGGAACAACTTATAAAGCCGATGTTTGGAACATAGATGGACACATGAATCCTAGCGGTAAAATATTTAGCGCTTATAATAATGAATATATAGAATTAAATGTCGGAGAAGGTGGTAATATATATAGTTCTTTCATTTCAACAGATGATGTTGTTGCAACCAATGCAGGAGTATTGCAGGGGGTTAAAGCAGAAGGAAGTAGTGTTACCATTGACAATTCAGGTATCTTTACAGGTATAACTAAAGCAGATTCTATATATATTAATAATACAGGGCAAATTAATAGTAATTATTATGACGATGTTTATATTACTATAGGTTCTGCAGATAGTATAAAAATTGATAATTCAGGTATTATGATGAATAATTTAGAACTCAATGGAACTGCAGAAATTAATAGCACAGAAACAGGTGTTTTGCAAAGCCTAAATTTAAGTGGTGATGGAAGCTTAATATTAGATAATTACGGAACCGCAACAGGCAGCAGTTACGCTATACAAGCGCTTAGTGATAGTTTAACAGGTACAATTAATAACTATGGTACAATAAGCTCAACCTCAGGCAATGCAATTGATGCGGGCTATCTCGATGTTAATAACTTAAGCGGTGGTACTATTGTGGGTTCTGTAATAGCGGATAATTATTATCAAGATGCCTCTTCAATTTGGACTGCCACATATTCAGAAGATAATGGTATGAGTTCAATCATTGCAAATTCTATAACTTTAGAAGATGGATCAACCATTGACTTAGCCACTAACAATATTAGTCAATATTTTTCTAGCGGAGATGAAATAAAGGTGTTAACTTCTACAACCGATTTGTCTAACACAGTGGGTGATGTTAATGTTTCTTATGATTCTTTGTTTAATACCTATGATCTTGTTATAGATGGTACAGACGGATACTTGGTTGTTGGGGATGTAGATCCAACAAGTTTTACAAGCACAACAGATAGTGCAAATTCAAATCACAACACAATTGTTCAAAGCTCACACAGAACCTCTGAAATGTTTTTAGAAAAAGATAGTACCACAGTTGTTAACTTGTCTTCAGGTGATGATTATTCTTTTGCTGCAAATACTTTTAACTTTATGCCTATGGTAGGTCATGCCCATCAAGATGCAAAAGACGGAGATGTTGGTTTTGATAACAAATATTATGGTGGGGTGTTTTATCTTGAACATAAGTTTACATCAAACTTTACTGGTGGTTTAGGTTTTGGATATTTGCATAATAATAATGATTATGAAGATGATTACGGAAGTAATAGTAACATTAATTCATATCGACCATTTGCATTTCTTAATTATGATTATGATAAGTTTGATATTGCAATGGCAGCAGGTTATGCGCTTCATAAGGTTGATAATACCAGAAATTATGAAACAGGTGGAAGTGTGTATACAGCCTCTGCAGACTATAATGTAGATGAATATTATACTCATTTAAAAGTTGGTTATCAAGCTTATAATCAAAACAATTTAGTTATAACACCAACAGCAGGATTATATTATGCTTATGTAGATGATGAAAGTTATAATGAAAGTGGTAGTGGTCCATTAAATATGAATGTAGCAACAAATGAATACAATTCTTTTAAAACATCATTAGGTGTTGGTGCAAAAAAGACCTATGTGTTAGATAGTGGTGCTAACATAACTCCAGAAGTTAAGGTAAAGTGGTATCATGAACTAGCAGATAATAACAGCGGTGTAGATTCTTATTTCTTAGACCAAGGGATTTTGTTTAGCTCAAGCGGTATAGAAACCCCAAGAGATTTAGGAGATGTAAGCTTAAAAGTATCATTAAACTCAAATGAACAATACGATGTTTATGCAGAAGGATTTTATCAGTTTGGTGATAGTTATTATAACGTCGGCGGTGGTGTCGGAGTAAAATATAAATTTTAAAAAAATGGGGCGGTTTATATAAAACCGTCCCTACTTTTTTATTGCTTTGAAATTAAGTTTTTAATTTTAATTTCTAAAGGGTAAGATAATTGAGCTTTTTTAAGCATTTCATCATCAAACTCTTTTGTTACAATAAGTTTTTTTGCAACAGCCAAGAAGTCTTCATCAAACTTTTTCTTTTCTTTGAGGTTCATGCCTTGAGTGTACGTTGTTAGTCTGTCCCAAACACTTTTAGCATTGTATCCTGAAAAGTTTCTAATCAGATAATGCCAAATTTCAAGGAAAGAAGCCATTTTTGACATGTCTTCAATACTTAAATTATCAAAATAATCAAGTATTTCTACTGCAAAATCATTTTTAACCAAAGAAAAGCTGTTTAACAGTTTTATTCGCTTAAGAATGTTTCTGTGAAAACTCTGGGGAAGATTTATGTCTTTTAGAGCTTCTAAAATATCTTCCAACTCACCTTTATAAGGTTGCACTTGTTTTAAATTCTTCATAATAGAGTTTTTAAAACTGTTTTTTTCTGCAGACTTGTAAAGGGTTGCCAAATAAACATACTTAGATGTTTTTTCCAGTTTTTTGTGTAGAAATAAGATCCTATCTTGATAACTTGCGTCTAAATCTTTCAGTTTGAAATCGCTAATAGCAAGTGATACAATCTCGGTTTCAAGTTCTAAAGGAATGTCAAAGTCCCATAAAGAAAAAATAGATTTTCTGTAAAAAGTTTCTAATACTTCTCGTGCCGTTGTTTTTTTGTCTTGTGCCATAAAACATTTTTTATAAAGTTAATAATAAGGTTGTTTTGTTAGAATACAGCACAAAAAATAATAATCAAGAACTTTTATGTTCTTAAGTTAACCGCATCTTCTAACATCTCATCCGTTACTGTAAAGCTTTGAGAATTCATAGAGTAGGCTTGTTGAACTAAAATCATTTTAGAAAATTGGTCTTCAAGGTTAACCGCAGATTGTTCTAAAGCTTGTGATTGTATATAACTTCTGTTTGTTTCAGAGTCTAAGAGAAACATTTGACCAGAGTTTTTGTTTGCCATAAAAGTTGTATCATCTTTAGGTATTAAGCTGTTTGGAGCAGGAAAAGATGCTAAAGTTAACTTTGCAATAGGAATAGCATGTTCATTAGAATATTTTGCCTGAAGAATTCCATCTTCATCAATATATGCACTTCTTAAATCACCACTAGGGTTTCCGTTTTGAGATGTTGTAACAATGCCTGAAGATGCACTAAATTGTGTCATTTTAGATATATCAACAGTAACACTGTTTTCTCCGCCCCCTGCGTTTTCGTTCCAGCTAATGTCCAACTCTAGTGTTGTAGGCTTAGGATTCTTGCCATCGCTTCCAAAATAAACCTTTTGAGGTTCTGAAGTAACAACTCCATCTGCAGCAGAGAAAGAGACTTCCCAAGTGTTTAGTTCTCCTTCAACTTTTCTAAATAGCATAGATGATGTTTGTCCTTCATTATTAGGTCCATAGATTGTCATCCCATAAGAGCTAGTGTTAACCCCAGAAGCAGGAACATTTGCTGATATTTCAAATTCTGTTGTTGCTACAGAATCCATTTTTTCTGGAGGCATTAATATGTCATCATGAAGTGAAGAAAATCCTTCACCTCCTAAATGTTTGTATCCTTGAACTTTCATTCCATTTGGTGTTGTTAAAAAAACATCTTCACCTTTTATTGTGCGTCCAAAATTTCCCGCTCTAGTAAACAGGGTTTCTCCAGCATCGCTTTTAAGCATAAAGAATGCGTTTCCAGTACCGTTGATTGCAACATCAAAAGGGTTGCCTGTATGTATAATTTCACCTTGTCTATCAACACCGTTTCTGTCATATCCCCTAACTCCGTGAGTCGCAACATCGATTCCTGCAGCGGTAGTGCTAGATGAATGATTGCCTAAAAGTGTAGAAAACATTGTCTCCATAGGTTTGTAACCAACTGTACTAATGTTTGCAATATTGGTAGAAACACGGCTCATTGCCTGAGATTGAGAATCCATTCCGTTGATAGAAGGCATAAAGTTTGAAATCGCCATAAAAAACTCCTAATATAAGTTGTATTTTTACATGCAATTGTTGTGCCAGTTTTTTAGGTGTGTAGAGGTTGTTGTTTTGAAAAGTTGTAAAAGATGTAGATGTGTCAGTATTTTAGTTGATTTAGAAGGGTTTCTGAGTTGCAAAAATAAGGCGTTTTTGCATGCAATTACTGTGCCAGTTTCAACAAAATCTAATATGTGGCTGAAAGTTCAATGTTATTTAAACTAGTTACTTGTTGGTTTAAAGAGTTTTGTTACAGTTTTGTTAAATTTTATATGTTTAAAGCGATATTTCTTGATGTGGTTTTTCTTTTATGCAATACTGTCATCCTATGTTATATTTTTTTTAGGAGAATATGTAATGATTAAGTTTTGTTTTTTGTTTGTTATGAGTTGTGTTTTTAGCATATTTTCATTAACAGCACATGCTGGTGTTGTTTCTTTAGGCAGTGGTGCGTCTACTGGTTATGGGAGTGGTGCAAAAACGTTTGTATCAAGAGGAGATGGCTATATTTCAACTTTAGGTGCTATAACAACAGGTACACATGCTAATTATGTTCCAGGTGGAGGTGATACAGGTTATTATAATAGAGATAACTGTCCTTCTCCTGCTATTTTAAGCAACCCTGTTGCTGGTGTTTCAAATTCATTTGAAAGTTGCTCTTGTCCAGATGATTATAAAGAAGTTACAGATGCAACCAAACAACAAGGGCTAGGAGTTCCTTGTGCAATAGGTGAGGTTGCTCTTTATCCTTATGTAGCTTGCCGCTATGATTTAACATTAAATTCTCAAGGCAATTGCGGATGTGCTGATGGTTATTATTTTGTAAATGCAGAAGGTTGTGTTGCTTGTGAAGCTGGCCATTGGTGTAAAGATGATATTAAAACAGCATGTTCAGTAGGTTCTTATCAACCCTATAGCGGTCAGTCAGAGTGTAGTGAATGTACAGCAGGAACTTATCAAGGTTCTACAGCTGGTATTACTTGCGGTCTTTGTAGTGCAGGAACATATTCACAAGCAGGAGCTGTTTCTTGTATAACTTGCGCTACGGGTAAATGTTCAAACAGTGGTGCTTCAAGCTGTGATGTCGGAAATTCAGTTTGTCCATTGTCATCTCCAACAGGGTCTACTTATTGTGGTGGAGTTCCAATATCTTATGTTTGGAAAGAGGAGCAGTATAACAACATGGTTTGTACAGGTAGTGCTTCTGGTACATGTTATTCAGGCGGAGAACTTTGCACTACGGGTCAAGCATGCGTCAGTAGTTCTTGCAAAAACACAGTGTGTTTTGGTCAAGTATTTTATATAAATTAACAATTATGTTTAAAGGAGATATGAGATGATTAATATTAGTAAAGAAATAAATAATAATAGACTGGTGTTAGCCTGCTTAACAGGGTTAAGCATATTATTAGCAAGTTCTGCAAACGCAGATACTTGTGCAGTAACAGAAGCTTTAAGTTGTACAGATTTAGGGTATACAACAGATAGAGCAAACTGTATTGCTGGTGCTGTTTGTCCTTTTGATACAGATAAAATGGCCTGTACTACTCCCAAATTAGCAATAGGAGATTTTTACTTGTCTAATGGTACTTTTAGTAAAAAACCATATATTTGTAATAGCTCAGGTACTTTTTGTACAGGTGGAGGAACAACTGTTGTTGGAATAGTGGTTAGCACATTTGGATCTGGTTTCCCAGCAACAATTTATTCTTTCAGAAGTCCAAATAATGCAACAATGACATGGGCAAATGCTGATACAAATTGTAAAGAAGGGGCTGGAATGTCATATAATGTTAAGGGGCAGTTGATTAATCCTCCTTCATCAAGTTATTACGATACAATAAACGCGAGCATTTCAACAGCAGGATGGTCGTTTAAATTGAGTACTTCAGAAAGTTATTTTGATACAGTTTCTGAAAGCGGAAGCAAAATACCTCTTTGTGGTATAGTTATTAATAGATAAAAGGAAAAACAAAATGATTAACATTAATAAAAAAACAAACAATAGACTGGTGTTAGGGTGCCTAACAGGATTAGGTCTTTTATTTGCTGGTTCTGCAAATGCAGATACCTGTACAGTAACCCAAGCTCCTAGTTGTACAAGCTTAGGTTTTACTCAAACTTCTAGTAGTTGTAGTGATAGTTATATTGCCTGTCCATTTGATACAAGTAAAGTGTTTTGTGGGGGAGGGGTAGATATGAGTGAAGATGATAATTATTGCTATACAGGATATAAAAGAGATGGTGTTAGAATTCCTGGTACAAACTTGTGTATGAATTTAATGGATGCAACAACTCCAAATAGTAAATGGCACTCAGCAGCAACTCCAGTAACTTCTAATTCTTTATATGGTTGGGGGTATTTTATGGGCTTTGGAAAAAGCTGTTATGGAATGACATGTGGTAGTGTTGAGCAAGATACAAGTTGGTGTAAAACAGTAATGGGTAGTAATTGGCGTTTCCCAACCACAGCTGAATATAGTACAATATTTAATAATAAAACATCATTAAATAGTTTGTTATCTGGTGTTGGTGCTGGACTTTCATCTGTTGCTTATTGGACAACTACTGAGAATTCTAGTACTATTGCAACATATTTTAATATGGTTAGTGGTAGCTTAGGCACAAATCGTGATAAAAGTAGTCATGGTATTACTTATCTGCGTTGTGTCAGAGCTTACTAAAGAATTCATTCCTTAGTTATTCCCTCCTACTAAGGAATGAGCCTAAAAATAAACCTCTTTATTACTAAAGAGGTTTATTTGTTTTAATAACATCGCCTGTTATTTTCCATGCTCTGTAATGATATATCCACACAATTTGAAAACTTTTTGTTTCAACTTTTGCGTTTCTGATATAATCACCATTATATTTATCTAAAATTATTTCAATAGCTCTGCCAAGAGTAGGGGCTTTAGCAAAAGGAATCACCACAGCAACGTGTCTAGAAAGTGTTTCTTCAACTTTTGGTGCAACAAGATTATTTTGCTGGTTTAAATCATATAATGTAATTGGTTTTGTAGACAAAGCATCATAACTGCCGTTATATCTAACGCAGCCACTAAGTATTAATAAACTTATTAAAACAACCTTTTTCATAAAAACCTTTACGCAATGATGTTAGGCATAATTTTTGCTTGCACAGATTTGATATTTTTTTGCAGGCTTTTTCTTTGAGAAGACAATTGTTGAGCAGCAAAGAAGTCAATGGTTCTTTTTTGATTAACCAAACTTTTAATATCAGAGCAAACACGTCTTTCTTCAAGCTTAAGCTCACACAATTTGGTAGCAAGTACTTCTATATTTGTTTTATTATTCATCAATTTCAACCCTTATTGTTAAAAAAAATAGGAAAAACCGTTTTTTTTTCTTTCCTTTTTATTAAATTCGCTATAAGTATATCACAAAAATAAAAATAATACAAGGAGTTTTTTATGAAAAAAATCGGAATTTTAACATCAGGCGGAGATTGTTCAGGTCTAAATGCAATTATATCATCTGTTGTAAGATCAGCAAGCAAATTAGATTTAGAAGTTTATGGCATTAAAAATGGCACAGAAGGTTTAACATCTCGTCCTTTGGATTATGAAATTTTGACAGTTGATAACTTTTGCAACACTCCTTGGCCAAATATGTCAGGCTCTTATTTAGGTTCATTAAATAAAGGAGCAACGGCAGAACAATTGGTTGAGTTAGGAAAAAGATTTGCTGAAGGCGTAAAATTATTAGAATTAGATGCTGTTATTGTTATTGGTGGTGATGGTTCTATGAGCATTGTTGGCAAATATTGTCAAGACAGTGGTGTTAAAATGATAGGTATTCCAAAAACAATGGATAATGACACACCATTAACAGAAACATCTGTTGGTTTTAATTCTGCTTGCCAAGTGGTAACAGATGCAATTGAAGCATTAGATTTCACAGCACGTTCTCATCAAAGAGCTTTAATTTTAGAAGTTATGGGCAGAGACGCAGGTCATTTAGCAATTCAATCGGCAGTAGCTGCACAAGCAGATATTTGTCTTGTCCCAGAAATCCCATATACAATAGATGGAATTGTAACTAAATTAGAAGAAGTAAAAAGAAGCGGCAAAAACCACAGTGTTATTGTTGTTTCAGAAGGTGTTAGAACAGAAACTGGCGATAAAATAACAAACGCAGTAAACGCAGTCGGTGAGCCTATTAACGGCGGTATTGGTGAATACTTAAATGAAAAAATTAAAGAAAAAAGCAATTCTTTCCAAACCAGAGTAAATGTTTTAGGTCATGTTCAAAGAGCAGGTCGTCCAACAACTTTTGATAAAGCATTAGCATCTATGTTTGGTGCAAGAGCAATAGAGTTGTTAAAAGAAGGCAAAACCAACAAAATGGTTGCTTGGAGAGATGGTTGCATTAAAGAGTTTGATATTATAGATGTTGTTGCAGAAGGTACAACATTGTTAGATGTTGATTCTTGCTATGTAAACGCAGCAAAAACAATGGGTATGTATATCGGTGAATTATAATAACATCAAACATCATAAGGCGGGGGCAAGCTCCCGCCTTTATTTATATATAAATGTAGGGGACGATGCCTACATCGTCCCACTAAAAATTTTTACAAATCATCCCAATCAACAAGAAAATCTTCAAAGTCTCTAACATCTTGTTCATTAACCAAATCTCGACCCTTAAGACTCATATTTGCATTATGAACCTCTTCAAAATTACCACAAACAAGATGATGCCAATAAGGCAAATCCATTCCATTGTCAACCAACCAATAAGCACAAGTTTTAGGCAGCCAACGAGGGTTTTTTCTAATTTCTTCTAAAGTTATTTGTTTGCAATCACTTTGTGCTTCAAGACGATTCTCATAAACTTTACAATTGCAATTTTTTAAATCAAAAAATCTGCAATGAGTGTTTGTCCAGCAAATTTCATCACCATAATCAAGTTTATTTAAGCAACATTTTCCACAACAATCACATAAACTTTCCCATTCTTCTTGGGTCATTTCTTCTAATTTTTTTGTTTTCCAAAATTTTTCCATTATTCATTCCTTGTTGGCAGATTGTCTTCATTTGCAAGATTACCAAATTGAGCATATTCACCATTCCAATAAAGCCTAACCGTACCAGTAGAACCATGACGTTGTTTTCCAATAATCACCTCAGAAAGGTTTTTGGTGTCTCTAACATTTTGTTCCCATTTTTCATGTTTTTCTTGACTATATGTTTTATCTGTAACTTGAGGCTCAGCATTTTGAATATAATAATGTTCACGATACACAAACATAACAATATCCGCATCTTGTTCAATAGAGCCAGATTCTCTTAAGTCAGACATAACAGGACGTTTGTCTTCACGACTTTCAACACCACGATTAAGCTGAGAAAGGGCAATAACAGGCACGTTTAATTCTTTTGCCAAAATTTTAAGACCACGAGAAATTTCAGAAACTTCTTGCACACGATTAGCCTCACCACGACCACTTCCAGTTCCCATAATAAGCTGAATATAGTCAATAATAATAAGTCCTAAACCATGATTACGTTTTAGTCTTCTAGCTCTGGTTCTAATCTGATTGATGTTAAGACCTGCTGTGTCATCAATATATAATGGAAGCTGTTCCAAGTCTCTAACAGCTGCTGCAATTTTCTCAAATTCAGAGCGATCAATTTCACCAGTTCTCATTTTATGACCACTTGTTTGAGTTGCTGTAGATAATATACGAGTAGCTAATTGTTCAGCACTCATTTCGAGAGAAAAGAACGCAACACCTTTTTCACTTTTAGGCATTTTTTGATTATAATACATATGTTCTGCCACATTATATGCCATATTTGTTGCCAAAGCTGTTTTACCCATCGCAGGACGTCCCGCAATAATAATCAAGTCAGAAGGGTTTAAGCCACCAGTTTTTTTATCAAGCGCTTTCAAATCAGTTGGCAAGCCAGAAACACAACCTTCTTTTTGAAAAGCTTTTTCAATGTCTCCGAGTGAGGTTGTTAAGGCATCAGAAAATGTCTGAAAATCTTTTTTTATGTCCCCTTTAGAAGAAAGCTCATACAAACGTTTTTCTGCAAATTCAATATAATCTGTTGCTTTTTGTTCTGCGTTTTCTGTTGTTGCAGAATTAACAATTTCATAACCTGTAGCAATAAGTTCACGTCTTAAAAATTTGTCATAAATAAATTCTGCATAATATTCTGCATTAGTTAACGGAGAAGCTGAATCTGCTAATCTAATAAGATACTTGTGTCCACCAACTTCAGCTAAACTTCCATCAGTTGAAAAATAGTTTTTTAATGTAATAACATCTGCCACATGTCCCTTTGTAATTAATTTTAATAACACTTCATATATTTTAGAGTGAATAGGGTCAGCAAAATGCTCTGGTCTTAAAAACTCTGATATTTTTTCAAAAGATTTATTGTTAGCAATAATAGCACCCAAAAGTGCTTGTTCAGCTTCAATATTTTGTGGTAATTCTTGTTTTAGTTGTATTGCAGTGTTCATCCTCAGTCCTTTGTTATTTTCTTTATAAAGACAAAGACCATATTTAGCAAACATTATCTATAAAAACTTATCCACAGCCTGTGGATAATGGGTATAACTAAAAAATATAAAATAAAATCAGATAGTTGTTTTTGTGTATAAAAAAACAGAAGGTTATAAAAACCTTCTGCCGTTAGAATAAATAAGATTATTGTCTGCATTGACAGTCATCTCCGCAGTCTCCATCGCATCCGCATTGGCATTCGCCATTGCAATCACACTCTGTGTCGTCTGCCATAATAAAGAACTCAAGTTTGCCTTCAATAACAACAAACTTCTTTGAAACTCCATCAACCACCACAATAAGTGAGTTGTCGATTTCATCATTAGTCCAATCTACAGCATTAATAACAAAAGAAGACAATCCATCAGCGTCTTTATAGACAACTAAAAGTTTGTAATCTTCACCATCAAAGTAGTCATAGGCATCAACGAATTCACCATTCTCAGCCTCCAAGCTCAATAGAGGTTGCTCTAAAGAGTAGAAAGATGTTCCTTCTTCGTTTTTGAACTCTAAGGTAAAGAGAAAAACGCATCCATCTTCATCTCTTAAGAGATAACCACAGCAGTCAGCGATGGTGTTAACAATAAAATAAGTATCCTCTTCTTCGATAACATCATCGTAGATTAAAGATACCTTCGCAAGTTCAGCTTCTTCATTAACAGAGATAAGATATAAGAAGTCATTTTCTTCTTCATCATCTTCTTGATTGATGTCATAGTTGTCATGGTCTTCAATCGCAACTTTCATGTAAACGAAATCTTCATCAGAGATAAACCTCAATGGAATTCCGCTTGCGAATACTTTGAGGACAAACTCATCATCAAGAGAGTACTCATCTTTGTCAAGAAGCTCTGTCCAACTGTAATCACCATTGTTATAATAAACAAGTGTGTTGAACCAGTGGTCATCTTGCTCAAAAAGAAGAACAAAGTTTTCGTCAGAAGCCTCCATAACAAAAGTTGGCTTAGCCTCTTCAAGAACAACTAGGTTTTCGTGAGCAAAAAAAGCAACAAATTCTTCACCGTTGTTTGCAATAACAAAGATTCCAGGTGTTTCTTTGTAAGAAATGTAATCAAAGACTACAACACCTTCAACAGGTTGCAATTCTCCATTTGAGTTTGTCTCATTGAGAACAAGGACTCCATTTTCTTCAATAAATCTTTTCATAATTTTGTGATTTAATTAATAAAAAAGGTTAATGTATATGTAATTGTATATGTAATTTAAATTCACATAAAACTTACAATTAGCGTTTTAAAAGTCAAGACAAATAAAAAAAAGGAGGTAAAAACCTCCTTAATACTGTAGATGAAATCTTTAGTCTTTAACAACAAGCTGAATGCGAGCATCTTTGAAGCAAAAACACTTCCAAACTCCATCAATCTTGACATTTAATGAATTTGTTTCCTCGTCAAAATTAACTTCATTATTGTTTAGAATAAAGAAAGATTTCTCTTCTCCGTTAATGTAAACAACAAGAACCTCTTTTGCAGAAATTGAAGTTGTAGTAATTGAGTTGTCAAAGATGTCTTCAATAAACTCATCAGGGTAATAGATTTCATAATAATCATCTTTACTCTTAAAGAATGTAACACAAATGTTGTCTTCTTCACTATAAAGCAAATAGCCAGTTTTGAACTCTTTGATAATAGTGAGCAATCCTAGGCTTTTTTCTTTAAGCCCATTTTTCATCCCCCAAACATTTGCTGTCTTGTCAACAGTTGTGATTTTGAAGAGTGAATACTCAAATTCCTCGTCATTTTCTTGAGAAAAGCACTCACAATCAACTTCAACAATTTCTCCATTTACAATCTCAAACTTCGATGCTGAATCTCCAAAATTAACACAAATAAAATTTGCTTTTTCGTCAATGATAAATTCGTCATCACTTAAAGTTGCAAGGCCTGTTCCAAATTCAAGGTTTTCAAACAAAATAGTTTTAGGCCACTCTTCATTTCTTTTGAAAAGTAAGATAGTTTCTTCGTTGTCATCTTTAAGCATAAAGCTCAGCCCAAGCTCCGCAATTACAATTGAATCATCATTGTAAACATAGCAAATAAAAGAACCGCATTGCTTAGCAATAAGAATATTAACACCATACATTCTAAAGGTTGCTTCCTCAAAAATAGGCTTAACTTCTTGACTGTTGTTGCTAAGAATTGTCTCTAAGATAATTCCGCTCTCTGATTTTTTAATTTTTTTCATGGTATAATTAGTAAATAAGTGAAATATATAATTAAATTTGTCCAAACAAGTACAATATTTATATTAAAAGTCAAGATAAAAAAGACTTGCAACAATAATCAAAAGCTATATAGTGTGATTATGTCAGATTTATATGCATTTATAGAAGAATTAAGAGATAAAATATCTGTTGCCGATGTTGTTGGCGCAAAAGTTAAACTCACCAAAAAGGGTAGGGAATATGTTGGTTTATGCCCTTTTCATAATGAGAAAACTCCGTCTTTTACGGTCAATGAGCAAAAAGGTTTTTATCATTGTTTTGGTTGTGGAGCTCATGGTGATATCGTTCGTTTTGAAATGGAACAAAACGGTCATTCGTTTATTGAAGCCGTTGAAAAATTAGCAAATATTGCAGGCCTTACAATGCCAACATTCAAGCCAGAAAATAAAGAAGCTCTAGAAAAAAGAAAATCTTTATATGATGTTATGGAGCTTGCTGTTCAGTTTTTTGAAAAAACATTATATGCAGAAGATGGCAAAGAGGCTCTTCAATATTTATACAATCGTGGCTTTGGTGATGATATCATTAAAAAGTTTAGATTAGGTTACGCTCCCTTAAACAACAAGCTTAAAAATTTATTATTATCTCAAAATGTTGCAGAAAAAGAAATGCAAGAGCTTGGGCTTATTACAACACCTCAAGAAGAAGGTCGCAAAACTTATGACTTTTTTAGAGATAGGGTAATGATTCCTATTTTTGATAAGAAAAAGCATCCAATTGCTTTTGGTGGCAGAGTTATGGATGGCTCAGAACCTAAATATCTCAATTCTCCAGAAACTCCAATTTTTAACAAACGCAGAATTTTATATAATATGAACAATGCTCGTGAAATTGCTTTTAAATCAAAACAGCTTATTGTTTGTGAAGGCTATATGGATGTTATTGCGCTTGATAAATCTGGCTTTTTTAATGCGGTTGCACCACTTGGCACAGCTTTAACAGAAGACCAAATTTTAGACGCTTGGAAAATTGTTGCAGAACCAACATTGTGCTTTGATGGTGATAACGCAGGTACTCGTGCAGCTATGCGCTCTGCAGATAGGGCTCTGCCAATTTTAAGTGCAGGAAAATCATTAAAATATGTGTTTTTACCAGAAAAACTTGATCCTGATGAATACTTAAAAGAAAAAGGCGCTACAGAATTTGAAAAATTTATTATTCAAACAACTCCATTGATAGATGTTTTGTGGAAGAAAAATATCACAAACGTAGAACCAACAAGCCCAGAAAAAAAAGCATTATTAGAGCGTAATGCGCTTAATGATGTGAAAGAAATAAAAGATGATAGTATTCGCAATTATTACACTCAAGCAATGAAAGAAATCATAAAAAAAGAACTCGGTGGCGGTTTTAAATCTCAAAGAAATAATCAACCTAAAACGGTTGTAAATGATTTTAAAGTAGATTTTGATGAACACTTGTTAAAAAGAATTTTAGCAATAATTACTTTCGCTCCACATTTAATAGACAGATGGCAAGAAAAACTAGCAACATTTAAAATAAACAATCCAGAATTAAAAGACTTATTGGATAATGTTTTAGAAGCTCATAATAATCAAGAAACCAAATCAAATGTAATGATAAAATCTTTTTGGGAATATGAAATGTTGGTAGAAAGAAACCCTGTCGATATTGAAAAAGACTTAGAGCAAACCATGCTAGAAATCCAAATAAAAAAAATGGATTTAGAAATAAAAGAGTGTATGCGCGTTATAGAAACATCTGCAGATATTCCAGAAGATGTTTATGAAAAATACACCCTTTGCAAAAAAGAAAAAGCAGAACTTCTGGCTAACATTAGTTATTGACCTATAGGCATTTTTATGATACCATAATAGAAATTATGGGAGCACAAAAATGAAGCATATTAGATTAGCAAATGGTGATGTTGTTTTATATGATGAAAATCAAGTTGGAAACGTTGACGTTAAAAGCTATGAACGTGAAAAACAATTTTCAGGAACAGATTTTCCTGTGCCACCTTTTTTAGTTAATAAAACAGAAGAACTTTACTCAGAAAGATTAGATAAGGTTAGACGTAAAAACCAAACCGCAGATTTTAAAAGTGAGCTTTCAGATAACTCTCAAGTTAAAGAAGACGTTGCTAATAGAAAAGCACAAAAACCAGGGATTTATTTAAATTCATCTGCCGTTATAAACGATGATGAAATTCCTAATAGCTTTAAGGCTATTGGTGGTAAAGTTGTTAGAGAAACCGTTTTTTTTGATGTTTCTTTTGATGCAAATGGCAACCCTTCATATAAAGGTGATGATAATAGTGTTTCTAATAGTTTGACCAGAGGATTATACTTTGGAGATAAAACAATCAAAATGTTTGATATCGTTGGTAGATTTAGTGATGACGATGGAAAAATTATTAGTGAAATGAAAACAGAGTATGATGCCCTAAAAGCAGCTGGGGAAAAAGATATTCAAGGAAAGTTGGCTCAAAAGTTTCCCGATTCTAGAAGTCTTAATATGTTTACCAGTTATCTTCAAAACTTTTCTAATGAACCACAAGCAAAAGAAGGGTTTAATACTACTCTTTTTCATGAGATTAAACACGCTCAAACAGATGACTACTTAACCGCATTTGAGCTTCGCCCTAATTCAGGTGAAACAAGTTTAGAAAATAAAACAAGGTTGATGGAAGATGATGAAAAATCTGCAGTTTTAGCCTCTGTTTTTAAGAATATTGATAATTATTTCAAAAATGGTGAAGATGAAAGCGTTTTTGAAAATTATACTTCAGAATTTTGTGTTTTAGATAGCATAAAAAAAATTAGAGCAGAAGGAAAATCTAACGGAAAATCTGAAGATGAAATAAAACAAGATATTAAAGCTTATTTGACAGATCATAAACAAGTTGCTAAAGATGTTATTAAAGATTGGGATGATAATATCGCTCCATTGTATAAAGAAATTGGTGATACAAACAATCAATTTCAAACAGAATTAACTGCATGGGCAGAAAATCATCCAAGTCATAAAATTGGCGATAATGATAGTGAAAATGACCCAGAATACTTAAAGCAACGTAAATTAATATATCAGTTTTCTGTGCTTGATCCAGAAACAGGAAAAATGGTTCCTGTAAATTTGGCAGAAGATATTAAACATGCTAAAATTGATGATAAATTTATGGATAATGTTATTAATCCATGCAAGGATAAAGTTAAAAAGAGAAAAGAAAAAGTAGATCCAGAGTTATTGGATTATGCAAAATATATAAATAGAGAAGAGTGGGATTTAGCTAAAGATCGCAATGATATTGAAGATGAAGTTCTAAACATTTCTGGTTATGACCCTAATAATCCTCCAGAGCCAGATCCTAATATTGATGATGAATATGTTGTAAAACTTGATAAATTTTATAGAAAGTCTGCCGCAGACAAGGGATATACTTATAATAGAGATGCAACCTCTAAAATATATTCAGCTACTATTAAAAAAGAAGATGGTCGCCAAACAATTGTTCAAGCAAATGCAGAAAACAATATTAGTCTTGGTGCAAAAGATAAAGATGGCAAACCATCAATTCCTGATTATGAAGATTTTTTAGATATTGCCAAACGTGCAAAGGAAGGAAATATGGTGGTTAATTTTGGAAACATTAAATCTCCAGAATACAAGGCTCGTTTGTTAGCTGCGTGTTTAGAGCAAGGTGTAGAAATTAAAAATGTTCCTAAAAAAGAAGATTTAAAAGATGTTTCTATAGAGATGAAAACCAAAATTTTACGCCATGCTGTAAAAAATAAAAGCTTGTTTCCTGAAATTGATAAAGATCCAGAAAGAGCTAAGGTTGACAGTGCAAGAGAAGAGCTTCGAGAGGCTAGAAAGAATGGTCAACAAGAACCTGAAGAAGCTAGAAAAATCATCGAAGAAAGACAAAGACGCCTTTCAGGTGGCAGATAATAAAAAAGAGGCTTTTTTAAGCCTCTTTTTTTGAAGTTATTCATAATAGTATTATGATGCTTTTTTCTTTTTAGAAGTTTCTTTTTTAGTTGCTTCTTTTTTTGCATATACCATTTTTGGCGCTTTGTTTTCAGAAATTGTTTTGTCATCAATAACAATTTCTACCAAATCTTTATTATCAGGAATTTCATACATTAAATTTAATAAATGTTCTTCCATAATTGCGCGCAAACCTCTAGCACCTGTTTTTCTTTCTATTGCTTTTTTAGCAATTTCACCAAGAGCTTTGTTGGTAAATGTTAATTTAACATCTTCCATATCAAACAATGCTTGATATTGCTTTACAATAGCGTTTTTAGGCTCTGTTAAAACCCTAATCAATGCATCAACATCTAAATCTTCTAATGTTGTAATAACAGGCAAACGGCCAATAAACTCAGGAATTAAGCCATATTTTAACAAGTCTTCAGGTTGTGCGCCTTTAATTATTTCACCAACATTTTTTTCATCAGCTTTTTCAACTTTTGCACCAAAACCAATAGATGTTTTTTCTGTTTTTCTTCTAGATACAATTTTTTCTAAACCTGCAAACGCACCGCCACAAATAAATAAAATGTTAGATGTGTCTACTTTTAAAAACTCTTGTTGAGGGTGTTTTCTTCCACCTTGAGGAGGAACATTAGCAACAGTACCTTCAATGATTTTCAATAAAGCTTGTTGCACACCTTCACCAGAAACGTCTCTTGTAATAGAAGCACTATCTGTTTTTTTAGAAATTTTATCAATTTCATCAACATAAATAATACCACGTTGAGCTTTTTCGATGTCATAATTAGCAGATTGTACAAGGCGCAAAACAATGTTTTCAACGTCTTCACCAACATAACCAGCTTCTGTTAAAGTTGTTGCATCAGATATTGCAAAAGGTACGTCTAATACTTTTGCTAAAGTTTGAGCTAACAATGTTTTACCAGAACCAGTAGATCCAATTAAAACAACGTTTGATTTAGAAATTTCTACATCTGTTTTTTTAGCAGAATCCAAACGCTTATAATGGTTATAAACCGCCACAGAAAGCACTTTTTTTGCATCTTCTTGACCAATAACATATTGATCTAAAAACTCTTTAATTTTAGATGGAGTAGGGAGTTTTTCGCCAGTTGTTAAGCCTTGTTTTTCAAGTTCTTTCTTTTCTTCTGGCATAAATTCTTGAGTTAAAATACTCAAACAAACTTCAATACATTCATCACAGATAAATACACCGCGACCTGCAACAAGTTTTTTAACTTCGCTTTGTGGCTTGCCACAAAAAGAACAAGTTACTTCATCTTTATTATTTTCACTCATTTTATTTAAGCCTTTCTTTTATCAACAATTTCATCAATAAGACCAAACTTTTTAGCTTCTTCAGGGCTCATAAAGTTGTCTCTTTCCATTGCTTTTTCAATGTCTGCAATTTTTTTGCCAGTATGATGAGAATAAATTTCATTCAAACGTTTTTTCATACCTAAAATTTCTTTTGCATGAATTTCAATATCAGTTGCTTGACCTCTAAAACCACCACTAGGTTGGTGAATCATAACCCTTGAGTTTGGCAAACAAAATCTTTTACCTTTAGCGCCACCAGCCAAAAGCAAAGAACCCATAGAGCAAGCTTGACCAATACAAATTGTTGAAACATCACAAGAAATATATTGCATTGTGTCATACATAGCCATTCCAGATGTTACAACACCGCCAGGTGAGTTGATATAAAAATTGATATCTTTCTTAGGGTCTTCAGCTTCTAAGAATAAAAGTTGAGCGCAAATAAGTGATGAAATATTATCATCAACTTGTCCTGTTAAAAAGATAATTCTTTCTTTTAATAATCTAGAATATATATCATAAGAACGTTCACCTTTAGCAGTTTGTTCTACCACCATAGGCACTAATTGGTCTGTTAATTCAAACATAGTAAAATCTCCTTTAGTTTTTATTTTATAATATAAAGGTTAAATTAAAATTAATAGTTGTTTATAATATTGTCTAAAAGTATTCTTTGTTTTTCGCTTAAAGTAGTGATTTTTTATCAAATTTGTTGTTTTATGTCATTGCGAGCGGAGCGCGGCAATCTAATCTAATTTATTATGCAATTTTTTTTGATTGTATTGCTACGCTTCGCTCGCAATGACAGCTTTTTTTATTTTTCCTTTACTTTTAATTTTACTGATTTATATTGATATTGCTCTTTAGAGATAAAGAGCGGTGCTTCAAAAAACATCATTGAACGAACTCCACAAAAGGTGGAGCTTACGGAATAAGGCAATTTATTGCACGAAGAAGTAAGGACTGTTCGTTCACAGTTTTTTTGAGCTCCACCATCTTTATTAAAGATGGTTTTTTTATTTTTAATTGAGGAGCAAAAAATGATTGATAAACAAGAAATAAAACAAAAATTGAGATTGGCTGAAAATTTATTGTATTTTTTAGATTGTTACAATGAAAAAACACAAACAATAAAATGTTCCTCAAAAAGAAAACAGTTAGCATTTGATGAAATGGAAAAACTTATTGGTGTAAAACTAGCTGTTTTTGAAGGTGAAGATTTTGTAATAACTCCAATAGGTTATTGTATTGTTTTAGAAGTAAAAAAGATAAAAGAATTGTTAGAAGAGTTTTATAATTATAAAAAATCAAAAATCAAAAACGACGAAACCCCAATCAACAGAACTGAAAATAAATTTTTACACCAATAAAATTTAATAACGCCATAAATTATTACGCTTATTATTACTACATTACTAGTAATGTAGTAATAAGGTTGCGCAAAAAACAATTGAGAAAATGCTATTAGAAAATTAATTATTCTCTATGGTAAGGGTGGTTATTTATGATTGTTTGCGCTCTATAAATTTGTTCCATTAAAACAGCTCTCATTAGCATGTGTGGTAGGGTCATTTTACCAAAAGATAAAAGCATATCTGCATTATCTCTAACTTCTTGAGAATGACCTTCAGCACCACCTATTAAAAATACAATATGCGAGCAGCCATTTAATATAAAATTATCAATTTTTTGCGCAAATTTTATAGAAGATATGTTGTCTCCACGTTCATCAAGAGCAACAATTTTTGCCCCTTTAGGGTATTGAGGAGGCGCATCAAACTCTTTAATTTCAATCGTCCAGCTCATGCGCTTAACATATTCGTTTATGATAGCCATCTCAGGACTATCTTTTTTCATCTTCCCAATTGCATAAATACTAATTTTCATTTTTAATTATCCTTTATTCATAATAACAGTCATTACACCAATAAGTTGGATTTTCATCAATATATTTATAGATTTCTTTGTATTCTTCGTCATTTCTTATTATATGGTAGTGAAAAAGTTTTTGCCAAATGCTAAAATCTATTTGTTTTGTAACATAAAATTTTAATTGTTTTATAATCCGAGAAATTGTAGGGGCGGTCATTGACCGTCCGCAGACAGCGTCCTGTCCGCAGACGGCGTTATCTAGGGGAGGTTGCAATCTTATAATCAAATGAATATGATTTGGCATAATAACATATTTTTCAACACTTGCTAAGTTCTCATATATAACGTCTATTTGATTAATTGCTTTATCTACTATCAATCCATATTTTGATAAATTCTCTTTGTTTATTTGAATGAAGTTTAATTGTGGATGGGGCGTTATCTGCGGACGGTCAATGACCGCCCCTACATTTTTTTTCCACAATAATTTTTTTCTATCTTTTGTGCAAATAGTTACAAAATAAGCTCCTTTTGTGCTATAATCAAAATTCTGCAAGCGATTATCTTTTCTAGCCTGCATTACATTGCCATTTGTAGCAAATCATCTGATATAATTAAATCTGCGTCAACAGAATTTATAACATCTTCTAAACTAAACAATGGATTTATTTCTTTTAATAACAGTCCTTCTTTTGTAACTTCAATAACGCAGCGTTCTGTTACAATTAAATCAACTTCAGCAACAGCGGTTAATGGTAATGAACATTTTTTTACAATTTTAGATTTTCCTTTTGCCAAATGCTCCATAGCTACAATAACTTTTTTTGCGCCAACAACCAAATCCATAGCTCCGCCCATTCCTGGCGCCATAACTCCAGGTACAAGCCAGTTTGCAAGATTGCCTTCTTCATCAACTTCAAGCGCACCTAAAACAGTAGCATCAATATGCCCACCTCTAATCATTGTAAAAGCGGTTAAGCTGTCAAAAAAACAAGCTCCAGGTTTGGTTGTAACATTAATGCCACCAGCATTTGTAATGCAATGGTCAATGTTTTCTTGAGTTGCTTGTGCGCCAACCCCAATAAGGCCGTTTTCAGATTGAAATATAACATGAACATCATGTGGGATGTGGTTTGCAACCTCTGTTGGTAATCCGATTCCCAAAGTTATAACATCGCCTTCAAAAAACTCTAAAGCCACACGTTTTGCAATAATGTTTCTAATTTCTGTTTTGCTTAATTCCATTTAATTAGGCTCCTTTTTTTACAATATAGTCAACAAAAACGTTAGGAATTGTAACCATATCTGGGTCTAGTGGAAAGTCTAAATATTCTTCAGCTTCAACAATAACGGTTTTTGCCGCTGTTGCCATGTTAAGATTGTGGTTTCTGGCTGTTCCATGAATAAATACATTGCCAAAACTATCTACTTTAGAACCATATATTAAAGCAAAGTCTGCGCCAAGAGGTTCTTCAAATAAATATTTTTTGCCATTTCTTTCAATTATTTCTTTGCCTTCTTCAACAAGAGTTCCAACACCTGTAGGGGTTAAGACACCACCGAGTCCAGCACCATATGCGTGGATTCTTTCAACTAATGTTCCCATAGGCACAAGCTCAACTTCAAGCTCTTTGTCGTGCATTTGGCGACCTGTTTCAGGGTTTGTGCCAATGTGGGCAACAATAGCTTTTTTAACTCGCTTGTTAGAGATAAGTTTTCCTCTATCACTATCTGCAAAACTTGTGTCATTACAAATGATAGTTAAATCTTTGGTTGATTGCTCCAAAATTTTATCAATCACTTCAGTTGGGGTGCCACATTTCAAGAAGCCCGCAATCATGATTGAAGAGCCATCTTTAATAAGTTCTGCAGCGCTTTGGGCTGATATAATTTGTTTCATATATAGTCCTTTTTGTTGTCAAATTGGAGGGTTTATACTATATCTTGATTCAAAAGTCAATCGCTTGATTGACTTTGTTCTTTTTTCTCGCTCATAAACTCGGCAAAGTTTAAGCTAACAAAGTCTTTCCAACTACCGTCAGGTGCAACACATCCTGTTTTTTTGTCTTTAGTATTAATTAAAACGATTCCACCATATTCCCATAAGTTTTGGCAAGATTCATAATCTGTCATCATAAATTCTTTAGTTCTTTTAATCAGCCTAACATAAAGATATTTTTTTGCAAAAGTGTTTAACATAAAAATCATTGCGCAAATAAAAACAAGTCCAAATAAAATGCCAACACAAAAGAATAATATAAGTCCCACCATAAGTGGTGTAAGCATAGGGATTAAAACTTCCCATGGATTATAAACAGGACTTTGAGGCTTGTTTAAGCGATTGCAATCTAATAAAATTTTTGCATTTCCAGTTTCTAAAGCTTTTTGTAATGCCTTATATTTTAGCTTATCTGCTTTGTTCATTTTATCTCCTTAGGTAATAAGATATAATATTTGCCAGATGCGTTCATTCTGCCTGCATGTTCTAAAATTCCGTGCCCTGTTCCCCAAAAATAATCACCTCTAATAATTCCTTTAATTGCTGAGCCAACATCTTGAGCGATTACAAGCTTTTCAATTTTTTGTTTGTTTGGTGCAACAGTTTCTAGCCACATTAAAGAGCCTAGCGGAATATATCTCTCATCAACAGCCAAACTTCTACCAGCGGTTAATGGCAATCCCATAGCTCCAATAGGGCCACGAGCCTCAACAAGACGATGAAAAATAAAACGATTGTTTTCTTGCATTAGTTTTCTTGCTTGTTCAGGGTTTTGTTCTAACCATTCTTTTACAGCATCCATAGAGCCGTTTTTTATTAATCCTTTTTCAATTAAAATAGAACCGATTCCCTTAAACTCTTTTCCGTTGTTTCCTGCATAAGCAATTCTTTGTTTGCTACCATCAGGGAGGATTCCAACGGCAGGTCCTTGAATATGCATAATATGCAAATCTACCAAGTTGTCAGTCCAAAACAAAACAGGAGCATTTATACTATTATTTTCAATATATTCTCTGTTATAATAAGGAGTTAAGCTTTTTCCTTCAACCCTTGCAACAATTTTTTTATCTTCCGTTAGTTCTGGTGCAAAGTCTTTTAAGTTAAACTCAACCATATCATTAGGATAGCCATAAATAGGATATTTATAAACATCTGTTTTTGTTTTAGAGATATTAATTGTAGGTTCAAAATAAGATGTAAATTGTCCAAAAGTAAAATCATCATCTTTAATAATATATGGGTTAAAGTTGTCTTTTATAAATTGTTTAAAATCTTTGTTTGGATTCTTTTTGCAAATTGCTTGATAATCAGCGGTAGAGATTTTGATTTCAGAATTAAGAGAGATATAAGGAGTTCTCATCATCATGATTCTCTCGCAGATTTCCATAAAACCTGTTTTAAGTTCATCAACATTATCATTGTTAAAGTTTTTCAAATCATTAAAAGAAACTTCTTCTAAAGACATTGCTGACGTTGGTTTTTGCACTTCTTCCCCGCACGATGCCAAGGCCAAAACACACATTAAAAGATATATTTTTTTCATAAAAAAACTATAAACAAACTTTATCAAAAAATCAATGTTGTGTATAACTCTGTTGATAAGTAACAAGGGTGGTTGATTCTATAAAAAAGTCTTCTTATAGTCCTTGTTATGACTTATGATGATGAAATATATATAAAAGAAACAGACGGCATAAAGGTATCTCTTTGCCAAGTTGAAAATGATGAAAACTTGCAAGAATATTATATGTGCGTAGAAAACTTATCACAACAAAAGCTCCATTTGCTAGGCAAAGATTGGAACATTACTGATGATAAGGGCAATGTGTTTACAGATAAGTCAAATGGTTTTAAGGGAGAGTTAGTTGAGCTTGAAGCAGGTGAGGTTTTTGAAATGACTTCAGAGCTTCCAATAAACTCAAACATGGCAGTTTTATATGGCAATTGCAAAGTAATGCTAGGTGATGTAAAAAAAGACATTCCAATCCCAACATTCATGCTATCACAATACGACCTAAGCAAAGTAGCAAACGCTAGTTAAAAAATATCGTAGGGGACGCATTGTATGCGTCCCGCAATGCTTTCGATGACAATTAATGTTTAATAAAAAAACAGTCATCGCGCCCATAAATATTTATGGGCTAAGCGATCTTCAAATTTTTAAATGCCCTAAGCGTCAACAACATTAATCTCTAACTTTTTGTCATACAATGATGCGACATAAATAAGTTCATAAATGGGACAAAGTTTTAAGCCACTTTCAATGATATCTATAAAAATAAGAAGATCGCTGAGCCTTAAAATAAATTTTAAGGCGCGATGACATTTGTATATATCATAAAAAGTCATTGCGGACATTGATCCGCAATCCAGTCAAAAAATATAGCAATATCATTTACTAGATTGCGGATCAAGCCCACAATGACAAAAGTTACATTCTAATAAGTTCTAGAATAAATAACGTCTAAAGTTGCTGGTTTGCCACTTAACAAACAAACACCTTCGCTGCCAGATTGCTCAAAAGGAATGCATCTAATTGTGATTTTCATTTCTTTTAAGATTTCTTCAGCATTAGGACATTGACACCATTTACCTTTAACAAAAGCAACATTCTTATCGCTACCTTCTTCTAAGAATACATTTTGTTTTGCAAAATATTCTCTAAATTCTTCAGGAGTTTTAATGTCTTCTCTAATGTTGTTATACAAACGAGCTTTTGCTTCATTAAACATTGTGTCTTGAATGTTTTTCAATCTGTCTGCCAAGCCATTAACAAAATCAGTTCTGTTTATTAACTCTTTGCTACCAAAGTTAATGCGTTCTTTAAGCATAACGTTGTTTCCATCAACATCACGAGGTCCAACTTCAATAATGATTGGCGCACCTTTCTTTGTCCACTCCCAATATTTATCCATAGGAGATTTAAGACGATTATCAACCTTAACTCTAATTTTTTCATCAAAAGCTTTGTTGTTTTTGATTTCAGATGTAATTAAGTTGATGTATTCCATAACCCTAACTTCATCTTCATCTTTTTTGAAAATAGGTACAATAATAACTTGATGAGGAGCAACACGTGGTGGAACTTTTAATCCGTTATCATCACCATGTGTCATGATTAATCCGCCAATTAAACGAGTAGAAACACCCCAAGAAGTTGTGTATGCATATTCTGATGTGTTTTCTTTATTTACAAATTTAATATCTGCAGATTTTGCAAAAGTTTGCCCCAAATAATGAGAAGTACCAGCTTGAAGAGCTTTTCCATCTTGCATCATAGATTCAATACAATATGTATCAACAGCACCAGGGAACTTTTCATGCTCTGGTTTTTTACCTGTCAAAACAGGAACTGCCATAACTTCTTCAGACAATTTTTTATAAACTTCAAGCATTTGCAAAGTTTCTTGCACAGCTTCATCTGATGATGAGTGGGCTGTGTGTCCTTCTTGCCACAAAAACTCTCTAGTTCTTAAAAATAGGCGAGGGCGCATTTCCCATCTAACAACGTTTGCCCATTGATTTATCATAACAGGCAAATCTCTGTAAGATTTAATCCATTTAGAAAAACTGTCCGCAATAATAGCTTCAGAAGTCGGACGAACGATTAAAGGTTCATCAAGTTTACCATCTGCAACAAGTTTACCATCTTCGTTTTTAAGGCGAGAATGTGTAACCACAGCCATTTCTTTTGCAAAACCCTCTACGTGATCAGCTTCTTTTTGGAAGAAAGACAAAGGAATGAAAAGTGGAAAATAGCAATTGTCATGTCCTGTTTCTTTAATCATTTCATCAAGGTTATTTCTAATTTGTTCCCAAATTCCATAACCCCAAGGTTTGATAACCATACATCCAGGAGACGCAGAGTTTTCTGCTAATTCTGCAGCATTTACAACCCATTGATACCATACAGGGTAATCATCTTTTCTTAGTTTGTTTTCCATTTTTATTTTCCCATCATTAATCTTTGTTTTTGTTTATTCCAATCTCTTTCTTTGATAGTTTCTCTTTTGTCATAAAGCTTTTTACCTTTTCCTATTCCAAGTTCTATTTTAGCTTTACCTCTATCATTAAAGAATACTTTCATAGCAACCAAAGTTGCACCTTTTTTTTGAATTTCATTGATAATTTCAATGATTTCTTTCTTTTTAAGCAATAGTTTTCTCGGTCGCATTTCTTCATGCGTTTGATAACCTTTCATTTCATATTCTCTAATATACATATTAGAAACAAACAATTCTCCATCTTTATCTATACCAAAGGCATCGTTAATGTTTGCATGACCAAGGCGCAAAGATTTAACCTCTGTGCCTGTTAATTCTAGCCCTGCAATAAAAATTTCAGAAATTTCATAATTAAATCTGGCTTTTCTATTTTGTGCTACTAATCCTGTAGAAATAAAATTGCTCATAAAATTTATTTGGCTTTCTTAGTACCATCAACTAACATTAAATCTGGTTTAGAAGCTTCAGCAGGTATTGGTCCACCAGCCTTAATGCATCTGCCGTCAATATAAGCTCCTGGTTCAATAGCAATTGTAGTGTGAACAGCTTCACCAATTAACTTAGCAGATTTAGAAACAAATAAAGTTTCAACTTTAGCTTTTCCTTGAAGAGTTCCATATAAATGTAAATTTGTAACATTAACGCTTCCTGTAACAGAACCTTTAATTCCAATAACTAGTTCTTCACAAGAAACATCCCCTTCAACGTGTCCGTCAATATGGATAGTACCGTTTGAAGACAAATCACCACTAAGAGAAGTGTTTTCACTAATAATACTAGGAACAGAAGAAATTGAGTTGTTTTTATTTAATTTTCTAGCCATTTTTACATATAATACCTTTTTAAGTTTTTTCATTTTATTTTCCTTTTAATATTTTGCTTTAATAAAGTTAATAGGGTTAACAGGGTGTCCTTGATATAATACCTCGTAGTGAAGGTGAGGACCAGTAGAACGTCCTGTGTTGCCAACTTCACCAAGTATAGTGTCAATGTCAACTTCATCACCTGCTTTTACATATATTTTGTTTAGGTGTCCATATTTTGTTTTGAAGCCGTTTAAGTGATCTACTTCAACAAATTTTCCGTATCCACCATTGTATTGAGCTCTTAAAACGATTCCTTTGGCTTTTACTTTGATTTTGTTACCGGTTCTAGATGCAAGGTCGATTCCTTTATGTGTTGCTCTTCCACCTGCGAGGGGGTCATTTCTTCTTCCAAAAGGAGAACTAACCCAATAAGACCAAACAGGTTTTCCAACAGGAACATTTTTTATACCTTCTTTATAATTGTCTATATTGTTGATTGTTTCTAAAATAGAAGATAATTTTTTATCAATATCTTTATCAGGTGCAATATATTGCCTGTCAGGAATATAAGGTCCACCTTTTCCTGCAGAATTTTGATTTCTTAAGATGTTGAAATACAGTCCTTTTTGTCGTAGAGGCTTGTTTATGGAGTTAAGAGTTTCTTTTATTTTAACAACTTCTTTAGAGGCAATTTTATCCACTTCATCCAATAATTCTAGTTCCGCTTTTTTTGTTTGTTTGAAAATTTTATCAATTTCATCAATTTGGGCGTTTAGCGCTTTTACTTCAGCTCTTGCCATGTCTCTTTGCAATATTGCTTCTTTAAGTTCAACTTTACTAGTTAGGGTTGACTCAGAAATATGATCTTCACTTAATACTTCTTTTAATTTTTTATCAATGCTTTTGTTTGTGTTAGATTGTTTTTGTAATAACGCAACTTCAGAAACAAAATTTTCATAAGCATCTTTGGCTTCTTGAAGCTCTTGCTTGGCTTTGTCAACCATGTTACCGCTTTTTCCATAATAGTAATAACCATAACCACTAATTGTTGTTATTATTAAAAATATTGTAATAGCTATTAGCTGAAATTTTTCTGAAAAGCCAAAAATTTTGGTTCTATTAGAACTTCTGTATATTATTTCTCTATAACACAAAAGCTTTCGGCCCTTTTTTATCTTAAGAGCTTTTGGCTTTGGTATCTTTGGTATTTTATTTTTTTTCATACTTTATTAAATCTCATTTAAGTTGTGTTTTAAGAAAGAATTGATTTTTTTTTGCACATCAAAACAATGCAATTCTAAAGAAAAACCATGTCTAATGATGTTTTTTATACAATTTTTAGCCTACTGTCAAGATAGATTTTGTTTATCACGATTAATGGACAAAAAAGTCATTTACTTTATTTTAATTTTATGATATTATGTTTAGTATATATAAATAAAGGAGAATTTATTATGGCTAAGGATAAAACTGTTGCAAGAAAACAAACTGTAGAAGAATTTCTATCAAACTTAAGTGCAAAGATTTCTGCTGGGCAACTTACTAAAAGCGAAATGGCAATATTAAAGAAGGGTGAATTTACCTTAAATAATACAGTATATAAGTTTCCTGATAGTGTTTTAAACATGTATTCAGGAAAATATAACGAAGGCGCTAAAGACAAAACGGTCTTGGCTGATGAAAAATCTCCTGCCAAAGCAGAAATGGATATTCATGGTAATGCTATACTTTCTGAAGAAAAAGAAAGCCTTACAGATGAAAAGAAAGAAAAAATAGCAGAAGTTGTTGGCTCTGTTTTAAGCGCAAAAGAAAAAGCTGAAGAAAAGGCTTATCAAGAAGAACAAGCTTTATTTAATAAATTCTTAGAAGAAAATAATTTTGGCACAGAAGGAAAAGAAACAGCAAGAGAAGAGTTTGAAAGATTATTTAATGATCATGTAGAACACGGAACAGATCAAAGTGTTGGTGCTTTTTATAAAAAAGAGTTTGAAGATTGGAAAGCTAAACAAAAAGATGAAGTTGCCAAAGAAGAACCTACAAAAGAAACAACCGAAGTAGACGATTCTTGGTATGAAGAAGAGCTTCAGGAAGAACTTCAAGATGCTGCAAGAGGATATACAGATTTTGAGCCTGTTGTTACAGTAAAAGAAGATGCTCCAGAAACAGGAATCCAAAGAACCCCAGAAACAGGAATCCAAAGAACTCCAGAAACGGGAATCCAAAGAACTCCAAAAACAGGAATCCAAAGAACTCCTAAAGATGAGGGGTTACAAGTAGAAGAACAAGTTGCAGAATCTGTTTTACATCGTGTTAGAAGTAAAACATCAGATGAAAATGCAGTGATTTTTAATACAGCAGTTGTTTATACTTTAAGAACTATGGATGTTGTTTCAGATACAGAGATGCAAGCGGCTAGTGGAAATCTTGAAAGACAACAAGAGCTTGCTTCAAGAGTAGATGATTTAAGCACTTCTCAAAAAGTAGAATTTGACACAAAATTTGCTCAAGGCATTGCAAATAATGAGCAGCTATTAGTCATTACTCCTCCAAGAGTTTTAGCAGATAGTTGCCAATCACTAAAGGCTATAATTACTGGCAAAGATGTTCAAGATCCAGAAGTTAAAGCCAATCAAGAGGCCTTAAATAAAATTACAGGTAGAATGGATGAATTATCAGATAATATGGCAGCTCATCAAGAAGAATTCTTTGCAGACTTCACAAACACTGCAGATATTTATGACGGCTATAATTATATGTTTGATGCCAGAGAAAAAGAGTTAGATGCAAACGTTAAAGAAGATGCCGCAAAATTAAACACTATTAAAGGCAATAGAGAAACTCTAGATGGCTTAATGAGTGATTATGATGATGTTTGGAATTTAAAAGATATTACAGAAAACGATGCTGCTGTTGTTGATAAAACTTTTGATGACAATAATAAGGCATTAGAAGGAATGATGCCTTCTCAAGAAGTTATGGACGCATTGAAGAACTATCATTTCTTGGATGAAAAAGGTCAAAAAGAAGAACAGTTTGATGATAAAGGAGAGCTTATTAAAGGCGGTAAATTAGACCGAGTTATTGAGCTTGCAAAATCTGATGTTGTTTTCAAATCATTAGGTGGAAAAACACAACTTGATAATGAAACTTTACAAGATAACTTAGAACTTGAATTAGCTTCAAAGTTGCATACCATTCATAATTCAGAAGAGCTTATTAAAGATGCAACTTCAGAACATCCTAAAAAGTTTACTGATCAAAAACATTTAAGAGAATTTATTGGTAAACTTACAAATGTTGAAAGACCAATGACAATTTCTCATAATGGTTTTAATACAGCAATGGATTATCAAGTAAACGCAGTTGATGGTCTTGCAAACAGAATGAACCAAAAATTGGGTAGAGGTACTCCAGTTATTGGAAAAATGTATAACAAAGTTGCTGATATTGATAAAATGGCTGCAACAAGACAAGATGGTTATACAACAAAACGTCAAGCTCGTATTAAACAATTAAAATCAGTAGGTTCTAAATTGGCTATTTCTGCTGTTACTGCTGCAGGTATTTCATTAGCATCTGCGTATACTGTTGCACATACTAGTGTTTCAGGTCTTGCAGTTGGTGCTGTTGCAGTTGGTGCTGGTTTGACAATGACTGCTATTAATATCATGAAAAAACGCAAAGAAGCAAAAAAAGCAGGTAAAAAATATGGCTTAAAAGAGTTTTTCCAAGACAAACAAATGCTTGGTACTGTTGCCACAACAACTTTAGGTGCTGCAGCTTTAGGTTTTGCTGCTACAGGTAACCCAGGAGCCGCTGCAATCTGTGGTTATGGTGCAATGGGTGTTGGTGCTGTTACTGGTGGTGCAAGCTCTTACGCACAAGCCAAAAAAGATGGCTTAAGTACATGGGAATCTGTAATGTGGGGAGCTGCAAATGCAGGTGCTGTAATTGGTGGTGCAATGGCAGGTCGTGCAGGCGCTCAAGCTTTTATGGAAGGCAACGAAGCCTTTATGACCAAAGAAGAAATTGCAGCCAGAACAGAAACTAGAACAGAAACTCATGTAGAATATAAAGAAGGTGTTGTTCAAGATACAGAAAACTTCTTAAAAGAACATAGATTTTCTAGCAATCCTGAAAAACTTGATTATATGATGAAAGAAGTAGAAGCATATAATGCTGCTCACCCAGATCAACCACCACTAGAACCAGCAAGGGTTATTAATGAATGGAGCAATGCAGGTGGTATAACTCCAGATAATCAAACTTTACATGTTCAAGGTGGTGCAGACGTTCAAAGCAATGGCTTTAATAAACTTTATGGTGCAGGATATGCTGCTGATAGAGGTTTAGAGACAGGAGATATTAAGGCTCTTGCAAATATGTTTGATGCAAACGGAAACTTTACTCCATCACAACAAGGTATAGACACATTCAGAGTTACAGATATGTTTACAAGTGGCCACAACCAAGTAGGGCACGTTGCTGGTACAATTGGTCAAAATGATGGTGTATTAGGATTTAACTCAGAAATGGGACCAGATGGTGTTGCTCGTTCAACAATCGGACAAGATGGAATGAATCCTGATGGCTTTAGAACTTATGCTGATCATGGTGGTTCAATGCACACAGTTACAACTACTCATGATGTTGTTGTTTCAGATGCTCAAACAATCCATCACCAAGCTCCAGATGCTCCAGGTATCTTCGGTTGGGCAACAAGCAACTTTAAGAAGACAAAAGAGCGTGTGGGTTCTTTATTAGATAAAATTAGAGGTAAAGGTAAAGTTCTTCCTCCAGTAGATGGTCCAAAAGTTTTGCCAGAACATAAGGTTCCAAAGCAACTTCCAGCTCATGAAGAGCCAAAAGTTTTACCAGAACATAAGGTTCCAAAGCAACTTCCAGCTCATAAAGAAGAAAAAGCAGATCTTTTAATGGAAGAATACAAAATTGTTTATGGTCATGAGCCATCAGATAAGTCTGAAGCGACTAAAAAGCATTATGATAATTATGCAACTCGTGTTGAAGCAGAAAGACAATCAGAAGCTCCTAGCGTTGATATGGATAAGTATTTGTTAAAAAGAAAAATAGAATTCAATAAAAAATTAACATCTGCTGGCATGTCAACAAAACCAGAAGAAAGAAAAGAAGGTATTAATCAAGCAAGACAAAGTTTGAATGAATCAAATATTAGTAGAACTAATATGAATAATACTATAACTTTAACTCATTTTGGTGATTATGCTACAATGACAACTTCAAATGATGATAGAGGTAAGGTAATAAAAGGATCAAGAAGACCAGATCTTAACCCAGATATGAGTAAATATAAAGAAAACAGTACTGTTGAGATTTATGATATCAACCAATACTTGTTTGAAGGAAAAACAAAACCTTGTGATACCGCAAAAGGAAAAGACGATATCATGACAAAACTTAAGAATGTTTGGAAAAACATCACCAGACAAGAAGAAGGAACGCAAAACACTACAAAAGCGTTGCGTCAACAACAAGGTAGATAACAACAAAAAAGAGCTCTTAATTTCAGAGCTCTTTTTTATTATTGTATATTAAATTACGTTGTAGTTGACCGTACCTTTAAAAAATGTCATACTACCCATAAATAAATTTTGTTGCGCAATGACAATAATAATTGTAGGGGACGACGCCCTCGGCATCCCTGAAAAATGATTATTTGTTTAACTGGATTACTTCGCTTTCGCTCGCAATGACAAAACTCATTCAATGTGTGATTAAAATTCTCCTTCACAAGTGAAGGGGTGGCGCCAAAGGCGACGGAGTAGTTGTAGGGGACGCATTGCATGCGTCCCACAAAAAACGTCATGCCGCCCATAAAGAATTTATGGGCTCAGGCATCTTCCGATTTTTAAAATTAGAAGATCGCAAATCTCCAAAATATAGTCATTTCGCTATATATCTAATCCAAAATTAATTGATTGTATTGTGCACTGAAAAATGTAGGGGAGACCACTGGTCTCCCGACAGTAAATATCCTTATTTTCATTGCCTTACGGCAATGATGGCGATTAATAATCGCCCCTACAAATCAGCGACAAGCACAATGATTTATTCTTCGCTATCATCTTCTACATATTCATACTCAACATCATCATTTTCTGTTTCTTCTTCTGTATATTGAGTTTCACTTTCATCCACATCTTCAACATATTCGTATTCATATTCTGGCTCTTCAATATTATAAAGAGGGAATTGTTGACACAATGCTAACACTTTCATTTTTACAAAAGCAGTAATTTTTTGCACGCTGTCCCCTTTATCAAGAGCATCAATAACATCGCAAATCAAATGTCCAATTTTCTTAAATTCTTCAACCCCAAAACCTCTAGATGTTCCCGCAGGAGTACCAAGTCTAATACCAGAAGTTATTTTTGGTGGTTGAGGGTCAAAAGGAATTGCGTTTTTATTACATGTAATATTTGCTTCTTCTAAAATTTTCTCAACAACATCACCTGTTAATCCTTTAGGGCGCAAATCCACTAATAATAAGTGTGTGTCTGTACCGCCAGAAACCAAATTTAAGCCTCTTGATACCAATGTTTCTCCGAGTGCTTTTGCGTTGTCAACAACAGCTTGAGCATAAGTGTCAAATTCAGGAGTTAATGCTTCTGCAAAACAAACAGCTTTTGCGGCAATAACGTGCATTAAAGGTCCACCTTGAGTCATTGGAAAAACTGCAAAATTTATTTTTTTTGCGATTTCTTCATTGTTGGTTAAAATCATTCCACCACGAGGTCCGCGTAATGTTTTGTGAGTTGTTGTTGTAACAATGTCTGCCCAGTCGCATGGATTATCTAAAATACCTCCAGCAACAAGCCCAGCAAAGTGTGCCATATCTACCATTAAATATGCTCCAACTTCATCTGCAATTTCTCTAAATATATCATAATTAATAGCTCTAGGATACGCAGAACCACCAGCAATAATTAATTTTGGCTTATGTTCATGTGCTTTTGCTCTTAATTCTTCATAATCAATTTTACCTGTATCTTGTTTTACGCCATATCCAACAGAGTTTAACCATCTACCAGATAAAGAAACCTTTGAACCGTGTGTTAAGTGTCCACCAGCAGAAAGTTTCATTCCTAAAATAACATCATTTGGTTGTAATAAAGCTGCAAAAACAGCAGTGTTTGCTTGAGATCCTGAGTGAGGTTGTACATTAACATATTCACAGTTGAATAATTTTTTTGCACGCTCAATTGCCAAGTCTTCAACAATATCAACAAACTCACATCCGCCATAATAACGTTTATAAGGGTATCCTTCTGCATATTTGTTGGTTAATATAGAACCTTGAGCTTCTAAAACAGCTGTAGAAACAAAGTTCTCAGATGCAATTAGTTCTATAGAATTTTTTTGTCTGTCAAGTTCTAAGGCAATTGCCTCAAAGATTTCAACATCTTGTTGATGTAAGTCCATGTTGTTCATTATAACTCCTCTATTTTGTTGATTCTGTTTTGGTGTCTGCCACCTTCATATTGTGCATTTAAGAAAATGTCGATTCTTTTAATAATATCATTAATTCCCATTGTTCTGCCACCAAAAACAATAATATTTGCGTTGTTGTGTTCTTTTGCCGCTTGTGCGCTAAAGTCATCATATAATATAGCAGCGCGGATTCCTTTATATCTATTTGCAGCAATAGATATTCCGATTCCTGTTCCACAGATTAAAATTCCGATTTCTGCGTTATTATTTAAGATAGATTCTTTCATTTTTTTTGCAATATCTGGATAATCACAAGAACTGTTGTCATAACATCCTAAGTCTATTAAATTTTGATAATGAGATATAAGTTGTTGTTTTATCTCAAAACCTCCGTGGTCTGATGCAATTGCTATTTTCATATTTTTTTCCTTTAATTAAAGTTATAATATTTTTTTTAAAAAAAGTAAAAAAAAATATTGACGTTGTGAAAAATTAATGTATAACTATTTTTATCGCTGATGGCCGATTGGCAGAGTGGCTCATGCAGAGGACTGCAAATCCTTGTACACTGGTTCGATTCCGGTATCGGCCTCCAAAATATTTTGGTAGTAATTATTATTCCGACTTAGCTCAGTGGTAGAGCAATCGGCTGTTAACCGATTGGTCGCAAGTTCGAATCTTGCAGTCGGAGCCAATAAAAAACCCCTAGTTTCAACTAGGGGTTTTTTGTTGGCTTCATACTGCAGACGAATTTGCGAAGCAAGTTTGAAACTTATCTAGTCTGTGTCATTGCGAGCGCAGCGCGGCAAAATACACTTAGTGTTGCTAGGCTTTAGCCGAAGCAAGACTTAGTCTTTTCGTACAAGTAGAATTGCTTTTGCAATTCGTAACGGTACAATCCAATCAAAAGATAAATCTACCTTATCTTAGACCCTTTTACGAAAAGATAGAATCCCTTTGCTCGTCTTTTGCTTTTTGTTCTTTATTTTTATTTATAAACTGTAGTCCACTACACTTCATAAATAAAAATAAATTCAAAAAACAAAATCCTTCACAGGCATATTCTATCTTTTCGTAAAATGGTCTAAATCTTCTGTTATACTTTTTTTAACAATTATAATTTATACATTATTCATTATGAAAAAAGAAATAAATTTATTGCATGATACATATCAAAAAACATTAGATATTGTAAAAAGTGATGACGATTGCAAAGCTTATGCTTATGAAAAAATTAGGCATTCTCTTCAAGTTGTTGGTGCGGGTAACTATATTTTTAAGCATGAAGTTTCTTTTCAAAACAAACCTCAAGATTTTGTTAAATGTGCTAAAACCGCATATATTTTACATGATATAGGTCGTTTTAGAGAAATTGAAGAAATCTATTATAAATCGACAGGTGATAATGAATATAATCTTAATAAATCTCCAGTTGATCATGGTACTTTAGGCGCTATGATTTTAGCCGAAATGCCAGAGTATAATGATCCCAGAATTATTTTACCTGTTCGTCATCATGGTCATTTGATTGAGGAGTTTTATCAAGATGAAGATTACCTTGCAATTAAAGATGAAGACTTAAAAAACGACATTAAACAAATTTTGTTTTTGGCAATGGATGCAGATAAAATTGCAAACTTTTATATGTTAAAGCAAGAGTTTGATAATCACATAAAAGCTTGGCTTCCTGCAACAGATAAAGAGTTTATTTATGGCCCTATAAATCCCATAGCGATTGATTGCTTTAAAGAAAGGGTTTTGTATCCACGTTCAGAAATAAAAAGCAACTCAGATGATCTTGTCGCAACAATTTCGTGGATGTTTGATATCAATCATCAAACTTCAATAGATTTTTGCAAAAGACATAATTTGGTAGAAGCAATCATGAAAATTGTTGCAAGGTATAATAACCAGTCAGATGTTCAAGAAGAACTAACATCTCTTGTTAAACAATACTTAAATGAGTTTAAGCCTAAAGCTTTTAAATAAAAAATAGGACGCAATTTGCGCCCTAAAAATTGATATAAGTAATGTTATTATCTTCTATCGCCCATAATTCTAAGCAAAGCTAAGAACATGTTGATAAAGTCCATATACAAGCTCAAAGCACCACTAATTGCTTTTCTGCTTGCTGTGTCATCAGAATCAGCTGCAGAGTACATCAATCTAATTTTTTGTGTATCCCATGCTGTTAAGCCAACAAATACGGCAACTGTTAAATAAGACAATGCATAATACATTCCAGAAGATTTCATAAAGATATTAACTATAGAAGCAATAATAATTCCCCATAATCCCATCATCATAAAAGATCCCATACCAGACAAGTCTTTTTTGGTTGTGTATCCATAAAGGCTCATTGCACCAAATGTTGCAGAAGTGATTAAGAAAACTCTAGTAACACTAGCGCCTGTATAAGCGATTAATATTGGAGAAATTGAAATTCCCATTAATGCAGAAAATCCCCAAAACACACCTTGAACTTGTGCTAATGTGCCTCTAGTTAAAACCCAGCCAAAGCCAAAAATCATAAATATTGGTGCCAAAAGAGCAATCCAGCCCAATCCGCTCATGCCTGTTGGTGTAAAAAATGCGTTGATTAAAGATGTGTTTGCAACCAAATAAGCTGCTATTGCTGTTAATAATAAACCTCCAGCCATGTAGTTATAAACTTTAATAAAATAACTGCGCAAACCTTCATCAATTGTTGCGGTTTGAGATTTTGTTGTTGAATAATTTTTCATTTGCTTTTCTCCTTTAACTAAAATATAGTGAATATTATTAAATTAATCAAGAGGGATTTTATTATGACGGGGATATATATTCATTGGCCGTATTGTTTATCAAAGTGTCCATATTGCGATTTTTATTCTCGAGTAGACCCATTAATAAATCAAGATGATATTATAAACTCTTATATTGATGACATAAAATTTTATAAGCAATATGTTGATGATAATATTTCTACAGTGTTTTTTGGCGGCGGAACTCCATCATTAATCAATCCTTATAATATAGAAAAAATTGTTAATTACATTTATAAAGAATTCAAAACCGAAAATTTAGAAATCTCTTTAGAAGCCAATCCGAACACAAACCACCCTAACATGTTTAAGGATCTAAAAGCAGCAGGAATCAATCGCTTATCATTGGGTATTCAATCATTAAACCAAGATAATTTAAATTTTTTAGAACGCTCTCATAATAAAGAAGAGGCATTAAACGCAATAGAAGATGTTTTAGAAACATTTGATAATCACTCAATGGATATAATGCTAGGCTTGCCACAATCAGAAGATTTTTCTTTTGTAAAAGGATTGGGCTTTAAGCATTTATCAGTATATCAATTGACAATAGAAGAGGGGACCGCTTTTTATAAAAGAGGCTATGAAGACATAGAAGAAGAAAAAGCCATAGAGTTATATAAACAAACAAAAGAAGCTTTAAGCGGATATAACAGATATGAAGTCTCAAATTATTGTCAAACAGGTTTTGAGTGTAAACATAATATGGGATATTGGCAAGGTCTAGATTATATGGGCATTGGCAAAGGCGCTCATGGCAGATTAAAAATGAACGCCACAACCCATCATCGCCAAATAGAAAAACTTAGCCCAGAAGAACGCGCTGAAGAATTGTTACTAATGGGATTAAGAATCTATGAAGGTATAAATAAAGAAAGATTTTATACTCAATGCGGATTAAAATTTGATGATTTCATAAATCAAAAAAATCTAAACTCATTAAAACAACAAGCCTTGATTTTAGATGATAAAAAAACAATCAAAGTTACAGATAAAGGCTTTTATTTATTAAACAAAATTATCGAAGACTTAGCCGTATAATAAAAAAACGTCATCGCGCCTTAAAATTTTATTTTAAGGCTAAGCGAACTTCAATATTTCGTCTTTGCTCCATCTATAATGTTTGTGATTATAAAATCAGTCATTGCGGGCTTGACCCGCAATCCAGTCTAAATTATATGGCAACTGATTTGCTGTCACAAATATAAAAAACTCATTTTTTGAACATATTTCAAACCCCCAGCCCACAAGGGCTAGGGGTTGTTTTGGTAGTGTCTATTTTAAACGACCGTCTAGAATAGACACTATCACAAACTTTAAAAAAAATCAAGAAATAAGTAAAATCAACAACATAATTTAACAAAACTGTAACACTAAAAGTGTCTATTTTAAACGGTGGTTTAAAATAGACACTTTGTTTTTAAGACAGGTGTCAAAATACCAGAATATATGGGCTTATGGGCAGTCAATAATCCTCCCAAAGTATTTATTTTCTGCCCATATTCACCAAAAAACGTAATTTTTGCACTTTTTTGCAAAAATGCCATTAAAAATTCCCCTTCATAAGTGAAGGGGTGGCGCTAAAGGCGACGGGGTAGTTGTAGGGGCGGATTTTATATCCGCCTATATGTAGAGAACGCATTGTATGTGTCCCGTAAAAAGGAATAATTACCCCGTCATGCTGAATTTATTTCAGCATCTAAAATGCGATCCTGAAACAAGTTCAGGATGACGGCTTAGGGGTTCAGGATGATGTTTTGGGGTTTAGGATGATGTTTTGGGGTTTAGGATGATGTTTTGGGGTTCAGGATGATGTTTTGGGGTTTAGGATGACGTTTTGGATTTCAGAATGACGTCTTGAGGGTGGATGCCAGAGCCCTGTAGGGTACGGTCTTGACCTTACCTGAAAAATGGATTGTTTTATAAACGGGAGAACACAGTTCTCACCTACAATAAAGCATAACACCCTGTAGGGGACGCATTGCATGCATCCCTGAAAAAGGAAACATAATTATTATACCCCCATCGCCCTAACGGGCACATCCCTTAGCTCAGGAGGGAAGATGAGAAGGAATGATGGTTTGACTGGATTGCGGATCAAGTCCGCAATGACGGTGTTATTAAATTGTAGGGGACGACGCCCTCGGCGTCCCACCCATAACAAAAAACTGTAGGGACGCCCCTTATGGGTGTCGTCAAAAAAAATGGAACTGCGTTTCGACGTTCCGCCACTAAAAACAAAAAAAGGAGGAAATAAAAATGAATAAAACAAAAATAATAACAGGAGGCGTTATGGGTTTAACTTTCCTCCTAAACGCAAATATAAGCTTTGCTGATACTTGTGTCGTCGCATCAAACTGCGAAGAACTTGGTTATACAGACACTAATTGTATTGGTAATGCTTTGAAATGTCCTTTTGATACCAGTAAAATGTTTTGCAGTGGTGCAACAGGTATATTTGATGGGATTTGCTATGAAAGTAATAAAGTAGTAGGTGTTCAAGTCGGCAATACCAATCTTTGTCTTTCTGTGGAAGTAACAGATCCTAGTACCTATTCTTGGTCAGAAGCGATGGGAATATCTTCTACTTATGATACTACATCATATGGAGGAAGTGAATCTTCATCTAGTTATTGTAAAACAACTTATGGTAGCAATTGGCGCCTGCCAACAGAAGATGAAGTTGTTGCAATTAAGATAACAAACTATACTTCATTAAATACAATACTTACAGAGTTAGAAGCAACGAATGTTCCCTATCTTGTTGTTACTTATTTCTCATCAGAGGAATCTTCAGAGACGTACTACTCTACGCATATTAGGCCTTATGCTAATAATCCTATTACTTATGATACTGCTCCTAAAGCTACTTCTGGCTACTCAGCAATTAGATGTGTGCGCGAATTTTAGTATATCTTTGAAATGTGAATTTAGAGGGGATGCATTGTATGCATCCCTAAAACAAATTACCACAATTATCTAAAATACTTTATTTTGTTTTTTCTAAAATAAAGTCTTTTAATGCTTGTTCATCTTGCCATTTAATTTCAATTTCTAAAACATTAAAAAACTTTTGATGAGATTTTGGGATTTTTATAAAATCTTTTGCGGTTGTCCAAACCTCAAACCCTTGCGCCTCTCTTTTAATTGCGTCCAAGTCAGCAATGCTGTATTGATGATGGTCAGGAAAATCAAATGTTTTTAATATTCCAAAACCACATTCTCTTAAAGAATTATAAAATTTTTGAGGTCTGCCAATTCCTGCAAATGCTTTTACATTTCTAGCGCCACCTTCTGGTTTTTTAGGAGCTATTGTTCCATAAAAAATAGGCTTTTTAATTTTTTTACCAAGATTAAATTTATCATTACCAATTATAATAACAGCATCTGCTCTTATTTGTTTTTCACGCATTGGACCTGCAGGAATAAATTCAAAATTGCCAAATCCATATTCGCCATCAATAACAACAAAACTAAGCGTCTTTTGCAATTTAGGATTTTGCAAACCATCGTCCATAATGATATATTTTGCTTCCATTTCAACCGCTTTTTGTGCGCTAATAGCCCTGTTTGCGTTTATTATTGTCGGAGCGTGTTGAGCGAGTAACATAGGTTCATCACCAACATCACTAGCCTTGTGTTTTTTTATATCAACAACAGCTTCTTTAAGCTTCCCACCATAACCTCGAGAAATAAAAAAAGGTCTCTCGAGCATTTTAGAAATTGATATCGCAACAGGAGTTTTACCTGTGCCACCAGCTGTAATGTTGCCGATACAAATAACAGGAATAGGAGCAATATATTCTGGTGCTTTTGCAATTCTTTTTTGTGTAAAATAATTATAAACATCACCAAGAGGTTTTAATGCTTTTGAGATGTTGTTTTTTGTCTTCCAAAATTCTGGGGTTTTCAATCTAAATATTCCTTAACTTTTGTTAAAATTCCATCAAGAACTTTTGCTTCACTAGTTGCCCAATTATAAGACAGACTTCTTTTAGCTTCTAAAAGCTCTTTATTATCCCAAAGTTGGTTTAATGTTGTTTCTAAATCAATAACGTCATTAACTTCAATTATAGCATCAGCTTTTTTAGCTCTGTTCATTGCATCAACAAAGTTGTGAGTGTGTGGTCCGATAATAACACAGCATCTTTGACGAGAAGGCTCAATAAAATTTTGCCCCCCATGAGGGATTAATGAGCCACCAATAAACACAACAGGGCATAAATCATACCACAAACCAAGCTCTCCAATGGTGTCTGCAACATAAACATCCGTTGATTTTGTTATTGCTTCATTGTCAGAGCGAAGAGCCACTTTTAATCCAAGCTCTGCCTCTATTTTTTTTGTAATTTCAGGTCCTCTTTGTGGGTGTCGAGGTGCAATAATTGTCAAAATATCAGGGTGCTTTTCTTTTAAGTTTTTGTGCATTCTAGCAATTCTAAATTCTTCATCATCATGAGTAGAAGAAGCTAAAAATAATGTGCGATTTTTAAAAGCTTTACTCATTTTTTCTTTTTCTTCTTCATTTATTTGCCAAGGAAGCCCAGCATATTTAAGGTTGCCCAAACAAAGAGTGTTTTTTGCCCCAATCATTCTAAGTCTATAAGCATCTTGTTCTGATTGACCAAGACACAAAGAAAAACAACCCAAAAGCTCTTTAGAAATAAAGTCAAATTGTTGCCAACGTTTAAAAGATTTATTAGAAATCCTACCATTAATTAAGATAAGAGGAATTTTTTTTCTTTTAATAGAAGATAACATTGCAGGCCATAAGTCAGATTCAAACCATAATACCAAATCAGGTTTCCAATATCTAACAAAGCGTGTTGTAAAAAACGGATTATCAATAGTAATATATTGATGAAAAGCACGTTCAGGCAAACGTTTTGCCATAACTTCAGCAGAAGTTGTTGTTCCTGTTGTTACCATAACATGAGCATCTTCATAATGCTCTAAAAGTTTATGAATAAGAGGAAGCATAGAAACACTTTCTCCAACACTAGCACCGTGCAACCAAATAAGTTTACCTTCAGGTCTTTTTTTCTTTGGTCTCCCAACTCGCTCATTAAAACGTTTAATATCTTCCTTGCCTTTAAGTTTTCGTTTTTCAATATACCTTCTGATAACTAAAGGATATAATAAAGTGATTGTAAAGTTGTAGATTTTTATAAACATAGATTAATAACTTCCACCAGCATAAGGGATAACTCTTGCTCTATCTCCATATAGAACAATACATTTTTGCCCAGGGTTAATTTTAACATCAGCACCTTGAGTTAAAGTAACAATTCTTCCATTGTCAAGCTCGATAACATATTCATAACCAAGTTGACCAGATGCTAATTGCTGAGCTTCAGAACCTGCCCAAGAACCTGCCGCCGCACCAACAGCACCACCAACTATTTTTGTTGCATCATTACCACCAAGGAGAGTTCCTGCAGCAGCTCCTGCGATTCCCCCAATGATAGAGCCACCTGTTCCAGCATCAGCAATTTTCACTGTTCGAACATTTAAGACAGTTCCTCTTAACGCTCTATTAACAGAGCCAACGGATTCTGTAGTATAATCATCAGCCCCAATATTTGCTGCGCAAGCAGAAAGTATAGATAAAAGACATAAAATCGCAATTTTTTTCATTTTTAATCTCTCCCATAAAAAACTATTGCATTTATATTATAACCTATTTATACTTTGTCAAGTTTCAAAGAGGATATAACAATGTTAAAAAGAACAAAAATTGCACAATTATTAAAATCAACAGATGTTGATATAGATGTTTTAGTTAAAGGTTGGGTTAGAACCAAACGTGAAGCAAAAGATTTTTGCTTTTTAGAAATTAATGACGGAAGCACCGTTAAAAATATACAGGTTATTGCGCGCGATGGTTATCAATCATTGACCACTGGCTCTTCTGTAGCCATAACAGGTAAATTAGTAAAATCTCAAGGCGGTAATCAAAGCGTTGAAGTTATTTCTGAAAATGTTGAGATTTATGGCATTGCGCCAGATGATTTTCCTTTACAAAAAAAACAACATACAGATGAATTTTTAAGAACAATCTCTCACTTAAGGGTAAGAACAAATAAATATGGTGCTGCTTTTAGAATTAGATCAGAGTTAGCGTTTGCTATTCATAAATTTTATAATGAACGTGGTTTTAGATATGTTCATACTCCTATTATTACAGCATCTGATTGTGAAGGCGCAGGGGAGATGTTTCAGGTTACAACTCTTGATTTAGAAAAAGTTCAAGGCAAAGCAGATTATTCTAGAGACTTCTTTGGTAAGCACGCAAGTTTAACAGTTTCTGGTCAACTAAATGGAGAAATGATGGCAATGGGCTTGGGTGATATTTATACCTTCGGTCCAACTTTTAGAGCAGAAAACTCAAATACTCAAAGACACGCTGCAGAATTTTGGATGATAGAACCAGAAATGGCTTTTGCAGATTTAAATGATGATATGGACTTAGCAGAAGATATGGTTAGATATCTTGTTAAGCATATTATGGAAAATTGTCCAGATGATGTTGCTTTGTTTGCTCGTTTTGTAGACCCAACATTAATGGATACATTAAACAATATAGTTAATAATGACTTTGCAAGAGTTACATATACAGAAGCGATAGAGATTATGAAAGCATCAGGCAAAAAATTTGAGTTTGAACCTGAATATGGTATTGATATGCAAACAGAACACGAAAGATTTTTGGCAGAACAACATTTCAAACGCCCTGTGATTGTTACAAATTATCCAAAAGAAATCAAAGCATTTTATATGCGCATGAATGATGACAACAAAACAGTTGCCGCAATGGATGTTTTAGTTCCAAGAATAGGCGAACTTATCGGTGGTTCTCAACGTGAAGAAAGAATGGATGTTTTATTAAATAGAATTAAAGAAACCGGAATGGATCCAAAAGATTATTCTTGGTACTTGGATTCAAGAAAATACGGAACAGTACCACACGCAGGCTTTGGTTTGGGTTTTGAACGTATGATGATGTTGGTAACAGGTATCGCAAACATCAGAGACGTAATCCCATTCCCAAGAACCCCAAAAAATATTTTATATTAAAATATATAGTTTTGTAAGTATATGTGGTGTAGTTTATTTTCCACGTTTTGTCATTGCGAGCGAAGCGCGGCAATCCAATCTAATTATATAGCAATATTTTTGATAAGATTGTCGCACTTCCTTCAATAATAATTTTTTTATTCTTGCATAAGTAAAAAAGTAATATATCTTGTATATATGTTAAATAAAATCTTCATTATTCTATTCTTTTTAATCTTCTGTGCAAATGCAAATGCGCAAGTTGTTATTGAAGATGAAGAAACAGAAACATATTTATATGAGCTTATAAAACCAATATATAAAACTGCAGGTATTCCTTTTGATAAAAGCAAAATCCATATTTTGTTAGATGACAACATCAATGCCTTTGTAACCGATGGAAGCAATTTATTTATACATACAGGTTTAATAACAAGAGCAAAAAATTCAAATGAGCTTTCAGGTGTTTTTGCTCATGAGGCAGGGCATATTAAAGCGGGTCATATTTTTAAGCAAAAAATAAAAGATCAAGAAATGCAAAAAGTTTCATTAGCTTCAATGATATTGGCAGGAGTAGCTGGAGCCGCATCAGGAAGCGGAGAAGTTGCTGTTGCTGGCATTTTTGGAACACAAGGTGCTTTGATGGGAAAATATTTTGAATATAGAAAAGAAGATGAACGCTCAGCAGATAATTTTGCGCTAGGTATTCTTAAAGAAAATAATATCCCAAATGAAGATTTACTAAACTTTTTAACTAGATTACAACAAGATAATCAATTGCAAGGTATTACAGAAACATCATATTATTCAACTCACCCATTAACACAAGAGCGCATTAGTTTTTTAGAAAATCAAAAAACAACAGGTGAAAAAAAATATGATACAAGGTTGAAAACAATTCAAGCAAAACTAGATGCTTTTGTTAGCAAGCCAAGTGATGCAATAAAAAAATATTATAATAAAAACAATTATGCAACCGCTATTGCTTTATTTAAAGGGTTAAAAATTGATGAAGCAATGAAATATGTTGATGCTTTAATAAAACAAGAGCCTAATAACCCATATTATCATGAGTTAAAAGCTCAAATATTGTTTGAGACAGCCAAGCCAAAACAGTCTGCAATAGAATATGAAAAAGCTTTAAAATTATTGCCAACCTCAACTTATTATAAAACATATTTAGCTAGTAGTTTAATAGAGGGGTATGATGAAAAAGAAAAAAATCAAAAAGCTGTTGAACTGTTAAAACAAGCAAATATAGAAAATAAAACAGCTAGCAACTTTTTATTATTAGCCAGAGCTTATGGAAAACTAAATGATAATGCAAATGCCTTGTTGGCAAGCGCAGAATATTCTTTGTTGTTGGGTAGAAATAAGGTTGCAAAAAAACAAGCTGAGCAAGCAAAAGAATTGAGCAACAATCCAGTTTTAATATTGCAAGCAGATGATATAATTGGTAGTATTAAAGACAAAGAAAAACCTCTCCGAAAAAATCGAAGAGGTTAATTTAGAAAAAACAAAAAAGTTAGTTATTTCTCTTTAGTATCACATGTTTTTTATGTTGAAAATAAAAATAAACATTGCAACTATATTAGCAGTTTGGAAAAACATGTAAATAAGAGCGTTTGTTTCGTTATCTAAGTTTTTCATGTAATTGCTAAATAAGGCAAATATTGATGCAACAATCAAAAACTTTGACCATTTGCTTACTTTTGGATTGGTGTGCAAACAATATGGTAGCGCAGCTAATGCTAATCCAATATCAACGAGACTCTCAGAGTGCGCATGAAAAATTCCATCCTTGAAAACAAATGTTCCAATAAAACCAGTAAGCGATATGATAACCATAGTTATCACATAAATTTTAACAATTTTTTTCATATTTTATTAAATTTATAATTTTTGTTTAATTGCTCAATATCACTTTTGTTAATTTTGTCAATAACAAAACGCTTGACTCTTAAATTTTATAATATATAAATACACCAAGATTTTTCCAACAGAGTATGGCAAAAGCCTATAGAGCTCTTAGGAGTACGTCAATCTGCGAGTTTCGCACGTTGGCGATTTTGATTATGGAGATTTAATGTTTGAAGCATTGACAGAAAAATTAACAGGCGTTTTTAACAAAATCACTTCTCGTGGTGTGTTAAGCGACGCTGATGTTGATAGCGCTTTAAGAGAGATTAGAATAGCTCTTTTAGAGGCAGATGTTTCTCTTCCTGTAGTTAAAGAGTTGATTGCAAAAATCAAACTTGAAGCAACAGGTGAAAAGCTTGTTAAATCAATTTCTCCTGGTCAGTTAGTTGTGAAGATTGTTCATGATAAATTGCTAGAGATTTTAGGTGATGATGACAATTCTCTTAACTTTAATGCTCCAGCTCCTGTTGTGATTTTAATGGCAGGTTTGCAAGGTAGTGGTAAAACCACAACATCTGCAAAGATTGCCAAACGCTTAAAAGATAAGCAAAACAAAAAAGTATTATTAGCATCACTAGATATTTATCGTCCAGCGGCTCAAGAACAACTGGAGATATTAGCAAAAAGCATTAATGGTCATTCATTAGAAATTATTGCAGGTCAAAAACCTCAAGAGATTACAAAGCGCGCATTAGATTATGCAAAAAAACATGGTTTTGATGTGGTTATTTTAGATAGTGCTGGTCGTCTTCAAATAGATGACAACTTAATGAATGAGTTAAAAGATGTTAAAAAGATTGCCAACCCTACAGAGATTTTATTAGTCTCAGATGCAATGATTGGTCAAGAATCTTGCAATGTTGCCAAAGCTTTTAATGAGGCTTTGGGCATAACAGGTATTGTGTTGACCAGAATAGATGGTTCTGCAAGAGCAGGTGCTGCAATATCTATGAAGATGGTTGCAGGCGTGCCAATAAAATTTTTAGGTGTTGGAGAAAAAATATCTGAGATTGAAGAATTTTACCCTGATAGATTAGCAGGAAGAATTCTTGGTCAAGGAGACGTTGTATCTTTGGTTGAAAAAGCTATGGATAACATAGATAAAGCAGAAGCAGAAAAGCTCGCTGCTAAAGTAACTAAAGGCAAATTTGATTTAAATGATATGTTATCTCAGTTTAATCAAATAAAAAAGATGGGAAGTATTGGCAGTATTGTTGGTATGATTCCAGGTTTGTCAAAATTCAAAGGTCAGATAGAAGAAGCTGGCTCAGATAAATTGATGGACAAACAAGTTGCGATTATTCTTTCTATGACTAAACAAGAAAGAAAAAATCCAGACATCATCAAAGCCTCTCGCAAAAAACGTATTGCAAAAGGTAGCGGTGTAGAGGTTCATGAAGTCAACAAGCTCTTAAAATCTTATGAGCAAATGGCTAAAATGATGAAACAAATGGGTAAGATGGGCGGAATGGCAAATCTTGCTAGAGCCTTAAACATTAAGTAAGATGCATTTTTGTGATGGATTTTGCTTTTTGGATTAGGCTTTTTGATGCAATGGAGTAGGCTCTCCATAAAGAAAAAAGTCGAAGAACAAAAAACAAAAGACGAGCGAAAAATTCATCTTACTTGATGTTTAAGGCTCTTCTAAATTTAATAATGTAAAAGGAATAAAAAAATGGCAGTAAAAATTAGACTTTCTCGTGGTGGATCAAAAAAACGCCCATTCTATAGAGTAGTAGTAGCAGACGTTAGAGCTCCTCGTGATGGTAAATATATTGAAAGAGTTGGATCATACAACCCAATGTTACCAAAAGATAGCGCAGAAAGATTTGTAGTAGAAGCTGAAAGAGTAAAATATTGGTTGTCTACAGGTGCAGAGCCAACAGAAAGAGTAGAATCTTTATTAGCAAAAATTGGCTTAGTAGAGAAAAAAGCTTTTGTTGAATCTCCTAAAAAATCTCAACCAAAAGCAAAAGCTCAAGAAAGATTAAAAGAACAAGCAGAAAAAGAAGCAAGAAGATTAGAAGCTGAAACTCAAGCAAAAGCAGACGCTGAAGTAGCTGCTGCAGCTCCTGCAGAAGAAACTCCAGCAGAAGAAACTGCAGAGGCTTAAATCTTATGACAGATAAAAGAATTTGTTTAGGTGCAATAGCAGGCGTGCATGGCATTAAAGGTGAAGTAAAGCTTAAAAGTTTTACTCAAAACCCTAAAGATATTGCCAATTATGGTACGCTTACAAATAAAGACGAAACAAAATCTTTTGATATTAAAATTGTTGGTTATTCTAAAGAATTATTAAGAGCCAAAATCAAAGGTGTTGATGACAGAACATTAGCAGAAACTTTAATAGGCACAGAACTTTGGGCAACAAGAGATGTTTTACCAGAGTTAGATGAAGAAGAATTTTATTATACAGATTTAGTTGACTTAAAAGTAATACTTAATGGTCAAGAGGTTGGTAAAGTTCTCGGGGTTCATAATTTTGGAAGCGGAGATGTTTTAGATGTTTCTATAAACGGACAATCAGAAATGTATCCATTTACAAAAGCTTATGTGCCTGAAGTTAATGTTAAAGAAGGTTTTGTTACTATATCAGAACTTTTGGAATTTGAAGACGATGAAGATTAATTTTTATTCCATATTGCCAGAGGTGTTTCCAGGTTTCTTGGGAACATCTCTAACAGGCAAGGCATTAAAAGATGCAAAATGGAATTATGATGTAATAAACATCAGAGATTATGCTTTAGACGTTCATAAATCAGTAGATGACACCCCTTGTGGTGGTGGTGCAGGAATGGTAATGAGAGCAGATATTTTAGGCTCTGCCATAAAAGCAAATCACAAAAAGGGACGGTTGGTATATTTAAGCCCAAGAGGCAGAACTTTTAATCAAGAAGTTGCAAAAGAGCTTGCAAAAGAAGAAGAAATTTCTTTTATTTGCGGTCGTTTTGAGGGTGTTGATCAAAGAGTTTTAGATGCTTTTGAAGTAGAAGAATTATCAATCGGAGATTATGTCTTAACAGGTGGTGATCAGGCAGCATTAATTGTTTGTGATGCTGTTATAAGATTGTTGCCAAGTGTTTTAGGTAATAGTGCTTCTATTGAAAATGAAAGTTTTGAAAACTTTTTGTTAGAGCATCATCAATATACTCGTCCAGTTGAATGGGATGGGCAAAAAGTTCCAGAAATTTTGTTTAGCGGACACCACAAAAACATAAATGATTTTAGGCACCAACAATCTCTTAACATAACAAAGCAAAAAAGGCCAGATTTGTACAAAAAATATCTTGACTTTATAGAAAGTACAGATTATAAAAACGGCAAATAAAAAGGAAAATACAATGACAAATTTATTAAAAACATTAGAAAATGAACAAATTGCTAAATTAACAGAAGGCAAATCTGTTCCAAACTTTAAAGCTGGTGATAGCTTAAAAGTACATGTAAAAGTTAAAGAAGGTGAACGTGAACGTATTCAGGTTTATGAAGGTATTTGTATCGCTCGTAAAAATGACGGTATCAATTCTGCTTTTACAGTTAGAAAAATTTCTTTCGGTGAAGGTGTAGAAAGAGTATTCCCACTTTATTCTCCAAATGTTGCAAAAATTGATGTAACAAGAATTGGTAAAGTTCGCCGTGCAAAATTATACTTCTTACGCGCATTGCGTGGTCGTTCTGCTCGTATTGCAGACGATTTGACTGCAGCAGCAAAAGCTCGTGAAGAAGCAAAAAAGAACGGATAATAACGTAGGGAACAACGCCCTCGGCATCCCTCTAAAAACACTGAGTTCACCCCTCAGTGTTTTTTTTGCATATAATAAAAAAAAGAGGTTGACTTTATTATTTAAAGTTATAATCTCCTCCTACATTTAAATTTTATAGAAATTATTAAGTAAAAAATATATAGGTTATCATGAAATGGCACGTTATGATAATTCTTAAATTTGATGCTACAAAATTATTTAAAACATTTCGTTATGAAAAAGGCACAAAACACAAAAGCGGAAGCTAAGATTTATGCACTGATGAATTATTCACCAGAGTTGGAAAAAAGTCTTCGGGCAATTCTTTTTGGGCGCGAACAAATTCTTTGCCAAGGTTGGAAAATTTCAGACAATGGAATTGAACAAAGTTTGATTGTTGACAGCATGACATGGAAAAATGGCCCTGTTGTAGAAATGCTTCATAGTCTCATTTCAATGAAAACGGTTGATACAATTTACGTTCTTGAAGAGCATAAGTCAACCCTCCCACAAAGAGAAGCTTTTCACAAGCGCTATCTTACTAGGGTTGCAGGATTTGAAGTTGAGAATGTAGACGACATTGACAGTTGGATTCAAAATGCTCAAGAGATTATTGAAGATGTGGCTCGTTTTTATAAAGTTCATTTGAGAATTTATCTAAAACTTTCTCCAGATGGCACTTTAGTTGCTCGTCTTTTCGATTCAGATCGAGGTCATTTGCAAACAAGTTCTGCCAAGAACATTCCTAAATGGGAAAAAGCTGTGGCAAGCTTAACTAGCAAATTAAATGTTGCTTCAACAAACTTTTGGCAGATGCGCTATTGTTCAATCGGCGAATATACAAGTGAGTATATTCAAGGATATCTTAACAAGAAGTGATTCTTAGTTTAGTCTTTATCGGGTACCTATATTTTTATAGGTACCTTTTTTTGTAAAGATTTTAAATCTTTTGCAAACCTCTAAAAATAATAACCCGTTGAAACTCAAAAGCAAAAACAACAAAAAATGTCATTGCGGGCTTGATCCGCAATCCAGTTGTTTTTATACAACTATATTTTTTGACAAGATTGCGGGTCAAGCCCACAATGACGATAAATACATAACTATCATTGTTTTTTAAACACTTATCGCGTTACATTTTGTATTTTTTGATTTTTGTAAAAACATTTAAGATTTTTACCTGACAGTGGTGGACAATAGTGTAGTTACTTCGTTAGTTGATTTTAAAACGACAGTGCATATAGGAGGGTATAAGCTCAGCCTTACAATTGCAAAGTAAAATATAAAAGAAAAGAGTTGCATTTTTAGCAACTCTTTTTAGGCGACCGATTAATAATTAATCGTGAAAATAATCTTTGATATAAGTTTCTAATTCATCAATATTAACACGGTGTTGTTCCATTGTGTCTCTGTCTCTTATTGTAACACTAGCAGGGCTTTGTTCTATTGTGTCAAAGTCAACAGTAATACAAATTGGAGTACCAATTTCATCATGACGACGATAAGCTTTACCAATGTTACCTATATTTTCTAAAGAAACTCTACCAATACCCAATTTTAACAAATTGTTTTTAATTTCATGGCATTTTTCCATAATAGCTTCATTGTTTTTCTTCAATGGAACAATAGCAACTTTGATTGGAGAAAGCTTTTTGTTTAGTTTCAAAACAACACGAGTTTCACCATTTGCTAAAGTTTCTTCGTTATAAGCTTCATTTAAGAAAACAATCATAGCTCTGTCTAAACCAGATGCTGTTTCAATTACAAATGGAATATAAGTTTCATTTTTAACTTGATCTGTATAAGCCATTTTTGTAGTAGAATCTACGTTTTTCATAACTTTAGCTTTAATGTCAAACTCTTCTTGATTTTTTGTATGAGAACCAAGGTCAAAATCTTGGCGATTGTGAATACCTTCAATTTCATCAAATCCCCAAGGGAAGTTATATTCAATATCTTCAGCAGCTTTAGCATAGTGAGCTAAAGTTTCATGTTTTGTAGTTCTTAAATTATCTTTAGCAATGCCAAGTTTCACCCACCAATCAAGACGAGTTTTTTTCCATTCTTCAAACCAGGCTTCGTCTGTACCAGGCTCTACAAAAAATTGCATTTCAGCTTGTTCAAATTCACGTTGACGGAATAAGAAGTTACGAGGTGTAATTTCATTTCTGAAAGATTTTCCATGTTGAGCAATTCCAAAAGGAATCTTGCGAGCTGTAGAATCTAAAACATTCTTAAAATTCAAATATGTACCTTGAGCAGTTTCTGCACGCAAATATGCAAAAGATGAACCATCATCAACAGGTCCAACGTTTGTTTTCATCATCAACATAAATGGACGAGGTTCTGTTAACTCTGTAGAACCGCAAGCAGGGCATTTGTTGTCTGTTAAATGGTCAGCTCTGAACCTGCCTTTGCATTTTTTGCAATCAACTAATGGGTCAGAAAAAGTATCTTCATGCCCTGAGTACTTCCAAACTAGAGGTGCTGATAGGTGAGAGCATTCAACGCCTTCAATATCATCTCTTTCATAAACTAAAGATTTCCACCATGCGTTTCTGATGTTCTTTTTTAATTCCACACCTAAAGGTCCCAAGTCATAAGTTCCTTTAAGTCCGCCATAAATTTCTGATCCTTGAAAAACAAATCCGCGTCTTTTGCAAAGCGCTACTAATTCTTCCATCGATTTAACTGCCATTTTATAAACTCCTTTTTAACTATTTTGTTTTATAGTACATTATAATAAAAAATCAAGAAGGAAATATATCCGATGCCTAAAAAAAACAAAGTAGCTTTAATTTATGATTTTGATGAAACTTTATCAACAACTTATATGCAAGAATATACCCTTATTCCAGAATTTGGAATGAGCGCTAAAGAGTTTTGGCATATTGCCAATACTTGGGGTGAAAAAAATGGTGTTGATCAAATTACTTCATCAATGTATTGGATAAAAAAAGTTGCCGAATCAAAAGGAATAAACTTAACAAAATCTCATTTACGAAAAATGGGTAAAAGCATAGAGTTTTTTCCAGGGGTTGAAGATTGGTTTGAAAGAATTAATAGATATGGCAAATATTTAGGATTAGACATAGAGCATTATATTATTTCAGCAGGTATTACCTCTATCATTAAAGGTTGTAGCATTGTTCATAATTTTAAAGACATCTACGGTTGTTCTTATGCTTATGATGAAAATGATAGACCAGTATGGCCAGCAAGAGTTGTTAATCATACAACAAAAACTCAATATATTTCAAAAATAAATAAGGGATTAGGTGCGCTAGAAGATAGGGCGGTTAATGAGTTTTATCCAGATGAAAAAAGAAGAATTCCATATACAAGAATGATATATTTTGGAGATGGAATGACAGATGTTCCATCAATGAAATCTATCAAAAAAAGAAACGGATATGCAATTGCTGTTTATGATAAACATAAAGGAGATACAACAGCAGTTAAATTATTAAAAGAAGATCGAGTTAATTTTGCATTGCTAGCAGATTATAGAGACGGAAAACACCTTGATACTGTAACAAAAACCATCTTAAATAAAATGGCAACAGAAAGAGACTTAGATTTGCTAAAAGCAAAAGAAAAAAAGAAATGCTTGTAATACTTAAAAAGCGGTCAATAACATGGTCGCTTTTTTTGTATCTTAAATATAGCTAACTTAAATTTATTGCCAATCATCTTAAATAGATAATACATAGGTGTTCAATTATATTTATATATATTACCAAAAACGTCGCGCGTGCGACGTTTTTGGTAATATATTGTTGACAAATTTTTGTTGTTGATATAATGTTGATTTATAAGATATAAATTAATTTTATTGGAGGTGAAGTGAAGATTAATCCCGCTGTAATTGAGCTTAAAAAATTAATGAAAAAGTACAATATTAATCAGCGTCAGCTCGCTTTAAGGGCGTTGATACCTGATACTCGTATTTCTGAAATAGTTGGTAGTAGGCGCTTGTTTACAATCGAATCTGATATAAAACTTTGTAAGGTATTTGGCTTAAAGCCGCTTTCTTTTTACAATGCTCAAATGCAATTTAGGCTTGACATAAACCAAGAAAAATATAAAAAGGACCTTAATAATATTATTCCATTGTAAGAGGTTTTTTATATAAATGGCAAAAAAAAGAAAAGCTTTACCGACACCCAGCGTTGTTTTGATTTCTGATGCAAATATTTATGTTGATGATTTGCTTAGTTTTGTTTATGCAGCATATTTGGCAGATGAAAAAAAGATAAACTTAAAAGGAGTTATTGCAACAGGCGGAATTCAAGATATAAGGTTTAGAAGAGCTCGTTTTACCAAAGGAGTTTTTATGGATTTGAAACATCCGTTTGTAAAAGTTAGCTATGGCGCAAATTATGCAGAAGAAGCAGAAGAAAAAGCTAATTTTTATGCAGATACAGAACACGCAAGAGCATTAGAAATTAAAGGTTCTGTTGTTGATGGAAAATCTTTATTGATGTTGCAAACGATTTTAAAAACAGCAGAAGACAAAGAAATAATTTTAGTTATAAACGCGCAAATGAGTGATGTTTCAGGCTTTATAAAAAACATTTCGTTAAAAAACATCAAAAGAATCAAAAAAGTAATTGTGATGGGTGATGTTTTAGAAAAACCTACAGAAGAGGGGTTCTTTTTGCCTGACGAAAAATCATATAATAACGCTTCTTCAATGAGTTCCGCAAAAGAGTTATATCAATTTTTGCAAGAAAATAAAATATCATTAACATTGGTTAATAAAGAATGTGCAAAAAAAGTTAGTGTTAATCAAGATTTTTATGAAGAAATTCAAAAGACAAATCATTTAATATCTTCGGCTATTTGCAATGGTTATAAAGAAAAGTTTGAGAATTTTTGCAACTTGTATGATGTTTTATCAGTAGTCGCTTGCGTAGACGCCGATTTCAAAGCCTACGGACATTTTGATAAGCTAGCAGAAGACAAAGCTGTTTTTAGAGCTATTGTAGATGATGCCGATGGCTTGCGAGAACTTATAAAAGAAAGAATTCTAACAAAACTAAAACCCAAAAAAATAGTTCTAAAACCAAGACTGAGTTTTGAATAAAAAAATAGCACTTGAAAATCAAATGCTGTTTTTTAAGTCTTCTAAATCTTTTAATATTGATATTAAGAGCTCTTTATATTTGTTGTCATCATTGTGTGTAACCTCTGTTTCTTCTTCTTCAATATTAAAAAAGTCTTTTTGGATTTCTTGTCCTAAAATTGCCTTAATTTTTTTATTTCCAAAAACTTTTTGCACACCTTCAATGGTCATTCTTTTGTTATGCAATAAATCTTGAATTAATTTAATTAATTCCACATCATCTGGGCGATAGAATCTACGTCCACCAGTTCTTTTCATAGGTTGAATTTGAGGGAATTTTGTTTCCCAAAAGCGCAACACATGCGTAGCAACACCAATTTCTGATGCAAGCTCTCTAATAGTTCTAAAAGCAGACGTAGACTTGTTAATTACCATGATTATTTTTTCTTATTAATGATTTCTTTCATGGTATTAGATGGTTTAAATGTAACCACACGACGAGGAGAAATAATAGCCTCTTCTTTAGTTTTTGGGTTTCTACCAATACGTTGAGATTTGTCTCTCAAAGAAAAAGTTCCAAAAGAAGAAAGTTTAACATCGCTTCCAGCACTCAAAGTATCAATAATTTGATTAATTGTAGTGTCTAAAATTTCTTCAGAGTCCTTTCTAGATAGTCCAACTTCTCTGTAGATGTTATCTGCAATATCTGCTCTTGTAATTGTTTTCATTAAATATTTCCTTTTTTATATATTACATTTCAACTCACAATATACAATTAAAAATAAAATACAATACCCTTTTTTTATTTTTTGAAGATTTTTTTAAGTGTAATAAACTGCAATGAAAAGTTGTTTGTTTTTGAAAAATATTTATACATACTAAACAGATTAGGAGAAAAAGATGAAACATGGTAAAAATTTTACATTAGGCGAATATGTAATATTAAAAAAGCCCGATGAGTTAGAAGTTGGTGATAATGTTAGAATAGCAGATTTCTGCAGAATATCTTGTGCTTGCAAATTGGGCGATGATGTAGAAATTGCTGCAGGTGCTTTTATTTCAGGTGGCTTTGGTAAATATAAGTTTGAAATGGGAGATTGTTCTAGTGTTGCATCTGGCGCAACCATTTGGTTAAGCGCTAATGATTATGTTAATGAGCTTGTAGCTCATTCAATCCCAGAAGTAAAAGAGATTGAAGGCAACGTTGTTTTTGAAAGATTTACAGGGGTTGGTGCAAATAGTGTTGTAATGCCAGATAACCATATTCCAGAAGGCACTGTTATTGGAGCTTTAAGTTATGTTCCACCAAGATATACTTTTGAGCCATGGACTGTTTATTCAGGAAACCCAATAAAACCCATAAAAAAACGCAATAAAGAAAATGTTATGAAAACATTAGAAAAAATAAACTATTTTGAAGGAAAAATTTAAGATGTGTGGATTAATAGGATACATTGGCAATAATAGTGTTGTAGAAAACTTATTAACAGGATTAAAAAATCTTGAGTATAGAGGCTACGATTCTGCTGGAATTGCTATTAATGACAATAGCAAAATTTCAATATTAAAAGCTCAGGGAAAATTAAATAATCTTGTTGAAATAACTTCAGGATTTAAGGGTAAAAGTCCAATAATGGGCATTGGTCACATTAGATGGGCAACTCATGGTGTTCCTAGTGTAGAAAACGCGCATCCACATTTTTCAAATGATGAAAAAATAGCTTTAGTTCATAACGGAATTATAGAAAACTATAAAGAATTGAAAAAAATGTTAGAAAAAAACGGCTATGTTTTTCATTCTCAAACAGATACAGAAACCGCTGTTCATTTAATTGATTTTGAATATAAAAAAACAAAATCATTAGAAAAAGCTGTTGCAAATGCAATTGCCCAAATAGAAGGAACTTTTGCGTTTTGCATCATGCATGAAAATTGTTCTCAAAAAATTATAGCCGTTAGAAAAAACGCTCCATTGATTGTTGGTTTAGGCGAAAATGAAAACTTTATCGCCAGCGATATTACAGCTCTTATTGGTAAGGTAACAAAATATATTAACCTAGAAGATGAAGAAATCGCTCTTGTAGAACAAGGTCAAGTTACTGTTAAAAATAAAGACGGAGAAGTTGTTGAAAAAGAAGTTGAAGAAATTAATTTCTCAGAAGAAGATATTTCAAAATGCGGACATAAGCATTTTATGCTAAAAGAAATTTATGAACAACCAGCAATTATCAGACAACAGCTAGAGCAATATATTCAAGATGTTAACCAACCTGTAAAATTAACAGATTGCAACATAGATTTTAGCAAAGTTAACAATATTACAATTGTTGCTTGCGGCACATCTTTACACGCTGCAATGTACACAAAAACATTGTGGGAAGAGTGGTTAAACATTCCTGTGGCTGTAGAAAGCGCAAGTGAATATATTTATAAGCATAATATTATAAATGAAAACACTTTAATGATTGGTATTTCTCAATCAGGAGAAACCGCAGATACAATCAGCGCTGTTAAAATAGGTAGAGAAGAAGACGCTCAAGTCTTGATTTTAACCAACAGAGGAAATTCAAATATTGTAAGATATGCAGATGGTGTAATGTTGATTAATGCAGGGGTAGAGGTTTCTGTTGCTGCAACAAAATCATATAGCGCGCAGTTGTTTTCTTTGTTTTGTTTAGGTCTTCATTTGGCAGAAGAAAAGAAATATTTGTCATCTCAATATTTGAATGAAGTTAAAAGACAGTCTTTTTCTGTTCCTGCAAAAATGGAACACTTATTAAGTTGTCATGCAAATGTTCAAAACATAGCAAATTTTTTAAAAGACTTTAAGGCTTGCATTTATATTGCCAGAAATATGAATGTTTCAACCGCTTTAGAAGGTGCTTTGAAGTTAAAAGAAATCAGTTATATAAATGCTAATGCTTATCAAGCAGGAGAGCTAAAACATGGCCCAATAGCATTGTTGGATGAAAATATGCCCGTAGTTGCTGTTTTAGGCCCAGATATAACATTTGCAAAAGTTGTTTCTAATATTCAAGAATCAAAAGCAAGAGGTGCATCAATAATCGGTGTTATTCCAGAAAATATAGAATATGATGATGGTTTATTTGATTATGTAATTAAGATTCCATCAATTCATGAAAAATTATTCCCAATGTTGGCAAATGTATCTTTGCAGTTGTTAGCATATTATATAGCAGATTATTTAGGACGAGACGTAGACCAACCCAGAAACCTCGCCAAATCTGTAACTGTAGAATAAGTTAAACCTCACCCTGTAGGGTGCGGTCTTGACCGTACCTTTAAATTTAACAATTTTATGTAAGGGACGCATTGTATGCGTCCCACTAAAAAACACACTTTTTGAACATACTTCAAACCCCCAGCCCACAAGGGCTAGGGGTTGTTTTTGCAGTGTCTATTTTAAACGACCGTTTAAAATAGACACTATCACAAACTTTAAAAAAAATCAAGAAATAAGTAAAATCAATAACATAATTTCACAAAACTGTAACATTAAAAGTGTCTATTCTAGACGGTGGTTTAAAATAGACACTTTCTTTTTAAGGCAGGTGTCAAAATACCAGAATATATGGGCTTATGGGCAGTCAATAATCCTCCCAAAGTATTTATTTTCTGCCCATATCCACCAAAAAACGCAATTTTTGCACTTTTTTGCAAAAAAGCCCATTAAAAATTCCCCTTCACAAGTGAAGGGTGGCGCCGAAGGCGACGGGGTAGTTATGGGGTGGATTTTATATCCGTCCCGCAAAAAGGATTAATTGTCCCGTCATGCTGAATTTGTTTCAGCATCTAAAATGGGATCCTGAAACAAGTTCAGGATGACGGTTTGGGGCGGAGCCCTGTAGGGTACGGTCTTGACCGTACCTGAAAATGATTGTTGTTTCGATTGGATTGCCGCGCTTCGCTCGCAATGACAGTTGAGGGCTAAATTGTAGGGAACGGCGTCTCGACGTTCCGCAACCAAAAAGTGTAGGGGCGGTCATTGACCGTCCTCCATAAAAAAGGAAAAATAATTATTATACTCCCCTCATTGCCCTAACGGGCACTTCCCTTAGCTCGGTGGGGAAGATGAAAAGTAATGGTTATCAACTGGATTGCGGATCAAGTCCGCAATGACGGTGTGATTAAATTGTAGGGGACGACGCCCTCGGCGTCCCACCCATAATAAAAAACTGTAGGGACGCCCCTTGTGGGTGTCCACAAAAAAATATCTGGAACGGCGTCTCGACGTTCCTCAGCTAAAAAAAGGAGGAAATAAAAATGAATAAAATAAAAATAATAACAGGAGGCACAATAGGTCTAACTTTCCTCCTAAACTCAGGTATGAGCTCTGCAACAGACACCTGCACTGTTGCATCAAACTGTGCAGAATTGGGTTATACAGAAACCAGTTGTGAAGGTAATTCCATAAAATGCCCCTTTGATACCAGCAAAATGTATTGCGGTTCTACTTATACAGGCCCTGATGTTGTGTCATGTGCAACAGTTGGTGTTTGGTATAATGCAGATGGCACTTGCTCTTCTAGTGATACCTCAAACGCAATCGGCTTAGTTTATTGGGTTAGCCCAAGTGCTAAAGGTGGTTTGGTAATGAGCTTAACGCAAAGTGAGAATGTTAACTTTGCCACAGCTTATAGTGCTTGCACAGGCGTATGGCGCTTGCCAGAAATAAGTGAAGTAATATTAATGGGCAATCAATATCCATGTAGTGTTAGTGGTGATGAAGCATCATGCGTAAGCAGTGTCGATGGTCAATTCACAACATTAAATGCTAAATTATCAACAGATTTAATAACATCTGAATATTATTGGGCGTCTTCGCGTTATTATGACTACACTACTTACCGTTATGTTGCGAGGCTGTCCGATGGCAACGTCAACAACTACTACGCTACTAGTACAAGCGGTAGTGGTCGGTGTGTCTTGGCTTTTTAATTAATCAATTTAACTATTAGCTCTGGGCATTTAAAGCCCAGAGCATGAATGAAAGGAGTATAAATGGCATTAGCAGAAAATTTAAGAATATATAAGGAATGTTATAAACTCTTAATTGAGGTTTATAGAATAACTAATAAATTTACAAAGGAGCATAAATATGGTTTAGGACAAGAGATTAGAGAAAAAACATTTAACCTTTTTTTATATATTTATAAAGCAAATGTTTCTGAAGAAAAAACAGCAGATTTAGAAAAGTTTTTAGAAAATTATTATGAAATAAAATTAAGAATAAGGTTGTGTAAAGATATGAATATAATGTCTATAAAATCATTAGTAGTTATATCAGTTTTATTAGAATCAATTGGAAAGCAAGCAACAGCTTGGAAAAGCAGTATTAAAAAAGTAATTATATAGCAAAATATTTTGCCAGAGTCTTGTTGTATTAATATTAATTAAACATCAAGAGAGAGCGTTATTAAAATTAAAAAAGGACTATTAACAGTAATTTTTTACTGTAAAGCTAATATAATAGTTATTATTGGTCGTCTTCGCGCAATTATAACAACACTACTAACCGTAATGTTGCGAGGCTGTCAGATGGCAACATCAACAACAACAACGCTACTAATACAAACAATAGTGGTCGGTGTGTCTTGGCTTTTATAATTTTAATTAGATATTTTGCTATATAATTAGTTAAGAGAGATGTATTATGGAATATTTGTTTGATATTAATGAAGATAAAACAATAAGCTTAGAAGATTTATTTCAGGCTTATTATGATTGTAGAAAAAACAAACGAACAAAAAAAACAGCATTAATGTTTGAGCAAGATTATGAAGATAATTTAATAAGCTTGTGGAAAGATATTAATGATTATAAATATTTTCCTCAACAATCTTCATGTTTTATAGTTAATAAACCCGTAAAAAGAGAAATTTTTGCAGCAGAATTTAAAGATAGAGTAGTGCATCATTTGTTAATTAATAAAACAATAGATATTTTTGAAAAATATTTTATTAAAGATAGTTATTCTTGTCGGTATGGAAAAGGCACATTGTATGGTCAAAAAGAAATATATAAAAAAATTAGTGAATGCTCTAATAATTATACAACAGATTGTTATGTTTTAAAATTAGATATAAAAGCTTTTTTTATGAATATAGATAAAGTGCTTCTTTATAAAATGGTAAAAAAAATATTAATAGAATATTATAAAAAGCCAGATTTAAAAATAATTTTGTATTTATATGAAAAAGTTATTTTTAACAATCCAACATTAAATGCAAATATTTGTTCTAATATAAAAGATTGGAATACTTTGCCAAAAGATAAAAGTATGTTTTTTTCTAAAAAAAATAAAGGTTTGGCAATTGGTAACTTAACTTCTCAAATTTTAGCAAACATATATTTAACACAGTTAGATTATTTTATAAAACATAAGCTTAAAATAAAATATTATGGTCGTTATGTAGATGATTTTGTTTTAATTGACAAAGACAAGCAATTTTTATTGTTACAAATAAATTTAATTAAAGAGTTTTTGTATAAAGATTTAGGTTTAATTTTGCATCCTAAAAAAATATATATTCAACACTATTCAAAAGGTCTTTTATATATTGGTGGATATTTAAAACAAAACAGAGTGTATGTAGGTAATAGAACCAAAACAAATTTTTATAACAAAATTATGTATTTAAATAACCAACCAATAGATGATAATTTATTAAAAGATGTTAGAAATTGCGTTAATTCTTATTTGGGTCTTATGAGGCATTATAATTCTTTTAATATTAGAAGAAAAGCAATTAATATGTTGTCTTTGCCTATTATGAAAAATTTTAAATATACTACATCTTGTAAAAAAATATCCTTAAAAGGAAGCAGGGATTATTATGATCAATTCTTGTTGGGTGGTGATTGTAATCGGAAGAAACCTTATAAGTTCAGTAGAATGCCGAGCTGAAGGGTGGTATTTTAAAACTGTAGGGAACGGCGTCTTCGACGTTCCGCACATAACAAAAACTGTAGGGAACGGCGTCCTCGACGTTCCGCAGCTAATAAAAAATAAATTATTATAAAAATTTGAAGATCGCTAAGCCCCAAAATAAATTTTGTGACGCGATGACAATAATAATTATAGGGAACGGCGTCCTCGACGTCCCACGCATAACAAAAATTGTAGGGAACGGTGTCCTCGATGTCCCACGCATAACAAAAACTGTAGGGAACGGCGTCCTCGACGTTCCGCAACTAAAAAACAAAAAAGGAGAAAGTAAATGAAAAGCTCAATAAAACAAATATTATTAACCTCATTCTTTGGCTTAAGCCTCTTAGTAACAACCAATGCCAATGCCATAAACAGCCAGTGTACAAACGCTGCGGTTGGAATGTGGTTTAATGCTGATGGCACATGCTCAACAGAAGAAACATCAACTACAATAGGTTTAATATATTGGGTATTAAACGGCAACCCCAAAGTATTTAACGTAATGAGTTTAGATCAATGGGAAAATACTGCAAGTTGGGATGAGGCAATGACTAATTGCGCTAGTTATACAACCACAGGCACCTCTGCCGGAGACTGGCATTTGCCAACAATAGCAGAATTAATTCCAATGGGTTTGCAATATCCTTGTTATGGTACTTCAGATAATGATTGTGTTAGTAATGGTAAATTTGCAACATTAAATGCTAAATTATCAACAGATTTAATCTCATCTGAATATTATTGGTCGTCTTCGCGCGATTATCGCATCACTACTAACCGTAATGTTGCGAGGCTGTCAGATGGCAGCCTCTACAACTACTACGCTCCTGGTACAAACTATAGTGGTCGGTGTGTCTTGGCTTTTTAATTAATCAATTTAACTATTAGCTCTGGGCATTTAAAGCCCAGAGAAGTGAAGCCAATCCACAACATCCTTAAAAACAGAAAAACCTAGATGACAATAAATGTCTTCTAGGTTTTTGCTTAACAATTTCTTGCAGGCTTAATTTTTTACAACTAAGTTTTTCTGCATAATTGTTTTTTTAATTAGATTACGTTTTTAACAGAAGTTGTGTATACTGTTCCATCAACCTCTGCAACAGGCACTTGCCCAACAGGTACAGCATAGAATTCCTTTGGCTTGTGGTTGTCATAGGCGAACTTTATGTGCTCACACTTTGTGAAACCTTCTTGCCAACAAGCTTCTATAAACTTCTCTTCAGAAGTAAAACTGTGTCGCTGTGCCGCGAGGTCTACATCATACATGTGCATCCAACGACGATCATAGGTTGCAAGTGCAAAATAAGTTCGTCCTTTCTCTAAATGCAGCGATACTCTCAAGTACTCTGTTCTTCTTTGATCTAATAGATTTGCCATTTTTTTTAATAATTATAATTGTTTATAAAATTTGTAAATATGATATACCACAAATTTTGCGATTCGTCAATATGTTTTTTGACAAAATTTTGAAAATCTTAAACTTGTTAACTGTTTTGTTTTTTGACTTGTAAGTTTTCAACTATTAATATATCCTGACAAAAAATATATATATCTTTAAAGAGGTTTTGTTATGAAAAATTTTTTGACATTTATTGTCGTTGCGGTTTTATTTGCTTGCCAAGCACCACAGCAAGAAGCAGTAGTAGAACCTACAATTCAGCCTGCATTGTATTCTGATTGGGATAGGGCGATTAGGGCGGACGTTGATTTGCAAAATATGTTTGTTGCAACTCCTCGCAAAATAACCAAGCCAATAGATATGTATATGGCAATGGCGCTTTCGTTAAAATATAATTATTCAAAACGCTTAATGGATTATCAACAAGCTCTTATAAATGCAGGCAAAAGCCCAGCTAATAAATTGCCAGAGATTATTTCTCAAGCAGGATACACAAACATCAATGACTATCAAGACGTTAACTCAGAGCTAAAAGTTGCGTGGAACACATTAGACGTATCATCTGTTTATTTTCAGTCAAAAGATGTTGAGTTAAAATCTAAAGTTGCCACAGAAGAAGGACGTAAAGTTGTACACAATTTGTTGCAAGAAACTCGTTCATTATATTGGAAGACCTTAACAGCTCAAAAATTGCTCCCAACAGTAGATAATATGATAGAATTTTTAATTTTAGAAATAGATGAAATGAACGCTGTTGCTTTAGAAGAACAAGCAGTTGGCAAATTACCAACACAAGAGCAAATGCAATTAAAAAGATCATACATGAATGCGGTTAAAGATTTATCTGACCTTAAACGTAGTTTTGAAGCATCAGAAGTAAAATTATCTTCATTAATGGGCTTTCATCCCAATACAACATATAGCCTAGTAGGTAAAGAATACGGAAACTTTGATTTGCCAATTATTAAAAACAATCTATCTCAGTTAGAGTGGGTTGCATTAACAAACCGCCCAGAGCTAAGATTAAGAGATTTTGTTACAAATATAGAAGATGTTAAAGTATATGTAAAAAAAGAACAAAATGTTTCAGATGTAAAATACTTAAAAGATCCTCAATATTACAATCGCAAATGGTCAAAAGAAGCCAAAGATGTTAGTTTGCAAGTCTTTGAAGAAATTCAATCTCCATCAGAATCTCAGTTAGAAACTTTACGTCGTCAACGTTTAACAAGTATTGTATTAAATCAAGTTTATGTTGCATGGGCAAGATATGTTTCTAGCTTAGAAGATTATCAAATCTCTCAAGAAATTGCTTTAACATCAGAAGATATTGCAGAAGATGTTACAATAACAGACGGAGTTAGCGCATCAAAAAGTGCTTTAGAATCTGCAACCGCTATAGAAGATGAAGTTAAAGCGATGAAAGCTTATGTAGAATTGCAAGACTCATTAGGCAATTTATATGTAACATTAGGTTTAGATGCACTACCTTATTACATGTTAGATGAAAAAATATCAAGAATAGCTGTTTATTTGCGCAAAGAGTTTACAAAATGGCGTAATGGCGAGTTTTTACCTGACAATCGTCCATACTTGTTAGATGTTCCTGTAAAACGTCCTCCAATTAATTTAAGCTCATCATTAATGCCAGATGTTGATGTAGAAACAGGAGAAAGAATAAACATCACAATTCCTCAAGCTGTTTTCAATAAAATGGGTGTAAATGTGGCAAACGTTATTAGTAAAGCAGGACTTAAAGGTGATAGACCTCTTCCAAAATGGTTATACTGGAATGAAGAAACTCACACATTGAGCGGAGTTGCAAAACCATCAGATGGCGGAAGCTATGACATCAAGATTTATATTGCAGATAAAGAAGGCAACGTAGGTTATGTTGAATTTAATATCTTAATTAATAATGTTTATATTCCGTCAATGGATGTAAATGGCTTGACTAAAGGTAGAAAAGTAGAGATATTAAAACGTTGTGTTGGTTCTCAATGTTTAGATAATTATATTCATAGAGACAATCTTGGTTTAGAGGTTGAGACAGGGCCAAAATATTAATGAGCGAGCCAAAGTTTATACATCTTAGAGTTCATAGTGCGTATTCGCTTTCTCAAGGTGCTATGCAGATTAAAACTTTGGCAAGCAAATTAAAAGATGCTAATACTCCAGCAATTGCCGTTACAGATACAAACAATATGTTTGGTCAAAAAGCTTTTTCATCTTTTGCCTCAAAGGCAGGAGTAAAGCCGATTCTAGGTGTTACTTTAGATTTACATAATAATGATAATGATGATGAGATGAAAACAAAAGGCATTCACAAGTTTGAAGCCCATAAAATTGTTTTGCTTGCAAAATCAGAGCTTGGTTATCAAAATTTAATGCATATCATGAAGCATTTTTATCTAGATAATAATGCAGAGCTATTATTATCAGATTTAGAAACTTATAATGAAGATATAATTTGCTTAAGTGGTGGCGTTGATGGTGTTATCGGACATTTACTGTTAGATAACAGACAAGCAGAGGCTGAAAAAAACTTAGTGAAATTAAAAGACATTTTTGGCGATAGATTTTATTTAGAGGTTTCTAGATTAGGTCTAGAAGCAGAAGAAAAAACAGAAGACAAGGTTATAGAGCTAGCTTATAAATATAATATTCCATTAGTTGCCACAAACCCAGTGTTTTTCTTTGATAAGTCAATGCACGAGGCACACGATGCTTTAGCTTGTATTGCTGCAGGTGAATATGTGTCTAACGAAGACAGAAAAAAATATTCTCCAGAATGCTACTTAAAATCAGAAGAAGAAATGGCAGAACTTTTTAAAGATTTGCCAGAAGCATTAAATAACACAGTATTAATTGCAAAACGTTGTTCTTTTTATTCAGAATTTGTTGCTCCTTTATTGCCACCTTTTGATTGCAATGGTGTGCCAGAGGCAGAGTTTATTCAAACCGCCGCAAAAGAAGGTTTAATTGCTCGCATTTCTCATTATCCAAATTATGAAGAAATCAAAGAAGAATATTTTAAGCGCTTAGATTATGAACTCGGCGTTATCAATAAAATGGGATTCGCTGGTTACTTCTTAATTGTGGCAGACTTTATTACCTGGTCAAAACAAAACGGCATTCCTGTTGGTCCTGGTCGTGGTTCTGGTGCTGGTTCTATTGTGGCATGGTCGTTAAAAATTACAGATTTAGACCCAATTCAATGGGGTTTACTCTTTGAGAGATTCTTAAACCCTGAACGTATATCAATGCCCGACTTCGACGTTGACTTTTGCCAAGACAGACGCGGAGAAACCATTGCCTATGTGCAAAATAAATACGGCTTTGATAAAGTTGCACAAATTATTACTTATGGAAAACTGCAATCAAAAGCTGTTATCAGAGACGTCGCCAGAGTTTTGCAAATGCCTTATTCTCAGGCAGACAGAATTTCTAAAATGATTCCAGCTGGCGCTCAAGGCAGAAACCCAACCTTACCAGAGGCGTTAGAGCAAGTGCCAGAATTAGAAGAAATGCGTGTTTCTGATCCTCAAGTTAATAAACTTTTTGATATTGCCATAAAACTAGAAGGATTATACAGACACTCAGGTGTCCACGCTGCTGGTGTGGTTATTGGTGATAGAGTGCTAGAAAAGCTTGTGCCTTTATATAAAGACCCAAGAGCAGATATGCCTGTTACTCAATATGACATGAAGTTTATTGAAGAAACAGGCTTAATAAAATTTGACTTTTTGGGCTTAAAAACTTTAACTGTTATTAAAAGAGCCGTAGATTGGATTAAGAAAAATCATAACGTTGATATAGATCTAGAAACTCTACCATTAGATGATAAAGAAGCTTATGAACTTTTAACCAGAGGCGATACCGCAGGTGTCTTCCAGTTTGAGTCTGCTGGCATGAAAGATGTACATCAACAAATCAAACCAGATAGGTTTGAAGACTTGATTGCGATTGTATCACTTTATCGTCCAGGGCCAATGGATAACATTCCAAGTTATATTAAAAGAAAACACGGAGAAGAAGAAGTTGTATATCTTCACCCCGCACTAGAGCCAATCTTAAAAGAAACTTATGGTATTATGATTTATCAAGAGCAAGTGATGAAAATTGCTCAGGTTTTAGGTGGCTATACATTAGGTGGTGCTGATAAACTTAGAAAAGTTATGGGTAAAAAAATGATAGATGAAATACCCAAACAAAGAAAAATGTTTATTGAAGGTGCGCTTGAAAATGAAATTACAGAAGAAGTCGCAGGCGCAATTTTTGATCAGATGGAAAAATTTGCATCTTATGGTTTTAACAAGTCTCACGCTGCCGCATATTCTTTAATTTCTTATCAAACAGCATACTTAAAAGCTCATTATCCAACAGAATTTATGTGCGCAACTATGGATTTAGATAAAGGTAATACAGATAAGTTGGCATTTTTCAAAGACGAATGCGTAAAAATGGGAATAGATGTCTTGCAACCAGATGTCAATGTTTCTGGTTCTGATTTTACGGTTGTAGATGGTAAAATTGCATATGCCTTAAGCGCTATCAAAGGAGCAGGGGACGGAGGTGCTAGTTCTATTGAAAATGAAAGAAAACAAAACGGAAATTATAAAAGTATTTCAGACTTTATCAAACGTTCAGATTACAAATCAATAAACAGAAAATTAATAGAAAACTTTATTAAAGCAGGCGCTTTTGATTGCTTAGATAATTCAAGAGGAAAACTTTTTGCAAATTTAGATACAATTATTCAAAATATTGCAGCCGCAACAGAAGAAAAAAATTCCGCACAAATGTCTATGTTTGGTGCCGAAACAATAAGCCAAGAAGTTAAACTTGCCGATAAACCAGATTTTGCAAATCTAGAAAAACTAAAACTAGAAGCAGAAGCTGTTGGTTTTTATTTATCAGCACATCCATTAGATAATTATAAAAAAGCTATGGAAAAGTTAGGCGTGAAAAAGTTCTCAGATATTGCTCAAAGCATTCAGGCAGGAGATAAAATTAAAGCAAACTTAGCAGGGTGTCTAAATAGCTTGCAAATTAGAACTTCACAAAAAGGTAATAAGTATGGATTTTTATCTTTGTCAGATGAAAACACTTCTTTTGAAGGTATTGTTTTTTCAGATACATTAGATAAATGCCAAAGCGCCATAAATTCAGGATACCCATTATTTGCTCAAGCAACTGTAGAAAAAGCAGATGAAGCTTCTAGTCCAAGAATTTTATTTAATAACATAAAAACCATAGATGGCGCAATTTCAGAGCGTGCAAATTCTTTAATTATTGGTGTTACAAATATTGAAGCAGTTAAAAAAATAAAAGAAATTTATAACGAGAATAGAAAAAGCAGAAATAAAATATATATTAAAGTAGACAACAAAGACTTTGATTTAAGAATAGAATTAAAAGAAGGGCTTGAAATTAATGGCAGTGTAATTTCAAAGTTAAAGAGTACTGCAGGTGTTAGTTTTGTGGAGGAAATATGAAAATATCTTTTTTTAAGGCAATAATAAATCCATTTGGTACAATAGGTGATAATTTAAAAGATTTTTTTAAAGTTAGTCTTATTTTTGCAAGTGTGTTAACAGTTGTAGGATATTGTTTAGGAGCAACTTATGCTTGTTTCTATACAGAAGAAGCTTCGTCGTTTTATTATTGTTCACCAATGGGATATGGGTTTTTCTTGTATCAAATTATAAAGTTTTTTCTTTTTGCTGTTTTTATAAAAAATTGGGTGAATTTAGCCTTTGAAAAAACAGGGTTAGATTTCAAACCTCAAAAACAAGATTTAAAAATATTTGCTTTAATTATCGCATTTTCTTTAATTTGTTTTTTACCTTTTGTCTCTATTTATTTTTTATATATTAGAGTTCCTAATCCAGATTGGACAATAGAACTTTTGTATTTTTCTTTTGTATCAATTGGTTTTGTAATTCCATTTTTATCATTAAGATTTTTACCAATATTTGGTTTTCTATCTTTAGATAAAAAACTTCCACCATTTAAAGAAATTTGGAATAAAATAAAGGGAAATCATTTTAAGCTTGTTCTTTTTGCTTTTATTTTAATACTGTTATTTGTCTTTTTATTAAACAGTTTTAATCAAAGTTTTTTAAACATTAAAGAAAGTCTAAACATCTTTAACGTTCTTTTAGTTGACTTTATTTATAACATAACATTGTTATTAGTACTTGCTATTTTTATAAATCATTGTATTATACTAACATATTTTATTGAAGGAGATATTGAAAAATGAAACTTTTAGAAATACTAAAAAACACATTTAAAAGTGTTGTTGCAAACTATCAAACAGTTTTAAAAATAAGTTCTGTTTGGTTTTTTATTGTTGTTATTGATGCACTAACAGGGTTTAACTCATATTGTGTTGTTAATTCAACTTGTGGAGCAGAAAACAACGGTTGGTTATCAAGTTTTTTATTTAGCCTTTCAGGTGTTATAATTGTTTGTTCATATATTAGATTTGATATGTTTAAAACTCCAGTTAAATGTGGTCAGGTTGCATTTGGTAAAAAAGAATTGAAATTTATTGGTTTTTCACTTTTATACCTTTTAACGATTGTTGTTTTATCAGTTGTTTGTGTTTTAATAATAGATTTTATTTTTACATTATTAAACGCAGGTTCATTACAATTAACAACATTCTTATTTATTATAGTGCCACTTTATTTTGGTGTTGTTTTATCAAGAGTATATGTTAAATTTGCAGCAATTGCAATTGGAGATAAAGAAACAACAATAAAGCAGTCTTTTGCTTTAACAAAAGGTCATGCAGGAAAATTGTTCTTAGGTCAAATAATCATTATGTTTCCTGTAATTATTTTATATGCTCTTTTATTGTTTGTTTTCTCAAGCATTGGTTCAGACAACTTTGTGGTTAAAGTATTATTTACTATATTCTTGGCATTCTTATCATTTTTTGATAGTGCTGTAAAAGGTAGTTATTACTCTCAAGTTTATAAAAACTTTGTTACAGTTATAAAAAAAGAAAAAACTGCAGAAGTTGCAAAAGTTGTTAAAGCTGAAGAAAAAGCAGTTGCAAAAAAAACACCTGCAAAGAAAGCTCCAGCAAAGAAAGCTCCAGCTAAAAAAGTAGCGCCTAAGAAAACTACAAAAAAATAAATTAATTAAGAGCCTTAGATATAAAAATGTCTAAGGCTCTTTTTTTATGGATTTATAGGAAACACTCTAATATGAAAGAAATCATCTCTTTAGCAAAATCTTTTATGGAAAATGATTCTTTTGGAGACAAAACAAAAGAAGTTTTTAGTTTTGTTGATAGAGGTTCAAATTTAATTTTAAGCGCTCCACATTCAACAAAATCATACAGAGAAAAAGAGGTTAAGCAAGCAGATGCTTACACAGGGGCAATTTGTTTGTTTTTAGGAAAAAAGCATAATCTTTCAACAGTTGTCAGAAACAATATAGGCTCTTTTGAAGATGATATTTTTCAGTTTGTTTTAGATAATAAATTAGAGAATAAGTTCTTTTTAGATATTCATGGCATCGCTAGAAATCGTGATTTTGAAATAGCAATAGGCACAGGCGGAATAGATGCTTGTGCTTATCGTGATGTGGTAGATAAAATAAATGATTTAAGCGCAAAACTAAATTTAACAACGGTGTTAAATCATCCTGATTATAGAGGGGTAAAAGGTTTAACTTATAAACTTCAACAACAAACATCAAAAGCCAGCGCGTTGCAAATAGAATTAAGAAAAGATTTAAGAGATTTTTATAACACTTCAGAAATTTTTCAAAATAAAACTTTAGTATTTATGGATGAATTAATAGAGTGCTTAATTGATAAATGGACTTGACTTTTTATCAAAAAATAATTTATATAGCTATAATAACATTAAAGGGGGTATAGCGCAGTTGGTAGCGCGTTTGACTGGCAGTCAAAAGGTCAGGGGTTCGATTCCCCTTACCTCCACCAAAAAACACAAACACCCCTTTGAGGGTGTTTTTTGTTTAAGCAGGCTTAGTGTTTTGATTTTAATAAAAAATACATTCTCAAGTAGTCAAGAAAGTATCTTTACTTTGCATTAATTTTATGATATTATAATGATATTGTAGGAATTTATTAAAAATGCTAAAATAAAAATGGCAACCATAATATAGTTAATTAGCTATAGTATGGAAAAATAATCGTACAACTCTCAATATAAAGAATTTTTAACAACAAAAGGAAACAGAAAATATGGAAAAAGTAGAATTTGTATCAAGTGCAAATAATGAGGAACATTTAGAAAGACACTCTGCCTCAACATCTTTAACAGTTGGCTCAAAAGCTTTAGATGGTACTAGCAAAGATGATATTGCTAAAATGTTAAATGTTACTGATCAAACATATCAAAGCGCTATTGAAGCCGAAGGTACTCCTGGTCGTATTGTATATGGTTTTAAAGCAGATAAACCAATAGGAACAGATGCTGTAATTTCTGCAGAAAATTTAATGGCTGATTCAATATTTAATATTGTTAGAGAGCCAGGAACTAGAGGAGAAGCAAAAGTTAAGGTTGCTATCATAAATAAAAAAGATATGCCAAGAACAAGTGTTGCACATGCTATTTATGGAAATTATGGACCTACTGGCAAAGCAGGAATTTATACTATGATTTTTGGAGACCCAGGAGAACCTTTTCCTGGAGAACATCTTCCTAAAGAAGTTAATGAAAAAGCTGAAAAATATTGGAATGGAGAAGATGGAAAAGGTGGGCATGTCTTTTTAACAACTCCAGAAGAATTATCTGTAGCTATTCAAAAAATGGAAGAAGCTGGATTAAGCACAACAGTAGCGGAATCAATGTTAAATAAATTTAAACAAAATTCTCAATCACCAGTATTAAAAAGAGAGCCATCACAAATTGCATCTGATGCCAAAAATTTGGGTATAATTTCTTTAGGTAGCAACACTCCTGTATTGTCTATGAAACGAGGTGGATTAGGAGAATAACTATAATCTATAGCAAATGCAAAATTATTTGATTGCATATTTCTTGTAGGGAACAGTTTTGACTGTCCCTACAATTTTATTATAAAACATAATCATTTGTTTTTGCCTTAGCTATAACGCGAGATTTGTATAAGAAAGAAGCAGGTGCTTTTTTGCACTTTTTAATATAGGGCGGGAGCAAACCCCCGCCCTAAAAAAACTCGCATTAACATGCGAGTTTTTTTTGTTAGATTAATAGATTTCTTTTACATTGTAGAAGCAAGAGATGCGTTTTTATAGGCTTTGTCTTCAGTAACTTCTTTGATTGCAGAAATCCAGTCAGGTAAAAGAATCTCTTGTGTTTCTTCTGTTAATTCAACCTCAAGGATTGCGTTGCATACCCAGTTAGGGTAAATGTCAAGCTCCATATATTGGTTTTTGTAAAGAAAACAATAGCGTGTCTTTCTAATCATTTTTACACCCTCAAGCAAAAGCTCTAGGTATTCTGATTTAGAAATCTTTCGTTCTTTCTCAACCCTGCCGATTCCCTCTGCGGTTGTTTTCTCAGTGTAATAATAAGAAAAAATACCATTGAGGCCACGTTGTCTAACACGTCTTTCAACGTTTTTGTCTTCAGAAGAAAGATAAACTTGCAAAATTTCTTGCTTGATAGCCTCTTTCTCCATCAAAACATCAAGACAAGGCTTTTCAATAAGAAACTTCCTTTCAATTTCAATCGGTGTTGGAAGACCAATTACAGAAAGAACTTCTTTTTCAAGATGAGCAATTTTCTCTTCGAAAGATCCTCTGTTGTCAATTACTCTGAGGTGAGGATGACCAACCCACGCGTTTTTCGTTTTAGCATCTAATTCTCTTGCTAGTTCAGGCGATTCTGAACGTGCTTTGTTATTTGCTAAAGTGTAAAACTGTTCGGCACCATCAGCTGCGGTAACCAAGTGAAAAACTGCATCGTATTGATCTCTAACATCAACTTCAGTTAAACCTCTTTTGAAAAGAATGTCTTGAAAGACTTCTTTAGACATATAGGCTTTATTGTCTATAATGCCTCTGTCGTAAAGGATAACTGCATCTTTATGCATTTTTCTTAAAGCTTCACGAGTTGTGGCTTCTTTGTTTAAGGATCTATCAAAAATGATTTCCTGAAAGTCCTGAACAGGAAGATCTCCCACTCCAATACCAGAAGAAATAACTTCAGTTGCTGTTTCTGGTACAATTACAACTTTATAACCTTTGTCTGTTAAAGATTTTTCCAGAACAGATAAGCAAGTTGTTTTACCAGCGCAAGGGCCTCCAGTAATCACAAATTGAAAAATTGTTGGCTGAGCCTGATTTGTTTTGTTTTCCATTGTTTTATAATTATTAAGTTAAACGTATTTTTGCATTTAATAATTATCATAACAATGTTTTTTGTCAAGTTTCTTATATTAATGCGAGATTCGTATAAGAAATAAATAGGTGTTTTTTTGTACTATTTACCGTAGGGCGGGGGCTTGCTCCCGCCTTTTGGCACTGCGTAACGGCGGGAGCAAGTCCCCGCTCTACAAAAACCAAATTTTAATTGTAGTATATTGTTATTAATAAATAATCAGTGTAAATACAAACCTCACGTTATATTATTGAGAAGCCCAGACAATTCTTTTAATAGATAAAATCTCATTAGAGTTTATTTCTTCTTTTTGATTATATTTTTCTAAACTTATAAATTCATAAGAATTATTATTGCAAGATATAAACTCATAAACATATATTTTTTTATCTTTTTTTACAATTAAAACCCTATCTCCACGTCTTATTTCAGGGCTTTTAGAAATGATTATAGTTGAGTTATATTTATATATAGGGTCAAACTTTTTTGTATCTAACACAATAGCAAAATCAAGGTTTTGCAACGTTTCTTCACCCATCTCATCTGTATTGTTAAAAATCATATCTTCTTTTTTTACATCAATTGAACAATTAACTTCAGAATAATTTATTATAGGTAATGTAGAAAAGTTGTTAAACATTGAAACCCCATAAAATTCATCAAAAGAAATATTAAAGAAAGATAGCAATTTATTAATGCTATTCAACGATGGCCATCTTTTCTTTCCATCGATTCTAAATCTTTTAGATTTATTAAACGTTGTGGCATCTAGTCCAACAAGTTTTGCCATTTTTGATGGCGAAATATTATTTTTTTTTGCTAAATTATCAACAGCACTCCAAACAACATCGTGTTTCATAACCTCTCCTTTTTCTTATAAAAAAACAGCATTAGGCTATTATAATCCACAAAAATAGGAAATAAATCTTTTTTAGGTTGATTATACTACAACTATTAGTATATATGTTAAATATTAATAAACCGTTAATTTTTATAAGGGAAGATAAAAAAATGGATTACAGAGAGTTTAATGGTGTGGAAGATGCTTGGTTTTGGTTTTGTGCGACAATGACGGCAGAGCAATCGGGTTTCCGTCCTCAAACAGATGCAGTAGAACTACCTAGAATATGCGACAAACATAGTTTTTATAAAATATTAAAAGGATTAAAAAATGAAGGTGCTTTAACCAATAAACACCTTAGAGTTATTAGCTTTTATGGTCAAAGCTTCATCTCTCCATTATATGATAAAAGAGCAAAGCATTCAGATAAACAAATATGGAAAGATGCAATGTATAAACTAGAAAAAAGATTAATAGAAAAGGGGGTGTTAAATGCATTTTAATAAAGCAATAATTATTTTTGAAGATAACACAACATTGTGGTATTTAAGATTATTAAAAGAAAATTTTAGACATTGTTATGTTGTCTTATTCTCAGATAAAAGCCATATCTGCACAGAGATAAATCCTATGAGTAATAAAATTTTAATTAATAACTTTCATAAATTAGGATTAAAATCATATTTAAAAAACAAGAGCTTTATTGTAGTTGATTGTACATATATTCCCTTAAAAGCCTTACCTATTGGAGTTTTTAGTTGTGTTGAAGTGTTGAAAAGAATCGTAGGAATCAATAAAAGATTTTTAATAACTCCACATCAGTTATACACATATTTGCAAAAAATAGGAAAAAATTCCTTGACTTTTCAAAAAAAATATTTTACATCTACAATTAGTCAACGCCATTAGTGCGTCCAGATTGTTTTAACCACTGTTGAGAATTCAACGGTGGTTTTTTTATGGAGAAAATTATGAAGCTAAAAAAAGTTAAGAAAAAACTTTCTAAATTTCTGCCACAAAAAATAGATAATGTTTTAGATAAATATGATGATTTTTCAAATCAAGATATCTTATCAGATGCCAAAAGTTTTCATGCACATCATAGTGCTTGCAAAACGGCCATAACACATATTCATTCTTTGTTAAAGTTAGCAGAAACAACAGAAGCGCAAGAAGCTGCAACACCAATTCCAGCTTTTGATATTGAAGCAATCTTAAAAGAAGCAAATGATAATTTTGAAGAGGAAGAATAAATGAGAAAAAAATCATACCAACAAAAACGCCAACAAGCCTATGAGAAAGAGTTGCCAATAGGAGAGCAATTAGATGCAATTTTAAAAGCCTTTGATATGGTCTTGCAAGACGGTGCAGAGCTTCCTTATGAACTAATTGACGTTATAGAAAGATGGCAAGATATAAAAGAAAAATATCCTAAAAAATAACCATAATTTAGAATTATTTTACTATTCTAGATTTCTAGAATTCTAGAAATCTCAAAAATAAATATAATTAAGTTAAAACAAATATTTGTATGATAGTGTAAAAGGCGGAAAAATGAAAAAAATTGAGTTTTATCAGTTTATATATATCTGGTTAAAACTGCAGAATTTAAAATTGCCTAAGCATCAGAAAAAAATTGCATTATGGCTGTCTAAAGTTTGGAAATCTATAGATAATAAGCAAGCGCTTTTAATGGCATTTAGAAACTCTGGCAAATCTACAGTTGTTGGGTTGTTTTGTGTTTGGCTATTATATCAAAATCCATCTCTTAGAATTTTGGTTTTGGCAGCAGATCAGGCATTGGCAAAAAAGATGGTGAAAAATGTTAAAAACATTATTGAAAAACACCCATTGACCATGCATTTAAAACCGCAAAAAGCGCAAGAATGGGCATCAGAATATTTCACAGTCAATCGCCAATCAGAGTTGCGAGATCCATCAATGCTCGCCAAAGGATTGATGTCAAACTTAACAGGATTGCGGGCGGATGTTATTATTTGCGATGACGTTGAAGTTCCAAAAAATTGCGACAGTCCGTTAAAGCGCGATGATATGAGAGAAAAATTATCTGAACTAGATTATATAATCACTCCAGGGGGAATGCTTTTATATATTGGTACCCCTCATAGTTTTTATACAATTTATCAAACCGATTTTGATGAAAATAAAAAAGAGATAAGTCCTTTTTTGCAAGGTTTTGCAAAATTAGAATTACCAATCTTAGATAAAAACAATAATTCAGTTTGGCCAGAGCGTTTTTCAAATGAGAGAATTTCTACAATTAGACGTCAATCAGGAGAAAACAAGTTTTTATCTCAAATGATGTTGCAAGCAATCAACTTTACTACCGCAACGTTAGAGCCTGCAAAGTTGATAAGTTATAAAGATGAAATAGAAGTTTCTTATGCTAACAATAAACAAATATTAAAAATTGGCGATAAGAAAATGGTTTCTGCTTCATGTTGTTGGGACCCAGCCTTTGGCGTGAGTGATAAAAATGACGCTAGTGTTGTTGCTTGTATTTTTGTTGATGAAGAGGGCAAAATTTATCTGCATGATATTTTATATATCAAAGTAGATGAAAAACAAGAATCAAATATAGCATCAGCACAGTGTGAAATGGTAGCAGATTTTTTAGAGAAAAATTTTCAGCCATCAATAAAAGTAGAAACTAACGGCATAGGCAAATTTCTACCTTCAATATTAAAGCAAGTTTTAGCTAGAAGAGGACTAAAGGTTGCAGTGATAGAAGAGACGACGCATCAAAACAAAGAGGAGAAAATCTTAAAAGCATTTGAGCTCATTTTATCAGAAGGATTATTGCTAGCACATCATAAAATTTGGCAAACAAAATTCATCGCAGAAATGAGAGATTGGCAACCAAATAATAATGCCCATGACGACGGATTAGACGCCGTAGCCTCAAGCATATTATCACAACCAGTAAGACTACAAACCTTAGCCAACGACGGAACCTACAAAAACTGGCAAGGCGGAAACACTCAGTTTTCAGCTAAAGTAAAATTTGATATATAAGGAAAGTCTTTTCAACTAGATTGCGGGTCGTAGCCCGCAATGACGAAGAGACTGTACGCCACGTCATTGCTGACTTGATCCGCAATCCAGTCAAACTATAGTTCCATAAAAAAGGAAAAAACAACCATGACAATAAGCATTTTTGAATGGGTAACTCTAATAGAGTTGCCCATTTTTATTGCGATTTTCAAAATGTTAATAACAGAAAAGTCAGAAAGGCAAAACATAAAAGACGCGCTGGCAGAATTCAAACTTCATGTCGCCCGCAATTATGTTTCTACCACTTACTTAAAAGACATAGAAAATCGCTTAACCAACCATCTACTTCGTATAGAACAAAAACTAGACGATGCCACAAAACAAAAAATGTAAATAAGGAACAAAAATATGAGCCATAAAGTTATAGATATTTTGGCCAGAACTATTTATGGAGAGGCCAGAGGAGAAAGTATTTCAGGACAAGAAGCAATTGCCAATGTTGTATTAAACCGCTTATCATTTTCTCAAAAAAAGAAAAGATATTGGTGGGGCAATGACATCATTTCAATTTGCCAAGCGCCATTTCAGTTTTCTTGCTGGAATGTTAACGACCCCAATTGCAAACTTATACAAAAAATAACAGAAGATGATGTTAATTTTTGCATAGCTCAGCGCATTGCAACAAGAGCTGTTCATGGTGTTTTAGAAGACAACACTTGTGGAGCAACTCATTATCACACAAAGTTAGTTTTTCCCAAATGGTCCAGAAAAAAATTACCCTGTATAGAGATTGGTTCGCACTTGTTTTATAATAATATAGAGGAGTAGGGTGATGTTTAAGATTTTAAGTTCTATTCCAATTGTCAAAACTTTTTTTGGTTTTGCCAAAGACCAAATAACAGAAATTGGCGAAGATAAAAATGTTGAAATTATAAACCAAACAATTCAGGCAGAATTAAAAACTGAATCAATGTTTGTAAAATGTTGGCGCCCGTTTTTTGGATATTGCGTTTCTGTTGCTTGGGTGGCTTATATGGCAATAATTTGCTATATTGTTTTATCAAATAAGCCCAATTCAATAGATTTAATTTTAGCCATGGCAGAAACAACTTCGTTGTGGTCAATGGCGCTAGGCGTATTAGGAATTTCTGTTGTAAAACGAAGTTCTGATAAAAGACTATTTAATATATTTAACACAGACAAAAGCAAAAATAAAGGAGAATAAAAATGGGTGGAATTTTTTCATCACCAGATGTCCCAGAGCCTGTAGACACAGCAGCAATTGCAGAAGAAGCTGCCGCAGAAGAAAGGGCTTCAATAATTGAAAGTCAAAGAAGAGGCATGGCAAGTACCGTCAACACATCATACCAAGGAATTTTAACAGAAAAGACAAATGATACCTCAGATGGTTTGACTAGAAAATCATTATTAGGAGAATAAAAATGAATGAAAAATTAGAGCATTTGCATAAGAGATTTACAAAAGCTCAAGAAAAAAAATCAATGTGGGAAGCTGATTGGCAAGAGTGCTATGCTTATGCCTTTCCACAAAGAGAGAATGCGGTTTTTGATGGTGGCGATAGTGGTGTTCATATTTATGACGGAACCGCTATAGATGCGGTTGATCAGCTTGCATCATCATTACTTGCAGAGCTGACTCCACCTTGGGCAAAATGGTTTGGCTTAAAAGGTGGAAAAGAACTTTCAGAAATAGAAAAACAACAAGTTTCAAAAACACTAGAAGAGACAACAGATATTGTTTTGCAAAATTTTGAGCATTCAAATTTTTCAATAGAACTCCATCAGTGTTATTTAGATTTAGTAACTGCAGGAACAGCTTGTTTATTGTTTGAAGAAGCGCCAATAGGTGAAACATCAGCGTTTAAATTTTCAGCTATTCCGCTTTCTGAAATTTCAATAGAAGAGAGTGCTAGTGGCAAATTGGATACAACTTTTAGATCTTCTGATATGAATGTAGAAAGCATTTTAGCTCGTTTTAATGGAGCAATTTTGCCAGAGCATTTATTAGATAAAAAAGAAGATAGAGACTTTACTTTAAAAGTCATCGAAACAGTTGTTCCCAGATGCTTAGAACATGGTTCTTGCGGATATGAATATATTGTGTTTGTTCAAGATGGCGGTGATTATGTTTTAATAAAAGAAGGCGTTTTTGATACATCTCCTTTTATTAATTTTAGATGGCAAAAAGCCCCAGGAGAAGTCTATGGACGTTCTCCTGTAATGAAAGCATTACCAGATATAAAAACCGCCAATAAAGTTGTGGAATTGGTGCTAAAAAACGCATCAATAGCAGTAACAGGAATTTGGCAAGCAGACGATGACGGAGTTATTAATCCTGCCAATATAAAATTAGTCCCAGGGGCAATTATTCCTAAAGCGGTTGATTCAAAAGGATTAACTCCATTAGAAGCCCCTGGCAAATTTGATGTATCTCAACTTGTGTTAACAGATTTAAGAAGTAGAATAAATCATGCTCTTTTAGCAGATAGCCTATCACAAGTTGATAGCCCTAATATGACCGCAACAGAAGTTTTAGAACGCTCATCTCAAATGGCAAGAATTTTGGGCGCAAGCTTTGGACGCTTGCAGTCAGAACTCTTAACCCCATTATTAAAAAGAGCTTTTAATATTCTTCGTCGCCGCGGAGAAATCTTAAATTTTGAGATAGATGGCAAAATTGTAGATATTCAATACAAATCCCCATTAGCATTAGTTCAAAGCAGAAAAGATGTTTCAAACATTGCAGAATGGGTAAACTTGGTCTCTGGCTGGGGAGAAAACTCTCAAATAGCCGTAAATTATTACGAGACCGCAAAATGGCTCGGCAAAACCTTAAATGTGCCAGCCTCTTTAATCAACGAAAGTCTAGAAGTCTAGGCTTTTATCTAAAACAAAACCTTATAATTTAACGCACTTAAATTTGCATTTTCTTATTCTTATTTTCCTAGGAAATTAGGAAAAGCAAATTGTGTGCTAATTGTTTAATAATAAAGGATAAAATATGTTTAACAAACAACAAAAATCACAACAAGAAATTCCACAAAACTTGTTGAACGCAGGTGCTCAAAGTGCCATGCCAAATAGTTTTAAGGATTATACCATTGATTATAAAAGTCCTCTTTTTGCAACAGATGATGATGTATTAGAAAGATTTTATAATGCAGGATTTAACAACTCTCAAGCTCAGTTGGTATATGATTTAGCAAACGAAAGAATTTTGCCATATATTCAAGAAATGGCATCAGAGTTTGAAGCCCAAAAACAACTAGAAAAATTAGTTCAATACTTTGGTAGTCAAGAAAAATTCAATGAAGTTTCAAGACAAGTATCAGCATGGGCAAAACAACAATTTGAACAAGAGGTGTATAACGCTCTTGGTTCAACTTCAGAAGGTGTAATTGCTCTTTATAAAATGATGGGCTCAAATGAGCCTGCTATTAATTCAGAAGCTAGTTTTAATGAGCCTGTAACTGATGAAAGTTTAACTAAAATGATGCAAGACCCAAGATATTGGCAAACAAAAGACAAAGACTATATAGCCAAAATCACTAACGGTTTTGAAAAACTATACGGCAATAAATAATAAAAAAAGGAAAATAAAATATGAGTGATATTTCACAATCTTTTGTAAAACAATTTGAAAAAGATGTTCATTTAGCATATCAACAAATTGGTTCAAAATTAAAAAATACAGTACGTTTCAAAAACAACATTCAAGGTGCTTCAACAACATTCCAAAAAGTTGGTAAAGGTGTTGCTACTGTAAAATCTCGTCATGGTTTAGTACCTGTGATGAATTTAGATCACACTCCAATTGAGTGCTCATTACAAGATTTTTATGCAGGCGATTGGGTAGATGCTCTTGATGAGTTGAAAATCAATCACGATGAAAGACGTGTTGTAGCTTCTGCAGGTGCATACGCATTGGGTAGAAAAACAGATGATCTTATTATTGAAGCATTATCTGGTGCAACAAACGCTGTAGGTGTATATACAGCAGCATTAACAAAAGATGTTCTTTTAACAGCATTTGCAGCACTTAACAACAAAGATGTTCCAGATGATGGTAATCGTTATGGTATTGTTGGTCCATTGCAATGGAATGCATTATTAAACATTGATGAGTTTTCAAGCTCTGATTATGCAGGCGACAACTTACCATTCTTAAAAGGCACAGAGGCAAGAAAATGGTTAGGCATTAATTGGATTATGCATACAGGTTTACCATTAGACGGCACAGAAAGAGATTGCTTTATCTTTCACCAATCAGCAGTAGGTCATGCATCTGGCTGCGATGTAAAAACAGATATCAGCTGGCATGGTGATCATGCATCAAACTTTGTAAACAATATGTTATCACAAGGTTCATGCTTGATTGACGAAGACGGCGTAATCAAAATCAAATGTAAGGAGGCTTAATACCATGGCATTTAACAACACAAATTTAAGCGTTTTAGCTTATGCAAACGGCTTTAGCTTGTTTAACTATACAACAACAGATAGTTCAATAACTTCAACAGGATATTTTAACGATGCATCATCATATATTAAAACAGGTGATATGATTTTAGCAAACGTAAATGGTACTGCAGATATCTTGAGTGTGTCTAGTTCAACAGACGGAGTAGTAACTGTTTTAAGTATAATTCCAGAAGTTAGCGAAGAAGCATAATGAAAACTTGTAAGGCGGGGGTTTGCTCTCGCCTTTTTATTTATTTTAAGGGAGAAAAAAATGGCATATACAGATATAGATATATGTTCAAATGCATTAATCAGAATTGGCGGAAGTTCAATATCATCTTTTGAAGAATCTACCGCAGAAGCAGAGGTTGCAAAAAATTTATATAGCATTATTAAAAATTCTTTAATCTCATCATATCCGTGGAATTTTGCTTTAAGACAACAAAAACTAAACAAGTTAGAAGAAGCACCTATAGCAGATTTTCAATATGCCTATTTTTTACCAACAGATTGCTTAAGAGTAATTTCAGCAGGATATGACAACAGAACTAGAGGACTTAGTTATGTAATAAGTGAAAACAAATTATATTCAAATGTAAATGATATTGTGATTCAATATGTTGCAAGTGTAGAAGAAGAATCTATGCCAAGCTTTTTTGTAGAAATGTTAATTGGCAAATTAGCCTCAGATTTTTGTTTATCATTAACAGAAAGCACATCAAGAGCAGAGTTTTTGTTAAAACGTTTTGAGGATGATTTCAAACGAGCAAAATTAATAGATGCTCAACAATCAACAACAAAAACTTTTGAAGATTTTTCATTAATAGACGTGAGGGGCTAATGTTACATATAAAAACAAATTTTACTTCAGGGCAAATTTCAAAAGAATTATATGGTAGGGGAGAATTAACACTTTATGAAAATGGCGCAAGAACATTGACTAATGTAACAATTGCTCCAACAGGTGGTGTCTCAAGAAGAACGGGTACAAAATTTATTGCCGATTTAGAAGCAACAACCAAATTAATTTCTTTTGAATTTAATGAAACCCAAACATATTTATTGTCATTTTCTCATTATCAATTAAAAGTTTTTAAAAATGATGAGTTAATTGCAACTTTAACAACACCATATAGCACAAGCCAATTAGATAAATTAAACTTTACGCAAAGTGCAGATACTTTGCTTGTTGTTCATGAAGACGTTGAACCTCAAAAAATAACTCGAGGCAATGATGAAGTCTGGGAAATTAACCCCTGGACATATTATGAAGATGATGATGGTTTTGTTTATTGCCCATATTATAACTTTCACAGTTATGATGTCGATGTAACACCGTCTGCTAAAACAGGCACAATAACTTTAACTGCCGCATCAGAAATTTTTACAGAAGATTATGTAGGTGTTAGAATTAAAATTAATGACGGTCAGTTAGAGGTTACAGAATATGTGAGCGCCACAAGCATAAAAGGTATTGTAAGCGCAAGTTTATCAAGTGTTAGTAAAACATCAGACTGGGAAGAAAGCTCATTTTCACCAATGAGGGGATATCCTCGTTCAGTAACATTCCATCAAGGCAGAACGGTTATTGGAGGCTCTAAAAGTTTGCCAAATAGATTGTGGCTTTCTTGTTCATCAGACTTATTTAATTTTGATTTAGGAACAGGATTAGATGATGAATCAATAGAGTTTGCAATTCTTTCTGATCAGGTAAATGCAATTGAAAATGTTATTTCTACAAGACATTTGTTAGTTTTCACAACAGGAAGTGAATGGATGGTAACAGGAGAACCATTAACCCCAACCTCAATTTATTTAAGTGAGCAAACAGCAGTTGGTTCATACAGAACAACAACCATGCAGCCTCAAAACATTGATGGTGCTAATATCTTTGTTTCATCAAACGGAAAACAGTTAAGAGAGTTTTTGTTTTCAGATGTAGAACAAGCATATCAAGGCAAAGATTTATGCTTAATGGCACCAGATATAATGTCAAACCCAATCACATTCGCTTTTGATAAAAATACGTGTGTTTTATACATTGTGCTTGCAGATGGAAGCGTCTCTTCTTATACCTCATACAGAACAGAAGAGGTATCAGGCTGGTCAAAATTACACACAAAAGGCAAATATGAATCTGTAGCAATTGTTGGTGAAGATGTATATTTTGTTATAAATAGAAATAATAATTATTATCTTGAAAAACAAAGCTCAGATTTTTATACAGATTGTTCGTTTGAAATAAACTTTGATGAAAAACAAACAGAAATTGAAATTAATGATATTTTTGAAGGACAAGAAGTAAGAGTCTTAGCAGATGACTTTGATGTCGGAATATATGAAGTCATTAATGGTAAAATAGATTTAATTTATGGCGCAACAAATGTAAAATATGGATATGAATATGAGCATATTATAGAACCTTTACCATTGACTGTTGAAGGGAGTAATTATTATTCCCCAAAATCATATAGATTAATAGATAGTCAATTTAGAATAATAAATTCTCAGTCATTAAGATTAATGTATAATGATAAATATGTAGAAGTTCCGTTAAGTAAATTAAATAAAGACAATTTAATGGATAGTGTTCCAACAACCTATAACGGAGATGTTGAAGTCAAAGGTTTGGGGTGGATTCGTAGTCTTGAAAAACCAATGTGGAGCATTCATGGTGTCGAGCCTTATGCTTTTACATTATTGTCAGTAGTAAATAACATAAAAACAGCAACAAAAGGAGGATAATATGGGAGGAACAACAAGTTCTGCATCAGCGGCAACAGGCGGCGGAGCAAGCGCAGGAGCAGGAGCAAGTGCGTTAAGCGGCGTAGGTACAGCTATTACAATAGGAACAGGTATCGCAAGCTTATTAAATAATACAAATTCACAAAAAGCTCAAATGAAACTATTAAAACAGCAACAAGAAAGCGCTGTTAATAATAGAAGAAATTTGTTAGAACAACAATTAGCATCAAAAAAAGCAAGCTTAAGCGCGTTAGGAATATCTCAAGATGGTTCAGCAGCCGCAGGCCAAACAGGAATGATTAATGATGCATATCAAGATATATATGATACAAGTTATGAATATGATACAAAATATAACCAAATGTATAATAACTACCAATCTAGCTTGTATAATGGTTTAACGCAATACACAAACAAAACATTAAAATAACACGAGATTCGTATAAAAAAATAAGTGCTTTTTTACACTATTTACTGTAGGGCGGGTCTTGTTCCCGCCGTTACGCAGTGCCAAAAGGCGGGAGCAAGACCCCGTCATACAAAACCAAATTCTGAATAAATCCATTGTTTTTAATAAATAATCAGCGCAAATACGAACCTCGCGTTAAAATAATATATGGAACGGTCAAAACCGTTCCTTTTTTTATTTTTAAGCTTTAGATGTTTTTAGCTATATATAGATAAATTTAAAATTCCTGAAATAGCGGAATACCTCTAGCAAGCCTAACTGCTTGTGTTTCAATTGCTGTTGCAAGGTTTAATTTACCAGTTTTTATGTTTCCTCTAATTGCGCACCCTTGAGAATTGTCAGAATTTGCAAACAAGAAACTAACATCAGGTCTTTTAACTCCAATTCCATGAAGAGTTTGATGTATTACACATTGCATTCCTCTAGAAAACAAGTCATAAGCCAAATCTTCACTAAGTTCTGTTGCAGAGGCATATTTTACAACAGAATTAATAGCATCTTGAATGTTGTTTGCGTGAATTGTAGAAAGAACAAGGTGCCCTGATGTTGCAGCACGCAAAACTTCAGAAGCTGTTTCAGGTGTTCTAATCTCTCCTACAAAAATGAATCTAGGTTTTGAACGTAAAGCAGATTTTAATGATCCACCCCAATCTTCAGCAACAGGTTCTGTCTGTTTACAAACTCCAATACCACCCTTTACAGAAACACATTTTCCATCCAAAGGCATTTCTGCAGGATCTTCAATTGTATATGCGAATCCGCCTTCACGGTTCAGGTATTCCTTTAATAAAGAAGAGCAAGTTGTTGTTTTTCCACCACCTGTAGGTCCTGCAAGTAAGATAAGCCCAGTCTTGTTACTTAAAGATAATAAATTTGTTGTTAAAGGAATAGGGAATCCTAAAGTTGCAAAAGGAGGAATTGAATTAGGCATTTTTCTGCCACAAAACTGCTCCCCATAAATATTCATAACTCTTTCAATTCTATATACTGTTCCCTTAAAATTCACAGAATAACTAGAATAATTTTTATATCCATCTTTTAATGCTTGATAAAATTCATGCATATCAGGAGCCTGAAACTCCATTAAAGCTGTTGCAGATCTTGGGTCTGGAATATATACTTCATTTTCAGATATCACATAAATATCAGAAAAATTTACATCATTAACATTAGGCATAATAAACTCCTTTGCTAAAAAGTTTATATGTTATTTATTAAATATTATTTAAGATTATTTTATTTCAATAGATTTTAACACTGATTTATATGTTTTTTTGCTTGGACTTGCAAAATAAGCACCTATTTTTACATCAATTAAAGGTTCTGTAAAAGAGAATTGTCTAATTTGATGAAAATTTATGTTATCGGTAGAGTAGAATATAAAGAAAATATTATCTACTTTTTTTATTTTATAATAAATTTTATTTTCAATTTTATTGAGTGGATATATAGCCCAATCAGAAAAACCTGCAATAGTTAAAGAAGAACCTATTTTAGGATTGTTTTTTGATTGGCTCATCAAAGATGTTTTAAAAACGTTGTTTTCATTTATTTTAATCATAATCCCGCATTGAGAAAAATCAGAAAAATCATTAATTTCAAAAGATGCTTTGCATTCAAAATCAGTAATTTTTTTTGTATAAAAAAAGTGAGCGTTGTTTTTGCAAATTTTTTGAGATTTGTTTAACCAAAAGTCAGTATTTTCTTCTGCATTAACAAACATCCCGTTTTCATTAAAAGATATGTCATAAGGTTCATTTTCCCATTCAAAATCTTTAAGATAATCCAAAAGCATTAAAAGTCTCTCACCACATAGTTATCTATATTGTCTAAAGCATTTTCTAGTTGTTTGTTTTTTGTTTTAGGGCTTATAATTTTTAGGATAACAATTTGATCACCACCTTTAATCCCTTTGCCCTTAAGTCTTAATTTATCACCACTAGAAGATAGAGGAGGGATGTTAAGATTAACTTTTCCATTAACAATCGGAGCTGTTACTTTTGCACCCAGCAAAGCTTCTTTGATAGATATTGGCAAGTCTAATATGATGTTGCTACCATCTAAAGAAAAATATTTATCTTTCAAAACATCTAGAGTAATTAAAACATCTCCGTTTTTCCCACCAGAAAAACTAGGTTCTCCAAGTTCTTTAAGTCGAAGAGTTTGCCCATTAATTGATTCTTTAGGTATTTTTACATTAACTTTTTTACCATTAATAATGATTGCTTTCTCATCTCCTTTAATTGCTGATAAAAAGTCGATAGTTAAAGTATAGTTTATATCTTGTCCTTTTTGTGGTGTTCTTCTTCTTTGTTGGGGGTTTGTTTGCCCACCAAATCCACCTCCAAAAACAGAGGAGAATATGTCATTTAAATCAAATTCTGCGCTTTGTCCGCCAAAACCACCGCCAAAAGGATTGCCAGAATATTGCTGTTCACCACCAAAACCGCTACCAAATCCACCAGCACCAAAACCTGTTGGTTTGCCATCGGCGTCAATTTCATTATTGTCATATTTTTTGCGTTTTTCTTTATCGCCTAATACATCATAAGCGCCAGACACTTCTTTGAATTTATCTGCAGCATCTTTATTATCTTGATTAACATCAGGGTGATATTTGCGAGCAAGCTTTCTGTATGCAGATTTAAGTTCTGCATCAGTAGCACTTTTAGAAACTCCTAATATATTATATAAATTTTTCATAAATTTAATATAGATACTTTATTTTTTATTTGCAATATTTGTTTTAATAAAATTATAAAGTATTTAATATTAGTTTTTCTTTTTCTTCAATAACTTTTATATTTTTGTAATCAATAACTAAATAAGCTTCGTTGTTGTCATTTACATTAGCGCTTAATACTACAGCTATTTCATCATTTTCAAAGGTTGCATATAAAACAGCTTCACCAGATTTTAATTGTTTTAAGAATTCTGGGTTTCCGATTTCTTCTTCTACCTCTGTCTTTATTTCTTCTTTTTTAACTTTTGTTATAACAATTTTTTTTGCAGGAATATAAGTTTCTTTATCACTACCATATTTTCTTTTTAATAAAGTATAATAGTTTTTATATTCTTTTAATAGTTTAGGGGCATCTGCTTCATCTAAAAAAGTGTCTTGATAAGCAATTGTTCTCCATAAATTATCAGTATCTCCAAACACAATAACAACTTTTCCAAAATCTTTTAATGGTTTTGGTAATAGAGAGGCTTCAAAAGCATTGTCATTTTCAGGTAAGTTATATCTTTTTAAGTTAACACCCATGTCAGCTTCAATCTCTTCAGCGCTAGCTCCCCAAAGCAATCCGAAAGGAGCGGGGGATGGTTCTATTGTAAGAATTTTTTTCTTTTTAGGTTTGGGTTTAGGTTTTGGTTTGTCTTTATAAAAAGCATCTGAATCTATTTTTATTTTTTTTAATTTTGTTTCAGAGAGTGCTCTAGCATCTTCAATTGCTTTATTCATTTTTTGTTTTTGCTCTTCTTTTTTTATTTCATTTTCCTCTTGTTGTCTAATTTCATCTGTAATTAAAAAGTCAGCAGAAAACTGAGCATAAGAATTTGTTGAAATAAAACAAATTATTAACAATAATAGAATTTTCATAAAAACACTCCTTTACTTTAATTTTAATTTTATTATAATGCAAATATGAAAAAAGACAATATAATAAATTTAGGACGTGAGTTAATTGTAAAAAAAGGTTTAGATTATCTTTCTGTTAGAAAGCTATCTGCTCACTTAGACATATCTGTTGGTTATTTTTATGGTCGTTTTCCTACTATGGATAAGTTTGTAAATGCTCAAAATGATGTTACTCTAGAAGAGTTATTGCAAGAGCTTAAAAATGTAAAAAAAACAGATGATGCGTATGTTAATATTAATCGCATGGCCGATGTTTTTGTACTATATGCTAAAAATAATGAGGTTGTTTGGTCTTTGCTAAGCAAATCTTTATCATGGCAAAGTTCAAAATCAATAACAAAAGTAATTAGCTATATTGATAAAGAATTTAGTCTTTTATTAAAAAATATGAGTGTTAAACAAAGAAAAATTTCAACAAGATTATTGGTTGTTTCCATGTTTTCTGTTTCAAACTTGTTAATAGACAACCCACAAGACATCAAAGTCCTATTAAACACTTACATCGCAGGCCTAAAAGTTTTAGAATCTTGCTAATACTCTTTTCTGTTCATAGAAATTTGTTCTGTATGCATAACTTTTAATAATTCAATAAAGGTTTGTGCCACTGTTTTGTTTGGGATTTTCTTAAAATAATAAATTAGTTCTAAAACTTTTTCATCCTGCATTGGGTCTTGATAATCTGAATTGATGGGTGGAAAAAAGTTTTGAATTTCAACCCCAAGGTTTTTCGCAATATTGTAAAGTCTACTAGCAGATATTCTATTTGCGCCACGTTCATATTTTTGAATTTGCTGAAAAGATATACCTAGTTTAGTTGTTAAATCTTCTTGACTTGTACTTGAAATTCCTCTTCTTAGCTTTAACTTATTGCCTACATATATATCAATATCATTAGGGCTACCATCTGGTTTTCTGCCTCTAGCAAGTTTTTTATCTTTAACCATATCAACTCCTTTATAATAAAAAATAACCACTTGATTTCTCAAGTGGTGGAGCTACAAAAACTGCAAACACACAGCTATTCTTTTGAGTAAAACTCATCAGAATACTCCACCTTTGTGGAGATCTTGTGTTTGAGATGCTTTGTAAACACCACTTCTTGCCTTCAAGAAGTAATACTACTATAAATTGATATTTTTATTTTGCAATTGTTTTTTATAACAAAAAAGCGCCGCTTTTGCGACGCTTTCAATACATATTAATTATATAGCTTTTAGTCTTTTCAAAATTCTTTCCTCGCCCATAACGTGAGTTATAGCATTAAGATCAGGACTTTGTGATCTACCAGTTATTAAAATTCTAAATACTTTTACAACTTGAGAAATATCGCCATTAAAAGCTTCAGGATTTGCTTTATATTCTTTACCATTTTTAGCAAAATTAAATTTTTCAGCAATTGCTTGCATTTTTGCAAACCATTCATCTTTAGTTTCGTTGATGTTAAAATCTTCAACATAAGCTTTAACTATTTCAGCAGAGTGTTTGATATTGCTTATTTCTTCTCTAGCTTCTTTGGTTAATTCAAACTTTTCGTCAAAGAAGTAAGAAATTTCTTTTAACACATCAACATATTTAGCAATATCTTTTCTAGAGTTCTTAAGTCCTGTTCTTTCAATAGATAAAATGTCTTTTACATATTCTTTGTTATTATCCATTAACGCAAACAATTCTTCATCATAAGCTTTTGCCCAGTTGTAAGATAATTCAAAAATTTCATCTGTGCTCATTCTGGCAACAACTTCTTTAGAAACGCTGTCTAGTTTAACAAAGTCAAACAAAGCACCAGAAGGAGAAAGCTTTTTAAGACTAACTTCAAAGTCTTGATAAGGCTTATCCCAATTTGCTCTTCTCCAATCTTCAAAAGAAGAATTTATTAAGTTTAATAAATATTCCACAACAGAAGCTCTAGGATAACCTGCTTTGTCATAAAATCTCACATCAGCTTCAGGGTCTTTTCTTTTAGAAAGTTTTCTTTTTGCTCCATCTTCCATTTTTTGAATAGTTGCATGGTGAGTATATTTGGGCGCTTTAAATCCAAGCTCTGCAAAAAGTTGCAAATGCAAAGGAAGAGAGGCCAACCATTCATCACCACGAATAACATCTGTTGTTCCCATTAAATGATCATCAATAGCATGAGCAAAGTGATAAGTCGGAAGTTCATCAGCTTTCATGATAACAATATCTAAATCATTTTCAGGGAAATGAATTTTACCTTTTAATCCATCATCTGCTAATATTTTTTTAGAATAATCACCATTGCTTTTAAATCTGATTACATAAGGGTCTCCAGCATCAAGTCTTCTTTCAACTTCTTCAATAGGATAGTTGCGATATTTTGCATATTGCCCATAATAACCAGGACGAACACCTTTAATTTCTTGTTCTTTTCTAATTAAGTCTAATTCTTCAGGAGTAGCAAAACAAACATAAGCTTTGCCATCAATAAGCATTTGTTTAATATAGGTATGATAAATTTCTTTACGTTGAGATTGTTTGTATGGTCCATAACTTCCCATTTCATTGCCTTTACCGTCAAATCCTTCATCTGCAACGATGTTAAAATCTGCTAAAGATTTGCAAAGTAACTCTGTAGCTCCTTCAACTTCACGTTTTGTGTCTGTATCTTCAATACGCAAAATAAAAACACCTTTACTTTGACGAGCTAAAAACATGTTGATTAAAGCAGGGTAAAAACTGCCGATATGAATAAACCCTGTAGGAGATGGAGCAAAACGAGTTATCTTAGCACCATCAGGAAGATTACGCTTGGGATATTTTGCTTCTAATTCTGTAACACTAGGTAATGGTTTATTAAAAATTTTATCAATATAACTCATGATTATTCCTTTATAAATATATTTGAGTGGATAATATTATTTTATGTTCAAAAGTCAACAAAAAAACAAAAGCCTTAATTTTTTTATATAGTATTAATTAAACTTTATTTTTAACACCTTTCAATCTCATACAGAACCCCAATTATTTTAACTACTAAATTCTTTTTACCATTACATTATTCCTACCATTACATTATTCCTACCATTACATTATTCCTACCATTATATTGTTTCTACTACTAAATTCTTTCTACCGTTAAATTATTCTTGTTGACATTTATTTTTATTATACTATATTACTAGTAACCTAGTAACCTAGTAACCTAGTAACCTAGTAACCTAGTAACCTAGTAACCTAGTAACCTAGTAACCTAGTAACCCAGTATTATAAAATTAATAACATAAAAGATAAAGGAGGTTGAGATGCATAATGATTCATTTAAAGTTTTGAAAATGTTGTCGCATAAAACAAGGCTGGATATTATTAAACTTATAAAATCTAATGATGGCAATTTGTGTTATAATGATATTGTAGACCAATTAAAAATACCTACAATGACAATTAATTTTCATATTAAGAAATTGGAAGAGTGTAAAATTATTTTTACTAAAAAAGCAGGTCCAAAATTTTTGCTTTTTATAAATGATAAGGCAATTGTTCAGGCAAAAGAAGATTTTAATAAAATATAATATAACTTTATATTATGGTTTGTTATTGATAATTTTTTGAATATCATTTTTTATTGTTTCGTGATTGAATACAACTCCATTTATTTTAAGTTTTTGAGCTGCAATAACGTTTTTCTCTTCATTATCAACAAAGATGATTTCCTCAGGTTTACAATTTAATTTTTCAATTAAGAATTTATAAATTTTCTCGTCTGGTTTCAATAGTCCTATCTCTCCAGATCTAAAAATATATTCAGATTTCATTAAAAATCTGTTTTTATTTGTGTTTGTTAATATGGGTAAAGCATTTGATAGCATCCCGTTTTCAATATTAATAGAGTTTAAGTGTTTTATAACATCGATTGTTTCGGAAAAATATTCTCCAATTCCTGAAATAAATGCATTTTTAAAGTTTTCTTGAGTATCTTTTGAAAAAGGAATATAGTAAAAGTCGCAAAGTTGTTGGCAGAAGTCATTCCATTCTGTATTGCCTTTCATATATTCGTCGTAGGAGAATTTACCTTTTTTGTTATTAAATTCATCTAAATTGGTAGTGCGTTTTTCACAGTATTCATATAGAGGGTTTAAGCTATATTTATACATAACTTGCCCTACATCCCAAATGCAAAATTTTATTTCAGGCATTTTTTCTCCTTTTTCAACTTTGTATCATGAAGTTGTAGCTTTGTAAATCTAATTAGTTTTGCCTGTAAGATGTTTCTTCACCCCTAGGAGGTCTATTTTCTCCGTCTTGTCCGTTTTCTCCTCTAGGAGGTCTAGGAGGTCTGTTTTCTCCGTCTTGTCCATTTTCACCTCTAGGAGGTCTAGTAGGTCTTTGTTCTTCGTTTTTAGAAGCTTCTCCTCTTGGAGGTCTTTGTTGTCCGTCTTGTCCATTTTCACCTCTAGGAGGTCTAGGAGGCCTATTTTCATCATTTTGTCTTTGCTCTGTTGTTGAATTTGTTGTTTGAGCATTTACATTATAAGTATTTAAGAATCCAATAGTTAAAAGAGATAGTAAAATTGTTTTTTTCATTGATTTCTCCTTCATTAAAATTAGCTTAATATTAAATAGTTAAAGTTAAAAAAGATTTAAAAACAATATGCCATTTGAGAGGCAGATTGCTAATCTTTAGTTTTGGATTATCTTCTTGGCTCACCTTTAGGTCTTGGCTCACCTCTACGAGTTTCAGGTTTTGGAGCTTTTCTTTCGCCCTTAACTTTTTCACCTTTATATTCTTTTTTACCTTTTTTTTCGGCTTTAATTTTTTCAAATTCAGCTTTTTGTTCAGGAGTTAAAACTTTTTCAAAAGCAATTCTATCTTTTTTTCTTAAGTCGTCCATTTTTTCTCTCAAATCTCTCATTTCATCCATTAATACTTTCATTTCTTCCATAGATTCTTTTTTAGCTTTGTTTAGTTTATCTTTTTGTTCTGAAGTTAGTTTAAGCTTTTTTGCTAACCTTTCTTCATGAGCTCTTTTGTCTTCAAATTTTGCATGTTTTTTGTTTTTATCACATTTAAAATCTTTTCTATGATTATCAGCTCTCATTTCTTTGTGGGCAGGTTTGTGGTGAGGTCCTTTAGGAGTTGTTATTGTGTAAGCTCCAACTAAAATACCACTGGTTATAGCAGATGTTAAGATAGATACTAAAATTGTTTTTTTCATTATTTTTATCCTTTCAAAAATTTTAAGTTTTCGGCCAAAATTTTTCTGGCTTTGTGTAATTTGTTTTTTATTTGAGGTACAGATGTTTTGAGTTTGTTTGCAATTTCATCATATTTATACCCTTCAAATTCATATAATATAATAATTTTTGATAAATCTTTTGGTAGTTTATAAATTTCTTTTAAGATAATTTTTTGCCTTTGCTTTTGAGAATATTCTTCAAAAGCGTTAGATTTATTTGTTAGTCTTTCTTCATCAAGTTCACAAGAGTTTGAAAAAACTTTTTGTTTACTTGACTTTATGTAGTCAAAACAAGTGTGTTTTGTAATAACTGATAACCAGTTTTTTAACTTGCCTTCATCTTTATAGTCTTCTTGATGTTGCCACGCTTTGATATAAACTTCTTGTTCAATATCTTCGTTGCTTTGCCCCGTAATATTTCTGATGATTGATTTTATATATTTAGAATGAGTTTTTATAAGATTTTGCAATTTTTTACACCTCTAAAAATCCGTATTCATCAACATCAAAGCCATAACTTTCAATATTAGAGCCAAACGCAATTTCATCTAACTGCGCATCAGTATAATAAAGATAATCGTAATTAGTCTGATTAAAAGACAGGCAAAAGACAATAGTCAATACACTTAAAGTAGAAGCAACCGAAGCAATAATTTTCTTTTGCCTTTTCTTCTTAAAGTAATATGGTTTAGCCTCTGCTAATAAGTCTGAAATATTATTTGTCATTTTTATAACTCCTTACATATAGTATAACGACGGCTCGTTTAAAAAGTTTTAAAAAAACCTATTTTATCAAATAAAATAGGTTTTTGTGAAATGCTCTAATATATTTCTTATCTAGCAATAGAAGGGTCTAAGTTATCTTCTGTTATTATTTCTTCAGTTATAGTTACTGTTCCGTCAGGGTTATAAGTTCTTTTTATTTTTACTTTTTCACCATTTTCATTTGCGGTTATAGTTGTAGAATCTTTTGTAGCACCTGCATTAGCTTCATCTGATTGTGCTCTAGTGCTGTAAGTAGATGTAGCATCAATATCTGTAGTTGTTTGTGCATTAGCGTTATAAGAAGCTAATAAAAGAATTGTTAATACTGACAATAAAGTAATTTTTTTCATTTTTTTCCCCTTTTTATTTTATATAGTTAAAGTATTGTGTTTTAATAGATTAACTTGTTGAACAATAGTAGTTTATACATAAAAAATTAATTAAAAGTAAATGCTATAAGATTAATTTCAAAAAGCTAAAATCAATATTGTTAATTACAAAAAAGCTTATAATAAAACAAACAAAAGCATAAGTTTGCATGATGATTTTGATGTTTTGCTTTTCTAACAGTGTTATGTTTTTTTCAAATTTATAAATTAAAATATTTATAATCATTAATATTAAAACCACAAACATAATTTGTCCGCTTAAGCCGATGCTTTTAATGCTGTCTGAAAATGGAGAGACAAAGTTATAAAAACCTCCCAGCAATAATATATAAAAAAGGTATAAAAAAGCAGATAAATAGTTTTTTTGTTTTTCTTGTTTTTTTTCTAATCGTTTGTTTTCTTCGATACGTTCTGTGGTCAGCTCTTTTGCTTCCATACCTCTAATAAGTTTTTGCTTTTCTTTTTCTTCTTTTTTCTCGTTCATATTATGAAAGAACTTGTTATCAACAGCACATAAGCCACATCCTTTATTAGTCCAAAAATTGTGGTTTTTGTTTTTTTTACAAGTTTTAACTTGAGATATAATATCTCTTAAGTGTTTTTGCCATTCAAAAGCGCTAGGACGCTTGGTGTTTTCACCAAAAGAAGCATCAAACATATCAAGTGTTTGTTTGTCAAAATATTGGTGCATAGAATATGGGTGAGGCGCTTGATATTTGTCAGGAAACAAAGCATAAGGATAATTATAATTAAATATTCTATCTTGAATACTTAATAGTTTTGTATCTCTTTTATGAGGAGAACCTGCAAAAGGATGAATTCCGTTGTTTAATAATTTAAATATTAAAACAGATAAAGCAAATTTATCTTGCTCTATATTCATTTCATCAACACTCATTTTAATGCCTTCGGGCAATATGTATTCTTCAGAAACAAATTCAGCTGGGTAACGATTGTTTTTTTCTCCTTTAATCGAAAATCCATCGCAGTCCAAAAGGCACGCAAACATATTGTCTTTATAAACATATATATTAGAGGGCTTTAAATCTATTATAAAATGTCCTTTCTTGTGTAGCTCTGCCACAATAGAGGCGACGTTATATGCTGCAAACATTCTATATACATATTTTTCTGAAAGGTTGAGTTTTTTTCTAACAGCTTTTTGCATTAAATGGTCAAGAGATACCGCTTTTTCTAAGTTTATTAACGGCATAATATAGCCAACACAAAATCCATTTTCATCTTCAAGAACAGCTTCTGGCCATGCAATTTGGCAAAAAGTTTCTCCGTCTTTATTTATATCTTCAATTGCAGGCGGGTTTAATAACATAGCTTCAAGCTTTGCTCTATTTATTGCAGAATTTTTATTTGTATGAAAAATTTTTGCAACTTTATTTGGCATATTTTTAATATGACAGATTTTACCAGAAGCTCCACCACGATGAATTTGAACATCAAGTTCAATTTCTTTACACGTTAAATCTGCATATAATGCGTTATATTTCATAATTCACACCACAATAGAGTTTTGTCATCAGAGTTTAGTTTTCTAATTTTTTCATTATCTAAAGTTTTTTCTAAAGATCTCATCTTTTGCGCTTTAGTTTTGTTAGAACAAAAGTAATCATCAATAGGTAATAAAAAGTTTTCTCTTAATTTGTTTCCATCAAGCGCAAAAGGGGTGATTCCGTCGGTTAATAAAAAGATGGATTTTAGATTTTTTATTTTTGTAAATCTAAGGTGAGACTTCCAATCATCCATTGTATAAAAAAATGTCTCACAAGCAAAATAGCCATTATGAGGAGTAGAAATGGTTGTGTTTTTTTCTTTATCTAAACCGATTCCAGCACCGTCTCCAATATGAAACATAATTCCTTCTTTATTATGATAAAAAAAGCCAATTAAAGTTGCTGCAAAATCTTTTAAGTTTTTTTCTTTATTAAGCCTGTGGCGGATTATTTTTTTTCTTGCATCTTCAATTGCTTCAATAATTTTTTCTTTAACATTTGTGATTGAAGCATGGTGTAAGTGGTCATTTATAGTGTTGCAAATTATTTTAGCCCCAATTTTAGCATGAATTGCACTGCCGGCACCGTCAGAAACGATTCCCCAAGTCTTGTGTCCACAACAATGAAAAACAAAAAAGTCCTGACAAGGCAAATCTTGTTTGGTATTTTTATTTCCTTTAACAGAAATTGCAACATTATGATGACTATTCTTCTTCATACCAGTCGCCTATATCGTCTAATTGATCAGATGTTGAAGGTGAAGCCTTAGAAATACAAGACACACTACGAGACAGCCACAAGAAAAATTCTGTAAAGCGCAAACCAGAAAGTCTTTTAGGTTGCATAATAGAAAATTTTGCAAGCTTTTCAAGGTTAGCGTCTTTTGTGCCAACAGCGTGAATAACAACCTTTTTTTGTTCTTGAGCTTTTATTGCTTTTTTTGCAATTATTTCCCAATCATAATCTGTTGGCTCACCATCAGAAATTAAAAATATCCAAGGTCTTTTAGATGTTATTCCGCAATTATCATACAAAACTTTTTGTGTTTCAATTTTCTTTAGTGCCAAATCAACTGCTTTTCCAAGAGGAGTTAAACCATTAGCTTCCATTTTAGGTGCTTCAAAATTCATGGCATCAATCCAATCAGCAGAAATCTCGCATTCGTCTTTGCCATAAGCTTTAATGATTAACAGTTGCACTCTAGAAGAAGCATCAATATCTTCTTTAAGCTCATGTTCAAGTGCTTTTAGACCAATATTAAGTTGCTCAATAGGTTCTCCTCTCATAGAACCAGAGCAGTCTAAAACTAATACGCAAGGAGTACGTTCATTTGCATTATCAGCAAATTCAACATAGGGAATCATGTCGTTTTCAAATAAAGTATCAGCCATATTTTACATCCTAGGGTATGTGTGTGGATATCCAGAGCCTTCAATAGGCATTGGTGCAGATTTTTTTCCGCATCCAGACAAACTAAACATTATTAAAGACAAAACCAAAATATATCTTACCATAAAACCTCTCTTTAATTATAATTTAACCTTATTATAATATTATATAACTTGAAAAAAGGTTAACATATGAAAAAAACATCAATTTTTTTAATAGTTTTTTATTTTTGCATTTTTAATTGTTTTGCTCAAGAAGAAAATGTACATGTTTATGACATTCAGACAAGTGTTTCTGATGTTGTTTTTTATGATATCAATGAAGAAAAATATGAAATCGCAGACTTTCAATCAAAGCCCATTGTTATGTTTTATTGGTCAAGAAATTGTGTTCCATGTGTTAGAGGACTGGATGAATTAAGTAAATTTGCCGAAGATATTTATAATACAACAGGTGCAATGTTTCTGATGATATCATCAGAAAATGAATGGAAAAAGCCTAGTGAAAGTCAAGAGTTTATAGATAAATATAAAGGTTATAACTTGCAAAGTTATTTAGATAAAAACAATGAAATAGGTGAAGATTTTGCAATTTTTTCAACTCCCAGAATGTTTTTAATAAGCCCTACAGGAGGTCTAATAGCCCAAATAAAAGGTAAGGCAGATTGGGATAATCCAGAGGTTGTGGATTATATTAAAACTATTTTTAATAATGCACAAAACTAATCTCAAGTCTTGATATTTTTTATAAATATTCTATATTGTTTTTTATGGAAGATAATTTGCCAGAATTAAGGGATATACACCTCCCAGACGGTGTTTCTTTTTTTCCGCCAGCAATAGGGTGGTATTTTGTTTTATCTGCAATAATTTTGTTAATTGTCATATATAAAGTAATTAAAAAAGCCATAAAATATTCAAGAAGCAGATATGCAAAAAGAGTTATCGATGCTGCAGATATAAAATCTCCGGTCTTATTTGCTGTTGCATGCTCAGAAGTTTTAAGAAGAATTTGTGTTTATAAGTACAAAGACGCCCTATATTTAAAAGGTATAGAGTGGCAAGAGTTTTTAGATTCAAGATGTTCATTTAATTTAGATAAGGATTCTTGGGATTTATTAATAAATGCTCCATACTTAAATAAAGACAATACAAAATATACAGAAGTTAATGCTGAAAACATAAAGCATTTTACCTATAAATTTATAGGAGAAAATCTATGAGTTTTTTGTATTTTGATTTATGGGTTCTCGTTTTTTTGCCCTTAATTATACAACATATTTTACCACAAAAAAAAGAAAGCTTAGGAGCTTCTTTGCGGATTCCTTTTTTAAAAGATTTACAAAGTTTAGGTTCAGGACAAGGTGGTGTTAAATCTGGTAGTTCAAAGTTTTTTTATATGTTTATTATTTGGGCTTTTTTAGTTTTAGCATTGATGCGTCCTGTAATAAAGTCAGAGCCTATTAAAATTAATTCAGAAAGCAGAAATGTTGTTATGATTATGGATATTTCTCCATCAATGCAAGAAAGAGATTTTGTTTATAATGCAAGGCGTCAAGACAGATTAACAGGTGTTAAAAACATCGCAAGCCAATTTATCAAAAACAGAACAGGAGATAAAGTTGGTTTGGTGTTGTTTGCTACTCGAGCATATTTGCAGTCTCCCATAACTTATGATACAAAATCTGTTATAGATATATTATCAAAAACAGAAGCAGGTATGGCAGGGGAATCAACCGCAATCGGAGATGCTTTGGGTTTGGGATTGAAATATTTAAAAGATGAACCAGATAAAGATAAAAAAGTAATGATTTTATTAACTGATGGTGAAAGTAATGATGGCTTTATTTCTGTTGCTCAGGCAACTCAAATGGCTCAAGAAGAAGGTGTTAAAATATATACAATCGGTGTTGGTAATCAAGAAAACTTTATGAATTCTATTTTTGGTTCTCAAGGCTTTGATGAAAAAAGCTTAAAACAAATTGCAGACTTAACAAAAGGCAGATATTTTAAAGCATCTTCAGCAAATGAGCTAGCAAGAGCATATCAAGAAATTGATAAACTAGAGCCAATAGATAATGAAGATAAAATTCTTGTTTTAACCAAAGAAATGTTTTATATTCCAGCCTTAATGGCATTGGTGTTAAGCGTTCTATTTATGGTTTTATATCAAAGGAGAAACTCATGATTTTTCTTCGTCCTTGGTATTTATTATTGTTATTGATTATTCCTTTTTTAGTAAAATTTATTAAAAAAACAGGATTAAATGATTCTGCATGGTCAAAGATAGTAGATAAAGAGCTATTAGTTTTTCTTTCTGCAAAAACAAGCGGTAATAAAAAACAGTTAAAGTGGTGGGTTAACTTGATTGGTGTTTTTATGTTGATTATTGCCATATCTGGTCCAAGTTGGAAAAAAACAGAAATACCAAATTATACAGAACAAAATGCCGTGATGTTGGCTCTTGATTTATCAAGCGATACAACGCCAGAAGATTTAGATAAATTTAAATTTACAATTCAAGATTTAATTTCAGAAACCAAAAACTTATCTTTAGGATTGGTGGTTTATACAAATGAGCCTTTTTTAATTTCTCCAATAACAGAAGATAAAAATGTTATTGCCAATTTATTAGGACAGGTTAATCATTCTATCATGCCAACAAATGGCAACGATATTAATAAGGCAAAGCAATATGCAAAACAAAAACTGATTGATGCAGGGTTTAATAATGGACAGATTATTGTTTTGAGTAATAATGAAAATGTTGATGTTCAGGGGTTTATAAATGGCTTGAATAGTAAAACCTCAGATTTAAAAGAAAGCTCAAACAAAACAATAGAATGGGCAGATTGTGGATATTATTTTTTAATTTTGCCAGCTTTAATTTGTTTATATTTTTTTAGAAGAGGTCTGTTTGCTTTTTTGTTATTGTTTAGTTTTAATGCAAATGCTGGTTTGTTTTTAAACGCCAATCAAGAAGGATTAAAATCTTTTGAAGTAGGAGATTATCAAACAGCAACACAAACATTTAAAAATAAAGATTGGCAAGCATCAAGTATGTATAAAAGTGGCGATTATAAAAATGCCGTTAATTTGTTTTCAGATGAATACAATCAAGGAAACGCTCTAGCAAAATCAGGAGATATTGAAGGCGCAATAAAAAAATATGAAAGCGTTTTAGCAAAAAATCCAAGTCATGAAGATGCAAAGTTTAATTTAGAATACTTAAAACAACAACAGCAAAATCAGCAACAACAAAACCAAAATAATCAAGACAATCAAGATGAAAATCAAGATAAAAATCAAGATGAGCAAAACAAACAAAATCAAAGTGATAAAAATCAAGATAATCAACAACAAAACAAACAACAAGAGCAAAAACAAGATGACAATCAAAAAGATGATCAAAATAACCAAGACCAAAATCAGAATAATCAAGATGATGATAATAAACAAAATAATGAGCAATCTAAAGATTCTGAAAATAATCAAGATAATCAAGATGATTCACAAAATAACAATGTAGGGGACGACGCCCCCGACGTCCCTCAAGACAAGCAAAAACAATCAGCTCAACAACAAGAAGCTCCTGTAACTCCAGGAAAAGAAAGCGATAAAGAAGAGGGCGAGGAAGAAGAAATGTATTCAGAAAAAGCTCAAGCCAGAGAACAACAGTTTAGAGAAATTCCCGAAGACAACGGCGGACTTTTAAGAGCTTTCATTTATAAAGAACATATCAAAAGACAAAGAGGACAATAATGAAAAAATATTTATATTTATTCTTATTTTTAATGAGTTTTAATGCACACGCACAAACAGCAACTATAAGTGTAGATGAAAATCCTGTTGCTTATGGTCAAAGCTTTCGTTTAACCTTAAGTATAGATAAACAAACAGGAGAAGATCCAGACTTTTATCCTTTAAAAGAAAATTTTCAAATTTTATCTATTGGCAACTCTTTTAACACTCAAATTGTTAATGGCTTTATGAAACAAAGCATTGAATATAACTTAACTTTAATGCCTCAAACAGAAGGAAGCTTTGTTATTAATCCAATATCTATAGGTAATATTAAAACAAATTCTTTGACCATAGATGTTGTTCCTAGTTCTGAAATAAAATCTGTAGAAAAACAAATTGCAAAATTAAGTGGTATTTTAGAAAAAACTTCAGCCTATGTGCAAGAGCAATTAAATTATTCTCTTGAGTTAATAGATGACGGTGGGCTAGAGCTTTCAGAACCTCGCTTTTCAGATACTCAAGACTTTATTGTAAAAAGTTTGGGTGATTATGATATTGAAAGCTTTATGGAAAACGGCAAAAAACTTAGAAAGATAACTTTTCATTATGCTTTATTTCCCCAATCAAGCGGAAAGTTAAAAATTCCTGCTTTTGAAATGCACGGCTATCAAGTTGAAAAATTAAACTTTAGAGATCCTTTTGGTGGCACAATTTTTGCCAATATGGGATTTGACTTTGCAACTCAAAAAAAGCCAATAGCTTTAAGAGTTAACGAAGAAGTTGTTAATATAAAACCAGCTCCAACAAGTTGGCAATCAGGGTGGTGGTTGCCAGCCAGTGATGTTAGCTTAACAGATAAATTCTTAACTTCAAAATATGAAGTTGGTCAACCTATAAAAAGACAAATAATCTTAACCGCAACAGGTGTTTTAGATACTCAGTTGCCAGAATTAAATTTTGCAAAATCAGAAGACTTAAAACAATATCCTAACAAACCTGTTTCAACAAATGATGTTATTGATGGTTTTGTAGTATCTAAAAAAACATTTGAACACACCTACATTCCTCAAATAGGCGGAGAAGTAGAATTGCCCGCAATCTCACTAGATTGGTTTGATGTCAATAACCATCAAATTAAAACAGTAACATTACCAGCAGAAAAAGTATATATAATGGGTGGTAACGTTGTTGCTCAGGCAAAAGAAAAAATTGCAAAAGAAGTTGATAAAAGTACAGAAAAAACTGTAGAACCAAGCTTACCTTCTAACCAACAGTCAAAAGATAACAATAATCATTTTTATTTACTAATAGCTTCAGCATTAGGGGTTGGGGTTGTTATTGGTTTGTTTTTTGCCAGACCTAAAAGAATAAGCCTAAAAAGACAAGTCTTAATTTCAAAAAACAGCAAAGAGTTAGAAACCAATTTATTAAGCTGGGGACAAAGCAAATTTGACAGTGTTTTCAATATAAAAGATGTTGCAAAAAAAGTTGCAGATAAAGATTTTCAAAACCAAATAGATAATTTATATCAAAGCCTTTATGGAAAGCACAGTAATTTTAAATTAAAAGACTTTTTGATATCTTTCAAAAAAATAGCTGATAAAAAATCAAATAAGACAGAAGAAAACATCTTGCCAAAATTATATAATTAGAATTGTCTTTGCAATTGGATATCTAGTCCTTTATTAGATGACCTAATTAATTTTTTTACTTTCTTTTTTGATGACACAAATAAATCATGAGTTTTTATTTGCGCAATCCTGTCTTTTGTTGAATCTTTTTCTTCAGAAACAGTCATAAGGTCTGTAAAATATTCAATATTTGTTTCTTTTTTTGCAGCCTCACTCATTCCTCTTAAGAAATAAGAAAGAGGTTTTTCTTCAGAAACAGCAAGTGTCTTTATACCAAATCTTTCAGCATGAACTCTGTTTTTTGCTCTATCATCAAGGAGATAAGAAGAAGAAAGATTAATGCCATTTTCGGCTGCAAAGTCCCACCCATTTTCAGATGTCTTTAGTGCAAAATTAGTTTCATTTATTCCAAAGAAAGCAACTTTTTCTTGAGGATAGCTATCACCAACAACTTGCTCCCAAACCTTTTTACCTACAGAAGACAGTCCATCTGTTCTTACAATAATTCTTTTGCGTTTAGCTAACTCTCTTAGATATTCTCCTAATTTTTCTTCTTTAGGCAAACGCTTATAGTTTAGGCTTCCTGTAATTTCATCACAAATCTTTTTATAAGCTTTATCATCTTTGCTCATTTTTCTTATATAACAAAACAAACCATTTGAGCCTTCTTTTTTAAACAATTTAATACTTTCAATAATGCTTTTACGATTTGGTGTAACATGCCTTAAGGCAATACATGTATTGATAATAAATTGAGCATAAAACCGTCTGTTAGACATTTTATTAACAACGCCATCAATGTCAATAATAACGGCACCATTGTCTTTAGGATTAGGTTTTGTAGTCTGCATAGTCATGGTTATTCCCTTTGTTATTTATTGTTAATTATATCAAAAAAAACACATTTTGTCAAATATTTATGATTATAATTTAATAAACTTACACTTATCTTTTAGATATTTGTCATTGTTAAAATTATTTGTACCATTTGTAATAAGATTAATAACTTTGTTGCTTCTGTCATAATATGTGTGCGCCAAAACAGGGTCAACAATTTCAACCCCAAAGGCATCTATTTCAGGAGCAACATTAACAGACACATTTGTAACATCAGCACATAGCCTGCTATCAATATATTCGTCAGCAAAACTTTGGGGGATATTATAACTTAACAAATCATTCGGATCAGAAAAAGCAACAACATTTATGTTCTTAAAAATTCTTTGATTGTATTTAGAACCATTAATGTCGCAGTACTCCTCTTTTTGAGAATGAACTTTAGGCTCAGGTTTTGCAATTAAAAGCATTGGCAATTGGTTTGCAAGCATAAATATAGTCAATTCTTTTTCTTGTAGTTGTTTAACATTGCCCATATCTTCTGCAATACTTGTTATTGCATCAATTACAATTTCACTACCCAAAGAATGAGTAATAAACATAACATTTTCTTCAACCATTTTTTGAGATGTTAATTCTGCAGATAAGTTGCAAACTTCTTTTGCTTTATAGGGTAGGGTGTTCCAATCATCTTTTAGCATCCAGCAAACAGCCTGCTTGTTTGAATTGATGATTAAGTTGTAAGGGTCAACTAAATAAATCATAGGATCAGGCAGCACATTATCCAAAAACTTCTTCATAGTGTTGTTAAAAGGAACCCTAAATTCAGAAGATTGTTCATCAATATCAAATCGGAGTTTATTTTTATATGGAATAGTTATTTCAGACCAAGCCAACTCATAAAAAAACATTTCTTTATTGTTTGTGGTATCTTGCCAATGTGTAACTCTCAAGTTTCCCAAATCTTTTTGAGGAAATTGAGGGTCAACTAAAGATATGTTTTTAGAAAGCCTAGAACGCTTGTTAAATCCGATGTTGTTAGCAAGTTTCTCTTGTATAAAGTCAGAATATCCAGGATAATGAGTCCCAACCCCATGCACCATCAAAATTTTTAAAGGTTTTTCTTGCATTAAGTGTTGATTAATTCCATTATATTCAAAGCCATCAACCTGACAGCGTTGTAATTTTTTTGATGATTTATCAATCAAATCATTAGTTAAATCTTTTTCAATACTAGCGCAAGAAGCTAGTGTTAATATATAAAACAGACACAAAAAAACTCTCATTATATTCTCCTTTAATAGGATATATAATAAGAGTTTTCTTCTTTTCTACATTTTGTTGAATAAATACTTATTTCTTAATAAGCACTCCGTAACGATCTCTCATTAGGTTATACTTCTTAAGTGTTTTTAAGTGATCTTCAATAAAACGTTGTTCTGCTAAAGACAGGCTAGATTTTCGCTCCAAGTCTTGAGAAATAACATCGTTCATAATTAGAGTTCTAACTCTTACCGATGATAATTCTAAACGCATCGCATTTACAAGTCTGTTTCTGTCATACTCAGCAGTTGAAACTGTTCCGTTCATTACAGTCTTACCATTATGGATTGTGTACTGAACATTAATTCCTTTAAGCTTTGCGTTTCTACTAGAAGGGGTTTGTGTTTCTTCCTTAACATCTTGTGAAAATTGCAAAAACGTTAGAGCGTATTTGTCAACATTGCTTGTCATAACCTGATAGGCTTTGTAATCGCTTTGCCTCATAAACTTTAAGAAACTAAAAAAATCATCTACTTGGCTCTCCTTAGTTTTACCATTGCTGGCAAACAATTCTAAGCCTAATAAATACGCTTTAGGATCAGTTCTTAGTGTTTTTACAAAATAAGAATTCTGATCTGCCGAAGCGATAAAATCTTGATAATCTTTTAAAATTTCTTTGTTAGTACTCTGAGCAAATGAAACCGTAGTCATTAGCAATAATGCCATAAAGGCAAAGATAGTCTTCTTCATAATCGTGTTTTTAATTTATATTTTATAGTTATTTGAAATAAATAATATCACAAAACAACCATTGTGTCAATAAATTTGTCAAAAAAAAGCCCGTTATAAAACGGGCTCTAGTTTATAATATGTTTTATTTCATAAAAGCAGCTCTTTCTTTAGCAACTTTAACCTTATATTCCTGAAATAAATCATTTTCTGTTTTTAGAGGTTTCTTTAAGTTTTCTTTTGTAGGTTCTAATCGACCATTATCATTAATCTGCAATCCATTAGAGCTTATTTTTTTATCTAATTTCTTTAAGAAAGCATCTCCATTGGTAACAATTTCGCCATTTGCTTGTTTTTTTTCAATGATTTGTTTTACTTTCATTTCTGTTACAAGGCTTGACGCATCTAAGTGCCATCCCTTCCTATCAACTCCAAGACCTTTTTCTCTAGACATAGCTTCATTAATTAGTTTTAAATGAGCTTCATTTGTTGGATTATCACTTTTAGATTGAAGATGAGAAATATCACCATTTTTGTTAATAGTAAAACTCATATCATAATTACCCATGTCATAACCTTGAGTATTTGCATCTTTTTGATTATCCATATCAAGATAGCTTAAAAAAGCAATAGATAAGTTATCCATACTTTCTGTAACATTATTATAAAATTCTGGATTTTCTTCCTTAAAAGATTGAAGGGTGGCTATAAATTCATCAACTCTGCTACCGCTTTTAATTTCACCAAAAGTCATATATTCATCAAACATTTCAAGTCCTTCTAAAAAGTTTTCAGGACTAGATGTTGCTGTTTTTCTAATATTATCATCATCGGTTGTTTTTACAAACTCTTTATAATCTTTAAGTGTTTCGCCAGGCGATTTTTCTTGCGCACTTGCATTCGCCACGCCAACACCAGTAAAAACAGAAGTTAAAATGGCTGCTTTAATTGCAATGTTTCCAATTTTTCTTTTTGCTTTTTTCTTAGCTTTATTAAGTTTTTCTTTTATAGACATAACTTTTCTCCCTGTTATTAAACAAATTATATCATAAAATTAGATAACAATCAAGAAAATTTATATATTAGCAATACACCACTTTGCAAATTTTTGAATACTTCCGTTTTTGCCACTTTCATTAAAATAGACGTCAAGTTCTTCTTTAGAAAATTCAGCTAATGTTTTGTTGTATTCTTTAAAATAGATGATTTTCCAAAACTCAGACCAAGCAAAAGGGGAGGTTACATCAACAACTTTTTCAGGCACCAGCCATTCTCCACCTTCACGTTCAAATTGAAAAATCTCACCTTTATCATTTATATATGTCGCAACACTAACAAATTTTGCATTTCTATTTTCTTTGCCAACCATAAGCTTAACAATGCCTTCTGCACCGATAGTTGTTTGAGCATACTTTGTATAAACTCCAGGGAATCCGTTAAGAGCTTCAACGCACATTCCACCATCTTCAACTAAAACAGGCTCGCCTAAAATCTTAAAAGCTTCTAAAGCCTTATGTCTTGAAACATCCGCAACATTATCAAGCTGAGGTTCAACAATATCTAAATTCTGCGCAACAACATCTGCGTTTACTCCAAATAAAGCAAAAGATGTTTCTAAAGCCTTTATTTTACCTTTGTTAGATGTGATGAAGTTAATTTTAGTCATTATTTAAGCAAAAATCCTATTTTTCAATCTATCTAAAGTTTTTGCCGCAATTTTACGAGCCTTAAATGAACCTTCGCATAAGATTTCTTCAACTTCATGATAGTTGTTCATATAATATTCAGATTTTTCTCTAACCTCTTTAAGTTCTAGTAAAACAGCATCTAAAAGCATGTTTTTAATATGTCCATAACCAAGCTTGCCTTGAGCCAATCCTTCTTTCATTTCTAGCACTTTATCAAGAGGGGCAAAAGTTTTGAAAATTTGATAAATTAAAAGTTCTTCAGCATCTTTAGGCTCTTCCATAGGGCGACTATCTGTCTTAATAGAAAAAATCGCTTTTTTAATTTCAGCATCTGTGCCTAAGATAGGGATTACATTGTTATAAGATTTGCTCATTTTTCTACCATCAACACCAGGAATAATCCCAACACTTTCTTTAACAATACATTCTGGTTGAATTAAAGTGTTTTCACCATAAATTGCATTAAAAGCTCCTGCTATGTCTCGTGCTATTTCAACGTGCTGAATTTGATCTTTTCCAACAGGAACATCTGTTGCATCAAAAGCTAATATATCGGCAGCCATTAAAATAGGGTAAACATACAATCCCATGTTTATGCCATCATCATTAGGAAGCCCTGCTTCAACATTTTTATCAACTCTAGCTTTGTAAGAATGAGCTTTGTTCATAAAACCTTTTGGAGTGAAGTTTGCTAAAATGGTTGTTATTTCAAAAATTTCTGGCACATCAGATTGTCTATATAAAATAGAGTGAGAAGGGTCAATTCCTGCAGCTAAATATGTACTAGCAATTCTTTTTATAGCCATTCCTAGTCTTTCTCTATCTTTTGTTGAATTAAGTGCGTGATAATCAGCAATAAACATATTATGATTTTTCGCTTGTTTTCCCAATTCTATAGCTGGTTTAATTGCTCCAAGATAGTTTCCAATATGCAAATCTCCACTAGCCTGAATCCCTGTTAACACTCTTTTTTCAATATTCATAACTTTTTCCTTGTTTTTAATTTTAAATTAATCTAAATTAAGTTGTTAAAAAAAGCAACAAGGATTTTAAAAAAATGTTAGATATTAAATTTATAATAGAGAATAAAGCTGAAGTTTTAGAAGGCTTAGCTAAAAAAGGTGTTAAGTTGGACTTAGATGCAATTATAACAAAGCATCAAGAAATCACAAAGTTAAAAACATCTTCACAAGAGCATGCAACAAATAAAAACGCAATATCAAACTCAATAAAATCCGCAAGCGCTGAAGAGCGTCCAGCTTTGATTGCAAAATCAAAAGAAGTTGGTGAGTTGCTAAAAGCAGAAGAAGAAAAATTAGACGTTTTGCAAAAAGAGTTCGATTTATTAATGTTAAGAATGCCAAACTTGCCAAGTGCAGATGCTCCAGCAGGTAAAGATGAAGACGAAAACGTTGTAATCAGAAAAATTGGCGAACCAACAAAATTTGATTTTGAACCATTAGACCACGTTGAATTAATGGAAAAAAATGGCTGGTCAGAAATGGATCGAGTTTCAAAAGTTTGCGGTTCAAGAACCTATGCAATCACAGGAGAACTCGCAAGATTAGAAATGGCTTTACACTTGTTTGTGTTAGATAAATTGGCAGACAATGGCTTTAAGGTTATTAACGTTCCATCAATTTCAAAAGAAAAAGCATTATACGGAATGGGTTATTTGCCATTCTCTCAAGATGAAATTTATTATATGCCTTCAGATGAATTATATTTGGCTGGTACTGCAGAATTGGTGTTAAACTCACTTCATGCAGATGAAATTTTATCAGAAAATGATTTGCCGATTCTATACGCTGGTTTTTCTCCATGTTTCAGACGTGAAGCAGGCGCTGCAGGTAAAGATACTCGTGGCTTGACAAGGGTTCACCAATTTATGAAAACAGAACAATTTGTAATCTGCAAAAACGATATAGAAGAATCAGAAAAATGGCACCAAAAATTATTAAGCTTATCAGAAGAAGTTGTTGCCGATTTAGAAATGCCATATCAAGTACTAGATATCTGCACAGGTGATATGGGCGCACCAAAATATCGTCAATATGATATTGAGGTTTGGGTTCCAACTCAAGGTGTTTATAGAGAAACTCACTCTTGCTCTAATATTACAGAGTGGCAAGCTCGTAGAACAAATTTAAGATACCGCAAAAACTCAGACGGTAAAGTTAACTTTGCTCATACCTTAAATAATACAGGTGTTGCGACTCCAAGAATTTTAGTTCCATTCTTAGAAAACCACCAACAAGCAGACGGAAGCGTTAGGATTCCAGCTAAGTTGCAAGGATATATGAACGGAAAAACAAAAATTGGCGGAAATAAATAAAAAAACGCTTGCAAAATAAATATTGCCAGTGTATAAGAGGGCAAAATTTTGAAAAATTGGAGAAAAAAATGAAAAAAGATATTCACCCAGACTATCATGAAATTACATACATCATGACAGATGGATCAGAACATAAAATTAAAACAACTTGGGGTAAAGAAGGCGATAAAATGCGTCTAGAAGTAGACCCAAAATCTCACCCAGTTTGGACAGGTGTTTACAGAATGCTTGACACTGGCGGTCAATTGTCTAAATTCAAAAACAAATACGGTAATTTGGGTTTGGCTTCAACTGACGAAGCATAATTTTATAGTTATCAGACAAAAAAACTCTCCATTTTGGAGAGTTTTTTTTTGATTTTTATTTTTGTTTTAATTTGCCATATTTTTTCTTTTTCTTTTCAACACTAAAGCCATATTTTCCAAGTTCTCTTCCTAGTGTATAATAGTTCCCGTGCGCATAAGCAACAATACCTGTTTTTTCCATACAAAATTTATTGTTTTCATCAATATATTTATCATCAACATTGACTGCAACAATTTCAGATAAAAACATATCATGAGAACCACATTCAATAACTTGCTTTACTTTACATTCAATTGATACAGGCGATTCTAAAACTTGAGGGCATTTAACATTTGTAGATTTTGTTGCGGTTAATCCAGTTTCTTTAAATTTATCCACATCTTTGCCAGATTTTACACCACAAAAATCTGTTTTATCCACAAAATTGAGAGTTGTTAAATTTATCACAAATTCTTTTGTTTCAGATATTATTGAGTGAGAATATCTTTCTTTTCTAACAGATATATAAGTCATAGCAGGGTCAGATGCGACAACACCGCTCCAAGCAATCGTTAATAAATTAGGTTTGTTCATATCTCCACAAGACACCAATACAGGAGGTACAGGAGCTAACATGATAGATGGTTTCCATGCAATTTTTGCCATTTTTTTTCTTCCTTTTTAAAAATTTTAATTTATAGTACAGTAAAGTTTAAAAAAAGGAAGAGAAAAAATGAATTCTGCATTAGTATTTGCAACCCCTACAAGTTTTTTTGTTACATTAGCAACTTTTTTAATGTTTTATTTGTCATCAAAACATGCGATAAAAGATGGTATTGTAAACAAAGCTTTAATGTCATGTTTTTATGGTGTATTGCTTTGTTTTTTATCAAGTATGGTCGTAAATAATCATGGTTTTTTAAGTTTTAGTGTAACAATAATTGTTTTTATAGAGTTAATGTTATTACTACTATCTTTAACTTTTTTTGTTAGTTTTGCAACACAGCTTTTAGTAGGTTCAAAACCAGGGGCAGGTGTTGGATCTTTGGTTTTTGTTTGTGGCCTAGTTCTTGTTTTAACATTCTTGTTTTTATCTCCTGATGGCGCAATGGTAGATAAAATGAGAAGCCTATTTCCTTTAGTTGGTTTTTGTTATTTAGCAGTTGCTTTTTGGTCAAAATCAGGAGCTTATGGTTTTTCTTATTCTTTAGCTGCTATAGTTTCATCTTATGCAAGTTTACTATATTTAACAGGGTTGTTAAACTTGGGTGATGTTAAAGCTTGGTGGAATCCTGCTGTTGTAAATATTTCTCTTTCAATGGCTGTTTTGATGATGCGTTCTGCAGAGTTATCAAAGAGAATTAAAGGTTTAGAGCAAAGTGTTGTTAGAAACAATCAAAAGTTTAAAGAGATTATAGAACATTCTCCTTTCCCAATTGTTATTTCAAAATTAAGTGATGATAAGCTTTTGATTGCAAACGACAATGCAACACATTTGTTTGGTATTTATAAACAAGATATTGATAGATATAAATTAAAAGATTTTTTTGCAGACCCTAATGCTAGAAAAGAATTGGCTGAAAAATTAGAAAAAGAACGTAGTGTTAAAGATTTTGAATTTTTATCAGACACTCAAAGTGCTTTCTCACCATTTTGGTTGTTATCTTCAGCTAGTATTATTGAATATGATATGTCTCCAGCACTTTATATGGCGTTCCAAGATATTACTTTAAGAAAAAATAAAGAATTTATGCTAAAAGATCAAGCAACAAAAGATCCTTTAACTGGTATTTTTAATCGTCGTTATTTTGAAGATGAAATTCCACAAAGAATTTCTAACTATGACTTCCAGTCAGAATGTTTTTCTGTTTTAATGTTAGATGCCGATCACTTTAAGAATGTTAATGATACTTATGGTCACAAAACAGGTGATGCTGTATTGATAGAATTGGCAACAATTTCAGATAAAGCTTTAAGAGATAGTGATATTGTAGCTCGTTATGGTGGTGAAGAGTTTGTTATGTTTTTAGATCAAACAGACGAAGAACAAGCAAAAAATGTTGCCAACCGTTTAAGAGAAAGCATTTCAAAAATTGTTGTAAAAGCAGATGATGGTAGAGATGTTACATTTACAGTTAGTATTGGTTTGTGTACTTCTCATTATTCAACAGATTTAAATCAATTAGTTAAAAATGCTGACTTAGCTTTATATCAGGCAAAAGAAAATGGTAGAAATAGGGTAGAGGCTTATGTTCCAGATTTTGATGTAGACGCTGATAAAATTGATACAACAGAATCTCATCATCCAATATATGACCAACAACCAGAAGAAGAGATTTCTTTAATTGAAGAAACCAATGGATTAGACACATCTTCTTTTGATGAACCAACAGACTTAGGCGCTCCAAGCTTTGAAGAGCCAACAGCTCCAGCTTTTGAAGAGCCAGCGGTTCAAGAATATTCAGAGCCAACAGACTTAAGCGCTCCAAGCTTTGCAGAACCAACAGC
>JAWXUC010000002.1:0-183192 GCA_044432975.1 Alphaproteobacteria bacterium | reverse complement strand
TTGCTTTTTGTTCTTTATTTTTATTTATAAACTGTAGTCCACTACACTTCATAAATAAAAATAAATTCAAAAAACAAAATCCTTCACAGGCATATTCTATCTTTTCGTAAAATGGTCTAAAATCTGTGTTAATTAAAATTATGTGTATTAATTAAAATAAGGACTAAAAATGATTTATGGATATATTAGAGTTTCAACAGATAAGCAATCGGTAGAAAACCAAGAGTTTGAAATTAATAATTTTTGCAATAAGGAAAATATTAAAGTTGATAAATGGATTAAAGAAACAATTTCATCACGCAAAGATTTAGATAAAAGAAAACTTGGTTCTTTGTTAAAAAGACTTAAAAAGGGAGATGTAATAATAGCATCTGAATTATCAAGATTAGGGCGTAACTTATTGCAAGTTATGAGTATTTTGCATTTGTGTATGCAAAAAGAAGTTCAAGTTTGGACGATTAAAGACAATTATCGTCTAGGCTCAGATATTCAATCAAAAGTCTTGGCATTTGCATTTGGTTTGTCTGCAGAGATAGAAAGAGATTTAATTTCTCAAAGAACTAAAGAAGCCTTAAACCGTTTAAAAGCTGAGGGGAAAAAACTAGGCAGACCAAAGGGGAGTCAAAATAAATCTCATATGTTAGATAAATATCATAAGAAAATAGAGGCTTTACTGGATGAGAATTGTTCTGTTTTAGAAATTTCAAAAATTTTAGGATGTGCTAAAAAAACTGCCTTAAAGTATGTTTTAGCAAATTTCTCTTGAAATAAATAACGTCCGTTTTTTATTTCGCTTTTATCTGAGTTTTTAAAACTATAATCCAAGAACATAATTTATGCAACTAAAAAATATATTAACTATAATAAATCTAGATTATTTAAGGTATATTTAAAATAAAAAAATCCCATAAACGTTTGTTTATGGGTAGAGTGGATTTTTTTGACCATTTAACGGAGGTTATTTGGTCTTGGTTGCTGATATAAACAATAATAGTAACTATCAAAGTCTACTTGCCATAATTGGTAAGAATGTTGCTAAATACAGAAAAAGAAAAGGGCTAACTCAACCTCAACTAGCAAATAAACTTGAGTTATCCACTACTTTTATAGCTAATATTGAAAGAGCTGTATCTGCTCCAAGTTTATTAACAATTTTAGATATTTCAACGGCTTTAAATATTTCTCCCTGCTTTTTATTTCAAGATAAAGATATTTTGTTCGTACCTAAAGATAAAGCTTATGATGCGATTATCTCTATAGGGGAGTTTTTAAATGTCTAATCAAACTCCTGTTTTATATGGTCGTGAAAGCGATGTTGTTAACCTTTTTAACTCTGGGATTACGTTTGAACAAATGGCAGAGGATTTAGGGGTTAGCTTAACAAGTGTTTTTGATAAAGTTAAAGAGCTTGGCTTGACTAGACCTGTGGTTTTTAAGAAAAAATTAGAAGATAGAAGAGAAGAAGTAATTGAGCTTTTAGAATCAGGGATTTCAATTAAGGAAATTGCGGAAATATTAGATGTTCACCCTAATACTATTTTAAGAACAAGAAAAGCTTGGGGCGTATATAATGAATTACCTCAATTTTATAAAAAAATTCAAAAAACAAGAAAAGAAAACAAAGAAGCGGGTATTAAACCAACAGGCCCAACAAGATTTTCTTGTCTAGATCCCTTTATTGATGAAATTGTTGAAGAGCTTGAGAATGGAGCAACAAAAGCTTATATTGCAAAAAAATATAAGGTTTGTATTCAAACGGTGTTTAACGTCTTAAATCGTCATGAAATAACTATTAAAACTGACAACAATGTTCAAAGACTTGCAGATGATATTAAAGAATTGTTTGAAAAAGGTTTTTCTTATAAAGAAATTGCAAAAAAACTAAATTGCTCTCAACAAGCTGTTTTTAACAATATTAAAAAATTGAAAATTCATAGAGAGAAAGAAGATATTGTAATTTCTTGCAAAATTAAAAAACAAGAAGAAAAATTAATAGAACTTTTTAATAAAGGCTTATCTCATAAAGAAATAGCAAAAGAGCTTGGCTGTCATGCTATTTCTGTTGGGCAATATATTAAAAGGATTGGCCTAAAAAGATCTTTTCTCAGTGTTATTTGTGGTAAAGAGGAAAATATTAAACAGATGTTAAAACAAGGTTTGTCTCAAAGAGCTATCGCTAAAGAGTTAGGCATTTGTGAAAAAGTCTTAAGTTATCACATTAAAAAGAAAGGCTTGAATAATGCCTGAAATTTATATTTTTGATATGGATGGAACCTTAACGCCAGCTAGAAAGCCTATGACAAAAGAATTTAGTGATAAATTCTTAAAATGGTTTGAAAATAATGATATATATATTGCTATAGGGGATGCTTTAAAGGGAATTATTAATGTTATTTCTTTTGATGATAATGATAATTGTGCATCTGACGGAATTAAAAAAGCTAGAGCAAAATATTTTAGTGATAATTTAGTTTTTGCCAACGGTGGAGATGATGATGACTAGTACTCCTAAAGTTACTATTGTTACAGCTGTTTATAATTTAATAAAAGCGGGCAGAAAAGATACTTTTTTGCAAGCTCTTGCTTCTATAAAATCTCAAAACTATGAAAACTTAGAACACATTGTTATTGATGGAGCATCAACAGATGGAACCATTGAATTTTTAGATTCGCTTGGTGTAAAATATTATTTACAACCAGATACGGGAATTTATGATGCTTTTAATAAAGGTATTGAAAAAGCAAGTGGTGATTACATTGCATTTTTAAATTCTGACGATTTTTATCATGATAGTAAATTTATTTCTTCTAGCATGTCGGTATTGCTAGCGTCAAATGCAGACTGTGTGCATTCAAACCATATTGTTGCTAAAGAAAATAGCAAAAGTTATCTTGCAAAGCCCAAGGTAATTAAGTTGCTGCAAAAAATGCCTGTAAATCATCCAACGACAATTGTAAAAAAAGATGTATTAAAAAAACTTGGAGGCTTTGACTGCCGTTATAAAATAGCAGGAGATGCAGATTTATTTTTAAGATTTTTCTTAACAGCTCATAAAGCTGTTTATCTAAATAAAACTATGGTAACTTTTAGAGAAGGTGGTGTTTCAACTACTAATTTAAGCACTCTAAAAAAAGAATGGGCTAATATTTATAAGAAAAATTTTAGTAATATTTATCCGATTTCAGAAAAGGAAATCGACACGCTAAATAAACAAAAGATATTTCCGCTCAGACTTTTAATTAACATATTAAAAGGTAAATATCAATTTGCTGTAAAAAAAGCAGCATTAATATCTTTATTAAAAAATATTAAACATACAATAAAAAGGAAGAAATAAATGAAAACAGCATTAATAACAGGTATAACAGGGCAAGACGGCTCATATTTAGCAGAGCTTTTGTTAGAAAAAGGCTACATGGTTCATGGAATTAAACGTCGTGGTTCTTCTTTTAATACAGCAAGAATTGACCATTTATTTGACAATCCAAACTTAAAACTTCATTATGGAGATTTGACAGATTCTACAAATTTAATTAGACTTGTTCAAGAAATTCAGCCTGATGAAATATATAATTTGGCAGCTCAATCTCATGTTAAAGTTTCTTGGGATTGTCCAGAATTTACGGCTGATACAGATGGCCTTGGTACTCTTCGTTTGTTAGAAGCAATTAGAGTTAATGGTTTGGAGAAGAAAACAAAATTTTATCAAGCGTCAACTTCAGAGCTTTATGGTTTAATTCAAGAACCTGTGCAATCAGAAACTACTCCTTTTTATCCTCGTTCACCTTATGCTGTGGCAAAATTATATGCGTATTGGATTGTAGTAAACTATCGCGAAAGCTTTGGAATTTTTGCTTGTAACGGCATTTTGTTTAATCATGAATCTCCTCGTCGTGGAGAAACTTTTGTTACCCGAAAAATTACAATGGCAGCAACCAGAATTTCTCAAGGATTGCAAGATTGTTTATATTTAGGCAATATGGATGCAAAACGTGATTGGGGTCATGCCAAAGATTATGTTGAAGGAATGTGGAGAATGTTGCAACAAGACAAACCAGAAGATTTTGTTTTGGCGACAAATATGACAACATCTGTTAGAGATTTTTGTAAAATGAGTTTTGCAAATTTGGGCATTGAGCTTGAGTGGTCAGGGCAGGGATTAGATGAAAAAGCGGTTAATAAAGCTACTGGCAAAACTGTTATTGCAGTTAACCCTCAATATTTTAGACCTGCAGAAGTTGAGTTGTTATTGGGCAATAGCACAAAAGCTAAACAAAAACTTGGTTGGGAAGCAAAGTATGATTTAGAAGCTCTTTGTAAAGAAATGGTTGAAGCAGATTTAGAATTAGCTAAAAAAGAAAAGTTGTTAACAGATCATGGTTTTGAAGTAAATCTTGCAAGAGAGGATTAGATGATATGAGAGATTTGGTAATAAATCAGCAAGTTGTCGAAAATCTTAAATATATGAGTTTTGGAGAGCTAAATTCTGATGAAAATTTTTATGTTATTTGGCGAAAAGGCGGTGGTGCTGGCTTTTTTTCTAATGTTTTTCATGTTTTGGGGCATATTATGATTGCTAAGACATTGAAGATGACACCAGTTGTAGATATGGAGAATTTTCCTAACTTTTATCAAGAAAAACAAAAAGTAAATAATACATATAATGTTTGGGAGTATTATTTCAAACAACCTTCTGCTTATAGTCTTGAAGATATATATAAAAGCAAAAATGTTTATTTTTGTAATGGTGAATTTAATCATCAAGTATATAAAACGGAAGATATGAATATTATAAGATCTATAATAAAAGAGGATTTAAATCTTAATGACTTTACTTTAAATAAGTTCGTCGAATATAAAAAGCAGCTATTTGAAAATGCAGATATTCTAGCGGTTCATTTTAGAGGACAAGATATGAAGTCAGCCATAGAACATCCTACGCCTCCGAACTTTAAACAAATAAAAAATAAAATTGATTTTGTTATAAAAAAATATAATGTTGATAAAATTTTTGTAGCTACTGACGAGCAAGATTATCTTACTAAGCTTATAGATTTATACCCTAATAAAATTATATATACTCAAGCTTTTCGAAATAATTATTTTTATCAAAATAATCCTTGTCAAGGTATGTTACATCTTAAAGAAGATACTCGCAATTTATCTAAATATAATTTGGGTCTAGACGTATTATTGGATTGTTATTTATTAGCACAGGCAGATTACTTTATCGCAAGTGGCAAAGATGGGGTTGCATCGGGATCTAATGTTTCGTACTTTGCTCAATGTTTGTCAGATAATTTTAAGGATTTTTATTATATTTATAACGGAATGAATAAAAAACAACAAATAAATAAATTCTTAAAAATAGTTGCATGTTTTATTCCATTTAAGAAGTTAAGACGTAAAATCAGAAACATAAAAATTTAAGGAAAAAATAAAAATGAACAAAAATTCAAAAATTTTATTAGCAGGGTATTCAGGGCTTGTGGGGTCTGCTATTCATAGAGCGTTGGTTAAAAATGGTTATACAAATATTGTATTAAAAGATTATCAAGATATAGACATGACCCGTCAGGCAGATGTAGAAGCTTTGTTTGAAAAAGAAAAACCAGAATATGTGTTTTTGGCAGCAGCAAAAGTTGGCGGAATTATGGCAAATAATACTTATCCGGCAGAATTTATTTATATAAACACGATGATTGCAACAAACGTAATTCACAGCGCATATAAATATGGCGTTAAAAAATTGTTGAATTTGGGCTCTTCTTGTATTTATCCAAAACTTGCCCCACAGCCAATGAGTGAAAAAGATTTGTTGACTTCAGAATTAGAGCCAACAAATGAGGCTTATGCAATAGCAAAAATTGCGGCAATTAAATTGTGTAGATATTATAATCAACAATATGGCACAAACTTTATTTCTGTAATGCCTACCAATCAATACGGGCAGGGTGATAATTTTAATATGGAAACAGCTCACTTATTGCCAATGGTAATGCGTAGGTTTCATTTGGCAAAATTATTGTCTGAAGGCAAAATGGCTGAAATTGAAGCAGACCTAAAAAGATATAAACTTGGCTGGGGAATTGATGAAGAAAATATTAGTTTAGAAGAAAAACTAGCCAAAGTTGGAGCATATAAAGACAAAGTTGTAATGTGGGGCGATGGTTCTGCTTATAGAGAGCTAATGTGCTCTGATGATATGGCTGACAGTTGCATTTATTTAATGGAAAACAAAGATTATGCAGATATTGGCGAGTTTGTAAACATTACAAATGGAGATGATATTCAACTTAAAGATTTGTTTGAAATTGTTAAAACAGTTGTGGTTTTTGAAGGCGAAATTGCTTATGATTCAAGCAAACCAAACGGCACTCCTCGCAAAATGATGGATGCCACACGCATAAAATCTTTAGGATGGCAGCCTAAAATTAGTTTAAGTCAAGGTATAAAAGATTTTTATGAATGGTATAAAAGATGATTAAGTTAGGTATAACTGGATATGATGGGGTTTTAGGAAGTATTCTTTGTAAAAAACTAAAAGAAGAAAATATTGAGTTTTCAGGTTTTTGTGGAGATTTGAGAAATAAATCAGATATAAAAAACTGGATAAATGAAAATAATTTTGAAGCAATAATTCATCTTGCGGCAATTGTTCCAATAAATGATGTTAATTCAAACCCGTTAACAGCATTTGACGTTAATGTTGCAGGGACAATAAATTTATTAGAAGAATTTGTAAAAATAGATAAAGATAAATGGATTTTTTATGCGAGCACCTCTCACGTTTATAAAAGTTCTAGTGAGCCAATAACAGAAGATTATACAACAAACCCAATCTCTTTATATGGAAAAACAAAGCAAATGGCAGAAGATGTTGTTCTTGAGGCTTCAAAAGTCAAAGATTATAATTTAAGCACTTGTGTGGGGAGAATTTTTAGCTTTTATCACGAAACTCAAAAAACTCCGTTTTTATATCCAAACTTAAAAAAACGCTTAGCAGAAGAAGATTTAAGTTACCCTTTTGAACTTTATGGGGCTGAAAGTATTAGAGATTTTATGAATGCAGAAGATATTGTAGATAATATTATTAAGTTTATGAAAAAGAAATCAGAAGGAGTATTTAATTTAGCATCTGGCAAAGGACTTAAAATTAAAGATTTTGCTCAGTCTCTAACAGATGTAAAGTTAAATATCATACATAAAGGGAGTGTTGATATATTGGTCGCAAACATTACAAAAATGAAAAATGAACTAGGAGAAAATTAATGACTAAGAACAAAGTTACAATAGTTATACCAACTTTTAATAGAGCAAATTATGTTGCAAAAACAATTGATAGTGCTTTGTCTCAAAGTGTTAATTGTGATATTGTTGTTTGCGATCACGGCAGCAAGGATAATACACAGGAAGTTATGAAGATATATGATGGTTTGGTTAAATATATTAGACGTGAAGATGATTTTGGTCCACATTTTTGTTGGTTAGAAGGAATTTTACACGCTAAGACAGAGTTTATACATATTCATTTTGATGATGATTTAATGGAGCCCACATTTATAGAAGAAACTTTAAAGCTTATGACTGATAAAGTTGGAATGGTATTTAGTGAAGCTAAAATTTTTGATATCAATTCTCAAAAAGTTGCTCATGAAAATATTTTTCATCTTAAAGATAAACTAAATCACGGTATTAATGATAGCAAAGTATTAGAAAAGCTTTTGTTTAATGGTTTAATGTTGTCTCCAGCTTGTTGTTTATATCGCAAAAAAGAACTTGTTGATGGACTATATCAAGGTGATTTACCACTTGATTTTGGTGGTAATTATCATGGTGTTGGCCCAGATCATTTTTTTAGCTTTTTAGCTGTAATGAGATATCCTAAATTTGGTTTTGTTGACAAATCTTTGGCAATCTTTGGTTCTCATGATGGATCTATTACTATAGATGCATCATCTGACCCTGAAAAGTCAGTTAAACTCCAGAATGGATATGAGGCTTTAAGAAATTATTGTCGTTTGATTAATTTATATAAAAATAACAATTCAATTAAAGAAAAAATAAAGAAAAAAAATCCGCTTTTAAAAAGGATAATAAGAAGTTTAAAATTATTCTTAAAGGCTATTGGACTTAGAAAAAAAGGAGTTAAATAATGAAGAAAATTAATTTAGCAGAAGATACAATCTCTCAAGATGAGTTAAATAGCTTAGCAGGGTGGATTAAAGAAAATAACAGATTAACAAAAGGCCCATTGTGTCTTGAGTTTGAAAAAGAGTTTGCAAAATGGCAGAATTCTAAATATGCGGTGTTTGTGAACTCTGGATCTTCAGCAAATCTCTTGATGGCTTGGGCTCTTAAAGAAGGTGGATATTTACGTAATAACAAAGTTATTTGTGCTTCTGTATCTTGGTGTACCACTGTAACACCTTTTGTGCAACTTGGCTTTGATGTTTCTTTATGTGACTGTGATAAAAATGACTTAGGTCTAGATGTAAAGCATTTTGAAGAATTATGTGAAAAGCACAGACCTGCAGCTGCAATATTGGTTCATGTTTTAGGCCATGCAAATCAAATGGATAAAATTATAGAAATTTGCAAAAAATATGATGTTATTTTATTAGAAGATAGTTGTGAGGCTTTGGGCAGTGTTTATAATGGTAAAAAATGTGGTTCTATGGGATTGGCAGGTTCTTTTTCATTTTATTATGGGCATCATATTTCAACAATTGAGGGGGGGATGGTTGTAACTGATGATGAAAAATTGTATAATTTAATGCTTTCAATTCGCTCTCATGGATGGGCAAGAGATGTGGATAAAAAATATCATGACACTTGGGCAGATGAATTTGAAATTGATGAAATAAGAGATTTATATACTTTTTATTTTTCAGGTTTTAATCTTCGTTCTACTGATTTAAATGCGTTTTTAGGTTTAACTCAAATTAAAAAAATTGATAAATATGCTAAAGTTAGAAACAGAAATTATAATTTATATAAAGAGCATTTAAAAGATTTTTGGGTTCAAACGAGCGATAGTGAATTTTTATCTCATTTTGCTTATGGAGTTTTGGTTGAAAATCGTTTAGAGGTTTATAAACATTTAGTTGCTAATGGAATTGATTGTAGACCTTTAATTTGTGGCAATATTGGTCTACACCCATTTTGGATTAAGAAATATGGTAAAATAAGTTTGCCTATGGCAGATATTGTTCATAACTTTGGGTTGTATTTACCAAATCATGCCCAATTAAGCGAAGATGAAGTTAAATATATTTGTGATAAGTTCAAAGAAGTTGCAATTGCCAAAAAGGTGTAAAGTATGAAAATATTTATAATCACAATAAAATAATTTATTTTTTAGGAATTAGAATTTTTAAAAAGGAACTTAAATGAAACTGTCTATAATAACAATTTGCTATAATATAAAAAATGAAATTAGGCGTACTTGTGAAAGTATCATAAATCAAAGCTATCAAGACTTTGAGTGGATTATTGTTGATGGTGGTTCAACTGATGGCACTCTAGATGTATTGAATGAGTATAAAGATAGAATTAACATCTTTATATCAGAAAAAGATGGTGGCATTTATGATGCTATGAATAAAGGTATTTTAAAAGCAAGTGGTGAATATATTAACTTTATGAATGGTGGAGATTGTTTTTATGATGAAAAATCATTAAAAATTGCAACCTCTTTTATTTGTGATAAAGATATATATTATGGTAATTCAAAATTTTTAACAAAAGATGATTTTTTTATTAAAGACTGCCCAAATGTGTTGCCAAATGGCTGGTTTAAGAATGATTGTATTCCTCATCAGTCTTGTTACATAAAAAAAGAATTGTTTGACAAATATGGATTATATAATCCTAACAACAAAATTGTTAGCGATTGGGAAAAATGGATAATTTTTATTGAGGTAAATAAATCTAGCTATCAAAAAATTGATGAAATTTTATCTATCCATAATTATACAGGAATTTCTTCTACAAACTCAGAGCAGCACGTTAAAGAAAGAGCTAGTGTTATTGACAAATATTATAATGAAGTCGTTTCTTCGTTTGTAAAAGTAAAAACATATAAAAAAATACTTGGCTTAACATGGCTAAAAACAACAAAAACAGAAACAATAAAATCATTTTATTTATTTGGTTGGTTGCCAATATTAAAAATTAGGAGGTTTGTATGAAGCCTTTGATTAGTGTTATTGTACCAATTTATAATGTTGAAGCATATCTTTATAGAGGTGTTTCTAGTCTTGTTAATCAAACTCTAAAAGAAATAGAAATTATTTGTATAGATGACGGCTCAACAGATTTTTCTTTTGATATTATCTCAAAAATGGCAAAAAAAGATGTTCGCATTAAAATAATTAAAAATGAAAAAAATATGGGTGTTGCATATTCAAGAAATTTAGGAATAAGTGAAGCAAAAGGAGAATATATTGCTTTTTTAGATCCTGATGATTGGTTTGACTTAAACTTTTTAGAAAAAACATATAAAAAAGCAAAAGAAAATGATTTTGATATTGTAAAGGCATATACCCGTAAAGTCTATGTTGACGATAGAGCGGAAGATATATCTGCAAATAAAAAAATAGTTAATGCAATTTCTAAAAAAACATTTTTGCCTCTTTATTACAATTATGGATTTTGGTCTTCTCTTTATAAGAGATATTATTTGTTAGAAAATAAAACTGTTTTTCCTAACTTAATAAATGGAGAAGATATTGTTTTTTTATTAAAGGCGCTTTGTTTAACTAACAAAATAGGTTTTGTTGAAGATGTTTATTATAATTATTATCAAAGAGGTAATTCCGCATCTTATACAATAAAAGAAGCAAATGCTTATAGTGTGTTAAAGCATTTTGCATTGCAGTTAGAGTTTTTAAATAAAATACCAATAGAAAAACAAGATTATCTAGATTATTTTAAGGTTCTAGAAAAAGCTTTAACCAAGTATTGGCGACAAATTTTTATAAAATCTAACTTGTCAGATAAATTTTATAATGATTATAAAAATACAGTTAATTTAATTTATGATAATTCTTTGTTTAAGATAAAGAGAAAAAAAGTAAGTGTTAAAAGAAGCAAGTTGGTTAAATACTACACCTTAGGTGTAGTTCTAATCGGTGCAAAAAAAATAGGAGAGATAAATGAGAACAAAAACTGATTGGAAAAATGCAAAAGAAATATTTTTTAAAAATAAAAGATTTGATTTAATTTTCAAATATTTATATTTGAAAAACAAAGATAAAAATATTTCTTTTTTTAAGGATTTATATCTTGAGCATATAAGGGCTTTTAATAACTTTTATGAAGAATGTCCAAGTGATGGAATTTCTAAAAATTCTCCTGAAGATTTTCTTAATTCTTTTGATAAAATTTTTAATAATATTAAAGAAAATGGTTTTGATGAGAAGACTTCACACATTCCAGTTGATCAAAATTTAGAACTAGGAGATGGAGCTCATAGATTAACGGCTTGTGCTTATTTAAATAAAGATGTTGCAATAAAAAAATGTAAATCAGATAGATATTATGATTATGTGTTTTTTAAAAATAAAAAGATTGAACCTTTTTATGCAGATTATGCTGCTTTAGAATATGTTAAATTAAATCCTAATGCTTATATTGTTAACCTACATAGTGTTACAGACAAAAAATTTGACAATCAAGTTATTGATATTTTAAATAAATACGGTTTTGTTTTTTATCAAAAAGATGTTTTTTTAACATTAAACGGATACGTTAACTTAAAAAAAATGTCTTATGGAAGTGATATTTGGAACAAAGAATCTTGGGTTGGTGATGTTAAAAACTCTTTTGCAGGAGCAAAAGCACATGCAAAAAAATCTATGGGCAAAAATCCTTTAAGAGCGTTTGTTTTTGTTTGTGATGATTTGCAAAAAGTTATTAAAGTAAAAGCAGAAATTAGAGCAATTTATAACATTGGGAATTATAGTGTTCATATAAATGATACTAGAGAAGAAGCTATTATGTTGGCTCAGACATATTTTAATGAGAACTCATTAAAAATAATAAATTCAAGACCATTTGATTATGAAGAAAAAGAATTTGATAGTTTAGTTAATGAATTAAAAAATGCAATTGTTGAAGAAAATCTTAATGTTGATGATTTTTGTGCTTGCGGCAGTACTCCTTTTGGTGTTTTAGGTATTAGGAAAATTGGAGATTTTGATTTTTTTGAACATGATGAAAGCTACCTGAATTTCTGTAATGATAAAATTTCTAAAAATGATTCTCAACTAAAGTATTATCCATATTCAAAAGAAGAAATAATTTATAATCCCAAAAATTATTTTTATTATAAAGGCTTAAAATTCATTAATCTTGATGTTTTATATAAAATGAAAGAAAAAAGAGGAGAAATTCCTAAAGATGTTAATGATTGTAAATTAATAAAACTATTTAATAAACAAAAATTAAAACTTGGGGGCAAAGAAGGTTGGAAACTATTTAAAAAAGTAAAAAATGGCAATAAAAGAAAAATTTATTTGTTAGGAGTAAAAGTATTTTGTTATAAAAGAAATAAAGGATATATACAAAGGCTTCCTTACCAAAAGCGTATAGGTGATAGATATATATCATCAAAGCAATTAGGTAGTGATACTATTTATAACACACTTATAACAGGAAAACCTTGTTTAATTACAAGATTTGGAAACACAGAGTTTAAGGCAATAAATTATTTTTGTGAGAATATAGAAGGGCAAGATATTAATTATCCACCTTCAATAAAAGATGAAATGAGAGATGCTTCTGGATTTTTTTCTAACACAGATGATTTGTTAACAAAATTTTGTTGTGATGAATTAAATATCTTGAAAAATGTAGATGTATTTGCACCATGGGTTCATACCATTCAAGCTAATGAAATAAAAGTTATTAATGAATATGCTCCTAATGCAAAACTTGTTCATTTATCCAGCTTAATGGAAGATCTTTTCTTTATGAAAAAACCTTGGACCAGATATTTAAAAGGTAAAAAAGTTTTGGTTATACATCCTTTTGAAGAAACAATTAAAGAACAGTATAAAAAAAGAGATAAGCTTTTTGAAAACAAAGAAATTTTACCAGATTTTGAATTAAAAACAATTAAGGCTGTTCAAGGATTAGGTTCTGCTGAAGAAACTAATAAATTCTCAAATTGGTTTGAGGCTTTAGAAAGTATGTATAGACAAATTGATGAAACAGATTTTGATGTGGCTCTTATTGGAGCTGGTGCATATGGAATGTTTTTAGCAAATTATGTTAAAGAAAAGGGCAAACAGGCTGTTCATGTAGCTGGTGCTTTACAATTGTTGTTTGGAATTAAAGGTTCAAGATGGATAGAAAAATTTTCAAAACAATACAAAAATTCTAATTGGATATATCCATTAGATGAAGACACAATAACACAACCTGAAGCTCATATTAAAGTTGAAGGTAACTCAGCGTATTGGCGTTAACAAGAAAACAATATAAAAGGAAAGTAAAGTAAAATGAAAAGATTATATTTTTAAAAAAGAAAAGTTTGCTGATAATAAAAGAAAAATTAGATTATTTAATTTTATTAAATTTACTTATAAAAAATAAGAATTGGAGGGCATAAAGCCCTCCTTTTTTAAGCTTTTGGATATTTGTTCTTTATTTCTGTAATAACACTTTTCCAATTATCAAAGTTGTGATAAATCATATCTAACTGCTCACTAATTGCGGGATATTCTGATAAACGCAACTCTACATATGTTGGCTCTGGCTTTAGTGGTGCAAAGCCTTTTAGATAATACAAACCATTATAAGCTTTTTCAACTTCATGCAAATCAGCAGAATAAGCGTTTTCAACCGCCCAAACTTCATTTGAGTTTGCAGACATTGTTAAAACTTGCTTAGTAGCTTCATCAATTATTTTAATTCTCTTTAACATTATACTTCTCCTATAAGAGGGACAAAAATTAAATACCCTGAAGCCTGTGATGTTAAAGAAAAGGTGTATGTTATTCCTTTATAACCTCTTACCTCGCCATAACTTGTAGAAGATCTAGCTACACCAGCTCCTCCAGCATCAATACTCCATAAAACTAAATCTCCTACAGATAATGAACTACTCCCTGTTGCATTACCGCTTATCTCTCCCTTAAGATAAAAGTATCCATTTTCATTAGGAGTGTAATCTTCACTTATTGGAACACTGCTTTCAAATATTGTAACACCATTATCATAATCTGGCATGCCCCAAGAAATAACCTCTGCTTTACCTGTTATGGAAATATTATCCATATCAGTGCTTGCTTTGTTATCAACCGCCTCAATCACTTCAGCAGCTTTGTTGGTGGCAATTTCTGCTTTTTCTACAGCTGTTTCAGATGCATCTTGAGCAGTTGTAGCAGAGCTTTTAGCAACTTCTTTATAACCCCTTAAAACTTCTTCTAAACTGTTTACCTCAATATTAGAGTTTTCTAAACCCAATCCATCTGATGTCCAAACAATTGACTTGCCAGCTTCTGGGCTTGGTAAGGTTAAGTTTACATCTGTAGATGTTGCATAGGGCGGATAAGTCATAGAACGTCCAAGTTCATCACTTACATCTTGCAGGCACGCCATTTGATAATCAAATTCATAGTTTAAGGTCGATGCTCTTAACGCTCCGCCTTCTTGAAAGCTTGAAGTTCTGATTACAGGTAAAACTCTGTTTAAAGTAATAACAACACCTTCTTGAGGTGCTGTATTAAATGTTATTGTTGCTTTTGTTTGTTTATCTAAAGCAACGCTGTAATTTGTTGGTTCTATCTTAATATCATCAAAATAGACCTCTACCCCTGTTTGTATATAAATACAAAAAGGAGTCTGATATTCAGTATTTTGCCCATTGGCAATATATTGAACCCTTGAAATGTTTGTCATAGTTATCCTTCTTTAATTGTTGTTAAACAAAACCCTGCTTTGAAAATCAAAGCAGGGCATTTTTTTATTTTAAAATGTTTTCTAGAAAGAAAAAGCCCCGCAAAAAGCAGGGCTTGAGTAGGCAAAAGAATATAGTTATCCTCTTGACTGTTTATAATATTAAGATATTTAATTAACTTAATCAATAGAAAGATAATTAAAAGCCGTAAATAAATAAATTGACTTACTGGCAGTTTGTTTTTTTATTCAATAAATAAATTGCACATTTATTATTTATATATTTGAGATGTTGATAAAGTGCTAAATTTAAGCGTTTTATAAAATAAAAAAAATTACAAATTAACTATCTTTTATATATACTGCGGTGAATAATTGTTATAATCAACGCAAAATATGCGGAGATTGTGATGGGTGTTTTTTAATTATTGACAATAATTATTTTAGGAATAAAACGTAATTAAACGATGTTTTTGAAGGAAAAATAAAATGTTATTTTCTTTGGCTTTAATTTTTATAAGTGGGCTAGTTTTAGGGCAAATGTTTGTTAAACTAAAATTACCTAGCTTGCTTGGAATGATAATTGCGGGAGTTATTATTGGTCCACAGTTTTTGAATTTATTATCATCTAATTTATTAAATATATCGATTGATTTAAGGCAAATTGCACTTATTATTATTTTAACCCGAGCTGGTTTGAACTTAAATATTGATGACTTAAAAAAAGTTGGGCGTCCAGCTATTTTAATGTGTTTTGTTCCTGCTTGTTTTGAAATTGTGGGTGTGATTTTGTTAGCGCCAAAAATTTTAGGAATTTCAATTCTTGAAGCTGGAGTACTCGGAACAGTGTTAGCTGCAGTTTCACCAGCGGTAATAGTACCTCGTATGTTAAAGATTATGAATGAAGGTTATGGTAAAGAAAAGTCTGTTCCTCAAATGATTATGGCAGGAGGTGCGGTTGATGATATTTTTGTGATTGTATTATTTGCAGCTTTTGTAAGTTTAGCTCAAGGCGGGGCTGTTGATATGAAAAGTTTTTTAAGTGTTCCTTCTGCGATTATGTTAGGTCTTGTTGTTGGAATTATATTCGGAATGATATTGTTGTTATTGTTTAATAAAACAAATTTTAATAATTCTCAAAAAACATTGATATTATTAGCTGTTTCATTTGTTTTGGTTACAATTGAGCATAGTAATTGTTTGAAAATTGGATTTTCAGGCCTGTTAGCTGTTATGGCATTGGGGGCTACTATTGCAAAGAAGAATTGCAATGTTGCATCAAAGTTATCTGAGAAGTTTGCAAAACTTTGGGTTGGTGCAGAAATTTTATTGTTTGTGTTAGTTGGTGCAAGTGTTGATGTTTCTTATGCGACAAAATCTGGTGCATCGCCAATAGTGTTGATTTTGGGAGTGTTGATTTTTAGAATGCTTGGTGTTTTTGTGTGTTTAATAAAAACCAAGCTAAATAAAAAAGAAAGACTTTTTTCGGCAATTGCTTATTTGCCTAAAGCTACTGTTCAAGCAGCAATTGGAGGGCTTCCTCTTGCTATGGGGCTTGCTTGTGGAGATGTTGTTTTGACAATTGCGGTTCTTTCTATATTAATTACAGCCCCACTTGGTGCAAAACTTATTGATATTAGCTATAAAAAATTGTTGTAGCTAATTATAGCTAACTAACTATATTGTGATTGCCCTTTTTATTTTTTAAGTGGGTAAATGTGAAAAAGTTATTTTTTTAACAATGATTAATAAAAAAATTGCATTTTTGAGTTATCGTTCTAATATAAGATGTATGTTTATTAATGGAGCAAATTATGGCAATAGAAAAATACACTGAAAGTTTTGTTTTAAAAGAGATGAAAAGTGAATTGGGAGAAAATGAATTTGGTTTTGTTTTTCCACAAGGAGATGTTTGCTCTATTGATAAAATTGAAACTGCTTTGAAAAAAGCAGGAGGAAAACCTAAAGACTGTGAGCTAAATAATTATTTAAATGGTGGTGCAGGTAAGGCAAAGCCTGAATTTGTAATAACGTTTAATAAAGATTCAAAAACTATAATTGTTGTAGAGTGTAAAAATACTGCAAAAAAACATTGTAGTGAAAACTTAAATAAGCCCAAAGATTTTGCGGTTGATGGTGTTTTATATTATGCAAAATTTTTAAAAGAAGATTATAATGTTATCGCAATTGCTGTAAGTGGTACTAATAAAGATAATATGAAAGTAAATACTTTTTATTGGCAAAAAGGGCAAGATGATTATCAGGAGTTGAAAAAAGCTAAAGATATTATTTTAGAGCCTAAAAATTATATAGAGTTGATAAAAGGAAATAAACTTCAAAAATCTTATTCACTAGATGAAATTAGAGAAACGGCAATAATGATGCATGAATATCTTCGTGAAATTAAAATGACAGAAAGGCATAAACCAATTTTTATTGCAGGTATTTTGATAGCATTAAGTGATAAAGATTTTGCTGAAAATTATACCTCTTTAACATCTTTTAATATGGTTATTCAGAATATTCAAATAGCTATTGAAAATATATTAAAAGATAGTGAGATTAAAAATAATAGAATTGAATATATAAAACAAGCATTTAAAGTTTTGCAAACAAATTCAAAGTTTTCTGCAATTCCAATAGGTCATAAAAAATCAATTTCTTGGTATATTGAACAATTAGAAATGAAAATTAAGCCAATGATGGATTATGCTGATAATACTGTTGATGCTTTAGGTGTTTTTTATCATGAGTTTATAAAATATTCTGGTGGTGATGGGCAGGGATTGGGAATTGTTTTAACCCCTCAGCATTTAACAGAATTTATGTGTGATTTAGCGGGAGTTAATAAAAATAGTAAAGTTGTTGATATATGTTGTGGAAGTGCTTCATTTCTTGTAACTGCATTAAGTAAAATGTTATCTCAAGCAACATTAAATGAATCTGAAAATATTAGAAAAAATGGACTTTATGGTGTTGAATTTGATGATGAGCTGTATACTCTTGCTATTGCAAATATGATTATTAGAAAAGATGGAAAATCAAATATTCATTATGGAGATTGTTTTGATAAAGTAATTACAAAAGAATTAAAATCAAAAAATATTAATATAGGTTTGATAAACCCTCCATATTCTCAAAAAGATGTTGTTGAATTAGAATTTGTTGAACATTTATTAAAAATATTAACTCCTGGCGGAATTGGTGTTGCGGTTGTTCCGATGTCTTGTGCGATTGGTACAAAATTTAAAGAGGTAAGAGAACGATTATTTAATAATAATACATTAAAAGCTGTTTTTTCAATGCCAGATGATGTTTTTTATCCAACAGGAACAAATGTTTGTGTTATGGTTTGGGAAGCTCATACTCCTCATGACAATACTCAAGAAACATTTTTTGGTTTTTATAAAGATGATGGTTTTGTAAAACGAAAAAAATTAGGTAGAATAGATGCTTTAGGCAGATGGCAAAATATTAAAACAGAATGGATTAATTTGTATAGAAATAAAGATATTAAAGATGGGCTTTCTGCTAGAAAATGTGTTGATTATACAGATGAATGGTTATGTGAAGCATATATGAAAACAGATTATTCAAAATTATCTCAAAATGATTTTGAAGTAACAATTAAAAATTATTTAGCTTATTTAGTAAAATCTGGAGATTTGAATGAAGATAAGTGAGTTATTTGATATTAAATATGGTATAAATATGGAGTTGTCTAATTGTGAAATTATTGACAACAGTGAGGTTGGGATTAATTTTGTATCAAGAACGTCTGAAAACAATGGTGTGGTTGCTAGGGTTAAAGAAGTAGTGGGCAAAAAGCCTCAGCAAGCTGGATTAATTACTTGTGCAGCTGGCGGAAGTGTTTTGTCTGCATTTGTTCAAAAAAAAACTTTTTATAGTGGACGAGATCTGTTTGTTTTAATTCCTAAAAAAGAAATGAGTTTGGAAGAGAAACTGTTTTATTGTCATGTTATTAAAATGAATGCTTATCGTTATCAATATGGGCGACAAGCAAATAAAACATTGAAAAATATTGAATTGCCACAGTTGCCTAATTGGTTAAAATCTTATAAAATTGATTATAATAGAATATTAACAAAAGTTGAAAAAAAAGAACTTTCTTTAGATGTGTTTAATTGGAAAGAATTTAGGATTGGAGAGCTTTTTTTAATTAAAAATGGGATAAAATATCCAGCAGAAGTAAGAGAAAAAGGTGCTTTCCCATTAGTAAGCACAAGTGCAAATAATAATGGTATTACAGATTATGTAATTAATAGGAATGGTTTGTATAAAAATTTATTAACAGTAGCATATTCTGGAAGTGTTGGAGCTACATTTTATCATGAGGATGATGTTTTTGTTGGAGAAACAGTTTTTGCGTTATTACCTAAATTTATTTTAAATAAAGAAATTGGAATGTTTTTATCAACTATTTTAACTTATCATAATCAAAAGTATAATTATGGACGTAAAATAGTTGGTTCTAAATATATAAATGATATTATAAAATTACCTGCAGATAAAAAAGGAAGTCCTGATTGGAAATATATGGAAAACTATATTAAATCACTTTCTTATAGTGATTTAATATAGTTTGTAATCTTAAAAAAACAAACAAATTTTAAAATAATGTGAGGTTCTTGTAATTGTTTTAAGCGGAAGGTTGAGGTTTGCTTTTTGCTTTTTTATAAGCATCTATAATGATGTGTTTAGCGTTTTCTGCTTCTTGTTGGGGTAGGGGTTGTAATTTAATTAAGGGATAATCAAGTCCCATATTTTCATATTTTGGCACAGCCAAGTCATGGTAAGGAAGAACTTCTAATGCTTTTACGTTGTTAAGTGTCGCTAAAAATTCTCCTAATTTTTTTAAATATATAGGGTTGTAAGTTATTGTTGGTACAACAACATGACGTATCCAAACAGGAACGTTTTTTTCTGATAAATAACGAGCAAAATCTAAGATGTTTTTGTTAGAATGTTTGGTTAATATTTTATGTTCTTCATCATCGATATGTTTAATATCTAATAAAATTAAATTGGTGTATTTTAAAAGTTCATCAATTTTTTGAGTGTTGTTTCTGTTAAATATTATGCCAGAAGTGTCTAATGCGGTGTGAATGTTTTTTTTTTGCGCTTCTTTGAATAGTTTTGTTACAAAGTCTATTTGCAATAAAGGTTCGCCACCAGTAACCGTTAAACCACCATTTTTTAAAAACTCTTTCACGCCATCATATTTATTTAAAATGTCTTCAACAGACAGACACTTGTTCTCATCTAAAGACCAAGTGTCTGGATTATGACAATATAGGCACCTGAGAGGGCAGCCTTGCATGAAGAGGACAAATCTAAGTCCTGGTCCATCGACCGCCCCACAGGTTTCTATTGAGTGAATATTACCTATCACTTTCTTTTCCAATTAGATTTGGTTGTGGAAAGTTCTAGAAATAACATCATCTTGTTGTTCTTTTGTAAGGTTAATGAAGTTTACTGCATAACCAGATACACGAACAGTTAATTGTGGGTAATTTTCTGGATGAGCTTGTGCGTCCAATAAAGTTTCACGATTAAATACGTTCACGTTTAAGTGGTGTCCGCCTTTTTCTACATAACCATCTAAAAGATTGATTAAGTTTTCTTCTTGAGCTGTAGCCATAATTATAGCTTCCTTTCTTTTTTTATAAAATATTAAACAAATTATTCATTAACACAAGTTGCGCATCCGCAATCTAAATCAATAGCTAAATCACCCATTAAAACAGTGTCTTTACCTAAAGCGTTAGGGATGATTGAGAATGTGTTAGAAATTCCGTCTTGAGCGTCTGCAAATGGTAATTTTGCAACACTTGCCAAAGATGCAACAGCGCCGTTTGTATCACGACCATGCATTGGGTTTGCTCCAGGAGCTAAAGGTTCACCTTTTTTACGTCCGTCTGGAGTGTTACCTGTCTTTTTACCATAAACAACGTTAGATGTAATAGTTAAAATAGACATTGTAGGGATTGAATCTCTGTATGTGTAATGCTTTCTGATTTTTGCCATAAAGCTTTTAACCATATCAACAGCAATACTATCTACTCTGTCATCGTTGTTACCATATTTAGGAAAATCACCTTCTACTTCATAATCAACAGCATAGCCTTCTTCATTACGAATAGTTTTAACTTTTGCATATTTAATTGCAGATAAAGAATCGGCAACAACAGAAAGGCCTGCAATACCTGTTGCAAAATAACGTTTTACATCACGGTCATGCAATGCCATTTGAGCTCTTTCATAAGAGTATTTGTCATGCATATAGTGAATTACGTTTAATGCGTTTACATATAAACCAGCCAACCATTCTGACATTTCTTCAAATCTTTTCATAACTTCATTATAATCTAAATATTCAGAAGTAATTGGGCGATATTTTGGACCAATTTGGTCATTACAAACAACGTCATAACCACCATTGATAGCATATAACAATGTTTTTGCTAAGTTTGCACGAGCACCAAAGAATTGCATTTCTTTACCAACAACCATAGAAGATACACAACAAGCAATTGCATAATCATCACCATGAGATGTTCTCATAATATCATCATTTTCATATTGAACAGAAGATGTTAAGATAGAAATTCTTGCACAAAATTCTTTAAAAGCATGAGGCAATTTTGTAGACCACAAAACAGTCATGTTTGGCTCTGGAGATGTTCCTAAATTTACTAATGTGTGTAAATATCTAAATGAGTTTTTAGTAACTAATGGACGACCATCAACACCAATACCACCAATAGATTCTGTTACCCATGTTGGATCTCCAGAGAAAAGATCATTATATTCAGGAGTTCTGGCAAATTTAACAAGTCTTAACTTCATGATAAAGTGGTCAATCATTTCTTGTGCTTGAGATTCTGTAATAACGCCATTTTCTAAATCTCTTTGAATATAAATATCTAAGAAAGTAGAAGTTCTACCTAAGCTCATAGCCGCGCCATTTTGTTCTTTAACTGCAGATAAATAACCCAAATACAACCATTGAATAGCTTCTTGAGCATTTGATGCTGGTTTAGAAATGTCAAAACCATAAATCGTGCCTAATTGAGCCATTTCAGCTAAAGCTCTGATTTGTTCAGAAATTTCTTCACGCAATTGAATTTTTTCTGGTCTCATTTCTCCATCAAGAGATTTTAATTGAGCTTTTTTATCAGCAATAAGGTTATTAATACCATATAATGCAATACGACGGTAGTCACCAATAATACGGCCACGGCCATAAGCATCTGGCAAGCCTGTAATAATTGCAGATTTTCTTACTGCACGCATTTCTGGAGTATAAGCATCAAACACACCTTGGTTGTGAGTTTTTCTATATTCATGAAATACTTTAGAAACTTCTTCATCAACTTTGTAGCCATAAGATTCACAAGCAGTTTCTGCCATTTTAATACCACCGAATGGTTGCATAGAACGTTTTAAAGGAGCGTCTGTTTGCAAACCAACGATAGTTTCTAATTCTTTTTTGATGTAACCAGCACCGTGAGATGTGATAGTAGAAACAATTTTTGTATCCATATCAACAACGCCACCGTTAGCACGTTCTTTTTTGAACAAATCACAACATTCTTGCCACAAAGCAGTTGTAGCATCTGTAGGACCTGCTAAAAATTCATCGTTACCTTCATATAAAGAATAGTTTGCTTGAATGAAATCTCTAACGTTTATTTCACTCTTCCATTTTGAGCCATCAAATCCAGCCCAAGCTTTAGTATCTTCCATTATTTTTCCTTTCTAAATATCTTTAATGGTCTTAGTATCGTGATACTTATTTTTAATAAAAAGTCAAGAAAAATTATTGGTTTTGAATTATTTAATTTTACAATTGTTTCCCTCATAACGCCAACTATTTACGACAGCGTTCATTAAAGTAAATGTTGTTTTGCACTTATATTTAATTGAATATCCAAAATAACTGGCGGATACAGAATATGGCGTAGACATTGATGGATTATTATTGTAAATTAAAAATTCTATTTCATCATCTAGCTTATACGTTTCGCTTGGCGGTCCCCATTCCAACACAAGTTCTTTTTTTGTTAGATTCATGCTATTTTTTAATTGTTCAATATATTTTTCTTGAGAAGCACACGCAGACAAAAGAAATAAAGATGTTAAAATAATTTTTTTCATGAAAATTACCTATAAAATGCTTAAAATAAATCCAACGCTTAAAGGAATTGATAGATTATCATCAAGCTTTAATTGTTTGCTATAAATCTCTAATATTGTAGCCGTTATACAAGCAATAATGCTGGCATAATTAATTGGGTGCAAAAAATGACAAACAAGCATTACAAGCAAAGCAGAGATTAAAAAAGCAAAACTTCCTTCAACAGATTTGTTTTTATAAAGTTTGTGTTTACCAAACAGTTTACCAAAAAGAGCTGCATTTGCATCGGCAATTAGCATTACACTTATTGAAATAACGGCAATTTCTTTTGAAAATAGCAAAGCACACAAAAAACTAGCCAACAAGACATAAAATGCTCCACTTGGCAAAAAGTGATTATGCTTAGTTTCAAAGCTTCGCAAAATTTTATGAAAAATTGCACCATAGCTAAGTCTTGCCCATTTTTGCTTTTTAAAATTTGCATATTCTAGAATTAAATCGAAGATTGTAAGTGTTCCAAAAATAAGTAGAGCATTGGTGCGATAAGTTAAATATATCAATATAGGAATCCAAAGAGAGCTTAAATGTAGAGTTTTTCTTTGAAGTTCAATTATAGTAGATTTGGGGGCAAATTTAGTTTGCAAAGTTTTTAGTCCTTATGTAAAAAATCTAAATTTTTATTATACTCTTTGGTTTGCACTCTTGTTAAACCAAGTAGCGTATGAAAAATATTGTCATGAGATAATTTGTTAGATTTTATATTTTGCAAATGCGTTTTATCTATATTTAGATTTTTTACATTGTTATCATCTAACCACATAAGCATAGGAATATGAGTTTGTTCGTCAGGGGCAAAAGCATAAGGGGCAGAGTGTAAATATAACTCGTTTTCTCCTAAAGATTCTCCATGATCAGAAACATATAACATTGCAACATTATATTCATCACTTAAACTTTTTAATTTTTCAATGGTTTGAGAAAGCATGTAACTTGTGTATAATAAAGAATTATCATAAGTATTACGAATTTCATCTTTAGTACAATCTTCTAACTTATTAGTATCACAAGTAGGTTTAAATTTGGCAAATTCTTTTGGATAACGTTTATAATAAGCAGGACCATGAGAACCTTGTTGATGTAAAACATATAAAATATTATTGTTTTTTTCTTTAATTTGGGTTGCTATATCTTTTAATAAAATTTCATCTTTACATTTATAATTGGTGCAAAACTGCTGTGTTTCTATTCTATCACAATTATTTTTACAACCAGAATTATTTTCTCTCCAAATAACATCATAACCAGCTTTTTTAATAACATCTAACACATTTTCTGTATATGCTCCACTACCTGCTTTAAAATCTTCTCTACCATATTTAGAAAAAATACAAGGCAAACTCATTGCGGTTGCTGTGCCACAGCTAGAAACATTGTCAAAATAAATAATATCATCTTTATATTTTTCTAATGACTGATTTGTATTGTTTTTATATTTTCCTAAAGAAAAGTTTGCAGCCCTTGCTGTTTCTCCCAAAACCATAACAATAACGTTTTTCTTATTATTAAAAGGAGTGAATTTTGCGTCATTACCAATTTTTATTAATTTATGATTTCTTTTTTTTAATATTTTATTTGTAGAAATTGTTGCTCCAATATAATTAACAGGAAGAAAATAATTTTTTACAGGTTTGTTATTACGTAAAAATTGAGCAGCATATTTTGTGTTAGGTACAATAATTGCAGCAATAATTGCAATAGATGCAACAATTGTAATTGCTCTTTTAATAATTTCTTTTGAAAGTTTTGCATAATTTATTTGAGTTTTTAATATTAGAATAATTGGTAAAATTGCTAAAATTAAAAAATATCCTAAAATATTTAAATCTAAAACATCTAAAGCCTCAGCCTTATCTGTTTCTAAGGCATTTAAAAACATTATTTTATCTATTGCAATGTTGTATATATCCATAAAATAATAACCAATAGTGTTAAATATAATAAAAAATATAGCCAATGCTTTGCTAGAAAACTTAACAAATAATAAATTAGTAACAATTACCATTAATAAATAAACAACTAATAAAAAAGAAATAAAACTTAAAGCTCCATTAGATTTATTAAATATCTTTAATAAAAAAATATCATTATAAACAAATAATAAAACTGCGGAAATAAGTAAATTAAACTTTAGTGAAGATATTTTCAGCATTTATGCCTCCTTGTTTTTTATAAAATAATTATAAGTAAAATACATGCCTAACCCTGGCAATAAATATGCAAAATATACATCAGAAAAATAATGGAAACCACCTGCAATTCTAGAATAGCCAACAAAAAGAGCATAAAAAATTGATAGAGGCACACAGAATTTGCGATATTTTTGTGGTAAAACGCAAGAAAGTGCAACCACCCAAAGCGCACAAGCAGAATGTCCAGAAACAAAAGAGCATCCTGCTGTGCATTGGTCTGAGGTTTGAAAAAACTCAGTAAAATTAAATTTTCCGCCAAAATATTCTACTTGCATAGGGCGACGACGTCCAAAGACTGCTTTTATAATATGTACAAAACCACATCCCCACCATAATAGTGAAGTTGCTAAAAATTTTATTTTTTGCGAATTAATTAAATTTGAGCGTTCTTTTTTATAAAGATACCATTTATACAAACAATATATAAATAATCCAATTGTAATATCAACTACATAGTTATTAAAAAAATCAACATAACCTTTTCCTCTTAAAGGAAATCCATTATCAAAAAAGTAAGAACTTATTTTTAAGTCAAACTGAGCAAAATAAGTACCTATTATAAACAATGATGCAATAATTATATTAGTTAATATATTATTTAATACTGTTTTCTTTATAGTTATACTTATGGTTATATTTTCATTTTTTAGGCTAGTAGTTATAGCTTGGGTATTCATTGATAGTCTCCGATTAGTTATTCGATTTATAACTAAAAGCTTAATCTCAAGTTTATCTAAAGTTTATAGCAAATAAATAAAAAATTTTTATTGCTTTATAAAGCTTAGGGATTTATGATGAATATCAAGGAGATGATATGAAGTTACTATTGGTTGAAGATGATTTAAAGCTTGGTAGTGTTATAAAAAAGCTATTGGAGCTTGAGCATTTTATTGTCGATTGGGCAAAAGATGGTAGTGAAGCATTAGAATTATTTAATCAAGTAAAAGACAATATCTATGATGTGGTGATTCTTGATTGGATGTTGCCAGAGTTATCAGGAATTGAGGTTTGTAAAATTATTCGCAGACAAGAGTATCAAGGGGGAATTATCTTTTTAACAGCAAAAGATGGTTTAGATGATTGTGTATTAGGGTTGGAAACAGGGGCCGATGATTATATATCTAAGCCGTTTGAAATAAAAGAACTTGTAGCCAGAATAAATGCCGTTTATCGCAGAAAAGCTAAACCTTTTGTAGATAAAGTTATTTTAAAACAAGGTATTGTTCTTGATAGTAAAATATTAAAAGTTAGTTATAATAATATTGATTTAAAATTAAGCAAAAAAGAATTTGCAATTTTTGAAATGTTATTTGTTCATTTAGGAAAAACTATTTTGAGAACAAGTATTTTTGAGCGAATTTGGGAAGATAAATATGAAACCTCCGAGGCAAGTTTAGATACACATATTTATACTCTAAGAAAAAAAATTAAAAAAGTTACCGATTTGATAAAGATAGAGCTTAATAAAGGCGTTGGATATGTTATGGAGATAAAAGATGTTAATTAAAGCTAAAAAAAAATTAATTAAAACTTATACTATTATTATTGGGTTAGTTTTGCTTCCTGTATTTTTAGGTGGATATTTGGCTTATGAAAAATTGATAAAAAACACTTTTCGTGAGAGTTTACTTGATTATTTAAGTGAAGAAGTTAGAGAATTTGAAAGTTATTATAAATCAAAAAGCTCAGAGGTTAATATTTATGAAATTAATAGTAATATAGATTCTTTTCATAATTTTACATATTGGTATAAGCAAGGAAAACTTGTCCATGCTGAAACTCCGCCTAAAAATGTGAATGATAAAATTATGGCAAAAATTTTTGCTCAAACCCCACAAAATAATCATACTCATAGAGTTGCAAGTATTATAGATGACGTTAAATGGCATTTCTTTTATGCAAAAAGTGATGTTTTTGTAAATGGTAAAAAAATTGGTGAAGTTTATGTTTCTTCAAATGTAACATCACTCAAAGCATCTGCTGAAAAATATTTTTCAAATGCAATAAAGGCAATGATTATTTTAATTTTAATTTCATATTTTTGCGGAAGTTTTTTTGCAAGTAAAGCAATTAAACCAATAGAAAAAATGTATGAAAAACAAAAAAAGTTTGTTTCAGATGCTTCACACGAACTTCGCACTCCGCTTAGTGTTTTGCTATCAAATTTAGAATTGTTAGAGAAACAATATTCAAATGCTGATGAAGAAATTATAAATAATATGAAAAGTGAAATTATTTCGATGAAAAATTTAATCAATAATTTGCTCGACTTAGCTCGAGGAGATAATAATCAAAGTTTTGCTAAAAATGATGAGGTTGCATTACAAAATTTCGCTAAAGAGCTTGGTAAATCATTTAGTAAAATTGATAAAGTGAGTTTTAAATATGATATTACAAAAGATTTAAGTATAAAAACAAATGTTGAGGCGTTAAAACAGCTTATGACAATTTTAATTGATAATGCAATTAAATATAATAATAACGAGCCTGTTGTTAAAATTTCAGCAAAAAAGATAAAAGGTAAAACCTGTATAAAAGTCAAAGATAATGGAATCGGTATTGCAAATAATGACTTGCCATTTATTTTTGATAGATTTTATCGAGTTGATAGCTCTCGTAATCGTGAGCAAAAGAGTTTGGGGCTTGGTTTATCTATTGCGCAAAATATTGTAAATCAGTTGTGTGGAAAAATAGAAGTGGAAAGTAAATTAAATAAAGGTTCAACATTTATTGTTATTTTATAAATGGCGTCAGCGAGAGGACTCGAACCTCCTACCCACAGTTTAGGAAACTGTTGCTCTATCCTGATGAGCTACACCGACGCAAGATTTTTTTAGTGTTTTATTGCACTTTCTTCTAAAATCGTTCTTATTGTATATGGCAAATCTTTAAAGTCTATACTTTTTTTCAGGGAAGTCTTTTTTTGTTTGTCATAAACAATCATCGCGGTTGATGTGTCTTCTAAAACTTCTGATTGATGATCTGAGTATATTATAAATAAACTATCTTCAGGAGAATTTGAAATTAATTTTTTTAATCCTCTATCTACATAGTTGATTGAATTAAAATATAACTCTTTTTCTGTTTTGGGAGTTTTGTATGGAGACAAATGTTTTTTGCCAATTTCAAAAGGGGAATGAGAACTAACAGTTATTATAAAATTAAAATTTGTTTTTTCTGATAAAACAAAGCTAAATAAATCTTTATCATCTACTCCCCAGTTGCTAGAGTTTAACGTTTTGGGTAAATCTGATTGAAAAAACACTTTATCAAATCCCATTTTATTTATATGTTTTCCTCGGTTGAAAAAATCTTGGCGATAACCATGGTAAAATCCTGTTGTATAATCATATTCATTTAATAACTTTGGTAGTGTTTGAATGGAATTGTATATATTTTCATTTAATAATGGATATACTATATAACTTGTGTCATTATAGATTGTTGATGTGGTTAATACAACAAAGTCTGCATTGCATGAAGGGCGATGTTCTTTGGGCATAATTTTATAAAAAATAGCTTTGTTTTTTAATGATTCTAAAAATGGAGTTGTCTCTTTATTTATTGCATGATAATCAAGGCTTTCAAATTGAATTACATATATATTCTTTGATTTTGAAATTTTGTATCCTAAATCTAATTTTTCAAATTTTGTGTTTTTTATTTTTTCTTCTAGTTCTTTATTATCTAAATATGAATGTATTTGATAATTGAAAGCATAAAAATAACCAAACATATTTGCATATTTATTAAAATAACTAATATAAAAAGTCTGTTGGTTAAATGTTTGCTGCATTAAAAACATAAAAATAAGAATAGGGATGATAAATAATCTTGCAACTTTTATGGGAGTATAATATTTTTTTATGTAATATATTTTTATAATTGCTGACAATAAAATCAAAAGGCTTGCCTTATGCCAGATTATATTAGGTTCTTTTAGTAATACATCTAGACCTTCTTTATATTGATGAGATATGTTTAATAAGTTTATGGGGGTGTTAAAATAATTATGATAAGTGAATAATATTACAAATATTAGGGTTTCTAAGATGAAGGATGTAATGGTGATTGTTTTGTTTATTGATAATAAAAAGCCTAAAATAATAAAAGCTTGAAAAAAAACAATAAAGTTAAAAGAAGTATCTGAAAACAATAATCCATGAAAAAGCACAACTTCTAAAGAAATTGCTATCAGAAATATTATATTCTTATTTATTTTTAACATAGTTTACCTCAAATAAGTTGTTTTCATATACTTTATTATATTTTATGCTGTCGAGTTCTTTTTTGGTTTTTTGATAATTGTTGTTTTTCTTTATTACAACATAATCATTAATTATTGGTTGGTCTTGATTTATTGTGTTGTGTAAAAAATCTTTATTCATTAAATAAGTTATATATGATTTGTTGTTGTATTTAAATGTTATTTTTTTATTTGGTGAATAATATTTATATGCGCTTGAAATTGCAATGTTAGGCCAGGTTGTGGTATTATTGTTATCTGAAAGATAGATGTTGATTTCTTTTTTTTCTTTAGCTTCTTGTGTGAAAAAATTATATAATTCTCTATATTGTTTGCCATATTCTTTTTGGTAAATATATATGTTTTGATAACTAAAGAGGGCTAAAAAAGCAAATACTATAGGTTTGTATGATTTAGAAAGGCTTATAATATAAATTATGTTTATAATAGAAGATATTTGTAAATAATATGGCTTATAAGCATAGGCGCTTATTGTTTGAAATATACATATTATAAAAATATTAAAAAAAGTTGAGGAGAATAATAAACTGTTTAGAAAGTTATTTTTTTTATTTTTTAGATTTATTATAAAATATATTAAAGATACTACATTTATTGCAATATCTATTTTGTATAAACTTAATAATGCAGAGAAATCTCCTTTTTTGTTATTTAAGTAGTCATCTTCTATTGTAAAGCAAAGTAATAATAAAGAAAAAATTAAGCATGATATAAAAATCATTGTTTCAAAAGGCATTTTTTTCATTGTTTTTATTGGATGTATAAATGAATTTATTTTTATATTTTCTTTATAAACGTTTTCTAAAAGGCTATAAATTAAAATTCCAGAATAAAGTAAGACGCTTGTTTCTTTTGAATAAATTGCAAGATTCATAAAAACAACAAATGGTATCAATTTTAATTTTTTGTAATATATGAAGCTTAATATAACAAAAGCTGTTGACCATCTTTCTGGAAAGACAATATTATTAGTCCATAAAAAGCTAGGGCAAATTATTATAAGGGCAAGGGTGAAAAATCTTTTGTTAATGTTAAGAAAGTCTAAAAATTTATATAATAAATATATAATGAACAATGTTTGAGCAAAAATATAAAAGTTTATTATGTTATAATTGTGAGTTATTGCATATATTATAGAGGTGTCAAAGTTGCCTAATGGATTTAATCTTCCGTCGTTGCCAAAATATGGGAAAGCTCCTTTTTCAAAAATTTTTGTTGTAAAAGGGCTCATTAAGTCATAATTGTTAAACAAGCTTGCTTCTAAGCTAAATAAAATGCTTGCATAAGTAATTAAGGCAAAGCCAAAAGTTAATTTGCTTATAATGCTTATATTTTCTTCTTTATAGTTGAAATTTAAGCGCCAACAGTTTTCTTTTTGATATTTTTTTAATAGGCTTGCTAATGTAATAAGACTTAAAAAAATTAAACAAATAGAATAAAACCAATTTCCTTCAGAAAAATAATTATGTAAGTTTGAATACATTTGAGATGTTATGTTGTTTTGGAATAAAGGTTCTTTAATCATAGTGCTTCCTTAAAAAATATTTTATTCTTAATTTATTTATTATGTTGAAAAGATAAGGCTTTTGTTTTTTATTTGGTATTTTTAAGAATGATTTAATGTCTTCTTTTATTTTTTTATCTGATTTTTTTAAGCGTTTTTTTTGTAAAATTGAAAAATTGCTACCATGTAAGTTGTATTTTGTTAAAATTAAAGGAATGTTTTTTATTTTTAATCCAGAACTTAATATATCTGCCCATAATTTATAATCTTCTGCAGGGGTGTATTCTTTTTTATATTTTATATTGTATTGTTTTAAGTCTTTGGCTCTTATCATTGCACTAGTATGCATAACAACGCTTGCTGTTAAACAGTCATAAATAGTTGCTGTTTGAGGTTGTGTCCAGATCCAACCTAAATTTGTTATTAATTTTTTTATAGGATTTATTTTGTTTTTTGTTTTGCAAAATAGCTCTGTCCATGTGCCGACAACACTAACATCTGGATTGTTATCTAAAAATTTAATTTGATGTTCAAACCTTGTGGGTAAAGAGATGTCATCATTGTCCATTATAGCTAAATATTCACCTGTTGCTAAATCTATAAGTTTGTTTCTTGTAGTGGAAATTCCTAAGTTTTTATCGTTTCTAAAAACCTTTACTCTTTTATCTTTAATTTGAGATATAAATTCAAAAGAACCGTCTGTTGAGCAATCATCTAAAAGAAGTAACTCAAAATCTTTGAAAGTTTGGTTTAAGATACTGTTAATACTATCAGTTAAAAACTGAGCAGAATTATAAATAGGTATTAAAACAGAAAGTTTGATTTTTTTTTGCATTTGTTATTCCTTAATATAAAAGATTTCAAAAAGTTTGTTTTCAAATACTTTTTTTCTTTTAAGGTTGCCTAAATCTTGAATGCCGCCATTATAATATTGGTTTTTCTTTATTATTGCATATTCTTCTTTTTGGGCTTTTTCTTGTTTTTTTATTTTGTGAAAATATTCCTTTTTTACAGGTGGTATTAAATCCATTTTGAATGTTATATCTTTATTAGGGAGATAATATTTAAATGAACTAGCCCATGATGTCATTATCCATGGTTGACTTTGGGTATTGTTTTTTGAAACAAAGATACTTAATTTGTCTTTTGTTTCTAGCTCTTTGGTGAAGTATTCATAAATTTCGCGATATTCTTTTCCTTGCTCTTGAGAGTAAATATAAATATTTTGAGGAATGAATATTAATAATAAAAATACAGAGATTGTTTTATATGTTTTAGAATATGTGAAAATATATATTAAATTTATTAGGGTAGGGATGGTTAAATAATATGTTTTATGTTCTAAATGATATCCTACTGTAATTAACTTTATTATGAAAATTAAAAAGATATTAAAAAAAGTTGCAGATAATAATAAAGAATTTAGACAATTTGATTGTTTGTTTTTTATGTTTTTAATAAAATAAATTAAAGCTATTATATTTATAAGTAATTCTGTTTTATATAACCAAATTAAATCAAAATAGTTGCATTTTCTACTAGATAAATAAATATTATTGTCAATATTCATTATAACCATATTATGAATAATTGCAAAAAACAAGCAAGATATAAATATTACAACCTCATAGGGCATTTGTTTTATTGATTTTATTGGATGTATAAAGGTAGATATTTTTATTTCATCTTTGTAAAATTTATATCCACATAAAAAGCTTAACATTCCTGCGTATATTAGTATGTTTGATTCTTTTAAGTATATTGCTAAATTCATAAAAATAACAAAAGGAATTATTTTTGATTTTTTATAAAAAATTAAGCTTGATATTATAAAGATAACAATCCATCTTTCATAAAATATAAAATTGTTAGTCCAAAAAAAACAAGGGCTTATAATGAAAGTGCTGATTAAAAAAATTCTTTTGTTTATTTCAATAAAATCTAAAAATTTATATAACAAATAAACAATTAAGAATATTTGAGCTAAAATGTAAAAATTAATAATGTCATAGTTGTGGGTTATGGCATAAATAAAATTGCTATCAAAATTAGCAAAAGGGCTTAGTCTTCCATATAAATTAAAATGCGGTAATAATCCATCTGTAAAAATTCTGGTGGTGAAAAATGACATTAGATCATAATTATTAAACAAGCTATTTTCTTGAGAGAATAAAATAACTGTATATGCTATTATAGAAAAACAAAAATATATTTTTGAGATTAAATTTAACTTTGAATGATCTTTATTTATAGAGATATCCCAGCATGTTTGTTTTTCTTGTTTTTTTAGAGTAATGGCTATTAGTGTGATGATTATTATTGGCGTAAAAGTATAATAAGTCCAATTTCCGTGTGTGAAATAGTTGTATAAGTTTGACCATATTTGGCTTAATATATTATCTTGAAATATAGGCTCATTAATCATGTGTTTTAATCACTTATATAAATTGTTTGATATCCATCATTTGTTTTGAGAATTCTAACAATACCTTCTTTTACAAAGTGAGCTCCCGCTAGCAAGTAATTGTTGTTAGCGGCTTTTTCTAGAAAGTCTAGTCTTGTCTGAATAGCTTGTTCTGGCTCTTGATCATAGGTCATATAAATATCAGGGTTGGCAAATTGGAGGTGAGCATGAAGTAAATCTCCTACAATAAAAAGATTTTCATTGTCTTTTTTTATTTGATATAAAGTATGATCTGATGTGTGTCCATAAGCAAACATAGGGGTTATATGAGGAATAATTTGTTTTTCGTTTGAAAATGATTTTAAGTTGTCTTTGTATGCAATTTTTATTTTGTTTAAGTGTTCGTTTGTTTGTTTGTCGTATCCGTTTGATTTTAAAAAGGCTTTTTTGTTGAAAAATATTTTTGCATTTTTAAATGTTTTGCTATTATCTTCTCCAATTAATCCGCCAATATGATCAAGGTGAGAATGAGTTAAAAAAACATATTCAATATCATCTGGATTTATGTTGTTGTTTTTTAATGCAGACAAAAGGTTGTCTTGTTTTAGTCCTGTATCAAACAAAACTTTATTAATGCCTGTATCAACATAAAATGCGTTATAATGACCTTTATAAAAGTGCTCAGAATTAAGTGTTTCTTTTAGTTTTTCTAAATTAGAAAGCAGAAAGAGAGATTTGTCAAACTGAATCTCTTCTGTAATAACTGGAATAATTTTTATTTCTCTCATATTATATTCAAAGCTAAAAGATTGATTTGATATAAAAAAACATAGTAAAAAAGATATGATAGATTTCATTGTTAAATTCCTTTGATTTGGAATTATTTTAATTTAACTATCTTTGTTTATCAAGATAAATAAAAATGAATGTGGATACAAAAAGTACTTGTAATTTTAAAATATTGCTCTATGGTGTGGACAAATTTAAATTTTAAGGAAAAATAATGGAATTAAGAAATATTGCAATTATTGCACACGTTGACCATGGAAAAACTACCCTAGTTGACGGTTTGTTAAAACAATCTGGTACTTTTAGAGACAATCAAAAGGTTGATACTTGTGTTATGGACTCTAATGATTTAGAAAAAGAAAGAGGTATTACAATTCTTTCTAAATGTACTTCTGTTGATTGGAATAATTATCATATTAATATCGTAGACACTCCAGGCCACGCTGACTTTGGTGGTGAAGTTGAACGTATTTTATCTATGGTTGATGGTGTGGTTTTGTTAGTAGATGCTTTTGAAGGCCCTATGCCTCAAACTAAATTCGTGCTTGGTAAAGCTCTTAAAATTGGTTTAAACCCAATTGTTGTTATCAATAAAGCAGATAAACCAGAAGCTCGTGTTGATGGTGTGTTAGATGAAATTTTTGATTTGTTTGTTAGCTTAAATGCTAATGACAAACAATTAGACTTCCCTGTTTTATATGCATCTGGCAGAAACGGTTGGGCTGTTAGAGATATTGATAATGATGAAAAGAAAGATTTATTGCCATTGTTTGAAACAATTGTTTCTCATGTTCATGAGCCTCATTGTTATCCTGAAAAACCATTTGCTATGCTTGCAACAACTTTAGAAGCTGATAAATTCTTAGGCAGAATTTTAACAGGTAAAATTTTATCTGGTAAAATTAAAGTCGCAGAATCTATTAAATCTTTAAGTATGGATGGTAAAGAAATTGAGCGTTTTAGAGTTTCTAAAATTTTGGCATATCAAGGTATTGAACGTGTGGCTTTAGAAGAAGCTCATGCAGGTGATATTGTTGCAATTGCAGGTATTACAAAAACTACTGTGGCAGATACAATGTGCGCATTAGATGCTAGTGAAGCTATTAAAGCGCAACCAATTGACCCACCAACATTGGCGATGACTTTCTCTGTTAATGATAGTCCTCTTGCTGGTCGTGAAGGTGATAAAGTTACATCTAGAATGATTAGAGACAGATTAATGAAAGAAGCAGAAGGTAATGTTGCTCTTAAAATCTCTGATACAGATAATATGGATGCATTTGATGTTGCTGGTCGTGGCGAGTTACAACTTGGTGTGTTGATTGAAACTATGCGTCGTGAAGGTTTTGAATTGTCAATTTCTCGTCCTCGTGTGGTTATGAAAAGAGACGAAGCAACAGATAAACTTTTAGAACCAATTGAAGAAGTTGTTGTTGATGTTGATGAAGAATTCTCAGGCGCTGTTGTTGAAAAAATGGGTAGAAGAAGAGGGGAATTGTTAGAAATGATTCCATCTCAAGTTGGTAACAAAACTCGTTTGATTTTTGAAGCTCCATCACGTGGTTTGATTGGTTATTATTCAGAATTTTTAACAGATACTCGTGGAACTGGTGTTATGAACCGTTTGTTCTCAAGATATGATGAATATCGTGGAGATGTTGAAGGTCGTCGTAATGGTGTATTAATTTCTTCTGAAACTGGTACTGCTATTGCTTATTCTTTATGGAAACTTGAAGATAGAGGACCTATGATGATTGATGCTAACGTGCCTGTTTATACTGGTATGATTATTGGTGAGCATAATCGTCCAAATGATTTGGAAGTTAACCCTACAAAAGCTAAGCAATTAACAAATATTAGGGCATCTGGTAAAGATGAAGCTATTAATTTAACTCCTCCAATGAAATTGCCTTTAGAAGCTGCTTTGTCTTATATTCAAGCAGACGAATTGGTTGAGGTTACTCCAAAATCTATCAGATTGCGTAAGGTTGTTTTAGATCCAATTGCTAGAAAACGTTCTCAAAATTTGAAGAATATTGGATAATTATTTTGTGAAAAGCTAGTCAATTGACTAGCTTTTTTATTGGAATATATAGCAAATCCGAAAATAAACGATTGTGCTTATCGCTGATTTGTAGGGGCGATTATTAATCGCCATCATTGCCGTAAGGCAATGAAAGAATGGATATTTGTTGTCGGGAGACCTCAGGTCTCCCCTACATTCTTTGTGCAAATATTCAATCAATTAATTAATTTTTGATTAGCTATTTTTGTTTACCAGTTGCTGCTTGGAGGATTTGGGTGTTTGAAAATTCTTGGCTTGGTTTCCATAATAGGGAATTGTCTTGTTTGTCCCAGCCATAAACTATATAGCCGTCATCTGAAAGTTTTTTCATTTTATTAAATAAGATGTTGGCGTTTTTATGAACATCTGAGCCTAAGCTTAATTTGTATGGTTTAACTGCTGTGTTGTTTGTGTTTTGAGTTAAATCTTTTTGTAGGTAAACAACTTTTGCACCATCATCTGGGTCTAGTCCAACTTTGTGGATTTCCATTCCGTATTGAATGGCATTAATCCAGCTTGCTGGGTTATCTGCGGCAATTTGAGAAATGGCAACTTTTTTACCATGCATGCGGGCAGTGTTTTCCCTTAGTTTTAGCATTTCTTTCATAATTCCGTGTCCGCGATATGCAGGATCTACGATTACGGCTTTATATACAGCGATTTCAGAGTTTTTTCTGTTTGGTAAAAATTCTGATATTTCTCTTTTGTCTGTGTCTGATGGCATTGATAATATTGATTGAGAAACCAATTTTTTGCCATCAAAAAAACCAAATACAAAATGATTTTCATTTTGCAATGATTTTAGAAATTCTTCAGGGCTTCTTTCTAAGATAAAGTGTTTTTCATCTTCTTTGAAGTTGTTTATAACGTTGTTTTGTAGTTCTAACAGATGATTGAGGTCTGATGGTCCTAATCTTCTTAATTGTAATTTATCCATTTCTTTATATTTTCCTTTATAGACATAAATAACAAAAAAAAAGATATTGTCAAATAATTTTATTAGTAATATAGTTGCTTTAAGGAGGCTTTTTTATGTTAGAAGTTGTTAATTTGTGTCAAAAAATGATAAGATGTCAAGATTTGAGTGTTATAAAAGAAAAACTAGAAGGTTTGGGTTTTGAGACAGAGATTTTAGAGTTTTTTGATGAAAATAATAAAAGTGTTAAAAACTTATATGCTAAAAAAGGTCAAGGAAAGCCCCGTCTTCTTTTTGGTGGGCATTATGATGTTGTGTCTGCTGGTGATGAAAGTTTGTGGAAACAACCTCCTTTTGAAGCTATAATTGATGATGATATTCTTTACGGTAGAGGTGTTAATGATATGAAAGGTGGTATTGCCTGTTTTATTTGCGCTCTTGAAGAAATCTTAAAAGAAAAAACTTTTTTTGATGGCACAATTAGTTTTATTATTAGTGGTGATGAAGAAGATCCTATTGTTGAAGGAACTAAAAAAGTTTTAGAAGTTTTAGAGCAAAGAGGTGAAATTTTTGATTTTTGTGTTGTTGGAGAGCCTTCAAATTCAAGTGTTGTCGGTGAAGAATATAAAATAGGCAGGCGTGGAGATGTTGTTTTAGAAATAATTTCAAAAGGAGTTCAAGGACACAGTGCTTATGCTCATTTGGCAATTAATCCTATACACAATTTGGTTGAATTGCTGCATAAGTTGCAAAACACACCTTTAGATAAAGGAAATGAGTTTTTTGAAAAATCTTCTTTGCAAGTAACAACTTTTGATGTTGGAAATGTTGCGACAAATGTTATTCCTGCTGAGGCTAAAGCTGTTATTGATGTTAGGTTTAATAGCGAACATAGTCCTTTGGGAGTTGTTGAATTTGTGAAAAATATCATAAGTCAAACAGAAGGAGAATTTGAGTTAAGTTATGATATTATTGGTGATAGCTTTTTAACTGATAAAAATAAAGATGTTAAAAGTTTTGAAACAGCTATTTTAGAAGCGTCTAATTTACAAGCTCAGCCTTCAACAGGTGGGGGGACTTCTGATGCTAGATATATTAAAGATTATTGTCCTGTTATTGAATTTGGATTAACTAATAAAACTATTCATAAAATAAACGAAGCCGCTAAAATAGCAGATATTATATTGCTTAAAGATATTTATAAGAATTTTGTTTGTAAATATTTTAATATGTGTTGATAGTTTTATAAAAAGATATTGTATTATAAAAATTCTGTCCTATACTTTTATATAAATTATAATTTTAACAGAAGGAAAATGTGATGTATAACGTGCCTAACTTATTAACTTTATCAAGAATTGTTGTTATCCCTGTAATCTTTTTATCTGTATATATTAAATCTCCAGCATGGTTGTTGATTTGCGGTATATTGTTTATTTTTGCTTCTATTACAGATTATTTTGATGGCTATTTAGCTAGAAAATATAAAACAGAATCAAAATTTGGAATGCTTTTAGATCCTATTGCAGACAAGCTTTTAGTTACTGCTGCTTTGGTTTTAATTTTGGTTAATAAACTTGTTTTGCCAATTAGTTATATTCCTATTATTGTTATTTTATGTAGAGAAATTTTGGTTTCTGGTTTGCGTGAGTTTTTATCAACTTTTCAAGTTGGAATGCCTGTTACTCGTTTGGCAAAATGGAAAACAGGTTTTCAAATGACTGCTTTGTCAATGATTTTAGTTGGTTATTGTTTTGGACCTTTGGGTGAAGTTTTGCTTTGGATTGCTGGTGTGTTAACTGCTATTACTGGTTATCAATATTTTCAAAAGAGCATTGATTATATTAAGTCTGAAGAGAAAGTAAAAGAAGTAAAAAAAGTTGCAGAAAAAAAAGAAACTGTAAAAAAAGAGCTCGTAAAAAAGAAAACTACAACTAAAAAAACTGTCGTAAAGAAAACAGCAAAAAAGGCATAATTTATGTTTGATGATAAGAAGCATATTTTAGTAGTAGATGACGATACAAGGCTTAGGTCTTTGTTGGAAAAGTATTTGCTGGAAAATAACTTCTTTGTTTCTGTTGCTAAAGATGCTTTTGAAGCAGAGGCTTTAATTACACAATATGCTTTTGATTTGATTATCTTAGATGTTATGATGCCTAAAAAGTCTGGAACAGAATTCTTAAAAGATTTAAGAGAACATCATAATATTCCTGTTATTTTATTAACTGCAATGGGTGAAACTGCAGATAAAATAAATGGCTTAGAACTTGGTGCTGATGATTATTTAACAAAACCTTTTGAGCCTAAAGAACTTATTTTAAGAATGCATAATGTTTTAAAAAGAATCGGTGAAAGCTTAGTTAAAGATACAATAAATTTAGGTGAATATGTTTTTGATTTGCAAAAAAAAGAATTGAGCTTGAAAAATGGTTCTGTGGTTCATATAACACCAGTTGAACAAACAATTTTGTTTGAGTTGGCTAAAAAAATTGGAATTGTTTTTAGTAGAGAAAAATTAGCAGAAATGTTAGATTCTGAGCAAAGTCCTCGCTCTATTGATGTTCAGATTACTCGTTTGAGAAAAAAAATAGAAAAAGATTCAAAAAACCCAAGATATATCCAGACTGTTAGGTCAAAGGGATATGTCTTACTTGTAGATTAGGAGATGTAAATGAGAGTAAAATTACCAAAAAAAGTAGATAAAACTTTAAGAGGTTTAAAATTAAAGTTTATGCCTAAAACTTTGTTTTTTAGAACAATGTTAATTGTTTTTGTTCCACTTATTTTAGTGCAAGCAATTTCTATTGTTGTGTTTTTAGATTCAAACTGGGGAAAAGTAGGTCGTCAATTTGCTTATTCTGTTGCTGATGACATGTCATTTATTATGAATTTAGAGAATTCAAATAATAAAGATGTTACAAAATTGGCAAAAGATGAATTGAACATTATTTATAAGTTTTATTCTAATGAAGAAAAACACACCGTGTTAAATAAAGCGTCAAAAGAAAATAAACTTATTTTGAAATTTTTAGAAGAAGCTTTAGATGCAAAATTCCCAGATGCTTCTAAAAATATTTATTTAGACCCAGATTCAAAAGACATGGTTGTTTCTGTTGATAATAACAGTGGTCTTTATTTGTTTGAAATGAAAGAGGGTAAGATTTTCAAATCATCTATTTTTGGCTTTGTTGCTTGGATGATGGGATCATCAATCTTGTTATTTATTGTGGCTGCATTATTTGTTAGAACTCAATCTCGCTCTATTGCAGAGCTTGCACAAGTTGCAGAAGATTTTGGTAAAGGCGTTGATAGAAAAGGTTTTAAACCTTATGGTTCTAAAGAAGTTAGACAAGCTGCGATTGCTTTTATTAAAATGAAAGAGCGTATTCAAAAACAAATTTCTGAACGTACTCAAATGTTGGCTGGTGTTTCTCATGATTTGAGAACTCCATTGGCTCGTATGAGATTGTCTGTTGAAATGGCTGTTAAAGGCAATGAACAAAAAGAATTTATTGATGACATTGATGAAATGGAAAAAATGTTAGAAGGTTATTTATCTTTTGTTAGCGGAGAAGGCGGAGAGATAAATGGATTGGTTGATTTGAATGAAACTATTGTTTCTATTATCAATAAATCTAGAGAAACAAATGCCTTGATTAAATATTCGACATCAGAAGATATTAAACCAATTGTGGGCAGAGAGCAAGCTTTGAAACGTGCAATTACAAACATTTTAACTAATGCTTTTAGATATGGAAAAACCGTTTCTGTTAAATTGAAAAAGCATGGCTTTAAGATGGTTGATATTATTGTTGAAGATGATGGCCCAGGAATTCCTGCAGATAAGAGAGAAGATGTATTCAAAGCTTTTTATAGAATTGAAGATTCTCGCAATAAAGAAACAGGAGGCGTTGGACTTGGAATGTCCATTGCAAAAGATATTATAACTTCTCATGGTGGTGATATCGAGCTTTCTGATAGTAAAGATTTAGGTGGATTAAAAGTAGTTATTTCTATTCCTAAATGATTGAAATATATAAACTGATTGATGAGGTGAAAAAATCACCTCATTTTTTTTTATAAAAAATATAAAATTATTGTTGACATTAAAATAAAAGCATATATAAAGATTTTAGTTTTGATTAATGGTCCCATCGACAAGCGGTCAAGTCATCTGGTTTTCATCCAGAAGTCACCAGTTCGAATCTGGTTGGGATCACCAATTTTCTAAAGTCTCCTTCGGGAGGCTTTTTTTGTTATAGGGGATGGCTGTTTTTTTGTTTTTTGGATGAGTTGTTATAAATATAAGTATTTTGCTTGCAATATTTTTTTATGATGATAAAAATTATTAATTAGTATTTGTTGATATTTGTAATACTTTTATAATATAATCTAAAAAAGGCATAAATTATGTTCGTTCGTTTTAAAAACAAAATAAAATCATCTTCAATGTTTGTTAATTATTCTAAAATATTACCTTATGTTAAACCTTATAAAATTAGAGCTTTATTGGCAATTGTTGTTACTCTTCCTATTGGTGCTATGGATGCTGTTATTGCCTGGTCATTAAAACCATATATGGATGTGGTAATGATTCAAGATCAAGTTGGTGGTTTGAAAACAGCTTTGATTCCAATTTTGATTATTTTGTTTAGTTCTTTTCAAAGTGGTTTGAATTATGCTGCAACTTATTTAAATACTTGGGTAGGGCAAAAGATTTCTCAAGATGTTAAGAAAAAGCTTTTTGATAAATTAATGCATTATAATGCAGGCTTTTTTGATAAACAAAATTCAGGTGATATTTTATTTAGATTTAACAATGATGTTGATACTGCTTGTGCAGGGCTTTTGGCAAATTTGAAGTTGTTTACAACAAGAGTTTTCTCTTCTCTTTCTTTGATATTTGTTTTGATTTATAACTCTTGGCAATTGGCCATAGTTGCGGTTATTGTTTTGGGTGGTGCGTTGTATCCTTTAACAACAATAAAAAAGAGAATTAAAGGTGTGATGAATAAAAGTGTGTTTTCTGGAGCTAAAGTACTTACTCATTATAATGAAACGTTTAGTGGAAACAGAATTATAACATCATATAATTTATACGGTTATCAAAATAAGCGCTTTCAAGAAACTTTGACATCTGTTTTTAAATTAGGGATGAAAATGACACAAAGAATGGGAATGATGTCTCCTTTGATGCATTTTATTGTTTCTTTAGGTATTGCTGCGGTTATTTGGTTGGGTAGCTATTTGATTGTTAGTAAAGAAATTACTCCTGGTAATTTTGTGTCTTTTATTACGGCTTTGATAATGCTTTATACTCCGATAAAAAGTATTGGAAATAATTATAACGCAGTGCAAATGGCTTTTATGGCAATGGAACGTGTTTTTGATAAACTTGATACAAAACCAGATATTACTTCTAAATCTAAAGCAGTTAAGTTGGAAGGTATTAATAAGGGTGTTGAATATAAAGATGTTTATTTTGAATATGAAGAAAATAAGCCAATATTGAAAGGTGTTAACTTAAAAGTTAAGAAAGGGCAAACAATAGCATTTGTTGGTAATTCTGGTGGTGGAAAAACTACAATGGCAAATATATTGCCGAGATTTTATGATATTAAAAGTGGCTCTATTACTATAGATGGAGTTGATGTTAGGGATTTTGAGTTAAAATCTTTAAGAGAAAATATTGCTATTGTTTTTCAAGATAATTTTTTATTTGATGGAACAATTAGAGAAAATATTACATTTGGAGTGAAGATTCCTCAGGATAAAATAGATGAAGTAATTGAAAATGCTTGCTTAAAAGAATTTATTGGTGATTTGGAAAATGGTTTAGATACACAAATTGGTGAAAGAGGGGTTTTGCTTTCTGGTGGGCAAAAACAACGGATTGCAATTGCTAGAGCTTTCTTAAAAGATGCGCCAATTGTTATTTTGGATGAAGCAACTTCTGCTCTTGATAATAAATCAGAAGCAGTGGTTCAGCAAGCTATTGAAAATTTAATGAAAGATAGAACAGTTTTTGTTATTGCTCATAGACTTTCTACAATAAAAAATGCCAATAAAATTGTTGTAATTAATCATGGTGAAATTGTAGAAACAGGTACACATCAAGAACTTTTGAAAAAAGATAATTCTGTTTATGCTTCTTTGTATAAAACTCAGTTAAAATAAATATAGGGATGTTTTATGAAAATTAAGTGCTTGCAAAAGCTTATAGATAATGTTAGAGGCAAAAAATATATACATATTTACCCTCCTATATATAATGAACACAAAATGTTGAAATTAACAAAACCTAGTGTTTATAATGAATTTGGGCAAAAAATGGATGTTTTCTTTTTGAGGGATAGGCATTTAGAAGCACCTTATGGATATAATTCAAAATATTTTTTGTGGGATAGATATAATTATGGTTTAGATACTCATTTTTATACAGGTAATGCAATGCTAGAGACTATGGGAAACCCTGTTAAAAAATATTCTTATTTAACAGAACCTAGAGTAAAACAACCTAAAGATTATTCAAGGCTTGAAAAAAGTAAAATTTTAGCATCTGAGTTTGAAAAAGTTTTAACTCATGATGAGCAATTGTTAAATAATTTGCCAAATGCATTCTTTTTTCCTGGTTGTGCGGCAGCTTGGGTAAATCCTCAAGGTCTTGATTGTTGGCAAGAAAAAAATAAAATGGTTTCTATGTTGTCTTCTCATAAAAAAATGTGTCCTTTGCATTATTTAAGAATTAATGTTGCAAAAAAATGTAAAGCACAAGGTTTGGCAGACACTTTTGGTACATTTGATGGTGGTGGTTTTGTTAAAATGATTGATATCTTAAAGGATTATAGATATACAATTGCATTTGAAAATGAAGTTTCTCCTTACTTTTTTACAGAGAGGATTATTAGTGCATTTTTAACAATGACTGTTCCTATTTATTTGGGAGCTACAAAAATAGATAAATTCTTTAATTCTGATGGTATGGTTATTATTGATGAAATTCAGGCTCAAAATATTGAAGAAGTTTTGAAGCAATGCTCTCTTGAAGATTATGGAAATAGATTGTCAGCAATGAAAGAAAATTATAATAAAGCTTTGGCATATTTAAATAATCATGATCTTTTATATGAAAGTTTATTTTTGCCTAAAGAAAAACAAACTCTAGATATTAATTATAATTTTTTAAATGAAGGAAAATAAATGAAAATTGGTATTATTGGTACAGGATATGTAGGATTACCAACAGGTGTTGGTATGGCAGAACTTGGACATGAAGTTATTTGTATTGATAGAGAGTTAAGTAAAATAGAGACTTTGCAAGAAGGTAAAGTAACTCTTTATGAAGATGGGCTGGAAGAACTTTTAGTAAAAAACATTAAAGGTGGAAATCTTAAATTTACAACTTCTATGAAAGAAGGGGTGGAAAATGCAGATGTGGTTCTTATTGCTGTTGGTACTCCTCCTCATCCTGTTACAAAAGAAGCTGATATGAAATATATTCATGCGGCAGCAACAGAGCTTGCAGAACATTTGCAAGGTTATACTGTTGTTGCAACTAAATCTACAGTCCCTGTTGGCACAGGCGATGATATTGAAGCTTTAATAAAAAAACGCAATCCATTTGCAAATTTTGATGTTGTTTCTCTTCCTGAGTTTTTGCGTGAAGGTTATGCTATTCATGACTTTTTTAATCCTGATAGAATTGTTATTGGGGCAAATAATGATAAAGCAAAAGATATTATTAAAAGCTTGTACAAGCCTTTTGAAGGTAAAACAAACATTCTTTGTGTTTCTAGGCACTCATCAGAGACAATTAAATATGCATCAAATGCTTTTTTGGCAATTAAGATTCATTATATTAATGAAATGGCAAATTTTTGCGAAAAAACAGGGGCAGATATTAATGAAGTTGCCAAAGGTATTGGTTTAGATACTAGAATCGGCAATAGATTTTTAAATGCAGGGCCAGGATATGGCGGAAGCTGTTTCCCTAAAGATACAATGGCAATGGCTTATATGGCGCGTCAGAATAATGTTGATATGACATTGATTTCTGCAGCAATTAAAGGAAACTCTGAACGTAAAAAACAAATGGCAGAAAGAATTTTAGATGCGGTTAAAGGAATTGAAAATCCTAAAATTGCGGTTTTAGGTTTGGCATTCAAAAATGGTACAGATGATTGTCGTGAAAGTCCAGCTATTGAAATTATTGCAGAATTGTTAGAGCTGGGAGCAAAAAATATTAAGGCTTATGATCCTAAGGCTATGGGCACAGCGTGTTTGTTGTTGGGAGATAAAATTTCTTATGCAGAGGATATGTATGATGCAGTTAAAAATGCAGATGTTATTGCTATTTTAACTGAATGGGATGATTTTAGAGAGCTTGATTTAGAAAAAACAGGTCATTTAGTAAATAATAAAGTTATTGTAGATTGCAGAAACCTACTTAATGCAAATGATGTTGAAAAGAAAGGTTTTGTTTATAAAGGAATAGGTAGATAATTATATAAATAATATTTTTAAAAACTTATTGCTTTTTTGTTGTAATAGTATTATTGATTTTATATAATATTATTATGGTCCCATCGTCTAGCGGTTAGGACGCGGCCCTCTCAAGGCTGAAACACGAGTTCAATTCTCGTTGGGATCACCAATTGTAGACCACCTTTATGGTGGTTTTTTTTAACTTCTTGACTTTTGAGCTGTTTTTTAGTATTATATATATAGCTAAATGACTATGTATTGATTGCCATTTTCCATTTGTAAGGGTCTAAAATTTCAAATTTTCTCTTTATTATCTCATTGATAACTGCAGAAAAAACTTAAAACTTTATCCTCCTTAAAAAAGAAAAATCATCAATTAATACATAATCATTTAGCTATATAAAGTAAGGAGTTGTTAGTATGATAAAGACAGAAGCTATACAAGATGAGTTGTTTATAAAAAATATATCTTTGCAAGACCTTGATAAAGTAGAGGAATTGAATGTTTCTGCTGTTGATATTGCGGGTGATTTTTCTCCTGTTTTTTTAGATGATCTTCTTAATTTTACAGAATTAAAAAAACTAAAGTTAGTTAGTGTAACTTTAACAGAAGAAGACATACAAAATTTAAAATCCTTAAAAAAGTTAAAATCATTAGAGCTGTTTGACTGCAATTTACCACAAACTTATAATTTTTCAGAATTGGAAGAACTAAGTATTGTTAGAGGTGAGGGGTTTTGTTTAGATAAGATTGCAAACACTAACCTTAAATCATTGTCTATTGTAGGGATGGATATTAATAACTTAAATGCAATAGAAACTAACAATATTATAAAAATGAGAGTTGTTTCTAATGATGCATCTGAGTTTGTTTTGCCATCTAAACTTGATTCTTTACAATCATTAGATGTTAGTTTTTCAAAAGTATCTAATTTATCAAGTATTGTGCTTTATAAGAATATAAAGACATTAGTTGTTGATAGAAAACAAGCTGTTATGGAAAAATCTACATTAAATATGATTTTATCAAGAAAAAACAACCTTGTTTTGTTAGATGAATTTTTTATGCCTCTAGATATGGAGGATAAATTAAATGACTTATGAAAAACACATATCTAATAATGAAGACTTTAATTTTGAGCAAGCAAAAAAAATATCATCTTTAGCAAAAGAAAGAAAAGGAGAAGAGTTTTTATTTGTTTTTCAAAATACCAAAGGCATTCATTCAACAGTATTTAGGCAATTGTGTGGTAATCCTAATATTAAAATTAGGGTTAAAGGTGGTTTGGATGAAGTTGCAAAACCAAAGTATAATCATAATTCTTATATTCAAAGGACTATCTATTCTCCAGAAGAGATGACCGCTATTACAAAAACTTTTGAAAAAATTGAGGATAAAATAAATCCTAGATGGTCTAATTTAGCAAAAGCTGCATTTGTTTATGAAAGACTGGCAAAAACCATTTGTTATGATTATGATTCTAAACACGAATATGATAAGGGAAGAGATATGGTTAGAACCTTAAACGGGGTTACTTCTAAATATGCTGTTTGTGCTGGATTTGCTTTGATATTTAAGGAGTCTATGGATAGGATAGGAGTTCCTTGTCGTTATATTAACAAGCCTTCTTCTCATTCTTGGAATTCAATTACTGTTAATGGTAAAGAAGTTAATGTAGATTTAACATGGGATGCAGTTTATTTTGATAGAAAGAAATCTAATTGTTTTGATTTTTTTGGTCAAAATGCAAAAGAATTTTATTCTGATAAAGCTCACAAAGCTGATGCTTCTGAGTTTCCGTTACCAAATGCAGAGTTATCTGTAGGGGAACTAAAAGCTGCTTTGAAAGAGATAGCTCCGAATAAGGTTGAGACTATGAGTATCAATAACGTAGGAAAGTTGGCTTGTGTTGGAACAATTAATAATAGAAAAACATATGCGTTAACAAGAGTTTTAGATGGTGGTAAATTGTCTCCAATTACTCTTTTAACCTCTGAAAGAGATTTATTTAGAACAGATATGAATGAGGCTCTTGCTAGTAGTCTAATAAATTTAACACCGCATCCTGAGTTAAGTATTTTTAAAGAAGGAGAGGTTGGTTTTGATAGTAGAAAGGTTAAAAATTATCAAAGGAAAGATGGTAGTGTATTTATGCTTATTAGCACTCCAAGTTCTAAATACTCTGGAGTTAATCAGTATAGATATTTGGAACCAAAATTAGAAATTGGTGGAGGGCTTAGTTTTTTGCAAGGAACTATTTATTCTGAACAAGATTTATTACATCCTAAAACTGAGCAAGATAAAGTATATGTTGCTAATAATTTATTAGAAAAATCTAGAGTTGAAAATAAGTTAAGTAATGTTGGAGGTTATGTTGGTTTTATGAATGGGTCTCAAAAAACATATAACCCTTCTTTAGAGCGAAAAATCGGTAATTATGTTCGCTAAGTTTATATAGCTTGTATAATACAAGCTATATAAACTTGAATTTTTTTTTATTCTTGATATTGACGTTTATATTTTTTTTATTATAATTTCTTCTATAAATAACAAAGAAAGGTTAGATATGTTTATTTGGATTTTAATTATTGCAGCTTTGGTTGCTGTTTTTTATTTTAATGATCTTCCACAATGGCTTGAAAAAGCAAAAGCTGAAAGTCTTAAAGCTAAAGATGTTGCTCAGAAAAAAATAGATGATTTGAAAAATAAAAATACAAAAAAATAAATTATTTTGATTGTTGGTTGTATTTTGCAATGATTTTATGATTGAAATTTTTTGTTGAAAAAATACAGTTTTTCTTAGATTGTTTTGAACAGTTAATCGTATGAATTTATTTCTGTATTTATAATCATATTAATTTTGTTTACTAAAGTTCTGAGTGTGTTTTTGCCTATTTCATTTGTTACTGCTTCTGCAACTTCGTTGTTTTCAGGAATTGTAAACCAGTTTCTTCCTTCTTTTTTTTGTTTTGCAAGTAGTGCTTGTCTTTCTAAAATAAATCTTGAATCCATAAAGCGAGCATATTTTTTCTTTTCTATTTGATATACGCAAGGGGCTTGAGTGTTTGCTCCTGCAGCATAAAAGGTATTATATGCTTTTATGCTATTTCTGATTATTGCTTCACAAATTCCTGTATTTCCTTTTTTATTTTTAGAATTTATATCTAATCCTCTTCCTTCTGCTGCTTTTAATGCGTATAAGTTTCCTTTTTGGGCGAGTTTATACATTTCTTCAAAATCTTGAGGAGGTATGCCAAAAGAATATAAGTTATTTATGTATCCAAATAATCCTATAAAAATATATATTATGAGAATGTTTATATTCTTTTTCATTTTTTTCTCACTTATAAATAATTTAATAAAGAAACATTCATTGCATTTTGCATTACAGCATAAGATGCTTCTAATTGAGTTGATGCTAATAAAGCTTTAACTGCCGCTTCTTCTTTATCTACTTCTTTTAAGTTTGAAATGTTATTTTCTAAATTAAGTTTCATTGCTGTTTGAGTTTCTTCTATATTATTTAAAACCAATTTGTTTGAATTTACTTTTGATTGTATAGAATAAAAATCTGCATTTGTGGTTGTTGAGTTTGAACTAGGGTCAAACAAAGCTAAATCTATAAGGTTAAGAGCAGATGTTACTCTATCTGAGGCATTATTATAATTAATAGTGCCATTCATTTCTTGACTAATATCTCTTGTGTCTAAAAAGTTTCCTTGTGCAATTTCTCCTAGGGCTTGAAACATTCTTTGAAAAGCTTGGTCTGCTGCTGTAATGTCAAAAGCAACACTTTGTGATTCTGATACATATTTTTCTGTAGTAGAGGTTCCGCCTTGATAATAACTTTGAGCGCTTAAGCTCCAGTTTTCAGAAAAAGAAATATCTGTATTTCCTTCAGGGAAGGTTGCTGGGTTTACGCTAACATAAAGTTTTGTTCCGTCTGCACTTACGCCTGTTACTTGGACAGCTTGAGTGTTTATTTTTGGCGCCATTCCATCTAATTTTACAATAGCATCTAAAGGAAATGTTGAGCTAAACTTAACAACATCTGGATTGTCTGTTGTATTAATAGCTTCATCAGATATAGCTTTAGTACCTTCTTGAGGTTCTAACTTTATTGTTTTTCCATCTGTTGAAATAGAGGCAACTTTGTAAACACCGTTATTGCCAGAAGTGCCTTCTATAACCATTAAATCACCTTCTGAATATGTATCAAAAGTACCACCAACAGTAGATGTAATGCTTTGTTTGTCTGCAGAAAATGTTAAATTGCCTGAAGTTAAAGAGTTTGCGCTTATGTTTTCTGTTAAAAAACCACCTGTGTTGCTTGCTGTTATTGTAGCTTTATTATCACTAGGGTCTGGGTAGCTAATGCTTAATTCCCCTGTATTGTTAACATTTAAGCTTCTGTTTGCTAAAACCGCAGCATCAGATGTTGGATAAGTGATGTTTAAGCCGTCATAATAGCTTTGAAATTCATCTAATGAACTGAAGTCAAAGCTAACAGGAGCGCTGGTTGAAACTCCACCGCCAAATAGATAGCTTCCTGTTGCAGAGGTGTTTAATGTGTCTGCTAATAATTTCATAGCAGAAAACGCCATGTTTTGTACTTCTGTTAACATTTGTTGTTGTTCTGTTGTTGGCTCAGAAGGAGTGCCTGTTTCAACACCTTCTACATTTAATATAGAAGAATATCCATCAAGTGTATATTTGGGGAAAGTTAACATTTCACTTGTTTCATCATAAGTTATATTTGGGATTTCTGCGGCAATATTTTCCATCAACTCTTGAGGGGTTGAACCTAAAGCGATATCTGTACCGATTGTATAACTTGTTCCGTTTGCTGTAATTGTTGCTCCGTTATAATCACTCATTGTATCATCGGTTAATTTTAATTCTCCACCTGTTTGATCTTGATTAATGTATTCTAAACTCAATCCTGAAAAAGAAGTTAACATGCTTTTGAAGTCAGATAATGTACTACTTATACTGTCTAAAGAAGTACCCATAGTGTTTACATCTGTTGAAATAATTTTGTTTGTTTCCATATAGTTGTTATTAACTGATAATGCAGATTCTAATGACACAATATTAGATGCGCTAGAACCATAGCCAGAATAGTTTTGAGCTTTTAAACCAGTGATTGATTGGTATGAATACAAATCTAACGCTGCTTTAGTTGCTAGAGCGTCGTTTATCATGCTCATTTGTGATGCGTATGTAGGTATTCTTGTCATTTATTTTCTCCTAATTCATTATACCAAATAAAGTGTCTAACATTTCTTTGGTGGCTGTAAAGGCTTGTGCGCAAGCTGCATAGCTTTGTTGATAAACAATTAATTGAGACAATTCTTCATCTATATCAACTCCACTTATTTCTGCTTCTTTGCCAGATATTGATGTTGTAAGTTCTGACTGATAAGATAATTCTGATTCTAAGTTTGCAGATTGTGTTGCTATTGCACCAACAAAATTAGAACTATATTTATTTAATGTTGTTTGGGTTGAAGCAAGTTCTCCTGCCTGATTAAAGCTTTGTGTATTTGAAAAAACTTCAGATAGCATATTTGCAACACCATTATCGGCAGCGTTTAACTCATAAGTGCCTGTAGAGTTATTAAACTGAGGTTTTCCTAAAGCCATTTTATATGAATTTTGTGAAATGTCATTTCTTATTTGAATATCTGAAGCGGCTGTTACATAAGAAGGTTTCATTCCTAGTTTGTTTAACAATCCACTACCACCATCTGTTATTTCTATTTGTTCACCAGAGGTGTTTTCTATTCTTAACACATATTCACTGCCATTTGGAACTAGAGAGGCGATTAAAGTTGTATCCATATCGTTTACTTGGTTTACGATATCTGTTAAACTACTTGCACTGTTAAGGCTAATAGAACCCATTGAGCCATTAGCGTTATAAAAACTTAAGTTTACTATAGATGATGGAGCAATACCTAAAGATGTGCTTTTGCTTATAACATTAGAATCATATATATATTCTTGGTTGTTTGAGTTTACAAAAAAGTCATTTAATCCTAAAAAGCTTGAAAAACCTTCGAATTCTCTGGTTGTATTGTTACCAACATCAAAAGATATGCTTGCATTTTGTTGTATACTTCCAGGAGTTGAATTTTCTACATCTAAGAAAGATATAAAATAATTACTATCACCTGTTTCTACTTTGAATTTTCCGTCTTCTACACTAACATTTGCTTGAGGTAATCCAACTTCTGTGGTTAACCAATTTTCTATGGTGTTTGCCATCTCTGTAATAGAACCGTTAGAGAACCCTAAGTTACCACTTAATGCGGTGGTATTAATTTGGTTGCCTTCTGTATCAAAAACAGATATTCTTACATCTCCGTTTGAAATTGCAATGTTTTGAGTGTCTGGAGATATAAATGTTCTTGTACCTGTAAGTTCATAAGCACCAGCAGGGAAGGCTGTACCTGTATTGTGAGCTGCATTTACAGCTGTTTTTAATACGCCAGTAAGTTCATCTAACTGAGATTGTAATGATGGAAGTATCTCATCTCTAACTTCAATTAAACCAGCTATTTGTCCTTCTTTAATTTTAGAAGTAATATCTACTCCTTCTACAAAAATACCGTCAATAGCACCACTAGCATAAGATGCAGAAGGAGATGCTTGAGTAATTGCTGAGTGTGATAAATAATTTGGTTCGCTATCTAAGAGAGTTACGCCATCTGTGGTTTGAATAACAATTTCACCATTATTACGAGTGAAATATGTTACATCCATTAAAGATGAAAGTTCTTTTATTGCAGCATCTCTTTGGTCTAACAAATCTGCTGTGCCATCATATCCTAAAATGTTTCCTTTTACAACTTCTTCATTTAGTTTATCTATTGTAGATAAAGTTGAATTTATTGTATCTATTGCATCTGAGATTTCTAAATCTGCATCACCTCTTAATTTTTGGATTTCTTCTGTTAAGTAGTTTAATCTAGAAGTAACTGTTTTAGCTTCATTTACAAGGTTTGATCTTGCAGCTGCAGATGTTACATCAATAGATAATGTGCCAAAAGCTGTTTGCAAGTTAGCTACATTTGTTGATATTGAATTTGCGCTTTCTGGTGTGCCTAAAAGAGTTTCTGCATTATTTAAATATTTAGATTGAGAGCTTAAAGAACCTTCTAAAGAGCTTGAAATTAAATAGCTTTTTAATAAACTTTCTGAAAATTCTCTATCGACATCACCTAGTTTAACACCTGCGTTTGATCCTGCTAAAACAACGCTTTGAGTTGCAGCTGTTTTTCTGCTATATTCTGGATTGTTTGCGTTTGAAATATTTTGACCCACAAGTTCTAATTGAGCTTGTGCGGTTTGCATTCCGCTTAATGATACTTGAAGACCTGAACTTAATGCCATCTTTTTTCTCCTTACAACATTTGATTTATGGCAATTGAATTATATTGTTTTTCTCTTTGAGTATAATTTCCCATTTTGCCATAAGATGTTGAGTTTGTTTTGTTTTGTGTTTTTGCAATGTTTACAATAGAATTCATAACTTTTTTTGAGATGTCTATTCTTGTTTTTAATAAGATATCATTTTTAGCAAGTTTATTATCTAATTCTTTTATAATATCTTTAAGTGTTGCTTTATCTTCTTCTTTTAACTCTTGTAATTGTTGGTTGTTTTTGATAAAGTATGATATGTAATCTCTATAAACACCAACAGTTTTGTTTTTGATATTATAAAGAGATGTAGCTGTGTTTATATCAAACTTTTCTAAAGCATCATTTTCTTTTTGCAATACATTTTGTAGGCTTAAGATAATAGCCTTAAAATCTACTAATTTTTGTTGAAACTCATTCATTATTACTTGCCTCCTGCATTTTTAACATAGAATCCATTACAGAATCTTTTACTCCAATACTTCCTGCTCTTGCGATGATTTTGCCATATTCATCGAAAAGCATTGATTTGAAAACTTCTTCTGCGTGTCCACCGCCAAATAGTTCATCAGTTTCTATTCCTTTTGACATGTTTTCCATACTGTTAGATATGAAGAACGCTTCAAAGTCTTCTGCTGTTTTTTCTGCTTCTTTTACATTAAATTCAGGTGCTGGTCTTAATGAAAAGAAGTTTAGGTTATTTGTTGTTGCTATACCGTTCATTTTATATTACCTCTATATCAGCTTGCAAGGCACCACTTGCTTTTATTGCTTGTAAAATAGAAATTAAATCACGAGGAGAAACTCCTAAAGCGTTTAGACCATCTACCATATCTTGAAGATTTACACCTGTGTCTAAAATAGATAATTTAGCATTGTTTTCTGGTTGAGATGTAATCATGTTTAAATCAGAAACTGTAGAATAATTGGGAGTAAAGGCTTCTGGCTCAGATAAAAGAGATATGTCTGATATTTTGATTGTCAAGTTGCCTTGAGCAACAGCTAACTTGTTTATACGAACATCTTTACCAATAACAACAATGCCCGATGTTTCATCTATAACAATTTTTGCTAATTGATCTGGCTTTACTCTTAATTGCTCTATTTTTGTTAAAAAAGAAACAATTTTGCTTTGATAAATTTCTGGAATGCCAACTTCTATAGTAGATGAGTTTAAGGCTAAGGCAATTCTTTCTCCTAAATTTGTGTTTATTGCTTCTGCAACTCTTTTAGCAGTTGTAAAATCAGGGTTTCTTAAAGATATTCTGATTGGGTTTAAGCTGTCTAGGTTGAAGTCTATTTCATTTTCTATGATAGCTCCATTTGCTATTTTTCCACTAGTTGCAACACCGCCTTTTTCATCTCCACCAACGGTTAGTTGACCTTGTGCTACGGCATATACTTCTCCGTTAGCGCCAAGTAGGGGGGTTACTAATAAAGTGCCACCAGCTAAACTTTTTGCATCACCCATTGCACTAGCAACAACATCTATTCTAGAGCCTGATTTGCCAAATGCAGGTAAATTTGCTGTAACCATAACAGCTGCAACGTTTCTTGATTTTAACTGACCATCACGAGCGTTAATACCAATTCTATCTAACATAGAGATAATACTTTCTTTGGTGAAATCTATAGATTTTACATTATCACCTGTGCCACTAAGACCAACAACAAGGCCGTAACCTACTAATTGGTTGTCTCTTACTCCTTCAAAGTCTGCGATGTCTTTAATGCGTGAGTTTGCATTTGCAAAAGAGCTTAAGAAGCATAGTGTTAGAGATAAAATAAATATCTTTTTCATAATCAAAAATCCTTAAGATTGGTTATCTTATCTAGTTATATGCAATTTTTGTGCCAATATAATATTTATTTTTATCTTGACTAGTTGGACAAATAATGGTATATATTTTGTCAATATCTGATTATAGTTGAATTATTATGTGTGCTGTATTTTTATACATATGGTTTGGCTTGGTCTATTCGTTAATTTAATAAACAATAAAATGAAAGAAAAATTTGTAGTAGAGACTGTTGAAAAGAATGAGAATGGTTATTCAGTTAAGGCTGGCGATGGTCAGTTTGAGATTTCTAATTCTATGTTGAACGGCCTTGAGCCTAAAATTGGAGATGCTATTGAAGCCGTTTTTCTCAAAGAAGCTTTAATTGTTAATTTAGAAGTTTCTGAGGATGGTGTTTCTTTGGGTTCTGGTAAAGCAGTTCTTTTCTTGTCTTTGAATGGCAACGTTATTTTGAACAAGACAAAAGAAGAAGTTGTTGCAGAATTGGAGAAGCAGAGTGATGCAAGTTGCAAAGAGTGTATTCAAAAGAGAATTGATGAGATTGACGGAAGCAAATTCCCTCAGGTTCTTAAGTTTCGATTAGGATTGCTTGATAGTATTGGTGTTGACAAGAGGGTTGTTTTGGCGGAGAAAACTTTCTTTTCTGAGGTAACCGCATTTTGCAAGGCATTTTATGCTAAAGATGTAGAAGCGCTTACTAAGGTTGCTACAGAGAGCGATGATGCACAGACTTTGATGTGTTTTACTCGTTGTATGCAGGAGGAGTTCAAAGACATTTATAATCCAACGGATGAAGAGCTCTTTAATTCTGATTTGATGAGAATGTTGCCTGATGACCTAGTGTCTGATGAAATACTTTCTAATTATCTCAAAGAGAGAGCTCGGATGAGTTAAACTAAAAAAGCACAAAAAAAGAGAGGTTCCAATTTGGGTTGGAGCCTCTTTGTTATTTTAAAGAAGTACTTTTAGTTCTTGATACTCTTTTTTGAAGATTATGTTGTCATTTAGCTTGCAACCGACAATTTTATTGTCATATTTGAATATAACAATAGAATCTCCCAATTTTGGCTTTATTCCATATAAATCTTCATCTGATAGGAGGATTTTTTTTAATCTTCCAAAGATTACATAAAGCAATCTGCTTTGTCCTTTTACATAATCTTCCCACATTAAGAGGTATCCGCCTCTAACTTTTTTTGGATGAAGAATTGTAAAAGTTTCACTTTTTGAAAAAAGTTCTTGTTTCATAAAATAATTTGTTAAAAGTTTTGGGGTGCCTGTTATAAATTGGCACCCCTTTGATTAATACGCCTCATCTATGATGTCGATGAGGATTTCTAGATCGATTACGGTTTGGGGAGTTGGACTAAAGCCTTTCTCTTCGCCAAACAAATCAACAGTTGATTGCAACATTACTTTGCTTTGTTTTAAAGTGCTTAGGTTTGAACCTACGTTTTTTTCGTGATGTAGGTTTCTTGCCATCTTAAAACAAAACTCTAAAGCTTCAGAGCTTAATCCTAATTCATCTTTAATTGGTAAACAATCATCAAGAATTGAACTAGGGGCACTGCTTAATGAGTTTATTTTATCGATGTTATTATCGCAAATAAAATAAATTCTTTGAGCTACATAGTAGTACAGTACCTCTATTTGAGTTTCTGCCCAATGAGGAGCGTACTCTTTCATCATTTTTCTTCGCCAGTAGAAGATGGAAGAAAGTTGACCATACTTTTCTTTAAGCATTTTTTCTGTGAGTTTTATTTGCTCAGAAAGTGATTGCTTAAAAGATGATTGTCTTTCTTGATACTCTTCTTCTGTGAATTTGTAGACGGGGTTATCATTAATACAACATCCAACCAAATCTCCGTTTGTTGCCAAAACTAGTGATAATCTATCTTTTGACTTTGGGATTGTTTGTTGTATGTTGTTTTTATTGATAAGGATGTCTTGGTGAAATTTGATGAAACTGTTTCCTACGAATTCGTGGGTGTAAAAATAGATTTTGTAGCAACTTGTTAGCTCATCTACTCTTGTGATGATACAATCTTTTACTCTAGTTTCCATATCTGAATTTGTTTTTAATAAGTTAATAAAAATTTGTTTCTTAATGTTTGGTTTATTACAATATGAAATAATTGTCAATCTTTTTGTCAAAAACATTTTGTTTACAAATTGAAATTAAACTTGTATATTTGTTTTTAGTCAAGAAGGCTTGGCTGATATTATTATGTATAGGATCTAGAAAATCCTTAGCAAAAAGCTTCACTTGTAAAGGTGGAGTCCTCGATATAAGGCATTGCTCGAATTAGAGGGGCTGTTTTGCTACAGTTTTCTAGCTCCACCACCAATTTATTTGGTGGTTTTGTTTAATGTTTATGTTTTCTAGTTTTCTAGAAAACTAAAAATAAAAAGGAGCTTATAAAATGAGTGAAAATAAAAAAGAAAAATTTAAATGGGAAAATCTAACACCTACGGATAAATGTGATTTTGAAAAGACTTATAATCATGCTTTGCAAAATCTTTATAGCTTGCAAAGTCTTTTGCAACAGTTGGGGAGGTGTTATAAAGAGAAGATGAAAGAGAAATAAATATAGTTAATTTGTTAAAGGGACGGTCAAGGCGAAACGTCGCCCCCGGGCCGTCCACTACAATTAGTTGTCGCCGATGCGTAAGGCTTCTATGAAGGCTGATTGTGGGACTTCTACTTTGCCGAATTGGCGCATTTTCTTTTTGCCTTTCTTTTGTTTGTCGAGCAATTTACGTTTTCTGGTAGCATCACCGCCGTAGCATTTTGCGGTTACGTCTTTACGCATGGCAGAAATTGTTTCTCTGGCAACTACTTTGCCGCCAATAGCGGCTTGGATAGGAATTTTAAATAAATGTCTTGGGATTAAGTCTTTTAATCTTTCACAAATTTGGCGTCCTCTGGCTTCTGCTTGGGTTTTGTGGCATAAGAAAGAGAGGGCATCAACAGGTTCTTCATTGATTAATATTTGAACTTTTACTAATTGAGATGCTTCATAATCTGTTATTTCATAATCAAAACTTGCATAGCCTGATGTGATTGATTTTAAGCGGTCATAAAAGTCAAACACAATCTCATTTAACGGAATTGTATAAACAACCATGGCTCTTGCGCCTACATAAGTTAATTCTTGTTGAACACCACGGCGGTCGTTGCAAAGTTTTAAGACATTGCCTAAGTATTCATCAGGGACTAAAATTGTTGCTTTAACCATAGGCTCTTCAATTGTGGCAATTTGGGTTGGTTCTGGCATATCTGCAGGATTGTGTAACACAATTTGTTCACCACTTGTCATATTAATATTATATGCCACAGATGGCGCCGTTGTGATTAAGTCTAAATTAAATTCACGTTCTAAACGTTCTTGAATAATTTCCATATGCAATAAACCTAAGAAACCACATCTAAAACCTAAACCTAATGCCGCAGAGTTCTCGTTTACATATTCAATACTGGCATCATTTAATTTTAATTTTGCTAATGCGTCTTTTAATAACTCATATTGAGAGCTATCAACAGGGAAGATTGAACAAAACACAACAGGGACAGAAGGTTTAAAACCAGCTAATGCGCTGTCGCATGGTTTTTTTGTTTCTGTGATTGTATCGCCAATGTTTGTGTCTGAAACAGATTTAATGCTGGCTGTTATAAAGCCCATTTCTCCAGGGTAAAGAGCGTCTACATCTTGCATCTTGGGTGAGAAAATGCCAACTTTGTCTACTAAATAAGTAGTGTTATTAGACATCATAGTTACTTGAGTTTTCTTTTTTAAGACACCATCTTTAATGCGAACAAGAATAATAACGCCTAAATATGCATCGTACCAGCTATCAATCAATAATGCTTTTAATGGAGCTTTGGCATCACCAGTTGGGGCAGGGAGTTTGTGAACAATTTCTTCTAATAAATCTTCAACCCCAATGCCTGATTTTCCGCTTGTTTCTACTGCTTCTGAAGTGTCTAAGCCAATTACATCTTCAATTTGTTTTTTTACTTTTTCAACATCTGATGATGGTAAATCTACTTTATTTAAGACAGGGATAATCTCATGGTTATTATCTATTGCTAAATATACATTGGCTAAAGTTTGAGCTTCAACACCTTGGGTTGAATCAACTACTAAAATAGAGCCTTCGCAAGATGCTAAAGAGCGAGAAACTTCGTATGAAAAGTCAACGTGCCCTGGGGTGTCCATCAAGTTTAATTGATATGTTTTGCCGTCTTTAGCGTTGTAATTTAAACGAACCGTTTGGGCTTTAATTGTGATGCCTCTTTCTTTTTCTATGTCCATAGAATCAAGAACTTGCTCTGTCATTTCTCTTTTTTCTAGACCGCCGCAAAACTCAATCATTCTGTCTGCCAGTGTTGATTTTCCGTGGTCTATGTGTGCGATTATCGCAAAATTTCTAATTAAATCTAAACTCATATTATTTTTTCCTTGCATGTTTTATAATAATATTTATTATTAGAGTCAATCAATTTTGGAGGATTGCAATGAAGAAAATTATTGATATAGAATTTGGCTCATCTAGATATGAAGAACTTGTTAATATGAGGTATAAGGTTTTAATGCAACCTTTGGGGCTTAAATTTCTAGATATGCATAGAGAATTAGAAGCAAATTACTTGCATGTTGGAATGATTGAAGATCTTGATGATTGTTTGATTGGTGGTGTTATGCTTGCTCCTTCTGGTAATGAATCTATTAGAATGCTTCAGGTTGCTGTTGATAATAAATATCAAGGTGAGGGTTTGGGTAAAAAGATAATTTCTTTTGCTGAAAATAAAGCTCGTGATGCTGGTTATAAGCATATTTTTATGAATGCAATGCTTTCTGTTGTAGATTTTTATGAAAAATTGGGTTATAAAAAAGATGGTGATGTTTTTGAAGATAAAGGCATTACATTCTTAAAAATGAGCAAAGATTTATGAAGCTACCCGTTTTAAAAACTTTATTACAAAGCCTTTTATTTGCAAAAGAAAACTTTTTTTTATTCTCTTTATTTGTTTTAGCTAATTTTGCTTTAATGATGGGAGGTAGTTTTTGGGGAGGTTGGACTAATCCTGCCTTTTTTGCTTTTTTGTTACTAGCCTATTGTTTGTGGATTGTTTTTTTTAGGGTTTGTTTTAATAAAAAGCCTTTGTTTGAGTTTAAACATTTGGGCTCTTCTTTAGTTCCGTCAGCAAGAATTTTATTAATTATATTGCTTTTCTTTATAGCTTGGGTTGTTATTGTTTATATTTTAGCTTTTTTAGGAGTTCCTTTAGATTTTTTTGAGCAATCTATAAATAATTCTAAAATTGTGGATGCGATTGTTGCTGTTATATTTATTGTTTTTTCACCGATTATTTTATATCGCCCTTATTTTGCTTGGATTGCATCTGTTATTGATAGAAATAAAAATATTAGTTTTGCTTTTAATCAGACAAAAGGCAATTATTTTCAGATGCTATTTATTTTTGTTTTAATAAATGGTTTGGTATTTGTTTTTGATGTGTTGGATATAAATGTTTGGTTTAATTATTTTATATCTTCTATTTTATTTACGTTTTTTAATGTTGTATTGGCAAAAAGCTATGAGTTCTTCTTTAAGGTTTGAAATTGAAAATTTTTATGGCAATTTGGTTGCTGGTGTTGATGAGGCAGGACGCGGCCCTTGGGCTGGTAATGTTGTTGCTGGAGCTGTTGTGTTTTTAACTCAAGATATTGATGAAAATATATTAAATATGCTTGATGATAGCAAAAAAATGTCTGCAAAAAAAAGAGAGCTTGCTTTTAATGAGCTTTATAAATTGCAAGAGCAGAATAAAATTGCAATTGGAGTTGGAGAGGCTAGTCCTGAAGAAATTGATGCTCATAATATTTTGCAAGCGACATTTATGGCGATGAGTAGGGCGGTTAAAAATATGACTGTCAAACCACAGTTTGCAATAATTGATGGTAATCAAAAACCAAAAGGTTTGGAGTGTGATTGTACTCCTGTTGTTAAGGGTGATTCAAAATCATATTCTATTTCTGCGGCATCTATTGTGGCAAAAGTAACTCGTGATAAACAAATGAGTGAATATGCTTTGGAGTATCCTCAATATGGTTTTGAAAAACACGCTGGATATGGTGTAAAACAGCATATTGAGGCTTTAAAAGAATATGGAATTACACCAATTCATCGTAAAAGTTATAAACCTATAAAGGCTTATTTGAAATGAAGGATAATTTTTTATTGTTATCTTGTTGTGCGCCTTGTTCTGTTGCTGTTATTAAAACTTTGGCAGAACAAAACGCAAAATTTGCTGTTGTGTTTTATAATCCAAACATTGTACCAGAAACAGAATATGTTAAAAGACGAGATGAAAATGCAAAGGTTTGTGAACTTTATAATGTGCCTTTTATTGAGCTGGAATATGATAATAATACATGGTGCAATGTAATTAAAGGCTATGAAAACGAGCCTGAAAGAGGAAAACGTTGTAGTCTTTGTTTTGCAATGAGGTTAAAAAGAACGATGGAATATGCAAAAGAAAATGGATTCTCGGGAATCGCATCTGTGCTTGGAGCTTCTAGGTATAAAAATTTGCAACAAGTAAATGAAGCTGCGCATAAAATGTCTTTAGAAACAGGTGTTGAATATTTTGAGATAGAGGCTAGAAGGGGCGGAATGCAAGAACTTTCTAATAAATTAAGAATCGATTTGAACTTATATCATCAAGATTATTGTGGTTGTAAGCCAAGATAATAAATTTTTATATTTTTTTTAATATATTTATTTTGGTGCTAAGTGTTTGTTTTTTATATTTTTTCAACGCCATTCTTTTTGTCAAATTCTGCAACAAATTTAAATTTTGAAAAAAAATTAAAGAAACTGTGTTGACAGGGGGTGGATTTTGTGCTATACATAATTCGACAAAACAAATTACAAATATAACAATTAACAAAAATGAAAAGAAAGACATAGAGATTAATAGCTTAAAAATGATTTATTAACTTTTAAACAAAATATTATGACAGTAAAACGAACATCAAGACGTAAAAAAGTTCCAATGTGGAAACAACGTCTGAAGTCAATTCCTAAATTTTGGGGAATTTCGTTAACTCTCCTTTTTGGTGCAATATCACTTTGGGGTAGTTGGCAGTTGATTTTTACAAAGAGTGATTTCTTGCCAATTGTGGGTATCGTTTTGATACTTGCAGTGCTTTTAGCAGGTTATCACCTTCTTGCCTTTTTTACAGACAAGGAGTAGTTATAAACTAATTTAATAACAATTTAACAAACATTTTAATAATTACAAAAATGAAAAACATCAAATTTTTTGCAGTTGCGGCTTTTGCTCTTATCATGGGCGTATCTTTTACTTCTTGCACCACAGTTGAGCCTGGTGAGATTGGTCTTAAAGTTCACAAGTTAGGTGATCAGAAAGGTCAAATCGAGGTGATTGGTGTAGGTAGAGAACCAGTTCATTGGTTTGGGTATTATTCAATAGAGAAGTATCCTACTATAGAGCAACAGTGGTCTTGGACTGCTGATGAACGAGAGGGGTCGCCTACTAACCAAGAAATCGTTTATCAGTCTGTAGAAGGTGAGACGGCCTCAGCAGATATCGGTATTGCGTTTGCTTTTTCATCTGAGCCAGAAAAGCTTATTAACATGTATCAAACTTGGATGAAGGATCCTCAGGAGATTATTGATAACATCTTGTATAAGGATGTTAGAAATGCTTTCAATGAGTTTTCTCAAAGTATGAATATCCTTGATTTATACGCATCAAAGAAAGAAGAGATAAGGCAAAATGTTAAGGATAAGCTTCGTGCTTATTACGGACCATTGGGAATTGATATAATCGACATATATTATCTTTCTGAGGTACGCGTGCCAAGTCAAATCAAGAGTGAAATCACGGCCAAGATTGCAGCTGAGGAGAAGGCTAAGCGTCTTGTAATTGAGTTGCAAGGTGCAGAGGCAGAGGCTAATAAGGTTGCAGCAACAGCAGACGGACTTGCTCGTGCAGCAATTCGCGAGGCTGAGGGTAGAGCAGAGGCTATGAATATTGAGGGAAAGGCTATTAGAAGCAATCCTCAGTATCTACAGCTTAAAGAGCTAGATGTTAAACGAGAGATGGCAGCATCTATGAAGGGTTGGCAATATGCTAACTTTAGTGCTTCACAGTCTGCATCTATGTTTGGCATAAAGTAAGCTTTTTATTCTTTTCATTAAGAGGTTGGGATTTATTTCCCAACCTCTTTTTTTGTGCGTTTTTTATTGACTAAAGGGTGTTTTGGTGGTATATTTAAGGCTCAAAACAAATAAAATATAAATTATATGAAAACAAAGACAAACACACAGGTAACCAAAGCAGGATTTCAACTTCTTGTATTTTTAGCAGTTATAGTAACAATATTTATGGGAGGATTTTTAGGATATTCAATCTTTTTTAATAATACTCATAAAGATTCTATAATTTTGGTAAAGAATAGAACTTCGGATGACTTTAAGAAGATTTCTTTTGAGGATGAGGTATTTAATCTTGATTTTATAGGGCAGAGAAATATTTTTTTCTTTCCGATAAAAAATAGGAAAATATCTTTTGAAGATAATAGTTATACTCTCATTTCGAAAGATGGGTATCAGCTCAATTTAATTGGGTTTGATTATTACTTTGATGTAAACTCAGATGTTGAAGAATATAAAGACTTTATTCTTAAATATTCTGAGATGAACCTAAGTAGTCTTAGTTATGAGGATTTAGATGGTCATATCAAGAGTATTGTTTTAAGGGATATCCGAAAAAGTTTCTCAGAGATGTCTGCTCCTAAGGGGATATTTGGTAAAAAAGCAGAAGATGCTTTGGTGCTTATGCTTTTTGAGGAAATGAACTCTATGTATAAAGATCTTCCTCTGAATGTGAGTTTTTTAAGATTCTTTAGGGATCCTTATCTTACTTACCGAGATGATTCTTTGACTAAAGCTATATCTTTAGTTGTTGAAGAAGAGGTAAATAAGCTAGATAATCTTGATGTTGATGACCTTGAAAAAGTTCTTAAAGAAGAGCTTGGCTCAATAGGTGTTGACGTTAAATCTATATCTTTAGAAGAAAAGTAATCTTTTTTGTATTGTTATTGAGGTTGGGATTTGTTTCCCAACCTTTTTTTTATTCTTCTTTTGGTAATCCATATTTGTTTATATCTTTGTCGCTTTTCTTTAATAACCAATAAAATATTATAAACTGATAAAATAGATATATAAATAGTAAGATGAATAATGTTTGTCTTGGGATTGATTGGATGATTTCTTCTAATATAAAATTATGAGTTATTGCCATTGGTAAGACATAAGCTCCAATTAAAATATATGGAAAAACAAAATATCCAAAGCTAATTCCTACATCGTGTAATCTTCTTGAAGTAATAGTCATTGATGGGATAAAGGCAATAATCGAGTATAAGGTATTTGCAAATGGAATAAAATATAATGCTAAGTCGATAATAAAATCAACGGTTATAAATGCAATGTATTCTGAACGGGTGCTTCTGCCTTTGAATTTGAAATATTTTTTGAAGCAATTTATGTATTGTGTTATCATTGTTTTTAATCTTCTTTGTTGTTTTTAGGGACGCCGAGGGCGGTACGCCGCTTGCGTGCGTCGTCCCCTACGGAGGTGATGTTTGTTGCTGTGGGGTGAGGGACGCCGAGGGCGTCGTCCCCTACGGGTGATATGAAATATTTGTCGGTTTGCCAGTTGTAGGGGTTGGTTAATATGTATTGATTTATGTTTTTATATTCATCGTCATTTCTTATTATTCTGTCATAGAAGGATCTTTGCCAAATATTTATGTTTGATGATTTGTTTGAGAATCTTTTGAAGCTTCCTATTATATCTCCAATTGTAGGGGACGACACCCTTGGCGTCCCTAAGTTTGGTAAAACTCTTATGATTAAGTGTATATGATTGGGCATGATAACATAATTTTCTATATTAATGTTTTTATATATTTTGTTTGTTTTTAGGATTTCTTGCTCAACGACTTTACCTATGTTTGTTAATAATATTTTAGGGACGCCGAGGGCGTCGTCCCCTACGGAGTTGAATTTTTTAGGGACGCCGAGGGCGGTACGCCGCCTGCGTGCGTCGTCCCCTACAAGGGAAGTAATCGTGCTTAATATGCATTTTTTATCTTGGGTGCATATTGTGATAAAGTATGCGCCAATAGTGGAATAGTCAAATTTGGTAAATCTATTTTTCTTTATAGTTTGCATTTTATTCCTTGAAAAAGGCTTTTCTTTTTGCTCTTTCCATTGCCCAGAGGTTGCCGATGCCGTTGGTTGGTTGGACGGTGTCTATGGTTTTGAAATCAAAATCTTTTTGCATAAATAAGGTTGTGGTTTTTGAAAAATTGTTCATGGGGCAAAAGCCATAAAAATCTACTTGCAAGAAATTGCCTTGTTTTAAGGTGTTTATGGCATTGACATACTCGTGTGAAGTATTAACTCTGTCGCTGTCATCTAAGATTATAAAGCCATTGTTAGATATCTTTTTTAAGGCAACTTCAGCGCATGGAAAACGTCTTTTGCCATCAATAATAATAACATCATATTTATCTTCATCTTCAAAAATGGCGTTTTCATAGATTTCGCCCTCATCGCGCCATCTGATATCTAAGTTTTCTTTTTTAAACTCTGTTGTCCAGCGCTCAAAATAAGACGGATTATCTTCTATAGATATAACTTTTTTTGCTCTGTTAGCCCAAAATAAAGATGAATAACCAACGCCAAATTCAAATACCTTTTTATCTGAATAATCAAATTGAGATAAATATTCTATTGCAGGGTAGGTGTACCATGGGATAGGGTTGTCATCTTTGTCTATTGATTTTTTTTCTTCAATAGTTTTTTCTATGCCAAATTCTTTTTGCCAGATTTCTATAAATCTTTGAAACTTTAATGAATACATATTTTTAATTCTTCCAAAAACTAGGTGATAATACAACCAAAATTGTTACAACTTCAAGTCTACCGAGCAACATTGCTATTGATAAAACATATTTTGCAAAATCTGAAATGGTGGAATAATTGCCTATAGGGCCAATTAAATCGCCAATTCCTGGACCTGTGTTTGTAAAACAAGCAATGCTTCCACTTATTGCAACATCAAAAGGTAAGCCATTTAAACTTAGTAGAATAATTACGGTTAAAAGAGTTAACATGTAAAAACTAATCATAGTTAAGACAGAATTTATGATGCTATCATTTATGGTTATTCCTTGGGTTTTGGGTTGACTTATTAAATTGGGGTTTGAAGACCTTGTTAAGGTGTTTTTCAAATATGCAATTAGGGCTTGCCATCTAAATATTTTTACAGAACCTGTAGTTGAACCAGTACAGCCTCCTGTGAGGGCAAATACCATAAATAAAACTGCTGCAAAGTTGCCCCAATTCATATAGTTTAATGAAGAAAAACCTGTTGTGGTCATGATAGATATTACATTAAATGCAGAGTGTCTTAATGCTTCTTTGTAATTATATGTTTCATTTATGACTAACATTGAAAAGACAATTGCAACATAAAAAACAACTAATTGCAAAAACAATTTTATTTGCGCTACTTTTAAGGATTTGTTTTTGTTGTTATAAAACATTAAAAGGTAATAACTCATTGGTAGTGAGCCTAAAATCATAAATATTATAGCAATAAATTCAATAGTAGGGCTGTTGAAAAAGGCAAAAGAGTTGTTTTTTGTTGAAAATCCGCCAGTTGAAATTGTGGTTAAGCTATGGTTTATGGCATCAAAAATACTCATGCCGCCAAAATAAAAGCTTATAGAACACCCGATGAACATTGCTAAATAAACATAAATTATTCTTTGAGCAATATCTCCCATTTTGGGCATAAATTGTTCTCCAAAATCTGAGTTTTCTCTTTGGAATATTTGCATTCCGCCAACCCCTAATAAGGGCATTACAGCAATGGCAAAAATTACAATACCAATACCACCTAAGCCATTTAACATTGAGCGCCATAATAAAACAGATTTAGGGAGGTTTTCTATATCTGCAATAACGCTAGCTCCTGTTGCTGTTATGCCAGAAAAAGCTTCAAAAAATGAGTCTACAAAAGATGGAAATGCATTTGAGAATATAAAGGGTAGGGATGATAAAAAAGCGACACTGGTCCATGAAATTGAGGTTAATAAAAAACCTTGTTGGATTGAGAATCTATTTATTTTTGTTTTGTTGGCAAAAAATAATGATAAACCTAAAAATAAAACAATAATACTAGATGATAAAAAAGGGGACCAAGGATGATGTTCTAAAAAAATATCTATACTTGCAGGGATTAACATTGCAAACCCTAAAAGGGATATAAAAAAGCCCGAAATCATAAATACAGGTTGCCACATTTTATTGTCCTAAAGATACGTTTTGAGAAAAACCTTTGTTAACCAGCAAATGATTTAAGCTAATATTCTCTACAGTACAATATCCTGTAGGAGCTCCCTCATTGCTATAGGCAACAATTTTGCATTTAACATCTTTGTCATTAATAGTTTGGTGTAAAAACATTTGTGCATCTATTCCTTTTGGTGAAGATGGGTCTGCATAAATGCCATATAAAAAGATGTATTTATTATCAATTAAAATTTGGTTTGCATTTAATATTATTGCTTTTCCTGTTACAATTTCAGGAATATCTAAGTATTTTAAATACACATTAGAGTTATTTTTTATAACTTCATTTTTTTGAGGTTTGCTGTCTTTTGTTATAGGTTGTGTATTTTTATTATTATCAATAACAATTTCTTCTTCATTTTTAATTTCTTGCGATACTGATTTTTGATCCGCAATAGTTTTTATAAAAATTTTTCTTCTGTCATTTATGTTGTAAGTCGGAGATGATTTTTTATCTATCTCATTTACTCCCACTATAGGGGCTGTTTTTATTTTTAACTTTGGTGTTTTGCTTTCTTCTATTGGGGCGATAACATCTTTGAAAAAAGATGTTATCTTCGCTGCGTACCAATTATGAACATGTGCTGGTTTTGCACCAATAAGAGTTGGTATAAACCATAATAGAAAAATTAAAAAAAATGTTATAAATGGATGAAATATTGGAAACAATACAAATCTTATAAGCTTATGAATTGGAGATCTTTTTATTCTTAAAGTCTCTTTTAATCTTTGTGCTTTTCTAGATTGTATTGATTCTTTGCTCATTTGTTTGCTCCGTATTTTTCTTTTAATTCTGTTACACGTTCATCAGAAATTCTTTCAAATAAAGGATCTCCAACTTCAAATTTATGAGCTGGTTTTAGATGAGATATTTCTGTTTTAACATCAAAGTCTTTTAAGTTATACTCTTCATTTAAGTTTAACATTGTAAGCATTTTTTTAGATGTGTCAGGAATAATAGGGCTTGAAACAATAGCAAAAATTCTGATTAAATTAATACATAAATTTAAAATTGTTTTAGCTCTTGCTTCATCTGTTTTTATAACAGCCCAAGGCTCTGTGGTAGAAATATAATTATTACCTTCAACCCAAATTGCTCTTAATTCTGCCATTGCTTTTCTGATTTCACATTTTTCCATGAAATTTATATAATTATCAACTTTTGTTTGTAATGTTGTAATAAGTTCTTTATCAACATCTAAAAGCTCTGAAATTTCTGGTACTTCTGGAGATAATTTAGAAGCAGTCATTTTCAAAACTCTAGATGCAAAGTTGCCTAAAACACCGTTTAAGTCTTTGTTGACAACGCTAGCAAAACCATCGAAAGTGAACTCTGCATCAGAGCTTTCAGGAGCATTTGACATTAACCAATAACGCCAATAGTCAGCAGGGAATTCACCTAGAGAATCTTTAGCAAAGACACCTCTGTTTGATGATTTTGAAAATTTTCCGCCTTCAAAATTAAGATAACTCATGCCTTTTAATACATCTACTTTAGTCCAATTTTCATTAGTTCCTAATAGGGTTGCAGGGAAAGAAATTGAGTGATATGGAACGTTGTCTTTGCCCATAAATTGTGCATATTTAATATCCTTTGCATCTAACCACCAGTCTTCCCAACGGTTGCCAGTTTTTTCGGCCCATTCTTTGGTAATGCCAATATAACCAATAGGAGCATCAAACCAAACATAAAAAACTTTGTTTTCAAAACCTTCTCGTGGTACAGGGAAACCCCATTTTAAATCACGTGTAATGCAACGTTCTTGCAGACCTTCTTTTAGCCATTTTTGCGCAATAGAAAAAGCAATATCAGACCAAACTCCTGCTTTGGTTTTCAACCATTCTTTTAATAATGGTTCTGCTTTAGGTAAGTCTAAAAATAAATGCTTTGTTTCTCTAACTTCTAAATTAGAACTGTTTGAAACTGCTGATTTTGCATTAATCAAATCTGTTGGTTCTAATACTTTTGTGCATTGTTCGCATTGATCGCCTCTAGCTTTTTCATAGCCACAATGAGGGCAGGTGCCATAAATATATCTATCTGCTAAGAACATATTGTCATCAATTGAAAAAACTTGTTTCATGGTTTTTTCTATGATAAAGCCGTTTGTATCTAAGTGTTCAAAAATTCTGTAAACGATTTCTTTTGAAGCATCTGAAGAACTTCTGCCAAAATAATCAAAAGAAAAATTAAAGCCTTGGTAAATTTCTTTGTGTTGGTTATGGAAGTTTAAGCAATAATCATTTATATTTGAGTTTGCTTTTTGAGCAGAAATTTCAGATGCTGTGCCGTGTTCATCTGTGCCACAAATGTATAAAACACTATAGCCTATAGCTCTTGAAAAACGCGCATAAACATCTGATGGTAGTAAACAACCGACAACATGTCCCAAATGAGGAAGCCCATTAATGTATGGTAGAGCTGAAGTAATTAATCTTTTTTGCATTATAAAACCTTTTCTTGTAAATCTAAAAATTTTGGTAATTTTTCTGTTGTAGCGCCACTGGCTTTTTTGTGGCCACCACCACCAAAATAAGCTGCGATTTTTGAAACGTCAACATCATCTTTTTCTGTATATATTGAAAATTTCCAATGATTTTTTTTGTTCATGTAAAAATTGATAAAGAAGTCAAATTTGTGTTTGTTTTCAACACTGTCAAAAAATTCTGAATATCCTTGAGGCATATTGGCGCATAAACACTTCATTCCCATAAATTCGCTTTCAAAAACCATTCCTCTTGCAAGGCGATAATTTCTGATTTTTATCCAGTCTAAAATAGCATTGCCTTTGGCAACTGTTTCTTCTATATTAATTTCGTTATTAATCAATTGTTCCCAAATTGGTTCATTTGGGCGATTTACTCCCATTGATTGAATTGCATATTCAAATGGTCTAACTCTTGGATCTTCTAATTGAAACAAGTCATTTAATGCAAGTAATTTCAAACCTAAAGGAATTTCTTTATTTGGATAAAAATATTGCCATGTTAATTCACAAGCGGCTGTGCCGTTTTTTCTTAAACCTTCAATAGGCTCATATTTGCCTGTTTTCATTAATTCTTCATATTCATTAATAACAGAAATATGGTGATCTATCCAAATTAATTCTTTGGTTTTTGATAATTCAAACATATATTCTATAGGTAAAGCAATATCACAAATAACAATTCTGTGATATTTTTCTATTTTGTCATAAGGAACAGACATGTCGTGGTTAAAACCTAAAAAGTTTGTGTTTGGATATACACTTTTTACTATTCCGCCGCTGCCTTTGCCGTCATGATCGGCTATATGATATATGCATAATGTTTTCATTTTAGAACTCTACTTTCATTCCATCATAAGATGGAAAAATATTACTGTCAGTTAAATTATTTGTTTTATTGTAATCACAATTTGTTGACATATGGTTAATAATTGTTTGTTTTGGATTAATTTTTTTTACAATTTCTTTTAATTTATCAATTCCCATGTGAAAGTCGTGATTAAATGGGTTTGTTAATGGTAAAACTAATATTTTCACATCGGTTTTAATCGCTTTTAATATTTTTTCGTTAATATCTTTGCAATCTGATAGGTAAACAACTTCGCCGTCGTTGAATATATATGCGTAAGATGGTATTGCGTGTCCATCTAATTTTATTGTTGTTACTCTTAAATCTTTTATAGAATAAGTTTTGTCTGTTCTCATTTTGTTTTGAATTAACGAAGCTTTATTCATAACATCGTTTTTTGAAGACATTAGGTATGGAAAATATTTTTTTATGGTTTTTAATGTTTTAGATGCTCCATAGATGTTAAGTGGTTTTTGCATTATACGATTTATTTCTCTTAAATCATCAATCCCGTTAATATGATCTGCATGAGCATGAGTGTATAAAACTGCGTCCAGATGTTTTATATTGTTATCAATTAATTGTAATCTTAAATCAGGTGAAGTGTCTATTAAGAACTTAACGTCATTATATTCAAAATATGTTGTGGTTCTGGTGCGAATATTCTTTTTTTCTTTCGGGTCGCAATCGCCAAATCCATGAGATAATGAAGGAACTCCTGGTGCTGCACCTGATCCTAATATAGTTATGCTGTTAGTCATTTTTTATCAGATGCCTTTCTGAATAAATTAAAAAAGTTTTTTGTAGTCATCTCTGCGACTTCATCGAAGCTAACGTTTTTTAATTGAGATAATTTTTCTGCGACATTTAGTACAAACGCAGGCTCGTTTCTTTTGCCTCTAAATGGAACTGGGGCCAAAAATGGGGCGTCTGTTTCTATCATTAATTTATCTAGAGGAACAGTTTTGAAAACTTCTTGAATATCAACAGATTTGTTGAATGTTATAATTCCTGATGCAGAGAGGTAGAATCCTTTAGATAATGCAAAATCAGCTAGTTTTTGAGTGCCAGAAAAGCAATGTATAACAGCTTTGAAAGGTTTTATTGCATATAATCTATCAATGATTTCAATAAAGTCATCGTCTGCGTCTCTGATATGAAACATTAATGGTAAACCACATTCTTGAGCTGCTTTTATTTGAACCTCAAAAACTTGTCTTTGAATTTCTTTGGGAGAATGCTCGTAATAATAGTCTAATCCACATTCGCCAATAGCGACAATATTTTTGTTGTCAACGTGTTTTAATATTTCTGCAACAGTGATGTTTTCATAGTCTTTTGCTTCGTGAGGGTGTACGCCAATAGCTGTCCAGACAAATGGATACTTGTTTGAAAGCTCTAATTGTGTTGGGATGTCTTTTATTGTAACACCTGCATCTAATATTGCACATACGCCATTGTTTTTGGCTCTTTTTATTAAATCTTCAAAATCTTCTTTAAAGTCATTATAATCCAAATGACAATGGCTATCTACTAACATTTTATACTCCTAATTTTATGGATTTTATAACAACCATATATAAAATCAAGAGTTTTCTTATTGTATTTGAGTTATTTTTTTAAGTTTTTCAAAGTTTTCTTTAGATATTTCATAATATATATCATTAAAATTATATTTAATAAAATATTTGCTGTCTGATTTATAAAAGCCTATGTTGACGGGTTTTTCATCTGTTTTTATATCTAAATTAAACTCTTTTTGTTTTTTTGTTATTTGTTTGTGAGCTGATAAAAGAGGAGTGTTAATCATGTTTTTAATATCTTCAGCCTCATATCCAATAGCTTTTCCAAAGCGCAAGTTCCATAACGTTGAATATGAAAATTCTTGCCAGTTGGGGTTGATATCTATTAAATCAGTTTTTATTAACCAAACATCATAATTATCTTTATTTCTGTAATATGCTCCTCTTGCTCCGCGCCCTAAGTTTATATCATATTTGCCAATATAAAAGTTAGCTATATTGCTTTCTTGGTTAAATAATTGAATATTGTATCTTTCTTCATTGTTTAAGCCAAAATATTGAAGATTTTCTATTTTTTGAGATTTTTGTTCATAATAAGTTGAAAAAGAAATAGCTGTTAATAAGTTGTCTATTCTTTTGTTGTAAACCATAAATCCTTCTTTGCTTTTTATTTGCCATTTGTTATCAAGCTTATATAATTCTATAGTTTTATTATCTTTTTCAATGATTATTTTATCAACGTTGGTTATGTTTAACTGAGGGAAAATAAGCTCATTGGTTTTGTTTTTTGTAAAATTGAGGTGCGATAATATTCCTAAAGTTAAAATTATTAAAGAAATAGATGTTAGTATAGTGTTTTTCTTATTAAATTTTATAATGGATTTTTGTTTGTAGTTAGTGCTGTTTTTGTATTTTATTAGTAAAATAAATAAAATAATAAGTGGTAATAAATATATGTTTGTGAGTTTTATTATATTGTTAAATTTTTCTAATTTTTTGTATGAGGTTGTTTTTAAAACGCCAAGCTCTGTTTTTGTTTCTTCTAAGTTTTTTCTTAGTTTTGCCATTAGAGCCAATTCATCTGCTATAAAGTTTGTTCTTTCTTCAAATTCTTTTTTACTATTTATTTTTTGTAGTTCAAAGTTGCTTTGAGAAATTTTTTCTAAAAGTTTAGCTTCATTAACAGCGTAGTTTAGTTGAGATTGTTTTCTTAAATCTTCTATTTTATTTAAGCGATAAATTTTGTTTGATTTTGCTCTTAATGTTAAAAGCCTGTGGTTGCCCATTAAGCCATCTAATGCGTTTAAGATTAAATACAAATTGTTAGTTGAAGACAAATAGCTGTCATATATAAAGTCTGAATCAGCTATAACAATGGCTTGAAAAGGAACTTTTTTACCAATAATTTTTGCAGCTAATATTTTTTTGTAATCATCTTTTTTGAAATTAGCTAATATTTTTGCAGGATTGATATTTTGATGTAAATATTCAGAACTCATTAAGGCTGAATTTTTAGATGTTGTAATTAGTGGAATAAACTCAAAGTCAGGGCTTTTTATTGGGGCAATGATAGATGCTGAAGATAATAATATATTCTTTAATCCTGCTGTTGGGTTTTGTTGTTGGTTTAAATTTTCTTCTTTTAACATAATTTGGGCGATGTCTTGAGTAATAATTGGATTTTGAGAATAATCGTTACTTGCATCTACGGTTAAGGAGTTGTCTAAGTCTGCTGCGAAAACTTGATGTATAAATCTAAAGCCAAAGTCTTTTTCTAGTTCAGCAAAGTTTGAGGGTTTTAGTTCGGCTGTTTGAGGAGCAAAGTTTCTGATTGCTTCTGGTGAGGGGTCTAGTAAAATTAAAAATTTTCCACTTTTGCTTTTATATTCTTTAATATTATTGCTTAATTCTTTATTAAAGTTTTGTGGTCCAATAATCATTAATGCTGAGATGTTTTCTATTTTGGGATTGTCATTGCTTATTCTTTTTATATTATAAAAGCTTGATAATTCATCAATGATTTTCCAATTTTGAGTTGCGATGCCACCAACTACGTTTTCAAATATATCTAAATCTGTGATAATGCCTAGGTTGGATTTTTTGTGGTTTAGTAAATATATTTTTTGAGTGATTAATGGTTCTAAAAAGTCTTGGTTGTTAGGGGTGAATAGCTCTACAATTTCTTTATTATCTAAAGCATCTGTTAAAATAAGTCCAAAAAATGCGGTTTGGTTAGAGTCTAATATTGGCAAGCCTTTGAGACCGCTTGCAATAGCGATATCTTCTTCTTGGCTTAAACTTTGTGGGTGTATAATGTTTAACTTAAACTTGTTGTTTGATAGCTTTTCATATTGTTTTAAAAGGCTTTTTGTTGAATTAAATAGCTCTCTGAATTGTGGGTTTTTGTTTGATAAAGTTTGAGAATAATAAAGCGTTGCGTTAACAGGTTCTGTTAAGTTGCTTAGAATTTCTTTTGTGCTATAGCTTAAAGAATGCTTTTTAGTTTCTGTATTGTCTATGAACTTTATAAAATTAGAAAAGATTAAATTGCACCCTAAAAATGCTAAAAGTCCGATTAATCCCCAAAATTTATAATTGTTTTGGGGGTTGAATTTTGCTTTTATAGAAATAATGCTCAAAAAATTAAATAGTAAAATAAGACTTATAAAATATAAAATAGCTTTAATTTCAATTAGGCCAGATAATATTATAGAATAATGAGTTAAGACACTGAAAGATGCTAATATATCAACAATGCTGGTGTCTAAAAACATTTTATAAAAACCTAAAACAAAATCTAAACCGCTTAAAAAGAAGAATAATGTTAAAGAAATACCTAATAATAAAGCAATGACTTGATTCTTTGTGATAGATGAAGCAAATAACCCAATTGCAACCAATGCGCCAGATAATAACAAGCTTGCAATATAACCACTTAATATCATTTTATTATCAGGGGTAGAAATTAAGTTTAATGTTATCCAAAATTCAAATGTTAATATTAAGCCTAATCCACAAAAAGCCCATGCAGATAAAAATTTTCCGATAGTCAATGAGGTTGTGCTAACGGGGAGGCTTAAGGTTTGGTATATGGTTTTTGATTTAAACTCTTCTGACCATAGACGCATAGATATTGCAGGAATAAAAAACAAAAACAACCAAGGAATATAATTAAACATAGGAAGTAAGTCTGCAATGCCTCTTTCTAATAAGTTGCCTAAATAAAAAGCACAAGAGCCATTTAATAATAAGAAGGCAATTAAATAAACAAAAGCTGTAGGAGTGTTGAAATATCTTAAAAATTCATATTTAAAAACAGTTAATGTTTGTTTCATTTTAATATTCCTTTGTTAAGGTTTTGAATGCTGTTTCAATGTCTTTTGTATTTGTTTGTTTTAACATTTCATCAACAGAGCCATCTATAATAATGCTCCCGTTATTGATTAATAAAACTTTAGAAGCGATTGTTTTTACGTCATCTAACAAGTGTGTTGATATTATTATAGTTTTTTTTGCAGATATTTTTTTGATAATATCTCTAATAACTTCTTTTTGATTAGGATCAAGGCCATCTGTTGGCTCATCTAATAATAAAATTTCAGGATCAGCCAAAAGGCTTTGAGCAAAGCTAACGCGTCTTAAATAACCTTTTGATAAAGTTTCTATTTTTTGTTCTAAGACATTGTCAATTTTAACTTCTTTAGAAATTTTTTTGATTTTTGCGATGTCTACATTTTTTAATTTTGCCATATAAGTTAAAAAATCTTTTACTTTCATATCGCCATATAGTGGAGATCCTTCAGGCAAAAAGCCTAAGTGTTTTTTTATGAACTGTTTGTTGTATTCTAAATTTTTGTTTAAGATGAAAATTTCACCTTCATCAGGGGTTAAAACTCCCGCTAAAATATTCATTAAGGTGGTTTTGCCAGAACCATTTGGTCCTAAAAGTGCTATAACTTCACCTTTTTTTGCAAAAAATCTAATGTCTTTTAAAGCTTGAATTTTGCTATAGCTTTTAGAAACACCTTTAACGTTTATTGTATTTATCATAAAAACATCTCACTTCTGATTAGGCCATTTTTTTGAGCTATATTATTTTCTTTTCTTTCTATATCTAAGCTTTCTATATGTTTTTTATATATTTCTCCATAATTGCCAAATAATGAAATTGCTTTTCTTAACCAATTTGGATGTAAGTCTAGTTTTTGCCAAACATCAGGGTTTTGCCCTAATATATTTTGAATAACAGCATTGTTTGAAGCTATATATATTTTATTGTTTATTTGATTTAGGTCTATTCTTTCTGCAAAAACAAGTGCATTTATAATCCATTTTATGGCAATTTTCAATGATACGTTATTTTTTAATGTAAATATGTTTATAGGAATATCGCCGATAACCTCATCTATTAAGACTGTTTTGTCATTAATATAAGATTTTAAATATATTTCAGAGCCTGCTAGAACAGTACATCTTTTTAATAAAAAGGCTTCTTTCATTTCTTGTGGTGAATTAAATATCATAAAATTAAAGTCAAGCCCATATTTTGCATTATATTCTTGAGTATTGAAAATGTTTAGTGGCTTGTTTTGAATGCAAAAATTGCTGCCTTTGTAATCTTGCATAGAGCTAGCATTTTCTTTTTTATAAGCTAAAAATTTTAATCTGTCATAATATAAAAATGTGGCAGGGGTTATTTTTGAAGTTGCTTCTTGGCTAACGGTATTGGTTAAGCCTCCAATAATTATATCTACTTTACTTGTTTCTAATGCTTTTGATGCGTTTTTTTCTTTGATGTTTATGATTTCTATTGCGTTTTCTTTGCCTAAGACTGCAAGGGCAATGCTTTTACATATATCTGCGTCAAAGCCTTGCCAAAAACCATCTTTGTCTTTGTGAGCAAATGCTTTAATGTCTAAGTTTGTACCACACTTTAAATGTCCTCTTCTTTGAATAAGGGCGAGGCCGTCATCTTTGGCAGAGGCGTTAAAACTAAAAATTGTTAGGATAATTAAAAAAATATGTTTCATTTTTCTCTCTTTTGTTTTATGTTAATTATAAGAGGTATTTTTATGAAAGTTAAGATTTTTTTTATAGTTATCACAATATTTCTTTTGCCATTTAATTTAATGGCTAAAGAAACATCAAAGCAATGGCTTGAAACCAAAGGTCGTTATTTAATAGAAACTTTTGGTGAGAAAGATATTGCTAAAAAGCATCAAAAGTTGGATGAATTGTTAACTCAAGATGTTGACCTTGCTTATATTGCTCGTTTTGTTATTGGTAAATATTATAGAGATATGAATGAAACGCAAAAGCAACGTTATATGGCTTCTTTTAAAAATTATGCATTATATACTTATAAACAGTTTCCGTTAGATTTTGGAGATAGCATTAATTTTAAGGTTGATAATGTGGTTGAAAATAAAAATTTGATTAATGCTCAGGTTTTGATTTCTATTAGTCCTGAAAGTGTGTTTGATGTTGAATTTGTTTTAAGAACTGTTGATGATAACTATAAGATTGTTGACATTAAAGTTGGCGAATCGAGTTTCTTAATTGCTTATAGAAGTAGATTTTATGAAATGATTGCCGATGCTGATGGTGAAATTGATTGGTTTATTGAAGATTTAGAGGCTTTGGCAAAGAAAAAATAATGGCATTTGAAATTTTTTTACAACAAGCTATAAAATATCATAATCAAGGACTTTTAGATGAAGCTGAAAATTTATATCAAAAAGCTTTAGCTTTGTCATCTGAAAATGCTAGTGTTTTAAATTTGTTGGGGCTTGTTGCGCAATCTAAAGGTTTGGATAACTTGGCGGTAGATTATTTTTACAGAGCCTTAAAAGGGGATCCATATTCTCAGGAATATAATTTTTCTTTGGCATATTCTTTGGATAATTTAGGACGATATAACGAAGCTATTGTTTGTTATCAAAAAGCATCAGGTGTTAAGGAGGCTTTGAATAATATTGCAAATATTTATAAAAAAATGGGCAATATTGATGACGCTGTTAGCTATTATAAAAAAGCCTTGCTATTAGATGAAAACTATGAAGAACCTAAAATAAACCTTGCTTTTTTGAGTTTGGATGTTGAAGCATTAAAGGCTTTTAATAACTTTTTAGCATATTATTATCTGGCTTTAATTTGTTTTGAAAATAAAGATTGTGATGGTGCATTAAAATATTTATCTAATATTGAAGATGATTTCGATTATGTTTATTCTTTGCGTGGTGAGGTTTATTTTTATTTAAAAGAATTTGATAAGGCTAAAGATTGCTTTGAAAAAGCTTTGAGTTTAAATGCTATCAATTTAAAAGCTTTATTGTTTTTGGCAGATTTTTTTGCTTTAGAAAAAGAATATGATAAAGCTTTGGTTTTATATAATAAATTGTTGGAATATTATCCTGATAATTTAGATGTTAAGATAAATTATGCAAACACTCTTTTTGCGATGGGTAATAAGGTTCAGAGTTTAGAAGAATATCGAAAAATAATTATAATTAATCCAAATATTGCTGAGGTTTCTAATAATCTGGGGATATTGTTAAAAGAGGCCGAAGAGTTTGAAGAGGCTTTGGGGTTGTTCTTTAATGCCTTAAATCTTAAGCCAGAACTTGATGAAATTTCTGTTAATCTCTTAGAAACGCTGGTTCTTTTTGCGGATGTTAATAAAGAAGCTGCTTATAAAATTGCAAAAAATTGGTTTAAGAATTATCCTGAAAATATTTATGCAAAGCATTTGCTTGCAAGGTTTGAAGGTAAAGGTTGTGATGATGTTGAGTTTAATGAAAAGATATTTGATGTTTTTAGTGATAATTATGAAGAGGTTTTAGAAAAGATTGGTTATAGTCTTCCGCAAAAAGTTAAAGAGATATTTGGCGATATAGAAGGCAGAGTTTTAGATTTGGGTTGTGGTAGTGGCTTGCTTGGAACTTTAATTAAAAATAATAAGAATCATCTTGTTGGTGTTGATTTGTCTCAAGAAATGATAAAAAAAGCTGAAGGTAAAAATGTTTATGATAAATTGAAGGTTGCTTCAATAAATGATATTATTACTCAAAATAAAGAGTTTGATTATATTTTTGCTTTAGATGTTTTTTGTTATGTTGCAGATTTGTCTTCTGTAATTAAGTTTTTGAAAAATCAGAAGTTTTTGTTTTCTGTTGAAAAAGGGGAAAATAAAGATTTTGAGCTTCAGATTAATGGTCGTTATAAACATAATCAAAAATATGTTGAAAAACTTTTGGCTGGTGTTGATTATAAATCTCAGGAGATTGTGTTGAGGCAAGAAAAAGGTGTTGATGTTATTGGGATTATCTATTATAAGAGTTAAAGGAGGCTAAAATATGCAAACTTATTATAAAATTATGGGTTTTTTAAATTCTCCAGAAGTGTTATCTTTGTTGTTTGATAATCGCTTTTTTTTAGTTTTGTTTGTGATTGTTTTAAGTAATTTAATTAATTCTAGTTATAGAAGTTTGTATTTAAGCGCTTTAATTAATGTTCCTGGTACTGCTTTGCATGAGATGATGCACTTTTTTGTTGGCGGAGCATTAAATGCACAACCTGTTAGGTTTTCTATATTTCCGAAAAAAGATGAGTATGGTAATTATGTTATGGGGGCAGTTGGCTTTAAGAATATTACGTTTTATAATGCAATTCCTTCTGCTTTAGCGCCACTTTTGTTGTTGCCTATAGGTTTTTTTGTTAATAGATATTTATTGCCAGTTATTACTCCTAGTTTTTTTAATTATATTTTTTATTTATTGCTTCAGACTGTTATTATTCAGAATGCAATGCCTTCTAGTACAGACTTTAAGGTTGCTTTTAAGAATAAATTTGGTGTTTTGTTGTATATGGTTTTGGCTGGTTTGATTGTGAGTTTAATAATATGAAAACTATAAATGGTTGTATTGTAAAACAAATAGAAGCTAATGAAAGACTTGTTGAAACCATGATGCAAAGGTATGGAATTTCTTTTGCATTAGCACAGATTTTATCACAAAAAGAAGTTGGTTTAGATGAGGTTTCTTCTTTTTTAGAACCAAAAATCGCAAATTTAATGCCAAACCCAAATTCTTTGATGGGTATGGATAACGCATCAAGTAGAATTGCTCAAGCTATTAAAAATAAAGAAAAAATTGCAATTCTGGGAGATTATGACGTTGATGGGGCAACCTCTACAGCTTTGATGAAGCTTTTTTTAAGAGGGCATGGTATTGAGCCTTTAATTCATATTCCAGATAGAGAAGAAGGCTATGGTCCTAGCATTAAGGCTGTTGATGAATTTGTTTTAGGTGAGGCAACTCTTATTATTACGGTTGATTGTGGAACAACAGCTTTTGAGCCTTTAGAATATGCGGCGGGAAAAGGAATTGATTTAATTGTTTTAGATCATCATGCTGCAGAAATAACTTTACCAAAATGTTATGAGGTTGTTAATCCAAAACGTTTGGATGATGAAAGTTGTTTGACTTATTTGGCGGCTTGTGGTGTTGTGTTTATGACATTGGTGGCTGTAAATGCAAAGCTTGAAACAAAAACTAATTTGTTGGAGTTGCTAGATATTGTTGCTCTTGGGACGGTATGTGATGTTGTGCCTTTAGTGGGCTTAAATAGAGCTTTTGTAAAACAAGGGCTTAAAGTTATGGGGCAATATAAGAATTTTGGTCTAAAAGCTTTAAGAGAAATTTCAGGTATTACAGATGCGCTGACAACATATCATTTAGGTTTTGTTTTAGGTCCTAGAATTAATGCAACAGGTAGAGTAGGGGATGCTAAATATGGAAATCATCTTTTATGTGCAAAAGATGATTTAGAAGCAAAGATTTTGGCAGAAAAACTTAATAACTTTAATATTGAACGCAAAGAAATTGAGGCATATTGCTTTATGCAGGCAATTGAACAATTAGAAAGTCAGCCTCAAGATGTTCCTTTTGCTTTTGTTTATGGGCATGATTGGCATCAGGGTGTTATTGGTATTGTGGCGGGCAAACTTAAAGAACGTTATAATCAGCCAACATTTGTTATGACTTTAGAAGGAGAAGAATATAAAGGTTCTGCTCGTTCTATTGCGGGGCTTGATTTGGGAAATTTAATTATTAATGCCAAAGAAAAAGGCTTGTTGCTTCATGGTGGTGGGCATATTATGGCAGCTGGATTTTCTGTTTCTCCAGAAAAAATAGATGAATTTAAGAATTTTATTAAAGAATATGTTCTTGAGCATTTGGGGCAAGATGTTATTGAACCTATAATAGAGATAAATGCAATATTAGATGTAAAAGGTATAAATCTTAATCTTTTAGAAGAGTTTGAAAGGTTAGAACCTTATGGGGCTTCAAATCCTGAGCCTAAGTTTTTGATTAAGTCTGCTCATGTTTCTGGTGCTTCTATTGTGGGGCAGGGGCATATTAAGTGCTTTTTATCTTCTTTAAATGGTGGAAGTCTTAAGGCTATTGCTTTTAAAATGGCTGACACAGAACTTGGCAAACAGATGCTTGCAAATTCTCGAGGAGTATTTGATCTTGTGGGTGTGGTTAGAAAAAATGTTTGGCAAGGAAGAGAAAGTGTGCAATTTATTATTGAAGATGCTATTTTAAACTAGACAAATAAGATTTTTGCTGATATATTTTGTCTATATTCTATTAGAGGCTGAAATGGCAAGAAAAATAAGAAAAGAGCAAGAAAGTTGTATTAGAAAGCAGTTAAAAGAAAATGAGGAATCTAGAAGTGTGTTAAAAGAAGATTTCAAAAGTTTTAACCTTTTAGGTATGGGTGCTAAAAATGATGTTAAAGATAAGCTTTTTGAAACTTTAGAAAAATATGATTTCTTTTTGACTGAAGATGAAGTTGAACCAATTTCTAAATTGGAAAAAAAATTAATTAGAATAGAATTTTATGGCTGTGTTGATAAGCCTCGTCCTTATTCTGAAGATGCTAAGGGGCATCCTTTGTCTAAAAGTATGACATCTAAGATTTATAATAATATTAAAAATAATCCTAAAGGTCTATTTTTTAAAGAAGATTATGATGACTTGAAAAATTGGGAAATGTGGAATATTTGTAATAAATCTAAAAAGTTTAGAGGGGTGAAAAATAAAATAATAGATTATTTGCAAGCAAATTCTATTCCTCCTCAGGTTTTGCCTTTTTTTAATATGTATGATTTTCAAGATATTTTATATGAAACTTTTGTGGAAGAAAAAGGTGATAAAAAAGCATATTTATTTGAAGGTAAAAAACAAGAATTTGTAAAACTAGTTGCTAAAAAACATAAGAAAGCTCTTATTGAAGCGTTTTCTAATTATGGGGTTAGTCGTAAAAATATTGATGCAACTTTATCTGTTATGAGTAGATATGGTAACTGTGATATTTATACTAGAGATAAGCATGGCTCTATTTTTGAAGCGACAGATGTTAAGTTAGAAGTTCATCACAAAAAACCTGTTTCTTCTGTTGGTAAAAAAGAAAAGAATATTTTTGACGTTAATAATTTTGAAGATTTGGCATTGGTTATTAACTCAGCAGATTTTCCTCTGCATCAGATTGTTCATAGTTTTGATACTATTTTATCTGAGCATAAGGAGGGATCTCAAGTTATTTCTAGAAATGTGCAACGTCTTAGAATGCCACCTAATACAGTTTTTATGATTGGTTTGACACCTTGTTTTAGAATTCAGGATGATTTATCTAATTATGTTCCTATAAAATCTAGAGGAGATCAAAGAAATGATTGATGATATAATTAATAAATTGCAAAGTTTTAATGTTTTTGAGACAGGAAAAAAATTGTTGAGCAAAGATTTAATTGAAGCTCAAAAGATTTTACAAAAAGAAAAAAACATATCTATGCCAGATGATTTTATTGATTTTTTGCATCATTATAATGGTTTTTCTTTTGACGGAGGTCATATTTTTGGGGTGTTTGATAATGAGCATTTGTTAAACAATATTGTTTTAGAAAATCTTAAACTAACCGCGACAGGTTTTGTTTTTTTAGGCAAAAATGAATTTGATTATATTGCTTTTGATGGTACTAATTATGTTAGCATAGATAAAGAAGATTTTGAAGTTATGGATGAGTTTGAAGATTTTTCTTCAGCATTCTTTCATATTATTAACCTCTAAGTCTTTTAATTTATATGATTTAGATAATGCTTTTGTTATTATTTCTATAGCTTCTTTTTGTTTATTTGATTCAATTTTGCATAAATTGTTTAATATATTTAGATGAATTTCTTCAAACAAGGGATCATTTATGTTTTTTGAGTTTAGTGTTGCGTTTTTATTAATTGTAAATCTTGGACTTGAGGTCATTATATCTGTTGGTATGTTTTCAAAGAAATAAGTCATATTAATATCTAAGACGTTTGCAATATCCCAAAGTCTGCTAGCACCAATTCTGTTTATGCCTCGCTCATATTTTTGAATTTGTTGAAAAGTTATTCCTAAGAGGTTTCCTAATTTTTCTTGAGAAATGTTTAACATTTGACGTCTGATTTTTATTCTGTTACCAACATAAATATCTATAGGATTTGCAGAACCGTCTAATTGTCTTCCTCTTTTAGTTTTTTTTGAAATGTGCTCCATTATAACTTCCTTTTTAAATAAAAAACATCGCCGTGATGAAGGGCGACTGGAAGTTCATACCTATAACAAGAATAGTGGGCATATTGACCGAAAGGTTTATTTTGCCGCCTTCCAGTCATTGACTAGAAGGGTTTTACGTTCTTATGAACAACTTGCTGAGGGTATGAAACCTCGGAATAGTAATCAACTATTCTGAGAATTATTATAAAACAACAATTTTAATAATCAAGATGTTTTTGTTTAAAGGGCGGGAGTAATCTCTAATATTACAGTTTATAAAATATTTTATTCAAATCTTAAAGCGTTGATTGGGTTTAGTAAAGAGGCTTTATAGGCTGGGTAGTAGCCAAATATTATGCCGACGATGCCAGAAACACAAAATGGAAGCATTACATAGGTGATGTCTAATATTGGTTCAAAGTTGCCTAGTCCTGGCATGAACATTGAGCCTAAAATTCCTAAGGTTGCGCCGATTAAACCACCTATTAATGAAAGAACTACAGCTTCTGTTATAAATTGTAATCTGATATCCCATTTTTTTGCGCCGATTGCCATTCTGATGCCAATTTCACGAGTACGTTCTGTTACAGAAACTAACATAATATTCATAACCCCAATACCACCAACTAGTAAAGATATTGATGCGATAGATCCTAAAAGCAAGGTTAATACTTTTGTTGAGTTTTGCATCGCTTCTTGCATTTGGGTCATGTTCATAATTACAAAATCGTCATCTTTATTATTACCTAAATTGTGCTTTTGTCTTAAGATTGCTCTTATTTCTTCTTGAGTGGAATATGTTGATTCTAAATCTTTTGCTTGTAATAAAATATGTTTTACTTCATCAGGAAATTGAATGCCCATAACTTTTTTTTGTGCGGTTGTAATGGGAATAAAAACAGCGTCGTCTTGATCCATTTCGTTGCCACTTTCGCCACGTTCTTCTAAAACACCTATAATTTTAAAAGGAAGTCCTTTTATTCTGACTGTTTTATTAACAGGATCAACATCACCAAAAAGTTCTGTTGCTATGGTTGTGCCAATAATTGCGTTCATTGAGGCATTTTCTAAATCTGAATCAGAAAAGCCTTTGCCATATTCAACAGCCCAATCTTTTATGGTGAAATAATTATTGTCTGTGCCTGTAATCGTGGTTAACCAGTTGGTGTTGCCATAAATAACTTGTTCTGATTGGTCTAGAGATGGTGATGCAAATAAAATTCCATCAACCCTTTCAGCCACGGCATCTCCGTCTGATTTTTTTAATGTTGGCTTTGAGCCGCGAGATGTTTTTGCGCCGCCAGAGGTTGCTATTCCTGAGCGCAATACAAGTAAGTTTGACCCCATAGATTGCATATCTTTTTGAATAGATACTTGGGCTCCGTTTCCGATTGATAGCATAATAATCACAGAAGCCACACCAATAATAATGCCAAGACTGGTTAAACAAGAACGCATTTTGTTGGCGATAATTGCTCTGATGGCGATTTGACCTGTGGTTTTTATGTCTATCATATTTTAATTTCCTTTTGGGATGGAGGGACGCCGAGGGCGTCGTCCCCTACAGTTTTTTTATATCGCTGACGATTTCGCCGTCTAGGAATTTTATAACTCTGTTGGCATATTGAGCGATGTCATCTTCGTGGGTTACGAGTATTATGGTTCTTTTTAGTTCTTTATTTAATTTGGTGAATAAATCCATAACTTCTACACTGGTTTTTGTATCTAAGTTACCTGTTGGTTCATCTGCAAAAATTATTGGGGCTTGATTAACTAAAGCTCTTGCAATTGCAACACGTTGTTGTTGTCCACCTGAAAGTTGGTTGGGCATGTGATCCATTCTGTCGCCTAAGTTCACGGTTTTAAGAGAGGTAATAGCCTTAAGTTCTCTTTGTTCTTTATCAACGCCAGCATATACCATCGGAAGTTCTACGTTTTCTAGTGCTGATGTTCTGGATAACAAGTTAAATCCTTGAAACACAAAACCGATTTTTTGGTTTCTGATTTCTGCTAGTTCATCAGAGCTTAATTTATCAACTTCTTTATTATCTAAGAAATAACTACCAGAAGTAGGGACATCTAAGCATCCTAAAATATTCATTAAGGTAGATTTTCCAGAACCTGAAGGTCCCATGATGGCAACAAATTCTCCACTTTCGATTTTTAATGAAACATTTTTTAATATTTTTAGCTCAGAATCACCAAGTGGATATGATTTGCAAATGTCTTTTATTTCTATTAAAGCCATTACATTCTCATTCCTTTCATTGGCATTCTACCACCTTGTTGAGGTTTTTCAAAAGAGCCTTTTTCTAAGATGATTTCTGTGTTTTCTGTAATAATATCAGAGATTATTTCTGTTTTATTATCATCATAAAGACCTGTTGAAATATCTATACGTTTGGGATTGCCGTTTTCTATTATCCATAATCCTTGACTTTGATATTTGGTAGCGCCGTCATCGATAGAAAATCTTAAAGCTTTGTTTGGTACTACTAGAATATCTTTTTTATCTGCTGTGATAATTTCTACATTGGCAGTCATTCCTGGTTTGAACTTAAATTCTTTATTGTCAACGTCTATTACTACTTGATATGTTACAACATTTGAAGTTGTTATTGCTTCATTTCTAACTTGAGTAACAATACCTTCAAAGGTTTCATTTGGATAACTATCTACAGAAAATTCTACAAGTTGAGCTTCTTTTAATTTTGCAATGTCAGCTTCTACAATGGAGGCTTCTATTTGCATTTTTGTTAAGTCTTCGGCAACATTAAAAAGAGTAGGGGTTTCAAAAGAGGCGGCAACGGTTTGACCTTCTTCTATTGCTTTAGAAACAATAATACCATCAACTGGAGATATAATTTTTGTGTATCCTAGTTGAATTTTGTTATAATCTAGTGCTGCTTGAGCTTGATTTGCTTGAGCTTTATATAATGCCAAGCTTGCTTTTGCATTGTCATAGCTTCTGATTGCTTCATCTAGTTCTTTATCTGAAGTGTATTTTTCTTGATTTAACTCTTTTATTCTTTTAAGGTGTTTTTCATAATATGTTACATCTGCAGTTGCTGACATTATTTGTGCTTTGGCAACTTCTAAATTTGCTTGTTCTTGAGCAACGTTGGTTGTAAAAGAATCAGAATCTATTTCTGCTAATAAATCACCCTTTTTTACTTTTGAGTTATAATCCACATAAATTTTTTCTATTCTGCCAGAAACCTGAGTACCAACATCTACGCTAGAAATAGGATTAATTGTGCCTGTGGCAGAAACAATTTCTACAATATCTGACTTTCTTACTTTTGCTAATTTGAAATCAGCTTTGTTTTTGTTGTTATTTAATAGTTTTGTCGCTCCAAAACTAGTGATACCTATTATGGCTAAAATTATTATTGTTTTTTTCATTAGAATCACCTTTCACATATAATATAACGTTGATTTATGAAAAAAGTTTTAAATATTTTTATAATAATTTAATTGACAAAATATTTTGTTGGGTTATTGTGTTTTTATAGAGAGGTTTTTATGTATTCAATTTTAACAATAAAACAAAGCGAAAAGAAGACTAAACGTTGTTTAGGGGCTTTGTTATGGTGTTTTTAAATTGATTTATTAAAAAATATTAACGTTAAGTCCCAATTTTTATTGGGGCTTTTTTTTTGAGGAAAAAAATGCACATTTATAGAAAAGAGAATAAAATTTTAGCTTATGCGCCATTGAAAAAAATTAATGGTTTGCCTGTCGAAGGTGAAAATTATCATATTAGAGTGCTTGATAAAAAAGATGTCGCAAATATGGTTGAACTGTCTTCATGTATTTATAATTCTTTAAGGCAGGGGCAAGAATGTTTTATTCATAAGCACAATGAAGATTATTATAATAATATGATTGATAATCCTAATATGGTTTTTGTGGGAGCTGTTAAAGGAAAACAATTAATTGCGATGTCTTATTTGCACTTTACTAAATCTTCTAATGATTTGTTTGAAGAGTTTCCTTGTGCTGATGTTTCTTTCTTGAATAATGATTTTTCTAATGTTGCTTGTTTGGGAGCAGATAGTGTACATCCTGAATATCGGGGGAATAATATTAATGCAAATATGGTTAAATTTAGAACGGAATATGCAAAAAATTGTGGAGTTGAAAATATGTTGTCTATTATAGATAGAAAAAATATTTGGAATATGAAACCTTATTTTGGTAATGATTTTTTTATGATTGGTGCGGGTGTTGATCCATCAGATGGTGGAAATATTGCTTTTATGCATAAAAATACAAAGAAAGATGGCACTTCTGTTTTGCCTTTGGGTGTTGAAATTCCTTTTGATAATTATTCTTTAATTGATAAGATGTTTAAATATAAAAGGGTGGGAATAGGATATAATGCAGAAAATTCTAGTTTGATTTTTGCATGCAATGTAATTAATAATCAAAAATTAATCGCAAATCACAATAATAAAATTATGGAGGTTTCTAATGGTAGATAAATTTGTTTATGATACAGGAATAAAAGGTGCTAATATTTTAATTTTAGGAGCAGTTCATGGAAATGAGGTTTCTGGAACGAATGCTTTGTTTGAATTAAAAGAAAAATTAGATAATAAAGAAGTTGTTTTAAAATCTGGATGTTTAACAATAATTCCTGTTGCTAACCCTTTGGCTTTTGAACAAAAAGTAAGATTTGTTGAAAAAAACTTAAACAGAATTATTGGTGTTTATGACAATCCTCAATGTGTTGAAGAAGAATTTGCATCAGAAATTGCAAGAGAAATATTAAAAAATGAATATGTTTTAGATTTGCACTCAACACACAATCAAGGGGAAGAGCCTTTTGTTTTTTTGGATTATCCTACAGCTGAAAATAAAAAAATGGTAGATGCTGTTGATGTTTCTTTTGTGGTGACCAATTGGCCAGATATTTATGAAAATTCTGGAATGGCTGATATGTCTACAGAAAAATTTTCTTATATTAATAATGTTAATGCAATCACCGTTGAATGTGGTTATCATAATGATGTTAATTCTTTAGAAATTGCTAAAAACACGATTTATAATGTTTTGATAAAGCTTGATATGTTGCAAGGTTTGGTTTTTCAAAGAAATAAACAATATGTTAAAATGAAAACTAATGTTGTTAAAATAAAAGAAGGATACTTGACCAAAAGTTATAAGCACTTAGATAATGTTTTTAAAGGTGATGTTTTAGCTGTTTATGAAGATGGAACAAAAATAGAAGCTAAAGAAGATGGTTTTATTTTGATTCCGAATCATGATGCAACAATTGATTTAGAATGGTTCTATTTGGCTAGTTAGATTTTTTCTTTTTTATTTTGTTGTCTAATCTATCTTCTTGAATTCCGTGTGGGTCTTGGTGGATTATTACTTGAGTTTCGTTGTTGAATGCAGATTTAATTTTGTTTTCTATTATTTCACAATATTCATGTGCTTTAAGTAGACTTAAGTTGCCGTCTAATTCTAGGTGAACTTCAAAGAAATATCCATTACCTAGGTTTCTGCTTCTTAAGTCATGCAAGCCTTTTACAAAACTTTCATCTAAAATTAATTCTTTTACTTTTTTTGTGATTTCTTTGTTTAGTTCTTTGTCTAACAAAACTCTTATTGCATCTATACTAATGATATATGCATTATATAAAAGATATATAGAAACTAAAAATGCAGTTAGGGGATCAAACCATGAAATGTTAAACGCTTTTTGAGCAATTAAAGATATGATGATTGCAATGTTGGCTAATATATCTGTTTTGTAGTGTAAACTATCAGCTAAGATTGCTTGAGAATTTGTTTTTTTATAAACGTATCTTTGAAAGATTACTAATGATATTGTTAAAGCTAAACTGACAATCATTACAATCAAACCTAAGTTGCCTGAAGATAAATTTTTTGTATGTATAAATCTATTTATAGCTTCATACATAATAAAAAGTCCAGAGCCTGCAACAAATGCAGATTGAGCTAATGCGCTTAATGCTTCTGCTTTGCCATAACCGTATTTATAATTTTCTGTTGGTTTTCTGTTTGAATATTTGACTGCAATTAAAGTTATTAAAGATGCAAAAATATCTGCCAAATTGTCTACTAATGAAGATATTATTGCTAAAGAGCCTGTCATTATGCCTGCAATTATTTTTATAAAAGATAAAATGGCGGCAACACTAATGCTTAAATATGTTGCAATTTTTTTTAAGTCTTTTTGTTTTTTATTCATTCTTAATCCACCATGTATGAGGCATAAAGCCTGTTTTTATATCTGTTTTTGGGTGCTCAAATTTGTCCCAATAGGCAATTCTTTGGGTTGGAGAAAACCAGTTTAATATCATATAATGCTCATTTAATAAAATTTCATCTAAATTTTTTATTGCTTGTGAATATTTTTTTTGAGTTTGAGCTGTTATTATTTGGTTTATTAAGTCATCAACTTTGGGGTTTTTTATACCTAATATATTAAAGCTTCCTTTTATATCAGCAGATTTTGAGCCAAAATATTCTTTTAACTCATTGCCAGGAGATTTTGAAACAGGATAAGATAAAATGGCTATGTCATAATCAAAATTGTCTAATCTGTTTTTGAATATGTTAACTTCTAGACTTCTGAATTTTGCATCAATGCCAATTTTTTTAAGATTGTTTATAAAAGGGAGCATTACTCTTGTGAAGCTTGAACCGTTTGCTGAATTGTCAAAAATTTCAAAGCTTAAAGGCTTGTTAGTCTTTATGTTTGTCATTTTCCCATTAATAAAATCATATCCAGCTTGGTTTAATAATAAAACAGCTTGTTTTAAGTTTTCTCTTGTTTGTTTGTAATTATTATGCTCTGGGTTTTTGAATTTGGTATATTCAAAGCCTGTATTGGTAAAATATGAATTTAGGCGTTTGTATTGATTGTAGAATAAATTTTTATTAGCCCATTCAAAATCAAACGCTAGCCCAATTGCTTGACGAACTCTTTTGTCTTGAAATTTTTCTTTTCTTAAATTGAAAGCAAAGTTTTGTAAAGGAGCTGGTTTATTATGTTTTATATTTTCTTTTATAATATTTTTATTTTTTATTAAATTATTATCATATCCTGTGGCCCAAATTTTTGCAGTATATTCTTCTCTTGCGTCTATATTGTTAGAAAAAAGAGCCTGAATAGAAATTGAGGTGTCTGAATAATAATCAAACTTAACTTCATTAAAGTTAAAATGTCCAACACGGGTAGGGTGTTTTTTTGCCCAATAATTGGGTGATTTTTTTAAGTTTATATATTTTCCTTGTTCAAACTTTTCTATAATATAAGGACCGCTACCTAAAGGAGGGATTAAGCTTGGAGTGGAAAAGTCTCTATCCTTAAAATCTTTTTTTGAAAATATAGGAATTTGTCCTACGATTAACGGAAGTTCTTTGTTTTCAGAATTTTTTTTGAATATAAATCTAACGTGGTTATCAGTTATTTTTTCTACTTTTTCAATATCTGAATAATACATTTTATAAATTGGAGCACCTTTATTTATTAAGCTTTCAAATGAGAAAATAACATCTTCTGCAGTTATTTTTAATCCATTGTTAAATTTTGCTTTTTTATCAATAATAAAACCTATAAAAGATTTATCTTCAGGAAGCTCAAATTGTTTGGCTATTAAAGGATATAAAGATGTTTGATCGTCAATAGGGCTAACTCCTAATGTTTCTACGGTTAAGCCAAAAGCTTGAGAGCTTGCTATGCCTTTGAAGATGTGTGGATTAAAATTGTCAAAAGTTCCATAATCGGGTAGGGTGATTGTTCCGCCTTTTGTGGCGTTTGGGTTAACATAATCAAAATTATTGAAGTTTTTGTACTTTGGTTCTCCTCTTAAATTAAAGCTATCGACTATTTTTGCATTTGTCAAAGCAGGAAAAAAGAGGGTGGTTAAAATGAATAAACTAAGCTTTATACGCATTTATCATTGGTTCCAATAAATTAACTGCTTTTTGATAAGCTTCTTTTTTAAAATCTATGATTTGAAGTGGAGCTTTTTTTATATCTATCCATTTATAAGATTTAAATTCAGGCTGTTTTGTCTTTAAATTTATTTCGTCATCGTTGCCTGTAAAATAAAATAAAGACCAGTATTGTTCTTGCCCTTTTGATTGAAATTTTTGTTGAACATCTAAAGGAAAATCATAGCTGATGCAATCTGATGTTGTATAAATTAATTTTGCAGATTTAATAGATGTTTCTTCAAAAAGTTCTCTGATTGCAGCTGTTTGAGGAGTTTCTCCTTCATCTATCCCGCCTTGGGGAAACTGCCATTGATTTTCAAAATCAATTCTTTCACACATTAATACTTTTTTTTCTTTGTTAAAGATAACAATTGCAACGTTTTTTCTATATTCACTTATCATTATTCTATCACCACAGATGAAAGAGGGGCTAAAACATAAGGTCGTTTAGGTAATGTTATTAGTTCTTCTTTGGTTTTTGCGGGCTGAGAAAAAGTGTTAATCCATTTTATTAGCTCAACAATAGCAATTGGTTTGGGTTCTGTAACAATTAAAACATATCCTTTTTTTTGAGCAATATATTCTGCTTTTTTTAAGTCTATTTTTATTTCATCTAAGCTAGTATCTTTGTCTATTATTATATCTGCTTTATTGCGTGGAAGAGACGTTTTTTTTACTTTGTCAAAACCTGGGCCATTGCTAAGGTCAATAAATAATAAACCTTGATCTTTTATAAAATTTAAAACACTGGCTAACCTTGGTGCTGCTGTAATATCGGCCATTCCTTTGGAGGTTATAAGTCCTCCAATGGCTATATTTTTGTTAATAGATTTTTCTATTGTTTTTATGTTATCATCTATGGATGAAGTTATTTTTAATGATAATGGACCATTATCTGAATGAAAAATATCTTCAGGAGATAACAATAAGTCTAAATATGTTTCATGTCCATGTTCTCTGGCTTTTTCTACATTTTGTTCAATATTGGGAGTATAAGGTGAAAAAGAGTATGAAATATTTTCAGGTATTGTTTCTAAAAGAGAATCAAAGGTTCTTTGACTTAAACCAACAGAATTTATTACGATAGCTACTTTATAAAAATTTTGAGGAAGAACAAAATCTTTTGAATATGTTAGCCAAGCTTTTTTTGTTTCTTGTTTTTTTATTACATTAAGTCTTTTTTTGTTATTTATGATTGATAATTTGCTAAAAGAAGGAATGTTTTTTAATGGTTCAAACTTATTGTTTGAAATAGATTCTTCAGCAGTATCTTTATTTTCTAGCTTTTTATCTTTATTTTTAGTATCTGAAATATGCAATAAAAACTTTGGGGGTTTGTTTTTTGTTTCAAATAAAACTCTTTCAATTTCTGAGTTGTATTTGGGTTGATTTTTTTGCAAGGCAATAAGGTATCCACATCCACAAATTATGATAAGGAATACAAAAGCAATTAAGAAAGAAAATATTTTTTTCTTATTTATTAGCAATATCATCTCCTTGTGAATACAAACTTAATGCTTTAACTAAGTCTACAGCTCTTAGTAATTGATAATCTTCTATTTTTTCTTCTTTTTTTGCATTTTTATTTTCTTCAGTATCATTTTTTAAGGCGTTTTTTAAATCAGCTTCGCTTCTTGAGTAAATTCTTTCTATATCTTCTATTTTTGCTGGTTTTACTAGTATGTCTGGTTCAATTCCTTTTGCTTGAATAGAGCGTCCTGAAGGAGTGTAGTATTTTGCGGTTGTAATTTTCATGGCACCAAATTTGCCAAGTGGAGCAACTGTTTGAACACTACCTTTGCCAAAAGATTTTTCACCCATTAATATTGCTCTTTTATGGTCTTGTAATGCGCCTGCAACAATTTCTGATGCAGAAGCAGAACCATCGTTGATTAAGACAACAATTGGTAATCCTTTTGATATATCACCTTTTTTTGCATTAAATTTAACAGTGTCTTCAGGTCTTTTTGAACGAGTAGAAACAATTTCTCCTTTTTCTAAAAATAAGTCAGATACATATACGGCTTGATCTAAAAGACCTCCTGGATTGTTTCTTAAGTCTAAAACAATTCCTTTTGTTTTTTTATTGTCTTTATTTTTTTTGAAGATTTCTTCAACCATTTTTGTTGTGTCTTCGTTAAATGATGAGATTCTGATATATAAAACATCATCATTTTTGATTTCATTTTTAACAGATTGAATTTTTATAATTTCTCTTGTAACTTTAACATCAAATGGTTTGTTGTTTTTTCTGGCAATAGATAATTTGATTTTTGTTTTTGGTTTGCCTCTCATTTTATCTACAGCTTCATTTAAGGTCATGCCAATAACAGAAACACCGTCTATGTGTGTTATATAATCACCAGATTTAAGTCCTGCTTTAAAAGCTGGGGTATCATCTATTGGAGAAACAACTTTTACAAGGCTGTTTTCCATTGTAACTTCAATACCTAGACCACCAAATTTTCCTTGAGTTTGTTCTGTCATATATTTAAAGTCTTTTGCATTTAAGAAACTTGAGTGGGGGTCTAATGAGCTTAACATTCCGTCTATTGCAGATTCTATTAGTTTTTGATCTTCAACGTCTTCAACATAAACTTCTTTTGCGCTTTCCATAACTTCACCAAAAAGGTTTAATAACTCATAAGTGCTTGGTTTTTCTTCTGTAGTTTTAGCAAAAGTGTTGAATATAATCAAATTTGATGCAATTGCTAATAATAATGTTTTTTTCATAAAGTTATCCTTTTTTCATCCAATTTAGTGGGTTTATAGGGGTGTTGTCTTTTCTAAGCTCTAAATAAAGTTCTGCATTTGTGTTTTTGGGCATTTGTCCGATAGGCTCTCCTGCAAGTAGGGTTTGTCCGAGTTCACAATCAATACTATCTAGTCCAGAAAGTAAAGAAACATAACCACCGCCATGATCAATAATAATAAGGTTTTTATAACCTCTGAAAGGACCTACAAACATAACGTTTCCGTCAAAAGGAGTCGTTACCTGAGCGAGTTCTCTGGTTTTTATGTTTATTCCTTTTGAGTGGAGGCCTTTAGAGGTTTCTTGTCCAAAAGTTTTAGAAATATAACCAATTGCGGGAAGAGGTATATTTCCTTTTGCTAATTTGAAAGCATTTTCAGAAATGATATTATCTGTTTGATCAGAAAGCAATAGATTAGATGAGCTGTCCCCAGTTTTTTTTCTTTCTTTTAATTTTGCTAATCTTTTTTCTTCTTCTTTTTGTGCTTTTATTCTTTTTTCTTTTGCAATGGTGTCTAATAATCCTTGAATGTTGTTTGCTTTAGAAGTTAAGTTTTTTAATTCTAAGGCTGCGGTTTTTGATTTGATGTTCAAGTTTTTTTGCATTTTTTTCTTGGTTTGGGTTAAGTTCTTCATTCTGGCATGTTCTTGTTGCATTTTGTTTTTGCTAATAGATATGTCTCTTATTTGTTTTTCTATTTTTATTTTTTTTGCTTCAATATTATTGAGTTCTATTCTTATTTGTTTGGCATTGTTTTCTAAAAAGGGAACTGTTTCTCTTAAGAGTATTGCGCTTCTTATTATTTCTACAGGGCTTAAAGGTTGAACAAATAAAGCTTCTGTTGGCTTTAGGGCTAAGTTTTCTAAAGCTGCTAAGGTTTTTGTTAAGTTTTTATCATCAATTAAAAAGTTTTCTTCAGCTTCTTTTAAGTTTTCTTTTAATGCTTCAAGCTCTTTTTCCATTTTAGATAGTTTTTTTTCATTTACTTGAATTTTTCTTGCAGTGCTTATCATTTCTTGAGAAACTATTTTTATGTCAGAAGCTACTTTTGACGCTTCTTTATCTAATTTGTTTTTTTCTTTGTTCTTTTGAGATGCTTGAGCTTTTATTTTTTCAAGATCTTTTTGAGAAACAGTTTTTGCTTGTGTTGGTATAGCAAAAAAGATGCTTAATGATAGTAGTATAAAAATTTTGAGGATGTTTTTTTTATACATTTTGTTATTTTACAACCTCTTCTAACCAGTTTTCTCCTCTTGGAGCCCATTGTTTTTCGGCATTAACGTTTGGTATTTTATAAGATGTGTTTTTTTGAGGATATTCTTGAGTTGCTAAAATACTGGCTAAATTTTGATTGGTGTATGTTTTTATTTTTTTAGCAACAATATCTACAGCTCTGTTTATTTCTGTTAATGGCAAGTCAATTGGATCTGCTGAAAAATATAAATTTTGTACAGATAGGGCATAATTACTAAGGGCATTGTTTAATGCGTATTCAAGTTTTATAATATTTGCCCTGTTTTTAATTGACTTGTCTTGGGTTGATTTTTTATATTGTTCTAAGGTGTTGAAATATTCAAATTTTGTTATTTTTGCAATGTAAAAAGCAAGTCTTATGCGTAATAATTTGGCTGTTTGAACAGATATAGAGCCATCTAAAACTCTTAATGCAACTTCATTACCTTGATTTAATACTTGTTGGTGTAGGTAAGTGTTTTTATATGTATCATCGCTCATGTGGAGTCTGTATGCATTGGGAAAGTTTTGAACTAAAAGATTTCTTTCATATTTTAAATTATCAATAACTTTGTTTTTTAGGGCGAGTTCTTCAAAGTTTTCTAATTTAAGGTTGTTTTGAAATGTTTTTAATTCAAAATATTTTTTTGATCCAAACTTAACGTTTGTATAGTCTGCTTTTTCAAGTTGGTTGAATTCTGTTAAATTTGTTTGATAAAGTTCTTGCATTTCTTTAGAATTAAATAAAAATACTTCAATCTCTTGTTTTTCAAGCTCTTCTTCTTTTGAAGTATCAACGAGTCCTTTTTCTTTTGATAATAGTTTATCTAATCTTCTTTCATAATAAGTTTCTGATCTAGATAAATCTACAGATTTGTTTTTTGCAAAAGATGCTTTGTTATAAGAATTTATGCCTGCTAATATTAAGTTTTGAGTAATATGTTGTATATTTGCGTTTTGAGTGTTTTCTTTTATTAAGATTGCAGCGTCTAATGCTTTGTATATTTGATATATATCTGTAGGGTTTTCTATTTCTGTTAAAATAGTGATTTGTTGTTGAGGAGTTTTTATTTCTTCTTCAGTGGTGTTTATCTCTGTTATTTTTATTTCATGCTCTTCAAGGAGTCTATCTAAGTTATATTTTACCGCTCTTGCCATTGAATTGTAAATTTCAAAAGGATTAGCAACGACTTCTGGGTTGTTGGGTAGATTTATTAATTGTGTATAAGTAGGGGCTTCCTTTTTTTTAACAACAGAACAAGAAGTTGTTATAAAACAAATGGTTAGTATTGTTGTTAAGTATTTCATATTAAGCCTCTTTTGTGTTGTAATAAACTGTAACAAGATTTTATATGATTTTTATACAAAAAACAAATATAGTCAAACAAAATTAATTTATTTTAGGGATAAAAATATGACAAATTTAATAAAAGTTGCTGTAATAGGCTGTGGTTCTATGGGTAAAAACCATATCAAAACTTATAAAAATCTTAATGGTGTAGAGTTGGTTGGTATTTATGATATTAATCAAGAATATGCTCAACAGGTTGCAAGTGATTTTGGTATAAAGGCTTTTTCTTCTCTTGAGGAGACTGCGCAAAACGTTGAAGCTGTTAGTGTTGTAACATCTTCTACAACTCATGGAAGTGTAGGGGAGTTCTTTTTAAGTAGAGGAATTCATTGTTTGATGGAAAAACCTTTAGCAACAACTCCTGCTGAATGTCAAATGTTAATTAATGCTGCAAAGTCATCTGGCGCAACTTTATTGGTTGGTCATATTGAACAATTTAATCCAGCGGTTGAACAATTGGTTAAAATTTTATCAGATAGCTCTAAGGTTTGTTCTTTAACAGCTAGTAGAATGGGGTATGTAAACAGAATTTTAGATGTTGATGCTGCAATGGATGTTATGATTCATGATGTTCAAATTATTCAATCAATTGTTAAATCTCCTGTTTCTAAAGTTTTTGCATCTTCTGTAAAAAATAAAGTTAATCCTGGTGGAACAGAATATATTACAACAATTTTAGAATTTGAAAATGGTGCAACAGCTAATTTGACTTCTAGTCGTATGACACAAGCTAGAGTTAGAACATTAACTGTTACAACGGATACAAACTATATTGATATGGATTTTATTAATCAAAGTATTAATGTTCATTCTCAAGGTCGTCCTTCTTATGTTAATCAAGAAGAAATTCCTGAATGGGCAAATTATGGCTTAAAAGGGTCTGTAGAGCAACTATTTATCCCTAGTAATCAACCTCTACAAGCAGAGTTAAGCCACTTCGTTAATTGCGTAAATGGTAAAGAAACTCCTAGAATTTCTGGACAAAGTGCTTATGATGCATTGAAAGTTATTTGGGAAGTTCAAAATCAATTGGGATTTATTAAAGACAGTTCAGAAGAATTTTATAAAATTGCGGCTGAATAAGTGTTTAAGATTTTAGTTGAGTATGATGGGACTGGTCTTTGTGGCTGGCAAAAGCAGCTAGAAGGTGATAGCGTTCAAGAGTTTTTGGAGTGCGCCATCTTTAATTTAACAAATGAAAAAGTAGAAGTAAATGGCGCCGGCAGAACAGATGCTGGCGTTCATGCTTATGCTATGTGTGCATCTGTTGATGTTAAAAAAGAAATTTCAGAATATAATTTTGTTGAAGGGATTAATTTTCATTTAAGAGAATTAAAGGCGTCTGTTTGTGTTTTGTCTGCAGAGTTGGTTGATGGTGCTTTTCATGCTCGTTTTTCTGCAAAATCAAGGAGTTATGTTTATCGTATTGTTAATCGTAGAGCTCCTTTGGTTGTTGATAAAGATAGGGCTTGGCATGTTTCGCAAAAGCTTGATGTTGAGAAGATGAGGGAAGCTGGGCAATATTTTATAGGTAACCATGATTTTACTTCTTTCAGAGCTGCTGCTTGTCAGGCTTTAAGTCCTGTAAAAACGTTAGATGTTTTTGAGGTTAATCAATTGGGTGATGAAATTAAAATCTATGTTAAAGCTAAATCATTTTTGCATAATCAAGTTAGAAATATGGTTGGTGCTGTGAAAGAAGTTGGTGTTGGGCGTTTTGAGCCTGAAGATATAAAAAAGATTTTGGATTATAAAGATAGAAAAAAAGCACCAGTTTGTGCTCCAGCATGTGGTTTGTATTTTTATAATGTTGAATATTAGAATCGTTTGTTTTTATAAATAGGGTTATTTTTAATAACATATATTTGTCGCATAATGTATATTATGTATATTAAGTATAGGGAAGAGCTTTGTTATAGTTATGTTGTTTGTTGTTTTGTTGTTTTTGCTTGAATTTATTTTTTATGATATTAAACTATTGTTGTTTAGTAATTAAACTAAATTAAATATTTTGGAGAAAATAATATGAAAGCATTAGCTATTTTAACTGTTTTGTTTGCAATTACAGCTTGTACTGGTACTCGTGGTACTATTGGTGGTCAAAAAGTTTGCACTAATAACTATTTGTTAGGTGTTTTATCTTTTGCTGAAATGGCTGACCCTTGCGGTAAATAATTTTCACTTTAATAAAAAAGCTCATGTTGTTTCATGAGCTTTTTCTTTTGCTCTTTTCTTATAACTCTATTGTTTTATCACACATGGTATCTATTACGTGTTTGTCGTGAGATATAAAGATGTATGATAATTCTAGTTCTTCTTGTAAGTTTTGCAGTAATTCCAGTATTTGTTTTTGAACTTTTAAGTCTAGTGCAGATGTTGGTTCATCTAAAATTAAAATTTCTGGCTTTACAATTAAACTTCTAGCAATAGCAATTCTTTGGCGTTGTCCGCCTGAAAATTGATGAGGATATTTTTCTAAATCTTCTTTTTTTAATCCTACTTTTTTTATTGTATTTATAATTAAGTTTTCTTTTTCTGTTTTGTTTATATTTTTAAAGTGGATGTTTATTCCCTCTCCTATGATTTCTTTTATGTTCATTCTTGGGTTTAATGAGCTAAATGGGTCTTGAAAAATCATTTGGATGTTTTTTACATTTTTTATGATTAGTCCTTGATATTCTATTAGGTTTAAGATTGCGTTCGCGATAGATGTTTTGCCGCTTCCTGATGCTCCTAAAAGCCCTATTGACTGTTTTTTATTTAATTTGAAAGACAAGCCTTTAACAATCTCTTTCTTTTGATAACAAATACTTAGGTTTTTTACTTCAAGTATAACTTTATTGTGGCAATTCTTTTTTTTCTTTGTTGTATAGCTGTCTATAAGCTCTTTAACATATTCTGTTTTTGGGTGTTTGAAAATATTTGATGTTGCACCCTCTTCTATTGTTTGCCCTTCTTTTAATACTAAAACATTGTCTGCAATTTCTTTTATAACATTTAAGTCATGTGAAATGAACATGAGGCTCATATTGTATTGTTTTATAATCTTTTTTAAAAGCTTGATAATTTGTGTTTGGACTGTTAGATCAAGTGCTGTTGTAGGTTCATCTGCTATTAAAAGTTTGGGTTTGTTGGCTATTGCTATAGCAATTAGAACCCTTTGTCTTTCGCCACCAGAAAGCTCAAAAGGATATGAATTTATTCTTGTTTTTTCATCTTTAATTCCAACTTCTTTTAATAACTCTAAGCATCTGTTTTGAGCTTCTTTTTTTGTTATTTTGTTGTGTGTTAAAATAGCTTCGGTTATTTGCTTGCCTATTTTGTGCAATGGATTTAAGGCTGATAAAGGTTCTTGAAAAATAAAACCTATATCTTTTCCTTTTATTAACCCTTGAGTTATATGAGATTTTTTTGATATTTTAGCTGTTTTAGGTAATAATCCTAATATTGCCAATGCACTAATAGATTTGCCGCTTCCTGATTGTCCTACAATGCCTAAAACTTCTCCATCTTTTATGTTAAAAGATAGATTGTCTACAACTTTTTTGTTGTTAAAAGAAACGGTTAAGTTTTTTACTTCAATCATTTCTTCCTCACATCAAACATGTCTCTAACTCCTTCTCCTATAAATATTAGAAGTGTTAAGATGGTCGATAAAACAATAAATATAGATATGCCAATCCAAGGTGCTTGAATATTGTCTTTTCCTTGGCGTACCAAGTCTCCTAGCGATGGGTATGTGTAATCTAGTCCTAATCCTAGAAAGTCAAGGGCGCTTAATGCAACAATGCTTTCTGCAAAGATAAATGGAATGAAAGTTATTGTTGCAACCAATGCATTGGGGAGGATGTGTTTAAACATAATGTTTTTTTCAGAAACTCCTAAAACTTTTGCAGCTTTTACAAATTCAAAGTTTTTAACTCTTAAAAACTCAGCTCTTACAACCCCTACTAATGATGTCCATGAGAATAACAGCATAATAAATAGTAGTGTCCAAAAGCTTGGGGCAAATATGCTGGCAACAATAATCAATATAAAAAGTTGTGGTAGACTTTCCCATATTTCAATAAATCTTTGCACTGTTAAGTCTGTTTTTTTGCCAAAATAACCTTGAATTGCTCCGATTGTAATGCCTATAATACTAGATAATATGGTTAATAAAAAGCCAAATATAATTGAAAGTCTTATACCATATATGATTCTTGCTAAGATGTCTCGCCCTTCATCATCTGTGCCAAGCCAATGTTTTTGGGAAGGAGCAGATGGTGTTGGTTGGTTTAAGTTGTAATCAACTGTAGTGTATGAATAAGGGATAATAGTGTTTATCATATATCCGTTATTATTAATATTTTCTTGTATTAATGTATCTGTATAATCTGCAGGAGTTGGAAAATCACCACCAAAATCTTTGTCTGTATATGTTTTTACAATTGGAAAGTAAAACGAGTTTTTGTATTTTACAACCAAAGGTTTATCGTTGGCAATTAATTCTGCAAATAAACTAGTAACAAACATTATTCCAAATAAAATTAGGGATATTTTTGTTTTTTTATTCAATATTATTTGCCTTTTTATATTCTGTATAAAATTGATTAAAACTAGTTTTTGCGCTATCAACTCTGTTTTCAAAAGGTAATAAAAGATCATCTTCTAGTTCTTTTGTTGCAAGAGTTTGTAAGTTTAAATCTTTAATATCACAAGTATCTTTTTTGAATAAATATTTTGATAAAAGTTTTTGATTTTGACAAATTGAATAGTCAGCGCTAAAGTCCTTAAACATTGGATCTTTTATTGCAAAAGTAGTTAAATTTGCTTTTTTAAAAGTATCTGTAAACCCTTTGTTTGTTAAATCTATTGCTTGAGCAGTTGTGTTTGATGATAATATATAAACAATATTTGAATTATCTGTTTTATCCATAAGCTCTTGTAGTTTTGCAAACAAACATTGACTTTGTTCCATTAGTGCGGCTTTTTTTATTTGAGGGTTTAAATATGTATCTGTGGCAGAAACCCAGCTGTTTTTTGGTTTTACTTGACAATATTTATCGAAAACATAAAGGCTTGAAGGAAGTTTTATATCTACAAAATAAAGTGATTGTTTGTTATTGTTTTTTATATCATTAAAAACATGATTTAATTGTTTTAGTGTGCTTATAGTATAAATTTCTTTGTATTTATGGCTGTCTAATACTGGGATGTTGAATGGGATTCCTGTAGAATTTGCCCATTGCGATAGTAGTATTGTTGCTCTATCTGATGTGTTTAATTTTTGAGAGTTGGGGATGTCAACATTATTAATGTTTACGTCAAAACATTTGTTTGATGTATAGTCATTATCAACTTTGCATAAATCTATAGCATTTGTTTGGTATGAAACTATTTCGTATCCTGTTTTTTTGAAAACATTGTAAAGTGTATTTTGTTTTAGAAAAACATTTTCATCTTTTGTTTTGTTAAAATTGATGTATCCGTTTATTTCAACTCCGTCTAAAAATAAATTATCATCAGCTTTGTTGTTGAAGTTTAATAATTGAGTTAAGTTTTCTTCTTTTGTTTGTTTTTCTACATAAGAGTTTGGAAATAATTTGAAATTATTGTTAGCAAAGAAGCCTAATGTTAAATCAGCATTGTCTTGATTCCAATCTTTTAATAGATTATATGATGGTAAATTTTCAAAAGAAATGTAGATAAGTTTTTGTGAGTTTACCTCTGGTTGTTTTAGTTCTTTTTTTCCATAAATCTCAACTATTTGTTTAGTTTTGGGTTTGCTTATATATAAATATCCTATAAAACCTAAATTTGCGGCAATTAAAATGCTAAATGTATAAAAAATTGTACGTTTTTTTGCAGTAAAGAAAAATATAATAATAAGAAATCCTAATATAGCAGATATGATAATGTTTGAATATTGATCAAAATAAGGGTTTGGTGGAAAAAATACACTTAAAATAGATGCTGGAGATATGTTGCTATATTGATTGATAAAAATAAAGAACATTAATCCAAAAATAGCTGCTGTTGCTATTATTAAAAGCTTTTTAGAAAAAGATAGTAAGATTGAGACTGCAAAAGAAAATATTAAAATTCCTAGTAGGATATATAAAAACTCTAAATTAAACATACCTGTAGAATCAAAAAGATTGTAGCCACCATTGGTTGCAAACAGTAAAAAGTTTAAAGCTATTATGCTTGTTAAGGCAAATCCTATGGATGTTAAAGATAAAAGATTTGATAAAAGTTTTTTATTTGATTTTTTGGGACTAGAGTTTTTTGTTCCTGCAGTTAACATTTTAGTATCCTCACATGAAATTATATGGATTAACATCCACGTCTATGTTTACGTTACCTTTTAAATTTATCATCTGCAACCATTTTTTTATAACCTGTTGAATTTTTATTGATTTGTGAGTTTTTAATAACAAGCGATAGCGATATTTTCCTCTTAGCATAAATATTGGCGCAGGAGATGGCCCTAAAGTTATAATATAATCTGTGTTTGGTGCAGTTTTGGCGAGTTCAAAAGCTGTGTGTTCAGCATTGTTTTGATTGTCAGCACTAACAATAATAGATGCTAAATTGCCATAAGGAGGCATTTTTAGCATTTTTCTGGTTTGTTTTTCTATTTTTATGAAATCATTCATATCATTATTAACAATTGCTTTTAATACTTGATTTTCTGGATTATAGGTTTGAAGATAAACTTTTCCTTCTTTATCTTCCCTGCCCGCACGGCCAGAAACTTGAGATAATAGTTGGAATGTGCGTTCAGATGCTCTTAAGTCTGAGCCTGTTAAGCCTAAATCTGCATCAATAACACCAACAAGAGTTAAATCTTTGAAGTGGTGTCCTTTGGCAAGAATTTGAGTGCCGATAAGGATGTCAATTTCTTTGTTTTCCATTCTTTTGATTACTTCGGCGATTTTTTTTGGATTGTCTGTTATGTCTGAAGAGATAACTTCTATATTTGCATCTGGAAACAAGACACCAACTTCTTCATCAATGCGTTCAACTCCAGGACCGCAAGCTGTTAATCCATTTTCGCTTCCACAATCGGGGCATTTTTTGGGGTATGGGGTTAAGTGTCCGCAATGGTGACAGATTAACGAATTGTTGTTTCTGTGGGCGGTCAACCATGATGAGCAATTAGGGCATTCTATTCTAAAGCCACAATCTTGACAGATGATTAAAGGTGCATAACCTCTGCGGTTTAAGAATAAAATAACTTGTTCTTTTCTTGATAACGTTTGTTTGATTTCTTCTATTAATATAGGAGATAAAAATTGACCTTTTGCTGGGCGCTGTTCTTTTAGGTCTAATATATTTATTGTTGGTAATTTTGCATCTGAATAACGCTCTTTTAACTCTACAATTTCATATTTGCCTTCTTCTACATTAACTAAAGTTTCTAAATCTGGGGTTGCTGTTGCTAATATGGTGGGGATTTTTTGATAGAAGCTACGCATAACGGCCATATCTCTGCCGTTATATTTTACGCCATCTTCTTGTTTAAATGTAGAATCGTGGCTTTCATCAACGACAATTAAGCCTAAATTTTTGAAAGGAAGAAACAGACCTGAGCGAGCTCCTACTAGTACTTTAGCTTCTCCTGTTGCGATTACTTCAAAGGTTTCTCTTCTGGCTTTGGGTAGTATTGATGAATGCCACATTAATGGTTTTGCACCAAAACGTTTTTCAAATCTTTTTATAAACTGCGAAGTTAAAGCAATTTCTGGTAGCAAAACTAAAACTTGTTTGTTTTCTTTTAATGCTTTTGCGATAGCTTCAAAATATACTTCTGTTTTGCCGCTGCCTGTAATACCATGAAGTAAGGTGCAAGAAAAACCATTGTTAATTTTTTGCATTAACTTTTTTGACGCAAGCAATTGTTCTTGTGTGAAATTTATTTTTGAAAATTCTGGGGTTGGAGTTTTTATCTCTGCTTTTTTTACAGTCTTTTTGGCGGGTTGATAGTTAAGCATCATCTTTAAAACAGCGCCTCTGGGGGATAGTGTGTAGCCAGAAACAAATTCCATGAATTTTATCATTTCAGCACTTATTGGAGGTAAGTCTATTTTGTTTTTAATTTCTTTTATTCTTTTATTTTCAACGCTAGCGCCAATTTTATAAACAATTCCTATAAGCTCTTTGTTTCTGAACGGAACGCTCACCAAATCTCCAATATCAAGAGCTAAGTCTGATTTGTAATCAAAAACATTGTCAAAGCCTAAAGGCACTAAAATTCCATATATATTCATAAAATATTCACTTTTTTATATTAATATATAATTATGATTAAAGAGGCAAGAGAAAACTTAAAACAGTTCTTAACTTATTTGCAGTGTGAGAAGATGTATTCTCATCACACTGTTGAAGCATATACTAGAGATATTGAAGAGTTTTTTGAAATGTTTGATAATTTGGATTTAGATGTTAAGGATTTTAGGCGCTATTTGTCTTTTCTTAATCAAAAACAATTGTCAAAAACTACGATTGCCAGAAAGTTATCTTCGGTTAAAAGTTTTTATAAATGGTTGGATAAAAAGAAAGACGTTAAAAATTCTGCAATATCTGTGATTTCTGCGCCGAAAACTCCTAAATATATTCCTAAGGCGATTGAAAGTGATGATGCTTTTGATGTGCTTGAAATGGCTAAAAAAATAAATAAAGAGGAATGGCAAGGGTTTAGAGATTGTGCAATATTGTCCCTGTTCTATGGCTCTGGTTTGCGAATTTCTGAAGCTTTGAATTTGGATTTGCAAGATGTTAAAAGAAGAGATTATCTTATTATAAAAGGTAAAGGTGGAAAAACACGTCTTGTGCCATTGTTAGATGTTGTATTAGAAAATATTAATCAATATATAAAGACTTGCCCTTATCAAATTAAAACAGCATTGTTTATTGGTTCTCGTGGAGAAAGGTTAAGTCCTCGGATTGTTCAACGGCAGTTAGAAAAAATTAGAAATGCTTTGGGGTTGTCTGATAAATTAACTCCTCATGCTTTGAGGCATTCTTTTGCAACGCATCTTTTGGGTGCTGGTACTGATTTGCGCTCAATTCAAGAGCTTTTGGGGCATTCTTCTTTAATAACTACGCAGCGCTATACTGATGCTAATATTGAAGTTATTACTAAAACTTATAAAGAAACTCATCCGCTTAATAAGTCTTGAAAAAATTTAATTTGATTATATCTTTTTTTATTGATCACTGGTGTTCATGGTAATACTGGATTGCGGATCAAGTCCGCAATGACCTGGCTGTGTGGCAGATTAGATTGTTATTATGTCTTTTTATGTTTAGTGGATGTTGGTGTGTATTGGTATAATATTTTTAGGAGAAAAATTATGGAAATTATAAAAAGAATAGCTTATGTTTTGACCATTATTGGTGGTTTGAACTGGGGCTTGGTTGGGTTGTTTGAATTTGATGCGGTTATGTTTATTTTTGGGCCGATGACAACACTGGCTTCAATCATTTATATTTTGGTTGGGATTTCTGCGGTTATTGTTGCTTGCACAGGTTGTTCTGCTCTTTGTAAATGCAAAAATCCAGAAGATAAGCAAATTTAGTGATATTTAAACACTTTATTAATCCTTCTCCTCTATAATACAATTTAGAGGAGATTTTTTTATGAAAGAAGCATTAATAGAAGAAGCTAAGAAAGTTGTGGGTAAATTTACTTTAAATAGTTTTGATGGAACTCTTTTTGCAGGTACTGTAGGTAGTGCGCTGTTGGCTGAAAATGGAAAAATCTATACAGGTATTTGTATGGTTATGGCTTGTGGAATTGGTTTTTGTGCTGAGGCTTCGGCGGTTTCTTTAATGCTTAAAGATAGGATTACAAAAATAAAAATGATTGTGTCTGTTAATGAAGAAGGGAAAGTAGTTCCTCCTTGTGGAAGGTGTCGTGAACTTTTGGCTCAGGTTGATAAAGAAAATGCAGAGACTGATATTGTTATTTCTGAAACAGAAGTGAAAAAACTAAAAGAAATTTTGCCATATAATTGGATGGATAAATTTTAAAAAACATTGACTTAATTTGAGTGTGTGATAAAAAGAGATAAAGGAGATTTTATATGAAGTTATTGTCTAAAACTAAATCTAAAATAAAAATAAAATTAAATAAAGATGATGAAGTTTCTAAAAAAGCCAAAAGAGGTAGAACTCAAGATGGTGATCCTAATCCTATTGATACTCATGTTGGAAACCGAATTAGATTGCGTAGAACTCTTTTAGGGTTATCTCAAGAAAAACTTGCTTCTATGTTAGGCTTAACTTTTCAGCAAGTGCAAAAATATGAAAGAGGCGCAAATAGAGTTGGAGCATCTAGACTTTATGATATTGCACAAGCTTTAGAAGTGCAAATTGGCTTTTTTTATGAAGATATGGATAATGAAACAGCGGCTCAAAGTCCGATGACTTTTGCGGCTCCGCAGACTGCTCCGTTAATGATGAGTGATAACAAAGTTGAGTTTGATGATGATCCTATGCATAAAAAAGAAGCTATGGAGCTTGTTAGAGCTTATTATAAAATTCAAAATAGAAAAGTGGCAAAGCATTTGTTTGATATGGTTATTCAAATGTCTAAGACATCTTTTAATAATGAAGAAAATGAAGAATAATGACGGATATAAATAATAGTGGAAATCCAAAGTTTTTTGGTAGACGTGTTGGTAGAAAAATAAGAGTTGCAAAAACAGCTTTGTTAAAAGAATTTTTACCAAAGGTTTCTTTTGAAGAAATGTCTGATGCTAAAGAAGTTTTTTTAGAGATTGGTTTTGGTGATGGTTCTCATTTGGCTGGATTGTCTCAAAAAATGCAAAATACTTTTTTTATTGGAGCAGAAGTTTTTGCCAATGGTGTGGCTAATTTATTAAGTTTAATGACAGGTGTTAAAGAAGGAAAAGAATTACCAGAAGAAATTTCCTTGCTCCCTACTCGCTTTGATAATGTTAGGGTGTGGAGTGATGATGTTAGGCTGTTGTTTGATAAAATTCCTGATAGTTCTTTGGATAAGATATTTTTATTGTTTCCTGATCCTTGGCCAAAAAAACGTCATGCTTCGAGAAGGTTTATTAATCCAGAAAATTTAAAAGAAATTCATCGTATTTTAAAACCAGATGGTTTGTTTGTGGTGGCAACTGATCATAAAGTTTATAAGGCTTGGACTTTAAGAGAAATGAATAAAAATAAAAACTTTATTTGGACTGCAAAAAATAGCAATGACTGGCGTTATGCTCCAGAAAATTGGGTGGAAACTAAATATCAGAAAAAAGCAATTAGAGAAGGACGAAAACCAGTGTTCTTTATTTATAAAAAGGAAAAAGTTTAAGTTGTAATGTGTAATAAAGCTTTGAAATCTAAAGATAAAAATAGCAATGACACGGAGAGTGAAATTGTCAATATATTTCAAACGTTTATTATATTGTGTTTTTTATTTTTTAATTTTTATAAAAGCACTTAATATTTTTATCGGACAGTATAGCAAACGCAAAATTATTTGATATATATCTCTTGTAGGGAACAGTCTTGACTGTTCCTTGTATAATATGGCTAATTTCAAAGGAATGGTCAAGACCATTCCCTACAAATTATTATAAAACACAATCATTTATTTTTGCCTTAGCTATAGTGCAAAAAGTATAGTAAAAAATATTGCTATAGATAACTGATTTTGAAATGCTCTATATTGATTGGTTTTAAATTAAAAAAGTGGTTGTTAAACCACCTTTTTATTTAGAATGAAAGTTCTTCTAGTAACTTGCAGATGTCTGTTTTTTCATTTATAAAAATAGAATTCATTCCTATTTTTTGTGCTGCTAAAACATTTGCTTGATTGTCTTCAATTAATAGACAATTTTCAGGGCGTATGTTTTGTTTTTTGCAGAAAAATGATAATCCGTCATCTTGTTTTACGTGAAAAAAATCTCCGTCTTTCGCATCTTCTATAGCGTAGTGTTTTATGCCAGAAGCTTTAAGATTTTTATTCCAAAGTTTTTGAAATATTTTATCCAAATGTAATACTGTGTTGTCTGTTAAGACAATGACGCTGTACTTTTTTTGGAGTTTTTTTATTATCTTAAATAGTTTTAGGTTGGGAGTAATGTTTGAATAGTCTGTATCTTCTACAATTTGGGCATTTAAAATTTCAATTTTTGCTTCATTAAAATTAAGCATTACCCATAGTTGATAAAAAACAGCATATGTTCCTTTTGTTTTTTCTATCTCTTGAAGTGTTTCTAGATAATTTTGCGGTAGATTAAGTTTTTTATCTATCTTTTTTAAGCTGTAAAATACATCTGAAAAGTTCATTTGTGAAAATGGATATAAAACTCCGTCGCAGTCTAAGATAAGTATTTTCATGATATTTAATTTTTATTTTATTTGGTTTCCTTTTTTTATTTCATGAATTTTAATTTTTGTCAAGTTATTGTTGACATTGATTTTTATTTAAAATACTATTCAAGTTATAAGGAAAATAAAAATGAAAAAAATGTTGTTGGCCTCTCATAATAAAGGCAAAATTGAAGAAATTAAATCTATATTAAGTCCTTTGGGGATTGAGCTTATTTCTGCCGATGAATTAGAGCTTCCTGATGTTGAAGAAACAGGAGAAACTTTTGAAGAAAATGCTATAATAAAAGCAAAAGCGTTTGCAAAATCTGCAAATGTTTGGTGTTTGGCAGATGATAGTGGGCTTTGTGTTAATGCCTTAAATGGAGCTCCTGGAGTTTATTCTGCAAGATATGCGCCTGATAGAGATTTTGATAAGGGAATGGATAAGCTTATTGGTGAAATTGAAGCAACAAAATCTGATGATTGGAGTGCTTATTTTCAATGTGTGATTGCGTTAGCTTCTCCAGAAGATGAAGTATTTTTGTTTGATGGTAGAGTTAATGGACAAATCATAACAGAAAAATTGGGTGGCGGATTTGGTTATGACCCAATATTTATGCCTAAAGGTTATAATATAACCTTTGGACAGATGGATAAAACAGAAAAAAATGCTATATCTCACAGGGGTAATGCGTTGAAAAAAATGCAAGAATTTTTAACTAAAACAAAGGATGTAAAATAATGAAAAAAATAATTTTTTTAATTGCGGTTATGATGACTTTTAATGCTAATGCTTTTTCTTTAGATGCTCATAAAGAGTTGGCAAAAAAACAAGCCTTAGAATCTGTTACTTCTGACAAATCAACTTCTGAAATGGTTGATGAACACAAAGAGTTGCTGACTTCTGAAGTTGAAGAAACTGTTTCTGAAAAAACAGATACTACAACAGATAAGGTTGAAGAAGTTACAGCTACTGTTGATAGTATTAAAGGTTTGTTTAACTAGTTTTGTAAATTTATCAACTGGATTGCGGATCAAGTCCGCAATGACGAAGCTCGTGTGGTTGGATTGCGGATCAAGTCCGCAATGACGAAGCTCGTGTGGTTGGATTGCGGATCAAGTCCGCAATGACGAAGCCTGTGTGGTTGGATTGTGGATTAAGTCCGTATGACAGGTTGGATATTTGCTTATAAATATAACGTCTATATTTTTTTATAGGCGTTTTTTCTTTAAATATTTGGATTGATAATTATATATTTTTCATAATTCAATATTTATGAGGGAATATTTATGAAAAAATTGTTTTTTACTACTTCTTTGTTGACTTTAGGTTTTTCATCTGTTGCTAATGCACAAATATATATGCCTAGTTCTCATCGCTCAATAGATTCAAGAATGGAATATAGTGATTGGCGTCATTCTTTGGCTGAAGAAGATACTTTTCAATGGAGTTATGCAAATTTTAAGAAAGAATTAAAAGAAAAATATGGCTTTTCTTATACGTTTGATGTTTCTCATTTTTTGCAAAGAACAGCTCCAAATGGTAAAGATACGGCTTCTCAGACTTTTTATTTTGGATCTTTAAATTGGGATATTTATCAGTCTAAAGAATATGGAAAAGGTTCTGTTCAGGCTGCTTTTAATGCTACAAGATATGGAAGCACTAGTGCTGCAGAAATAGCATCTAATTCTGGTTTTGCGCAAGCTATTAATGACTTTCCTGAAAGAGAAGATTCTATTGCTCAATTAATGTACACGCAACAATTTGCAGGTAACTGGGATTGGTTAAGTGTTTCTGCTGGACAATTTCCTCTTTATAACTTTGATGGCACTTCTTATGATGCAAATCAGCAAGTTAATTTTATCAACTATTCTCTTGCGCAAAATGGAACATCTACCTACCCTGTTGCCAGTCTTGGCGCTTATGCAAATATTAAATTTAATGAAGAAGTTTCTGTGATTGCTGGTTTTCAGGATGCAACCAATATTGATGGGATTACTATTCATACAAATGATCATACTTTTGAAGAAATTACAACTTTTGGTGTGATTAATTATAATCCACAATTTGAAGGTTTGGGGAGTTCTGAATTTTCTTTGTTGGTTTATGATCAGCCATCAACTGTTTATCAACCTCAAAATAACACGGGTTATAGTATAAATGTAATGCAGAATTTAAATGAGACTTGGGGTGTTTTTGGACGCATAAATTGGACAACCGATGCTCCTGACGGAATTGATAAATCTTATGTGATTGGTGGGGTGATGAATAATCCTTTAGGTAGAAATCCGCTTGATCAAATTGGGCTTGCTTATGCTTATAATGAGTTGAATACAGATAAAACAAATGGCAATACATCTTATGATAAAGGTCAAGAAAGTACTTTAGAAGCTTATTGGGCTTGGGGTGTCTCTAACTTTTTAACTATTACTCCAGACCTTCAAGTATATTTTACTCCAGCAAACTCTAGCTCTGATATTGGTTTTGCTAGTACATTAAGATTGACTTTAATGTTATGATAATTGTTAATGATAAAATGCAAAGCGGTTATATTTATAAACGTATTTGCCCTCAAGGTAAAGAATTTGCCAAAGAATTTAAACCAGAATTAAGCCCAGAAGAAATGCTTAAAATGGGGGTTTTTGAGGGCAAGTATTTATGTGATTGCAAAAAAGAATTTCCTGCTTCTTGGTTTGATAATGCAAAATTATCGCCATTAAAACCTGATGCCAGCTTAAACTTTTTTGGCGTTAAGTCTAGGCAATCTTTGCAAATTTGGCGTGATAAGGGTTGGATTTTAGAGCCTGATCCTAGAGGTTGGTTTCAATGGTATTGTCGATATTATATGGGACGCAGAATTGAAAGTGTTGATAAAGTTCAAATAAAGCGCTGGAAGTCTTTTAGGCGTCATCAAGCACAGGTGATTAAAAACTGTATACCAATGGATATAGAATGTCGAGCAAAACAACGTCAAGCATTATTGCAATGGGCATATAATCCATTGGTGTAATGTTTGGAGGGTCGATTATTGGTCTTTTTTAGGGTGTGTGTTTTTTCTTTTAAAATAAAAAAACACATTTTTTGAACATACTTCAAACCCCCAGCCCGTAAGGGCTAGGGGTTATTTTTATAGTGTCTATTTTAAACGACCGTCTAGAATAGACACTATCATAAACTTTAAAAAAATCAAGAAATAAGTGAAATCAATAACATAATTTAACAAAACTGTAACACTAAAAGTGTCTATTCTAGACGGTGGTTTAAAATAGACACTATGTTTTTAAGACAGGTGTCAAAATACCAGAATATATGGGTTTATGGTCAGTTAATAATCCTCCCAAAATATTTATTTTTTGCCCATATCCACCAAAAAACGCAATTTTTGCACTTTTTTGCAAAAATGAAGGTTGTAGGGTACGGGTCTTCCGTCCCTGAAAAAAGGAATGTTTTTTCGACTGGATTGTACCGCTACGAATTGCAAAGCAATTCTACTTGTACGAAAAGACTAAGCATTGCTTCGGCTAAAGCCTCGCAACACTAAGCGTATTTTGCCACGCTTCGCTCGCAATGACGGTTGAAAATTCCCCTTCACTTGTGAAGGGGTGGCGCCAAAGGCGACGGGGTAGTTATGGGGACGGATTCCACATCCGTCCCACAAAAAAGAATTATTATTAACTGGATTGCGGATCAAGTCCGCAATGACAAAACTTACCAAATGACGGTTGAAAATTCCCCTTCATAAGTGAAGGGGTGGCGCCAAAGGTGTCGGGGTAGTTGTAGGGGACGACGCCCTCGGCGTCCCGCTTATATGGATACTTCCGATTTTAAAAATAGAAGATCGTTAAGCCCCAAAATAAATTTTGTGGCGCGATGACAATAATAATTGTAGGTGGTCATTGACAGTCCGCTATGAAAAAAAAGGAAAAATATAATTTATACCCCCCATCGCCCTAGCGGGCACTTCCCCCGCAGGTGGGGAAGATAGTAAGAATAATGGTTTGACTGGATTACTTCGCATTCGCTCGTAATGACAAAGTTATATAAAAAAGGCGGGAGTAAATTCCCGCCCTATTTGTTTTTTATCAACAAGGTTTTACTTTCCAGATGTCATTTGCGTAGTCCATGATTGATCTGTCTGATGAGAAGTAGCCCATGTTGGCGATGTTATTTAATGATTTTGCACCCCATTTTTCTTTATCATTATAATCTTTAGATGCTTTGTTCATAGCTTCGTGGAAAGCTTCTAAATCTTCTAATACCATAAAGTAATCTTTTGTAGTTAATTCATCAAATACGGGCTTGAATATTAATGCGTATTCTTTTTCACAGAACATGCTAGAATTAACTGCGTTTAATATTCTTTTGATATATGCTGAGTTGTTATATTTTTCTTGTGGATTGTATGTTGAACGAAGAGCAACAATTTCTTCTTCTGTTTTACCAAATAAATAGAAATTTGATTTACCAACTTTTTCCATAATTTCAATATTTGCGCCGTCATAAGTACCAACTGTTAATGCACCATTAATTGCAAATTTCATATTACCTGTTCCACTTGCTTCAAAGCCTGCTGTTGAGCTTTGTACACTAACGTTTGCACCAGGGATTAATGTTTCGGCAACAGATACTTTGTAGTCAGGAATAAACACAACTTTAAGTGCATCGCCTACTCTTGGATCATTGTTAACAACTTCTGCAACGTTGTTAATTAATTTGATAGTTAATTTTGCAAAATGATAAGATGGAGCAGCTTTTCCTGCAAAAATATAAACTTTGTTTGTGATTGGTTTTTTATTATCTTTAACGATAGATAAATATTCACCAATGATTTCTAGAACTGTCATCATTTGACGTTTGTATTCATGAATTCTTTTTGCATGAACAATAAACATTGAATTTGTATCAATACTAATGCCTGTTGTTTTTACGATAAATTTAGCTAGTTTCTTTTTATCTGTTTTTTTAATATCAGCTAATTTATTTAAGAATTTTTTGTCTTTAGTGAATTTTTTTAGTTTTGACAATGTATCAAAATTTGTTACCCAATCAGAGCCAACTGTTTCGTCAATTAATTCTCCTAGTTCATGGTTTGCGTGTAATAACCAACGTCTTGGAGTAACTCCGTTTGTAACGTTTTTGAATTTGTGAGGCCATAGGTTGTAAAATTCTGGAACTAATGATTTTTTAACTAGTTCTGAGTGTAATTTTGCAACACCATTTACAGAGAATGAACCAACAATTGATAAGTTTGCCATTCTGATAATTTGACTATCACCCTCACCTGCAACGATTGATAATTTTGATAATACAGCAGAATTGTCGCCAACAGCTTTTTTTGCTTCTATCATAAATCTGCGATTGATTTCAAATATAATTTGAAGGTGTCTTGGTAATAATTTACCGATAATTCTTGTTGGCCATGTTTCTAATGCTTCTGGTAATAATGTGTGGTTTGTATATGCAAACACTTTTGTAATAATTTCCCATGCATCATTCCACTTTTGACCATAAATATCCATTAACAAACGCATCATTTCTGGAATTGCGATTGCTGGGTGTGTGTCATTTAATTGAATACAAACTTCTTTGGGTAAATCTTTAAAGTCGTTGTTTTTTTCTAAGAATCGTCTTAAGATGTCTTGACAAGCACAAGAAACAAAGAAGTATTGTTGTTTTAATCTAAGTTCTTTTCCTGATTCAACCGCATCTGATGGGTATAGAACTTTTGAAATTGTTTCTGATTCAATTTTTTCTTTAACGGCATCAATATATGCGCCTTCATTAAACACATTAATGTCTAGCTCATCATCTGATTTTGCTGAGAATAATCTTAAGTAGTTAACAGATTTACCGTTATAGCCAACAATTGGAAAATCATAAGGAACACCAAAAATGCTTTGTGTACCACTCCATACATAATGATCTTCGCCATCTGATGTTTTGAAAACTTCTACGTTGCCGTATAATGGAATTCTGAAGGTTCTATCTGGTCTTGCAATTTGCCATGGAGAGTTTTCTGCTTCCCATGTGTCTGTTAATTCTACTTGGTATCCGTTGTCAAATTTTTGCTTAAACAAACCGAAGTTATAGTTAATGCCATATCCGAATCCTGCGATGCCTAATGATGCTATAGAATCCAAATAACAAGATGCTAATCTACCTAAACCGCCATTACCTAAAGCAGGGTCATATTCTGCGTCAAAGATTTCTTGTAATGAAAAATCTGGCATTCCATCAATTTTAAGAGAATTCATGATGTCAAACAAGCCAAGATTGTGAAGGTTGTTTTCTAAAGAACGACCAATTAAATATTCAATTGATAAATAATAAACTCTTTTTGTGCCAACTTTATTGTATCTTGCCATGGTTTCATACATTTTATCCATAGCAAATTCTCTTACAGCTAAAGAGATGGCTTTTAGGGTTTCTTCTTTTGTTAATTCTGAACTTCTTTTGGCGATAAAATATTTAATATAATGTTCTATAGATAGCTTTAATCTTGCTCTATCTATTTCGTTAATTACATTTAATTCGTCTTTCATTGTCTTAGGTCCTTTTTTAGATTTTATATACAAGTTGATATTTAACATTGCAAAAAGTTATTTATTTTTATATAAGATATGTAACATATATTACAATATAACTTAATTAAGGATTAACAATGTTAAAAAAAATTATAACTTTATCGTTATGTACTTGTTTTGTAAGCTTAAATTCTTTTGCTCAAAGCTTGCCAGAGGTGTTGGCTGAGGCTTATAAAACAAACCCAATATTAAAATCTTCTAAAAATGTTTTGAAAAGTGTTGATGAAGATGTTGCGATTGCAAAAAGTGGTTATCGTCCAACTCTTGATATTAACGGAAGTCTTGCTTATCAAAGTATCGATTCTTATTCTGAAAAAGTAACAAGTAATGACGATAGTTTAGAAATTGTTGCAAAGCAATCTTTGTTTTCTGGTTTGTCAACTTATAATTCTGTAAAATCAGCTAAATTTGCCTCTAAAGCTTCTACAAATGATTTTTATAATACAGAACAATCTCTTTTGTTTTCGGCTTCTGATGCTTATTTGAATGTGTTGAAGAATCAGGCTGTTGTTAAATTGCAAAAAAATAATGAAGAATTGCTAAAAAAAGAATTAGATGAAACCTTAAAACGTTTTGAAGTTGGTGAAGTTACAAGAACAGATGTTTCTCAAGCAAAGGCTAGTCATGCAGAAGCGATTGCAGATACTATAAAAGCTAAAGGTGAGCTTGATGTTGTTAAAGCGGAATATGAAAGAGTTGTGGGTTTTGAACCACAAACTTTAGAAGAACCTACTTTTATTAGTGCTTTAACACCAGCTTCTTTAGATGATGCTCTTTTGTTTGCTAAAGAAAATAATTTTTATATTAGACAAGCAAAAAATAATTATTTATCTAAATCTTATAATGTTGCTAGTAACGCTGGTGCTTTGCTTCCATCTCTTAGTTTGGAGGCTTCTGCAAACAGAGTAAATTCTGGTACTAATGTTGATTATGATGGTGATATTAGGACAGATTCTTTGGAAGTTGGCTTAAACTTAAATGTGCCAATTTATGATGCTGGGCTTAATAGAGCAACTTTAAGACAAAGTAAATATAAAAAGGCTGCGGCGGCTGATGATATTATTGTAGCAACTCGTCAGGCTGTTGCTGATACAATTTCTGCTTTTGAAGTTATGAACTCTTCTAAAGCGCAGTTAGAGGCTATTGATGCTCAGATTGAAGCGAATCGATTGGCTTTAGATGGTGTTCAAAAAGAAGAAGAATTAGGTAATAGAACGCTATTAAATGTTTTAGATGCTTATCAAGATTTATTAAACTCTGAAGTGTCTAAAGAAATTGCTAAAGAAGAATATTATTCTTCGGCATTAGACTTATTGGTTTCTATGGGGAAATTAACAGCATCTGATTTGCAGTTGGATGTAGATGTTTATAACCCAGGCGAAAGTTATAAAAAAACACAAAATAAATGGATTTCAACCTCAGTAAATAAGGATTAATAAAATGGAAGAAAATAAAGAAAATATGTCTGTTGAAGATATTTTAGGCTCAATAAAAAACATTTTAGAAGATGTTGTTGTGCAAAAAAAAGATGAAGAAACAGAAGAGGTTAAAAAAGAACCTACTATTGATCCTATTGTTGAGAATTCTTTAGATGAAGCTCCTGTTGTGGTTGCTGAAGAAGAGGAAGATGATGAAGTTATGGATTTGTTAGAATCTCAAATTGTGGTTCCTGATTTGTCTGACGTTGATGTAAATGCTGAGACTAAAGTTGAAGAAAAATCTTCAGAAGATAATGCGGAAGATATAATGGCTGGAATTTCTTCTTTGATGGAAAACTTGCCAGAACCTGAGATTGTTGTTGATGAGCCTGCTCCTGTTGTTGAAGAGCCTGTTGTGGTTGCAGTTCCTGAGCCTGAAGTTGTTGCTCCTGCTCCTGTGGTTGAAGAGCCTGTTGTTGCTCCCGCTCCCGTTGATGAGCCTGAGGTTGTTGTTGCTCCCGCTCCGGCTCCTGTTGTTGAAGAAAAGCCTAAAAAAGAAGCTTCTGCAGATATTCTAAATAGTTTTGCAAAAATGTTTTCTGCGCAACCTAAAGAAGAAGTTGTTGTTGCGCCAGCTCCTGTTGTTGAAGAAAAATCTGTTCAAACAGGTGATTTGTCAAAAACTTTAGAAGATATGGTTGTTGAGATAATCAATAAAAATGTGGCTGATGTTAATTTTGCGGCGATTGCTGATAAAAAGGTTCAAAATTGGCTTAATGATAACTTGCAAGGTATTGTTGAAAAGCTTGTAAAAGAGCAATTAGAAGAAATTAGACGTCAAGCAGGACAATAAAATGTTTGGCTATAAGGCTGATAATCTGCCTTTTGATAAGCATTGTTTTTGTGGTTCTAAAGGTGGAGTTTCTGAAAAGCAATACGCTTCTTTGAATGTGAATTTAAAGAGTTTAGATGACAAATCTAAGGTGATGCAAAACATTAACATTGTCTCTCAATTTGTTGATTTGAAAGCTGAAAATATTTTTATTCCTTATCTTGTGCATGGAAATAAGGCGGTGTTTGTTGAGACCCCTAGCCTTATTGAAATTAAGGCTGATGCGTGTGTTACAAATAAGAAAAATATTGCTTTATGTGTAACAACTGCTGATTGTATTCCTGTTTTGTTATATGATGAAAAAAATCAGGTTATTGGGGCTTCTCATGCTGGTTGGAGTGGTGCTTTGTTGGGTGTTGTTGATAACACTATAGATTTGATGATAGAAAAAGGTGCGGAGTTAGATTGCATTAATGCTGCGATTGGGCCTTGTTTGCAAAAGCAATCTTTTGAGGTTCAGGAAGATTTTTATATTAAATTTATGGCAGAAAGTTCTGAAAATGAAAAATATTTTACTGCAAAAGAAACTGGTTATTGGATGGATTTGCAAGGTTATTTGATTGATAAAATTAAGCGTAAAGGTATTAATAATCTTACATTTACAAATATCGACACTTATACAAGTTGTGATTATTTTTCTTTTAGACGTAATGTGCATCAAGGTTTTATAAGTGATGTTAGGACAGATTTGCCTGCTCAGGCTAGTATTATACGTTTGTAGTTTATGTTGTTCTGGATTGCCGCGCTTCGCTCGCAATGACGTTGGGGGGGGGATTGCGCTTTGGTTGGGGGAGTTATTAACATGATGGATAAAAGGGCTTGACTTTTTGGGTTGTTTTTGTCATTTTATAGTTAGTCAAAGGGATTATTATATCTTTTTTGGCTTTAAGCTCTGCTTTTGCAGGGCTTTTTTTTATTTTAAAATAAAGGAAAAAATATGAGTAGTGAAGAATCAAGAATTCAGTATGTTTCTAATGGTGAAAATACTGAATATGAGACTCCGTTTGAGATTTTTATTGATGATGGGGTGGAAATATATTTTGATGATGAACTAATATCATCAGATAATTATAGTGTTGTCTTAAATGATGACACGCAAGCGACTATAACTTTTAACACCGCCCCTCAAAGCGGTGTTGTTGTTACTATAATGAGAAATATTCCGATAGAGCGGACAACGCAGTTTCAGGAAGGCGGAGCGTTAAGGGCTTCGACATTGAATTATGAGTTTGATTATCAAATGGCGTGTATTCAAGATTTGAATGATGACTTAAGCAGAGCGATGATTTATCCTCCTTATGCGACATCAACAGATGTTGACTTAACTTTGCCAAGTCCAAAGGCTGGAAAATCTCTTATTTGGAATGCTGATGGCACACGTTTGGAGAATTCTGTTGTTGAGGTTAATACATTGGGGACAGTTCTTTTAGAGGCTAAAGAAACGGCTGTAGTAGCAGCTGAAGTTGCAACAGAAAAAGCAGAAATTGCGACAGAAAAAGCAGAGTTGGCGACAGAAAAAGTGCAAGAAATTTCTGATAATTTAGAAACCATAGCATCTGTTGATATGGATAATATTTCTGATGATGGAAAGGCAGAGGTTGTTAATTGGATTGTTCCTGATTATAGCGCAGGTGTTAGTATAAGTACGGGGTATGTTTGTACTGAGATTTGTTTTGTTGTGGGTATTGGTAACCATGCTGGATCGACTGGTAATGTATATGTTAATGGTGTGGATGTTGGATATTTAAACAGGGATGTTTATGGGAATAATAATTATGCAAAAGCCAATTGTCATGTTTATTGTGATGTTGGTGATGTTATAACGTTTTCTCAAGGTGGTGTAAAGGTTTATCCATTGAAAGGAGTTAATTAATGTTAATAAGAGCGAAATTAATAAATGAAGAGACTAAGGAATATCAGATATTAAATCAAATTGTGGCAGAAAAGCAAGGGATTGATTATGTTGAAGTTGAGCAAGGATATGATGGGAAGTTTTATTTGTCTGGCTATGCGCCTATTGCTCCTGAACCAACGTATGCTGAAAAAAGAGTGTTAGAATACCCTACCCTTAATGAGCAATTAGACATGATGTATTGGGACAAGGTTAATGAAACAAACCTGTGGCAAGAAAAAATCACCGAAATAAAGGAAAAGTATCCTAAATAATAAGAATGATTTCCTAAAATATGAGAAAAAAGTCATTCCTCATTGCGAAGCAATGATTAGGAATCTTCAATTTTTATTTTTCAAAGGAAGACTCCTAATCAAATTGTTGCTATAATTTGAGGAGTGACTTTTTTTTATCATTTGGAATAAAATAAAAAACCTCCGCTTAATTATTTAAGCGGAGGTTGGATTTTAGTTTATTTTTCACCGCTAATTCCTAAGTTAATCCAGCCGTGGTTATGTCCTCTTGGTTTGTCTAACTTCTTAATGTTTTTAAAACCAATTTCTTTTAATAGTTTTTCTAAATATCTATAAGAAAACATTGCTAAATGAGAATTCCAATGTCCTTTAATTACATTCCCATCTCCATATGTAAAAGTTTTACCACTTGCCCAAATGCAAGGATCTTTGTCATCATTAAATTTCCACCAATTATCTTTATGAAAATCTTTAGAATTTTTCATTTCAGCATCAACAAAAGCTTTTGCTATTTTTAATCCATCAGGAACGTGAATTTCTACATGTCCACCTTTTTTTAATACTCTATACATCTCTATAATAACATCTTTAGTTTTATACCATTCTATATGTTCAAGAAAATGAGATGAATAAACTAAATCAAAACTTTCATTTATAAAAGGAATTCCATCTTTTGCAACATCGGCAATATAATCAGTTGCATTGTTTTTAACAATGTTTAAGCCTTCAAATCCTTCTATTCTTTCATTTCCAGGACCAATTTCCAACCATCTTTTGCCTTCTTTTTTTATTAAAGGAATATACTTTTTGGGTTTAACTTTTTTCTTATAGCTTAATATTTTAATTCCAAATAAATAAATTATTCTTCTACCATTTTCTTTTTTTATTTTTGTTAAAAACGTTTTTCTTGAAATGAATATTTTTTTCTCAATTTTAGAAACTGGATTAACATATTTATTTTCTTTTATCCATTCTTCAGAGAAATCTCCCCAATGTTCTCTTAATATTTCGCTACCTTTTAAGCTTAATTTATCTCTTTGATTTCCAAAAGAAGCATGTCTTTTATGAAAAACATATAAATTATCTATTAGGATACAATCAAATTTATTAACTATTGCTTTATATGAATAATCAATTTCTTCCCCATAACCTTTTCCATAGATCTCATCTAAGTAACCAATAGAGTTAATAACTTCTCGTTTAATACAAAAACAAAACCCATTGCATGAAGGAAGTTTGGGGTATTGAGTATGTCTTTTGTTAATTAATTTATTCATTTTCTCTACAGTAAAATTTTTAGGCATTTCTAAACTAAAATGACCACTACTACTAGGAATAGGACATGCAATTCCTGCTTTTTCATTTTTATTAAAAGCATCTATAATTTTTTCTGCAAACATTGAAGGTATAATTGTGTCTGAATTTAATAAAACAACAATATCTCCTTTTGCTTTATTAATTGCAAAATTACATGTCTTAACAAAACCAAGATTTTCTTTATTTCTGTATAATTTTACAAAATTATTTTCTTTTGCAAAATTTTTGAGATAGTCACTAGTTATGTTATCAGAAGAGTCGTCAACTATAATAAATTCATAAGATTTATTATAGTTTTCACATATACTATTTAAGCATTTTTTTACATCCTCTAATGCATTGTAAACAGGTATAATTAAACTTATTTTCATTTTATTTCCTTTCTTTTTTTGTGATTAAAAAATATGCATCTTCTAAATCTATAAAATTTCTTTTTAATTGCATTTCATTAATTAATTTTGTAGTCATAAAGTCTTCAAAAATTCTCTCTATATTTACACCTTTTAAGTTTTCTAACATATTAAGTCCATAAAGTCTAACGTGATCTTTTTGTAAATAATATTTCAATCTATCTTCATCAGTTTTTATGTTATCATCTTGAAAAGTTTTTTCCAAATCACTTTTATATGGAAGATTTACAATTATTTTACCATTATCTTTTAACACTCTTAATTGTTCATTAATAAATTTTTGTTCATCAACAATATGTTCGATAACTTGGTTGTGAATAATAAAATCAAAAGTTTCATCTTTAAATTGTAAATTTAAAGCATTCATTTGTTTGCATCCCAAAGCATATGGGTATTGAGATGGATCTATATCAATATGATGATATTCTATATTAGAATTCTTTATTATCATATCATATATTGCTTTTTCAGGTGCAATATGTAACACCTTTATTTTTCTTGTAGTTTGCAAGAAAAATAAATTATATATAAAAAATAAAAATCTATGTCGTTCCAATGAACGACATACAGGACACATAGCATCTTTTCTTAAGACTGTGCCAAATCCATTAAATGTATTTTCATTATTACAAATAGGACAAAATTTAATATTTTTTTTATTTTTATAGCTTAAAATTTTTATTCCTAATAAATAAATTTTTCTTCTGCCGTTTGCTGATTTTATTTTTTTGAATATTTTCATTTAGTTTCCCCTTTTTTTATAGCTTAAAATTTTTATTCCGAATAAATAAAATACTCCCCCACCGTTTGGTGATTTTTCTTTTTTGAAAAGTTTTATTTTCTTATTAACTTTTGTTATTATCTCTAGTTTATCTTTTATTTGGGGGTAATAATTAATTACAGCTTGTAGTTTAGCGTCATTTTTGTTTTGCAATAGGTTTTGGTGGTATAAGGATATTTTTTGTGAATTTTTGATGTATTTTAATTTTATGATTTTATTTTTAATTATTTTTATTTTTGTGTCATTTAAAAGTGCCATAGCCCAAAACCAAATATCATCAGCATTTGGGGTTAGTTGCATAAAAATATCTTCTTTAAAAATATCTTTATAAAAACAGTTTGGAGGATATAAAACTCCGCCAACGCCTGTTAAAAAATTATTAAAAGATGTTGAGCTTTTTGTTTGTTCATGTGTCCATTCTTGATAAGGTCTAATATTATTTTGTTTGTCAAATAATACAAGATGTGCTCTATGACAATGAATTAAATTAGGTTCTTTTAAGTAAGAGTTGTATAATTTTTTTAACCAGTTTTTATTATAAAGAATATCATCATCAGCTGTTATTATAACAGCTTTAGGATATTTTTTTAATGTTGGAATTAATTTTGTAAAAGGTCCAATATCCTTACACCAATTAATAGTTAATCCTTGTGTTGTTAATTTAACCAATTCTGAAGGTAAATCATCTTCTTTATTGATAAATTTATCTTCTCCTAAGTTTAATATAATCATATCTGCTTTTTGAGACTGTGCAAGTAGTGTTTCTATTGTTTTGTGCACTGTTTTTATTCTTGCTGGATATGATGTTAAAGAAACTATAATTTTTTTATTGTCTAACATTTTACTTCCTTTATTAATCTAAATTAATAAGCTCTATTTTTTGATTTAATATTTTAGTGTTTTTTGTTTTGTATGAGTAAATCCTTTTACCAAATAAATAAAATTTAACCCGTCCATTTGATAACACCTCTTTTTTTAATAAAGTTTTTTTATTTAGTTCTTTTTGGTTGATGTAATTTTCAGCAACCATGAAATTTGGGTGAATTAAAGGAAATTCTGCAACTTCTTTTTTGTAAATAACGTCAGCAGCACCTGAATGTTTATGTGTTGAAATTTCATGGTTTACACCTATGTTGTTAATTAAAACTTTAGAGGATCTTATACATAAAGCATTTTGACAAAGTAAGCTATAAGCATAAATCCATGCCCAGCCTTTTTCTTTTCCAGTGGAATGTGATTTAAATATTTCCAAATAACGATTTATATTTGGATCGCAAGGTAAAAACTTATCAATAGCACTCTCTTTTACAAAATCATTAAAATTTGACATATTTATATCAAAATATTGCCAAGCTCTTCGCCATGAAGCCCAACCCCAGCAACCTAATATTTTAGTATAATAATAACTGCGTTCACTAATATCTCTTTTGTTGAAATATTTTATATCTGGTCTTCCACAAATATGCATAACTCTTGTATCATCTTTATATTTTTCTAAAAGTTCTTCGCAAAATGGAAAAAATGACATGTCGGGATAGCAATCATCTTCTAAAATAATTCCCATTTCTTCTTGTTCAAAAAACCATGTTATAGCTTCACTAACACCTCTTTTGCAGCCTAAATTTTCTTCTCTATGAAGGTATTTAACTTCACAATCCCAATCAACTTTAATAACATCTCTTGTTTGCATCATTAAAGTTCTTTCTTCTTCGCACCTCGGTCCATCTTGTGCAATATATAGTCTTTCAGGTTTTGCTTTTCTGATTTGAGAAAAAACTTCTGCTGTAACATCTGGTCTTATCCATGTTAAAAATAAAATTGGTGTTTTCATTTTTTTATTTCCTTTATCATAACATTACAAATTTGATTGTTGAATTTATCCCAGCTGAAGTTTTGGGATTGGGTTTGGGATTTTTTTGATAGGTTTTCTCTTAAGTTTTTGTTGGTGTAGATTTCTGTTAGTTTGGTTGAGGTTTCTTCTTCGTCTTTTCCTGTTATATAGATAACTGCATCGCCGCCTACTTCAGGTAGAGAGCTGTTGTCTGCAGAGATAACAGGTGTTTCGCATTGCATTGCTTCTAATATTGGTAAGCCAAAACCTTCATATAAGCTTGGGTAACAAAAGGCTAAAGCTCCTGAATATAAAGGTGCCATGTCTTGGTCATCGGCAAAGCCTGTGCAAATTATTTTTTCTTTGTATTCTTCAAAGTTATTAATAGCTTTTGTTATATCTTTAAAGCCTTTTCTGATTGGCCCTACCAAAACCAAAGAGATATCTTCTGCTTTTGTTTTTCTTAAAAAGTTAATGTATGATTGCAATAGGTGTATAAAGTTTTTTCTGGTTGAAAGCTCAGAAACACCTAAAAAATATTTATCGGTTTTTATATTATATTTTTCTTTTACATTTTTTAAGGTTTTAACATCTGTAATTGGCTGAAACTTCTCATCTGCAGCCAAATAAGCAACGTCTATGTTTTTTGAAATTAAATCTGGGCGAAATTTTAATAAATCTTGCTTGGTATATTCTGAATTGCAAAAGATTGTGTCTGCATCAATATCTTTCATCCTAGATGTATATTTAGTTACAAATTTTGCATCGCAAAATTCTGGATGAAAAATAGGAATTAAATCATGTATAAACATATAAGTTTTTATATTGCTTTTATAAACAATTGGCGAAATTGGACTGAAAATAGAAAAATAAGCATCAAAATTTGATAATTGTTTGTTGTATTTATTAAAGTTTATAAAGCTACTGATTTTTGACTTTATTCTTTTTTTGATACTTGTAGATTTTGTAGTGTTTTTTAGCTTTGTCATATAGACAATCTTGTCTTTTAAATTAGTCAAATTTGCATATTCTAAATATTTTATAACATCGCCACGTTTTGTGGTAACAAGAGGATATAAGTCAATATCTGGATTGTTAGCTAATTTAAAAAGCAATTCTTTTGCAATCCTAACGACACCAGTACCTTTGGTGCCAGCTATTGATAATTGTTCCATGTCAAAAAGTAGTTTTATAGGCATTAGTCTTCCTTGTACCATTCTTTTAATATCCAAGATGATGAATTGGCTTTGAAATCTCCGCCAACACCAAATTCTAAAGATACATTACATTCTTTGCAAACATCATCTTCTCTGATATTGTCTTTGCCTCTATCGCCACCGTTGGCAAAAACTAATTTGGCATCAGGATATTTTTCTCTTGCCTTTCTTATGCCATCAGAGGCTGAATTGTCAAAATCATCAAAATCTATAACATCAATAACACCTTTTAAGGCAGAACAGATACAACTTCTGGTCTTGTATGTTTGAAAACCTTTTCCTTTTTTGCGAGCTAGCCAATCATCGGAGTTAACCAACACAATAACACCATCTGATTTTTGAGCCGACTCTAATATCATGGCTATGTGCCCTTCATGGATTGGGTCAAAGCCACCACTAACGATATAATATGTTTTCATTTTTTATCCTTAAAAAATATTTTTTATAAGATTATCCGATGAAATGAAAATGTCAAATGTTTATTGACAGTTATATATAATTATATTAATTTCAGCTTAAACTAAAATATAAGGAATAAATTCATGGGATTTAATTGTGGTATTGTTGGACTTCCAAATGTTGGAAAATCAACACTTTTTAATGCTTTAACTCAAACTATTTCTGCTCAGGCAGCAAATTATCCGTTTTGTACTATCGAGCCTAATTCTGGTTCTGTTTTGGTGCCTGATGAACGTCTTGATATGCTTACAAAACTTGTGAAACCTAAACAAACTGTCCCTACTCAGCTAGAGTTTGTTGATATTGCAGGGCTTGTTAAAGGCGCTTCAAAAGGCGAAGGTTTGGGTAATCAGTTTTTGGCAAACATCAGAGAGACAGATGCAATTATTCATGTTCTTCGTTGCTTTGAAGACGGTAACATCACTCACGTTGAAGGATCAGTTGACCCAATCAGAGATGCCGAAATTGTTGAGACAGAGTTGATGATTGCAGACTTAGAAAGCTTAGAAAAACAATATAATCAAGCTCAAAAAAAGGCAAAAGCTGGGCAAGATAAAGAAGCTCAGGCAAAATGCGAGGTTATTGAACCCGTATTAAAGGCGCTTCAAGAAGGAAAACCAGCTAGAGTGGTAATGCCTACAGATAAAGATGCGTTGAAAATATATAAACAACTGGCTCTTTTAACAGGAAAACCTGTGTTATATGTTTGTAATGTTGATGAAGCTAGTGCTAAAGACGGAAATGCATTCTCCGCAAAAGTTTTTGAAAAAGCAGAGGCTGAAGGTGCAAAAGCTGTTGTTATTTCTGCTGCAATAGAATCTGAAATTGCCCTTTTAGATAAAGAAGATAAAGAAATGTTTTTGGCAGAGTTGGATTTAACAGAAACTGGACTTTCTAAAATTATTAAAGCGGGATATGCTCTTTTAGGCTTAAAGACATATTTTACTGTTGGTGATATCGAAGTGCGTGCTTGGACATTTTTAGATGGCTTTAAGGCTCCGCAATGCGCTGGTGTTATTCACTCTGATTTTGAACGCGGATTTATTAGGGCAGAAACGATTGCTTATGAAGATTTGGTTGAGCTTGGCTCTGAACAAGCTTGTAAAGAAAAAGGTAAGTTGCGTTCTGAAGGAAAAGAATATGTCGTTAAAGATGGCGATATAATGCATTTCTTATTTAATGTGTAAGTTTTGTTATTTAACTGGATTGCCACGCTTCGCTCGCAATGACGTTTGGGGTGCCTCCTTTTGTAGTGCTTTGAGGCGGGAGCAAGGGCGAAACGTCGCCCCCGGCCCCGTTCTACATTGAAAAGTGTAAAAAAAAACACCTGTTTTTTTATACGAATGTATTGTTTAACTGGATTGCCACGCTTCGCTCGCAATGACGTTTGGTATAGCTATAGTAATAAGGGGCGCAGAAAAATGCGTCCCCTACTTTGTTATCTTGAAGATTGTCTTAACATTCTTCTTAATTGTCTTGCTGTTAATGGTTTTTCTTCTTCAGCAGGCTCTATGTTCATTTGTTCTAACAAATCTTGTTTGCTATCATAATGATTTGATTGAGTGTTTTCTGTAGAATTTAATGAGTTCAAATCACTTGAGTGTCCACCATTTGAATTTAAGATATCTTTTAATTCTGTTGAATCAAGTGGAGTTTCTGTTGCGGGATCTATGCCTACTTGTCTTAACAAATCTTCATAGTTGTCATAGTGTCCGCTGTTAGCTCTTGGTTCAACTACAGGATCTGGAGTTATAATAGGTTCTGGAGCAACAACAGGATCTGGAATTATAATAGGTTCTGGAATTACAAGTCTTTCTGGAAAAACAATTGGCTCATTAATTATTGGCTTTGGTATTACAACTGGTTCAACAACTTTTTCAGGAACTATAACAGGTTCTGGAGTTGCTACTGGTGTTGGTTTAACATCTGTTGTGGCATAAGATGAAAAACGGTTTCCACCATTGCTGCCTAAAACAGATTGACCATGTTCATTTATACGAGTGTTTCCTGATAAATGGTTGCAATCACTTGCGTTGGCATTAACTAATGCGCCTGTGTCAATAACACCATTGTCAATTAATCTGGCGTCAAAGTCTCTAAAAGCTGTCATAGCTTCTTGAGAGATAATAACCTCACCTGTATGGAAGTTAACAGATCCTGCTAATGTGTTTCTGGCATCTAATGTTAAACCAGCATCAACAAGGGCTTTGCCACCCCATAATGTGTGATATCCGTTAGAAGCTGTTCTGCCACAAGTTTGTCTGCTTGCATCAAATTCGCCTTCATAACTAGGAGCTGCTTGTGAAATGCTATCTGTTGTTTGAGAACCACAAATAGCTGCATTGTGAGCATATCTATATGCTTCAGCTTCTGTTAAGCCGGCTTCTTGCAAGTTGCTTATTACAGAGTTTAAGTTGTCTTTTTCAACCCACATGTTCATAATTCTATGGCTGTCTCTAAATTCATCTGCACTATAGCTTCTGTGTGTGTCTTTAATGAAATCTGAAACATCTTGAGATGCTTCTGTTGTAACAACATCTGATGTTTGATTTGTATTTTGAACATCATCTGCAACAATTTTGAATTCTTGAGAATTGTTATTATTATCTCCAGAAATAAATTTATCGAAGAAGCTGAATTTTCTTTCTGTATTTAATTCAGTTGTTGCAACAGGTTCTGTGGTTTGAGTTGTATCTTGAGTGTTATCTGCAACAACTTTGAATTCTTGAGAATTGTTATTATTATCTCCAGAAATAAATTTATCGAAGAAGTTGAATTTTCTTTCTGTATTTAATTCAGTTGTTGCAACAGGTTCTGGGGTTGCAGGTTGCTTTGTGTCTGTATTAATATCTGTATTTGTGTCTGTATTTGTAGCAACGGTTGCTTCTGACATTAAGGCGTTTGTTGTTGCACCAAGTCCAATACCTGCTATAGATGTTAAGGCAACAGCTTGTACTTTTTTCCATCTAGCTTTTCTTTCTTTTTTATCTTTAGTATTTAATGCTCCATAAACTTCTTCTGAAATAACAGCTAATGAACCTGAAGACATTACTGCAGTTCTTTTCCAAAAATCTGTGTTTTTTAATGCATCAAAGTTAAATGTGCTTAAATTAGCTCCTAAAGTTTTAACTCCTTCTATAGCTTTACCATCAAAAGCTTTTTCTATTAAACCATAGTTAAAGCCAGATGAAAATGCAGAATAACCTGTTAATGCTGTACCTGCAATTGCAATACTAAATGAAATTGCAGTACTTGGTTTGCTAAATACTTGTTGGAAGAAGTTTTTATTGTTGGCTTGAGCTTCTTTATTTATAGCTTTGGTTGTTTTGTATAAATTGTATCCACTTAAAGCTGCAATACCAACGGGACCACCAAATACCATTGCACCATAAGATGTGCCAAATGTTTTTAATAATCCCCATGATGTTGGGAATTTTTCTGAAGCTTTTTTATCAAAAGCTTTAACCTTTTGGGCCAACCAAGAAATGCCTGTTTTTTTAGCTAAGTTATCTGCAAAGGTTTTTGTTCTTTTATAAGCATTGTTAATAATAGCAATAGCGTTTGTATTTGTAACTTTGAATTTTTTGTTGGCATTTACTAAGCCAGACATAGCTTCTTTTGATAGCTCGTTTGCCTCTTGCAAGTTTTTAGGGCGAAAAGTGTTGCTAACCAAAGTAACTAAGTTTGCTTGTATTGAAGAAAAGAAAGCGTTGTTATAAGCCTTTTTTTGTTCTGTTTTATCTAATTGAGCAAAGTTTTTGTTTTTTAATAAAACTTCTTGAGCTTCTAAATCTGAAACTTCTATCATAAAATCTTTAAAGTCTTGATGAGAAACATAATCTGCATCAGGAGTGTTTTCTATTTCTATATTGTTAAAAATTTTGTTTATTCTTTGAACTTCTTTATTTTCAACATCTGACATTGGGTTGTAATTTAAAGCTTCTATTGCTTTTATGTTTGTTTTTACAATTTCTCCAAAGTTTTTGTTTTCATCTTTCATATAAGATTGAGAATAAACTCCATTTACTTCTTGAAGGGCTATTTGAGCATCTGTTGAGTTAGATGCTTCTAAAACAGATGTAAGTTCCCATAAGTCAAAAATGGCTAGTTCTTTAAACTCGCCTGATTTTACTAACTTAATTGCTTGGTTAAGTTCCATAAATTTTCTCCACTTTATTTCTTGATTTGGCGGTAATGTAGCATATAAAAAATACTTTTGCAAGTCTTTTTTGTCAAATTGTCTATTTTGGCATAATTTTTATTAAAAATAACCCTTGAATTGATAAAAATACATTATATTATCTGAATAAGTTTAATAAAAAGGAATAAAAATATGAGTAAAATTATCGATTCTATTAGCTCTCCTGATGATATGAAGAAGCTGAACGTTGAAGAGCTTAAACTTTTGGCAGCAGATGCTCGTGAAGGTATCTTAAACAGGGTTACACAAGTTGGTTGGCATACTGGGCCAAATTTGGCAATGGTTGAGACAACAATTGCAATGCATTATGTTTTTAACTCTCCTATTGATAAGTTTGTTTTTGATGTTTCTCATCAAAGCTATACTCATAAAATGCTTACAGGACGTAAACATGGTTATTTTGATGAGAATTATTTTGATATAGTTTCTGGTTATACAGCACCTGAAGAAAGTGATCATGATCATTTTAAGATTGGACACACCTCTACAGGTATTAGTTTGGCTTGCGGTTTGGCAAAAGCTAGAGACTTGAAAAAAGAAACCAGTAATATCGTTGCGATTGTTGGAGATGGTTCTCTTGGTGGCGGTGAAGCTCTTGAAGGCTTAAACTTTGCATCTGAATTAAATAGTAATTTAATTATAGTTGTTAATGACAATAAATACTCTATTGCAGAGAATCATGGTGGTTTATATAAAAATTTAAAAGAACTTAGAGACACAAATGGAACTGCACAAAATAATATTTTTAAAGCTATTGGTTTGGATTATGAATATGTTGCAGATGGACATAATGTTGAAGATTTAATTACTACTTTTAACAAAGTTAAAGATAGTAAAACTCCTGTTGTGGTTCATGTTTCTACTACAAAAGGAAAAGGTTATAAATTTGCTGAAGAAAATCCAGAAGCTTTTCATGCAAATTCTCCTTTTGATAAAGAAACAGGCGTGTTTGTTAATGCTAACGATAAGTCTGAAAATTTTTATAGCGTTACAATAAAATATTTATTAGAAAAAATTAAAAAAGATAAAACAGTTGTTGCTGTTAATGCTGGCACTCCTGCGTCTATGGGGTTCTCTAAAGAAGTAAGAGAAACTATGGGTGAAAATTTTGTTGATGTTGGTATTATGGAAGAGCATGCGATTGCAATGTCTTCTGCGTTAGCTAAAGGTGGTTGTAAACCTGTGTTTTTTATACACTCTCCTTTTGTACTCAGAATTTGTGATCAACTTTCTCATGATTTGGCGTTAAATAATAATTCTGCAGTTATGGTTATTAGTTGGAACGGTATTTCTAGCAATGAAGAAACTCATCAAGGTTCTTTTGATATTGCTATGATTGCAAATATTCCAAATGTTGTATTTTTAGCACCAACAACAAGGCAGGAATATTTGGCAATGCTTGATTGGGCTGTTGATCAAAATGATGGTCCTGTTGTTATTCGTCAACCTTTGGGTTTTGTTGAAGCAAGCGGAGAAGTTAGGACTAATTATGATGATATTAATAAATTTTCAGTAGATGAAAAAGGTAAAGATGTTGCGATTATTGGTTTGGGGCATTTTTATCATTTGGGTAAAGAAGTTTGTGAAAAATTAAAAGTAGAAGGTTTAACCCCTACTCTTATTAATCCACAATTTGCAAGCTCTCTTGATGAAGATTTGTTGGAAAGCTTAAAAGAAAATCACAAAGTTGTTGTTACACTAGAAGATGGCGTTTTAGATGGTGGATTTGGTGAAAAAATTGCTAGATTTTATGGAGATAGCAACATGAAGGTTCTTTGCCGTGGTGGATTTAAAGAATTTACAGATAGAATGTCTTTAGACTTTTTATATAATAGATATGGTTTGACTAAAGGTCAAATTGTTGAAGATGTTTTAGGTTTGTTGTAAAAAGTTGGGCGGTTTATCCGCCCTTTTTGTTATCTGAATTTATTATTGCTTTATGCGCTGCTGCTAATTGCAGAATGTCATTTCTTAAGTGATTTAGATTTTTTAATAGATGTTTATATGTTATAGCAAACGCAAAATTATTTGATTACATATCTCTTGTAGGGAACAGTCTTGACTGTTCCTTGTATAATATGGCTAAAATTTTAAAGGAATGGTCAAGACCATTCCCTACAAATTATTATAAAACACAAAATCACAGTTTTTATTTTCTTTTATATCTTCCTATCTCCGCAGTTAAGCATTAACTGCGTTTTTTATTATAGATGTAAAATAAGGTTTGTAACGAAAAATTATAGATTTGTTTTTATTATGTCTTTTATATTTGTGTATTTAGGTTCCCAATTTAACACTGCTTTTGCTTTTGCATTAGAGGCTGTTAAAAATTCAGGGTCGCCTGCTCTTCTGTTTGTGTATTCAACATTAAGTGGTTTTTTTATGATTTCTTCTGTTGCTTGAATTATTTCTTTTACAGAAGTGCCAACTCCTGTTCCTAAGTTTACAATTTCTGAAGAACCGCCATTTAATAAGTATATAATAGCCTTAAAATGAGCTGATGCTAAATCTGATGTGTGAATATAATCACGCACACATGTGCCGTCTGGAGTGTTGTAATCTGAGCCAAAGACCATTAGTTTTTCTCTTGTACCGTTAACAACTTCTGAAATTATAGGTAATAAATTTTGAGGATTTCTTTCTCTGCCTTTTATAGCGCCTGTTGCATCATAACCAACGGCGTTGAAGTATCTTAAAGAAACATAATTTATGTTTTTTGTGATGTTGTACCAATCCATTGTGTTTTCAAAAAACATTTTGGTGTAGCCATAAAAGTTTATGGGTTTTGTTGGGTGAGATTCATCTAAAGGAACATACTCTGGCATTCCATAAACTGCGGCAGATGAAGAAAACACAATGTTTTTTACGTTATTTTCTATCATTGCATTTAAAACATTTATAGCGCCTGCAATATTATTTTCTGAATATATTTCAGGTTTTTCCATGCTTTCTCCAACTGCTTTTTTGCCAGCTAAGAAAACAACAGCATCAACCCCCTTCATTGCATTTGAAATTTGTTGATAATTTTTTATATCTCCTTCAACAAATTCTGCTTTTTCAAATAAATTGATTTTATCTCCTGTTGAGAGGTTGTCAAAAACTCTAACTTCTAGTCCGTTATCTAATAATTCTTTTGCAACGTGAGACCCTATATATCCTGCTCCGCCTGCTACTAATACTTTAGTCATGTTTTGCTCTCCCTAATCTGTCGTTTATTGCTAATCCCAATCCATTTGTGGGGATTGGTGATATTGCTATTTTTTTAAATTCTTTGTTTTTGTCTGCAAGTCTTAAAAATGCAAATAAATTTGCAGAAGCTTCTAATAAATTTTTTCTTTTGCTCAAATTTAAATGACAATCAACGTCTCCAAAACCAATGTAAAATTCATCATCTTGTGGTTTTTCTATATTTATACGCAATTTTTTATTTGGGGCATAGTGTTTTAGCATTTGACCAGGAGATTTTGGTGCGTTTGGATCTGATATTGAAAAGATAACTTTTTCATTTAAGAATTCTTCTATTTTTTCAACCTCTAATCCACCTGCTCTTAACAATACAACGTTGCTGGTTGTTAAGTCTATAATTGTAGATTCAACGCCAATTTGACATGCGCCACCATCTAAAATAATATCAACTTTATTGCCTAAACTTTCATAAACGTGTTGTGCTGTTGTGGGGCTAATTGTTGTAGACAAATTGGCAGAAGGAGCAACAATTGGCACTCCTGCTTTTTTTATTAACTCTAGAGCTATTGGATGGTTTGGCATTCTAACAGTTGCACTGTCTAAACCTGCGCAAGCTAAGTCTAATTTAGGGTTAGTTCTTTTTATAACAAAAGTTAATGGAGCTGGCCAAAAATGTTTGGCTAAAGCATAAAATCTGTCATCTGCAATGCCGATATCTTGAATCATTTCCATATCTGATATATGAGAAATTAAGGGGTTAAATGAAGGTCTGTTTTTGGTCTCAAATATTTTTGCAACAGATTGTGGAATAAACGCATTTGCGCCCAAACCATAAACGGTTTCTGTTGGCATTGCCACTAATCCTCCGTTTTGAATTATTTGAGCTGATTTTAATATATTTTCTTCTGTTGCTTTTAATATGTTTTTCATAAGTTATTTGTAGCAAATTTTATATAATTGTCAAATATAAAAAAAAAGATGCCTAAATTTTAGACATCTTTTTAAATACTATAACTTAAAAATTAAAAAGCCATTTTTAAGTTTGCACCTACAGTGTAATCATAGTCAATATCTGCTCTGTAAGAACCACCAACATAATATTCACCATAAACACCAACACTCATGCTGTCAGAAATTAAGTAATCAAATTGAGCTTCTGCAAAAACATCATCACGAGACATGTAAGAATCACTATGACGAACATTATCCCATCTTACGCCAAATTCTGCAGATGTATTTTCAAATTGTTTGAAAACACCAGCAAATGTTGAATATGCAAACTTGCCTTCTTTAGGGTCTGACATTGTGCGTGAAATATCATTGTTTCTTGCAGCGTTGTCTACTGTGTTGTAACCATAAGTAGCATTAAATGAAACATAAGGTAATAATCCACAATCAAATTCATAACCTAATTTTGCGCCTAAATCAAAATATTGGTTCCAAGCATCACTATTTGATAAACCAAAACTTTTTGCTTGGAATGTTTCATAAGTAAAACTATATTGTGTTAAAACATTGCCATAAAATTCATTATATTTAGCGCCAACGCTATAATCAAAGTTGTGAGAGTTGTTGTAATCACCTTCACGTCCAACCCATTTATTATCAAAAGTATTGCCAATAGATGCTGTTAAAGCTAAATTATCAGAAAGACCATAAGCAATTTCTTCTTTAACATACCAACCTTTTGATTGGTTAGATGTTTCATCCATGTTTACACGAGAATATTCTACAGATGTTGTTGATAATCCTTCATCGATTTCTGGTAAATAGAATGGTGATGTAATATCTGTAGCCATAGCATTGGTAGCGCCCAAGATAGCAGCTGATGTTAATAACAAAGTTTTAAGTTTCATAGTTTTTTCCTTTTTATTAGTTGCAACTAAATATCTATATAATAGATAGTAAAATGGTATAACTTTTTATCTATCTGTCAAGTATAAAAAAAACGTGGCTTAAAACTCACCACGTTTTTATTTTTAATTTTGACTAAAATACAATTTTATAATTAGCACCTAAAACATATCCGTAATCAACATTTGGCATATCGCTATCACCTATTAAATATTGACCATAAATACCAATGCTGCTATTTTCAGATTGTAAGAAGTTTAATTTACCTTCTAGATAAATATCATCTCTGGTTTTGTTGCCGCCAAATAATTCTTTATCTTGATGAACGTTATCCCATCTAAATCCTAAATCTGCAGTTGTATCTTGCCACCACATGTGAGCACCTGCAAAGGTTGAATATGTTAAATCTCCTTGAGATGGTGCATTTATGGTTGCTACATATTTTTGTTCTGCTACAGTGTTTAAGGCATATGTAGCTGTAATATCTAAGTATGGCATCATCCAAGAACATGGCATTTTATAACCAATTTTTGCATTAAACTCTATATATTTGTTCCAATTTGAAGAATCTATATATTGATGACCATAAAAACTTTCTGGTTTAAATGTTCTGTATGCAAGGCCAATTTGAGACTTGAAGTTTTGATGATCCATATTATATGCAGTACCTATGGTGTAATCAAAATTTAAATCATTGTTTAAGCTTCCGCCATAATCAAAGTTATTAGCAAGGGCAACATAAGCCATCCAGTCATTAGTAACACCTAAACCTATTTTTTCTTTAATAGATAAAGATTCTATAGTTCCACTAGCATTCTCTCCTTTAAAACGAGAGGTTTCTAAGTAAGTATCAGATAACATTTGACCTTCCATTGGAAGATAAAATGGCGATGTGATGTCAGCGGCATGAGAGGCGGCTGCAAACATAACAAAAGCAGAAGTCAAAACAGCTGTTCTTAATTTCATTTTTTGTTCCTTTATATAAATTAAATATAATCTACTAATAGTAGATAAAACAAAAGTAATCTATTTTTATTTAAAGTCAATTTTTTTTGCAATTTTATATAAAAAGTACTTGCATCTGAATGCTAGAGTCTTAATATAAGGTTAATTTTATAAAAAGGAATCGCGAAATGGAACAAGAATTACCTCTTACCAAGAAGGCCATCGATGACCTGAAACTTGAATTGAAAGAAAATAAAGAAGAAGCAATTAAAAAAATTGATGCTATGATAAAAAAAATTAAGGAAGCTCTATAATGCCTCAAGTAATTATAACAATAAACAACAGAGAATACCCTGTAGCTTGTGGTGAAGGGCAAGAAATGAGAATTTTGCAATTGGCAAAAATAGTTGATGAAAAAGCAACATCTTTGGGTGCTGGAGCAAATCAAGTATCTGAAAGCATGTTGCTTGCCATGACATCTTTGTTGTTAGCTGATGAATTAAGCGAGGTTAGGCAACAAGGTTCATTTAATGCAAACAATACCCCTACTCAAAAAATTAATTTTGAAGCCTTAGATAAAGAAATTAGTGAAAGAATAAGAAGTATATTATAAGACTTATACTCTTTGAGTATCTGGTTTTGTTAAAGCACTAGCTTTTTCTTTATTGTTTATATAACTTTTTTGCATTGTGCTTTTAGATATTGCATGCACTTCTGAACTGATTGGACGATCTAAGGCAATGTCTTTTTCTAAGTCTTTTAAAGAATCTTTTGGAATAGCTAACCAATCTCCTTCTTTGATTAATTTTCCATCAGGAGCAACAACTCTTTCATTTTCTTTTAATTGATATGCGTAAACATCTTCATAATTTGTTGCGTTTTTTGATTCTTTAAGTTCACTTTTAGATAATAATTTTTGAGCAAATTGTTTGTATTTTACATCTGAATAAACATTAGAATAATTATCTTCAACAAAGAATGGATCTGTGCCATAAACATCTAATATGGCCTTGCCTTCTTCTGTTAAAAGATGGTTTGGATCTTTGTCTTGTTTGTATTTTGCTAAAGCAACTTCTAGCTCTGTTAAATCTTTTTCTCTAATAACGATAGATCCATCTTTTTCGATAGCATATCCATCTGTTCCCCATTGAACAGGGATTCTACAGGCTTTATCTGTTATTTTGTGTGCAATTCTAACTGCTTCTGGGTTGGGTTTTAGCATTAAAACACCTGAACTTGAATTTTCATTTTGGATATAATCATCACTAAGCTTTCCGCGTTCATTCATATAAACACCTTCAGCTTTAAATGTATCATCAAATCTTAAACTTCTTTTCATTTTTGCAATTAAAGCGTCTCTTTTTTCTTGAGTGTTATAAACTTTAGGGTCAATAACAAGGAGCATTTGTTTTTTTGCCACTTTTTCAGGGTCATATTGGTTTGAAGAGGCTTGTCTTGCTTCTTCTGATAATACATCTAGGTTTTGAGTTTGAATTGTAATTGCTTTATCTTTTAGCTCTTCATCTTGGGCAAAGTCATAAACATAAACACTTTCTGTTTTACCTACTCTAACACCTTTTTCTATTAAGTTTTCTAGTAAAGATGCATATTCTTCTGCGGCCATGTTTTTGATTGTTTTATCTGTTGTTGAACTATCTTTTTCAGATTTTTTAGTTTGAGCAATAATATTTTCCATAACTTCTTTTAGTTCTTCATTGCCTTTTATTTTAACTTTATTTTCAAACAATCCTTGCAACAAGTTTGTAGCTTGTTCTTCTCCCATTTGTTGTTTTAATGCATTCCAATCAGTTACTTCAAAACTTTGTCCGCCTTTGGTTAATTTTGCTATTTCTTTATCTTTATTAAACATTTTGATATCCATGATTTCGGCATGTTCTATCATTGCTTGTGAAGTAGATTTTGGAGTTGCTGAAGAAAGTGTTTCTATGCTTCTGGCATTAGGATTTAATTTTCCTTTAGAAAAATAATCATACATAGCATTCATATCACTAATTTTCATTTCTTCTGTTTTGGGGTTGTATTCTGCAATTAATGGGGTTGGATCTCCAAAATTAACATTTGTATCATAAAACTTATAACTAACACCTTTTTTCATAGCGTTTAAGTTTAAGTCTAATTGTTCTTTATGTCCTTGAATAAGCTCCATTGTAGGCATGAAACGACCTGTTTGTTCACCTCTTCTGTAAGATCTTTCTAGTGCTGTTGCAATTGGAAGAACTGGAGTGTTGGCATTAATTTCTGTTCCACCTGAGCTTAAAACATCTAATTGCCAACTACCTGCTCTTGCAACATCCATTAATATATTTGTTGCGGAACCGTTTTCGGCATTGTTTTGCCATCTTTCGGCTATCATATCAAAGACGATAGAGCTTTCTGCGTGAGTTAAGCTTCCGTGTAGTTCTCTGTTTTCTCCTAGAACATCAAAAGATAACAATAGTTTTTTATATAAATCTGGGTTGAGTTCTAGCAAATCTTGAGGGTCATCTTGAGAGTTTTTTGCATTTGTTGTAACACTACCTTTACCAGAGGCTGCGCCACCAACAACTAAATATGCTTTTCTATCTTCTGCAGAGTGTTGGGTTAATTTATCAAAATTATCCATATATTCTGAATTAAACAAACCTTTTTCACCAGAAATTAAGTTTTTTATGGTACTTGAATTTGCTTCTAAAGTTTTTGCATTAATAACAATATCAACAATAATTCTTTCTTTATTATCTTCCATAAAAGATGTAATTTCTTTTAATTCTTTTATTTTTGCGCGCTCATCTCTACTAGGGCGCTCTTCTTTGGTTTTTTCTTCTAGTATTGCAAGTTCTTCTTTGTATTTTGATAAATTTTTGTTATATTTATCAAGGTATTTAGAAAAATCTTCTCCCATAGTACAGTTTTCAGAAGAGTTTTTATCAAAATAAATAGAAGCTTGACTTTCGACATCTGTTTTAATCATTTTTTGTTTTGCAGCAAATAATGTTTTTTTAGATTCTATCATTGGAAGAACTTCTTCATTATATATTTTATGAAAAGTATCTACAAAATTATCTTCTGACTGAACTTTTAAATTTGTAGAAATTGCAACAATAGTTTCATGTAAAGCAAGCCTTTCTGGTGATAATGACAAAACATATTCACCAATAGCTTTGGCGTTTCTTTCATATTCTGTTTTAATTTGTTCACTAGTTAAGTCTGAGGTGTGATTTTTTTCATCAAACATTGTAATATAAAGCCCTTCAGGTAACTCTACATTTGCGGTATTTAATGATGGTACATACCAATTTGCATTTTCACTCATTTTAGGCTCTCCTTAAAGAATAATCTTGAATTTTACTAATTATTTTTGTATTTGCACTTTTTTGTACTGGTGTAAAAATGTATCCATTATCAACATATTTTCCATCTTGGTAAGAAAAAGATCTGACAGAAGCATTTTCAATATCACCTTGCTGATTAAACCAGTTTTCATCTTCTTTTAATAATATTTTTGCAATTGCTTTACTAACAACGCCATGAGAAACGATAACAACATTTTCAACATTATCATTTTCTATTACATTATCATTAATTTTTTCAAAGAAATCTTCGACTCTTTCGACAACGTCAGCCCTACTCTCTCCTTGAGGAGATTTAACGTGATATCTTCCATATTTTCTTGAGTCTACATCAAATCTTTTAGCTTCTAGTGGATATTTTACATAACATTGAAGAGTGGAAACTCCTGTAAATAATCCAAAATTTTGTTCTCTTAAAAGTGTAGATTTTTGTGAATTTGAGATACCACTTACATTAGCGATTTCCTCTGCTGTTTGTTCTGCGCGTTCAAAATCACTTGATATTATTACAGTTTTTTTAGGGTCTAGCTCTTGTTTTAAAAAGGCACCAGTTTCTTGAGACTGTTTTATTCCTTTATGAGTTAATGGGATTTCTTTATCTCCATATTTATCCCATGAAGTGCTATCTGTTTGATGAAGACCTTCCGCATGTCTTATGATATAAAAATTTTTCTTCATTTGCTTTTCTTTATAGTTATAATACGTTTTATAATATCATAAATTTAAAATAAAGTAAATGTTTTTTGACAAAAATAGACTTTTATTAGATTTGATTATCTTTTTGTTGTTTTAAGTATTTTTTTGTCATTTTCAATGCATTTTCAAAAGTAGATGCTGCAGAAATTGTGTGATAATCTATTCCTTCTTTTTTGAAGGCTTCATGCAAAACCCTTTTAGGTTGTTTTTTTACATTTGAAAGAATTATTTTGCCGTTATCTTTTTGAATTTTCTTTACAAACTCAACAATAATATTAGCACCGCTGGCATCTACCATTGGAACATATCCCATTCTAATAATTAAAACTTTAGGAGCTTTGTTGATTTTTTTTAAAAACTGAGAGATTTCTGATGCGTCGCCAAAAAATAATGGTCCTGAAAATCGCAAAGAAACAACGCCTTGATCTCTTAAAACTTCTGTTAAATCACTTCCATTATAATTTTCATCTAATACTTCTTCATCTGTTTCAATTTCTATTTCTTTACTCATTCTATGCATAAAGATTACACTTGCCATAATAAAACCTACAGAGATTGCTGCATTTAAGTCAACAAGCACAGTTAAAAATAAAGTAACTATTAATGTATATCTGTCGCCTTTTGGACCTCTGATTAAATTTAATATTTTTTTTATTCCGAGCATATTCCAGCCGATTAATATTAAAATTACGGCTAAGCAAGATAAAGGAATGTATTTAGCTGCTGGAGCTAATAAAAGCATAAATAATATTAAAAAGGCAGATTGCATTACACCAGATACAGGAGAATATGCATTGGCTCTGAAATTGGTTGCAGTTCTTGCAATAGCACCTGTTGCAGGAATTCCCATAAAACAAGCACAGATTAAGTTTGCAGCCCCTTCGCCTATTAATTCTGCGTTAGAGTTATGGTTATCACCACTCATGCCATCAACAACTGTTGCACTTAATAAAGATTCAACTCCTGTTAAAAAAGCAATTGTTAATGCACTTGGTAAAACTTTTAACGCTAATGACATCTCTATTTCTGGAAATTTTGGCGCTGGTAAAAAGTGAGGTATTTCACCAAATTTGTTACCTATTGTGTCTACATCTAACCCTATAAAGGCAACAATTATTGTTGAGATAATTACACTTAATAAAAAAGCAGGAAGTTTTTGGTGTTTTGCTTTTATATAAAATATGCTAGAAACAGAAACAATACTGACAATAACCGCAGATATATTTAGATTGTTTAAATTTGAAAAATATATCATCCATTTTTCTACAAAATCACTTGGTACTTCTGTAATGTTTAGTCCTAATAAGTCTTTTACTTGGGTTGATATTAATAACAAGCCAATACCTGCTGTAAAAGCGGTTACAACAGGATATGGAATATATTTTATATAGGTGCCTAGTTTTAAGAAACCTGCTAAAATTAAAATAACGCCTGCAATTATCATTGCGATTAATAATCCAGAATAACCATAAGTTGCTATGATATCAAAGATAACAACAACAAAAGCTCCTGTTGGTCCGCCTATTTGATATCTGCTTCCGCCAAATAAAGAAATAAATAAACCCGCAATAATTGCAGTATATAAACCTTGCGCAGGAGAAACACCAGAAGCTATTGCTAAAGCCATGGCTAATGGAATAGATACGACAGCAACTGTTATTCCAGACAAGCAATCTTGTTTAAATAAGCTTAAAGAATATCCTTTTGATAATATTTCTATTATTTTTGGTGTGAAGTTTTTTTTGTATTGTTCTAAAAATTTTAACATTGCCGTTCTCTATATAAATTATTTTAATATTGTGTTTGATAATACTAATTTATGTAGAGTCAATATTGTTTTAAGATATGCACCGTTAAAATTTATATTTAATCTTATAGGTTTACAATTTTTTCTATATTAAAGTCTTTGTTGTAGAAATAAGCTTTTTTTACATATTTTCCAGATAAGATTAATGGTATAAAATCTTTGTCTGCTTCTCTCATTTTATCATAAGGGATATTGTTTTCATCTTGCCAAAAAGTTTCTACTTCTTCTTGATTAACAATTAACTCACCTGAAAATTCTGTAGACATATATACATACACATAAAAGTTCATTGTTGGAAACTCAATATAGCCAACTTCTTTGGGGTTATTTATTAAAATTCCTGTTTCTTCTAACGTTTCTCTAATAACACATTGAAGCATTGTTTCATCTGCTTCTTTTTTGCCACCAGGGAAGTTTAAGTATCCGTTATTTATACCTCTATGGTGTTTTATCATTAAATATTTTTTATTTTCTTGGTCATAAACAATAGATAGAGAAGCTTCTTTTTTCATTTTAGTAGTCCTTTTAATGTTTTAGTTAAATTAGCTTAAATCTATAATATAAAAATGTAAACCATTAAATTTTAAGTAATGTAACGCGAGGTTCGTGTTTGCACTGATTATTTATTGCCATCATTGGCTGCAAGGCAATGAAAAAAGGATATTTGTTGTCGGGAGAACGCAGTTCTCCCCTACATTTTTTGTGCAAAAAAACAACCGCTAAATAATTAATTTTAGCGGTTGTTTTTTTTGTTTTTATTAAATATTAAAATTTATATTTAACATTTAATGTTCCTGTGTGATCTTCGTAGTCTGAACGGAATTTTCCTTCATAACCTAAAGATAATTCAACTTGTTCATTAACATCAGCTGTAAAGCCAACACCAAATTCCATTCCGAATTTATCTAAAGCTTCACCGTTTGTAGTATAACTAGAACCGTTTACTAATGTTACAATAGAATTTGCATCATCATTAAACAAGTCATAAGTTAAAGCAGCTTTAACTTCTGGACGTAATGTTGAACCATTTTCAAGAGCAAATGTTTTACCTGCTTTTGCACCAACAACAGCAGTTAAGATATCAGAATCATCACCAGAGATTTTAGAATCTAAAGTATCTGTATATGAATCTTGAGAAACTTTAACATAACGTAATCCTGCTTCTGGAGTAACATCTACATTTTTAACAGTCATATCATAACCAGTCATAGCTTGCAAACCAAAAGAATCTACATCATAAGAAGATGTTTTTGTGTTTGAGCTTTCATCATAAGAAGCAAAGCTATAACTTGCAATACCGTTTACATACCAGTTTGATGGTTTGTATTCACCATAAACAAAGAATGTATTTGTATCAGCGTCTGTAGTACGAGAAGATGTGTCAATATCTGTATTGCTATAAGCATAACCAATACCAGCTTTAACATTATCATTAATTTGTTTTTCAGCACCAAATGCAACACCGTTTGAATCTGAGTCAAAACCGTTAGAACCACTTAATGATGCAGTATTAATCATTGTTTGAGCCCAAACAGCACCACCTTCTAAATAAGAATCACCAGAATTCATACCAGAAGTTGAAGAAGCTACAGAACCACCAGAAAGACGTGTTCCTACTGTACCAAATGTTGCACTAGCACTAGCTACTGTTGAACTTTGAGCTGAAGATGTTGTGTCTGAAGACATTTGTTCAACTGTTTTCAAAGCTGCAGCTCTAACGCTTGCGTCAGAAGATTGTAAACCATTATTGATTGATGTTGCTACAGCATTAAAAGCATCATTAGAAGTTGTTGCGCTACCAGAAATAACAGCAGAAACAGCACTTGCAGCATTGTTTGTTGCACCAGTAGAAGTAGCAATATCATCAGATGATTTAAGTTTTATAGAAACTTCATTTGAAGTGTTGTTTAAGCTTAAGTTATAAAGATTATTTTTTGCTAAAGTCCAAGTCCCATCACCATTAATATCTTCTGCAAATTTATAAGATCCATCAGCTGTTCCGTTTGCAATAATTGTGCTTAGATTAACATTTCCATTCAATGTCATTGTACCATCAACATAACCAGAATCATAAGCAAATTCATAAGAAGAACCATTTTCAAATGTAAATGTTCCATTATTTGATATGATCGAGTTATTTATAAGATTTGCACCAGAAGAAACATTAATTTTTGCATCAGAAGCATTGTATATCGTGTCTGTAGCAGTTGCAAGTGTTGTTGTCCCTTTTAATGTTAAAGAACTTTCATCTTCATTATAAATAGCGCCACCATATTTTGCAGAGTTGCCATCAAAAGTAACATCTGTTAATGTTAAATTACCATCATTCATAATAGCTCCACCAATTTTTTTACTTGTATTTGATTCAAATAAAGTGTCGCTTATTGATAATGTTGCGCCATATGAAAAAATTGCTCCTCCTTGATTGGTTGCAGAGTTGCCAGTAAATTTTGAACCTTTTATGCTAGCATTATCAGCCAAAGATAATGCTCCAGCATTATTTGCAGAGTTGTTTATAAATGTTGAATTTGAGATTGCAGTATTGTTATAAGAGCTTATTGCACCACCCCAACCATCATTAGTTAGTGCTTTATTATTCTCAAAAGTTGAGTCAGTAATAGTTAATTCATCTGCTTCAGAATAAATCGCGCCTCCTTCAGAGTATTCTTCATTACTTGTTGTGTTTGTAAAGTTTCCGTTAAAAGTTGAACCAGAGATATTTGCACTATCACCATAAACAGAAATCGACCCACCATAATTTGCAGAGTTTGTTGAAAAATTTGAGTCAGCAACATCAAGACCATTTGTTGAGTAAATTGCACCACCTTCATTTATTGCAGCATTGCTAGATAATGTTACTTTTTCTATTAATGAGATTGTTCCTGCATTATAAATTGCACCACCAGTTATTGATTTATTCTTATTAAATTTTGAATTTGAAATTTTATCAATGTTGCCGTTTGCTGTATTTGTTATTGCACCACCAGCAAGAATTGAATCATTATTAGAAAAAGTACTTAAATTTATTTCTTCAATTTTGTTATTATTAAAAATAGCACCACCCATGCCTATATTAGTAGAAGAAACTGCACTATTGTTTGAAAAAGTTGCTTCTACATTATTAATTGTTCCTGAGTTGCTAATAGCACCGCCTTGTCCATAAAATGCTTGTGGAGTTGTGTATTTTTCATAAGTGCCAGTTAATTGCTCTATAGTTTCATTTGTATCTATAAATTGTGTATCTGCAGCCATAGCTGGTGCCGCAAACATAAAAATACCTGCGTTGATTAAAAAACATTTTTTTAGTACAGAGCGATATTGCTTTGATAAAGCAACAATTCCTGTTTTTGAAAGTTTCATAAGTTGTTTCCTTTATATTATTATTAACGTTAATATAAGTCTAAAAGGCTTATGGCGATATGATACACAAACCAACAATTGTGTATCATCTATAAATTTGTATTAAAAGAAGAGTTAAATAAAAACCTTGAAATGCTTAAAAGCCTTTGATTTGCTAATGGTTTGTTCTTCCCAGAAAAATAAATTATAACAACTAAAAAATGGGTTGACATAATTGTTCTATTAAATTGCCTCACTTTTTGAGGTTAAAATAAAGCAAAATCAACAACTATAAAGGATAAAATTATATGCAAATTGTGGGATATATTAGAGTTAGTTCCAATAAACAAACAACAGAACATCAAAAATTTGAGATTAAAAAATATGCAAAAGCCAATAATATTACAATAAATCGCTGGGTTGAAGAAACTATATCTTCAAGAAAATCATTAAATAAAAGAAAACTAGGCACTTTGTTAGAAGAATTGCAAGAAGGCGATATGTTAATCTCAACAGAAATATCAAGGCTAGGTCGTTCTTTGCTAGAAGTTATGAAAATACTAGAAAATTGCTTGTCTAAAGGTTGCAAAATTATCACAATCAAAGAAAATTATTCTTTAGGCAATGATATACAATCCAAGGTGATGGCATTTGCATTTGGTTTGTCAGCAGAAATAGAAAGAAACCTAATCTCTCAACGCACAAAGGCCTCATTAGATAGCGTTAGAGCAAACGGCAAAAAACTAGGCCGTCCCTTATCTGCACAATCAAAAAAATTAAAACTTGCTAAGAACTCAAGAAAAATAAAGAATTTATTAGATAAAGGACTATCTCAACGCAAAATCGCCAAAATCCTTGACGTTCAAACAATAACATTAAGAAGATATTTAGCTCGTGTTGATTGGTATTAATAAAAAAAAGATATTGATTTTTTAGGTCAATATCTTTCTGGAGTAAGAAGGTTATTCGTTAGTTCATTTTCTTAACTGGCTGCGTACAGGTTTTAACTTCCACTTATTAATGTGTCATCAAAAGACTAGTATTTTGCTAAATCCCAACACAAATTTGATCTTCCCTTAATGTAATTTTGCCCTTGGGGCGAAGTTGTTTTTTATATAGGGGTGTCAGTTTGTGTCACTTTGTGTCATCTATTAAAATTTGAAATATGTGTCATAATTTCAATTGTTAAAAAATTTTAATAGGAGCAAGAAAATATGGCATATTAAACTAACATAAGTGCCCTAAGGGCACTTTTATTTTACAAAATTTTTTATAATCATATTAAAAATAGAGCTATAAAAATGCAAAATGTGCGTAACTTGATGAAAAAAAATATATTTTTTGAAATTGGCTGGCGGAAGATCCCTTCGGGAAATCTTCTTGTCGCCGACCTACTGCTGGCTCGCTCAATTACATCGAGCGGCAACTCGGTTCGTAAATATAAAAAAAATGATGATTTTTCAAAAGTCATTTTCGAACCAGCTCAACGCCTAGGAAAATAAGGAAAAATCATCATTTTTAACTGTTTGGCTGGCTCCGCCTTGCAATCTTCGGACTAAATTTTTAACAACGACTTTAATATATATTGACAATTTTATAAATTTATATTATATTAAGTATTGTAATCGGTTAGTTTCAAGGAATTAACAGGGGGCTATATGCCCCCATATTTTTTAAGGTCTAAAAATGAGAATAAGAGCATATATTGATGGATATAATTTATTTTATGGAGCATTAAAATCTGGTAAAATTAAATCATCAATACCTGAAGATGTAAAGCAAAAAATTAAACAATCAAAAAAAGCTGTAAGGTGGCTAAATGTTGAAGCCTTAATTTCTTATTATCTAAAAGGCGACTTTTCTCTTGAAGCAATTAATTTTTATACAGCAGAAGTTCAAGCTTTGTTTGAAGGCGATAAAAGCCCAATAAGACAGCAAGAATATTTCAAAGCTTTAAGCTCTATTGAAAATTTATCAATTCACAAAGGCAAGTTTTATAAACACAAAGTTTCAATGCCTTTGCACCCCGTTACAAATCCTATTACATTTGCAAATGTTATCAAAACAGAAGAAAAAGGTTCTGATGTTAATTTAGCATCACATTTAGTCTTTGATGCTTGCCAAAATAATTTTGATATGGCTGTGATTGTCACAAATGATTCAGATTTACTAGAGCCAATTAAAATTGTAACTCAACTTAATAAAAAGATTTTAATTTTATGTCCTCATTCAAATATTTGTTATGACTTTATACAAGAGTTTACAAGTAAAGTAATTAGAAAAATTGATATGAAAGCCTTGAGGTTATCTCAATTTGATGATGTTATAAAAGATGATAGTGATAACATTATCGCAACTCGTCCAACCTCTTGGCAAGAAGATTGACTTTTAATTATATTTAACGTATATATATAAACAGAAATCTCAGATTGTTTTCCTGCATTTTCAATGTTCTGAGGTATTTTTATTTTAAAACCCTGCCCCAAGGGCGCTTTTTGATTTTTGAGATTTCTGCCCCGTGGGGCAACATTTCAGTTGCAGGGTCGTCGCTCTCGCTCCTTCGTGGAATATTTTTTTATAAGATAGTCGTTATTGAGTCATAAATCAGCTACAAGCACGCTGGGATTTTTAATGTAGGCAATCTACAACCAAAAGCAAACTTATTTAATCTGAGTCAAAAAAAAGAGTATCAGATTTAATTCTGGTACTCTTTTTTAATTAGAGAATAGACAAGCCATATAGTGCCTGTAATTTTTCATCTGCATTTTCCTTAAAAGATTGCAATTTATCTTTAAGTAGTGGTGAAATTGCACATCTTTCTTTTAAGAAAAGGACTATTTTATATAAATCCGTATATCCTGAATCTAAAAGTAAGATAATCATCTCGCTCTCAAACCCAGATATTTCTCTCTTTTCAAAAGGAAGGCGTCCTACCTGAATGGTATTTTTAACAACATAAAATTCTCTTTCAATCTGGCTTAAATAAAAATATAAAACTCCATAAGAAATTTTTTCTTCTTTAACGCTTTTTATTAAATACCTCTCCATCATTGGTGTAAAACAATAAAAACCATTGAACTTTGAAAAATCGTCATTAATGAAGTACTCTACTGTAAGTTTATTTTTCATCAAATCTTTAATTAAAGTATTTTTTAACTCATCAAAGCTAGACGGCAAAGAAAAAACGATTGACAAGTTTTTTGTAAAAGAATTTAATTTATAAGTCATAAAATAACGATCATCAAAGAATTTTATTATTCTATCTAAATAAAGCTCATTTAATTTTTTGCTATCATCTTCAGATCCTTTGAATTGCTGAAAAGTTTTTAACAAAGGCTCAGACACTTTTATTATCAAACTGTGTTTTATAATGGCAGAAAGCAAGACTTTTTCCATTTGCGTAGATAGCTTATTTACGTTTAAGTAATCCTCAATAAGCTTTATTTCTCCAATCGCTACAGCTAAATTGATTAGTTCTTTAAACTGCTCTTCTTTAAACTGCTCTTCTTTTTTGTTGCTAAAAAAAGCAAATAATGTTTTAAATAACTTTTTCATAATATAATAATTTTAAAAGATTAATATTCATTTTCTTTGTACTATTACAGGTGTTAGATTTTGCTAACTTTCTTTCCATAATAGTATATTCATAATTTTTTGATTGATTCTTTAATAGCATAGAAGAATTAAAAAGTAAACTGTTAATTTTTATCTTAAAATTTATCAAACACCCTCGCTAGATTCGAACCCACAAAAACTCCCAACATCAAAAATGCAAATATAGCAAAAACAAGGTTTTAATAAAAATTGGTTCGGAAATTATCAAAAAAATTGCTTTTTTGAAAAGCGATTTTCGAACTCCGGATAAGTGTTTGTTATATAACAAAAAAACGCTCCCAAAAGGAACGTTTTTTATTTTGGCTGGGCTGGCTGGATTCGAACCAACGAATGCCGATACCAAAAACCGGTGCCTTACCACTTGGCGACAGCCCAATCACAGAGACATTTATATAATAAAAAATTTGTTTGGCAAGTCTTTTTTTTAATTTTTTTTATTTTTTTATTGACAAAATTTACAAAAAGTGTATATTAGTAAGCAAATCAAATAATTAACCTTATAAAAATAAATGCTTATGAAAAATCTAATGCCTTGCATTGATCGTCTAAAAGAAAAAAAACTTTTTGCTGCTTGCGAAATAAACGTAATGTCAGAAATTCCTAGAGATAAAAACATTGTTGATTTTGCTCGTGATGATAATCATCCGCATAACGACAAAATAGTTCCTATTTATGCGGACAGCGTTTTTGAAAGAACAACTGCGGTTGTTTTTTTAGTTCAGGAGTGGACAATATCAGAGGAGTATCACAAAGCACTAAAGGGTGTTCCGTCTGTTGTTATTTATGTAATAGATATTGGACGTGCAATGCATGAACTAGGGTTATTCTTTTTTGAATAATTGTTTTCCTAGTAATTATTAACTTTTTACCCCTCACAGTTTTTCTGTGGGGGCTTTTTTATATTGTATAAATTTGTTTTTTTATGGACACCCAGAGTGGCGTCCATACAAGGATATCTTTTGGGATGCATACAATGCGTCCCCTACAGAGGGGGTGATTTTATGCTTGACCTTTTGAGAAATATCTTTTATTAAGTTTGCTCAATCAAAATTTTTAATCTTATAAAATACAAACAATTATGAAGAAACTTTATGAAGTGAAAAACTTTTTAGAAGAAAACAATTTGCTCGATGGATATCAAGAAGCATTTAACCCTAATTTTTTAATGAACATCTCTGGAATTTTGAATGTTAATGACACGGTTTTTTGGGATAAGATTGTTGTTATAGACAATAATACCAGCGGTGCGCCATGGGCTTTGTCTTCAATTTTCATTGCTCAAAAGGGAATGTGTAATCCTGCATTTTCTAACATGGTTCAATATGTGCCTCATGCAATATTTTATGTTCATGACATTGGTTATGCTTTGCACAGGTTAGGATTGTTTTTAAAAGAGTAATTTCTGTTTTGCTACCTTTTTAGGTGGCTTTTTTTTTATGCCTTGATGCTGAGGGACGCATGCAATGCGTCCCCTACAGGTGTTGATATTTTTTTTAGAGACGGCAGACCCGTCCCCTACGGGGTTATATTTGGTTTATTTGTCTTAGGGCTTCGCTTAGGACCATGGCGCCGCTTATGGCAACGTTTAATGATCTGGCGTGTTCTGTCATTGGAATAATTACTCTACCGTCTACAATATCATGAACTTCTTGTGGTACGCCTTTTGATTCTCGGCCTAATAACAATACGTCATTTTCTTTAAATTCAAATTTGGTATAGTTTACGCTGGCTTTTGTGGTTAATAAAATAATTCTGCCATATTCTTCTGGGTTTGCTTCTTTATGCTCTAAAAAAGCATCCCATGAGATGTGTTTTTTATAATCGCACTGTTCTATATAGTCCATCCCTGCTCTTTTTAAGGCTTTTTCATTAAACATAAAACCACAAGGTTCTATGATATCAACACCTATATTTACGCAAGCTCCTAATCTTATAATTGTTCCTGCGTTTTGAGCTATGTCTGGTTGAAAAAAGGCTATTCTCATTTTTCCTCCATTTGCAATAAAACAGTTGTTGAAATTAAACCAACTATTACTGCAGGTGAAAATGCAGCTAATGCAGGTGGAAATATGTTACTTGCACCAAAGGCATATATTAACTGAGATAAGAAATAAATTAAAAAGCCTGTAGATAAACCTGATACAACCAAATACATCACTGTACCTTTTCTATGGGTTGTTTGTAATGAAAATATCGCAGCTAACAACACTAAAGAACACAATAAAAACGGTAGTGCTAATAATGATAAAAATTTAATTAAATAAGTTGAAGCCGAAAACCCTGCTTTTTGATAAAAAGATATCATTGGTGGTAATTGCCAAAAAGAAATTGCATCTGGATCTATAAAGCTTTCTTTTACTCTGGTTATATCTAAGGTTGTTTTATATTCTAAATTACCTAGTTTTTGTATTGGTTGTCCTGTTTTATAAATTTTTACATCTTTAAGGTCTATAAATCCTTCTGAAAGAACACCTGCAAAGGCTTCTATTCTTTTTGATAAGGTTTTATTGTCTTTTAATTCTAATATTAAGACATTGCGCAAAAGAAGCTCATTCTCGGTTTCTTGACGGATATTTTTTGCATTTAAAATAACAGATTTTCCGTTTTCGCCTTCTTTTATCCATAAGCCTTTATCTGAAAAAACAAAAGCATTGGGATTTTTTACATCTAATCTATAAGAAATTATTTCGTGGAGTTCATACATTTTTGAAAGCATAGGGTTTAATAACATTATATTGAACAACCCTATAATAAATGTTGTATATAAAACAGGTTTTAAGAACTGCCATAAATCAGCGCCTGCTGTTCTAATAACCACATATTCATTAGTTTTAGATAATTTATAAAAACTAACTTGGGCAGCGATTAACATCACAAAAGGAAATATCATATTAAATGTTTGGGGTAATCGAGATAATCCTAATTTTAACAATGTTAGACCATCGGCAAGCTCGTTATCTCCATAACGTCTTACAATCTCTATCATATCAAACAAAAATACAATGCCTGCCACTATTGCTAAAATCATTATAAATGACTTTAGAAAGTTTAATGACAGATATCTTCCTAATATTGTGTTATAACCCATTAGTCAAAAACTCCTGTAGATAAATATCTTTCTGCTGAAGAAGCAAATAAAGTTACAATGTTTTTATCTTTCATATCTTCTCTTTGAGCTTGCTCAACGACTCCTGCTAATGCTGCGCCTGATGAAATGCCTATTGGAAGCCCCTCTAATTTTGCGGCTACTTTTGCCATTTCTATAGCTTTTTCATCTGAACATAAAAACTGTTCATCAATTAAATCTTCTTCAAAAAATGGAGGCTTGAAATTTGCGCCTATTCCCATAATTTTGTGAGGTTGACTTTCTGGCAGAACCCCTACCACCTTTAGATTTTTGTTTACAGATTTTAATGTTTGAGAAATTCCGCTTAAAGTTCCTGCGGTACCAACACCTAAAACTAAAGCATCTATATTACCATCCATATCGTCTAAGATTTCTACGGCAGTAGTAAAGATATGAGCTTTGGGATTTTCTTCATTGTTAAATTGATTAATATATACTGCGTTAGGGTTGCTTTCTACAATTTCTAAAGCCTTATCAACAGAGCCTTGCATACCTTCTGAGGCTGGAGTTAAAATTACCTCTGTTCCAAAATGGCGCATTAGCTTTATACGTTCTGCACTCATTGATTCTGGCATGGTTATAATCAATTTATATCCTTTAGCAGCGCAAAAAGAAGATAATGAAACGCCTGTATTGCCACTGGTTGCTTCTACAAAAACAGTATCTGCGGTTGGATTGGCATTTTCTATCATAAATAATGCAGCTCTATCTTTTACTGAAAACAACGGATTGTAAAACTCTAGTTTTGCATATATTTTGGCGTTTGTATTATATAACTCTTCTATCTTTTTTAATCTTAACATTGGAGTGTTGCCAACCATTTCTGTTATGCTTTCATATATCATTATTTATCCTCAACTTGTATATAAAATTAATTTAATGCTTTATTATTAACAATATTTATTTATTATGACAATATGAAAATTCAAAATTTAATATTTATTTTATCTTTTTTTGCTTTTTTACCAAATATTTGTTTTGGTGAAACCACTAATCTTGATGAAATTTATCGTGAAATTGTAAAAGCTGATAATGAAGACTATCTTCCTTTGTTTGTAAAAAACAGAGAAGCTCCCAACTTTTTGAAAGATATTGAAAATGTTGAAAATATAACTCCAGAAGAATCTGAAAATAATGAAAATGTTATATTTTTTGAAAATAAAATAGCAAAAAGAACTGCGCAACAAAAAGCTGAAGAATTAAAATGGCAAGCGGTTATTTTAGCAATTCAGCAAGATAAAGTTACCCCTTTTGAAATTGAGATTATAAATAACAGGATTAAAAGAAAAGACCCTCAAGCAACAGAACTTTTGGCTTTTATGAATGCAAAAGGAATCGGAGTTGAGCAAGATTTAATAGAATCTTTTATGTTGTATAAAAAAGCATATAATTTAGGGGTTGAAAATGCTAAGAAAAGCGCTGTTTTAGTTTATAAGTCTATGAATAATTATCAAAAACAAAAATTAAAATCTATTAACGTTGAGTAACTACTTTTCTTTGAGCAACCACTACTAAACCATCTTGTTTTGGTGCTTTTCTACTAACAAATTCTTTTGATTGACTATTATAAGTAACTACTACTTTATCGCCGCTTTTAAGTTCTTTATTTAAAAACTTTGTTGAATAATCAGATAAAATGTGTTCTCTAATGTAGTTTTCTATATTTCTAGCACCTTGTTGTTGAGAAAATGCCTCTCTTAACACAACATCTGTAACTTGTGGAGTAAAATCTAAATCTATATCTTGGTTCTTTTTTGCTATCTTTTTATATTTATTAAGATTTAGTTTTATAATTTCTTTTGAAACATCTGTGCTCAAAGGTTGGAATGCTATTTTAGCATTAACTCTTGATAAAAACTCAGATGGAAAATCTTTGCTTAATTTATCTGAGATTTGAACTGATGATATTTTTTGTGTGGCTTGTGAATTTGTGCCATATCCAACAGGTTTTCTGATTTCTTGAGAACTAAAACCTGAATTGGTGGTTAAGATGATTATTGTATCTTCAAAAGATGCTGTTTTTCCGTTTCCTGATTGCAATCTTGCTTCTTCTAATGCTGACAATAAACCTCGTACTACTTTGGGGTTTGCTTTTTCTATCTCATCAAATACAATTAAGCTGTTTGGGTTTGCTGAAACATCATTAACTAATTTTCCGCCTTCATCATAACCAACATAGCCTGCGGCAGAGCCTAAAAATTTGTTTACATCCATTTCTTGAGAATATTCACCCATGTCATATTGAAGATATTTTAAACCCAAAGTTTTTGCCAAGTTTTTTGCAGTTTGTGTTTTTCCGACACCTGAAGAACCTGCAAAGATAAAACTTGCTTTGGGTTTGCCAGATCTTGGGAAAATAATTTGCTGTGTTAAATGTTTTCTTATAGTATTAAACGCATCTGTTTGTCCTAAAATTTCTTCTGATAAAATATCTGGTAAATGCATTATCTTTTGTGAGTATGTATCAAAAATGGTTTGATTAGGTATTTCGTAAACTGTGTTTAAGGCTGTTTGAAGATGAGAAGTATTTAAATATTCTTCATCTTTGACAAATGCGCAGGAAGTGTCTAAAAGAGTAAAAGCACCTAATGGTTGATTTAAATTTTTTAAGTGTTTATTTGAAAGCTCTATACAATCTTTTAATACATCATCATCTATGGTTAATTTATGATGATTTTCATATCTTGTTTTGTTTGTTGAGAGTATTTTTAAGGTTTCTTCTGTTGAAGGAGTTTTCATATCTATAAAAACATCTGATCCAATAAGTTTTTTATCTGTTACAACTACTGATTTTATTTCATTTACATATTGATAAAAAATTGCTTTATGCTGAACAGGTAACTCATCAAAATCATCAATGATAGCAACCCTATCATTATTTTTCACCTCTGCTAGAAAAGCGTCAAACTCAGGAATACTAATATTTGCTTCAGAAAATAAGCATGATTTTTTTTGTTTTTTTAGGTTGTTTTTTATTTTTTTTACAAAAGAACTTTTGCCAACACCAAAATCTCCTGAAACATTTATTAATGCACTATCTAATTTATTAAACAACTTGTAAACTTTTTCTAGCTCTTCTTCAAAGCCAACGATTATTGGTTGGTTTTCTTGTTTTTTTGCATGAACGTCATAATCTTTTATCTTATTATATAAATCAGGGATAGTAATAAGTAGTTCATAACCTCTTTCTTGATATTCATAGTTTGCATAATCTACAGTATCTTGTGCTTTATCTAAGGAAAATTTAGATATATCAAAACCCATTTCAATAATTTTATCTAACTCTTCTTTATCTGCAAAATCAAATAATCCTGAATTATTGTTGCCTACTGCAGAGGCATTTATTGCAACAACCATTTCATCTATAAATTCGTTATATCCTGCTTGATAACCAGATTTGCTTAAAACAGATCCTAAAAAACCAGACATGTCAGAAGTATCATTAAAAGATATTTCATCAGCCCAAATTTCTTGATTGTATTTTCTTGATTTTGCAATACCTTTTTGGCAATATTTTTGAAAAGCTTCAATATCAACACCTTTTTTATTAAGGTAATTTAATGCTTTTTTTTGAGTTGACAAAAACTGAAAAAAGTTTTCATCAGTCATTTCTGCTGATGATGAATTTTCTATTATAAAATCGGCATATTTTTTTATTACGTTATAAATATTCTCTTTTATTGCCATACTAAATCTCCGTTATTTTGTCTATTTAGCAGAAGGATTGTTTTTTGTCAATCTTTTTTACATAAAAAAGGCAGAAAATTAATTCTGCCTTTTATTTATATTTTTAGCTAAGATATTATATTCTAACTAATGCGCCGCCCCAAGTGAAGCCTGCGCCCATTGATGTTAATAGAACTAAATCACCTTTTTTGATTTTTCCTGCGGCAACACTTTCTGATAAAGCTAGAGGAATTGATGCTGCAGATGTATTGCCATGATGATCTAATGTCATGATTACTTTTTCTGATTCTATACCTAATTTTTTGCCAACCATATCAATGATTCTTGAGTTTGCTTGATGAGAAATCAACCAATCTACATCATTTATTGTATATCCTGCACCTTTAAGGGCATCTTCTGCGCCTTGAACTAAACATGTTACGGCACTTTTAAATACTTCTTGACCATCCATATATAAGATACCAGCATTTTGAGTAGATGAAACACCGCCTTTTGTTAATAGCGATTCTGTATGACTTGGATCTGCGTATATTTTTGAGAATAAAACACCTTCGTTTAAGTCATCTGTTGCTTCTAAAACAACAGCTCCTGCGCCATCGCCAAATAAAACACATGTATTTCTATCTGTCCAATCGGTGATTTTTGACAGACTTTCAGCGCCTATAACAACAGCTTTTGTTGCTTGGCCTAGTTTAATCATATTTGATGCCATTTGTAAAGAATACATAAAACCTGAGCAAGCTGCTGATAAATCAAAGCAAGGGATTCCTGCTTTTACACCTAATTTTTTACCAACATAGCAAGCTGTAGAAGGAGTTGAATTATCTGTTGTAATTGTACCAACAATTACTAAATCTATTTCAGAAACACCAACGCCAGCATTTTCTAATGCCATTTTAGCAGCATTATATGCTAAGTCTGATGTTAATTCATCTTCAACAACTTGTCTTTGTTTAATACCTGTTCTTGTTGTTATCCATTCATCTGATGTATCAACAATTTTTTCTAAATCAACGTTTGTTAAAACTTTTTTTGGTAAATAATGGCCGCAGCCTGTTACTTTTGCATTTTTAATATATGTCATAAATCATCTCTTGTGTTAAGTCTTCTAAATCAATTTTTTCTATTTCTGCGCTTAATTTAGGAACAAAGTTTTGTCTTGCTAATTTATAAGCGTTTTCTACAGCAATAGAAAAACCTAAAGCATCTGTGCCACCATGACTTTTTACAGATAAGCCATTTAAGCCAACAAACATTGCGCCATTATATAATCTTGGGTCCATAGTGTTTTTCATTTTTAACAATGCAGGCATTAAGAATGGAAGACCTATTTTTGCTAAAATTGAACCACCTATAAATTGTTTCAATAATTTCATTACAAGTTTTGCTGTGCCTTCTATTGATTTTAAGGCAATATTACCTGTAAAACCATCAGCAACAATAACGTCTGCTTTTCCTGTTGGAATTTCATGAGGTTCTATATAACCAATAAAATTCATAGAAAGGTTTGAATTTTTAATGATTTGAGATGCTTGCTTAATTTCAGGTTTGCCTTTCATCTCTTCTGCGCCAATATTTAACAAAGCAACTTTTGGTTTTTCTATTCCTAAAGTTGTTTTTGCAAATATTTCACCCATTAAGGCAAATTGAGATAAGTTTAACGCATTACATTCTGTATTTGCGCCCAAATCTAGCATAACATATTTGCCAAACTGATGAGGCATTATGGTGCAAATTGCAGGGCGGGAAATTTTTGGCAATGTTTTTAATAGCATTTTTGATATAGCCATTAAAGCACCAGTATTTCCCGCAGACACAACAACACTAGCTTCTCCTTTTTTTACAGCTTCTATTGCCATAAACATTGAAGTGTTTTTGTTGCGAATCACATGCGATGGTTTATCCTCATTTGAAACTGTTTCAAGTGAATGGATAACTTCTACTTTATCTTTTAATATTGGATTGGAATCAATTAGATGAAAAATCTTACTTTCATCACCGAAAAGCATAAACTTTGCATTGGGGCACTTTTTAACCGCAAGTACAAGGCCTTCTATAACAACGCGAGGGGAGTTATCTCCCCCCATAGCGTCTATAGAAATTATGACATCTCTTGTCATTATTTATTTACTCTGCATCAGTTTTTTTAACTAATACTTCTTTTTTATCATAAGTGCCACAAGCTGGGCAAACATTATGAGGGCGTGTTAATTCACCACAATTTGAGCATTCTACATAAGAATTGCCACCCAATGCATGATGAGATCTACGCATGTCTCTTCTTGATTGAGACACTTTCTTTTTAGGTACAGCCATTTCATTTCTCTCTTTTTATAAATTAATGTTTGCCTTTTAATAAACCAATTTAATTTTATAGTCAATATAAAAATTATTTTTTTTTATATATAATGCTATTTGAATAGAAATTTAGCAAAATATTAAGCTTTGCTTTGTATTATACAAAAATCTAGGAGAATATTATGGCTAAAAAGAAAAAAACAAACAGTAAGAAAAAACAAAGTATAATAACAAGATTGACCTATAAATTAATTGGGCTTGGCTTAATTGTTTTATTTATTACTAATATAATCTGCCTTTTAATTGCGATGTTTTATGAAAAAGACTCTCAGTCTTATGCTATTTTTCAATGGGTTGGCATCTCTGGAATGTTGTTTTCTGTTTGCTTTATAAGTTGGGGGCGTGAAGCTATTAAATTTATTAGTATCCCATCGCCAATTTCTAGGGGAATATCATTTTTATTAGGAACCACTTTTTTATCTACATTCTTTTCTTTATTTAATATTAAATTTGAAGGAGTTGCGGGTAGAATTATTGCGAGCAACATAACTCCTTATATTAACAAAATTCAACTTCCTATAAATGCAAAACATGCTTTTTGTGCAATTTTATTAGTACTTTCTTTTCTGTTTTTTAATTTTGCTAGTGGTATTGGAATGAAATCTTGGTGCAAAGGAATTAAAAACACCTTAATAACAATTGGAAAAATATTTATTTTAATAGGTCAATTCTTGAAATTTATTTTCGCCCCTAAAATATTTAAAAAAGAAGTGAAAAAAGCAACAAAAGTTAAAAAAGAAAAAAGAGAAAAAGTTAAAAAAGAGCCAAAAGCTAAAATTGTAAAAAATAAACCTGTAATTAAGAAAAAAGAATTGTCTGATTATATAAAGCCAAGTGTTTCTCTATTATCTCGCCCAGTTGAAGCTAAAAACTTGATGTCTAACAAAGAATTAGAGATTATTGCTAAAGAATTAGAAACAACACTATCTGAGTTTGGTGTTCATGGGTCTATTATAAAATATCATCAAGGTCCTGTTGTTACTCTTTATGAACTAGAACCTGTTGCTGGAACAAAAACAGCTAGAGTTATCTCTTTGGCCGATGATATTGCTCGCTCAATGTCTGTATCTTCGGTTAGAATCGCAGTGGTTACAAATTCTAGCACCATCGGTATTGAGATGCCAAATAAGAAAAGAGAGACTGTTTGGTTGCGATCTTTAGTTGAAGATGATGATTTTAACGAGACAAAAAATGCACTAAACATTGTTTTAGGTAAAGATATTGGTGGACGTAACGTTTATGCTGATTTGGCAAAAATGCCTCACTTGCTTGTTGCTGGTACTACTGGTTCTGGTAAATCTGTTGGTATTAACTCTATGATTTTATCTCTTATTTATAAAATGAGTCCTGATGAATGTAAAATGATTATGATTGACCCTAAAATGTTAGAGCTTTCTGTTTATAATGACATCCCTCACCTTTTAACTCCTGTTATTACAGACCCCGCAAAGGCTGTTATTGGTCTTAAATGGGCGGTTAAAGAAATGGAAGACAGATACAGAAATATGGCTAAGCTTAATGTTAGAAATATTTTGGGTTACAACAAAAGATTAGAAGAACTTAGAGAAAGTGGTGAAGTTATTAAACGCACGGTTCAAACTGGTTTTGACCCATCTACTGGTGCTCCTATATATGAAGAAGATATAATGGATTTATCTCCATTGCCTTACATTGTGGTTGTGGTTGACGAAATGGCTGATCTTATGCTTGTGGCTGGTAAAGATGTTGAAGCGGCTATTCAACGTTTGGCGCAAATGGCCCGTGCTGCGGGAATTCACCTTATTATGGCAACACAAAGGCCTTCTGTTGACGTTATTACTGGTACAATTAAATCTAACTTCCCTACTCGTATTAGTTTTCAGGTAACATCTAAAATCGACAGCCGTACAATCTTAAACGAAATGGGAGCAGAACAACTTCTTGGTATGGGCGATATGCTTTATATGCCAGCGGGACAGCGCCCTCGTCGTGTGCATGGTAGTTTTGTTAAAGATAGTGAAGTAGAAAAAATTGTTGAGTTTGTAAAGGCTCAAAAACAACCTGAATACATCAATAATATTACTGAAGGTGATACTAATTTTGCGGATTCTGGGGCCGTGTTTGACGGCTCTTCTATGGCTTCTAGTGGTGGAGAAAACGAATTGTATCAACAAGCTGTTCAAATAGTTCAAATGGATAAAAAGGCATCTACAAGCTACATTCAAAGAAAACTTAGGATTGGCTATAATAGAGCAGCTTCTATCATTGATAGAATGGAGACTGAAGGAATTGTTTCTCAAGCCGACCATGTGGGCAGACGAGAAGTTTTATAAATAAAAAGCTTGGATTATTTTCCAAGCTTTTTATTTATGCTACTTCAGCACGCTTTTTTTTTGGGATACTATTAATTTGCAAATAAGTCCTAAAACATGAAAAGGAAGCATAAGCAACCAAACTGCACAATATGCAACTAGGAAAAATATTATGCCAAAGAAAGATCCTAATACAGATATTGACAACACTTCTACAATGAAGTTACTATCAAAAACATGAATAGCAAACAGTTCTCTAAGCTCTGGATTAAAGCAATAAATAATAAAGGCTGTAAAAGAAAATAAAACAGCACTTAAAGTTAATAAAAACGAAAAAAACACTCTCATAATACGATATTTTATTAATACATTGGTTTTAAGTTTAAGAAAAAGATAAATAGTTTATATTACATCTTTTTCTTTGTTACTCCTTTTATTATAATATTAACTATAATAAAAGGAGTTAAAATTAAAAACTGTATGGCATACATTGAAAAAGCTACAAAAGCTAACAAAGATACCATTAAGGCGGATGCTAAATAAGATAAAATATAAAGCAAAAGCCCTAATACTCCTCCTATAATGGCAACAAATAAAAGCTTTGTAAATAAAGAAGTGTCAAAAAGATACTGGTTAAATAAATATTGAACTTCAGGATTTAACACATAAGCTAGTAATGTTGATACTGAAAAGAAGATAACAGAAAAAGCTAACAAAGTTCGATTTCGTGTCATATATTTTAGGTTTTTAGGTTTTTTGTTTTATTAATAATTTAATTTGTTTTCAGACTATAATACAGACAATCTTTTGTCAACAATCTTTTTGATTTTAAACAATAAAAAACAAGGCTTAAGTTCAACTTAAAGCCTTGTTAATCTTTAACGTTAATTAAACGTCTTAAATCATTGCCATACCACCGTTTAAGTTGATAGTTTGACCTGTAATGTATCCAGATTCTTCTGAAGATAAGAACACAACTGTGTTTGCAATATCTTGAGCTTCACCCAAACAACCAGCAGGAATTTTGTTTAATAATGCTTTTTTAACATCATCAGACAAAACATCTGTCATTGGTGTACGAATAAATCCAGGAGCAATTGAGTTAACTGTAATGTTTCTAGAAGCAACTTCTTGAGCAATAGTTTTGTTCATTGCAATCATACCACCTTTAGAAGCAGCATAGTTTGCTTGACCAGCATTACCAGTAACACCTACAACTGATGCGATACCAATGATTCTGCCCCATCTACGTTTCATCATGCCTCTGATAGCTGCACGAGCAATTTTGAAGCCAGCTGTTAAGTTAACGTCTAATACTAATTGGAAGTCTTCATCTGACATGCGCATAAACAAACCGTCTCTTGTTAAACCTGCGTTGTTAATTAAGATATCAACACCGCCGAAATCTTCTTCAACAGTTTTAATCATTGCATCTACTTCTTCAGATTTTGTTAAGTTTGCTGTTAAAACATGAACCCTTTCATTACCCAATTCTGCAGCCAATTTTTCCATTGGTTCTAAACGCATATCTGTTAAAATAACAGTTGCACCTTGAGCATGCATTGTTCTTGCAATTTTATCACCCAAACCACCAGCAGCACCAGTGATAAGAGCTTTTTTACCGTCTAATCTAAACATTATTTATTTTCCTTTATAAAGTTTTCAATATCTGCAGGCGTCCCTACAGAACTTGTGTTTATAGTTGCATCACATTTTTTAACCAAGCCTGATAAAACTTTACCTGAACCTAATTCTATTATATTTGTGATGTTGTTTTGTGCCATATAGGCAACAGATTCTCTCCATCTAACAGAGCCTGTTACTTGGAGGGTTAAATTTTTGATAATTTCTTCTTTGTTATCAACAGCACTTGCCACAACGTTTGAAATTATTGGCAAAGATGGATTGTTAGAAGAAACTTCAGTTAATGCAACACCCATTTTTTGTTGTGCATTTTGCATTAATGGACTATGAAAAGCGCCTGATACAGGCAACTTAATTGCTCTCTTAGCGCCAAATTCAGATGCTAAAGCAACTGCCTTATCAATACCTTCAACAATACCTGAAATAACAATTTGACCAGGGCAGTTGTCATTTGCAACATATACGCCAGATTCTTTTGCTAATTGACTAACTTTTTCAATATCTAATCCTAAAATTGCAGCCATTGCGCCAGCTTCTGCAGCTTGCATAGCCTCGCCTCTTATTTTCAAAAGCTTTGCGGTATCTGTTAAACTAAAAACACCTGCGGCACAACAAGCTGAATATTCACCTAAAGAATGTCCAGCTAAAAAGCTTGCATTTGTTAAAACATCATAATCAAATTCTTTTTTTAATACATTTACAACAGCCATAGATGTTGCCATTAATGCTGGTTGTGTATTAACTGTCATATTAAGTTCTTCTGCGGGACCTTCTATCATTAATTTAAATAAATCAAAAGACAGCGCATCATTAACTTCATTAAAAACATCTTGTGCAGATTTAAAGTTTTCTGCTAACTCTTTTCCCATGCCAACAACTTGAGATCCTTGACCTGGGAATACAAAACAATTATTTGTCATTAAAATACTCCGTATGAATCACACAACAGATAACATCCTAAAACAATTCTGTAAAGTACAAAAGGCATAAATGTGGACTTTTTTAACCATTTCATCATAATATAAATAACTAACAAGGAGCCTATAAATGTATAAACAACAGCATCAAGCATATTTACTGTAAAACTTCCACCATTTTGTAGGACTTCAAAAAACACCAAACCTGAAGCACCTATAATTGCAGGAATAGATAATAACATTGAGAATTTTGCAGCTTCTCTTCTTTCCATTCCGATAAATCTACAAAAAGTAATGCAAGAGCCTGAGCGAGAAGTCCCTGGAATTAAGGCTAAGCATTGACCGCAGCCAATTATAAAAGCATCTAAAAACTTCAAATGTTCTATTCTTTTTATTGTTAAGCAAGCTTTATCTGCAAAACCTAATAAAAAACCAAAACCAATTAAAGTCCAGCCAATCAATTTTTGAGATCTAAACATTTCTTGACCATAAAAATGCAAACTCAAGCCTGCAATAACAACTGGAATTGTTGCTACAATCATTAAATAGAAAACTTTTGTTCCATAATATTTTGAGCTATATAAAAACTTTGATTTTAACAAATCTTTTATAATCTGTGTAATTATTTTTGAAAAATATATAACAACAGCTAGCACAGAACCAAAATGAAGTGCTACATCAACTTCCAACCCCAAGTCTTTGAAACCAAATAATTTTGGAAATAAAATTAAATGTCCACTAGAACTAACAGGTAAAAATTCTGTTAAGCTTTGAACGATGCTTAAATATAATATGTGATAGTTAATTAACATTACTTAATCTTTCAAAATAAAGGAAATTCTTTTTTTTAGAGTCTCTAAAGATACGGGTTTTAATAAATAAGAAGATACGCCTGCATCTTTTGCGTTTTTAACAACATCTGATGAGCTTTCTGCACTAATTATAATAACGTGTGTATTTTTATTTTTTAAATATTTACCGCTATTAATTTCTTTTGCCAATTCAACTCCTGAAGACGCATTAAGCTTTTGTTCTAAACTAATGATATCAAATGAAGTTGTAGATAAAAGATTTATAGCCTCTTCTATTGTAGAAGCATCTTTAATTGTTTGAAAACCAATATCACTAAAACTATTTTTAATAAAAGTTCTAGAAAATTCATTTTCATCTACAATTAAACAAGATTTTTTTGAAAAATCAACAATCATGCTACCTCTCTTATATTTTATAAATAAACTAAACTTATTTATTTTTTATTAATAAGAATTACAATTTTCAAACATAGTATATAAATTTTTGGGATTAAATTTTATTCCGTTAAAATTAACTCCAAAATGAAGGTGTGGACCTGTTGAACGACCTGTTGTACCAACAAAACCTATTACATCGCCTTTTTTAACAACATCACCTTCTTTTACATTTAATTTGCTTAAATGAGCATATAAAGTTCTAAGCTCATCGCCATGGTTTATCATAATTAAATGTCCATTATAAAACATTTCTGGGCTTGCTAAAGCAACAACACCACTTCCGCTTGCTATAATAGGAGTCCCTTCGGGTCTTGCTATATCAACGCCTAAATGAGGGTTTTTAGGAGTGCCATTATAAACTCTTTGACCACCATATTTTCCTGAGATTCTACCTTCAAGTGGAGCTATAAACCCTTCTCTCCAATATTCTTTATCAACTTTTTTTGCGTATGCTTCTTTAACTAAATTAGATTCAAATGCGATGGCTTGACTGTCTTTTTTTGAAGGCGTTACTGTTTTTTGAGGGACACCTGTTATATTTTGGATATCCCAATCTTTTTTTTGAAGATTAATCTCTATATCATTGATTGTTTGACTTAAGTCTGCGTCTCTATCAAAAGCAATTAGCTCTTTTCCATCAACAATGACAAAACCTGCTTGCTCTAATGTTCCGCAAATTTCTAATGCATTAACATTTAATGTTAAAAATAATAATATAAAAATATATTTAAGCATAAAACCCTTCTCCTTAAATATTTCATATCACTATTAATTTTTATGTCAACTTAACAGAAGCTATCTGGACAAAAAATGTTGACAATTATTTTTGTTGTGCTAATAAACAGCCAATTCACTAATTAAAAACAAAATTAAAACTATGAAAAATCTACTAGATTTGCAATCGCTATTTGCTAATGAGCTTTTTACTGTTGGCGAAAATCACAAAATCTTGATTATTGCGCAAGATGAAAATGAATATAAAGTTACTTTTTGTAACAATATTCAAGGAATTGTAATTAACAATGTTAACCTTGAGACAGGCCGAACATTTAATGCCCAAATTGCTGAGATTAAGAATGGTATTCCTTATTTTAAGCTATATGATGAGGATTTGTTCTTACTTAAACCTCAAAGAGGTATTATCAAGATGATTACTCCTCAAGCTATTGCGGGATATTTTGACAATGGATCCGCATGGATATACAAGGGCAAGCAACAAAAATTTATGGAAATTGACAGCAGAGTGATTATTGAGCAAATTTATCAAGCCAAGAATCATTTTGAAGTTAAATCATTAAGCCCTGCTCCTGAGCTCAATCTTTCTCCTTTGAAGGTTAAAGAAATTATCAGAGAAGAGTGGACTAAGGAAGAGATTGATGATGCACTTTCTAAAGGATCTGCAAAGATGAATGGGAAAGTGAGGATTGGTAAAATCTATTGTGATTTAGATGCTAATCCTAGTCAAAAAACAGTTAACTGGCCAGGTGGTCTTGTTGGAACTGTTTATCCATTCTTACCTGATGGTTGCAAAAAGGCCGATGTTATCGTAACTTTTATTGATAATGAGCAAAAAATTATCAGTGTTGACCTTATCAAGGCTTATGATGAAAATGGCCGATGGATGAAATCTTTTGATTCAAACAGAGATCCCCATGTTTATCTAACAGCTAAAAACAACAACGAGATTCTTCGTGCTGGTTGTTATGGTGTTGGATTTACTTATGAAAACGCTCAAGTTGTTGATGGTAAAATATTTTTGCCGACAACAAACAGTGATGCTGATTTTATATTAAATGAAGCTGAAGTTGAGGTGGTAAACAACGTTTCTGTTGCAGAGGACGCATTTTATGATGTTAAAATCATCAGAATTGAGGCACTATGTGCCGAAATGAGTGCTTACAAGTTCTTTGTTGAAGTAATCTAAAATTTAAAGACAGTTCACGAAAGTGAGCTGTCTTTTTTTTATTCAAACAAGCCTAGTTGGTTTTTGGGTTGTTCTTTAGCTTTTTTCTTTTTTGATTGTGGAACGTCTAGGACGCCGTTCCCTACAGTTATATTCCCGTCGGCGAAGGTTATGTTTAATTCGCCTTTGGCGTTTTTGACTGTTGTTACAACTTTATCTTCTTTTTTGACAATTGCATAACCACGTTTTAAGACGTTTTCAAAAGAAACAGATTCTAAGCGTTGCCCTAATGTATTTATTTTTTCTGATAATCTTGAAAATAAATTGTTATATGCAAGGTTTAACCTTAGGCTCTTATCATCTAATTTTTGAGAAATTTCTAGTAATATTTGGTTTAAATTTGGAATTCCTCTTGATAATCCTTCTAAACGAGTTTTCTTTTCATTAATAAATCTATCGACACCACTGATTAATCTTGAGTTTGTATTAAGCAACATCACCTCTAGTTCTCTTTTTACAGGCACTGCCATTTCTGCGGCTCCTGTTGGGGTTGGAGCTCTTAAATCTGAAACATAATCAATCAACATTGTGTCTGTTTCATGACCAACTGCTGAAATGATGGGAATTTTTGATTGATAAACAGCTTCTATAACAGCTTCTTCATTAAAGCACCACAAATCTTCTAAACTTCCGCCACCACGAGCGACAATAATTACATCTGGTGGATTATCTAAGTTATTTAATAAATTGATTGCGTTAGCAATTTTAATTTCTGCGCCCTGCCCTTGTACGGGTGTTGGAACAACCAATAATGGCAAAGGAAATCTATCTCTTATTCTATGAATAATATCTCTAATTACGGCGCCACTTTGAGATGTTACAATACCTATTTTATTTGGAATATAAGGGATTTTTTTCTTTTTATTAGCGTCAAAATAACCTAGTTCTAAAAACTTCTTTTTTCTTTCTTCTAAAAGCTTTAAGAGGACACCTTGACCTGCAACTTCTACGCTTTCTATTACTAATTGATAAGATGATTTTGAAGGGAAAGTTGATATTTTTCCGATTGCAATAATTTCCATACCATCTTCTAATTTAACAGGCAAATTATTATAAACGCCTTTCCAGCAAACTGCAGATAAAGCTGAATTGTCATCTTTTAATGATAAATAACAATGACCTGAATCTGCTTTCTTAAAGCCGAATACTTCGCCTTTAATCTTAACTTTACCAAAGGCTTGTTCTATTATTTTCTTAAATTCAAAAGAAAACTCTGATACTGAAAAAATTGGTAAATCACTCATTAAACAAAGTATCCGCAAAATCTTGAGCATTAAAAGGTTTTATATCGCCTATTTTTTCTCCTGTGCCAACATAAAATATAGGAAGTTTATATTCTTGAGAAATTGCAACCACAACTCCTGCTTTTGAGCTTCCGTCTAATTTGTTTACAACCAAGCCATCTAAATGGATAAATTGGTTAAAGGTTTTTACTTGTCCAATAGCGTTTTGTCCTGTTGTGGCATCTACTGATAATATTTTTGCATGAGGAGCTGATGGGTCTATTTTTTGCAAAACCTTAACCATTTTTTTTAACTCTTCCATAAGGTTTGTTTTGTTTTCTAATCTACCTGCAGTGTCTATGATTAAAATATCATCGCCATTTTCTTTGGATTTATATAAAGAATCAAAACACAATGATGCAGGGTCTGAATTTGGAGCGCCTGTATAAACGTTTATCTTGTTTTTATCTCCCCAAGCGGTTAATTGCGCAACAGCAGCGGCTCTAAAAGTATCGGCAGCAACTAAAGAAACTTTTTTTCCTTGTTTTTTATATAAGTTTGCTAATTTACCTATAGTGGTTGTTTTTCCGCTGCCATTAACACCTGTCATCATAATTACAAAAGGTTTTTTATCTTCAATAACTAAATCTCTTTGTGATGGTTGTAAAACTTCTGCAATATGTTTTGATATTTCTGTTTTAATATTAACATCTTTGCCTAAATGATAATTCTTAAACTTATAAATAACGTCTGCGGTTACATTAACCCCAAAGTCTGCCATGATTAAAGAATCTTCTAATTCTTCTAAAGTTTCTATATCTATTTTTTTTGTATTGAAAAGTTTATTAACCCAATTCTTTAACATCTCTTAACTCTTTTGCTCTTTTATGTATTGTTTCTTTGTTTACCTGTGGCATTAAAGCTGCAGGAGTTCCGTTTCTGATAGAATATGGGAAAACATGTAATTGGTCAATACTTGCTTTTTTTACATTGGATAACGTATTTGCAAACTGCTCATCTGTCTCTGTTGGAAAACCACAAATAAAATCTGCGCCGATTTTGGCATCTTTTATCTTATGTAACTTATCACAAATATCTAAAGTGCTTGCAACACTGTGTCTTCTTTTCATTCTTTTTAAGACCATATCATCTAATGATTGTATTGACAAATGAAAGTATGGTAAAATTCTGTCATTATCTAAAATGCTAATAAACTCATCATCAATTGTCTCTGGATCTAATGAGCCTAAAGCCAATTTTTTTAATTTTGTTTGATTTAAGATGTTTTTTATTAAAGTTTTTAAGCTTGGTTCATAAGAGCAAATATCAACACCTGTTAAGCAAACTTCTTCAAAGCCTTCTTCTACTAACTTGTTTATTTGATCAATAATATGAGCTTCTTGAATACTTTGAGACTTGCCTCTTGCATAAGGAATAATACAATATGTGCAAAAATGATTGCACCCGTTTTGAATTTGCACAAATGCTTTGTGTTTGCCTTCAAACCCTGTAATAATATGTTTGTCATAACCATAATCTGCAAATATGTCTGAAGAAAACTCACCTGTTTTTTGAATATAATTTTCTATTTCTATTTTTTCTACATTACCTAGTACCAAGTCAACTTCTGGCATTTGGTAAAACTCATCAGGATTAACCTGAACAGCGCAACCTGTTACAACAATTTTTTTATCTGGATTTTCTTTGCGAAGTTTTCTTATTTTTTGTTTACACTGACGGCTTGCCTCTGATGTAACAGCACAAGTGTTTACAACAATAACATCGTCTTGTTGCTCTAATTTTTCTTTTATAATTTGGCTTTCAAAAGCATTAAGCCTGCAGCCAAAAGTTATGATTTCTGCCATATTCTTCCTTTTTTTATATGGATTATTTATTGTTGTTTTGCATTTTTCTTAAATATAACCCATAAGCCGATAATTATGAATGGTACTGACAAGAATTGTCCCATGGTAAATCCGCCCCATAAGAAGCCTAGTTGAACATCTGGTTGTCTAAAGTATTCCATGCAGAATCTAAAAACACCATAAGAAATTACAAAAATTGCAGAAACAAAACCTGTATGTTCTCTAATCTTCTTAAATCTCCATAATGTTTGTAAAACAATAAACATTATCAAGCCTTCAAAAAAAGCCTCATATAATTGAGATGGATGACGTGGAATGTAGCCACCTGATGGAAATCTAACCGCCCAAGGGACTGTTGTTTCTCTACCCCAAAGTTCATCGTTTATAAAATTTGCAATTCTTCCTAAAAAAATGCCAATTGGAACATATAAAGAAATTAAGTCTGTAACATATAAAAACTTAAAGCCAAACTTTTTTGCATATAAATATGTTGCTATAATAACACCTAAAATTCCACCATGGAAAGACATTCCTCCTTGCCAAATAGCAAATATTTGCAGCGGATTTTTTATAAAAACATCTGTTCCATAAAACAAAACATAGCCCAATCTGCCACCTAAAATAACACCTAATGTATAATAAAATATAAGTTCTTCTACATCTTTAGGAGTGATTTTTAAGTCATATTTCTTGATATTTTTCAAGAGTAAAAACCAACCGATTAAAATTCCAAACAGATATGCCAAAGAATACCATCTAATGGCAAGTGGACCAATTGAAAATAAAATTGGTGATATATTTGGAAACTCTAATCCTGTCATGAGCTTATCTATAATCCTTTTTATTGAAGAGTCAATGTTTTTTAGGGACGGCAGACCCGTCCCCTACATATTATCTGCCTTGTTTAACCAAGTTCATATTTCTGACAAATCTATCATCACTTAAAAAGTCTTCTATATTTGTTGGAAGTTTTCTTCTCCAGTTGGGGTGTTTGTCTCTATCTGTGCCAGGAAGGTTTTGTAATTTTTCTACTTCAAAAATATCTTCTAAGCCCATTAAAAAACATTTTGATGCTGATTTAACTAACATATTATTTGTTGCCTCTACAATACCTTCTGGATAATCTTCTCCGTAAATATAATCTGCAAATCTTAAGTTATCTTGTGGCCATAAGTTGTTGTTATCTAAAACTCTTAGTAGTTTTCTTCTGTCTTCTTCTCTTTTGTTATAAGCACCACCCATAGCCTCATCACTATCAATAAGCCCTAGTTTTCTTTGTAATGCAATCTCCAAACCAAACCACCACATTCTTAATGGGGGCATATCATGAGTTGAAGTTGAAACAAATGCTCCTTGAGAGTAATCTTGAGGATTTTTAAATTCTCCCCAACCACAATCATATTTTTCTGCCCATAAAACAGAAATTGGAGAAATATTTCTTTCTTTTAATTTATCTAAAAATCCGTCTGGAACATTGCCAATACTTTCACCAACAATAAAACACTTATTCAAATGGCTTTCTATTGCTAAAATATTTAACATATCTTCAAAATTATAATAAATATATGTACCTTCATCTTTGTTATTTGGAATAACAAATAATCTCATTAACCACATTACATGATCTAATCTTAATGCACCTGCATGAGCCATATTTGCTCTTAAAACTCTAATCATAGGCATATATTTTTGTTGTTTTAAGGTATATGGATTAAATGCGCCTAAGCTCCAGTTTTGACCTTTTGGATTAAACATATCTGGTGGTGCGCCAGCGCCTGCTTCTGAAATAAAGGCTTCTTGATTTGACCAATATTCAGCCGAATTTTGACCAACACCAACTGGTAAGTCTCTATATATACCAACACTCATTTTGCTTTCTGAAACAGCCTTTGCAACACTTGCAAATTGATTGTCTGCTTCAAATTGTAAAAACTTAAAGAAATTTATTCTATATTCATTGATTTTTTTGAAATTTATTACATCTTTTGAGTTTGGGGTTTGCATACATTTATTCCACTTTCTCCAATTGCAACCATCAAATTCTGATATTGCTTGGAAAGTGGCTAAATTGTCAAGCTCTTCTCCTTTGTCTTTACAAAAAGTAGCAAACTCTTTATTTGGCTTTTTTATAAACTCTGCAAAAACTTTTTCTAATACATAAATTTTAGTTTTATATACGTTTGTATAATCTATGATTTCTATTTTTCTTAAACTGTCTAAATCTACATCATTTAAGTATTCTGCTTTAAAACCAGAAACATTTTCTACATCTATATAGATTGGATTGATGAATAATCTTGAGCTTGCGCAATATGGACTTGCATCTTCTGGAAAGCTATGATTTAGAACATTTACAGGATTTAAGCCTATTAAATCTGCGCCGTTTTGAGCTAAAATTTTTACTAATTCTTTTAAGTCTGTAAAATCCCCTACTCCCCAGTTTCTGCTTGAACGCAAAGAGTATAGTTGCACAGCCATACCCCAAAGTTTTTTATCTTCAGCTTCATAACATCTTAATGGGGCAACCGCTAATGTTGTATTATAAATTTTGCCTTCAACATCAACTTTTATATCATGATACCCAATTTCAAACTTATCTAAAACTTTAATTTGATACTTGTTGTAATCTTTATTAGTATCTATAATTCCTAAAACTTCTGATTTGCAATCAATAACTTTTATGTTATCTGTTTTGCTAACAACATCTATCAACAACTCATGTTCATTTACAACATAAATTGCGTCTAAAGCAGATTGCCAACGTAAAGATTTTTCATCTGATATTTTTTTGCAGAAGAATTCTAAAATATCATCACTAACATAATGATTAAAATTTGCGCAAGCATCGCCAAACTCTGTAGCTATTCTTAAATCTAAAGCTTTTTGTTTTATATCCATTATTTTATATCTCCTTTTAACACCACTACTGACCATGGTGATAGTTTATAATTTTGCAAAGCTTTATACTTTGTTTTTTCTTCTGTTTTTTTTGAGCTATCTAACAAAATATTCCAACTTTTTGCAACTGCTGGAAGTGTCCAATTTAAAGGTTTTGAATGAGCATTAAAAATATAATAAACAAGTTCTTTACCGTCGTAAACACTATAAGATATAGTTTTAAGCTCTTGATTGTGCCAGTCTGCATCTGAAAATTCTTCACCAGATTGATTAAACCAAGTTAAATCTTTTATATTCTTTTTATCAAAAACTTCACCGACAAAGAAATTGTTTTTTTGATATATATTTAATTTTTTTCTTAATTTTATTAGCTTTCTAATAAATCTTGTAAAATCTCTATTTGAACTATTGGCACTGCTAACACCTTGCCAGTTTAACCATGTTAAAACATTATCTTGACACCATGGGTTGTTATTACCCATTTGAACATGACCAACTTCATCTCCAGCAACAATCATTGGCACACCGAAAGATAATAACAAAGCACCCATCATCGCTTTTGTTCTGGCATATCTATTGTTTTGAATAATATTACTTCTTGTATATCCTTCTTCGCCAGAGTTCCAACTGCAATTGTTATCACTACCATCTCTATTGTCTTCATTATTGGCAAGATTATGTTTATTATTAAAACAAACCAAATCTCTTAAACAAAAACCATCATGAGCGGTAACAAAATTAACTGAACTTGTTATTGGCCTGTTATTATAATTAAAGGCATCTGATGAACCAGTTAATCTGGTTGCGAGTTCTGGAATTTGTCCTTCATCGCCTTTGAAAAATCTTCTTAAGCAATCACGATATTTGTCATTCCACTCACTCCAGCCGTTATTAAATGCGCCGACTTGATATCCTGCATAGCCAACATCCCATGGCTCTGCTATCATTTTAACATCTTTTAAAACAGGATCTTGTGAAACAGCATTTAAAAATCCTGAGTTTACATCAAAATCTTCACCTATTCTTGAAACAGTTGAGGCTAAATCAAATCTAAATCCGTCTATATGAAACTCTTCAACCCAATAACGCAAAGAATCCATAACCAATCTTAGCACTGCTTTGTTGCCAACATTAACACTTGCGCCACATCCTGTAGAATCATAATAATATCTAGGATTATCTTTATTTAAGACATAATAACTTGCGTTATCTATACCTCTAAAAGACAAAGTTGGTCCAAGCTCATTGCCCTCACCTGTGTGATTATATACAACGTCTAAAATAACCTCAATATTGTTTTTATGCAAAGCCTTAACTGTTGATTTCATCTCATTGATTTCACCTGTTGCCAAATATGATGGCTCTGGTGCAAAATAACACAGACTTTCATATCCCCAATAATTTTCTCTTTGAGGTTTGTCTTTAAAATGCTTATTGGCAAAAAATGCGTGAATTGGCAAAAACTCAACCGCAGTTATGCCCAACCATGATAAATATTGCAAAACAAACTTGTCTTCAAAGCCTTTAAATGTGCCTCTGTATTTGTCAGCAACATTAGGATGAAGCATTGTATAGCCCTTAAGATGAGTTTCATATATAACACTCTCTTCCATTGGAATATTTGGCAAATGCTCATCTTGCCAATCAAAATCATCTATATCAACAACAACTGATTTTGGAACATAAGATGCGGAATCTAATGTTGAAAAAGACAAGTCTTTGTCTGGGCTGTCTAAGTCATAACCAAAAATGGCTTTATCCCAAATAAGTTTGCCAATAACTTTTTTTGCATAAGGATCTAATAATAATTTATTAGGATTAAACCGATGTCCTGAAATTGGCTCATAAGGACCATAAACCCTATAACCATAAACTAACCCTGGTTTTGCACCTTGAAGGTATATGCTAAAAATACCATCAATTTTTTGTAATATTTCATAACGTTCAACTTCATCTATTCCGTCTGCAGAAAAAATACAAAGTTCAACTTTTGTAGCATTTAAAGAATATAGAGCGAAGTTAACTCCAGAGCCATCAAAAATTGCACCTAGTTTGTTTGTTCTTCCTTCAAATGCTACATATTTTGTCATGTTATCCTCTTACTGGTTTGAACACTACTGTTGACAATGGTGGAATAGTTACTTCTACAAAGTTTGGTTTGCAATTCCATTCTCCGCTTTGAGCATATTTTACACCTTCGTTTTTAATTCCGCTACCCCAATAATTTTCATGATCTGTATTAAAAATTTCTTGATAACCACAAAGTTCATTTACACCAATTTTATAGTTTTCTCTAACCACAGGTGTAAAGTTTGAAATCACAACAAGATAATCTGCAGGGTTATGGCCTTTTCTAATATAAGAAATAACACTATCATCTGCGTTTGAATGCTCTAACCACTCAAAACCTCTGTAGTCAAAATCTTCTTCATATAATGCAGGATTGCCTTTATACATTAAGTTCAAATCTTTAACGCATTTTTTCATACCATCATACATTGGGTGTTCTAATAAATGCCAACGCAAGCTTTCTTCCGCATTCCACTCCCAATCTTGTCCAAACTCACAACCTTGGAACAATAATTTTTTACCAGGATGTGTCCACATAAAGCCATAATAAGCTCTTAAGTTTGCAAATTTTTGCCATTCATCACCAGGCATTTTTGATAACATTGAACCTTTACCATGAACAACTTCATCATGAGAAATTGGTAATACAAAGTTTTCATTAAAAGCATATAACAACCCAAAAGTTAACATTCCGTGATGGTATTTTTTATGAATTGGATCTTTTGAAATATATTTCAAAGTATCATTCATCCAGCCCATATTCCATTTATAACCAAATCCTAATCCACCCATAGATGTTGGACGAGAAACCATTGGCCATGCTGTTGACTCTTCTGCAATAGTTGTGGCACCGTTTGTTTGAGAATAACAAACTTCATTTAATTTTCTAATAAAAGAAATTGCTTCTAAATTTTCATTACCACCATAAACGTTTGGAATCCATTCACCATCTTCTCTTGAATAATCCAAATATAACATTGATGCAACAGCATCAACTCTTAAAGCGTCTATATGAAACTCTTTTAACCAGAACAATGCTGACGCACACAAAAAGTTTGAAACCTCTGTTCTGCCATAGTTATAAATTTTTGTACCCCAATCTTTGTGTTCTCCTTTACGAGGATCTGCGTGTTCATATAAAGCTGTTCCATCAAATTCAACCAAACCATGTCCGTCTTTAGGGAAGTGCGCAGGAACCCAATCCATAATAATACCGATACCTGCTTGGTGAAGCTTGTCCACCAAATATCTAAACTCATCTGGTGTACCAAATCTTGATGTTGGAGCAAACATACCAATAACTTGATAACCCCAAGAGCCATCAAATGGATATTCTGTTAATGGTAAAAATTCAATATGAGTAAAGCCCATTTCTTTTACATAATCAACCAAATCATTTGCTAAATCTTTATATGTTAAATATTCAAAGCCGTTCTTCCTTCTCCAAGAACCTAAATGAACCTCATAAATACTCATTGGCTTATCTAAAGAATTTGCCTCTTTACGATATTCCATCCAACCGTTATCTTCCCAATGATAATGATTAATGTCATAAACAACAGAAGCTGTTTTTGGGCGTTCTTCAAACAAGAATGCGCAAGGATCTGACTTTGTTAAAATGTAATTTTCTTTGGTTTTGATTTCAAACTTATAAAGCTCATACTCACCAATATTAGGAACAAAAATATCCCACACACCGCAAGCTGGATGACAACGCATAACATGAGCTCTTCCATCCCAATTATTAAACTCGCCAACAACACTAACTCTTTTTGCGTTTGGAGCCCATACTGCAAAGCTAACACCCTTAACACCGTCAAACTCCATAATATGAGCGCCAAGTTTTTTATACATATCTAAATGGTTTCCCTCAGCCAAAAGATATAAATCAATATCACCAAAAATAGATGGGAATCTATATGGATCTTCTTTTATGCACACATTATCATCATTGTAAGTAGCTTTAAATTTGTATGAAAAATTTTCTATAGCACCAAGATTAATTTGATAGAAACCTCTATCATCTAAGCGCTCCATATACCCTAAAGAAGTATCATCTTTTTTTAACAATTCAACAGATTTGGTATTGGGAACATATGCTCTGATATAAACTTCTTTTGTACCTTTGTTTTTGTGTATTCCTAATACTGAAAATGGATTTGAATGATCTCCATCAATAATAGCATTTAGCTCTTCTTTAGATAATAGATTTTCCATAATTTTTTCCTTTTATAATTTATGTTATTTTAGATTAATTTATATATATAAAAAAGCAAGAAATAATTTTAAAAAAAACAACTTTTTTATATTTTTTTTTACAATCAAAGTATTAGCTATTGACTTATTTTTTTTTGTATGTAAATTAATTGATGTTGACCAAAAAAAATTACATAAAAAAATGGAGAAAAATTATGACAAATTGTAATGATAAAATCGCAGAAGCTGCATACTACATTTGGCAATCACAAGGATGTCCAAATGGCATGAGTGAACAACACTGGAATATGGCTGTTGAACAACTTTCTAAAGGTTGTAAAAAGTCTTCTTGTTGCGCTAAAAAAGCTCCAGCTGCTAAAAAAGCACCTGCTGCTAAAAAATCAAGCACAACAACAAAAAAAGCTAGTGCTTCTAAAAAATAATTTGATTATTTTTTGATTATAAAGACTCTGGAATTCAGGGTCTTTTTTTTGCCAAAAACACAAACCCTATTACTGGAGAATCACCTTCAAAGCGTAAAACTTTTTCTTCTGTTTTTAAACAAAAGAATCCTTGCTTTTTCAACTCTTTTTTTATGTAATTTTCAGAATGTAAAAAACGCCCTGATTGATGCAAAAAAACATCCGAAGAATTTACGCTATTTTTTGAGACTGTAAAAACAAAATATCCATCATTTTTTATATTTTTTGCAGATAATTTTACAACTTTAGATAAATCTCCAAAATATGTAAAAACATCTGAAGCAACAACGCAATCAAAAACATCTTTTGACGTGTCTAAATATGAGAAAATATCATCATTAATTAAATGAGAATAAACGTTTTTTGATTGCGCAGAATCCAACATATTTGAAGAGATATCCACACCATATAAACCTTTTTTACAGGCATGCTTTTTCAATAACTTTCCACACAACCCTGTACCGCAACCAAGATCGAGAATCCTTGCTTTTTTTAAATTTATTTCTTTGCAAATTTGGGCAATATACTCTGGAGCTTTATAAGACAAAGAATCCAACACTTCATCAAAAGAGGAACTGAAATTATCAAAAATTTCTTTTATATAATCAAGATTAGAATCCTTTTTATTACAATCACCTAGCAGAGATGCTGAAAAATGAGATGCAATAGAATTGTTAGGATATAGTTTTTGCCATTTTTTTATAGCGCCTTCATCTTTTATATCATACAATAAATATGCAAAATTCAAGTGATGTTTGTTATTCTCTGGCGCAAGCTCTAAAGACTTAAAGCCAGCTTCAATGGCTTTGGGGTAATTCCCCACTTCTTCATAAGATTGAGACAAATGATTTGCCAACCAAGCATCTTTAATGTTGTTTTGCAACAAACATTCATAATAAGGAATCGTTTTTTGATATTCTTTTAAGGCAAAATAACTTTCTGCTAAAATAAAATATGCTTTTTTTGATTTAATTTCACTTGCTAATTTGATAGCCTTTTTATAGTCTTTTTTTTGATAATAATTTATTGCTTTTTCTAAATCTGACATTAAATTCTTTCTTTTATAAATGTATCCATTTTAGGATTAATATAATAAAACGTTTTCTCTTTTATCTTCTTAGCTTTAATTAGTTTATTTTTCATTAACATATCAAGATGAAAATACAAGCTAGGAATGCCAATTTTTAAGATTTGAGCCAAAAATAGTGGTTGTAAACCATTTTCAGAATCCGACAATTCTTTTAATATTCTTAAACGAGACTTATGCCCTAAAGCCTTATATATATCTGCTTTTATTTTAAAATTATCTTCAGCCATTTTCATTCCTTTTATATATTTAAGTATATAAAAATATTACACCTAAGAACATCAACTGTCAAGTTTTTGTTTTACTTTTCTAGAATTCTAGAATTCTAGAAATCTAGAATATATAAAACAATATTAATCTATTGAAAAACAACATTAATATTGATTCGTTTTTGTTCATTAAATTTATTTTTATATCAATATTTTATCTAAAACTTTAGAAAATTTTGCAGCGATTTCTTCTGTTTTTGCTAAAGCATGAGGAACACTTGACAAGATATGTAATTCTTTTTCACATTGTAACATATTTAAAAACTTTTGATTATCTTCAAGCCTTATTTCATTTTCTAAATCACCAATAATTAAAATAGTTCTTGCCTTTATATTTTCAGCCTTTAGTAAAAAATCATACTTAAATAAGTCTTCCATAAAACTATATGGGGCAACTAAAACTCTATCTGTTCTTGATGATGTTTTTTCAATATATCTTTTTTCTTCCCACTCTTTCTGAAAGTCATCTCCATCTTGGTTTGCCTTTGATTTTCCACTCAACCATGGAAAAGACAACGGTAACAAAAGATCAACTTTTTCAGGATAATTTTGCGCATAGTAAACAACACTACATGCTCCTAAAGAATGCCCCACAAGAGCAAATGGTTCCTTATACCAATATTTTCCCTTTGCCCAATTAATAACATCTTCCAAATCATTATAATGAGAAGAGAAACTAATCCCATCTGATGAAGAACCACTTTTATTTAAAGAATTTGTCGCATCAATATTAACCACAACACACCCTGCTTGATTAAATTTTTCTTCAACAATCAGTATATGTTTTTCATCTTTTGCTCCACTAAAGCCATGCTCTACAAAGACCAATTTTGTAGCATTGTCTGGAATAGTTATTCTAACAGACATGTCAATGTTTTTTCTGTTTTTAACAATTATAATTTTTTGCATTTTATCTCTCAGCCCCGTTATTTATAAACAGCTTTCGTTGATTTAACAAAGGATATAAAGAATATATATTAACACCAATTTTATCATCAAAATATTCTTTTAATTTTATTCTGGGAGCAAGAGCATTTTCTGGTAATTTTATACCATGGCGAGTTTCATAATCTTTTGCTCTTTGTTCAATGGTTACAAAACCTCTAGCATCTGACAGCATATCACAACATTGGATTAATTTATCATACTCACTTAATTTATTTGTCTTCAAATATGTAGAAATAAAATTATAATCATCAACATTATCAAAAAACTTTTTATCCATTTTGGGGTTAGAATTTGTGCCAAACATGTGGGTGATGCAGATACCTGCAATATCTTTATCAATATCTTTTAACATCTCATACCCAACAATACCGTGATGACGTTTAAACACATCTTCTCTTAATTTTCCGATATCGTGTAATAATCCCATTAAATATGCTTTTGAAGTGTCTAAACCTGTAGTTCTTGAAGCTATTTCTTTGGCAACTTCTGCAACTCCGTAGATATGATTGTGATACATATACCAAGTATTTTTTGGACGTCCGTTTGTTAAAGAGAACTCTTTTTCTTGTTGTACTAAGCTTAATGCTTGTTTGATATCCATAAGACCTCCTAAATTATTTGTTATACAATAACTTAGAATCGAAAAAATGTCAATGTAATACAGATAATTTTAAGAGCATTACGCCACCTAAAATAAAGCCAATCCCCAAATAACTAAATATGTTTGCAGTTTCTCCAAAAAAGTACAATCCTATTAAAAATGTACCTAAAGCCCCTACTCCGACCCAAACGGCATAAGCAGCACCAATAGGAATTGTTTTTTGCGCTAGATATAAAAAAACACCGCTTAACCCCATTCCGACAACGGAAAAAAGAATCCATAAAAATTTATGCTCGCTTGTTAAAGAAACCTTAAAACCTGTTGGCCAACAAATTTCAAACAAGCCTGCAATCACCAAATAAAACCATGCCATCATTTTTATTCCTTATAAAAAATACTCCACATAAATATATATATGTGGAGTACAATAACAAGGTTTGCTTAAATTTTCTTTAAGAAAAGTTTTGCATTGCTTTCTGAAATTTCTGTTAAAGACTTCAAATTTTCATGCCATAAAGTTTTTGCAACAACCTCTAATGCTTGATGATGAGGAATGTCTTGCTCTTTAACCAATTTTTTAGCTTGTTTTTTTGCTTTTTCTAAAAGAATTTCTTTAGATGTTTTTTTCTTGATGCTATAATCACCAAGTTTAAAATCTTCATATCTAATAACACTTTCAGCTTCTGCATATATACTCTCAACAACTTCTTTAGTTGTAAAAATCTTTTTTACATCAACAACTACCCTTTTTAACAAAACCTCCATTGTTAAACAACAAGCATTAAATTTGTATTTTTCAGCAACAACTAATGTTCCATCTGAAAGCATTGCAACTTTAGATTTTACGTCATCTTTATTGTGCATTTCATCAGGCAACACTAAAAATACATTTTCTGAAAGTAATTGATTTAAATTGATTGAATTTGTCATAATTTTAACTCCTATAAATATTTCTGATACCTGCCTGTCAAAAATTAGGGCTAAAATAAAAAAGTTTTAAGTTATCTCGTCCGAGTTCGCTAAAGGCAGGTAGCAAGCGTTAACATCGCTTATGTTTAAAATGTATCACATTTTTACCCCCATGTCAACATCTATCGTTTACAAAAAGAATGAATGTGATATTTTATATATTATGACAAAATATGAAAAATTAGTAACAGAATTTCATCAGGTTTATAAATGCGCAATTGATGAGCCATATTCAATTGAGCTCTTAAATTTGAGAAAAAAACTTTTAACAGAAGAACTTGAAGAACTTTCTGTTGAAATTGATGCAATGGCTGAAGATATAAAATCAACAGGCAAACCTAATCCTGAAAATAAAACAAAAATGTTTAAAGAATTAGCTGACCTTCAATATGTATTAAGCGGAATGGTTGTTGCTTTAGGAATTCCACTAGAAGAAGTTTTTGAAGAAGTGCATAAAAGCAATCTTTCAAAACTTGTTGACGGCAAACCTTTGTACAGAGAAGATGGCAAGGTTTTAAAAGGTCCTAATTATTTTTGCCCAGACTTAAAAAGATTTGAATAAAATGAAAACAATTGTAGAAAAGACTTATGAATTTGCGAAAAACTATCACAGCAACGAAAAAACTGGACATGACTTTGAGCATATAAAAAGAGTTTATACCAATGCTAAAAACATCTTAAAATCAGAAACAAGCGCAGATGAATTTATTGTTTTAATGAGTGCATTATTACATGATGTTGATGATCCCAAAATGCAAACAGATGGCAAAGAAGCCTTGCGCTTTTTACAAACTTTAAATTTAGAAAAAGAAAGTATTGAAACAATTTTATCAACTATAGAAAAAATCAGCTTCACTAAAAGCGGAACAAATACAAATTTTGAAACATTAGAAATGAGAATATTATCAGATGCAGATAAATTAGACTCAATGGGATGTATTGGAATTTGCAGAACAATAATGTTTGGAGCCGTAAAAGAAAGGCCTTTGTTTGATGAAAACATGTTCCCTATTGAAAATATGACAAGAGAACAATATACAAAAACCAAAACAGAAGGACACTCAATAAATCATTTTTTTGATAAATTATTAAAACTAAAAAACGCTATGCAAACAGATACTGGTAAAAATCTTGCAGAAAAAAGACATTTGTTTATGATAGATTTTTTGCGCAACTTTTTTAATGAGCAAAATCTTAATGAATGGAATGATTATTTAAATAAATATTTAGATAAAAATTGATTTTATAAAAAAAGTTCTTGCATATTATTTTTTTATGTTTTATATAATCCTCACTAGCGAAAATTGTGGAGATGTGGCGAAATTGGTAGACGCGCTAGACTCAAAATCTTGTTTCCTCGGAAGTGCCGGTTCGACTCCGGCCATCTCTACCAACTAAAAAACGACCTATTGTAGGTCGTTTTTTTATGCCCACAAACAAGCCCCAAACTATGGCAGCATAAGGGCTTTCAACAAATTTTGGCGTGAATGATAGTGCTTAAATTTCACACAAAAAATCACATAAAAAGCATACTTTCAACAAAAAAGCATACCATCAAAATTTATACCACCACTTAACGGTCCCCCTATGTAAAACCCTTGAAAACTCTATAGTCTTAGATTTATGGAAGTAACAGGGTCATCGTCAAATTTGGGGGCAAGTTGTTTTTTTTATAAAAAAATCTATTCATATTAAGTTTGTACTTTCTTTAGTTAACCACATAAAATTCTAACACGCAACCTGTAATTTTCAAAA
>JAWXUC010000001.1:0-342352 GCA_044432975.1 Alphaproteobacteria bacterium | reverse complement strand
TTGATAGGCAAGGTGTGTAAGCGCAGTAATGTGTTTAGCTAACTTGTACTAATAGCATGATCGGCTTGATTTTTTCATATAATTAATTAGTGAATTTTAATTACCTATTAGCTTTTTTAATCCTTTATGTACCCTTTTGTTGTACACCGCAGGATTAAAAAATCTAATATTTAATCAAAATTTATCAATACTAATTTGGTGAATTTGATTAATTTATTTTACAATAAAACAGTTTAGATGATTTGGTGGCTATGGCAAGAGTGTCCCACCCGATCCCTTTCCGAACTCGGACGTTAAACCTCTTTGCGCTGATGGTACTTTGTCTTAAGGCACGGGAGAGTAAGTCGTCGCCAGATCTTCTAAATTGTTTTATAATAACCATTCTTAAAATTATAAATCCCCGCCAAATAGGCGGGGAGTATTGTTGTTTAAATGCTAAAATAATATCACTGAGATATTTTTTGTTATACGGGCGAACACTGTTCGTCATCATTGCCCTAAGGTAATGAAAAAAGATATTTATTGTCGGGAGAACGCAGTTCTCCCCTACTTTTTTTTATGCAAAACATAATCATTTAAATTCAGATTAGCTACAGCTTTGAAAAAATGTTTTTGTGAAATGGTTTAGGGATATTCCTATACTCTTTTATATTATTATTTATTTTTATTGATTCTTAATAGTTTAGGTTATAATCTTTTTATAAACCAAAGGAATTGTTATGATAAAATTTATAAAACATAAAATTAAGTCTTCTTTTATTAACAAAGTTTGCCAACTTGTTAGATTGGATTGCCGCGCTTCGCTCGCAATGACGGTTTTGTTTGGGGTTTCTTTTATTTTCTTTTTAACTGCTTGTGATGGAAAAAAAGAAGAGGTTGTTAATGGTAAGCCTGTGGTGAAAATTGGGGTTAGTTTACCTTTGACGGGGGAGGCGGCATATGTTGGTCAACCTTCTAAAATTGCGGCACAACTTGCTTTAGATGAATGGAAGAAAAAGGATACACGGTTTAATTATGAATTAGTTTTTGAAAATGATCAATACTCTATTCGTAATGCTACAGTGGTTGCAAATAAAATGATTTCTGTAGATAAGGTTAAAGCAATGGTTAGTATTTGGGATATTGCAGGACCTATTAATATGTTGCTTGCAAAACAACATAATATTGTTCATCTTACTTGTGCTTGGGGAAATGATATGAGTGATGGTGTTAATAACTTTAATAATGTTTCCTCACATAAAGAGCATGCTAATAAAATGCTGGATTTATTAAAAATGAATAAGGTGTCTAAGCTAGGGTATGTTTATCAGGTTGCTAAAGGTGATATTGGTTTGAAAGATACTATGATTGAATTGTTTAAAGATAATGGTATTGAAATAACTTATGAAGAGGGGTTTCATGTTGGAGACAAAGACTTTAGGACTTTCTTTGCAAAAATTAGAGAAAAGCCAGTTGATTATATGATTGTTACAATGATTCCTGAGGATTTTAATGTTTTTGTAAAACAAAAAAGAGAGGCTGGAAACTTTACATCAATGACTACAGTTGATTATTTTGAAAGTATTTCTAATAAAGAAATTGTAGAGGGAGCATCTTATGTTATTTCTGCTCCAGGAAAGCTCGAATTTATAGAAAAAATGAAAGCTTATACTGATGTAATTGGACAATGTATTGCAAATGTTAATGTAAATATAGATTTGCTAATAACAGCATTCGAAAATGCTAAAACAAAAGAAGGTGGCGTTCCAAAAACAGAAGAAGTTGTTGAAGTTTTGCATAAAATGAAAAAGCATAATACATCATTAGGGATCGTAAATGTTAAAGATAATGGGCATATAGAATCAGAGGCTTTGTTGAAAAAAATTGAAAATGGAAAGTCTGTTGACTTTTTCAATCACAGATACTCTAAAGTTGATTAATAGAATCGACGTTTCTTTTTTGCAATTTTTAATAGTTTTTTTATTTTTTTACACTCACTTATCAACTGATTACTCTTAAAAGTTGTGTTTTGTTTTTTATGTATAGCCTCAAAAATAACGTTTATTCAACTATAATGTGTATTTTTTTTAAAATAATACTTGAATGTAGTTAAAAAGATTATAGGTTAATTGTTGTGGCTGAACAATAGTTCAACTATTAATTTAAATATAAAATGGAGGAGAGACTAAAATGTCTAATGGAACTGTAAAATGGTTTAATACTAAAAAGGGTTATGGATTTATTATTCCTGAAGAGAAAAGTGTTGAAAAAGATATTTTTGTGCACATTACAAGATTGGAAAAAACAGGAATTAAAAAACTTTTGGATGGGCAGCATGTGTCTTTTGATTTGTATGATGATAATGGCAAGCCTGCGGCGGAAAATGTTTTTATTATGAATTAAGTAGTTAACATTATAGCTAACTAACTATATATTGAGTTGGCTATATTATTAAAAAGGGGAGGGACGCCTCTCTTTTTTTTGTAATATATTGAAGCATTATGTGCTTGCGCAATTACATTAAACACTAGATTTTATTTTATAAAGTTTTATATCTTTTTTATAAAATGAATAAAAGGAGAATAAGATGAAAGTAGGAATTATTGGAGCAGGAGCTGTGGGAAGTTCAACTGCATTTGCTTTAATTATGAAAAATGTGGCAAGAAAAGTTGTTTTAATTGATGCTAATGAAAAAAAAGCTGCGGCAGAAGCTTTGGACATGGCTCATGCAACTCCTTTTGCAAACGCAAACAAAGTTAAGTCTGGTACTTATCAAGATTTGAATGATGCTGATGTTGTGATTGTTACTGCTGGGGCGACAATGCTAAAAGGTGAAACAAGAATTGATTTGTTAGAAAAAAATGTTAAAATTTTCAAAAATATAATTCCACAAATAAAAGAAAATGCGCCTAATTGCATTATTCTTGTTGCAACTAACCCTGTTGATATTATGACCGCGGTTGCTTTGAAACTATGTGGTTTTGATAAAAATAAGGTAATTGGTTCAGGTACTGTTTTAGATAGTGCAAGATTTAAGACTGCTTTAGGTAAGTATTTTGGTATTTCTTCTCAATCTTTGCACTCATATGTTTTGGGTGAACATGGCGATAGTGAAGTATTGGCTTGGTCTTGTGCTACAGGGGCAAACCTTGATTTGTCTTCTTTAGGGCAACAGTTAAATAAAGAAATAACTTCAGAAATTAAGGCTGACATTGAGAAGCATGTTAAATATTCGGCTTATGGAATTTTGGAGGATAAAGGCAATACTTGTTATGGTATTGCAGGGGCTTTAACTAGAATTTGTCAAGCAATTAAGGATAATGAATACGCAGTTTTAACAGTGTCTACTGTTCATGATGAAGTTGAAGGCGTTGAAGATATTTGTTTGTCTTTGCCAAGCGTTGTTGGGAAAAGAGGAATTCATCAAGTTGTTGTGCCAAGGTTGAATGATTGTGAACATAAAGATTTGCAAAGCAGTGCGGAAAAGCTTAAAGAATATTCTGTAAAAGCGTTGAGTTTGGTTGATTAAAAAAGTTCTTGCATTGGGTGTTTATTTATGATATATAGTGTTTTCAAATAAGAATTATATATAAACTAAATAAAACAAAAATGAAAAGATTAATTGATGAAATTCATTACTTTATGAGCTACAAAGATAGATTCATAAGTAATGAGCAAGGGTATGAGATTCGGTCTGTTGACCCTATGTTAGTGAAAAAAGGTACAGCCTTTTTGATTTTTGGAGGTTATAAGCTTCCGTGTTTTCAAATTGTAAAATCTATTTTTAATTATCGCTTGAGGTTTGGTTTTTGGCCGCCAATTATTTTGCTGGGTAAAAAATCAAATAAAATTGATAATACAGCAACTCTTGGAACAGAGGTTGATGCCTATCAGATGATTTTGGAGGCTTCTGGAATTCCGTCAGATGTTGTGAGAAGATTTTATGTTGAGCCTAATGACACTAATGGTCTGGAGAATGCAAAACTCTTGAAAGAAATTATTGCTAAGTTTCAGTTAGAATTTAAGACAATTATGATTGTTACGCAGTCTTATTATCGTAGGCGAGCGGTTCATGACTTGGTTGCTCAGCTGCCTAACACTTATTTTTGTGTAGCAAATCTTAAATTGCCTGACTTTGAAGCAGGTAAATTTTACACGGACAGAGCTGAAGGAACGGCCTTGGATGTTATGCTTGGGGCTTGTTTTTATCAATCTATGTTGAATTTGTCGAGGTTTGATAAAGGTGAAGCGATTGCGCCAACTTCAGAAGAATTAACCTTTGTGGAAAGTATGGCTGATGTTTTGCCAGAATTAATTAAAGAGCATTGTGGTTGGATTTATCCAAACAATTTGGTTGATTTGGGAATTGCTTCAAGTCTTGATGAAGGTAAATCTCTTATTGAGGCTAGAAAGAAAGCTCTTTTTGCTAGAACGGGAGTTTCTCCTGAAGAGCATTATGAAGAAGTTGTAGAGATGATTGGTAGAACCAACTTTTCTTATTAGACTATTTATTTAGGTGTTGATTGCTTGGCAATCAGCACCTTTTTTGTTGTTAACCAAATTTAAACAACATTGAGTCAGACTCTGAAGAAAGGAGAATCGTTATATGTTTAAACGCGTGTTAATTAAGGTTTCTGGTGAAGGGTTAATGGGGGACAAAAGTTTTGGTATGGACCCTAATGTTATTACTAATATTGCAAAACAAATTAAAGAGATTCATTCAATTGGCGTACAAGTTTGCTTGGTTGTTGGTGGTGGCAATATTTTTAGGGGAGCAAAAGAAGCCTCTAAGGGAATTGATAGAAGTGTTGCCGATCAAGTGGGGATGCTTGCAACTGTTATGAATGCTCTTTATTTGCAAAATGCTTTAGAAAATTTAGATTTGCAGGTTAGGGTTTGTTCTGGGCTTAATATTCCTGATGTGTGTGAAAAATATATGTATAGAAAAGCTCATAATCATTTGGAAAAAAATAGAATCGTTATTTTTGCTGCGGGTACTGGTAATCCTTATTTTACAACAGATACTGGCGCTGCTCTTCGTGCTTCTGAAATGAAGTGTGAAGCTTTGTTTAAAGCAACTCAAGTTGATGGTGTTTATGATGATGATCCTAAAACTAATCCTAATGCTAAACGTTATGAAAAAGTATCTTATCAAGAGGTTTTATCAAAAAACTTGAAAGTTATGGATTTATCTGCTATTGATTTAGCTAAACAAAATAATATTCCAATTGTTGTGTTTAAACAAGACGAACCTAATGGTTTTGTTAATGCAGTGAAAGGAACAGGAAAACAAACAATTATAGGTGATGTATGAGTGATTTTAACACAATAAAAAATGATTTGAAAACAAGAATGGATAAGACTTTAGATTCATTAAATAATGAATTTGGAGGTTTAAGAGCTGGGCGTGCGCATGTTAGTCTTTTGGATGGAATTCAGGTGGAATCTTATGGTTCTATGACGCCTTTGTCTGGGGTTGCTAGTGTTAGCGTTTTGGATGCTAGATGCTTGTCTGTTAATGTGTGGGATAGGTCTTTGGCAAAAGCTGTGGAAAAGGCAATTATGGAATCTGATTTAGGGCTTAATCCTATGAGTGATGGGCAATTAATTAGAGTGCCAATTCCTCCACTTTCTGAAGAACGTAGAAAAGAATTAACTAAAGTTGCTTCTAAATATGCAGAAGCTAATAAAGTTGCTTTGAGAAATATTAGACGTGATGGTATGGATGCTATTAAAAAATTGAAAAAAGATGGCGAGATATCTGAAGATGATGAAAAAAGATTTGAAACAGAAGTGCAAAAGTTAACAGATGATGCTGTTAAAAAAGTTGATGAAGCTTTGGCTCAAAAAGAAAAAGATATTTTATCAGTATGACAAATAATAATCTAAAACATGTCGCAATTATTATGGACGGCAATAGGCGTTGGGCAAAAAAGCACAATAAGTCTGTTGAAGCTGGGCATAAAAAAGGCGCAGAGAATATTGAACTTATTGTTGATGCTTTGGCTAACGAGGGTGTTGGTTTTGTAACTTTGTTTGCTTTTTCTACTGAAAATTGGGGTAGAGAAAAAAAAGAAGTTGATGGTTTGATGTCTCTTTTGCGACATTATTTAAAAGAAGACGTTAAAAAACTTGCTGATAAAGGAGTTAAAATTCTTTTTATTGGTGAACGTTATATGCTTGATGATGATATTGTTAAAGAAATGCAAAAGATTGAAAGCAACACAGTTAATAATGATAAGATTACAGTTTGCATTGCACTTTCTTATGGTTCTCGTCATGAAATTATTAATGCAACAAAAAAAATTGCAAAGCTAGTTAAAAAAGATGAATTGGCAATAGAGGATATTGACTTTAATGTTTTTTCAAACGCGTTGTATACAAGCAATGTTCCTGATCCAGATATTTTAATTAGGACTAGTGGCGAAAGAAGAATTAGTAATTATCTTTTATGGCAACTTGCTTATGCAGAGTTGTTTTTTACGGATACATTATGGCCAGATTTTGGTAGCCAAGAATTATTATCTATTATAAGCTTGTTTAATTTAAGGGAGAGAAGATATGGCAAAAGCTAATGCTGAGGCTAAAAAGAAAAAAGAAACTAAAGTTTGTGAAAAAAAATGCTTTTGCAAGTCTGATTTGTTTAAGAGAATTGCAACATCTGTTGTTTTAATTCCTTTAGTTTTGTTTGTTTTAATATTGGGATATCCATTCTTAAATCTTTTTGTTTTGTTTTTGGGTGCTTTGTTTGCTTATGAATGGTCAAAGATGGTTGAAAACAATAATCCTGCTTTTTATGCAACTGCATATACGGTTGTGTTTTCTTTAGGTATTATGTTTCCTCTTTCTTTAATATTTGCAGTGTTTTTATTGCTTTCTGCCTTGTTTGTGTGGTTTAAGGCTAAGGGTGAAAAATATAGAAAACTTTTAGTTTTGGGTGTTTTTTATGTTTCTGTTGGTATGGGATCTATTTTGTGGTTTGCGCAAGAAGTTGGTTTCTTTTCTACAATTTGGTTGTTGTTGATGATTTGGGCAACAGATATTGGCGCTTTTTTAGTTGGTCCAGCTTTGAAAGGTCCTAAAATTGCTCCTAAAATTAGTCCTAATAAAAGATGGTCTGGTGCTTTAGGTGGTATTATTTTTGCAGCTTGTGTTAGCGCTTCTTATGTTTGGGGGGCAGGCAATTTGGACACTTATGCTCCTTATGTGATATTTGCTGTGATTGTTTCTATTTTTGGTCAAATTGGTGATTTTGTTGAAAGTGCTATTAAGCGTTGTGTTGGGGTTAAAGATTCTTCTCAGATGATTCCTGGACATGGTGGTTTGTTTGATAGAATGGATAGTCTTTTGTTTGTAACTCCAATTTTGGTTATTGTAATTATTTGCGTTAAATTGTTTTTTAAGGGATGATGTTTTTATGACAATTTTAGAAAATGTTTTTTATTATGTAGTGCCTTTTCTTATTATTTTAGGTATTTTAGTTTTTGTTCATGAATTTGGGCACTTTATTGTTGCAAGAATTTTTGGGCTGAAGGTTGAGGAGTTTTCAATTGGATTTGGAAAAAAACTTTGTGGCTTTTTTGATAAAAAAGGAACAGAATGGAAAATTTGTTTAATTCCTCTTGGTGGTTATGTTAAGATGTTTGGCGATGAAAACGCTGCTAGTGCAAATAGTGGCAAAGCTAACGAATTAACTGAAGAAGAGAAAAAGGTTACTCTTGAGTTTCAGCATCCGTTTAAAAAACTATTGGTTGTTTTTGCGGGGCCTTTCTTTAATTATCTTTTTGCATTTGCTATTTTTTCTTGTATTTTCTTTTTTGTTGGTAAAGTTTATTATCCTCCTGTTGTGGGTGATGTTGTTGCAAATTCTCCTGCTGAAGAAGTTGGTATTTTGCCAAATGATAAAGTGATTTCTATTAATGGATTTGAAATTGAAACTTTTGATGATATTAGGCAAGAGGTTGCTTTATCTGTTGATGAAAAAACAAAGATAGTTATTGATAGGGAAGGTAAGCTTGTTGACTTTGAAGTTGTTCTTAGAAGTCTTGATGATGGTGAAGATAAAAAGAAAATGCTAGGGGTTGTTTCTCTTAATGATTCTACGATTTCTTTACAATCAATGGGATTTTTTCAATCTATAAAAGAAGGTGCTGTTAAAACTTGGGATTTGACAACAATGACACTTCGTGGTGTTGGGCAAATGATTACAGGCCAAAGAAGTGGTGATGAAGTTGGGGGTATTATTAGAATTGCAGAGCTTTCTGGTGATGTTTCTAAAAATAAAAGTTTTACTGATTTATTTATGTTTATGGCTTTGTTGTCTGTTAACTTGGGGCTTATTAATTTGTTTCCTATTCCTGTTTTGGATGGTGGGCATATTTTGATTTATGCAATTGAAATTGTTACAGGTAAGAAAGTTAGTGATAAAGTAAAAGAGTTTCTTGCTAAAATCGGATTTGCTGTTATTATGGCTTTATTGATTTTTGCTACATATAATGATGTTGCTAGATTTTTTTAAAAAAGAGGTGGTTTTATGAAGAAGAGCGTCGCAATTTTAGTTGCTTCAACAACATTGGCTTTTAATGCTAATGCACTTGAGGTTAAAGATATTGTTGTTAATGGTTTGGGTCGTGTTGAAAAAGAGACTGTGCTTTCTTATCTGAATATTAATAAGGGTAGTGATGTTTCTGCAGAAGATTTAGACGGCGCTTTGAAAAACTTATATGCAACTTCTATGTTTGCTGACGTGAATATTGAAATGGACAATCAAGGTGTTGTTAGTGTTAATTTAGTAGAAAATCCAATTGTAAGTAATGTTGCTTTTGAAGGAAATGATAAAATTGATGATGAGATGCTTAAGGCAGAATTATCTATTAATGCAAGGTCAATTTATTCAAAAGCGAAAGTGCAAGAAGATGTTAATAGAATGCTTGAACTTTATAGAAGAAGTGGAAGATATAAAACAACAGTAACTCCAAAACTTATTAGAGATGAAGATAATAGAGTAGAGCTTGTTTATGAAATTTTTGAAGGAAATGTTGCTAACATTGAAAGCTTGAATTTTATTGGAAATAGAAAATATTCTACAGGAGATTTATCTTCTGTGGTTATGAGTAAAGAATCTCGTTGGTGGAGAATTTTATCTTCTTCAGAAACTTATGATGCTGACAAAACAAATTATGATAAAGAACTGTTAAGACGTTTTTATGCAAAAAGAGGTTATGCTGACTTTAGAGTTGTTTCTGCAATTGCAGAGCTTTCTCCTGATAAAAATTCTTTTGTTTTAACATATTCTCTTGATGAGGGTGAACGTTATAAAATCACTAATATAGATATTGTTTCTCAATTAGAAGATGTTGATGTTAAGTCTTTGTTTGAAGATGTTACATTTGAAGTTGGTGATTGGTATAATGAAGATAAAATTGAAAAAACATCTTTGAAAATTACGGAAAGCTTAGGCAAAGGTGGTTTTGCTTTTGTTAATGTTTCTCCAGAAATGGTAAAAAACACTCAAACAGGTGAGCTTGAAATTGTTTTTAATATTAGAGAAGGACAACGTGTTGTTGTTAATCAAATAAATATAACAGGCAATAGCAGAACAGATGATGAAGTTATTCGTCGTCAATTTAGGGTTGCGGAAGGTGATGCTTTTAATACTGTTAAGTTAAAAGAAAGCAGAAAAAATATTGAGGGTTTGAATTATTTTAGTAAAGTTGATATGCAAACAGAACCTGTTGAAGGTACAAACAAAGCAAACGTTAATGTTGATTTGCAAGAAAAGTCTACAGGATATTTTAATGTTGGTGTTGGTTTTTCTACTATTGATGGTTTAATGTTGAATGGTGGTATTACTGAAAATAACTTTAGAGGAAAAGGGCAGCAGGTTAGTCTTAATGCAACAACCTCTGATAGAACAAATAGTTATTCTTTAAGTTTTACTGAACCTTATTTCTTAAACAGAAATTTAAGCGCTGGGATTGATTTGTTTAATTCTTCTTATTCTTATGAAGATGAGGCTTCTTATGATACTGATACTATGGGTATTGGTTTAAGATTTGGCTGGAGATATACAGATGAATTATCTCAAGCATTTAGATATACATATCGTGAAAATAAAATTGACAATGTAGATGATAGTGCTTCTCTTTATATTAAAGATGAAGAAGGTAAATCTACTGCATCTGTTATTGGTCAAACACTTGCTATTGATAAGCTTGATAGTAGAATTAATCCTAAAGAAGGTTTTTATTCTTCTATTGGGACAGATGTTGCGGGAGCCGGTGGTGATGAAAAATATTATAAAATAGATGTGAAAAATTATAAATATTGGACATTTATGGATGATTATACTCTTAAATCTTGGTTAAATGCTGGTTATATTGCCTCTTATGGTGATGAAACTATTAGCTTGTTTAATAGATATAACATGGGTGGTAAAACTATGAGAGGTTTTGCTGTTGCAGGTATTGGAGCTAGGGCTGTTACTGATCAAGATGCTTTGGGTGGAAACTGGATGCTTTATACAGGTAGTGAGTTATCTTTCCCAATTGGCTTGGATGAAATGGGAATTAAAGGTAAAACTTTTGTTGATATTGGTATGCTTGGAAAACCAGACGGTTTAAAAGAAACTGCAGGATACGAATATGAATATTCAGATGCTCCACGTGTTTCTGTTGGTTTTGGTTTTGGTTGGGCTAGTCCTATGGGGCAAATTGATATTGATTTTGGCTTCCCAATTGTTAAAGAAGATTATGATGAGACAGAAGTATTTCGTATAAACTTTGGTACGTCTTTGTAAAAATTTGATAAGGAGAAATATTATGATTGATACAAATTTTTATATTAATAAAGGACCTTTTAATCTTAACCAGATTGCTGATATTTGTGGTGCGTCTATTTTGCGCGGAGTTGCAACTATTAAAGATATTAATACTATGAATGAAGCAGGAGAAGGTGAAATTTGTTTTTTTTATGATAAAAAGGCAAAGGAAAAAGCTTCTAATATAAAGGCTTCTGCTTGTGTTACTACAGAAGATTTGTCTCAATTTGTGCCAGAAGATGTTGCTGTTTTAATTTCTGCTAACCCTAAAAAAGCTTTTCTTGATTTGAACCTTGCTTTTTATGAAGAGAAGAAACCTCTAAATTCAATTGCTCAATCTGCAAAGATTTCTGCTTCAGCAAAAATTGGGCAAGATTGTTTTGTTGGTGAAAATGTTGTGATTGAAGATAATGTTGTAATTGGTGATAATTGTTTTATTAATCATAATGCAATAATTGCTCAAGGTTGTAAAATTGGTAATAATACAAAAATTGATGACGCAGCTTCAATTAGGTTTGCTAATATTGGTAATAATTGTTATATTTATTCTGGTGCAAAAATTGGACACGATGGTTTTGGTTTTTTGTTTGATCAAGGGCAACACAAAAGAATACCTCAGGTAGGTAAAATTATAATTGGTAATGATGTTGAAGTAGGGGCTAATGCTTGTATTGATAGAGGAGCACTTGGCGATACGATTATTGCTGATGGTTGTAGGGTTGATAATTTGGTGCAGATTGCACATAATGATAAATTAGGAAGAGGTTGTGTTATTGTTTCTCAAACAGGTATTGCAGGCTCTACAACTCTTGGAGATTATGTTGTTTGCGGTGGTCAAGTGGGAATAGCTGACCATGTTAATATTGGTAGTGGAGTTCAAATTGCTGCTCAATCAGGTTTGATAAAAGACGTGGCTCCTGGAGATGTTGTGATGGGATATCCTGCTGTGCCAATTAAAGATTTTATGAGACAAACAGCAACAATTCAAAAAATGATAAAAAAGAAATAAATTATATATAGGAGAAAATAAAAAATGATTTATAACATAGAAGACATTATGAAAATGTTACCACATAGATATCCATTTTTGTTAGTGGATAGACTTGATGTTGAAGTTCCTGGTGAAAAAGGAATGGGAATTAAAAACTTGACAATGAATGAACAGTTTTTTCAAGGACATTTTCCTAATAATCCTGTAATGCCAGGTGTTTTGCAAATTGAAGCTATGGCTCAAACTGCAGGTGCGACAGTGGTTGCAGGAATTGAAGATTATGAAAACAAAGAAATTGGTGTTTATTTTATGTCAATTGACAATGTTAAATTTAGAAAACCAGTTAAACCTGGTGATCAATTGAAAATGTATGTTGAAAAAATTGGCGCAAAAAGAAACATCTTTATTTTTAAAGCAGTTGGTAAAGTGGATGATGTGGTTGTTTCTGAAGCTGAATTCAAAGCGATGATAGTTTTATAATTGTTTTTTAGATGATGATTGAAGGTTTGCTTTTTTAGCAAACCTTCTCTTTTTGTGAGGTGTTATTTGTGTTAGAATATATTGTTACATTTGTAGTTTGCTTAGTGGCTGGTGCTTTGACAGGCTTAGTCGGTATTGGCGGAGGATTGGTTATAGTCCCCGCGTTTTTGATTTTAGTAAATGTTTTAGGGATTGATTTGTCTATGCATCTTATTGTGGGCATATCTTCTTCTGCTGTGTTTTTTAATTCTTTAATAACTTTATATTATAGAAAAAATGAAGAGTTTTTATCAACAAATGATAATATAAAAAATTCTGTGGCATTAATTTTTGGTTCTTTTTTAGGGGCTGTTACTTCTGATTATTTGACAGATTTTGAGCTTAATATTGTTTTTTTAGTTACATCAATTGCTTCTGCAATTTTATTATTTAAAACGTTTGATTGTAAGATTGAAAAGTTTTTATTTTATAGATATTTTTTGTTTTTTATAAGCGGCGCTTTATCTGCTTGTGTTGGTATTGGTGGCGCAACATTTTTTGCTATAATTTTGCGTGCTTTTTATCATAAAAAAACAAAAGATTTATTGGCAACAATAACTTTGCTGGTTGCTGTAAATGCGGTTTTTGCTTTTATAGGTAAGGTCTGTATTAATGCGATAGATTTTAGTTTAGTTCCTTCTGTTATTTTAGGAGGGGCTATTGGTTCTAAATTTGGGGTTGTTTTTTCTAAAAAAGTTAAATCTCCAATTTTGAGATATATTATGATAGCAACAATTGTTTTAGGTATTATGACTGTTGTTTTTGAGATTTTTAATAGATAGGGTTTGTTTTTTCAAAATATTTATGGTTATCTGCGCCAGTTAAAAAGGCTCCGTTATAGCCAGATTCTACAATTGCTTTGAAGTGTCTTGATAAGAGTTTTTTCCATTCAGAAGTCCAATATTTTGTAATATAATCTTTTTCATTAACTAAAGAGATTCTTGCAAACCATTTTGGTTTTTGTTTATTCCATTCTTGTTTATAACGATAATCTTTAGGGCTTATTTCTGATAAGTTCATTTGAGCTAGAATTAGTCTAGGAGCTCCACTTTTTTTAAATTTCATAGAGTTTATTTCATCTTCTGTATATTTTTCTTTATTTTTAAACATTGGATTAATAATTATAATGTCAAAATTAGAATTTATTATTTTTTTTATTTTTTCTGATTTGTCTTTATAATCATCATCAGATAAATCAAACCAATAATTTTCAATATCACTAAATTTGCTTATGAGTTTATGGTTGGAGTTTTTTAAGAATTTTAGTTTTTTATCTTTAAAATATATTTTATTTTTTACAACTCCATCTATGTAAGATAAATATTCTTTTTCAAAATTAGGCATATTATCTTCTTTTGCAAGAAAATTTTGGTCATATTCTTTTTTTATTGCTTTTTCAAATCCGCTAACACCTTTTTCAAAGGTGGAAGTTTTTGCGAGTTCTTGTCCTTCATGGATAACAATTTGAAAGTCTGGGTTGTTTTTTTTGCCATATTGAGAAAGTGTGATGATGTTGTTTCTCATTTCTTGAGGATAGTTTAATATGCTGGTTTTTCTAAAAAGACTAGTTTGGTTTAATTCTTCTTTGGTTAATGGGTTGGCAGAATCCAACCCATATAGACCAGCATATGCGTTAAAGCTAATTAAACATGTTATTGCGATTGCTTTAAGTTGTAACATCAGGTTCTGTCCTACCAGTTCTTTGAGGAATTTCTAAAATTTCTAAAGCAACACTTGTTAGTTCTTCTAACATTTTATTTGGGTCTTCATTAATTTTTTCTTTTTCATATTTTTCAAGATATAGTCTGATTGTTGCACCAACAGTACCTGTGCCAGAAAGACGTGTTACAATTCTTGAGCCATCAGTGAAATAAATATTCATACCATTTGTGGTAGAAGAGCCATCTACAGGATCATTATATGTAAATTCACAGGCATTTTTAACAGTGTAAGAGCCATAAACATTGCCAGATAATGAAGGTAATTTGTTTTTTAAATCTTCCATCATTTTGTTTGCGATGTCTAAATCTACAGCTTCGTAGAATTTTAATAAGTAATAACTTCTGCCATAAGTTTCAAAGAAGTCTTGCATAATCTCTGCAACTGTTTTACCTGTAGCGGCTATAATATTGAGCCAGAATAAAACAGCCCAAATTCCGTCTTTTTCTCTGATATGATCAGAGCTTGTGCCAAAGCTTTCTTCTCCACAGAATGTGATGCGTTTAGAATCCATTAAGTTAACAAAATATTTCCAACCTGTAGGGGTTTCATACCATGGAAGCCCTAAGTCTTCTGCAACTCTAACAACAGCGCTTGAAGAAGGCATTGATTTTGCTACACCATTAATGCCATTTTTATAAGCAGGGATTAAGTTGTGGTATTTTGTTAAAACAGCTAAACTATCAGAAGGAGAAACAAAGCATTTTCTGCCTAAGATTAAGTTTCTGTCTGCATCACCATCGTTTGCAGCTCCAAAGTCTGGAGCATTGTCAGAATACATTAAGTCTACTAATGGTTTTGCATATATTAAATTTGGCTCAGGGTGTAATCCGCCAAAATCGGGTAATGGAACAGCATTTATTACAGAGCCTTTTTTTGCTCCTAAAATGTTTTCAAAAATTTCTATTGCATAAGGACCAGAAATTGCATTCATGCCGTCAAAAACAAAACTAAATCCGTCTGCAAAAAGTTTTTTGATAGCTGGAAAATCAAAGATTTCTTGCATCATAACAACATAATCTGTAACAGGATCAATAACTTCAATTTCCATACCATTATAATTAAATGTTCCGATTTTTGAAGTGTTAAAATCAGTATCTTCGATTGTTTTGTATTCTGTAATTGTTTTTGTGATTTCATAAATTTTATTGGTTAAAGAATCTGGAATTTGTCCGCCACTTGAACCCGCAAACTTTATGCCGAAGTCAGCATCAATTCCTCCTGGGTTATGAGAAGATGATAAAACAATTCCGCCATCTGTTTTGTTTTTTAAGATGATGTTTGAAGCCGCAGGAGTTGATAAATATCCGTTTTGACCAATTATCAATTTTTTCACACCATTAGCAACAGACATTTTTATAACTTTTTGAACGCATTCGTCGTTAAAAAATCTGCCATCACCACCAAGTATAAATGTTTTTCCTTCAACACCACCAAGAGCATTATAAATTGCTTGAACAAAGTTTTCTATATAATTTTCTTGCATAGCAACGCGGGTTTTTTTTCTTAAACCTGCAGTCCCTGTTTTTTGATCTTGATAAGCTTTTGTTGTAATTGTTTTTATCATGTTTTTATCCTTTATATAAACTACTTTTTTTATAATCTTTGATTAAATGTTTTAATAATACGCCAATAATGGCAGCCACTGGTACAGCCAATAATAAGCCTAAGAATCCTAATAAAACACCGCCTGCTAGTAATGCGAACATTACCCATACAGGGTGAAGTCCTACAGAGTCTCCGACTAATTTTGGGGTTAAAAAATTGCCTTCTATAAATTGTCCAACCATAAATACTGCAATAACGCAAAGAATTGGAGGTATTGTTGTAAATTGAATGCTTGCAATTAAGATACTTATTACAAAGCCAGTGATTGAACCAACATAAGGAATAAACGATATTATGCCCGCTAAAAAGCCAACTAATATTCCTAGTTCTAATTTGCAAAAATATAATCCTGTGGCATACATGAAACCTAACAGTAAGCAAACAAGTGATTGCCCTCTAATAAAAGATGCTAAAGTTGAATTTATTTCTTGAGCCTGAATTTTTATATTATTTTTTGATTTTTTTGGTAATAATCCTTCTATTTTTGATAAAAATTTATCCCAATCTCTTAACATATAAAAAGCAACGATAGGGGTAATTAATAATAATGATAAAACATTAAATATAGATGCACTAGAAACTAATATTTTTTGTAATAATTTTATTAATACACGCAAAGTATTTGAAAGGTTTTCATTAAGATAATCTCTAATTTTATCTGTTTGCAAGGCTGGGAATTGATCTTGTAAAAGAGCGATTTTTCCAACAAGTTTATTTGCATACTCTGGGATTAATGGAGCAAAGCTTGATAATTGAGAGTTTATTATTGTGCAAATTGTTATAACAATAGGAACAAAAATTAAGACAGCAAAAATTAATGTTAATATAGAGGCAATTCCTCTGTTGATTTTTAGTCGTTCTAATTTATCAGCTACTGGGTCTAATAAATATGCTAGAATTATACCAGCAACAAAAGGCATTAAAACAGGGCGAAGAGTGTAAAGTAAAAAACTAAATACAACAAGTATTATGCCCCAGAATAAAAACTTGTTTTGTTTTGGCGCTTCTTTTATTAACATGTTAAATCCTTTCTAAAATATAATAGCCAGAGTTTTCTTTTAAGGTTAGTCCTTTGTTTTTTATTGAATATAAAAGTTGGTTAAAATCACCAGAAAAATCTATTTCCATTTCTATTTTTCCATTTTGCATTGCAATTGGATTTATGTTTTTTATGTATGTTGCTTTGCTTAAATCATTTTTTACCCATAACCATTGGTGTAAATTTGTAAAATTGAAAATAGCATTTATTTTATTTTCTTTTACATTTGATTTTAGGCTGTTTTCTTTTATTTTGTTGTTTATATATTCTAGTGTTTGATCAACAGCTTTTGAAAACATATTTTTAGAGTTTTCAATGTTAAAGGTATCTGTAGAGGTTTTACCATTGCTATAATGAGTAATTTTAACAACAAGACCAATGTTTTCTTGGTTTTGAGCATCTACAATGAAAATGTTTTGAGCAATGTTTGTATATGCAATTTGTTCTAAAAGTTCTGTGTTGAGATTTATTACTTGGCTTGTATTTACTAAAGAATAGTTATTTGCGTTGTTTTTAATTGTTTCTATATCAATAATAGAGCTATGAGTGTTTTTTTCAAATGCTTTTTTTAATAAGTTTTCTTCTTCCCACAAAAGCATTGGTTTTTGCAGGCCTTCTTTATAAAAAGGAATGATTAATGCTTTTGAAGAAGGTAGATTTAATTTTTGAATATTTTTTTCTTCTAAAAATTCATCTAAAGTTTCTTGGTTAAAAACAACCTTTAGTTTGCCAATATATGTTGTGCTTGAATTTTTTTCTGATAAAACTTCTGTTTGTTTCACTAAGTTTAATATTTGGTCATCGGTTAAATAATCTAAAGAAACATTGTTAGAAATTTTTTTCATAACATTGTTAAGCGCTACTCTATTAGCGTGAGCCCATGCTTTCTTTTTGGCGCTAGTGGCATCTTTGTCGGTAACATTTATTGATATTATAGAGCTATATTCAACAGCAAAAGCATTGAATGATAAAAGCAAACATAAAAAAGTAGTCGCAAATATTTTCATTTTATTTAAAAAATCTCCGTTTTAGAAAAAAAGTATGATATTTCTCTGGCTGCGCTTTCAGGGGAATCTGAGCCATGAACTGTGTTTTTTGAAATTGCTAATCCAAATTCTTTTCTGATTGTTCCATCTTCTGCGGTGGCAGGATTGGTTGTCCCCATTATTTGTCTGTAAGTTGCAATAGCATTGTCAGCTTCTAATACTTGGACAATAATTGGACCTGAACACATAGCCTCTACTAATCCATCAAAAAAAGCTTTGTCAGAATGCTCGGCATAAAAACCTTGAGCTTGGGAAGGGGTTAGCCATATTCTTTTTTGAGCAACAATTTTCAACCCTGCGTTTTCTATTATTGTGTTTACTTTGCCAGTGATGTTTCTTTGAGTGGCATCAGGCTTTATTATTGATAATGTTTGTTCCATTTTTTTCTCCTAAGCGGAGTATAAATGATTTTTTTATAAAAGCAAAAGTTTTTTGTAGACTTTTTAACTTTTAATATTATAAATTTTAAAAAACTAAAAGGAGAAAATTATGGAAGGATATTTAAGAGAGTTAGCTGATAGAGCAAAATTATTAAACAAAACTGTTGTGTTGCCAGAAGGTGATGATATCAGGGTTTTAGAGGCTGCTCATATTATTAATAAAGAAAAAATTGCAAAAATTATTTTGCTTGGAAACGTTGACGAAATTAAAAAAATATATGCAGAAAAAAGTTGGAATTTAGACGGGATTAAAATTATTACTCCTGCTTTGTCTGAAGATAAAATAGAATTTGCAAATGAGTTATATGAGTTAAGAAAACGTAAAGGCTTGAGAATCGAAGAAGCACAAAGATTAATTTTAGATGTTAATCATTTTGGTACTATGATGGTTAAGTTTGGTAAGGCAGATGCAATGGTTAGTGGTGCAAATCACTCAACTGCAGATACTGTTAGACCTGCGTTGCAAATTATAAAGTCTAAGGTTGCTGGTCAAAGTGTTTCTGCTTGTTTTATTATGGCGGCAAAAGGTGAAAAGTATATTTTCTCTGACTGTGCGATTTCTATTGAGCCAAATGCTCAAGAGCTTTGTGATATTGCTTTACAAAGTTCTTTAACTGCAATTCAGATGGGAATAGAGCCTAAAGTTGCGTTTTTATCATATTCTACTTATGGTTCAGGAAAAGGCGAGGGGCCAGAAAAAATGCGTGAAGCGAATCGTTTGTTTAATGAAGTTATAGCTACAGATGAATATAAAGACTTAGGTATTGAAGCAGATGGAGAGATGCAAGCGGATGCTGCTCTTGATTTGGTTTCTGCAGCAATAAAATGTCCTGATAGTCATGTTGCAGGGCAAGCAAAAATTTTGATATTCCCTAACTTGGCAGCAGGTAATATTGCATATAAGCTTTTACAAAGATTGGGTGGAGCAGAGGCTTATGGTCCTTTGTTGCAAGGGTTGAATTCTCCTGTTAATGACCTTTCTCGTGGTTGTTTGGTAGAAGATATTATTGGTACTGTTTGTATCTCATCTCTTCAATCTAATTAATGTGAGTTTTGTGTTTGCACTAATTATTTGTTAAAACAATAGATTATATAGCTAATGCAAAAATAAATTATTGTGTTGTGCACTGAAAAATGTAGGTTCTTTAAAATTAGCCATATTATACAAGGAACAGTCAAGACAGTTCCCTACAAGAGATATGTAATCAAATAATTTTGTGTTTGCTATAAAAAAAAGGATATTTGTTGTCGGGAGAACGTAGTTCTCCCGATGTTTTTGTTTCTAATTAGCTATAGCTTTAAAATAAACACTTTATTTTGTGGGCGCTATGTTACCCCTACATTGCCCTCTGGGACTTCCCCCGCAAGGGGGGAAGAAGAGTTTGTTGTTATATATTACCAAACATCTTTATAACCTAAATCGGGATCGTTTACTGTGTCGGTAAAATCATCTTTATTAGATTGATAATTTGTTAGTTGCTCATAGGGGTCTACATACTCATTACCTGTAAAGTTTTCTCTTTCAAAGTGGCAATATGTTGTAACAATTGCTGCAAGCTCTTGATTATATACAGGAAGTAAGTTCCAAATGATTGTATCATTACTTGAGCAATTAGAAGGAGCAGAGCCGAGTATTTTTGTAATATATTCACAGTAGTCGGCAACAGGATAAATAAAGCCCATTACTGTATGCCATCCTTTAAAAGTTCCTGTATTTTCTTCTAAATATAGATTTAACCAAGTTGAAGCCTGAAAACCTAAGTAGTTGGCATTGTCCATCGTTGGGTTTGTGTTTCTGTATAACATTGCGTAAGGGTCAGTTCCTGTATAGTTATGGTCAACAGCATAGGTTTGCCCCATATTAAATCGCAAAGGAGTAGCTGTTGCTATTTTAGAATATCCTGGAGGGCATTGAGGGGCAGGAAGAAAACCTAGCCATGGACTTGCTTCGCAAGGGGCATCGTCTTCAGTACATGCATCAGGTGTTTCTGATATAGAGGTGAAGTTATCTGTTCCTGAAATGGCTGAATTTAAACTTGTCCAGTTGAATGTACCGTAATAGCTGTTACCACTGCTACCTGTTTTTGTAGTGTTTTTGTATGTGTTATCTAGAACATATACGCCCTTTGTAATGAAGTCAGGCAAAATATCTGATAATCTGGCACCGCCACGAGTAGCTAGCTTTATATCGTTCATTACAGATGTGTAGGCTGGGTTTACTTGAAAACGATCATAGTCATTATTTGTGCTGTAATTACTATCTTTTGTATATGTTGTATTTGTTATTATTCTATCTACATTTATATAGCCTCCTGCTGTTGTAAATGCATCTGGGACTGTTCCTAAAGTATGTGTTGTTGCGTTGCCCGCGTCGTGGTCGCCTGCAATGTGAACCCCGCCGTTGCGGATATATACATAAGGATTGCTGCTTCCGACATTGCCTGATGGGTCATCATTAAGAGTACCAACTTGCAGTGTTTTTGATTCTGTTTCTTCTCCATCCATGAAGTCCATTTGTCCACGAGCAGTAATTACGCCGTTAGTTGTTGTATCTACTTCAAATCTTATATCTCCAGTTATTTCATTACTATCATTTAAGCTTAGTGTGTTACCGATAGCAAAGCCATCTTGATCCATAATTGCATTTTGGCTAGTAAGATTAAACTGATCACTGACAATATCTATTATATTTCCGTATGTGGTATCGTTATATATATCAAGAATAGGGTTCGTTGTAGTCCCATCTCCTATTGAAAAGAATAAATTATCATCATCATCATATCCTGTTTCAAAGTATGGAGCTGTGATGTTGGCAATAGTATCCATGTTTCCATCTGCGTCAAACATGATAGGGTATCCATCAGTTTCATTATATAGCCCTATTGTAACCCCTTTATCTGAGCTGTCTTCTGAATCTATTATATTGAAATAATCACTTGATAATCCCACTTCACTTGCTAAATTAATGGAACCTTTGTTTATAGCAATTCCTGGGTCTAAGTCATCTCCATTTACAACAAAAGTAAAATCATTATCAGCATCGCTACCATCAACATTTTGTCCTGCTCTAAATTTGTTTACAACATCTATATCATCTGTAGCAAAACCTCCTTCAACATATAAGCCGCCAATAATGTTTGTGTTATATGCGTTGTTTCCTATTCCAGCAGAACCTTCTTCGGAAGAAGAGCTACCGTCGGTTATTGTAACTTTGCCAGTAAATTCAGAAGCACCTTCAACAGTTAAGGTATTGTCTGTACCTTCAGTTGTTCCTTTTATTGATGCTCCTGCTTCTGCGTTTAACAGTCCGCCACTAACGGTAGCTCCTGTTTTTGCTAATAGTTCTCCTGTAATGTCGGCTCCTCCATCACTTATGGTTAGCTTTTCACTTGTTTTTACTTCATCAGCTGTTATTGTTAAAGGGCCGATAGTGGCGGTGTCGGCGGTGATGTCTCCTGCTCCTTCTATATTGTAGCCGCCCATTAATAAATTTGTTTCCATGGTGTTTAAGGTCTCATTACCTTTGTATGTTCTGTATAATAAATCAGAACCGCCTGCAGAGTCCGCAATACTTTGAATTGATGATGTTACGATTGCGCCATTATTGTTGACAGTTTCGCCTTCTTCGGTAGGCGCATCTATAACATCGTCTGTATCAATAGACCAAATTCCTTGAACACCTTTAACAGTATCTCCGTCTACAAAGCCGCCATTTGTACCAATCATAGAGGCAATTCTTGATGCTCTCATTAATGGAATGTCAATGTTAGTTTGGGGAGTGGCAACAACAAATCCTGTTAAAACTTTAGGAGATGTTTCTATGCCTTCATCTGTACCGTCGTTTGTAACTTTTGCTCTTACGTGGGCTTTAAATTTTAAATCGCCAAATAATTTTGATTGAAGAGTAAATCCTTGAGGAAAATATTTTGCAACATCATCTGCGTCCACATCAAGATATTTGGTATCATCTGGAGTCGATGAGGTGTATTTAAAATAGTCATCGTTATAGTTATCTGTGAGATAATCATCAAAAGCGCGGCTTACAACTCTTAAATGTCCAGCTTCATTAATATCTTGCATTTCACTTGTGCGTTCTGCAGTTTTTTTATAAACCATCGGAGTAACCATTGCAATAAGACCTAACATTGCTAATGCTTCTACCATTAAACTACCTTTTTGTAGTGTTTTTTGCATTAATTTGTTTTTCATGGTTGTTTTCTCCTTATTGCTCGTATTCTGTTGTTGTTTGTAGAATACATGGAATATTATCTTCTATACATAGGCTCTTAAAATTTTCTTCATCTACGATGACTTGAGGGATGAAAAATCTTAAAGAATCGTTGTTTTTTATTTCATAATCAGAATCTGTGTATGTTGTATCATCTATGCCTGTTGTATCACTGTGATTGGCATCAACATTATAACCAAAAGATGAATTGTATCCCATTACATTTTTTATTGCGCTTTTAAGTTCTGTTGTCGGGGTTGAACTTTTGTAATTAAACCATCTTGACGGAGTTTGCATAAATGTTGTCGCCATAACAGAAACAATTTTGTCTGAACATTCGCCTAATGAACTATTATCTTTATTTGTGCAAGAACAAGAGATAAGAGAGTTTATGTTGTCTTTTTCAACACAACTAATTAAGCTTTTTATGTTGTTATTAAATTTAAATCCGAAAGGGGCAAATATTTCTAAATCATCACCATCAAGAGTAAGCTCTGAAGAACTTTGTATTTTTAATGTTTCTTTGTTGTGAGCTATATAGCTTTGTAAAGCATTGTGTTGAATAACAACCTTTGAAACAATAGATTCAGCTAATGGTGCAAGAGTAACTTCTCTAACATCTGATCTAAAATGTAGATTAAAGCCCATTAAGGTTGTCATAAATATTGCTAGTATAACCCATATATACATATTATATTGCTCTCCTTAGGATTATAATACATTTTTATATATGAAAAATCCATTAAAATTTGTGTTTTATATATAAATTTAATCTGTTTGTAACAATGGACAAAATTTATATCAGCTTATCTACTTCTTCTTCAGCTTGTGGAAGGGAGTTTTTTTTGTAAATATTCACATTATTTAAGTTATTGTTTTTAGATTCTTGCTCTTCTTGTACGTTTATAGCATTTGATATGTATACCGAATTGCTGCTGAATGATTTTTCTTTGTTTTTTTCTTGCTGTGTTTCTTGTTGATATGAATTGTTTTCTTCATGGCTATCATTATCTTTTATTAAGACATTGTTTTTTGTGTCAATTTCATCAACAGAACTTCCGTTGCCAGAATTTAGGCTGTAATTTCTTTTTTTAGCACTTATTGTATTTGCGCTAACTTTTCTAGTTGTGCTTATACTCATTTTAGGATTCTCCTTTTTTTTATAATATCTTAAATTTATTAAAAAATTATTTACACTTTGTAATTTATGATATATAAAACAACTAATAGAGGTTATAAAAATGGAAACACAATATTATACGTTAATTGAAAAACAAGATTTTTTTGAAATTATTGAAAATAAATATGGCGAGCTTGCTATTTTTATTGATAGCAGAGAGGGGTTGCCTCAAAATCCAATTTTGCAGTTTGATGGCAAACAAAATGCTCTTCTTAAAAGAGATGTGCGTTTGTCTGTAAAGCTTGAAGGAGTTGAAAAAGAGACTGCAGGGACTTTGGCTGAAGCTGAATTTGTGATGATTGTTGAACTTAATGGCAAGATGGTTGAAAGAGTTTATGCTGTTGAAGTTGAAAATGTTGAGGATATTGTTTTTGAAGGAAAACAAACTAGAGCAGATGAACTTGTTAAGGCTAAAAATAAAGATGAGTTGTTAAAAGCTTTTGGTGCGGTTAAATCTTGGAAGGTTGGGATAGAAAAATGATAGGTTTAGTTTTGGTTACTCATGGCAATTTGGCCACTGAGTTTATTTCTGCTATGGAACATGTTGTTGGAAAACAAGAAAATGTTTTAGGTGTGTGTATTGGTCCAGAAGATAATATGGAACAAAGACGTAATGAAATTTTAGAAAAAGTTAAGACAGTTGATAGCGGTGATGGTGTGATTGTTTTAACAGATATGTTTGGTGGTACTCCTTCTAATTTGGCGATATCCATTATGAATGAAAAGGTTGAAGTTATTGCTGGTATTAATCTTCCGATGCTTATTAAAGTGGCAACTTTAAGAAAAGAGAAAAGTCTTAAAGAATCGGTTGAAGGTGCACAAGATGCTGGTAAAAAATATATTCATGTTGCTTCTCAATTGTTGGGAGGTAAATAATTATGCCTAGTAAAGTTTTGGAAATTAAAAACCTTAAAGGTTTGCACGCAAGAGCTGCTGCTGCATTTGTTAAGACAGTTGATGGCTTTAGTGCAGAGGTTGAAGTGGAGCGTTTGGGGCAAAAAGTTGTAGGAACATCTATTATGGGATTGATGATGTTAGCGGCTTCTAAAGGCACTACTATTGATGTGAGTGCAACGGGAGCTGATGCAGATAAAGTTTTAGATGCGCTTGAAAAACTTATTGATAATAAATTTGGTGAAACAGCTTAGAGCTTTTCTCGATTAAATATAATCCTTTTTGCTCATCTTTTGTTTTTTGCTCTTTATTATTATTTGTTTATGTAGCCCACTACACTTCACAAATAATAATAAATTCAAAAAACAAAATCTATCACAATGCTATTCTATTTAATCGAGAAATGCTCTAAAGCTAAAAGCTATATTTCTTTTTTCTGTTTTAATATTATTCTTATATTGTTAAATTGATATAAGGAGAAATTTAATGAAAAATTCTAATAATGCTTCAGGTTGCGGTTGTTCTGCTTCTAAAATCAAGGCTTCTGCAAGTTCTGAGACTTCTATTTCAAAAGAATCTCAATCTTCAAATGATAATTCTTCTGAATCATAAAACTTGTTAATTGCTCGTCTTTTTTGCTTGAAAGAGGCGAGCTTTTGTTTTATATATTAATTTATGAAAAACATTATATTTATTTTTACTTTGTTGTTTGCTTGTAATGTAAATGCACAAAGTTCTCAAAACATTAAAACAGTTGAAACATATCTTAATACTTTAGAAAATATGTCAGCTAAATTTGTGCAAACAGCATCAAACGGAAATGTTTCTGACGGAATATTGAAAATTGCTAAGCCTAATAAAATTAGGATGGAGTATAATGATCCAACATCGGTCTTGATTGTTGGTGATGGTGATTTTATTGTTTATTATGATAAAGAATTAGATCAGACAACTCATATTAATTATGATGATATTCCAGCTTCTTTAATTTTGGCCAATGATATTAAAATAGATGGTAAACAAATTAAAGTTGTTGATTTTTACCAAGATGCAGGGATTACATCTATTTCTTTGCAATATTTGAAAAATGATTCTGTTGGGCCTATTAAACTTATTTTTGAAAACTCTCCTATGGAATTAAAACAATGGAGCATTGTTGATCCTCAGGGTGTTGAAATTTTAGTTTCTTTATATGATGTTCAAAAAGATGTGAAATTTGATGATAATACATTTAAGTTGAATAATAAGAAAAAGAAGCTAAAGTATAAAAAATAATTGCTTTTGGGATTTTAAGATGAAACAAACTATTTTTCCGTCTCCTCATATAATTGCTAAGCATAATGTTTCTAGTATTATGAAAGATGTGATAATTGCTTTGATTCCTGCTTTTTTTGCATCGTTAGTGTTTTTTGGAATAAATGCTTTAAGGGTTATATTAACTTCTGTTGCATCTTGTGTGTTGTTTGAGTATTTGTTTGCAAAATATATATTAAAAACAAAAAATACAGTTTTAGATTATTCTGCTATTATTACAGGGCTTTTGCTAGCTTTTAGCTTGCCTGCTAATATTGCAACAGCGATGATTGTCATTGGTTCTTTTGTGGCAATCGTTGTTGCTAAAATGGCTTTTGGGGGTTTGGGTAAAAATTTGTTTAATCCTGCGGTTGTTGGGGTTGTTTTTTTATTTATATCTTTCCCTGTGGCAATGAGCGCTAGTCCAGCAGCAATTCCCTTTGATTTTTTGAATGTTGAAGAAACTTTTTCTATAACGACATTAAATATTTTAAAAGATTTTTCAGATGTGTATTCTTTGCCATTTACAATGGATTTATTTTTGGGCAATGAGAGTGGTTGTTTGGGGCAAACATCTGTTTTGGCAATTTGTTTGGGTTTTGCTTATTTGTTGTTTAGGCGAGTTATATCTTGGCATATTCCTGTTTTTTATGTGGGGACAGTTTTTGTTTTTTGTTCTGTAGCTTATTTTTTTACTGGAAGTCAAATGTATAATCCTGTTTTGCAATCTATGAGCGGAGCTTTAATGCTTGGGGCTGTTTTTATGGCAACAGATTATGTTACTTCTCCTATGGCAAAAAAAGGTAAGGCTATATTTGCGATTGGTTGTGGTTTGCTTACTTGTCTGATTAGATTTTATGGGGCTTATCCTGAAGGGGTTTTCTTTGCTATTTTAATTATGAACGCATTTGTGCCAATTATTGATAAGCATTTTCATAATAAATTTTTTGGAGCAAAAAAATGAAAAAAAATGTAAAGATTATATTTTCTTTAGTTTTTATAACTTCTGTTTGCGCGGCTCTTTTGGCATTTGTTTATGAAAAAACATTAAACCCAATAAAAAATGCGGAAGATGATTTGTATTTAGAGATGATTACAGATGTATTGCCTTTGGATTTTGATAATAATCCATATGCTGAAAAAATAGTATTAAGAGGGGATAATAAAAGAGAATTCTTAGAGCTTTATCCTGCTAAAAAAGGTGAAAAAATTGTTGGTGTGGCGGTTAAAACATATTCAAAAAAAGGATATGGAGGACAGCTTAATTTGATTGTTGGTTTTTTTGTTGATGGTAGAATTAATAAATTTAAGTTGCTTTCTAATAAAGAAACTCCTGGTCTTGGAACAAAAGTTGAAGAAGATAAATTTATGGGTGCTTTAAATGGATTCAACCCTAGGTATGGAGATTTAAGAGTAACTCAAGATGGCGGAGATATTGATGCTGTTAGTGCTGCCACAATATCATCTAGGGCGGTGTTAGAAGCAATTGAAAAAGCTTATAGTGTTTATCAGACTTATAAGGGAGAGCATTGATGAAAAAACTTTTTCTTGACGGTCTTTGGAGAAAAAATCCTGTTTTTGTTTTGTTGCTTGGAATGTGTCCGACACTTGGTGTTACAACTTCTTTGTTGAATGGATTGGGGATGGGAATCGCGACAATGGCGGTTTTGATAATGTCTAATATTTTAATCTCATTATTAAATAAATTAATTCCTGTTCAAGTTAAAGTGTTGTGTTATTTGGTTTTGATTGCAACTTGTGTTAGTGTGGTTGAATTTTTGATGCAAGCTTATGTGCCTTCTTTGTATTTGTCTTTAGGCATTTTTGTTCCGTTGATTGTTATAAATTGTTTAATTCTTAGTAGGGCAGAGCTTTTTGCTTCTCAGAATAATGTTTGGTTATCTTTTTTAGATGCTGTTTTTATGGGATTAGGGTTTACTTTAGCATTAACTTTGCTTGGAGCTTTTAGAGAAATATTGAGCAATGGAGCTATTGCAGGATATAAGTTTTTGGCAGATGATGTGCCAACAGTTTTGTTTTTTATTATGCCTCCTGGCGCTTTTTTAGCTTTAGCTGGTTTAATTGCAGGTTTTAATAAAATTAAAGGTGCTAAGTGATGGTGAAATATTTTTATTTTTTATTGGTTATTCTTTCTTTAGTCGCTTGCAAAAAAGAAGAGGTTGTTGAGAGTGCAAAGCCAACGGTTAAGATTGGGGTTGTGCTTCCGTTGAGCGGTAATTTGTCTGATGTTGGCGAAAGCGCTAAGCTTTTGACTGAAAAAATTATAAAAGAGACTGATAATGATTTAATTAATTTTGAAATTATTGTGGAAGATAATGTTCAAGATGTGAAAAAAACTATTGGAATTGCAAATAAATTTATTTTTTTAGATAAGGTAAATGCTATTGTTTCTGCTTTTAGTGGTCCATCATCTGTTGTTACGCCGATTGCAAATGCTAATGATGTTTTTCATTTATGTGTAGCTAATGACTGCAATGTTTCTTCTAGTGATACAACTTTTACAAATTGGCAAAATATTGCTGTTGCATCAAACAAAATGATGAAAATGCTAAAAGATAAAAATGTGAAAAAAATTGTTCTTTTGACAATGAATGATACTGGAAATATTTTAATATCAAAACAGTTAAATAAAGATTTGTTGAAAAATAATATTTTTTTCGAAGAGTTTAAGTTTAATCCTCAAGAAAAAGATTTTAGTTTTATTGTTCAGAAAGCAGCATCTATTAAAGATGTTGATTATTGGTTTTTAAATACTCTTTCACCAGCATTAGAATTAATAAAAAGACAAATGATTATAAATAAAATAACAACACCAATAACAGGAATTCAGACATTTAGTGATGCGCAAGATAAAAGTTTGTTTGTTGGATATGATTATGTTGATGCTGCACCTGTAGATGGGAAACTTAAAAAATATCTTAATAGAGAAAATATTACAGTTGCTGCTTATGTTTATGATTCTATTAATATGATAATAAAGGGTTATAATGATTTTTATAAAAAACATTTGAAAATTCCGACAGCTAAAGAGCTTTCTCAACAACTTTTAAAAATGAAAGAATATAATGGAGCTGTTGGTTTAATTAAAATTCCTGATGATAGAATAATGGTTTCTGAAACAATTATCACTCAGGTTGAAAAGGAATAAGCTTATGGAATATTTGGTGATTTTTATTAGTTCTATTTTTGTAAATAATATTGTGCTTTCTCAGTTTTTGGGGGTGGGGTCATTTTTGATTGCTTCTAAAAAAACATCTACGGCGCTTTTGGTTGGTTTGGTGATTACTCTTGTGATGATGGCTTCTACAACAGTTAATTATGTTGTCTATAAAAACTTTTTATTGCCTAATGGTTTGGAGTTCTTAAACATAATGGCATTTATTTTAGTTATTGCAACATTGGTGCAAGTGTTTGAGCTGATGTTAAAAAAAGGGATTCCATCTTTATATGCTGTTTTAGGTGTGTTTTTGCCATCAATTATGACTAATTGCGTGGTTCTTGGTATGATTATTTTGGCCTTTAATAAAAATTATGATTTTTCTCGCTCTATTGCATTTGCAATTGCAAATGGGTTGGGTTTTACTTTGGCGGTTGTTTTGTTTGCAAGTTTGCGTGAACGTATAGATGAAAAAAAAGTGCCCGATGCTCTTAAGGGAGCTCCAATTGCTTTGATTGTGGCGTCTATACTTTCTATGGCTTTTATGGGATTTGCTGGATTTGCGGGATGATTTTTACATTATTTCCGTTTATGTCATAAAAATATTCTGTTGTAATTCCAACACCTCTGCCTTGAATTAAAAATAATGTTTGGACGCTGTTTTTGCCATAGGTTGGAGTTCCTGCTATTTGGGCTCTATCTTGGTTTTGCATTACAAAGGCAATTAGTTCTGCTGAAGAAGCTGTTTGCTCGTTTACTAATATATAAATTGGCTTATATTCAAAGATATCTCCACTTTTTGCTTGGAAGATTTTTGTGTTTTTATTTCTATCTTTTGTGGTGAAGATAACGCCTTCATCAATAAATAAGTTTATTATATCTACAGCGCTTTTAAAGTCTCCACCATTATTATTTCTTAAATCTAGAACAAGTTTTTTTGCTTTAGGGTTGTTGTTTATAACGGTTTGTATTGAGTTGTAGGTTATTTGGTTTATGTTTTTTGCAACAATGGTTAAAGTAAAGTTTTTATCTATGTTTGAGCTAAAAGTTTTTTTATGTTTTGATAATGAGTCTTTTATTTTTATATTTGGATAAAATTTATTGTTTTTATCATTAATTGAGTTTGTAAAAAGCAAATCCACAACTTCAAGATGCTTTTTTTGTAATACGGGAGAGGTTTCTATGGCTTTGTTAATTATTTTGTTTGTTAGTTCTGCCCATTGTTTATAGTCATTGTTTTGGGGTTTGTTAAAGTGAGTTATTTTTTTTGTTTTATAATACATTCCTATATTTTTATCATCGTTTGAGATGCTTATATTATTGTCAATTATTTTTAATGACTTAAGAGTGTTTATACTTAAATTTTCTATAATGTTTTTTTCTATATATTCTTCATCAAAAATCTTATATATTCCATTAATAATCTCTAGGTTAGAAGCAAAGGCATAATATGGAAAGAGAAAAAATATTATTATAAACTTTTTCATTTTATGCTCAATATTAAGGGGGTGTGATCTGATGGCTTTTCTTGTGCTCTTAACTCTTTGTTGACATAAACATCTTCAATTCTATCAACTAGGGCAGGGGATATTAAAAAATAATCTATTCTTAATCCGTTGTTTAAGTTAAACGCATTGCGCATATAGTCAAAATATGTATAGCCTTCTTGGGTTGGATATTTTGCTCTGTAAGCATCATAAACTCCTAAATGTTCAAAGGCTTTAAATCTGGACATTACTTCTGGGTGGTATAAAGCACCGCCCCAATATGATTTTTCATTATAAACATCATTTGCAGTTAATATGGTGTTGAAGTCTCCGCCTAATATAATGTTTTTATGTTCTTTTAATAAGTTTTTTATGTGTTTATATAGAGCTTCCATAAATTTTAATTTGTAACCAAATTTGTTTTCATCTTCAATTGGAGCACCGTTAGGTAAATAAATTGAGGCAACAAGATATTTTTCTTTATTGTATTCAAACTCAGCTTGTAAATATCTGGAATTTGTATCTTCAAAGTTGGGAATTCCTTCAATTATGTTGGTTAATTTATGTTTGCTTAGAATCGCAACGCCGTTGTATGATTTTTGTCCGAGAACTTTTGCTTCATAACCAAGAGAGTTTATTTCAAATAACGGAAATTTTATTTCTTCGCATTTTATTTCTTGTAAGAAAACAATGTCTAAATCTGTGGTTTTTAGCCAGTTTGTTAGAATATCTAATCGGGCATTTATAGAATTTATGTTAAAAGTTGCTATTTTCATGAAAAAAATATATCACTTGTTAATTGATTGTAAAGTATTTTGATTTATTATTGTATAAAAAGGAGATAGGATATGTTTCAAGAGTTTGATGAAAAAGATAAATCAGAAGATTTTTTAAATGATTTTAGAAATAAAATTAATCAAGAAAATTCAGAAACTTTTCAGGAAAGAAAAGAAGAAATAAATCGTTCTAAAAATATTTTAGTTGGAGCTTTGTCTGGTATTATATTGGCAGGGGTTGTTGGTTTTATAGCATTTTCTCCAAAATATAAAGATGATGTAGATAAAGAGCTTCCTGTTATTAGAAGACCTCAAAGTGCGGTTAAGGTTCAGCCTTTAGAACCAGGTGGAATGCAAATCTTGGATCAAGATAAAAGCATTTATGATGTTATTGATAAAAAAGTAGCAGAAGAAGATATGCCTGAAACTGTTTTGCCTTTAACGGAAGAGCCTGAAGTGCCAGTTATTGTTGAAAAGAAAGTTTCTGTGAAAGAAATTATTGCAGAAGCAGAGACTCCTAAAGTAGAAGCTCTTAAAGAAAAAACTGTTGAGACTGTAGAGTTGGCAAAAGAAATTTTAGAGCCTAAGCCTGAGGTTAAGAAAATTGAAGAAGTGAAGGTTGCTGAAGTGAAAGTTGTTGCTCCTAAACCTGTTGTAGCTCAAAAACCAGTTGTTGCCCCTAAACCTGTGAAGAAGCCTGCGGCTAAAATAGTAGCTAGTGTTGCAACAAAGGGAATGTGGCAAGTACAAATTATGTCTTCTCAAAATAAGATTGCTATTGAAAATACAAAAGTTTCTTTGCCTAAAAAATATAGTCCTCTTGTTGGTGAAGCTTTAGAAATAGAAGAAGCTGTTATTGCTGGTAAAGGTACTTTTTATCGTCTTAAAGCTGGCGCTTATACAAACAGAAGTGGTGCAGATAAGCTTTGTGCAGATTTGAAAAAACTTGGCCTAGGTTGTTTTGTTAAGCAAAAATAACAATGATTATAAAACTTATTATAAATTTAGTACCTGTTTTTATTGCTATTATTGCGCATGAGTTTGCTCATGGTTATGTGGCTTATAAATTGGGAGATAATACCGCAAAAAGATTTGGGCGTTTGTCTTTGAATCCGATTAAACATATTGATCTTTTTGGGACTTTGGTATTGCCTTTGGCGTTGCTTTTTTCTCAAGTTGGTTTTGTGTTTGGATGGGCAAAGCCTGTGCCAATAAATTTTCATAATTTTAAGAAGCCTAAAAGGGATATGTTGTTGGTTTCTTCTGCTGGTATTATTGCTAATTTGTATTTGGCGTTGACTTCTGCTTTGGTGGTTTATTTGTGTTCTTTTATTAATAATCAATATTGGCAAGGTTTAATTAGTTTGTTTTTTATTAATATGGTTGTTTTTAATGTTGTTTTGATTGTTTTTAATATTTTGCCTATTCCGCCACTTGATGGCTCTAAAATATTTTTAGGTTGGATAGATGAGCCTTGGGCAAAGAGATATCTTTCTGAAGAAAAATACGGTCTTTTAGCTATTGTTGTTTTTGCTTTTATATTGCCATTTTTAAATGTTAATATATTTGGTAGTTATATGATGAATGTTTCTAAGATGATTATTTCTTGGCTTATTTAATCGTAAAACCCTAATTTGTATATATCAGATATTTTACAAGTATAAAAAAATAAGGCGTTCTGTTGCTAGGTGCCTTAGACCCCACTTTATTAAAACCAATTAACAAAGGATTGCTTCGTCGCACGCTACGATTACGCAGCTACAGCAACTGGTGCAAAATTATCATTTGCGTTTATTTATGTTTGAACCGATAACGGTGGTATATCGCCGAACACAGCCACTATTTTTACTGACCAACATCAAGCCTATTTCACCCCCATAAATGGTGGAAGTGCTGGGTACTGCCCCCAGGTCTGTCTATCCTATTTTATAGCACTTTTCGTGTTATAGTTGATTGCTCAACTGTTTATTATTATATAACACTAAAAAAATAATTCAAGCGAATTTTTATATATGCTTAATAGTGCTATTATGTGTAATATTAAAAGGTGGGCAGGATAAAAAATGTAAAAAAAGTATTTTGAGTTTAATTTTCCTTTTTGACCATTGTATAATAATATTAATATGCAAGTTATAAATATAAATATGGAGGGGAATGTTTGGTTATATATTATATATAATGTAATAAAGCTTAAGGCTTGAAGATATTTATTAAAGCTTAAAATATAAAAACAGGCAATAATTAATATTATATACCAACCATAATCAAATTTTAAGTAGTGAGAAATTAAAGCGCAAGTGCTAATGAGTGCAAGACTTAAAAAAATTGAAATATATTGGTTAGTATATTTGTTTTTTATCTTCTTTAATCCCCACATCATCATTAGCCCTAAGCTGAAGCTAAATAAAATGTTTTGTGCTTGAAAATAAAATGGATATGTTTCATCTATTTTTCCTCTTAAGAAATGGATTGATATGTCATAAATAGGCTCTGAAAGAAAAGCCATGAATATCATTGTTAATAAATATTTTTTGAAGTTTTTTGTGTGTTTAAATCCTTCTGTTAATAAAAATGCAAATATTGGCATTGATATTCTACCAAATTGTGCAAAATCTATTTCAAATAGTTTTTTATATAAATCAAAATTGTGATTGATAGGAGATATTTTTAGATAAAGCCATGGAACCAAAATTATTTTTGCGATATGATCTACTAACATAGAAAAGGTTGCAATGATTTTTAAGTTGTAATTGTTTAATGTTTTAACTTTATGTCGCTTTTTTATCATTTAAATTCCTTATGTTTTAAGAATACATTAGTTTGCCGATAAGATAAAGTATTATTAAATGAGTGGGATAAAATATATAAAAGAAATATTTTAGATTTAGCTCTCCTTTTTTATTGTTGTATAATAATATTGGTAAGCATCCTAAAAAGCCGTAATAAAAGGGAATAGGGGTGATTATTAAAACACAAATAAACATAAAGATTATTTGTAAATTTTTGTTATTTTGGGTAAAATAGAATCCTACAATAAAGAGTGTGCTCCAGTATGAATAATCAACTTTGAATAGGGTCGCAATTAAAGAAAAAATATAAATTAAAACAATGTTTGTGATAAATTTAATATATGGATTGTATGTTTGTTTTTTTATTAATTCTATGCTTTGTAATAAACAAATTCCTAAAACAAAAGAAAATAAAACGTTTTGATTTAAATTATAAAGAGGGCAAATTTTTCCTAATTGTTCAAAAAAACCAAAAAATAATAAATCAAAAGGGAGTTCTGAGATGCAGGCAAACAGTAGCATAGTTAAAAAGTATTTCTTTTTATTTTTGGTATGAGTAAAACCTTCAACTAATAAAAAGCAAAAAAGAGGCATGCCGACGAAACCTATTGACATTAAATCAAATTTTAGAAAATTTGTAAAAGCTTTATAATAATCATAACTTATTATTTTTTGAATATATTGAGAATGAAAATCATGAACAAACCATGCAGATAAAATTGTTTTTATAAAATGATCTGCAAACATTATTATAATGGCAATAATTTTTAGTGAATTGTTGCTTAATATTTGATAGTTTGCTGTTTTATTAGCTGATTTCTTCATCTGCTTCTTCTGGTATTTTAGTTGTTTCTTCTATGTTGTCCCACTCATATTCTGTTTGAGTTGGTGGTGTGTTGTCTTCTGTGTCATCTTCTTCAATATACTCCCATTCGTATTCTTCTTCAGAATTTTCAGGTTTATCGTCTTCAATATATTCCCACTCGTACTCTTCTTCTTTGGCTTGAGGTGTTTCAGGAGTTTCGTCTTCAACGTATTCCCACTCATACTCCTCTTCTTTAGCTTGAGCTGTTTCGTTAGTTTCGTCTTCAACATATTCCCACTCATATTCATCTTCTGATTTTTCAGAGGTCTCGTCTTCAACATATTCCCATTCATATTCATCTTCAGAATTTTCAGTGTTATTATCTTCAATGTATTCCCATTGTTCATCGTCATACATTGTTTTTTCATTAGACTTATTTTCAACAGCAGCTTCTACTGGAGGAAGATTTTCTTTTATAGTTAATTTAGATTTTTCGATTTCTTTTTCTTTTTTCTCTTTTTCTAAATTTTCTTGAATAACATTATGCCAATTTATGGTTGATTTATATGTTTGAACCCCTTTATTTTTCTTTTCTATTATTATTTTTTCTTGTTTAGGTTTTTGTTGTTTTTTTTCTTTATTATTTTTTGTTGCTTCTTGTTTATTTGAAAATTCTTCTGTTTTTTTAGTCTCAGGAGTATTTTCTTCAAGTTTTTTTAAGTCTGATTTTATTTTATCAAAATCAATCTTGAAATCATCATCGATATCAAATTCATCTTCAATATTAAAGTCATCTTCTAACTCAATATTATCATCTATATTGAAGTCCTCTTCATTTTCAATGTCATTGTTTATACTGAAATCATCTTCAAGGTCAATATTATCATCTATATTGAAGTCTTCTTCATCTTCAATGTCATCGTCTTCTGGTACAATATTATCATCTATGTTAAAATCATCTTCTTCTAAGTTAATATCTTCTTTAATTGGAGAGTTTTTTTCTTCAGAAGAAACATTATAAGTTGTCTCTATATCATAACTTTCTGATTGTTCGCTTATAGCATCTAAGTATTCTAGTAATAACCCTCCTCCAGGAATAGAAGCTAATGATTGTATAACTTCTTGTGGAAGTGCTAAAATTTGTTGGTTAAACTCTTCTTTTTTCTCTTTAGAAAAGATATGAGACTGTCTGAATAAATTGTAAAAACGTTGAGCTGTTACAATAGCATCTTCACTTAAATTTGTATTGATGCTTTTTTTCTTGCTTTTGCTTTTTTTTGTTTGTTCAAAGTTGTTTTCATTAGGAGTGTCATCGTTACTTAGCGGTCTAGTGTTTGCAACATAATTTGTGTTTATTATGTTTTTTAAGATGTTTCTATTTTCTTTTGAAAAGCTAGCAAGGGCATCTTTAATCGTTTTAGATGACATTTCTTGACTTTGTTTGATTGTTAATGCAATTGTTGAGCTTAATTCACTAAAGTGTATTTTAGTGATTTCTTTTAGGCTGCTCATCTGCTCTTTAACAATATCTTTTAATTCAAAAGACAGATTAGAGATGTTTGGCTGTTCATATCCTTGAGGCATTACTGGTGCAGTATTTATTTGGATGTTGTTTGCGTTGTTAGCTTGAGAAGCATTTATAGAAGAATGTTGCATTAACATTTTGGCAACTTCAATTTGTGTTTCTTTAATGGTGCTAGTTAATTCTCTAAGTTCAGATATGCCAATAGTGTTTGAGCTTGTTTCAGAAGCTATTAAGTTGGCGCTTGTTGTTTGTATTGCTCCAGAGCTTGGTTTTACATTAATCAGCATTTTAGCAACCTCAATTTGAGATTCTTTTATAGTATTTGCCATGTTATTAAAGTTTTCTGCGCTTAGAGTGTTTTGAGCTTGTATTTTGCTTTCTAATTCAGAGCTTATTTTTATAATATCTGCATTATTGTTTGCTAAAATCTTCGCAACTTCAATTTGAGATTCTTTTATTGCATTAGCAAAACCTTGAAAACTTTCAGCGTCTATATTTGCAGGAGGTTGAGGAATGCTTGGTTCTGGTTTAATATAAATAGGTTCTGATTTGCTTTCAGCTAAAATTTTAGCAATTTCAATTTGAGATTCTTTTATAGTTTTTGCAAATTGCTGTAAGGTTTCAGAGTTTAATGAAGCTGAGTTCTCTATAGAAGCATTAGGTTCTTGAGAAATATAAACAGGTTCAGACTTGCTTTCTGCTAAAATTTTAGCAATTTCAATTTGAGATTCTTTCATGGTTTCTGCAAATTGTTGAAAGCTTTGTGCATCTATTGAAGCAGAGCTTTGTATTGGAGTGTTAGAATCCTGAGAAATATAAACAGGTTCAGACTTGCTTTCTGCTAAAATTTTAGCAACTTCAATTTGAGATTCTTTTATTGCATTTGATATTGCTTGATTAAAACTTTCGTCAACAACAACTTTTGTAACCCCACTTGATTGAACAACAACAGGCTGAGGAACAACTTGAGGTTGAACTATTGGTGATGCGGGGGCTGGTTGAGCAATTTGAGTATTTGATGGGGTGTCAAAAGATGCTTCTGAAGGTTTAGGAGTATATTCATTCCCTTCAGGATATTTCTCGGCAATATACTCTAAAAGCATGCCACCACCAGGAATGGAAGTTAGTGATTTTTTTACTTCAGGAGATAAATCTTTTATTTGTTCATTAAATTCGTTTTTTTTATCTTCATTAAAAATATGGATCTGACGAAATATATTGAAAAAACGTTGTGCAGTTACAATTGGTTCTTCAATATTTTTTTTATCTTCATTAAATTCTGTTGCGTCAACCATATATAGAATTCTCCATATTCTATATTAGGCTAATAGTGTAAAGAATTTATTAATTATTTTGCGTTTTTTTCTTTATATAGGCTTAAAAAATCAATAGGTGGAAGCATTATAGGTGCAAGACCTGAACTTACCATAGAATTAGCAATTGTAGATCTAATAAATGGAAATAATTGTTGAGGTACAAAAATGTTTAAAATCTCTTTTAATTCATTATCTTTTGCATCTGTTTTTACAACGCATCCGTAGGCTAATTCTATAATGAAGAATTTTGATGTTTTTGTATCTGCATTTATGCTTGTGTTGAAAATAACTTCATAAAAGTCATCTTCTAAATTTTTAGTTTTTATTGATACATCAATATTTAAAGATGGTTGTTCTTTTAATTCTTTAAAAATTTCAGGAGCGCCTGGAATTTCTAATGAAAAATCTTTTATGTATTGGGTGTTTATTAAAATTTGAGGTTGCATATTATATCCTTTAAATAGAAAAATAACTTGATTATATAAAATAAATACACTATATAACAATTAAATCAAGTATTTTAATAGGAAATGTTTATGACTTCTTTTTTTGACACAATTTTGTTATTATTTATTGTTTTTTACGTTTTTGGTAAATTGAAAAATGTTTTGGGGACTCGTCCTGATGGGGCTGAGATTAATGTTGATTTGGCAAAAAAACAAACTAAAGAGCTTTTGGAGACTATTGTGGCGAAAGAAGCTAAGCAAGTTGATGCAAAAGATGATGAGTTTGCCGCAATACCTAATTTTAATAAAGAAAGCTTTGTTGTTGCCGCTAAAAGGGTTTTTGAGATTGTTTTGGATTCTTATGCAAATGATAAGCCAGAAAGTTTAAAGCCTTTGGTTACAAAAGCTTTGTTTGAAAAGTTTGAAAAAGCAATTGATGAAAAACATAGTAAAAAAGAATCGTCTTTTGCAGAATTAATTTCTTTTAAAAATGCAAATATTGTTGATTTGAAAATGCTTAAAGCTAGTGCAAAAATTGCTGTCGAATTTGAGACAGAACAAATGAATATTACAAAAGACGCTGACGGTAATGTCATTAATGGAGATGAGAAATTTATTCAAACAATTAAAGATGTTTGGACTTTTGAAAAATCTTTATCATCAAAGTCTCCTGTTTGGTTGTTGTGTTCTACTAAAAAAAGTTAAAAAAATAAATCATCTGATTAAAGTCGTTGAGGTGAAACTTAACGGCTTTTTTTGTTGACAAAAATGTGTTTTGTTTTATGTTGTTGTTGTTATAAAACAATTAAATATATTAATCATTTAAAAATTATAAAATTATGTGTAAGAAAATTAAAATTGGTCTTATTGGTGGTATGAGTTATCATTCTACTTTGGATTATTATTGGATTATCAATGAGGAAGTAAATAAAGTTAGAGGAGGGTTTCGTTGTGCAAATTTGCTTATCTCTAGTGTTGACTTTGCTCCAATTGAAGGTTTGATGAGGCAAGGAGATTGGAGTAAGATTGTTGATTTGTTGACAATTGAGGCAAAACGTTTAGAGGCAGCAGGTGCTACGCATCTTGTAATGTGTACCAACACAATGCATAAAATTGTTTCTGAGATTGAAAAACAAATTTCTATCAAGTTTATTCATATCGTTGACGCAACAGCGGAGAAATTGTTAGAAGACGGTGTTAAAAAAGTCGCTTTACTAGGAACACGGTTTGTGATGCAGGAAGATTTTTATAAAAAACGTCTTGAAGGCAAATTTGGAATAGAGGTTGTTGTTCCTGATGAAGATGGTATAAAAGCCATTGATAATGTTATTTTCAATGAGTTGTGCAAAGGGAAGGTTTGTTCAGGTTCTAGAAATATATTTGCGCAAAATATTGATTCTAATGTAGACGCTGTTATTCTTGGCTGTACAGAGATTGTAGAGTTGTTTCGTGATGCTATTTGGATTGGCTTATCTAATGGTAACTGCATTCCTCTTTATGATACAACAGGTATTCACGCTAAAGCTGTCGCGAACTTAATTTTAAAAAACTAAAATTATGGATGAAAATAGAAGAAAGTATTTTGAAGAATACTTGCTGGGAACTTGTTGAGGAAACCCCTGACTTGCTAATTGTTAAAACAGAGGTAGAAAAATATCCTCTTATTCGCTTAAATCAATTTTTAATTAGATTTAGTGAATATAAAACTGTTTTGGTTTTTTGTGGTGATTTTCAAGTTTTTGTTTGTGGAGAGGCGGGGTTGTTAAAATCTTTATTAGACAGTTATGGTGGTTTTGTTTGTAATTATAATTACTTTGACTGTTGGGATTCTTTTTCCACTTATGGTAGTCCGTGGAAGTCACAAACGGGTATAAAGTGGCATGTTGAAGGATATTTAGCAAGAAACAAATAATCTGATTAAAGTCGTTAAGGTGAAACTTAACGACTTTTTGATGTTTAAAATATCAAATTATAATCATTTAGTTATAACAATGACTTGTTGTATATATACCATATCTAGATACCAGTATCTAGATATGGTATATATGTGATAAAGTATTGTTTGTTGTAAGATGTTGTGCACAAGTTGAAAGAATCTTTGAGTTTAAGTCGATTGTGCTTGCAAATTTGAAAAAAAAACTCTATATAGTTTAAGTAAAAAAAATTTATTAACAACCTAGGAGAAAATAAAACCATGACAAAATGGGTATATACTTTCGGAAACGGTGCCGCTGAAGGCGACGCTAGTATGAAAAATCTTCTTGGTGGTAAAGGCGCTAACTTGGCTGAAATGAACCTTGTTGGCTTGCCTGTTCCTCCAGGATTTACAGTAACTACAGAAGTTTGCACACACTATTATGCAAACAACAGAAGCTATCCAACAGAATTAGAATCTCAAGTTAAAGAATCTGTTGCTAAAGTTGAAGCTATTATGGGTAAAAAATTTGGCGATGCCTCTAACCCACTTCTTTTCTCTGTACGTTCTGGTGCTAGAGTTTCTATGCCTGGTATGATGAACACAGTTCTTAACCTTGGCTTAAACGATGACACTGTTAAATCTTTAGCAAAAGCATCTGGTGATGAAAGATTTGCTTATGACTCTTACCGTCGTTTTATTATGATGTATTCTGACGTGGTTTTAGAAGCAGACATTAACGAATTTGAACACGCTTTAGAAGCTATGAAAGACGCTAAAGGCTATAAATCTGATACAGATTTAACTGCTGATGACTTGAAAGCTCTTGTTGAAGAATTCAAAGCTATTGGTAAAAAATTAGGAAAAGAATTCCCTCTTGATCCATGGCAACAATTAATGGGCGGTATCGGCGCTGTATTCCAATCTTGGATGGTGGCTAAAGCTGTTACTTATAGAAAATTAAACAACATTCCAGGTGACTGGGGTACTGCTGTTAACGTTCAAGCTATGGTATTTGGTAATGCTGGTGATGATTGTGCAACTGGTGTTTGCTTCTCTCGTGACCCTGCTACTGGTGAAAACGTTTATTATGGTGAATATTTAGTTAATGCTCAAGGTGAAGACGTTGTGGCTGGTATTAGAACTCCACACTCTATGTCTTCTAAAGGTCAAGGTGATTCATTAGAAGAAATTATGCCTTCTATTTATAAAGAACTTTGTGATGTTAGAACAAAATTAGAAAACCATTACAAAGATATGCAAGATATGGAATTTACAATCGAGCATGGCAAACTTTGGATGTTACAAACTCGTAACGGTAAAAGAACTGCTGCTGCAGCTGTTCAAATCGCAGTTGATATGGTTGAAGAAGGTTTGTGTTCTAAAGAAGAAGCTATCATGAAAATGAATGCTGAACAATTAGACCAATTATTACACCCAATGCTTGACCCTAAAGCTCCACGTGATGTGATTGCTACTGGTCTTCCTGCATCTCCTGGTGCGGCTGTTGGTCGTGCAGTATTTACTGCTGAAGACGCAGAAGCTTGGAAAGCTAAAGGCGAAAAAGTTATGCTTGTTCGTTTAGAAACTTCTCCAGAAGATATTGGCGGTATGAATGCTGCTGAAGGTATTATTACTGCTCGTGGTGGTATGACTTCTCACGCTGCTGTGGTTGCTCGTGGTATGGGTAAACCTTGCGTTTCTGGTTCTAACGAAATTAAAATTTCTGCTAAAGACAAACAAATGGTTACTACTTCTGGTGTTACTATTAATGAAGGTGACTGGGTATCTATTGATGGTGCTAAAGGTCAAATCATTAAAGGTGAAATGCCAACTGTTAAAGTTGAAATGACAGGTAACTTCGGTAAATTAATGAGCTGGGTTGATGAAGCTAGAACAATGCAAGTTAGAGCTAATGCAGAAACTCCAAATGATGCAAAAAATGCTGTAGAATTTGGTTGTGAAGGTATTGGTCTTGCTCGTACAGAACATATGTTCTTTGATGCAAACAGAATTTCTGATATGCGTGCTATGATTTTGGCTGAAAACAAAGAAGGTCGTGTTGCTGCTTTGGCAAAATTATTGCCTTACCAAAAACAAGACTTCAAAGATTTGTTTACAATTATGAATGGCCTTCCTGTTACTGTACGTTTATTAGACCCACCATTGCATGAATTCTTGCCTCACTCAGAAGCTGAAATGAAAGAATTGGCTGATCATATTGGTGTTTCTTTAGAATATGTTAAAGAAAGAGCTTCTGCATTACACGAATCTAACCCTATGTTAGGTCATCGTGGATGTCGTTTGGCTGTTACATATCCTGAAATTGCTGAAATGCAAACAAGAGCTATTATTGAAGCTGCTTTAGAAGTTAAAGCTGCTGGTATCAATATCGTTCCTGAAATTGAAGTTCCATTAATCGGTTCTAAAATGGAATTTGACATTGTTGCTGCGGTTATTAGAGAAACTGCTGAAAAAATCTTTGCAGAAAAAGGTACAACTATTGAATATTTAGTTGGTACTATGATTGAGTTACCTCGTGCTGCTATCTTAGCTGGCGAAATCGCTCAATCTGCAGAATTCTTTGGTTTTGGTACAAACGACTTAACTCAAACTACTTTGGGTATGAGCCGTGATGATACTGGTGCTATCTTAGACGAATACCGTTCTAAAGGTGTTTATGTTGCAGATCCATTTGCAACTATTGACACTCGTGGTGTTGGTTCTTTAGTTATGCATGCTTGTCAAGCTGGTCGTCAAACTCGTCCAACTATTAAGTTAGGTGTTTGCGGTGAGCATGGTGGTGATCCAGAATCAATCCAATTCTTCCAAGAATGTGGTTTGAAATATGTATCTTGCTCTCCATTCCGTGTACCAGTTGCACGTTTGGCTGCTGCTCAAGCTGCTATTACAGAAAAAGCAAAAGCTGCTGCACACAAATGCAACGGTGGATGTGCTACTTGTAAATCTGCTTGTTAATCTATATTAAATAGATAGCAAATGTAAGGCGAGGGATTTTCTCTCGCCTTATTTTTAGATTTTTTTATGTAAAATATTGACAAAAAATATTAATGTGCTATTTTGGGTTTAACTTAAAAATTACAAATCAATTAAATAAAATTTATATGGAAAGATCTAAGAAAAATGTGAAGGTAACTTTGCACTTGCTTTATTGTCGCGATAGCAAAACTAAAGTTGGTGAAAAAAAATATGTTAAAGATACTCAAGTTGTTTCTAATTTAAAGAGCGGAAGACGGACTGTAAAACGACTTATTAAGATAGATAAAACTATTTATGGTTATTATTTTACAGAGCAAAATGTTACGGTTAGAGGTGGCAAAGAGCATGCGAGCGTTCATCAAATTGTTAACAAGAGAGTGTTTATTGGAGAGTTGCTTCGATTATCAGATGCAAGAGATGATAAAGAATTAAGAAAACTTATTGGAAAATCATCTTTGAAAATGGTGATAAAATGTCGAACTGAAAATTACATTCCTTTTGAAGAGGATATGGAAGTTATTGAGTATTAATCTTTTAATTATAAAAAAATGGAAAATATTAAAACAATTATGGAATGGCATAAAGAGACATTTCCTCGTGCAGAGTTGATATCTCAAGCTAGGAGAGTTTGTGCAGAATTTGCTGAATATAAGGAAGCAGATAATTATTTGAATCAGATAGAAGAGCTTGCAGATGTTTTTATTGCATGGTGCGGTCTATTGAGATTTGATGTTAATGCAAAAATGCTTCCTCTTTATGAAGAGATTGCTAGAAATTTTGTAATGTCTGATTTTGTAAAAGCAGTACAAAGAAAAATGAATGTTAATCGTCAGCGTTCGGCTGAAGATTATTGGGTTTGGGTTGATAATAAACAGCAGTATATTGCAGCTCACAAATTTTCAAATAATTAATTTATGAATAAGAAGTATATTGTAAATCTTGTTTATATTATAAATAAGAAGTTAACATTTGTTGAAATTAAATTTAAGACTTTCGATGAGGCTAATATTTGGGCTTATAGAAAAGTTTTGAATGATAAAGAAATTGTTGGAAGTTATATTATGCATAAAGGTAAAATGGTTTCGCCATATTATTTGGTTGGGATTGTTCATCTTTATCAAGATATTATAAGGCATCCTAGTTTTGTGCCTTATGATCATGAAATATTTTCTGGTAAATATCCTAAAGTTTTGCTTGTTTATGGTGGTTATATTATTGCGCCGCCAAAAGAAGCTAAACTTTTGGTTCGTTATTAATAAAGTTGTGGTTTTTATACCACAACTTTTTTTATATAAAAAGTTCTTGTATTTTATTTTTGTATGATTATACTCTTTTTTGACTCGTGGGTGTATAGCTCAGTTGGCTAGAGCAACTGACTCTTAATGGCAACCAATCTAAATACAAGGAGTTGCCACAAGTTGCCAGAAGTTAGGCAATCCGCCACCTTAACCCCAATCCCAAAATTGCAAAAAGTGTTTTAAGTAGTCCTGATTAGTATTCAGATTTGAAATTTTTTCGAAAAAAACTCGGAAAATTTTTAAGTTGCTATTGTATTTTTACATCTTATCATAATCGCCTTGAATACCTATAAACAAATTTTATATTTACTTTTTAATTCTTCTATGCTATTAAAGAATCAATTAAAAAATTATGAATATACTATTATGGAAAGAAAGTTAGCACAATCTAACACCTTTAATAGTGCAAATAAAATGAATATTAATCATTAAAATTATATTATGAAAGAGTATAAAAACATAATAAATGGTGAAAGCAAACGTGCTTATAAACGAATTGCCCCATTTAGTGATTTATGTACAACGAACATAGGTGTTTTTAATAAAAGGTATAAAGAAACTAAAGCCGTAATGTTATTGCCTTATGGCACTGTGATTTTAGCTCCTTATGAGGGAACTGTAATAGTTGCAGACTATATGTATGAAAATTGTTTGAAAAATAAAACAGCTTTCTTACAAAAAGCAAATGAGTATTAACTTTTAAATTAGATTATTATGAATAAAGAAGTATTAGCTCTAATAGGAGTTGACCTTGACTATTACGTTAAAATAGAAGCTTTAATAGTAAAGTTTAAACAAGAAAGTAATGATTTTATTGCATCTGAAAAAAATATAGATCGCATATATTTCATATTTTTAGATCAGTATTTACTTTCTGGTTTTCAAACATGGGTTGGAGAATATGGAGAAGACTTTATAATTCAATTTGCAAAAAATAACGGATGTTCTACAGTTAATGAGTTCTCTTTCATATATCGTTGGCATAATAATATTCGTAATTTTTATGAGAGATCAAAATGGATTATACAAAGGCAGTATGACGTTTAATAATAAAGAAACGTAATCATTAAAACTATATATTATGGAAAATCTAAAAGAATTCTTTGAGTGCTATAAAAAGCCTATTAAACAGACATTAATTGTTACTGCGATATTGTCAATTCAAGCTTTTTTAATTATAAAGTTTTTTGACGTTGAAAATCTGCTTTACTTAACAACAATGGTTTCGGCTTATGCAATTTGCATTATTATTTCATTGTTAAGTGGGTTTGACGAAGATACTCCAAGTATACTTTTTTGGCTCTCTTTGGGACAAATAGCGTGGATTATAGCTCTTTGCTTGGGTTTATCAATATGGCTATTATTAGCACTTCACTTTCATGGAGTATTTACATTTGAAAGAAAGATGCTCTCATCTGTTGTTAATGGCAAAAAACACCCCGTGTTTTCTTATTGCTATTTTGTAGTTTTAATAATCATGATAGCTTGCCATCAACTAATTTAACCTTTGCTAACAAACAAAAAAAGCATTAGATTTATTTCTAATGCTTTTTTGTATTTATAGAGCTTTGATATTTATTTTTCAAAGCTTCAATATAGCGATTCTTGAGGAGGGAAAAATCCTCGGAAATTTTCCGAAAAAGTTTTAAATTTGGGGTGTTTTTGATGATTTTTGGGGTTGCAATTTAGGTAATGAAAAAGTCGCTAAAATCCTGCAATTTCAACGACTTAGAGTGGTAGGCGCTGAGGGATTCGAACCCTCGACCCATTGATTAAGAGTCAATTGCTCTAGCCAACTGAGCTAAGCACCCATAACAGTAAATAAATATATAGAAAAGCAAAATCATTGTCAAGTCAATATGAAAAATATCTTCAATAAATATCAGAAAGACACTTAATTTTATAATTTCATTATCTACACTCGGGATTGACTAATTGCAATTCGGGGGTGTGGTATGTGTGGAAAATCTCTTGGGAAAACGTATTGCCGTGCATAACACGAGCTTTTAGCCCTAATATGCTTAATTGTAGGAAAGCCATATCAACGCATAAAGGATCTAAGTCGGTCGCTTCTATATATAAAATGTCGCCGATATTTGCTATATTTCTGTCTTGCAGGACTTTGTAAGCCCCTATTAGCATAGCCCCCGAGCCACAGGTTGGCTCTGCAATGCTAAAATAACCTTTTCTTTTTAGTTCTTCATCAAAATTTGGCGATAAGGTCATTTCTGCCATGAGTTGGCAAATATGGTCGGGCGTAAAAAATTGCCCGTGATAATGTTTATTGAGGTTTAGCCTATGAAATACCCTGCCTAAATAATCTCGGGGACTGCTATACATAAGAATCGCCAGCATAGATAATCCCTCTGCTAATAAATGCGTCTGCTCTTGCCCATATTTCTTTGTTAAACGCAGATATTCGGCTTCTAGCGTGTCATATTGTTCTTTATAGTATTTCATCGCAGGCAAGTTTTGATAAGCGTTGTGAAAAGAAATTGCCCCGATTTTGCAAAAGTCTTCAAAAACTGTGTGTATAGGAAAACGGCTTAATCGTGATATTTCTTCAAATTTCTTGATTAAGCCGTCTTCGGTTATCTCTTTTTGCTTTTTTGTTTTTGGTGCCTTTTGTTCAATGATTGGCTGTTTAGCCTCAATTGGTGGAGTGTTAAAAATATCATCAAATGATAATTGCTTCGTCTGTAATCCCATATCTAACCTCAATTTTTATTAAAAAATAAGCATTGTGTCATTTACGGGATAAAAAAATCAATGTCCAGAGGATTGTTTGCTAATTTGTATTAAGACTGTTTTAATATATCTAAAAAAGATTTATTTCTAGCTTCTGCATCTTGAATTATGGCGTCAACACAAATTACTTCTAAATATATTGGAGGAGTTTCATCAGGAAAATATTTAATAAAAATTTTATGTCCATTAGCCGTTGAAAATAAAGGCTTAAAGCCATCACGATTAAGTTCGTCCTTAAACTCATCATCTATTTTTGTAATTAAATAAGCCCAAAAAGATTTTATATTTTTATTGTTTTCATAAAAAATATTTACATATTTTCTTACCTGTCTTAATCCAGCATATTTTTTATCTGCAGATATTCCAAAAGGCTTTATTTCAACTAAAACACAAGTTAAATCTGTTGTATTTTCTTTATTTGAATAAAATACGGCTAAATCTGGTGCTTTACTACCATTGTTTTTATCTATATCTAAATTATGCTGTTTTAAAATACTATTTATTTTTTTATCGCTAGCTGCGTATGTATATGATAAAAATTTATCATCTAAAAGCCATAAATTACTATCATATACATTAAGCATTGAAATATCTTCATTTATGCTTTCCGATTTCATATTCATAAAAAGATTATGGACAAGTTTTTCTATTTCTTCATTTTTATTGGAAAGCTTTTTTAAACCCTCTATTATTTGTTGTCTATAATGTATATATTCTCCAAGCTCTCTTGCTGCAATATCCCGAATAGATGTAATGGCTTGATAAAAAATTTTATCATCAACATAATTTTTTTTGAGCATTGAGGAAAATTTGTTTTTTATAGTTTCTTTTTCTGTTTCATATTTTTTCTTTGCATTTTCAATAACTGCTTTTTCCGTTTTGATTATTTCTTCATCTTCTCTTATATATTTTGCCAGATATGGAGCTTTATCTATTGCCTTGGTTATAATTTCCAAGTTATTCTCTGAAACGATTGGATATTCATTTAAAATCAATTCTTGAACCGCTATTTTTAAAAAAGAGGTTATTTTAGGAAAAGGAATTGGATCACTTAATGTAGGATTATTATTAGATAATGATAATGTAAATTCATTTCTTTCATCATTTACTCTTTCATCAAGATATTCAGATGTTAAAAGCATAATTACCGAATCATTATTTGGCAAACTAGCTGGAGAAACACTATCTTGAAATTCATTAACAATTCTATTATTAGCACAATAATAAAGATACTTTTGTTTTTTAGCATTATTAAAAAAGTTATAATATAGCTTAAATAAATGTTCATTTTTATTAGAATCAATTATCTTAAAGTCTTTTTCTAATAATTCTGGTATTGTATTATTAGTTATTTCAAAACTATCACCATCAAGACAAAGTGTGATAGAAAAGCTTTTTCCCTCTTTCTTCAACAATGATAATTTAACTAATAAATGCTTTTCAACAATATCATAAATTTTTTCAAGATTAGCTTCAACTCTATGGTCTACTGTTTCATTATAATATTTATCCGTAATATTCTCAAAATGAATAGTTGTTTTTGTTGCTGTAGTTTTCTCACAATTATTTTTTGTTATATGCTTCTTAGGATCAAATGATTTATCAAAAATAATAGAAACAACAGAGTTGTTAAGATAACTTGTAATAGTTGCCTTTTGAAAAACACGAAGCCATGTTAAACGCCCAACGCCCTTACAACCAATATCCAATTTATGAGTAGTCCACAACGTCTTAAACGATTCTTGATTTTCAACTGTAAATCCTTCGCCATTATCTGTAATTGAGAAACCTGTTATTTTTTTTGGAATATCAACTAATATTTTTTCATTTGCTTCTAAATTAACAGAAATTTCTGTTGCACCAGCTTCTAAAGAATTTGATATTGCTTCAAATAAGGGTTGCAAAAAATGAACCTTTTTATTTAATCTATTTACTGCTGTTAATGTGTCTACTGTAAATGCCATATCCAAACTCCTTGCAAAGGATAATAATTTATTTTTTTTGAAATAGCAATTTGTTTTTAGCTCTTTTAACACTAAATTACCTATTATACAAACAAAAAAAGACCTCCTCTGGTTAGGAGGAGGTGTTGGGGGAGATAATGGGGTTTTTTAGGTTAAGCCATTTTTGCATAGTTCTGCAAAGATTGGTTTTCTTAACCCCAGCAGATTTATTAAATCGGTGGGTGTTTTATTGATAGTTAGGGGCGTATTTGTTTCAACACCGTTTTTGATTGTTTTAATAACCGCACTTGTTAAATTGGATTGCCCTATACAAGAAGATAAATAAACAAAAGCCTCATCATTATCCTCTAAATAATCAATGGCCAACTTGCGAGCGTATAGGTTAAGCGTTAAGTCTGCCTTGCTTGCGTCCTTTGTCCAGGGACTGCCACCGCCAATAGGACACGCTGTAGAATAAAAATCGCAAGCTAATTTTCTGCCCGATACGCCACAATCGGCAATAGATGAATGGGTTTTATAAACGCCTGTGCCGTTAATAATAATGTTTTGAGGTGTTATACCTAAAACATCAACAACAACGCCTGTCAAGTCTTCATTTTCAAGCATAGGGATTGCAACAATAGCTGTTTCAACATTGCCTGTATCATCTAATGTAATTTGCGTTTTAATGTCTATCCCAAGATTTAGAGAACAAAGAGCCTTTTCATAAAGGGCTTTGTTTAGTTTACGGGCTAAGTATAGCTCTTTATTGACCAATCCCTCGCTTTGACAAGCATAGCCAACAAAGACACCTTGGTCGCCCCAGCCATTTTGTTCTACACCTTTGTTAATGTCATCAGATTGTTGGCCAATAAGATTAAGAATTTTTATTTCGCACGGATCAATAGCGTATTTGCCCCATATAACGGCATAATCTTTATTATAGCCAATTTCTGCTAATGCTTCCACTACATATTCTTTTAGCTTACTTAAATCAACATTGCCTTTGATTTCCCCGCCTAAGATAACAATATTTTCTTTGATAAGAACCTCAACGGCATATTTAACCATGGGGTCTTGTTCAATAGCTTTATCTAAAATATAGCTTGAAATAAAGTCTGCAACCTTGTCGGGGTGTCCAATTGATACATATTCTGCTGTTTTTTTCATCATATTTCCTTTTTCTTTAATGTTGGCACATATCGTCATAAACGATATTATTTCTATCTACTTGTGTGATTGTATCGATGGTATCGTGTTCATAATCCATATAAACAGGCTCATAGATTAGGCAGAAGTCAGCGTTTGTATTTGTCGTGCAAGCGGTTAATCCTATCAACGTCATTAAGGCAATCACGAGCCTTTTTTGCTTCTTCAACATTTTTTAATCCTTTTGCTTTGTATTTATTGATTGCGTTTTTATATCCGAATAGATATAAAAAAAGAGCGATGACAAAAAATGCCACCGCTTTAATTTTACTCATTATTGTCATCATCACTTGCCTTTTCGTTGCGGACAACTTCAATAATACCAATACCTGCCACACAAATGGCGATAATTTGTTCTGCAAGGTCGGGACTTATGGCAACGCCAAAGCTTCCCAATATCCCAACAATACCTCGCCATGTTGAGGCTTGATTAAGTTTTAACTTACTAATGATTTCACTCATTTGTTTTCTCCTATTTTTTGCATAAAAAAAGCCTGCATAACGCAAGCGGTCTATTTAAGGACTGTCCTTAAATCTTGTTAATCAACTAATTCAAAATGAACTAGATCATTAAATGTTTGGTCGCTAAAATCATTATTGCCGTTCCAATCTCCTCCCCAGCGGATTTTAACTCCTAAGCTATCGGCGGTGGCTTTAACATAGCCCGCAAAATGATAAAACTTTGCAAGCTCTAAATTATCGCCAACGCCCCAGTTTTTAGGGATTGGATAAGGCGATACGTCAACAGCATTTGATGGGAAGCTGTTATGTTTTCCGTCTTTTACCTTGCTTTTGCCTTTGGCAAGCAACTCCGCTTGTCTTTCTGGGGTTCTGTATCCCTCTAATATAGAGCAATCATAATTTTGAACCACGACAGTAAAAAGCCACGCTAAACTCTCGTGGCAAGTTGCAAGTCGTTCTTTTGATGTTTTTGAATATTCAGCCATTTTATTTGTCCTTTCTGTTAAGTAGTTGTTGATAAATCATTTGAAAACCTTGTTCCATTCGTTTGCTTAAAGTTATAAGTTGCTCATTTATGCGTCTTTCCATTTCTTCAATATCTTTTTTGGGAGAATATCGCTCTGCCACATGGGTTTTGAAAAGAGATAAATCATTTTTTGTTTTGTCGTGCCTGTCTTCAATTGCTTTGAGTTTGTGCCACAAAATAAATGCCAACGCATAAATAAGTATATTGATGACTTCAAAGAAAAAGTGTATATTTTCCATATTACGCCTCCTTACGTTAATGGTCTTGTTGCCTCAAAAGAGGTTTTATATCCGCTAGAAGAATAACTATGACTAACTTGTTTTAATATCCAAGCTCCTTGTAATTCTTCACAAATACCTGTTATTTCAATTTTGCTTTCTGCAGATAATAGCGGATTGCCTATTGTTTCTGCCGATAAGCTATATTGCCCTCGCTCTATATCTGCCAATTTTGCTTTGGCTTGCATTAAAGCGGTTGTTTCATTGCTATATACATCTCGCATAGAAAAAGCGGGCTTTTCATCACCCACTTCAACTTTTTTTTCTTCTGCGTCATCTAAATCGTAATATTTTGCAATAACTTGATTATATAAACCTCGCTCCGATATTCGCATTTTATAATTATTTAAGTCTGCTTTGCTAATATAGGTGGTTGGTATTGTTGTGCCATCGGGCAAAGTCCCTCGTGCAGGTTCTAAAAAAATGATTTTACCGCCTGCAATCTTTACTTCTACCCCATACTCTTTGGCAAGACGTTCTAAAAAAGATAAATCGCTTTCATCTGTTTGGTCTATATGCTGGATAAATATATCCTTAAAGCTAATATCAATTGACTCTGTTAGCCCATAATCCACCGCTATAGTGCTAACAATAGTTGATAAGGTGCATTCTTCCCAAGATTTGCTTTTAGGGGCTTTAATCGCCCCCATATCCTCTTTTATAGTAGAGTTGGACGCTCGGGCTGTAATTGTGATTTTATTAGGGGGAGAAGATAACTCAATCTCATCAACAATAAACTTGCCCATTGAATAAAGATTGTTTTCATCATAGCCCAAAAAAGCTTCTAGCTCTACTCCTCGTGGCGGGACTTCAAAAATATCATCGCTATTGTCTAACTCCATTGTCATACTATCTGATACTAACCCAAATTCATCGGTTATATTGATTGATATGAGTCTATTTGCTAGAATACTGTTGATATTTTCTTGATCTACTGTAATTTTATAAATAGGTTGCATAATATTTCCTTATTGCCATAATTTAATTCTTGAGCTATCTTCGGTGCTTTCATCAATATCTGGAAGAGTTATCTCAACGTTAGCTTGTAATATAGCGTCTTCTTCAGATAAATGAGGATTTGCCTCTAAGACCTTTTCAAAAACACCATAAGTCTTGCCATAATAACGCCAACAAATATAATCTAGTGTTTCTCCCTCTTTGCTTAAATATATCATAAAACCTCCAATATGCTTGAAATAATGCCTTTATAACCTAACTCTTGGGTTTCTCCATATTTTTTAAGTTTGATATTAAAGCTAATTTTTCTTGGTGTGCCATCTTGCAAAAAATACTTTTGTTTTTCTTCAATGCTTAAAATACACCAACGCCCAAAAGTTGTTCCATTTCCCGAGATAAGCATTAAAGGCGTGCCTTTTATTGCTTCTGTTCGCATAAGAGGGATTTGTAGCAATCCCCCTTTGAAATGTGGATATATTTCTCCCGACAAAGTCATAATATCTGCTGTTTTGCCTGTAAATTGAATTGTATTCTCATTTTGCAAGCGATTTACTTCTTCCCATTTGTATTCGCTAGTGCGAGAAAATGATTGATAGGCTGCGGTTGATATACAAAATCTGTATGTTCCTAATAATATCATCATATTCACGCCCATTATGGCGTTTAAGCTTGTTGTAATTTCAGTCATAATTTATTGCCCTTTGTCGTCTGGTTGCTTGGTTCTCTCTTTCTTTTAGTTTCAAGTCTATTTCACGAGCCACATCTTGAGGATTCATTCCTGCGGTAGTATTAACAGTAATAGGTGCTGATATACTAACGTTATTTTGAGAGCCTGCCTTAATAGAGGCTTTTTCTAATGATACAGCACTATGTTGATTTGTTGGTATAGATGAATCTTCATCTGCCATTGCAGAGCCAATTGTTGCGGGATTTTGAGCGTTAGAAAAATCATCATCTGCCACCGCCGAGCCGATAGATACAGGCTTGTTAGTTTTAGAATCTTCTTCTTTTTTATCATCTTCCCCAAACATAAAGTTCCAAGCTTTACCAATAACACTATCTTTTACACAGTTCTTAATGCCATCAAAGACGCTTTGTATGTTTTGCCAAAGGTTGCCAACCCATTCCCACACATTCTTAAAAACAGCAATAACGGGCGTAAATAACTTTTGAAAAAATCCCGAGATGGGTTTCCAATACTTAATTAACAAAATTGCCCCAAGAGCAATGCCTGTTATTAAAAGCCCAATTGGATTTGTTAAAAATGCAACGCCAACAGCCTTAATAGCAGGCAACATTGATAATGCTCCAACTTTTGCCAAAGCAAAAACTGTTTGAAGTTTTGTAAAAACGCTTATCCCCATTAAAACAGGGCTTGCAAGAAAGGTAAAAGCATAACCAATACCAACAACACCTATTTTAAGAGCCATCAAGCTTGCCACCGCAATCCCTATATATTGTGTCAAAACAGGGTATTTGTTCGCAAAGTCGCTTATTTTAGCTGTTGCATTGGTAAAAACAGCAATAACTTTATTGATAGCAGGCAATAATACCGAACCAATGTTTGTTGCTAGAATTGCCACATTGTTTTTTAGAAGTTGGATATTATTAGCAGTTGTTGCTGATCGTGCTTCAAATTCTTGTTGCATAGAGCCAGCATAAGCAGTTTCACTAGAAACAAGCTTGATATTGTCTTTATAAGTGTCTAAACTCTCAACCAAAGAATTAACGTGCCTTTGGGCTTGCTCGCCAAAGATATTTTTCATAATCTCGGCTCGTTTAACACCTTGAACGTTTTTCAATGCTTCTAAAACAGTTAATAAAGCCTCTTGCCCTTGTCCTGTTTCAATAAGATTTTTATATTCACTCATTGAAATGCCTAGCTCATCAAAAGAATCTCTTGCTTTACCACTTGCCACAGGAAGAAGTTGCAAACGGCTTGCCATCATATTGATAGCTGTTCCAGCAATTTCGGGAGATTTACCCATTGCCACGAAAGTTCCTGCCAACGCCGATACTTCATTATAAGCCAATCCAAAGCTTCTAGACATAGCACCAGCTCTTAGGTTAATCTCAACAATTTCGGGGGCTGTTGCTGCAATATTATTAGAAAGATGATTAACAACATCGCCAACTTTACCAATTTCGCCAATAGGCACTTGCAAAACATTTGATAATTTTGCCATTGCTTGCCCAGCTTCATCGGCACTCATATCCATAGCAACAGACATTTTCGCAGCCGTTTCGGCAAATTTTGCCAATTCTTGTCTTGGAATACCAAGCTGTCCACCACTTGCAACAATAGAAGCCAACCCATCTAATGAAAGCGGGATTGTTTTTGCAAGGCGTTTAATATCTTGCTCCATTTCTTTTATTTGCGTTGGTGTTTCAAAATCAACCACCTTTTTAACATCTGCCATTGCACTTTCAAAAGCAACCGCAGGTCTAATAATGCCATATAAACTTGCCCCCAACGCCATAACATCACCTATTTGAGAACGAAAGGCACTTCGTCTTGCAAGATTATTATTTGTAGCCGTTTGAATTTTTGCTAACTTGCTTTGATTTAATCGCAAAACTTCCGAGCTTTTTATCAATCTAGTTTGTTCTTTTGTTAGATTGCTTGTATTTATACCCGCTTTTGTTAAAGCATCTCCCATTTCACGAGTTGCATTTTTATTTTGCAAAAAGGCTTGTTTTGCTAGACTTGCCTCTTTTTTAGCTTTATTGAAATTTGATTGAAGAGTTTTGCTTGGTTTATCTGTTGTTGATATTTCCCGAGCTAACTTTGAAACCTCGCTTTGTGCTTGCTTCCATTCTTGATTTGTTTTAAGAGTTGCTTTTTGCAATTGCCTAAAAGAGCTTATCTGTTTTGAATCGTTATCAAATTTTTTAATCACGCCACCAAGAGCATTTATACTATTTTGGGCAGAGCCAAGGGCGGTCTTAAAAGTTCCGCCCAAAGTTGCTCCTATCATAACAGATACTGTTGTTTGTGTTGCCATAATTTAATCCTCATACAATTCTTTTTGAACAGATATAGCCGATTTATGCCAATTATAAAAATCTTCCTCATTCATTTCTAAAATTTCAGCAAGCGACCAGCTTGTTATTTTTGAGAGGACAACTATTTCTCGCCTAATGTCCCCTCTGAGCCGAAAAAAGCCATATACGTTTTTTGTAAAGTATTATAATCAATCTCATCTAATTCACTGATAACAGCGGTGCTAACTTCACAAAGATTGGCAAAAAGTCTAATTTCTTTTTCTTCATCTGTAGCGTTTTTCATACTACTAACCGCAAGACGGTCTTTTACCTTTGACCGCCTCATGGTTATATTATCATAAGCTTCGTTTTCCACGTTAATGGGATATTGTAATTTTATATTTGTCATTTTTATTCTCCTTATAGCCCTAGAGCTGTTCTAAGATCTGTTAATTTATCTTCGCCATCAATAATTCGTGTCATATTATCAATGTCTATTTCAATCAGGGTGCTTCCATCAATTTCTAATGAGTAATATCTGCAAGCAACCGAGCATTGCATGGTTGCTTTTTCTCCTGCAGAGAATTTGCCCATATCAATTTCTGTAAACATACCTTGTAATTTGATAATAATCGGGGTGGTTGTGTCATCATCTACCAATGCTCCACGCAAGGTTAATTGAACACTATTGCCCGAAACAATGCCAAATAGTTTTAATATATCTGTGTCATATTCAACTAATGTAAAAGTTGCTTCTAATTTTTCCATTCCCATATCAATAGAAATGGGTGCGTCCATACCGCCAGCACGCAATTCTTCTGTTTTAATAGATAGTTTTGGTGGATTAACTTCTTCGGCACGTCCAGCATAGCCACGTCCGTCCACAAACAAGTTAAAGTTTTTTAATATTTTAGGTATCATTTTTTTCTCCTAGCTAAAAAGTTCTGTTAAATAATCATCAACCATTCTGCTTCTAAAAATAATATGTTCTGCAGGATATGGAGGAGTGAAATCAAAGTCAAAAGTGATTTTTCCTTGTTGGATTTGGTCTGACGTATTGATTGAGGAATCAGCCCAACAAGAGCCTCCAAGAACTGCCCCAATATTTTTGAGGTATCGCAAATAATTATTAACGCTATCACACACATCTTCAACGTATGTTACTGTTATGTTCCTATCCACCGCCCATAAATGTGCGTTTAATAAGCTATCATTTATCATATCAGCTGTGCGTCTAACAGATAAGAAAGCCCATTTTGAATCAGCAGAAGCCGTGCGGTTGCCCCATAATCTAAAACCATCTTGCTGGATAACAGTTGCAACGTTGTTTTCATTTAAGTAGTTAGCAACACAGCTTGAATCTCCCAACGTAAAGTCAATTGGTTTAGAAATGCCAACAATACCACTAATTGTTAGATTTGAGGGCGACCACCAAAAACCTCTATCATTATCAGATTGAGCAATTAAACCTGCAATGCGGGCAGATAAAGGTTCTTCACGAATTGTATCTGTATCGCTATCATATACCTTAGCCCATGGATAAGCGGTATATAGACGAGATGATCCCCATTGCGATTGATAGCTTACAGCGTCCTCTTTAGTTGAATTTTGGCAATCTGCAATAGCAACCGCTCTTAATCTTTCTGCAACAATCAACAATTCAGAAACAACGGGATTAACTAATTTTTCGCCATCGTCATCTTCAGGTTCTTCATGGGTAAATCCAGGGGCTATTAAAATTCGTGGTTGTGCGCTCACTTCTGTTTGTGCTGCAAGTAAGCATTGAACTCCTGTATATTGGCCATCTGTTGTTGTGCCTCCAATAATATCTCCCATTGACACTAATGTTGGGTCTAAAACGCCATCTGTTAAATGGACATCAGGGTCGGCGACATTAACAACCACAACGATTGCACCTGTTTGATCAAAGATTGCGTCAAGTGCAGCGGGGATTGTATAGCCGTCTGTATGTTCTCCAAAAGTGCTAACTGCGTCTGTTTTTGAACCAAGTATAAGTGTTGGCGTATTAACGGGTCCCATTGGGGCTGTCCCAACTAATCCGATAACCGAAGATTTAACAGTTGAAACGGGTCTTGACCCACTGTCTAATTCTAAAATTTCAACACCATGTAAAAATGTATCTGCCATGTTTTTTTCCTTTCTTATTTGATAAATTTAATTTTAATATAACCTGCCGAACCATAACTATGTGTAATAGTTGCAGCCGAACTCATTCTTGTCGTTGCAGCAACACCACTTCCAGTTCCATAAGGTTGATAAGCCGAAGTTGTGGCACTTGCTGTAACGGTAGAATCTCTATCGCCATAAGTTGTTCTTACGGCTGTTCCTGTTGAACCACTTGATTGACTGATAGTTGTTGTTAGAGAAGAACTGCTTACAGAGCTAACTGTTCCAGCTGTTCCTCCCGAATAGCTTGGATTATTAGCTTGCAAGCTTGCAGAGCCAGCACCACCTCCACCAACTGTTAAATAACTTCCAACTTTTGATTGCCCACCTGCTGTAGCACTAGATGTCCAAACAGATAAGCTTGTTAATGCTGTGGTTGAAGAGTTTCCTCTACTACCAACAACAATTTCTACTGTAGATTTTGGAATATAAAATTGCCCTTGATACATAGCACCCGAGCCACCACCACCTGTTAGAGCAATAGTGTAAGATATACTTCCTGTTGCATAGGCTGCAGCTCCACCGCCACCACCAACAGCAATAATTTCATAAGCTCCGTCTTCTAAAAACTCAAGACTATAAGTGCCTGCGGTTGAACTTTCAAAAATAACCTCATCAACGTCATATTTACATTGTTTTGCGTAAAGCAATTCCTTTGAATGTATTATCATATTTACCCCACTAATATTGCCCCAACGACCCAATCTGTGCCATTGTGTTCATAGATTATATTATATCTACCTGCCTCAAACTCAGGTGCTTCGCCACTAAAATAAACGCTAGTGCCAAGGTTGATAGTTATTGTCGTTGATAAATACACTTGCACCAAAATTTGATGAAAGTAAGTATGATCACTTACGCTCGGTAAACTAAAAGTTATTGTTGCCGTTGGTGATATTCTATTTATTGAGTTATCACTCAAAGAAATTGTGCCAGATGTTGCCAAAGTTGTAATAGGCAAGTTTATTACTTGTTTAGTATCAAGAACAGTCTGTGTTGCGGTTGAAATCGGCTTATTGACATCACTTGTGTTATCACAATTGCCTAAACCAACTTGCGATTTTGTAACAGAATGCGGATTTGAAACATTGCCTGTGTGCGAACTCAAATTTGTATTTGTTGTCGCTAAACTTGTTTGTGTTGCATAAAGACTTGCTAAGCTAGTATTGTTTGTATCAATAATATTTTTTGCTTTTAATGGCGTTATAGCTTTTGCGTCATTTGTTCCTGCCAATGCTTCTGTGCTTGTTGCAAGTTGTATAATACCCTTTATAGTTTCGGTTGCGTCTGCCACATTTGAGAAGTCTTTTAAGGCGTAAGATGTTAAAAGCGTATTACATACATCTTCAATAGATTTTATTGTTATACCTGTGCCATCAGAGTTTATGGCAACACTTTTATCTTTATTATCTGTATTTATAAGTAGTTTAAGGCTTTCAACTAATAAGCTTTGGGCTTGCGTTAAATGATAACGCTCTGTTTCGCTTCCACCTTGTAAATCTCCCCATTGTTGGTGGCTTTTGTTTTCATCTGCCACATTTGAAAAATCTTTCAACGCATAGTCTTCTAACATTTTAATTGAGGCTGCGGAATTATATGGGTTTGTATAAAGACTAATATTAGCGGTGCTAGAAAAAGCCAATGTCATACGAATATATAAATCTTTGCCCGAGCCAGTTTCATTATTTGGTTTATATGTTATAGGGTATTTTGCAATGGCAAATAAATTTCCATTTTCATCAAAAATACCAACTTCTCTTATAAAAAAGCCACCAGTTTCTTCAGGAATGGTGGCTTCTATAATTATTTGAAAAGGATAATCAGGGTCATTATAAACTTGATTTAATTCTGCCCGATACAATTCATTATATAAACTTGTTTGCTCTGCTTGAGGTTCGTAATAATCGCCTAAACTATCTCCTACAGCAAAGTGAGTTAAAGATATATTTTCTCCAAGAGCCTTTGAATCTACCAAATTCTTTAAGCCCTCATCTGTTATTATTGAATAAAATTCGCTCATTTCTTATCCTTTTATATTTCTATTACTTCTAAATTATGAATTGTAGTTGTTTCACCAGAGTTTAGTTCACAAGCAACATAAGGTGTTGTGCTGTTATTACACAAAACCGCTTGTAATATTTCTAAATGAGAACGAGTATTTTTAGTTTGCTTAATCATTGTATAAACTTCTGTTAATTCGTTTATATCAAAGCCCTCGCTTACAATTTCAATGAAAACCTTAAACATATAAGGGTCGCCACCATAATTAAACCACTCTTGAATTTTAACATTATCAAAATTAAATGATTCTAATGCTGTCTTTAATGCACCAACTGTGCCTTTACGTTTATGAATATTAAGACTTGTTTTAATAACACTTCGGCGAATATCCTCTGCCCAGCTATTATTCCAAACATCAACAGAAACCGCCCATGCTAACCATGGCAAAACCTGTTCTGGACACTCATCGGGATTCATTAGCCAGCGATTTAGCACTTCAATATTGCCAATTCTTACTGCTATTGTATTTTCAAAATCTTGTTGCAAGGGGCTTGCATTGATTGGTAATAAACTATCACTATTCGTCATTTACTGTTATAACCTCTATTTCAATTTCTTCGCAATAAGTGGCTTGCGTATTCGTTGTTGTAATATCCGAAGTTGGCTCTATCAATTCAATTTTTTGAACACCCTCTGTGTGCAAAGCTTGATAAATACCCGAAGTTGCCATAACTTCACCAATTTTATGGCGTTTACTTACATATTCTTCTAAATTGGTTCTTGCTTCTTCTTCAATAACCGAAATACTTGGATCAGAATATATATACATTTTTGCCTTTACGCTATAAAAGATAAGCTCCGCAGATTGCACAATTACTTTATCTGTTAAAGGTCTTATGTCTTCTGCATTCAAATAATCTGACACTTCTTGGCACAAATCGTCATCTGCTAGCCCTGTATCTTCATTTTGCAAAATAGTAATTATTACTTCTCCTGCGTTAATGCTTGAAATATTTACAGATTTTATTTTTACCGAAGAAGAAAAAGCGTGATACAAATAAGCGTTTTCAGAACCTGCTGTTGTTATACTTTCCATTGCCAGTTGTGTTCTTAGCCTTAATCTTGAGTCATCTTCATAAACTGCATAAGTTGGAGGCGTTGTTGTTAAGTCTTCTTCTGACACAAGCATTCGTTCAACATTATAAAAAGCAGCCAAATTATCTAAATCAGAACCCGTTGCATAAGCAAGCATACTCGCTTTGGCAGCCTCATTTATTCGTTGCCTTAATAATACCTCTCTATATGCACAAGATTGCAAAGCAATTACAACAGGGTCGCTTTCTAATAATGCGTCATAATCAGTATTTCTTTCCTTAAAATCCGCCAGCATTTCAGCAAAAATTGTTTCAAAATCTAGCTCTTCAATAACTTGCGGTGCTGGTAAAGTTGATAAATCAACATAATTGGGCAATGAAATATCTAAATTTTCTGTGGTTGTTTCGTCTGTCATAATGATTCCTATTAAACTGTTATGTTTTCAATGATTAAACTTTCATTGGTTGGCAAATAATTTCCCTCTAAATCAAAAATGATTTGCCCATTATCAATGCTTTTAACTTCAATGCTAGAAACCTCAAAGCGAGGCTCATAGTTAAATAACGCCTCTACAACGTCAAGATAAATCTCGGCTATAACATCGCCAGTTAAAGGGCTGTCAATTCTTTGAAATAGCCTAGAACCATAATCTCTTCGCATAACCCTAGAGCCAATTGGCGTGCTTAAAATATTTGTGATTGATTGTTTTAAGTGTTCTATATCTTCAATCGCTTTGCCTGTTAAAATATCCATACCTTGCATAATGTTTTCCTTTTATCCCGAAGTTGCTGTTGCCGAGCCAGTATCTATTTGCCCAATATGCGTAACAGGGTCAACAGAGACTTGATCGCCAACTCTTGCAATGGGAGAACCACCACCGCTTAAAGCAACTGTTCCCATAATAACTGCATCTCCTTTTATTGTTGTTGCTCCTGTAATAACCGCATTGCCGTCAATAGTTGTTGTTTCAGCCGTGATATTAGCCGTTTGACAAGTAATATTGACAGAGCCAACAACATTGATATTGCCTGTGCCTTGTAATTCAACTGTTAATGTTTTGCTATTTGTATCATATTGAACACAAGAGCCGTCTTCAAATATAACGGCTCTCATATCTTTTGAGGTGGCAGGAGGTGGATTTGCTGTTTGATAAAGCGAATGGAGGATAACGCCACGATTAAGCTCTCCGTTAGGGGCTAAAACCACGACTTGTTCGCCTATCTCAATTGGATACCAATTTTTATCCGCTCCTGCCTTATGAGTTATCCATGGCAAAAACGCTGTTTTATTATCGCCAAGCATAACTTTTGCCAACGCTTTTTCATAGTCAACTTCACTAACTTTGCCAATTCTTATTACATTAGCAAGTCGGCGAGATAATTCGTTTAAGATAAAGCCTTGTTGCTCATTTAGATTCATCTGTTTTGCCTTGCTTTTTAGAGCTTGTTTTCTTCTCTGCTGTTGTGGTTTCCTGTTTTTCTGTAGTTGTGTTCTCCTTTTTTTCTTTGGCTCTAACACAGCAACTAGCCGTTAATAATTCTTTTGCTTTTTTTTCTTCTACTTCATAAGTTTGCCCTTTTTGATAAGAGCCATTATCTTTTAACATTTTAATTAACATATTGTTTCCTTTCATTCTTGGTTTGTTGCGGTGCGATAAGTCATTTGATAGTTTAACCTTATTGCACCATAAATTTTGTTGCCATCTATGGCTATATCGCTGTTTGTGTCTTGAAATCTTAAAATGGCCGATAAATTATTGGGAAAATTCCAGCCATCAAGAGCATTTTCAATTGCCAACGCCAAATTATCCAGTTGATTATCTAAATCATCTTTGCCCGTATCCACCGCCTCAATAGATATTTCAAGTTCTCTTTCTCTAACGCCATAACCATCAACGTCCCATTCATCATTTTTGATGTTTTCATTTGTTGTATAAACAAGGATAGCAGGCAAGTTTTGGTCAAATAAAGGTTTTGCTCTACTCGTAAAAACATTGTCGCCCGCCGTTGTTTGCACTTCTTTTAAGCGATTTGCAATGGCTTCTCGTATTTCTTGTCTTTGATGTGTCATTTCAGACCCTTTCTTTATAAGATTTAGTTGTTTTTGCGAAGTATTTTGTTTTTTGAATTTAGTTTTTTTATGCAGTGGAGTATTAGCTCCACAAAGACGAAAAGCTAAAGAACAAAAAGCAAAAGACGAGTAATAAAACTACTTAATTTTATGAAGATAGGGTCTCACGCCTCGTGTAAAACTAGCTTTTTGCTTTTAGGGATATGAGGCTCAATATCTACAATTTGATATTTTGCCTCATCAATAATCACATAATCGCCTTGTAATGGTTGTTTATAATCATCGGGAAAATCTATCTCCCGCACAAACAAAACAATTTGAGAAGAAGATATTTCAGCCTCTGTAATCGTTTTTAACTTAACATCAATATAACTCTTGTGAAAATCGCCCCGAATATTAAACGAGGCGATTGTTTCACTTGCAGGGATATATTGGACAGGTCTGCCAAAAATAGCTTGATTGGGTGCATTGATAAAATTATCAAAGTCAAAGCTCATCTTCTGTTGCTTCCTCTAACGTTTTCAATAATTCTTCGGCGTTAGCTTTTGTTAGTTGAGTTTCATTAACTTTTTCTCCATCAGCATTAAAAACATCATATCTCCCAAAGCCCATGTGTTTCATACAAGGAAATTCGGGGGTTTGAGTTCCGTTATCGGTATTTGGTGGAGTTTTATTGCCGTCATTCTTCGTGTCCTCAATATTGCTTAAAAGCTTTTTAGGAACTTTGCCAGAGATAATAGCAAATTCTTCGCCTTTCTTGAAATAAACAGGAGAATTGACAACATAATACTCATCTTTTTTTGTTAAACAGTTTTGGCGAGCAAGAGCTTGACTTTCGCTAAGCTCTAAAACCATACCAACGCCCAAACAAACAACTTTATCTTTTACAATTATTTTACTCATTTTACCTCCTTATGATGATGTTGTTTTTGTTAATGAAATCAAACAAGCGTGTTGCCAATAGCCATAGCCCACGTTTCTCCATGTATCAACGCCGTATTGGTGTGCGTCATTATCAAATTCATATTCAGAACCCTCTGCCTTTGCTTTTACTTGCACAGCTTCTTCTTCCTGTCTAATAAATGCTTTAACATCGCCATCAGTTCTAAATACAGCAATTTTATTGTCCCAATCAAGACGAGGATTACCCGCAACAGAAATATCAAGGTCAGATAAAACTTGAACAGGGTTAGTTGAACCGCCTACAGATAATGGCACAGCTAAACAAGATTTGGCAATAAACCAAAGATTTGTTGGCACAACAACCATAAACTTATTAGCGTTTTCATTACATGGCTCGCCTTGGTCGTCCTTAAAACTTGTGATTTGTTGAATACCACGCAAAATAGCAGAACGAAGTGCAGCCTCGGTTGGGGCTGTTGTTGTTCCAACTTCTCCATTAACGCCAGCAGAAGTTAAGTCAAAATCAATTTTATTTGATTGAGAGCCACTTTCTCCCTCTTCATGGTCTGTATCAAAGAAGTAAGCCCCATCATAACAAACTTGGCTTTCTCCATTTTTAATTAAGTTAGATAACAACATTGCCCAATGCGAGTTAGTTCTTGTGGCAAGCTCGTTAATACGAACCATCACTTGTCCAGTTTTATCTCGGCGAAGATGTTTAAGTGGAATATCAATTGTCGCTTCAAAGTGTTTGTTTTCAATGTTTATTCCGTTAGCTGTAAAGCCTTTTGCATTACGTCCGCCAACCCATTCACGCATAACGGGGCTTTGCCCAATCCATTTATAGTCTTCACTATCTTGATCAGAAGTGAAATAATTTGAAATGGCTGTTATCCATTCCATACCAGTAGAGGCATTTAGCTTTTTATAAAAACTCCCGATAATCGCACGGGAAGAGAGTTGATTTAATGACATATTTTATATCCTTTCATTGTTAATTGTTAAGAAAATCAAAAGCCACTATGCCATAGTCGGCTTTTTCAAAACGCACGATTTTACCTACAAGGCTGTTGTCTGTAGCAGTTAAAGTAAAAGTATTATCATCGGACGCATAAACTTTGCTTCCAACATCATCTATTGCAAGCCCCGAGATAAATAATGAAACTTTGCCTTGAGCCTTAACATCTGCAATCCTTTCGCCATCAGCTCCATCTGTATTATCAAGATTATCTTTTGCAAAACCCATTGCCACATCGCCAGCTTCTAAAGATTGGCCATAACCATCTTCATTTAATCCAATCAAAGCTCCTTGATAGATTTTTACTTCTCCTGCTAGTGGCACAGAATTTGAATCGTTTGGGCTTTCAAAAATACGGTTAATATCCGTTGTAAGTGCGGTCATTTTTATGCTCCTTTATGTTGGTGTAATTTAACTTGTCCGTTGTCAGAGGCTAGATAATAAGCAATAAAGGCTTCTTTATCTCCGCCAAACTCAGTTCTAATTTTAGGCTCAGAGTTCCATTTTGCTTCTGCTCTTTCACTTGCAGGGGCGTTTTCATCAATTTGATGAGGGTTCTCGCCAGTATTAGCAGAATGCTTAACTTTTGGCATTTTATCTTCGGCTGTTTTTAAGCTTGCTAAATAATCACTTCCTTTTGTTTTTTCTGCTTCAATAATTTGTAAAGCTAGCTTTTCTGCGGTCATTTGAGGATTTTCTTTTGCTTGTTGGGCTAATTCCTCATATCCGTTTAAGCTTGCCTTATCAATTGCAAGCAAACGCTCATGTTCAGCATTTGCTCCCTCATCAGAAAAGATTTTTACAAGTTCTGGTCGTTCTCTGCGAAGAAAGTCCGCTGTAATAAGATTTTTATCAATTAGATTAGTATTTTCAGGCATTTTATTTTCTCCTTTATTATGGTTAATTGTTAAGGCAGACAAGCTTTTGATTGAATTTTCAAAGTTGCTTAATTCGTCCACCATTCCAAGTGCGAGGGCTTGTCCCCCTAATACCACGCCACCTTGTCCAAAATCTTCTAAGATTTTGCTTTCGCTTAACCCTCTATATTTGGCAAGAGATGTGATAAATTCGTTTTCAATAGCGTCTAATTCTTTTTTGATTTCTGTTAAGCCCTCGGGCGTTCTTGGATCAGGACGTTTGTTTTTTGCATTAGAAGATAAAACCTCAATATGCTTAAACCCGTCTTTATCTGCTTTTTCTTGAACAGATATTGAAGAAACAACTCCAATACTGCCAACCAACGCCGATTTATGAGCAATGATTTTTTCGCAGGCACTTGCAAGCCAATATGCAGCAGAGCAACAATTTCGCCCAACATAAGCATAAACAGGCTTTTTAGAGCGGGCGTTATAAATAGCCTCGGCAATTTCAGAAGTGCCAATTGCCACACCCCCTGGACTGTCAATGTCAAATAAAATAGCATTAACTTCGCTATCATCTAAAACCCTATGAAAATCTCGGATTAAGACATCAAGAGCCGTGCCACCGCAAAGAAAAGTAAAAATATCTTCCCTTGCTGTGATAACCCCATGAATAGGGATAATGGCAACGCCGTTTTTAATGCGAACATTTCTTGTATTAGCCATTGGGCGTTCTGATAAAAAGGACGCTTTAAGCTTCATATCTTTTAAGCTATTGCATAAATCGTGTAAAACATCGGGTGCAATTGCCCAATGCTTTGAAATATAATTTATTTCATTCATCTTCTGTTTCCTCGTTTGTTGTGTTGTCAATTATGCTTTGAAGTCCAACTTCTACTCTCAAGCGTTGCTCTTTGGCTCTTTGCTTGTGTTTTACTTCCCAATCTCCGCCTGTAATGATAGCTGTTTCTTCGGCTAGTGTTGAAACGCCTAAGTCAACTCGTTGTTGGGCTGCTTTTATTTCTTTAAGCTGGTCTATTTGTCCTCGTGGGGGTCCAATCCATTCTGTCCCTAAATAAGCCGAGCGAATAAAGGGGCTAGAGAAAAACGCAGGTGCGTGTAATATCCCTTTGGCAATAGCCTCTGTGATAACCATTTCATAAACGGGTTGGCAAAAATCACTTGCAATCCATTTTCGGCGAGTTGAAAAAGCTTTCCATGCTTCAACAAGTGCAGCCTGTGCTGCACTATAAGAGGCTGTAAAATGCTTGATTAAGATTTCAAAAGGTATTTCCAAAGCCACGCCAATTTGCCTTAATACAGATTGAACAAAGCCATCAAAAGCTTGATTGGGGCGTTTAGGGTCGGCAATTTCTATTGATTCATTGGGTGCTAAATCTAAAATTGCCCCAGACGACATTTGATAATCACCACCCCTTGAGGGCTTATTGCTATGAGCTTCGGGCAAAGGCGACATGGGGGCAAGACCTTCCTCGCTTTCTGTTTTTACAAAAACTGTGAACATACTTGAAATAACCGCAGCCATAATTTCTGCCTCGCTATACCTATCAAGTTGTTTTAAGCTTTCAATAACAGGGGCAAGATAAGGAATACCTCGTGTTAAGTCGGGGCGAGTTCTTGAAAAAATATGCAAAACTTGTCGTCTGCCGTTGCTATCAAAAACAGGCACTTTATGAGCAGTTGCCACGCCGTCCTCTAAATCATTAGGGTTTTTATCATAAATATGATAATATGCAGGCGAACCATCATCATTTAACTCAACGCCAGCAATAATATTATCTGCTTTTATTCTGTTAGGATTATCAACTCTATCGGCCTCAATAACTTGCAAAGTTGTTTCAAAGGGATTTTCTTTGTATTGCTTAAATCTTCTAACAATAAAAACATCTCCACTTTCAAGGCAAGAACGCAAGACCAACGCTTGCATTTGAGTAAAGCTTTGACTTCTTGTAATATCGCAATCTTTATTTTCTGACCAAAGCTTGAAAATACGCTCTGCGTCACGCTCAAATTTTTCCATTGCCTCTTCTGTTTTCAAGTAAGGCTTTAATATTTCTCTATCAATATGAGATTGAGGTTTTAGTCCCGTGCCAATAACATTTGTGATAACAGTATGAACCGCCCCGCAGGCAAGTGGGGCATTTCTTAATAAATCTCTTGATCTATCTCGTAAAATAGGCAAGTCATAAATGCTCGCATTATCAGCAGAACCCATTAAAGTGTGCCAATTAGTTGTTTGCCGTCTATCTCGTTTTGCTCCGATATAACCGCCATAAACCGCCATACGAGTGCGAGCTTCCATTCTTTGCAAGCCTTTAATTGGGTTGACATAAGATATTGCTCTATCAATAAGATTTGATTTTATTGCTTGTTTTTTCATTTTTTACCTTTTGCATATAAAAAAGACCGCATTTCTGCGGTCTTGCTAGATATTGTTAAGTAATTAAAGAGGCGTTGCTCCTCTTACTCTTATTCCTCCTCTTTTTTGAGAAAGTAGTTTATTTTGCAACCATTCCTCTCGGGCTTGCAACATATCTAAATCGGCTTTTTTAACTTTTTGCCCATTATAGCTTGCCTCTTGGGCATTTGTTAAGACATCGGTTATTGCTTGTTGCACTTCTTCTAGTTGCTCGGTATATGTTTTTATTGCCATTATAAAATTCCTTTACTTCTAATTTTTCTTGTTTTGATAGGCGTATCATTGACAGGCGGGGCAGTATCTGGCTCTGAAACCTTTTTGTTTACGTTTTCCTTAAAATTTGTGTTTTCTAGCCTGTCTGCCCCATTCTCAATATTCAATCGGTAATTTCTAATTAAACCACGCAAACCCGCATAAGCATAAACACGACAGTCCAACGCCTCCGTTCTTACACCCTCTTTGCGGGGTTGCCATTCTCTTATTAAACGACCTTTTGAAAATTTCTTTCTTACAACTTCATTTGTTAATTGTTCAAACCATTCAAGTTCCCTGTCTTTAGGAAAGTGCCAATAACCAACGCCGATTTTTTCAATATGAAGTCTTCGCATAAGCGTTTCTTTTGCGTCATTAACACCCACCATATAAACGGGCTTTCTTGTATTAAAGCTCTTTGAGGCAGACGCAGGCCATATTGGTTTGCCATTTCCACCTTGTCCTTTTATTGCCCAAATACCATGTTGTCGTCTTGCATAGCAATAATTGATAACATAATCGGTATAGTGTCCACCGCTATCAATACACGTTGCCGATATAGGTATATCAGGCACAGCCTTTGAATGAGCATATTTTCTTGATAAGATTTTATCTAGTTCTGCCCATAATTCGGGACTAGATGGGTCGCCATATAAAATATGATAATCAATAGACCAGCTTTCTTCTCCACGTCCCCAGCCAACAATTTCAAGCTCTAAACGGTTGTCTTGAACGTCAACGCCACAAGTTATGATAACAACGCCAGCAGGCAATAATTTGCCATATTCTTCTCGGCGATTCATTAAGTTATAAGGATCAACTTTTTCGCCTGCCATATCTTCCCAAGATTCAGCTAACTTTGTATTTGTCCACACTTGCAACCTAGTTGGGTCGTCTTTAACATTTAAGAACTCTCTTGCAATATCTGTCCACGAAGCCCAACCATGAGGACTATACAAAGAAGATAAGTGAAAAGAGGCAACTTCTGTGTTAAAAGGCTTTTTTGCTATCCAATGTCCTTTTTTCAAAATCTCTTGTTTTTGCCAGTCTGCCCATAATTCGCCACAACTTTCACACTTGTAATGTGCCTCCTTAAAATCTTTTGAATCAAAAACAACATTTTTCCAATGCAATACTTGATAATGTCCACACTTTGGGCAAGGCACATGATAATGTCTTTGGTCGCCCTCTAAAAAAGCTTGTTCAATACGGCTAGAACCCTTAATGGTTGGAGTTGAAATCATAAAGATTTTTTTATTATTAAAGGTTGCTGTTCTTTGAACTGCCAAATCAACAGGGTCTCCCTCAATTCCTGCCTCTTCGGGAAAGCCGTCAACTTCATCTAAAAACAAATATTTAACAGGCATTGAGCGAAGCCCCGCAGGAGAGTTTGCACCTGTCATAATTAAAACACCTCCCTTAAACTCTTTCATTAAGATTGTATTGCCACTATCTCTTGATTTGACAGGCGTTATACATTTGCTTAATACTTTTGTCGCCTCAATCATTGGGGCAATACGCATTTTTGAGTTTCTTTTTGAAAGTTCAATATTCGGGTTCACATAAAGTGTTGGTGCGGGCATATAGTGGATTATGTAGCCAAGCCAATTAAGTCCTGCCTCTGTGCCTCCGATTTGAGCTCCTTTTAAGAACACAACTTTTTTTGCACTATGCGAGGGAGATAAACAATCCATAATCTCTTTCAAATAAGGGGTTCTGCTTGTTTTCCATCGTCCAGGTTCTCCCGAAGTTGCCCGTGAAAGCACTCTGTATTTATCTGCCCATTCGCTAACCGATAAATTAAAATCAACACGCCATGCAGGAAGAATACCTTGCTTAATAATCTTCGCTATCCATAATTTTCGCTGTTGCCGTTGATAATCTGTTTTCAATGTCATTTTTATACTCTTTTATAAGGTGTTTTATTTCATCATCAATAGTGCGAGTAATTTTACCAATATCCTTTTCGCCAACCATTTTGGGGGCAATATTACGCCCCAGCGACAAAAAATAACTAGATAAATCAGAAGTTAGAACACGCAGGAAAATAACAACATCATCTATTGGCACCACCGCACCAACTTCTTTTTTTACTTTAATTTGAGCAAGAGTTGCCTCAGCTTTCATTTTTAATATTTGTGCGTCCGCAAAAGCATTTGGCTTAAAGCTTGAGCGTGATTTTGCAAAATTAGTGTTTTCCTCCCAATCTTTATCGGCTTGGATTGTATCAATAGAGCCGTCCGATAATGTTTTTATGCGTCCTGTTTCAATGGCTTTTTGAATGGCAGAATGAGAAACGCCCCTATGTTCTGCATAAGAGCGAATACTCACACCTTTTTTCTTTTTTGCCATTTTCTATTCCTCGTTTTTATCCTCCACAGCAAAATTATCTACAAAGACCTCAGATGTGAACTCTTCTTTGATTTTTTGTGGATTGCCTTTATAAAAAATTAAAACATTTTGGTGGACTTTTACAACCTTTCTGTTTTTCATATTATGTGCAGCTCTTCTTGGGGCAGAACCCAAAGAATCAACTAGAATAATGTCATTATAAAAGTGCATTCCATTTTTTTGAAATATACGAATAACATCATCAACGAAATTGCGATAACAGCCTGTTTTCTTGTTTCTGATATTGCTAACGACAATTGTGGCAAAGCGATTATCTTTTAAGGTTTTGATAGCGTCCCCAAAGGCTTTATCAATAATTTTGATAAAATCATCATATTCCTTTTGGTTGCTTGCGTCTTTTTCTAAATCGCTATATACTTCTAAATCAAAATAAGGCGGACAGCTAAACAAAAGGTCTTGGCTGTTTTCTTCAACGTGTTGCAAAACATTTATTCCGTCATCACAAATAAAATTTGCATTTAGGTTGTATTCTTCTTTTTTCTGATTATTAAGCTCTACTTGATCGGGACGAATTTCAATCCCTGTAAAGCTTCCACCTTTTGCCGAGCATACATGAGCAAACATTGTATCACCGCAAAACGGGTCAACACATTTTGTGCCAGCACCTAAGCCAAACCAATTAAAAGAAACTTCGCACAAAACAGGGTCAAGCAAGCTAACTGTTCCCATTTCGGCAATAAAAGTATCGGGAGAAAATAAAGTTCCCTCACGGCTTTCTCCGTATTCGGCGATAATAGATTTCCAAGCATTTTTTCTTTTTTGCCAATAACCTTTGCGAACTTCTAAAATGCTAAATGGTGGCACGCCAAAACGCTCTACTAAAGAACCAAACTCTTTTTTTAAATTATCGCCTGTTTCTTCCTCCAAAGTTGCTTTTAAGACATCGTCAAGAAAACTGTCATCAAAGCCTAAAACGTCTAAATCTTCGCCCATTTCATTTAACGCAGAAAGCTCTGTGGCTAATAAATCCATATCCCAGCCAGCGTTTAAGGCAAGTTGATTGTCGGCAATCACAAGTTTTCGGCGTTTTGTTTCATCTAAATGAGATAAAGCAACAACAGGAATTTTTGGCATTCCTAAACGGCGACCAGCGGTTAAGCGTCCATGACCTGCGATAATTTCTCGGCTTTCTTTATCAACCAAGATTGGATTAGTAAAACCAAACTCAATAATGCTAGCAACAAGCTGGTTTATTTGCTCTTCACTATGCGTGCGGGGATTGTTGTCATAAGGGACTAAATCCTCAATTTTCCATGTTGGTATTCCAGGGGGAAGTATAATGTTAAAATCCATATTGTTTTTCCTTTCGTTTTAAGGTGGCAACCCAAAGTGGCAACCCAAATGTTAAAATGGCAACCCAAAATTTTGGGTTGCCAGTAAAAAGTCAATGTTTCTGTGGCGTTGAGGATTGCAAAGTGGCAACCCAAAAAAAAATTGTCTGTGTAACGAGGTGGCGGGGTCGCCTTTACCCTCGTAAAAAAAAGTGTCAAAAGTACCTAAATTATTTCTGCGATATTTTTATTGAAGATTTGCTCAAATACCCTGTGTGCCGTTTGCTCGCCGATTTCAAGCATATTCAAACGCTTTGGTACATAAGCTTGGCTTCTTAATGCAAATAATATTTTCATTTCTTTTCCTTTGCGTGTTGCTAAACCATATCCACCGCTTTTGAACTTAACTAAAAAAGAGTTTTTAATATCTTTGTTTGCTTTTGCTTTGGTCTTAACTTCATTTAGGTTATTGTAAAGAGGGATTGCCAAGCGTCCACTCTTTGGCTTGCTAATACCACCTGTTTGCTGTAATGAGGCAAAGCCAGCCATCGTATAGACTTCTGCTTGCAAGGCTTGTTTTGTGGCGGGCTTTATTCTGATAGAACGCTCAAAGCCTCCAGCTTTTTTTCTGATAACAAAAGTATTGTGAATATGCTCTTGCACATCTTTTTGAATTGCTTGGGCTGTGTTAGTAAGACTTTTGGCAACGGCAAACTTGATATTGCTTTGAGTAGAATTAAAAAAAAGGGCTGTATTGCCCTTGTCTAATGAAATATTTATGATTGCCATGATTGTTCCGTTTGGTGTTTTTATATAACGATTTCCAATTATATCTAAAAATGTAAACTATTTTTGTAAAAATGTTAAGTTAAAAATTTTTAACACTTTTATAATTATTTGTATTTACTTGCCTTTCAAATACTATTCTTTGTATGTCATTGTCTCTTTTAATCTTTATTTAATTGAAAAACTATATCTTTTATTGCTTTTTTATAGCGTGTCGCAACAGTCTGCCGTGTTAGAGAGAACTTTTTTCCAAGCCTTGACCAACCCATACCACAAGAGCGTAACCACACAATTTTCTTATCTTCGCCAGCTTCAATAAAACTAAACCAACGCAAAACAACATCTTCCCAAATAGATACTTGTTCTCCTGTTGGTTTAAAGCGAGCTGGTTCTTTATCGTTCCAAAATAATTCTGCTTCGGTTCTGATATATACAAATGAAGATGTCCCATATCCTTTTGATACCACTTTGGGTAAGGATTTATCAACCTTTGCTGCAATCTGCAAATATTCTTCAACTTCTTCATAATCCCAAACCTGTTTTTTATAACTCATTATTCTCCCCCTGTGTCTTGTTTATGAAATTCATTTGATTGATCAAGCCAACTTATAAGTTGTTTCATGGTTAATTTTTGCCCATATCTCTTTTTGATAAGAGACCTTTCGCCTTTTATTAAAACCTCTGGAAGATATGGCGAGAAATAAGGGATATATGAGGAGTTTCTTTCCATCATTTTGCCAAAAGAAAAATCATAAGTAATTTCAAACTTACTTTCATTGTCAAAGCGGTGTTCTTTTGAAAATTGACTAATCATTGATTTTATAGACATAACATTATCATTTTCTTTTTTATCTTTTTCTTTTTTTGTATTTGTAATTGTAATTGAACTTGAATCTGTAATTGAATCTGTAATTGAATCTGTATATGCCTGCGATTTCGTATCCGATTTCGCATTCAATATCGTATCTGATTTCATATCCAAGTTCGCATTTGATTTTTCTTGCCAACGATATTGTGCAGCTTCTTTTATACGAGAAACTTTTTCTTTATATTTGATTGCATCTTTATCAAGCTGTTTCTTAATAAAACGCCATAATCCCGTTTTACATTCTTTATTTGGATAATCAAGAATGCACATTAAAAGCTCGGCTTTTTCTTCGGTGGATAAATCTTCTGCAAGATGAACCCAATCTGGGTCTATTAAAACTTTCATAATTAATCCATTTTATTAAGGTTGATTTTTTGTGATGATGATTGATAAAGATTATTTTTTTCAAATTCTTCTACATCTTCTCGCCTATATAATATACGTCCACCAACTTTAATATAAATGGGTCCATAACCTGTTGAACGCCATTTGCGTAAGGTATGAACGCTTATTTTCCAATAATTTACTAATTCTTGCTCGGTTAATCTTGTTGATTTTTCTTGTATATTCATATATGCAACTCCATTTTATGTGTTTTAACTTGATTTTATTATATATTGTTATATCTAGCTTGTCGGTAAGGAGGCTAACGGGTCGGAGTATGGCTATATAAAAACCACCGCAAAGCCTTTATATGCTTTATTTTTATTGAAATTGTTGTTTTTAGGGTATGGCTAAGGTAAGGCGTAAAACGCATAAGGTAAGGTCAAGGTAAGGCGGAGGAATGGAGGCAATAAAAAAAGCCTTATAAAAAGGCTTAATCTAAATTATCAAAAAGGGAGGGTGTGTCATCTATGTTAGAACGCCTTGTGGGAGCTGGTTCTGCAAAAGGCAGGTTTATTCTATAATAACCCCGCCCATTTGAAATAATAGCTTTACGCCAAGAATGATGTTTATTAAATAAATTGGCCAACTTATAACTTTCAGAATTTGCTTTTGCCAATAAGGTTTTGCCATGCACCCACGGATCGCCAGAATAATATCTATCATATAAATATTTTATAATAATAGCTTGCTTTTCGCCAAAGCTAAATGTTTCGCCATATAATTCAATACAAGTAAAATCACTTGATTTTAATGTTAAAGGCTCGCAAATGCTTTCTTTTAAGATTTTGTTTGTTCTTTCAAATTCAAAACGCTTTCTTTCGCTTGCAGTTATAATCATATCTTCAAAGCCAACTTCTATATCAGGAGTTTTAATATGAACAATATTCATTAAAGGCAAGGTTTTAAGGCGATTGATTTTAATTTTTCTATCTTTATTGGCAAAAAGCAAATAGATGTCTGTTGGGTGCAAAGGTTGAGGCTCATCAAGTAGTTTCATAATCTCTTTGGATTTTTTTGGTAGACTTTTTAAGTATGGGCTTTTTTCTAATATGCTTTCTATTGCAACTCGCATAGGAATACGGCGAATGCAGATTGTAAGTTCTCCCTCTTCGCCGAGATAACGTATATCTTCCAAAGGCACGTCCCAAAGGTTCGCAACCTCTGTAATAGTCATATATTCCTTTGTAATATCCATTTCTTGCTTCTCATCTTCTCAACCACTAATTGTATTAAATAATGAAATTATACTAATGATAGAATATTTTTTATAAAAAAGCAAGGAAAATATAAACAAAAGGTTAATAAACATACATTGATATTAAAAGAAAAAAAGCATTTTAATCTAAAGAAATGTTATTTTAAGTCAATTTATACAAATAAACTAATAGGTTGTAAAGATGTATTTTATAAACTTGAAAGCTTAAACAAGGTTTCTACTCTTATCTCTAATTTATCAAGCTCGATAAAAGAATTGATTTTTTCTTCCATTTCGGCATCAATTTTTATTTGATCAAAGAAAAGACTTTCTTCTTTTTGTTTTAGCTCTTTTTCTAAAACGCTCATTTGTTTTTGCAGTTTAAGAGCCTCAAGGCGGTCATCAATAGCATTTTCTTTTGATTTCTTTATCTTGTTTTTTATATTATCAACGCTTTCTTTTAGTAAGTCTTTTTTGCGATTCGCTGTCAATTTAATTAAATCAAGGTCATCTCGGCTTACTTCTTTTTGCTGATAATTATTTTTAATTTCATCTATCAGATAGCTTAACTCTTGATTGTTTTCCAAATCAGATATTTGTGGGATTTTTTGTGTTTTAGTATAAGATTTTGCAGTTTCATCTTCAATTATTTCTATATCTGGGTTATTAAGGATTTCAAGACATTTGCTTCTTGGAATAATCTCTCCATTATTTGTTTTACCAATTAAAACATCAAATTCTTTGATATATTTACGCCCCGAATACAAGCTTATGTTATAAAAAGCAATTTCACAAGGCTCAAAGGTTGTTCTTTTAATTGTGCCAGCGGTTGCGACTTTTATATTGTATAAAATATTTTCGCCAAGAATTGAAAGAATACTTATACGCCCTGTGGCAGGCTTAAAATCTTTTGCCATTCCATAAGCATTTTTGCCATAATAACGAATATTTTGCGTGCCATTGTTATAATAAAACAAAAGTGGGCGTTCTTCGTTTTCTTTTAAGGTTAGAGTTTTATTCTCATCATCAATAATATAATAAGGCTCATAATGATTAAAATAAAATTTTGCAAGTTCCCATAAATTATGATTTATATTTTCTGCTTGTTCTTCAATATACTTGGGAGAAACAGTCATTTTATCAGAAATGTTTTTTGTAAAGGTTGTAAAAAGCTCGTTTTCTGCCTCTAAGACAACATCTTCATTATCTTGCCTATGTTGTTTCAAATTATTTCTAAAATCTTCTTGTATAGCTTTATTTTCTCGGAGTTTGGCAATAACATCGTTTAAGCTTTCATCAAAATTGCCAACAATATCATCGGACATACCAAATATCCCTTGAAATTGTAAAGTGCGTTTATTGATAAGCTCTAAAACTCTAACATCGGAAAAATTATCAGGCGATAGCATATTGATAACTAGCACATCAGAAACTTGCCCTTGACGGTGGCACCTGCAAATACGTTGTTCCATTTCCACCGCATTATATAATAAATCATAATTAACAACAACGGGGCAAAACTCAATATCTAAACCTTTTGCCAGCTCATCGGAAGCAATCAAAATTTGTATACTTTTATCATTTCTAAAATCATCAATATTTGAGGTTATATTATAATTAGACAATAAATCATAAAGCACTTCACGAGTTGTATTATTTTCGGTAAAAACAATTGCCTTTTGAGGCTCTTTATTTTCTTTTAAGTGCTTGAATACTTGTTTTAAGGCTTGTGATAAATCTTGCATTTTGCCACTAATAGCAATATTTTCTGCTTTTTCTTGCATAGACAACAATAATTCTTTTTCTTCTGCGTCTGCTCGTTCTATTGGATTTTTAAGCATATTTGCAAAAGCCTTGGGACTTGAGGCTATTGTATGATAAAACATTAAAGTCAATTGATAGATGTCCATACTTGGATATGCTTGCTTTACGGGCAACTTCAAGTATTTTTCAATTAAAACATAAAGTTCTTTTTCTTCATCTGTTAGTTTATAATTGATAACCGCAGGCAAGCGATTTGTAAAATTAACATAATTTGAGGCTTGTCTTTTTAAGGTTCTAAAAGCAAACCTTGAAACCCATTCTGATAATTCAGCATAATTCTCGGGTTTTCTAAAATAGCGTTTATAAAAAGTATCACTATCAGGCAAAACATCTTCATCAATAAAATGAATTAGCCCATATATATCCATAATGCTTGAGGTTATAGGCGTTGGAGTTAAAAGAAGCTTAAAAGCATTGCCAACGCTTTGTTTTAAACTAATAACAGACTTATTCTCGGGCTTGAATAAAAAGTCTGCCTCATCAAAAACAGCTAAATCCCAAGAAAACTGTTGTAACTGCTCTGTGTTTTGAATTGCTTGTTTGTAAGATATAAGGCAAATTCCAACCATTTTATCTTTACGTTTGTTTTCTTCTAATAAAGAATACGAAACACCGCCTTTGCGAATAATAGCGTCAAGAGATTGCAAATATTTTCCGCTTTTAACATCTTCCCATAAATGAAAAGGCAGATTAAATTCATTTTCTAGCTTGTTTTTCCATTGGTTAATAAGATTATCGGGCAATACAATTAAAATATTTTCTACGCCCTCATACCATTTTTGAGCGACCACAAGCAACGCCTCATAAGTTTTACCAAGCGAACCCTCATCACATAAAATACAGCCTTTTAAGTATTTTGAACGCAAAGTAAAGCCAGCTGCTGCAATCTGATAAGGCAATATTTTAATATTAGTTGAGGCAAATATAGGGGCAAGGTTTTTATCATCTAAACAATCACGCAATCGCCGAGCCTCAACAAAAGCAGAATAAGGATTGGGAAATATAGATTTTGTTTCGCTCATTACATACTCTTCTTAAAGTCTTGCCAGTTTACAACGGGTTTGCTTGGGAAGACTGTATTGTTTTCAAGAGCTTTGAAGTGTTGCTCGCCACAATGAATTTTTAGCTTTTCTTCTGGTCTTAATTGAAGAAAATCACTAGAGCCTTTGGTTTCAAGCACAAAATAAAGTTTGTGTTCGCCGTTTTTCTCTAAATAAACCGCCCAGTCGGGATTATATGTGCCAATTGGGGTTTCAATCTTAAATCGGCTTGGGATTTTGAAAAACATTTTAACTTCGGGATCATTATCTAACGCTTTTGCAAAAGGCAATTCCACAGTTGAACTATCATAAATAACATGGTCATAAACGCTATTATTAACCGCCACCGCATTTTTATCTAGGTTAGCAATAAGCTCTTGGCTCTCAAAAATCTCTTGCATATAATATTCTTCGCCAGCAAGCTTAATATATTTAATTCCGTCAATTGCCAACGCATGGCGATTTTTCTCTATAATCTCCAAGGCTTTTTCATAAAACTCTTGAGGATTTTTCAAAAAGTCTTTTGCTCTGCCACTATCTTGAATAATCTTATTAACAGTTGAGCGTTTTAGCAAGGTTTTGATAGATATTAAACGCAAAATATCAGGCAAAGAGTAATAATTTTGTTTTAGCTCTTCTGTTGTTGTAGATTGCTCAACGTGAGTAATACCTGCTTTTGCAACATCAAGCCCTGCAGTTTGCGTCATAATTTTAGCGGTTGCAATTGGGGGCATTGCTTTTAAGTCTTTAATTGCATTTTTTGTTAATTCTTCTAAATCAAATTGCACACGATATGTTGTTTTTTGTTTGATTTTGTTCCATAACTCCATAAACTCGGGGCTAATAAAAGCTTGCTTTTTAAGCTTTACAGAAACCTCTTTGCTTGCGTCCCTAATTACAGGCTTGTTGTCTGCTTTTTGAACGGCTTGTAAAACGGCTCTTTTTTTAGCATTAGACCAACGCTCGCCTAAATCTAATGTTCCTGCTTTTAGTTGCTCTTTCATGGTATCTTTTATTTTGCCATCTTTTGAAATAATTTTTTGCTCTTTCAAATCTTCCAGCATTTCTACTGCCTCGGCATAGTCAACAGTTTTTTCTTCTTTAATAACTTCGGTATAAGTTTTATTAACAAGGGTTGCCACAGAAATTGGCTTTTCTTCTTTAATCAAATCTTTGACTTGTTCTTTGATAGGCTCGGGAATATTTGCCTCTTCAATATTATTGCTTGCCTCTATAACTTCCACAATTATTTGAGCTTGCTCTTGAGTGATTTCCTTTTCAACCTCAACTTCTTCTTCATAAGTTAGCCCAAGAAGATTGCTAATTTCTAGCGTGCCAAACTTCATACCTGTTTCTGCTTCAATCTCTTTTTGAAGTTTATCGGCAAAATCCGCAAAGTTTTCATTTGCCACAACGTGAAGAATATTGATATTTTTATCTTCTATTCTCTCTCCTTGTTGATTAACACATAAACGCAATCCACGACCTATCTTTTGACGACAAGTAAAAACAGATTTTTGTTCTAATAATGTGCAAACTTGGAATACGTTAGGATTATCCCAACCCTCTTTTAGGGCAGAGTGCGAGAAAATAAAACGCAAAGGACAATCAAAAGACAACAGCTTTTTCTTATCTTTCATAATAACATTATATGTCGTATCGTCCGCTTGAGTATCGCCTTTGGTGTTTTTGTAAGCACCTTTTTTATCTTGAGAAAAATAGCCATCATGGGCATTTACAACATCTGTATTAAATAGCTCTTTTAATGGGGCATATTTGGGTTTTGCTAATAACTCGTTATAACATTCTTCAAACATTTTTGCATAAATACCTTGTTCGCCATCTTCGGTGCGGTATTTCTTAACCTCATCAATAAAAAATAATGATAAAACCTTTATATCTTTTGCAAAATAGCGAAGCTCTTTATCAAAATGCGTTTTAATAGTATGATAAATTTGCGAACGTTTAAGAACATTATCATCAACAGAGCCAATTGCCTTGCCAAGAGCCACATATTCGCCATTTGCAAACTCAACACCCTCAAAACCAGCGGTGCAATCTATTCCTGCCACCGCATATCCCTCATATAAAGAGCGGTTGCCAGATTCAAGATATAAGTCTGTTCCAGGCTTAATGGTTATTGCTTTACGAGTTATTTTTGCGTCTTTTCCCTCAACATCAATCTCAATCTTAGCCGTAAAGCCATTGGCATTAGACACAGATTTTAAGGCTATATATGGTTTATTAGCGTCATTGATTACAGAATTAGAGATAACGCATATTTGCTTAACCAAGCCTTTTTTGTAAGCGTCAACAGGGGTTAAACGATAAACAAGATTATTCTTTTCACGATGTGTCGCCGAATATCTAAGCACGCAAAGTGGATTAAGGCTTGCAATTGCCTCTTTTGCCTTGTCGGTATTATCAACAGATTGAGGCTCATCAATAATTACAACAGGGTTAGTATCTTGAAGATATTTGATAATTTTACCATTTCCGTCATCTGCACGCTCTTGGTTGATAACATTTTCTGCCTTTTTGAAAGCGTCAATGTTGATAATCATAATTTGTATATCTTGCGAACGGGCAAAATGGCGAACATCATTCAAGCGAGAAGAATTATAGATAAAAAAGTTATATAAAGCTTTTGGATATTCTTTTTTGAAATGCTCTGTGGTATCTTTAAAAGATTGCAACACACCCTCACGAATAGCCACGCTTGGCACTACAATAATAAACTTTGAAAATCCATAACGTTTATTAAGCTCTAAAATAGTTTTAATATAAACATAGGTCTTTCCTGTTCCTGTTTCCATTTCAATAGAAACGGGAAGACCTTTTAACACCTCTCCCATTTGGGGAGAGGTCGCAGGCTTGCCTGCGGGTGAGGGCAAAACATCGCTCAATGGCAAAGAGTTATGTTTTTGAATAGCGTTAAGGTTTTCTGCCAAAGTTTTATCATCAATCAAGATTTGATTGCCCAAGCCTCCAGCCAAGAAAGATGTTTGAGCCGAATTATCAACAATCGAAAAAGTTGCAGAATCTTCTTCTTGCCCCTTAAACAATCCAGCCACCGCCTCAACAGCATTTGTTTGAAATTCTTGTTTTGTAAATTGTAGTTTCATTTCTTATCCTTTGCAATTTGCTTAATACTTTTTGGAATCTTCAGTTGTACGATATTTTCGTACAACTCTAAACAATCACCCTTAATTTCCAAGCTTTCATCCCGAACTCCACACTCGTTCTCCCAAATAACGCACTCGCCATCACTAATTCCCAATCCGTAATCCTGAACTCCACTCTCGTCATCCCGAACTTGTTTCGGGATCTCTAAAATCTCTTGTGCATTAGAAATTTTCCGAGTATATAAGTCCTCAAAGTTAGGATTTTGTTTTTTAATTAAATTTATTTTCCAATCTCTGTGCCAATTTTTTAATTGTTTTTCTCTAGCAATTGCCTCTGTTACTAAGTTATATTGCTCGATATAAACCAATTTATGAGCATTATATTTTTCTGTAAAACCTTTAACTAAATTATTTTTATGTTCATATACACGACGCTCAATATTACTTGTTACCCCAATATAAAAAGTAGTATTGTATTTATTTGTCATTATATAAACATATCCTTGCTTCATTGAAACACCCCCAAAGCATTATCACGAACACATAATTCGTCATGCTGAACTTGTTTCAGCATCTCATCTACACCTTTTGGAGATCCCGAAACAAGTTCGGGATGACGAGTGCCTTGTTTTGTAAATTGTAGTTTCATTATTTAAATAAACTTTCAGAAAATTGTTTGCAAAAATCTTTATATGATATTTTTTCGCCAGATTCTCTATACATTATATTCATATTATGAAAATGAGTGTCATTTTTTATAATCCATTCCGCTTTTTCAAGAATAGATTCTGTTGAAAGAACACTCAACAAATCACTATATTTTAAATCAAGTTCCTCTAATAAATTTTGATTTTTAGTTAAATTGAAGAAACGCTCTCCTTTTCCTGTTAGATTTGATATGAATTGAATCTTATCCAGTGGATCTATCCATGTATTAAAGAACGCATCTTCTATCATTAAATTAAAATTATATACTTCGTCTTTGTTTTTACTGTCAACAATATCGGATATTTGTATATTATCTTTTTTTTCTAATGCAAGTATAGCATTAGAAAAAATGGTTTTCATAGTTTCAAAGTTTCTTTTCATTTTGTTTTCCTTTCTTATCATTATTTTTAATTATGGCACATTCGCCGTAATTAGAATTTTTACAACAACTCAATTTCTATTTTTTTATCTTTGCTTATATAATAAGCATTTGAGAGGGCAACATCATCGGCAAAGGCTTCTTCGCTTGCGACTATTTTGGCAGGGGCAATGTCGCACATTGCTGTAATGTCTTCGGCTGTTATACCACCGCTAGAGCTATCAATACAAACTAAAATCAAGCTATCATCTCCGATAGAATAAACTTTGCGTGTGCCAATTTGCATTATGGAAATGCTATAAGTCAATGGAATACCTAATTTTAACATAACTTCATAGATGAAATCTAGCTCGTTTCTATCTGTTTTTAATGTTTTTTCCATTTCATTCATACGCTCAAACAAAGTTGCCTCATCATCATCTTGAATAGGCGTGTCGTCCCATTTTTTCAAATTTGAAGTATCTAGTTTGAAAACCTTAAAGCCAGTATCAACATTTGGATTTTGCTCTTTAATCTTAGCCCCAGCACGGCGAATACGCTCTTTGCCTATTTCACAAATGGTTTTATATTCTTCTAGTCCTGTTTGCTCGGGTATTTGTGCAACAATAAATTGACGATTTATATTATCATCAGCATTCAATTGCATAACAGCGTGGGCGGTTGTTCCACTTCCCGAGAAAAAGTCAAGAATAATATCATTATCATTGCATAAAAGAGATTTAGTAAAATTATATATTAGTTTTGTTGGCTTTGTATAATCAAATAATCTTTCACCAAAAATTTCTTTTTGCTCATTATCACTTTCTTGGCTATCTCCATATTCGCTTAATAACAAATCAGTAATAGATTTTCTTTTTAATTTTTCTTCTTCAGAGACATCTCTTCTTAATCCTTTATTTTCTGTGATAAAAAGTAAATTTTCAGAAATGAAATTATCTATTTTATCTTGAGAAACAGAAAACTTGGAAACAACATCAACTTCATTTGTAGTCAATCCATTTTGGTAGTATATATCTTGTAAATATTCAACTTCCATTGTTTTTACTTTATATCGTCCAGCTTTTATTACGCCTGTATCTCCAATCTTTACTCTTACACCTTTGCTAAAACGTCTTTTTGTTTCTTGATTTGAAATGTTAATAACTTTTTTTGTTGCGTCAGAAAGAGTTTCAATAGATAATTTTTCTAAGCTATTAAAGTTTTTTGCGTATATTAAAACATACTCCATAACTTTTGCTGTATGCTTAGCCAAGAAAGATGGTTGTTTTTTCTTCTTCCAATGTAAACAGTCAACAAAATTTTCTTCCCCAAATACTTCATCGCATAAACGGCGGAGGTTGGTTATTTCGTTATCATCAATAGATATAAAAATAACGCCATCATCACGCAAAAGGTTTGAGGCGAGCCTTAGTCTTGGATACATCATATTAAGCCAGTTGGTATGATAACGACCCATTGTTTCAACGTTTGATTTGGTTGTTTGTTCTGTAATTTCTTTATATTTTGCAATTGGGTCTTTGAAGTCATCTTCATAAACAAAATCATGGCCTGTATTATAAGGAGGGTCAATATAAATCATTTTAACCTTGCGATAATACGCAGTTTGCAAGAGTTTTAATACTTCTAAATTATCTCCCTCAATATAAAGATTATTAGTATTTTCAAAATCTATACTTTCTTGCGGTGCAGGACGCAAAGTGCCTGTAGAACGCTTGCCAGCAACCTTATAACAATCAGATTTACCTTTCCATTCAAACTTATATTTTTCATCATCTCTCTCAATATATTCACCACAAAGATTAAGAAGCTTACTAATATCAAGCTTATTTTCCATAAAAACTTGAGGAAATATAGCTTTTAACTTTTCTATATCAACATTTTCAATATCCAAACTCTTGCCATCTAGTTTCTTAATATCCATAACTTTATATTCCTTTGTTTTAGAACGATTATTCAGAATTGACACGATTTTACTAATATTTATCTAAAAATGCAAGCGAATATCAATTTATTTTCCAATAAAAATCAAGCCAAACATTTTTTGCGTGGCTTGTAATAAATTTGAATAGTCTTTGTTTTTGCACTCTTTTATGAATTTATCTATTTCTTGTTGGGGGATATTTAGCTTGCGTCCTATCTCTTGGCACAAGCCTATAATATAAAAAGCATTGCCTTGTGGGCTGGATAAATCAACCACAATCCCCGTTGGATAAGTTGCCTCCACCGCTCTTTGGCTTTTGGCTTCTTTTAGCTTTCTTTCTAATGCTTCTATTGTATCCATAATACTTTTCCTTTATTTAGTGCTTTTTTAATGAATGGGCTATTGTTGTGATTGATTGATGAAAATCTAATATTCTTTTTGCGGGTAAATTATCGCCAAATGGCTCGCCACCGACTATATAAGATAAAACTTCTTTTTCTGTATATTCTGCCATGTGAACCTCTAATGCGGTATGAAACATATTAAGCTCTTCTAAATATTGCTTAACTTCTTCTATTTGTGTGCTAACTAAATTTTTGAATAATTCTATATTTTTATTTGTCATGGTTAAGCTCCTTTTTGCTCTTCTTGTTGTTGGTGTAATAGTTGTTGTTTTTCTTCGTGTTCTTTAACTTTGGCTAAATCGTGCCTGCAAACAACCTTAAAGCCGTCATCGTCATAATAACCCTCATGGCAGAGGATAGTTGATTTTTTCATATCTATAATATACATATAATCTATATCAAAATGGCGATTTTCTGTAAATTCATAACCATTATCAATACCCATAACACTTTCTATAATTGTGCCAAAATTATTTTTGAGGCTATACCCTTGCTCAATTCGCCCGATATTTTCTTCTAATAATGGTTGGATTTTATTATATAGGTCTAGTCCAACGCCATCGGGATAGCCGTCTGCGTGGTGGTATATGTCAATTTTGCCATTATAATAGCCTTTTATTTTTATGATACATCTTGTTGTCATCTTAATATTCCTGTGTGTTCATTAGGGTTAAAACTCTTTTTGTTAATTTTGGGTTGCTTTTATCAGGCGAGTGATATTTTAAGGCGTTATCGTAATAATCAATTTTGAAAAAATAGCTTTCCCCTCTAAAATCAATCTTGCCAAAGTCGTGTTCGCCATAAGGGTCATTGTCTTCATTAAAATCTTCAAACTGTTGAACGAGGCTTGTTAGCTCGAATCGGTCTTCATCGTTTAAGGCACTAACCATTGGTGTATAATGTAAAAGCCCCAATTTGCTGTTATATATCTCTCTGCGAAAACTATCGTTTAATGATTTTACTTTTTCTACATCAATTTCTTCTATTTCAAATGCTAGTTCGCTCATGTGCGCTCTCCTATGTTTTTTATTGTTTTACAAAGCCTTAGCCCTTGTGTATTATGTTAAGGAGATTGTCGTTAATGTCCAGCTAAATGTCAGAAAAAACTCAATAAATCTGTCATTTTTAAGCATTTGCGACTAATAAATTGCAATCTTCGGAATATTGCTTAGACATCTGTATGATTTTGCTTGAAATCTTATTGGCAACTTCTATTCCTGCAATGTTATTTATATGGGTATATCTTTGTGTTGTTGATATTTGCCTATGCCCTAAAACACTTCCTATAACTGCGATATTCTCGCCCATCATACTGCCAGCGGTTGCAAATGAATGGCGGAGGTCGTGTATTCTAAGCCCATCTAGTTTTGCCTCTTTTCTAATAAAGAACCATGGTCTTCTTACATCAAAGAATGGTTGCCCAGCGTGTTTTGAAGAGGGAAAAACGTATTCACAGGACTTTTTCTTATAAGCTTCCTTTAATATATTAAGTGCTTCATTGCCTATTGGAACGGCTTTTTCTCCCGTTTTGCTATCTAATAATCTTAATAAGCTATTATTAAAATCAACTTCAACCCATTTTAAGTCTTTGGCTTCTGATAAGCGACAGCCTGTAATAGCTAAAAATTTAATTATATCAAAGGAAGATGAGGCGTATATATCATATTCTTTGCCTTTTTCTATTGCGTCAAATAAACGTCCATATTCTTCAAACGATAAAACTCTATCTCTAACTTTCAATTTAAACTTTTTTATTTTTCTGCAGGGATTTGAGTTTAGCTCTCTATATCCATAATCTTCGCACCAATTTAAAAAACAAGAAAGTAAGGCTTTGCATTGATTGGCTTGAGCAGGAGTTTTAGCTCCTACTTTTGAAACAAGCTTATTTATATCTAATAGTTTTAATTCTTTGATAAAAATATTACCAATTTCTTTGTTTATAAAACGTTTTATAATACCTTTTTGAATTTCTAATGTGCGAGGTTTGTTATATCTAGCAGTATATTCAGTTAAATACTCTTGCAAAACAACTTTAACTTTTAGATTATTGGCTTTTTCTTGGTAAGCGTCCTCTTGTTGTTGTTTTATCTCTACAACTGGATTGCCACCACGGATAACGCTTGATTTATATTCATAAGCAATTTCCCTTGCTTCTTTTAATCTAATGTCTGGATAACAGCCGATTTTGATGTTTCTTTCTTTTTTCTCTTCTTTTGCATAATAACGCATAAAAAATGTTTTTCGCCCGCTGACAGCATAATACCAAACATAGAAGCCAGATATTTCTGTATCTTTGACTTTGATGTCTTCTTGCCCTTTAAGAAAATTATCTAAAACTTCGGGAGTTATTTTTTTCTTTACTCGCTGTGTCATAATATATCCTTTCGCATTGTTTCTAATGGATTTTTATTATGTTCAGCTTAGGTATGTTGTCGTGATTGTCCAGCGATTTCTGTAAATATTGTTGATTTTCTTCCAACCAAGTTTCAACTTCATCTACATTATAGCGGACAAGTCTACCAATCTTTTTATATGGGGGTCCTTTATCGTCAGAGCGAAATGTTGCTAATGTAGAAACAGCAAGCCCTAAATACTCGGATAATTCTTTTGTGTTAATATATTTTTTTTGCATAATATTCTCCAAATTTCAATTAAATACAATTAAGAGAGTACAGTAGAACGTTTTAACTTTCAGCACTAAAAGAGACCACTAAATACACCAAAATACAGCAAAATATTAGCCGATACTAACAAAGGCACTTTAATACACCTATATTTTTTTGAAAAATAATTTATGTTCGGGTTTTATCAAAAACTCGGAAAAAACTCGGAAAATTTTTATGGATGGATTTTTGAGAGGGTTTAACTATCTAAAATTGCTATGTATTTTCTTACAGGCTATATAACTCTTAATCAGTGGGTCCGGGGTTCGAATCCCCGTGCGCCTACCAATAAAAATCCTCTGCTGAAAGCAGAGGTTTTTTGTTGGTAAGTAGCACGCGATGAGAACCACGGAAGAAAGGGGTTCGAGACTGCAGTGAAAGCCACACGGAAGTGTGGCGGTGAGCGAAGCGAATGAACAAAGGACGACGAAGTCAATCCCCGTGCGCCTACCAACAAAAATCCTCTGCTGAAAGCAGGGGTTTTTTGTTGGTAAGTAGCACGCGATGAGAGCCCTGGAGATATATTGTCTTTTGAGAAATAGTGTTTTGTTGTTAATTACCAATAACGTATTACGTTTAACGTATGACGTTATTGGTAATATTTGTTAGTTATAGTTATGATTGTTTGGGAGGATAACTTAAGGTTATATTGTAATTGTTATGATTGAGGATATATCTAAGTTCTAAATTAAAAAAAGGAGAGAACTTATGGATTATGATAAATTTACTACGTTTAAAACTAAATTAGATGGTGCAATTTTAACTGTTACTTTTGATTATCCGCCTGTGAATATTCAAGGTTTGGAGATGATGGTAGACTTAAACACTTTAGCAATTTTATTAGAGAGAGACAGAAGCGTTAAGGTTGTTGTTTTTCAATCTGCAAATCCAGAAATTTGGGTAGCACATTATGACACATATTTATTAAAAGATATGTCTATTGAAGCGGTTTCTCGTGATGAAGCAAAATGTTTAGATTTGCAACTTGTTCTTGAAAGAATTAGCAAGCTTCCACAAGCAACAATTGCAAAACTAGAAGGTTTTGCTCGTGGTGGCGGTCATGAATTTGCTCTTGCTTGTGATATGCGTTTTGCGGTGCGTGGCAAATATAAATTTATGCAAATGGAAGTTGGAATGGGCATTTTACCTTGTGGTGGTGGAACATCTAGAATGGCTCGTCAAACAGGTTTGGGTAGAGCTTTAGAAATCATCTTAAGTGGTAGAGATTTTAGTGCTGATGAAGCAGAAGCTTATGGTACAATTAATAAAGCTTTTGATGCAGATGAAATTGATGCTTATGTAGATGCTTTAGCAAAACGTATTGCAATGTTTCCTGCAGAGTCTATTAATGCTTGTAAGCAAATGGTTTATGAATCTATTGATAAACCAATTGAAGAAGCCCTAAAAGCAGAAGCTTATTGGTTGTATCAAGCAACAAGCCACACCCCAGGGGTTAAGCGTTTTCAAATTGCTGATGAAAAACAAATGCAGTTTGATATGGATAATCAACGCAACTGGGAAGGGTTATTAGAAAAAGTTCAAGAAATTAAATAATAGTTTATTTTGCATATAAATAAAGAGCGTTGAAATTTCAACGCTCTTTTTATGCTTTGACTAAATAGCTTCTAATTTCTTTAGAGATTCCATTGCCTCGGCTAGCGCTTGTTGATTTTTTTCAACAACTGCTTTGGGGGCATTGTTTACAAAATTAGGGTTGTCTAGTTGAACTTTCAATTTGGCAATAACTGCATTTATTTTTTCTTTTTCTGCAGCTATTCTTAGCCTTTCTTTTTCAACATCAATCAAACCTTCTAGAGGAATCATAAAGCTGAAGTCGCCCATTACAGAAGCAACACAGTTTTCTATTTTTGTATCTACATATTCAATATTTTCAACACGAGCCAAAAATTGAATAATGTTTGTATTGTTTTCTATAATAGATTTTTCTGCATTTTTAATATCTGATAAGCAAAGTTTAATTTTTGCTCCAGCAGGTATTTTAGATTCTTGACGTAAAGCTCTTATTGAACCAATAAATTCAAACAACCATTCTACATTATTAAATGTTGCTTGATTTTCTAAAGCTTCAATAGATGTCCAAGATTCTTGCATTATCATATTGTCATTATTTCCTAATTGAGACCACAGTTCTTGAGCAACAAATGGCATAAATGGAGAGATTAGTTTTAACATTTCTCTAACCACAAAGCCAGCTACTTTAGATGTTTCGGCTTTTAATGCTTCATCATCACCGTAGAAAATTGGTTTAATAGCTTCTAAGTACCAGTCGCAGAAATTTGACCAGATGAAGTGATAAAGTTCTTTTGAGGCATCGTTAAATGAATATTCTTCAATGTTTTTGCCAATTTTTTTAGCACTATCAGAAAGTTTTGTTAGCATCCATTTATTAATGTCTAATTTAATAGAAGATAAGTCAAAGTTTGCATCATAAACACAATTGTTCATTTCGCAGAATCTAACAGAATTCCAAATTTTTGTAACAAAGTTTCTGTTTTCTTCAACTAATTTTTCTCCCATTAAAACATCTCTGCCATGGCCAGCTTGAGATAATAATGCAAAACGCAAAGGATCGGCGCCAAATTTGTCAATAATTGTTAGTGGGTCAATACCATTACCTTTTGATTTACTCATTTTTTGACCATGTTCATCTCTAACAAGACCGTGAATATAAATATCTTTGAAAGGCACTTCTTTTTGGAAATACATGCTCATCATCATCATTCTAGCAACCCAGAAGAATATAATATCAAATGCAGTTACTAGTGCAGATGTTGGGTAATATTTGTGTAGTTCTGTAGTTTCTTTTGGCCAACCAAGGGTTGAAAAAGCCCAAAGCCCTGAAGAAAACCAAGTGTCTAAAACGTCTGTGTCACGACGTAATTCTACTTCTTTACCATAATGAGTGTTTGCTACTTTTTGAGCTAATTCTTTTGTTTCTTCGCAGAACATATGTTCATCTGGACCGTACCAAACAGGAACTTGATGTCCCCACCAAAGTTGACGAGAAATACACCATGGTTGAATATTGTTCATCCATTCAAAATAAGTGTTTTCCCATTGTTTTGGCACAAAGTTTGTTTTGCCAGATTTTACGGCTTCTATTGCTGGAATCGCTAATTTTTTAGCATCTACAAACCATTGGTCGGTCAACCAAGGCTCAATAATAACGTTGCTTCTGTCTCCGTAAGGGATAACCATTGCGTTGTCTTCTTCTTTTACATATAGTCCTAAATCTTTAATTTCTTGCAATACTAAAGGACGAGCCTCTAAAGGAGTTAAGCCTTGATATTTTTGAGGAACATTTTCATTTAATAAAGCTTCTTTGGTTAAGATATTTATTAATGGTAAGTTATGACGTTTGCCAACTTCAAAGTCGTTAAAGTCATGAGCAGGGGTGATTTTTACGGCACCAGTACCTTTTTCTGGATCTGCATGTTCATCTGCAATAACAGGAATAGGTTTATTGATGATTGGCAACATTACGTTTTTGCCAATAAGGTGTTTGTATCTTGGATCTTCAGCATTAACTGCAACGGCAGTATCGCCAAAAAATGTTTCTGGACGGGTTGTGGCAACAATAATAAATTCATCAGAATTTTCTACCATATATTTCATATACCACATTTTACCAACGGTTTCTTTTTGAATAACTTCTAAATCAGAAACGGCGGTTTGTAATTGACAATCCCAGTTTACTAATCTTTTGTCTTTATAAATGAGTCCGTCTTTGAATAAGGTTGTAAATACTTTTAATACGGCTTTTGACAAGCCTTCGTCCATTGTAAAGCGTTCTCTATCCCAATCGCAAGAAGAGCCTAATCTTTTTAATTGATTGATGATTTGGCCGCCAGAATGGGCTTTCCATTCCCAAATTTTTTCAACAAATTTTTCTCGTCCTAAGTCGTGGCGAGAAATTCCTTCTTTTGCTAAATTGCGTTCAACAACCATTTGGGTTGCGATACCAGCATGATCTGTGCCAGGTTGCCATAAAACATCAAAGCCTGCCATTCTTTTATAACGGCATAGGCAATCTTGAATAGAGTTGTTTAGGGCATGGCCAATGTGTAAGTTGCCAGTAACATTTGGTGGTGGAATAATGACAGAAAATGCAGGCTTGTTTGAATCTGGATTACATTTGAATAATTTTTTATCTAGCCATTGTTGGCTAATTTTTGCCTCAGCCTCTTGAGGATTAAAATTTTTATCTAACATTTTGCATTTTCCTTGAAAATTAATTAACCTTGCTTTTTTAATATAAAATATAGGTTATGTCAAGAGATGTGATGCTTTTATCTTTTTATTATTTTAGAATAGGTGGTGTGTTGTTAATGTGATTACTATATTACTAGTAATGTAGTAAATAGATGCTTATAGAATGTTTAATCGTAAAACCTTTTAAGGGTTCTTGTTTTTTTTGTCAATTTTTGTTCTTTACTTTATGTTAATTTTATGATATTATAGTTTTAAATTATATGTTTTTTCAGGAGAATGGTTATGGCAATGTCAGCAGATTTATTGAAATATTTAGAAGATATTTATATGGAGAAAAGCAAAGACGGAACAGATTTAGGTGATTTTGATTCTTGGGCTGATAAATTTTCTAAAGATAAAGCTAATATTAATTCTGATAGCAGATTGGCTCAGTTATTAGATGAGAAGGCTTTTGATGAAATAATGGATTCTAATGATTATACTCTTGCAGAGAAAGAGCTTGCTTTGGATATTGGGGTTGAGGCTGATAAAGAGAGAAAAGCTAGAGATGCTGCAAAAAAAGAAGGTGTTGAAACACCAGAAGTTCCTGAAACTCCTGCTAAAGAAGAAGTTAAAGAGGCTGAAGATAAGGCTAAAGAAGAAGAGTTAACATCTAAAAAGCTAGAGACTCTTTTGGCTAGAAAAGCACAGGTTGAAAAACAACAGGCAAAAGCTCAAGAAAAAAATGCAAAAGCTAAAGAAATGGGTAAATATAGAAAAGAGCTTGTAACCTTAAACCAAGAAATTAATCGTGAAAGAAATAAATTAAAAGCAGAAAAAGAGCTTGATAATAAAGAAGTTGCTCCTGAGAAGCCTGTAGAAGATAAGAAAAAAGAAGATGTTGTTGAAAATAAAGAACCAGAAGTAACAGTTGTTGAAAATAAAGAGCCCGAAGCAGAACCAGAAGTAGTTGCTGTTGATGATTCTTGGTATGAAGACGAGGCTTATCAAGAGCAAGTTGATGCTGTAAGAGGTTTTACTGATTTTGAACCAGAGATTAGGGTTCAAACTGTTCCTGATCCTGTAGTAGAGCAAGAGACTCAAGATCCTGTAGTTGAGCAAGAAGTTCAGGATTTACCTTCTGAGGAGTTATCACAAGAAGAGATAGATAACTATAACAAAGAACAAGAGTTATTTAATGAATTTTTAGCAGACAGTGGTTTTGGTAAAGAAGGAGAAGAGGCTGCTAGGGAGGAATTTGAAAGACTTTTTGATGAGCATGTAGAACACGGAACTGATATGGGTGTTGGTGCTTTTATTAAAGAAGAATTTGATAAATGGAAAGAACAAAAATTAAATGAAAAAGAAGAAGCTGAGATAGACGGGCCTGCTGTTGAGGTAGGTACACCTATGCTTGATATTGATGAAGTAGGGCTTGAAGATGATGGTCAAGTAATTACTACTCCTGTGGCAGAGGTAACTACTCCTGTAGTAGAACCAACTCCAGAGCCAACTCCAGAGCCAACTCCAGAGCCAACTCCAGAGCCAACTCCAGAGCCAACTCCAGAGCCAACTCCAGAACCAACTCCAGAGCCAACTCCAGAGCCAACTCCTCCAACAAATGGAGGCCAAGAGGGCGAAGGTGATGAAGTTGAACTTGACGGTGATGATAATACTCAAGAGGGTGAAGACTGGAGAGATGCTGAAATCAAACGTTGGGAAGCTCTTCGCGATGAAAAAGATCAAGAATTGGTAACAGAAAAAGTTGGTGCCGAAGGCTTAAGCATTGATATGAAAGATAAAGAAGGTAATGGTACTGGTAGTTTTCAAGCTAAATATGCAAGCTCTAATAAAGCTAAGGTTGCTTGTGATCCTAAGAATCCTGATAATGATAAATATTTTGAAAAATTTATGCAAAATGCTTTTGAGAGAGGAATGAAAGGTATTAACTTAAATCCTGAAAAATCTTCTCCCGAGTTTATTGCAAAAATGGAAGAATATGCAAGAAAGGCAGACCTAGCCGTTTATATTAATGGTGTTGAAAAACCAAAAGAAGCGATGAATATTAATGAGCCAGTAGTAGATAAAGAAAAAGAAGCTAAGGAGGCTATGAAAGCAAAAATTAGGGAAGAGCATCCTAATGTTGCTGCTCCTCAATCACAAATTGACTTGAGTGATCCTAGTAAGTTGAGAATGGTAATGCCTGAAAAAGAAAAGGAAACTATTAGTAATGAGGATAGAAGAGCTAGACTTGAGGCCATGAAAGGAAGTATTAGGGAAGAGCATCCTAACGTTGCGGCTCCTCAAGCTCAAATTGATTTGAGTGATCCTAGTAAGTTGAAAATGGTAGCTCCTGAAAAAGATAACGAGTCTACTGGTGATGAGGCTAGAAAGTCTAGGCTTGAGGCTATGAAAAATAGAGTTAGGGAGGAGCATCCAAATGTTGCAGCTCCTGAAACTCAAAAAACCTCTATAGATCCTACTAAGTTAAAGATGATGAAGGATTTAAATCAGAGATGATGCAGAGCATTTATTGCTCAAGAAGCCACCTTTTTAGGTGGCTTTTTTTTATTAATTTTTATTCATTAACTCTTTTATAATAAATTTGAATCTATAATTGGACTAAATTATAAGAGGAATCGACTTTGAAAAAAACATCTAAGACAAAAATTGCAACGGTTTATGCGACAGCGATATTTGATGCAGTTAAAAATCATGATAAAATATTGGTTGAAATTCAAGATTTGTTAGAGACTTTGAAAAAAGATGATGATTTAACAAAATTCTTATCAAATCCTATTGTTGATTTATCAATAAAAAAACAAGTTGTTGAAAGTTTGAAATTGTCTCAAGAAGTAAAAGATTCTATTTTGGTGGTTACAGAAAATAATCGTAGTGCAAATATTAAAGAGATTTTAGAAGAGTTTGTTTCTTTATATTATAAACAAAAGAATATCATTGTGGTTGACGTTGTTTCTACTTACGCTCTTAAAGAGAAGCAATTAAAAGAATTAGAAAAAAAACTTGTTTCTAAATTGGGGCAAGAAATAATTATAAAAAATGCTATTGATACAGATATTTTGGGTGGTTTGGTGATTAAGTACAACTCTCAAATGCTTGATGCTTCTGTGTTGGGTAAAATTAAAAATTTTGAAAAACTTATGAAAGGTGAAAATCTATGAGCTTAAAAGTTAGTGAAATTTCTTCTATTATTAAAGAAAAAATTGCTAAAGCAAAGGTACAAACAGATGTCCAAGAAGTTGGTCAAGTATTAAGTGTGGGTGATGGTATTGCTCGTGTTTATGGTCTTGATAATGTGGAATCTGGAGAATTGGTTGAATTTGCTTCTGGTGTTGTGGGAATGGCTCAAAACCTTGAAGAAGACAATGTTGGTGTGGTTATTTTTGGATCTGATGAAAACATTAAAGAAGGCGATAGTGTTAAACGTACTAAAAAAATTGTTGAAGTGCCAGTTGGAAAAGAACTTTTAGGTAGGGTAGTTGATGCATTGGGTAATCCGATTGATGGATTGGGAGCTATTAAAGCAAAAGAAAGCTCTCGTGCTGAAGTGAAAGCTCATGGTATTATTGCTAGAGAAACAGTTAGTGAATCAATGCCAACAGGGTTAAAAGTTGTGGATAGTTTGATTCCTATTGGACGTGGACAACGTGAGCTTATTATTGGTGATAGACAAACTGGTAAAACAGCAATTGTGTTAGACACTATTATTAATCAAAAACGTTATAATGACTTGGCAAAGTCTGATAAAGACAAGCTTTTTTGTATTTATGTTGCGGTGGGGCAAAAACGTTCTACTGTTGCACAAGTGGTGAAAACATTAAAAGATGCGGGCGCGCTTGATTATACAATCGTTGTGGCAGCAACAGCATCTGATCCTGCGCCAATGCAATTTTTGGCTCCATATTCTGGTTGTGCTATGGGTGAATATTTTATGGACAACGGAATGAATGCAGTTATTTTTTATGATGATCTATCAAAACAAGCAACTGCTTATCGTCAGATGTCTTTATTATTGCGTCGTCCACCAGGACGTGAGGCTTATCCTGGCGACGTGTTTTATTTACACTCTCGTTTGCTTGAGCGTGCGGCAAAACTTAGCTCAGAAATGGGTAGTGGTTCTTTAACTGCTTTGCCAATTGTTGAAACACAAGCTGGAGACGTTTCTGCTTATATTCCAACAAATGTGATTTCTATTACTGATGGTCAAATTTTCTTAGAGACAGGATTGTTTTATCAAGGTATTAGACCTGCGGTTAATGTTGGCTTGTCTGTGTCTCGTGTGGGTTCTAGTGCGCAAACAAAAGCAATGAAACAAGTGGCGGGTAAGATTAAATTAGACCTTGCGCAATATCGTGAAATGGCAGCGTTCTCTCAATTTGCATCAGATTTAGATGCTTCTACTCAAGCATTGTTGGCTCGTGGTGCAAGACTTACAGAAGTTTTGAAACAACCACAATATCAACCAATGCCAATGGAAGAAGAAGTGTTTGTGATTTTTGCAGGTGTTAGAGGTTATCTTGATAAAATTAAGTTGTCAGATATTAGAGATTTTGAAGAACAAGCTTTGAAAAAAGTTAAAGTAAAAAATAAAAAAATTCTAGAAACTATCAAAAAAGAAGAGAAAATTTCTGAAAAAATAGAACAAGATTTAATCTCTTTTTATGAAAGCTTTGTAGAAGAGTTTATTAACAACCAACAAAAGGCTGCATAATATGGCGGGTTTTAAAGAGCTTAGAACCAGAATTGAAAGCGTTAAGTCAACGCATAAGATTACTTCTGCAATGAAGTTGGTGGCGGCGTCTCGTTTGCGTAAGGCAGAAGGGTTGTTGCATAAATCTGAGTTCTATAATCATAATTTGGCAGCTAATGCTTATAGGTTGTTGCATCAGATGAAAACAGATGATGTTGCTTATGTTTATCCTGAGCTTATGACAATGAGAGCAAATCCTTTAAATTATTTGCTTTTGGTGTTTACTTCAGACAGAGGTTTGTGTGGAAATTTTAACCAACTAGTTGCAAAGCAAGCAATTGCTCGTGCTGAAGAATTGTTAGAACAAGGTAAAGAAGTACAAATAATTTGCGCTGGTAAAAAAGGTAAGGATATTATTAAAAGAAAACATCCTAGTTTGATTGTTGATTGTATTGAAGATATTGCTCATAAAGGGGTTAAATATTATGAAGGTGTAGACCTTGCAGAGCGTATTACAAAAATGTTTAAGAATAAAGAAATAGATGTTTGTGAAGTTGTGGCTACAAACTTTAAATCTGTGATGAATAGAGAAAACTATTGTCATCAGGTTTTGCCAATTAAAATTGAAGAGTTTCCTTATAATAAAGTTAATGAACCAATGACAATTATTCGTGGTGCGTTTTATGAATATGAACCAAATAAGTTGGAGCTTTTAACTCATATGATGCCTTTGTTATTAAGGGCTACAATGTTTCAGGTTATTGCAAATTCTCAAGCTTGTGAACATGGAGCAAGAATGACATCTATGGATAATGCAACAAATAATGCAAAAGATATGATGTCTGGTTTGACATTAAAATATAATAGATTGCGTCAAAATGCAATTACAACAGAATTAATAGAAATCATCGCTGGTGCAGAGGCACTATAAATAGGAGCAAAATAAAATGGCAAAAGAAGTAACAAAAAAAACAACTGCAAAAAAGACTACTACAGTTAAAAAAACTGTAGCTAAGAAAGTGGTTGCAACACCAAAAGTAAAAATAGCTAAATCTAATTTGGCAAATGGTTTTGTTTCTCAAATTATGGGTGCGGTTGTTGACGTTAAATTTGACAATGTTAAAGATATGCCAAACATTTTAAGCGCGTTAGAAGTTGATAATAATGGCTCTAAATTGGTATTAGAAGTTTCTCAACACGTTGGTGAAAATACGGTTAGATGTATTGCGATGGATTCTACAGATGGTCTTAAAAGAGGTGTTAGTGTTATTAACACTGGCAAGCCAATTACAGTACCTGTTGGTAGAGAGTTGTTAGGAAGAATTGTAAATGTTATTGGTGAGCCTGTTGATGGCAGAGGTGATGTTAAAAGTAAAATGGAATATCCTATTCACCGTCCAGCTCCTGCGTTTGTTGATCAATCTACAAAAACAGAAATTTTAACTACTGGTATTAAAGTTATTGACCTTTTAGAACCTTATCTTAAAGGTGGTAAAATTGGTTTGTTTGGTGGCGCTGGTGTTGGTAAAACAGTTTTGATTATGGAACTTATTAATAACATGGTTAAAGGTCATGGTGGTTTGTCTGTTTTTGCTGGTGTTGGTGAACGTACTCGTGAAGGAAACGACTTGTATCATGAAATGATAGATTCAGGCGTGATTAACTTGAAAGACGATAGCTCAAAAACAATTTTGGTTTATGGGCAAATGAATGAAACTCCAGGTGCTCGTGCTAGGGTTGCTTTAACAGGTCTTTCTCAAGCTGAATATTTTAGAGATGAAGAACATCAAGACGTATTGTTCTTTGTTGATAATATTTTCCGTTTTACTCAAGCTGGTTCTGAAGTTTCTGCATTGTTGGGACGTATTCCATCAGCGGTTGGTTATCAACCAACATTGGGTACAGATATGGGTGCGATGCAAGAACGTATTACTTCAACAAAAGACGGATCTATTACATCTGTACAAGCGGTTTATGTGCCTGCCGATGACTTGACAGACCCTGCTCCTGCAACAACATTTGCGCACTTAGATGCTCAAACAGTGTTGTCTAGAAAAATTTCTGAATTGGGTATTTATCCTGCGGTTGATCCGCTAGATTCTACAAGTAGAATTTTGGCTCCAGAAATTGTGGGGGAAGAGCATTATGAAGTTGCTCGTAGGGTTCAAGAAATTTTGCAAAAATATAATTCATTGCAAGATATTATTGCAATTTTAGGTATGGATGAATTGTCTGAAGAAGATAGATTGACAGTGTCTCGTGCTAGAAAAGTTCAACGTTTCTTGTCTCAACCTTTTCATGTGGCAGAACAATTTACAGGAATGCCAGGTAAATTTGTTAAACTAGAAGATACAATTAAAGGCTTTAAAGGCTTGATTGAAGGTGAATATGATCATATTCCAGAACAAGCTTTCTATATGGTTGGAAGCATTGAAGAAGTGTTGGAAAAAGCTAAAAAATTAGAGGAAAGCGCATAATGGTTAAACAAACTAAACAAGATAGCATTCTTTTTAGAATCTCAAGACCATACAAGCAATCAAAAACTATGAATGCTCAAAAAGTGGTTTTGCCTGCTTTGAATGGAAAAATTACAATTTTACCAGATAGGGCTCCAATTATGGTTGCGTTAACAAATGGTTTGATTGAAATTTTAGATGATAAAAATAATGTTATTGAGCGTTGGTTTGTAAAAGGCGGAATTGCTGATGTGGCAAGAAATCGTTGTGCAGTGTCATCTGAAAAAGTTATTGCTTATGATAAGTATAATACTGAAAGTGTTGAAGTTAAAATTGAGCAAGCTCGTTATGATGAAGATAAAGCTTTTTATGAAGTAGTTAAATCTCATTTGATGGCATAAATAAAGCGGAGTATTTAAAAATAACGCATAACGTTTAACGTTATGCGTTATTTTTTATGTTTTGTGAAATGGTCTAAAAACTTAAAATATTTGTTTACATATCTGAATTAATCAAATATTTATATATTTGTGTTAGAATGCAAAAAAATATTTGAGAGGTGATTTTATGGATACGCAAACTTTAAATGATGTGGCAAATGCATCTGGTGGTTCTTTTTTTGATTTAATTTGGAGTGCTGATTTTGTTACAAAGATTGCTTTGTTGGGGCTTATTGCTGCTTCTGTTTGGTCTTGGGCGATTATTATTGAGAAGTTGGGAACTTTGCGTTCTGTTAAATCTTTATCTAAAAGTTTTGAGAAAAAGTTTTGGTCAGGTGGTTCTTTGGATAAACTTTATGAATCTATTGGCAATAAACCAAGAGATCCTATGAGTGCAGTTTTTGTTGCGGCAATGAAAGAATGGAAAAGGACAAATATCTTAAAGTCAAAAACAGACAGAGGTTTGAGAGGTGTTTCTTTGCAACAACGAATTGAGAAAGCTATGTTGGTTTGTATGGATAAAGAGGTTGATGAGTTGGAAACTCGTATGGGATTTTTGGCATCAACAGGTTCTGTTGCACCACTGGTTGGTTTGTTTGGTACTGTTTGGGGTATTATTAACAGTTTTAATGCAATTGGAATGAGCAACAATAACTCTTTAAGCGCAATGGCTCCTGGTATTGCAGAGGCTCTGTTTACAACGGCTTTTGGGCTTGTGGCGGCTATTCCTGCTTTGATTGCTTATAATAAAATTTCTTCAGATATTGAACGTTATTCCTTAAAACTAGAAGGTTTTATGTCTGAATTTTCTACAATTTTATCAAGAGAAATTGATGACACCTCTATTAAAGCGGAAATGGCTGGAGAATAATTATGAACACAAGTCTTTTGGCAATTAGAAAATTAAAAAGAAAGAAAAAAATAAAATCAGAAATTAATATTACATCTTTAATTGATGTAATGATGGTTTTGTTGGTTATTTTTATGGTGGCAGCTCCTTTAATGACAACAGGTATAAAGTTAGAGCTTCCTAAAGTTGGCGGAAAAGAGTTGGCTACAGATGATACTAGTATTAATATTTCTATTGATAAAGACGGGCTTTTTTATATTGGTAAAACAGAAGTGCCAGCTGATAAAATTATTGCAAAACTTAATGCTATTAGAGAAGCAAATAAAGACGTGTCTATTGTAATCTCTGGTGATAATACAACAGAATATGGTAGAGTAATTGGTTTAATGGCATTGTTAAAAGATGCAGGTTTCTTAAAAGTTGGGTTAAAGACAGATCCTAAAAAATGAAAAAAAATGTATATAAATCATTGGCGTTGCATGTTATTATCCTAATATTTTTATTATCGGATTTTGCTTCTTTGTGGCGTAAAAAGCCAGATCCTACACAAGTGCCAATTATTGTTGATTTATCACAATTAAAAATTTCTAAAATGACAAATCTTCCTCCTAAAGCAAAAAAAGCAAATAAAGATGAAGAAGCTAGTAAAGTAAAAAGAAAAGTAGAAACTACAAAAAAGAAAGAAGCGCCAAAGCCTAAAAAGCAGCCTGAGCCAAAAAAAGAGGCACCTAAAAAGTCAGAACCTAAAAAGGAAGATTCAAAATTGGTTGAAACTCCAAAAGTTAAACCTAAAAAAGAAGCTCCTAAGCCTAAACCAAAAGTGAAAAAAGTTGAGCCTAAAGTTGAGCCTAAAAAAGAAGAGGCAAAGTTGGCAAATCCATTAAAAAGTTTGCTTGCATCTGTTGATGCACTTGAAAAAGAGACAGGAAATAAATCAGGTGTTGCAAAAATAAAAGATATTAGCAAATTGAATAATATGGGAATTGAAGGTGGTTCTAAAGGTTCTTATTTCTCAGATCTTTCAATTTCAGAAGTTGATGCTATTGCTGGTCGTTTGCGTGCGTGTTGGAACTTAGATCCTGGTGCTCAGGGTGTTCAAAATATGATTATTGAAGTTAGGGTTTTCTTAAACAGGGATGGTACAGTTAGTGATGCAAAAATTTTAGACACATCAAGATATTCTTCAGATAGAGCTTTTAAGGCTGTGGCTGATAGTGCAAGGCGCGCGGTTTATGTTTGCGCACCTTATGCGGTATTTTCTAATAATTATGCAGAGCAATATGATATGTGGAAGACTATGTTGATACGTTTTGATCCGCTTGATGCTACCATAAAATAAATTTAAGATATGCGATTTTTCTCTACATAATGTTAATAATATGATACCATATTAGCCTAATTACAATAAAGTCATGTCGCCCATAAAGAATTTATGGGCTTAGGCATCTCCCGCTTTTTAAAAAATAAGGATGCTTTGTTTTACCCCCCCATCGCCATATCGGGCACTTCCCCTGCAAGGGGGCAGATTATGTGGTGTTAAATAAAAATTAACTAATTATATATTATAATCTTGACAAATTTGTATAATATTTTTATATATGAATTAAATTTTATTTGCAAAAAGGATTTTTTATGTCAGATTCTCAAAACGAGGACTTTTCAGAAGATAGCGCTTCTGATGCTCCTATTCTCGATTCTCTTGGTTCAGCGGTTAAAAGATTAATAGAAAAAGGTAGTGCTAATGGTTATATCACTATAGAAGAGCTTAATAAAGCTTTGCCTGCTGAACGTGAAACCAGTGAATTTATTGAAGATATTATGTCTTCTATTTCTGATATGGGAATTTCTATTATTGCCGAATCGGAAGCAGATTCTTTTGATCCTGAAGAACATAAAGATAATAAATCTTCAGACGATGATGATAGTGGTAATTTTGATGAAAAAGAAATGGGACGTTCTGATGATCCTGTTAGAATGTATCTTAAAGAAATGGGAATCGTTGAGCTTTTATCTCGTGAAGGTGAAATTGCTATAGCAAAACGTATTGAAGCTGGTAAAACAGTTATGATTGACGGTTTGTGTGAAAGTCCTATGACCTTAAAAGCGATTTCTTTATGGAAAGATGAACTTATTAATGAAACCATGCAACTGAGAGATGTTATTGATCTTGAAATGATGTATGGTGATGATCCTGAATCTTTGTCTTTTGATGAAGATGAAGAGGATGAAGAAGATTTTGATAAAGTTGCAGAGCAGTTGTCAAAAGAAGATAATCTTGACGATATTGATGATGAACTTGCTACAGAAATTGAAATAGAAGGATCTTCTGATGAAGCTGATGTTGATGAAGATGATGAAACTTCTGAAGGTGGAGAAGGTGAAAGCGAAGATGATGAAGATGCTTCTTCTGCTAGGGTTAGTGCTTCTATGGCATCTATGGAAGAAGCTTTAAGAGAGCCTGTATTAGAAATTTTAACAAGTATATCTAGTTATTATGATGATTTGAAAAAAATTCAAAGTCAACGTGTTGATGCAATCTTAAAAGGTAAAAAAATTACAGCTGCTGTTGAAGCTAAATATATTTCTATTAAAAAAGAACTTGTAGAATTGATGAGTTCTATTCACTTGAACGCGTCTAGAATTCAACAACTTGTTGAACAATTAAATTCTATTAATAAACGTCTTATGGGCTTAGAAGGTAAGTTGTTGCGTTATGCAGTTTCTTGCAAAATTAAAAGGGAAGACTTTTTAACAGAATATCAAACCTCTGAGCTTGATCCTAATTGGATTGAAAATATTTCTAAAAAGAAAGATAAGCACTGGAAGTTGTTTGTTGAAAAATATGGTCTTGAAATTGCAGAATTAAGAGAATCTGTGGCACAAATGGCTCAAGAATGTGGTTTGCCTATTTCTGAATATAGAAAAATGGTTGATACAATCAAAAAAGGTGAACGTGAAGCAGAACGTGCTAAAAAAGAAATGATTGAAGCAAACTTAAGACTTGTGATTTCTATTGCTAAAAAATATACAAATCGTGGTTTGCAATTCTTAGACCTTATTCAAGAAGGTAATATTGGTTTGATGAAAGCCGTTGATAAGTTTGAATATCGTCGTGGTTATAAATTTTCTACTTATGCGACATGGTGGATTAGGCAAGCGATTACTCGTTCTATTGCGGACCAAGCTCGCACAATCAGAATTCCTGTTCACATGATTGAGACTATTAATAAATTGGTTAGAACTTCTCGTCAAATGTTGGCAGAAACAGGTCGTGAGCCTGTGCCAGAAGAGTTGGCAACAAGACTTTCTATGCCTTTAGAAAAAGTGCGTAAAGTGCTTAAGATTGCAAAAGAGCCTGTTTCTTTAGAATCTCCTGTTGGTGATGAAGATGATAGTTCTTTGGGCGATTTTATTGCAGATGAAAATGCATTGCAACCTTTAGATTCTGCTATTCATGTAAATTTAAAAGATACTTGTACTAAGATTCTTTCTTCTTTAACTCCTCGTGAAGAACGTGTGTTGAGAATGCGTTTTGGTATTGGTATGAATACAGATCATACATTAGAAGAAGTTGGTCAACAATTTAACGTTACTCGTGAACGTATCAGACAAATTGAAGCAAAAGCTTTGCGTAAGTTGAAGCATCCTTCAAGGTCAAGAAAGTTGCGTAGCTTTTTGGATCAATAATTTTAAGGGAGACGAAAGTCTCCTTTTTTATTCACAGATACTCTAAAATAAGAAGATCGCTTAGCCTTAAAATTATATTTTAAGGCGCGATGACTGTTTTTTAATTTCGTTACTACAAAAATATCTTTACAATAGTGAAATATCAACTATATTAATAGTTGCAATGCCAAGGGGCATTGTTGGACCTAAGAAATCCATTTGCAACAAGAAACTTCACCGATAGGTGGAGTGCCCGAATAGGGCGTTTGTTTGAATAAGGGCGGCTGACTTGTTGCAGTTTCTTAGCTCCACCACTGATAATTTTCAGTGGTTTTTCTTTATTAAAGGGGTTGAAATGATAGCAACAAAAAGACAGTTAGAGCGTGGGCGCAATATCGATGGTAGTTCTAATGATATTGATAGATATGTTGGAGAACAGTTGCGCATGAGGCGTGAAATGTTAAAAATGAGTCAAACAGATGTAGGCGATTTTTTGGGCGTTTCTTTTCAACAGATACAAAAATATGAGCGTGGGGCTAATAGAATCTCTCCTGCTCGTTTATATGATGTTGCATCTATTTTGGGGATTGAAATAAGTGATATTTTTCCGCCAATTAATCCTTTATGTGAAGATGTTATGAAAGAACCTCAAGTTATGAAACTAGTGTATTTTTTTAAGAAGATAGAATCCTCAAGAGTTGCAAATAAATTTGTTGAAATATTAAAGAGTATGTCTGAAAAACAATAATAGTTTTATTTCATTGTCATTGCGAGTGAAGCGCTGCAATCTAGTTAAAGTAATTAGTTTTATTGTTAGATTGTATTGCCGCGCTTCGCTCGCAATGGCATGTGATTGTTTTTTTAGGTTGGAGATATTTCATCTTAAATTTTTATCGGTAGCTGTGATAATATATTTATCTTGCATTTTTATATATTATGAATAATATCTTGATTATGAATGATATTAGAAAACAATTTCCGCAATTGCAAAATACAAATGTTGTGTTTTTTGACACTGCAGCTTCTGCGTTAAAGCCTCAATGTGTGATTGATGCTGTGGTTGATGCTATGAGTAATCATTATGCTAATGTGCATCGTGGAGGCTATGAATGGGCGTCTCAAATTACTACAGAGTTTGAAGAAGCTAGAAAATCTGCGCAAAAATTTATTAATGCGAAATCTGATAAAGAAATAATTTTTACTCGTAATGCAACAGAAGGGGTAAATCTTTTGGCATCTTGTTTGGGGTTAAATAAAGATGATGAGGTTTTGGTTTCTAAATATGAACATCACGCAAATCTTGTTCCTTGGCAACAGTTTGATATTAAAATATTTGATGAAAATAATATTGAAGATTTAATTTCTGATAAAACAAAAATTGTGGCAATAACTGCAATGTCTAATGTTTTGGGTTATGTTCCAGAGATAAAAAAAATTATAAAAATTGCACATGATAATGGTGCAAAAGTTGTTTTGGACGTTTGCCAATATATTGTGCATCATAAAGTAGACGTTCAAGAGTTTGATGTGGATTTTATTGTTTTTTCTGGGCATAAAATTTATGGTCCGACAGGTGTTGGGGTTTTGTATGGCAGAGAAGATTTGTTAAATCAGTTGTCTCCTTATCAATATGGTGGAGATATGGTAGAAAATGTTTCTTATGAAACTTCTACTTTTAAGAAAGCGCCTGTGAGGTTTGAGGCAGGGACTCCTGCTATTGTAGAAGTTATTGGATTAAAATCTGCAATAGAGTTTATGCAAACAATTAATTTTGAAAAAGAAAAAGAAATAAGTGATTATTTAAAAGTAAAATTGCTTGAGATAGATGGTTTGAAATTGTTTGGTGATAATGGAGTCTTTTGTTTTGACTTGTGTGGTATTCATGCTTCTGATGTCGCTTTTATGTTAAATAAGTATAATGTTTGTGTTAGAATCGGGCATCATTGTGCTCAACCTTTGGTGAATTCTCTTGGCTATAATTCTTTAGCTAGGGCTTCTGTTGGGGTTTATACAACTAAAAAAGATGTTGATTTGTTTGTTGAAGCCCTAATTAAAGTGAAAAAATTTTTTTAATTATTGACTTTGTCTAAAAAAAGACTATTTTTTTATGTGAAAACATATTTATTTACAAATTAAACACATTTTTTAACTAATATTTTGAATTATGGCAAAAGTAATTGAGACAAAGAGATTGGCAAACGGAAAAGCTTTGTTGCTCTGTAAGGGAAAACGCATTTATATTAAAGGTTGTTTTCAGGGAGAGAATTTTACATCTAGAGAGATTGAAGTTCCACTTGAGCAGCCGTCCAACGATATTCGTATTGAATTGTTGAGAGATTTAAATCATTCTAAAGAAGCTTTGGATTTTATTAAAAAGTCTTGGCAAGTAGCAGAACAACAAGATAAACGTTTTAAGCTTTAAGTCCTTTGTATGTAAAAACCCCGTTTATCATTGATTGATAAGACGGGGTTTTTATTTTTAAAAAAGGTCAGGGGTTGGAACATCTGGTGTAGTAGAGCTTTTGTTGTTTTTTAATATTTCTTCAATTTCTCTAACACTTATTGTTGGTGTTGCTGTTGGAGCTTTAGGTGGTTCTATCTCTTTTTTAGTTTCTTTATTTTTTTGTTTTTCTTTTGTCTTTGTTTTTGGCTGAGGAGCTGGAACGTGAATTATTTTTTCAACAATTTTTGGTTCTTGATTTAAGCCTAAATAGTTTTCAATTTCTTTTATTTCAGCTTCTTTTTCTTTTTTTGTTATTAAATTTAAGTCAAATAAAACTTCTAATTTTCTTAAATTTTTAGCAGCAGTTAAAATATCTTTTTCAGGTTTTTCTTTTTGAGCTCTTGTTCTTGGGTTTGGTGGTAATAAAGATTTTATAATAGTATCTCTTTCTGCCGAGAATTCTTGAGAGGTGATACTTTTGTCTTTAACACCTTCTTTTAAGATGGTTATTCTTTCTACAATAATGTCTGCAGAAGGAACAGGTTTATCCAAGCCATAAGCAGGGGCTCTGTTGGTCAATGGCAATAATGCGCCAAGGTTGTTTGTTCTGGCTGTTAAAAATTCATCTTTAGTAATTAAGTCATTTTCAGCTAATTCTTTTAAGATTAAGAATCTTGATATTTTATTTGTTTCTTCATTTGAAAAAAGAATTTCTACAGCTTTATTGTTTTGATTGCCAGTGTTTTTGCTGTTTCTTATGTCATTTTGTTGTTTTAAGAATAAGGCTTCTTCAAGAGCAGATCTGTTTTGTTTGTTGGCAATATCTTCTTTTATGTTAAAAGTTGTGTTGCCATCATAATCTTGAATAATTATTTCAGAATTTTGAATGTTTAAGGCCCTGATACGTTTTTTTGCCAAATCTACCATTTTAATGGGAATTAAGTCTGTTTTTGTTAACAATGTTAAGTCATCAGGATTTAATAAAACTAAACGTTCATAAAAAGCTTTTGCTTGGTTTGGGTTGTGGCTTGCTTCTGCGCATAAGCCAGAAACTAAAAGAGCTAATACTTGGCTGGAATTTTGTCTTAAAGCATCTTCGGCTCTTATTTGTGCCGCAATAACGTCTCCGCTAGCATAATATGCGGCTGCTTGTTGAGCAGAACTTGCTCCGTCGTTGATTTTATCCATAGTTCGTGTACACCCTATAAGAGCTAGCAACACAAGGCAAATGCTTAATTTTTTCACGTTTTTTTCTCCATTGTTTATTTTATCTTATATAAAAATAAAAAAATCTCAAGAATTATCTTGATTATTTTTTTTTCCTGTGTATTATGCCTCTTAGAAATTGTAAAAACAGCGGGTGTGGCGAAATTGGCAGACGCACTTGACTTAGGATCAAGCGCCGCAAGGCATGGGGGTTCAAGTCCCTCCACCCGCACCATTTTATGTATAACATATAATAGATATATAGAAAGAGATTCCATGAAAATTGAAGATTTATCAAAAAAAGGCCTTAAAAAAGAGTTTAAGGTTGTTGTTGAAGCTGCAGAAATTGCAAAAAATGTAGAAAAACAATTAAAAGAAGTTTCTAAAACTGCTAAAGTGCAAGGTTTTAGAAAAGGCAAAGTGCCAATGAACATCTTAAAACAAAAATATTTGCAATCTGTTATGGGTGAAGTTTTAGAAATTAGTGTTCAAGAAGGTGTTGATGAATTGTTGAAACAAAACAAATTAACTCCTGCTTATCAACCAGATGTTAAAATTACTTCTTTTGCTGAAGATAAAGATCTTGAATTTGATGTTAACTTTGAAGTTCTTCCAGAAATTAAAATAGAAGCTTTTGATAAAATTTCTTTAACAAAATTAGAAGCTGATGTTGATGAAGAAGAAGTTAATAAAACTTTAGAGTATTTAGCATCTTCACGTCGTTCTACTGCAAAAATTTCTGAAGACAGAGAAACTAAAAAAGGCGATATCGCTGTTATTGATTTTGTAGGTTCTGTTGACGGTGTTGAGTTTGAAGGCGGTAAAGGTTCTGATTATAAATTAGAATTAGGTTCAAATTCTTTTATTCCTGGTTTTGAAGACCAATTAATTGGCAAAAAAGCTGGTGAAAAAGTTGACGTTAATGTTGAGTTCCCTAAAGAGTATCATGCAAAAGATTTGGCTGGAAAACCTTCTTTGTTTGTTGTTGATATTAAAGAAATTCATGAAGTTACTCCAACTGTTGTTGATGAAGAATTTGCGAAATCTATGGGTGCTTCTAGCTTAGAAGAAATTAAAACTTCTATTAAAGAAAAAATTAAAGCAGATTATGATAATGTTACAAAAACAAAATTGAAAAAAACATTGTTAGATGCTATGGATAAGCAATATTCTTTTGAATTGCCAGAAAAATTGGTTGATATGGAATTTGATGGTATTAAACAACAATATGAAGCTGCTAAGAAAAACAATCAACTTTCTGAAGATGAAAAATCTAAAAAAGAAGAAGATTTGTTGGCTGAATATAAAGAATTGGCTGTAAGACGTGTTAGACTTGGTCTTGTTTTATCTGAAATTGGTAAAGATGCTAAAGTTGAAATTAAACCAGAAGATATTAATAAAGCTATTTTAGAAGAAGCTAGAAGATATCCTGGTCAAGAACAAATGGTGTTTGATTATTATCTTAAAAACAAACAAGCTGTAGAAGCTCTTAGAGCTCTTATCTTTGAAGAAAAAATAATTGATTCTATTTTGGAAAAATGTAAAGTTGATACTAAAGTTGTTAGCATTAAAGAGTTGATGGCTTTTGATGAAGAAACTCCAGAAGAAAAAAAATCAAAAACAAAAAAGGCTGAAAAATAGTTATGACTGAAGAAACATTTTATGATGTTGTTGGTATTGGTAACGCAATTGTAGATGTTTTAGCTAGAGTCGGAGACGGTTTTTTAACAGAAAGAGAGCTTCCTAAAGATGATATGATTCTTTTGGGAGCTCTTGAAGCTGGAAAAATTTATAATGACATTATTCCAGAGATTCAAGTTTCAGGTGGTTCTAGCGCAAACACAGTTGCAGGCATTGCTTCTTTAGGTGGAAATACTGCTTATATTGGAAAAATTCATGAAGATGAATTAGGGCAAAGTTTTAAGCGTTCTATTGGTAGTGCTGGTGTTGACTTTTTTACTGAGCCTTTGAATCAAGGTCCATCTACTGGTAGAAGTATTATTCTTGTTACTCCTGATGCAAAGCGTTCTATGTTTACATATCTTGGTGCTAGTGCAGAGCTTTCTAAAGACGATATTGATGAAGATATTATTAAAAGAAGTAAGTATTTATATGTTGAAGGTTATTTGTGGGATGATCATAGTTCTAAAATGGCTTTATTAAAAGCATTTAAATTGGCAAAAAGAAATAATAGAAAAGTTGCGTTTAGTCTTTCTGGTAAAACGTTGGCTGAAAATAATAGACTTGATTTCTTGAAAATTATCAATAGATATGTTGATGTTTTATTTGGTAATGAAGAAGAATTTGTTGCTCTTTTGGATATGGACTTTTATGAAGGTTTAGATTTTATAAAAGACAAAGTTGAGATTGCTGCAATTACTCGTGGTGAAAAAGGTTCTGTTGTTGTAAAAGGTAGAACAAAGACTTTTGTTGAAGCAGAAAAAGTAGAAGCCGTGGTTGATACAACAGGTGCTGGTGATTTATATGCAGCAGGATTTTTGTTTGGCTTAAATCAAGGTAGAAGTTTGGGAACTTGCGCTATTATTGGTTCTATTTGTGCTGCTGAGGTTATTTCTCATTATGGAGCAAGATCAGAGGTTGCATTGCGTGGTTTTGTTAGAAATAAACTTCTTGAATATGGCATAAATGCAGAAATTTAATATTGTTTAGATATGCGAAAAGGGTGAAAATAAATTATTTTCACCCTTTTCTTTTTGCGGTTTGAAGTTACTCAAAATCTTTGCATTCTTCTTCAGGGTAGAATTCTCTGTAGATTTCTCTTAGAGTTTCATCAGGTGAGAGGAATATTGATTGCTCAGAGTTTTCGTCGAGAACATCCTCAAGTTCTGTAACTTTGCTTAAGAAGAACTTGTAGATATCTTTTGATAGAAGGTTCAATGTTACATATTGAACAAACTTGTTGTTGAAGCCTTGGTGTATGGTGTCGTGTGGACCCATATATTCTTTCAAGTCTTCTTCTTCGAAGTGGCCTAATGCTGTCATCTCGAGAACAAGCTCATCAATAAAAATTGAAAAGTTCTGAATTCCTGTAGCTGTTGTTGTGAAAATGCTTTTGCTTATCTTCTTTTCTACGATAGAAGAAAGAATATAGCAGAGATCATTGTCGTTGAGGCTATCAGGTGAAGTTAGTGCTTGATAGAATTCTTGCTCTGTAATTTTTTTGTTAACAAGGTCTACAATAGGTGTAAAAACTTCATTCTCGTTGATACCCATGATTCTTTGTAATGCTGTCATAATGCTGTGTTTTTAATTAATGAATAGTTTTTGTTTGCTTGAAATTTATCATAAAAATAAATTTTGTCAAGTTTTTTGTTTATATGTTTTGAGCTATCTTGGTAACTATTTTTATTATGGCTTGTTTTTTATCTAAGTTTAGGCTTAATGTTTGGTTGTATATTTGGTTTGCTTCAAAATATAAATCGCTTAATGTGTCAACATTTTCAAATCCATGGGCATTTTCTTTTAAGAAGTTTGTGATTATTTCAAAACCAAATGTAAATGTTTCTTCTGTTTTTGAGAGTTCATTGGCTAAGGTTATGAGGTCTTTTAGCATGAAATTATTTTTTGCATAGACGATATTTTGGAGCATTTCATTTTGTTTTACAACATTAAAGTCTGCATAGTCTATGGCTTTGCCAATGCTTTGGGGGCTTAACGTTGCTAATGCTTTTATGTTTTTTTCTTCCATTGTAGGGATGTATCTTCTAAGTAGGCTTGCTACTTGATTTTCTTCTAATGGTTTTAAGAACAATTTTGCACATCTTGATTTTATGGTTGGCAACAATGAATTTATATTATGTGAGATTAATATTAAAATTGTTTTTAATGGTGGTTCTTCTAATGTTTTTAAAATTGCATTTGCGGCATTTTGGTTCATGTCATCAATGCTATCAACAATAACAATTCTATATCCGCCAAGTGCAGAGCTTTTCATTAAAAATTCATTTATAGTTCTAACTTCATCTATTTTTATAACTGAAGATTTTTTGAATTCTTGTAATTCTTCTGCTGATAATGGTTTGCCAGAATTGATGGCTTTTATGATTTTTGCGGTATCTGTTTTATTATAGCTTTTTTTTAAAACCTTAAAGTCTGGATGGGCGCCGCTTTCTATTTGTTTGTAGATAGGTGAGGTGGGGGAAATGTCTAAAGATGCAGCATCTTTTTTGCCACCAGATAATAAAAATCTGGCAAATTTATATGCAAGTGTTGCTTTGCCAATTCCCTTTGGACCTGCAAATATATATGAGTTGTGAAGGCTGTCATTTTTATATGCGTTTAATAAAAATGCTTCGGCTTCTTCTTGGGCTATTAAATAAGAATTAGATTTTGGCTCTATCACAAATAACCTCTACTATTTTTTTATGAACATTTTCAGGTGTGTCGTTGGCATTTACAACAACGCATCTTTCAGGTTCTTTTTTGGCAATTTCTAAAAATCCGTTGCGAAGATTGTGGTGAAACTCAATTTCTTTTAGTTCAAAATGTGTTTCTGTGTTGCCTTCTCTTAAAGAGCGCTTTAATCCAATTTCTGGGTCTATGTCTAAGATTATTGTTAAGTCTGGTTTGAAGTCTCCAACAGCAATTTGATATAGGTTATCTAAAACTTCTTCTTTAACTCTTTTATTGTAGCCATAGTATTGATAAGCTTTTGTTGAATCTGCAAATCTGTCTGATATGACAAATTTTCCTTCTTTTAGGGCTGGTTTTATTTTAAATTCAACATGATGGCAGCGATCAGCAAAATAAAGCATTGCTTCTGCTATGGGGTTAACATCTTCAGCTCTTTTGTTTACTAATATTTTTCTGATTTCTTGACCAACTAAAGTGCCGCCAGGTTCTTTTGTTGTGATGAAATCAATATTTTTTTTTGATAAGAATTCTTCTAGTAATTTTATTTGAGTTGTTTTGCCAACTCCATCACCGCCATCAAATGTTATAAACATTTTATTCTCCTAAAATTAAATATTTTAGATTTGCAAAGAATTGTTTTACTTTGCCAATTTTTGCAACAGAAGAGTTTGCTATTAAGTCAACTTCTATACTGTCTTGTTTAGGTATTTCTATTTTTAAGGTGCCAATTTTGTCGCCTTGTTTAATAGGGGCTTGTAATGGTGAGTTATAAATTGCAGTTGCTTTTATGTTACTGAAATCAATTTTTTTTGTTGTTACTTTTACGTCTTGATTTATTATTGCTTCAATACTAGGTCTTACGCCTAATGCAACAGGCATTGTTATAATGTTTTGTCCTTGAGAGAATATGTTGTAATTATCAAATGTTCTAAATCCATAATTCATTATGTTTTGAGCTTCTTCAGAGCGTTCTTTGTTTGAGTTTAATCCTGTCATTACAAATATTAGGCGTCTGTCATCTCTTTTTGCTGTTGCTGTTAAGCAAAACCCAGCTTCTTCTGTGTGTCCTGTTTTAAGGCCATCAGCTTCTGGCATTGAATAAAGAAGAGGGTTTCTGTTTGATTGTTTTATGCCATTATAGGTGAAAAATTTTTCTTTGAAGATTGAGTAATGTTCTGGAAATTCATTGATGATTGCTTTGGCTAGAATACTTAAATCTTCAACACTCATTTTATGGTCAGGATGTGGAAGACCTGTTGAGTTGGCAAAGTGAGACGCTTTTAATCCTAACTTTTGAGCTGTTTTGTTCATTTCTATTGCAAAAGCCTCTTCAGAGCCTGCGATGTTTTCTGCAGCTACTATGCAAGCATCATTACCAGAAACAATAGTTATGCCTTTAAGTAAATCTGCAACGGTTGCTTCTGAGTTAACTGGTAAAAACATTGTTGAGCCGCCGCTGGCTGCGCCACCTTTGCGCCATGCGTTTTCTGATACACTAAATTTATCATCTAAATTTATGCTACCTTCTTTTAATTTTGATAAGATAATATAAGTTGTCATTAACTTACTCATAGAAGCTGGAGGTGTCGGAATTTGATGGTTTTTTGTGAGTAGATATGCGCCAGTATCTGCGTCGATTAAAATAACATTCTTTGCTTTTGTTTCAAAAGCATTTGCTTGTGTTGATATTAAAAGTAAAGATAAAAATAAAATTATTTTTTTCATTTATTTAGTCCTGTATTGTTTGGGCATTAGGTATGCCACTGTTTTTTACTTGAATTAATACATCATCTGCTTGTTGTCTTGAACCGTATGGTCCTAAACGTACTCTGTAAAAATGACCATTACCGATGGTTGCTGGATATATTTTTACTTCATTAAAAGAAGATAATTGGTTTTGTAAATTTTCTGCCCCAGTTTTTTGATTGAAAGCACCTACTTGAACATAGTAGTTGCCAACTTTGGGAGACAAATCTTTTTTGTTAGAAAGAGAAGATATTGGTTGTAAATAATTATCATCGTTTATTGATGAACTATATATAATAGAGTTGTTATTAGTTTTGTTTTTAACAACCCTTAAGTTTACTTCTTTTCCTGTTAATAATGCTTGTTTTAGAGCTTTAGATTCTTCTGGTAAAATTTTTACTTTAACTTTTGTTGTACCTTGATTTGAAAAGCCTAAAACTTCTGCTCCTTTTTTAGAGATGTCTATAATTCTGTTTTTGGCAAAAGGTCCTCTATCGTTTACTCTAAAAATTGCGGTTTTGCCATTTTCTAAGTTTGTAACCTCTACAATAGATGGAAGAGGGAGGGTTCTGTGAGCTGCTGTCATAGTGTGCATGTTATATTCTTCACCGTTTGCAGTGTCTTTTGCGTGAAAATCTGCGCCATACCAAGATGCTATTCCTGTTTCTTCGTAATTATAATCTTCTTCGGGGTAATATTTTTTGCCCATTATTTTATATGGGTTTCCTACTTTGTAATGTCCGTTGCCTCTTTCTAAATATATAGATTCTGAGGATCTGTATCTGCCGCCTGCGTCTTCGTAAATAGAGTCAGAAGCGCATGAGGTTAATGCTAAAAGCATTAGAATATATAAGTTTTTTTTCATCATGATAAAAACTTATACTATATATATTGAGAGTGCAAGAGGATATTTTAGTTATTATAATATTATTGACTTTTTATGAAGTTGTATTATTCTTTTTTGATAAATGTGTGAGGGGTTGTTCTTTGTTAAAAGTAAAAGAATTTTATAGTTTTCTTTTTGATAATTGGCTTAAAATACCTGAGAAACTTCGTTTTTTATTGGTTGGTGGCTTTAATACTGTTGTTAGTTATTTGTTGTTTGTTTTGTTTTTGTTGATTATGGGGCAAGAGCGATATCAGTTATCATTGTTTTTTGCGTGGGTGTTTTCTTCTTTTATTTCTTTTGCAACTCAAAAAAATTATGTTTTTTGCACAAAGGGAAATTGGCTTGAAGAATATTCTAAATGTTTATTTACTTGGGGAATCGCTTATGTTATAAACGCAATTGTGTTAGAGATTATTGTTAGACATTTTTTGTTGTCTCCATTAATTGCTCAAGTTGGTGCTGTTTTGTTAACAACTATAATAACTTATATATTGTTTAAAAATTTTGTTTTCAAAAAAGAGGAAAAATTATGAATAAAAATAGATTAGAAAAAATTAGTTTGGTTGTTCCTTGTTATAATGAAGAGGAGGCGCTTCCTTTTTTTTATAAGGCTTTTGATAAATTTTCTAAAGAAATGAAAAAAGATGTGGTTTTTGAATGCTTGTTTATAAATGATGGCTCAAAAGATAAGACTTTAGATGTAATCTTAAAACTTGCAAAAAAAGATGAGAGAATTAAATATATTTCTTTTTCTAGAAACTTTGGAAAAGAAGCTGCTATGTATGCTGGGCTTGAAAAGGCAATTGGTGATTATGTAACTATTGTTGATGCTGATTTGCAAGATCCTCTTGAGATGATAAAAGAAATGTATGATGCAATAAAAAAAGAAGGATATGATTGTGTTGGGGCAAGGAGGTTTTCTAGAGAAGGAGAGCCTGTTATTCGTTCAGTTTTTGCAAATTTGTTTTATAAATTAATTAATCAATTTTCAAGCACCAAGGTTGTAAATGGGGCAAGGGATTTTAGATTGATGACACGGCAAATGGTTGATTCTATTTTGAGATTGAAAGAGTATAATAGGTTTTCTAAAGGCTTATTTCCGTTTGTTGGTTATAAAACAAAATGGCTTGAATATAAAAATGTTGAAAGAGTTGCAGGTGCTACAAGTTGGTCTTTTTGGGGATTGTTTAAGTATTCTTTAGAAGGAATTCTTGCTTTTTCAACAGCTCCTTTGAGGTTGGCGTCTATTTTGGGCTTAACTATTTGTGCTTCTTCATTTTTATTTGTTTTTTATACTTTTGTTAGAACACTTATTTATGGCAACCCTGTTGCAGGTTATCCAACATTAACTTGTATTATTGGTTTTTTGGGTGGAATTCAATTGTTTTGCATGGGTATTTTGGGTGAATATATTGCAAAAATTTATACGGAAATAAAGAACAGACCTATTTATATTGTTAAAGATACTAATGTTAAGGATAATTGATTTTTTAGCTACTGTTGGTGAATTAAAATAAAACTTGCAAAAAATATAAATAGTGATAAGTTGCAAAAAGAATTTTTATTTAAACATAACAAAAAGGAAAAAAAGATGACAATAAAAGTTGGTATTAACGGTTTTGGTAGAATCGGACGTTTAGTGTTTAGAGCTGCTCAAACTATGGACAATATTGAAGTTGTTGGAATTAACGATTTAATCGATGTAGAATATATGGCTTATATGCTTAAATATGATACTGTTCATGGAAGATTTACAGGTTCTGTTGAAGTTAAAGACGGCAACTTAGTAGTTAACGGAAAGTCTATCCGTGTTACTGCAGAAAGAAACCCTGCTGATCTTAAATGGGACGCTATTGGCGCTGAATATGTTGTAGAATCTACAGGCTTATTCTTAACTAAAGAAAAAGCTCAAGCTCACTTAGATGCTGGTGCTAAATATGTTGTTATGTCTGCTCCTTCTAAAGATGATACTCCAATGTTTGTTTGCGGTGTTAATACAGACTCTTATGTTAAAGGAACTCAAATGGTTTCTAACGCATCTTGTACTACTAACTGTTTAGCTCCTATTGCTAAAGTATTAAATGACAATTTTGGTATTAAAGATGGTTTGATGACTACTGTTCACGCTACTACAGCTACTCAAAAAACTGTTGATGGTCCTTCTGTTAAAGACTGGAGAGGTGGTCGTGCTGCTGCTGGTAACATTATCCCATCATCTACTGGTGCTGCAAAAGCTGTTGGAAAAGTTATTCCTGAACTTAACGGTAAATTAACTGGTATGGCTTTCCGCGTACCTACATTAGACGTTTCTGTTGTTGACTTAACAGTAAACTTGGCTAAAGAAACTTCTTATGAAGAAATTTGCAAAGTTATGAAAGCTGCTTCTGAAACATCATTAAAAGGTATTTTAGGATACACAGAAGACGAAGTTGTTTCTTCTGACTTTATTGGTGATGCAAGAACTTCTATCTTTGATGCAAAAGCTGGTATTCAATTAACTGGTTCTTTTGTTAAAGTTGTTTCTTGGTATGATAATGAATGGGGTTATTCTAACAAAGTGTTAGGTTTAATCTCTCACATGGCTAAAGTAAACGGCTAATTATATTTATAAAAATAAGTCTTGGGAGGAATCTCTCAAGGCTTATTGTTTTTTTAAGGATAAATTTATGTATAAAACTATAAATGATTTAGGTAATATTAGTGGCAAAGTTGTTATGCTTAGAGCTGACTTGAATGTACCTGTTAATGAAAAATTTGAAGTTACAAATACTGCTAGAATCGATAGAACAGTTCCTACTATTAAAACTTTAATGGAAAAAGGTGCTAAAGTTGTGGTTGTTTCTCACTTTGGTAGACCAGCTGGTTTTGGTGATGAAGCTACAACATTAAACCACATTGTTAAAGATTTGCAATCTGCTTTGGGATCAAAAGTAACTTTTGTTGCAGATTGTATTGGTGAAAAAGTAGAAGCTGCTATTGGTTCTATGGCTAGTGATGAAGTTTTGTTGTTAGAAAATCTTCGTTATTATAAAGAAGAAACTAAAGGTGATGAAGAATGGGCTGCAAAATTAGTTGCTCCTGTTGATTTTTATGTTTCTGATGCTTTCTCAACTGCACACAGAGCTCACGCTTCTATGGTTGCTGCTGTTAAATTAAGACCATCTGCTATGGGTTTATTGATGGAAGAAGAAGTTAATGCTTTAACATCTGGTTTGAACAATCCAACTCGTCCTTTAATGGCTGTTGTTGGTGGTTCTAAAGTTTCTACAAAATTAGATTTGTTAAACAACTTGGTTAAAAAAGTTGATAAACTTGTGATTGCTGGTGGTATGGCTCATACATTTATGAGAGCTAATGGTATTGAAGAAGTTAATGAAAAGAACTCTTTGGTTCAAATGGATATGCTTGACACTGCAACAGAAATTATGGCTACAGCTAAAGCTAATAATTGTGAAATTATTTTGCCTGCTGATGTTGTGGTTTCAACTGAATTTAAAGCAAATGCAGAAAACAAAACTGTTGCTCCAAATGAAATTCCTGCTGATGGTTGGATTTTAATGGACGTTGGAACACAAAGTATTGCAGACATTAACGCTAAGTTAGATGAATGCAAAACTCTTGTTTGGAACGGACCTTTGGGTGTGTTTGAATTAACACCATTTGATAATGCAACAAACAAAGTTGCAGCTTATGCTGCGGCTTTAACAAAAGCTGGCAAATTAACATCTGTTGGCGGCGGTGGAGATACTGTTTCTGCTCTTGAACACGCAGGTGTTTCTAAAGACTTCTCATACATTTCTACAGCAGGCGGTGCTTTCTTAGAATGGATGGAAGGAAAAGAACTTCCAGGTGTTGTTGTTTTAAGTAAATAATTTTTATTTGAAATATATTTTATAGTGTGTGAATGGTTTTTCACACATTATTTTTAAATTTATTAATTGTTTTTTATATTCTTTGATTTATAGTGCGTTGTTATGAAAGTAGATATTTTTGATTTTGATTTAGATAAAAGTTTAATTGCTAATCAGCCTGCAAATCCTAGAGATGCATCTAAGCTCTTGGACTTGTCTAATCCACCTATGATTAGTGATAAGCATTTTTATGATTTGCCAGATTTGTTAGATGATGGTGATGTTTTGGTGTTTAATAATACAAAGGTTATTCCAGCAAGAATGCTTGCTCAACGTGGTGAGGCTAAGCTAGAAATAACTTTATATCGTCCTGTTTCTCAAGTGTTGTGGTGGGCTTTTATTAAAAACTCAAAACGCTTGAAAATTGATGATGTTATTGTTATTAACAATTCTGATTTTACTGCAAAAATAATTGAGAAAAAAGGTGATGAAGGTGTTTTGTTAGAGTTTTTATGTGCGCCTGAAGATGTGCAAATAAACTTAAATCAGCATGGTTTTATGCCTTTGCCTCCATATATTAAACGTGATGCAAAAAATGAAAATGACTTCAAAAGTTATCAGACTATTTATGCAAAACATGAAGGGGCTGTTGCAGCACCTACTGCGGGGTTACATTTTACGGATGAGGTTTTTGCAAAGCTTGAAGCTAAAGGGGTTAAAAAAGTTTTTTTAACTTTGCATGTTGGGGCAGGTACTTTTTTGCCAGTTAAGGTTGAAAATACTGAAAATCATAAAATGCATTCAGAATATGGAATTATTACCCAAGATGTTTGTGATACAATTAATGAAGCTAAAAAAAATGGAAAAAAAGTAATTGCGGTTGGAACAACTTCTTTGCGTGTTTTAGAAACGGTTGCTGATGAAACAGGTTTTTTAAAGCCTTGGTGTGGTGATACAGATATTTTTATTACTCCTGGATATAAGTTTAAGGTGATTGATTATATTATTACAAATTTTCATTTGCCAAAATCTACTTTGTTTATGTTGATTTCTGCTATTGCTGGCTTGGATTTTATGCAAGGAGCTTATAAGCATGCAATGGACAATGGTTATCGTTTTTACTCTTATGGAGATAGTTCTATTATAAAGGTTAAGCGATGAATAATGTTTTAGAAAAAGTATTTGCTAATTTTTATAAGCTTGGGCTTTTTGCTATTATATTTTTGTTTGCTTCTTTAACGTTTTTTGCTAAAGATAATATAGAACCTGTTTATCAATCTATTTATCATTATAGTTTTATTGCGGTTAGTTTTTTATTGTTTTTTGTGTTGTTGTTTTTTAATGCTTTAAAACCTGTTTTCTTTTTATTGACTTTGGTTGTTTCTTACTTTGTATTAAATTATTTGAGAAATAACTTTTTGTTAGAAACTCCTTTGTATTATAATTTTGGTGTTTTTTTAATAACTAGTTTGTCGTTATCTTTTTTTGTGCCAGAGAAAAGGTTGGCGGTTAAAAAAAATCTTATTTATTTGTTTGTTTTTTTAGGAATTATTTGTGCTGTTGAATATTTGTCTGATAGAGATATTTTTATTCCATATAATTTTATTATAACAAGTTTGATTTTTGCGTTTGCTTTGTTTTTATATTCTAGCGTGAAGAATAAAGTTTTATATTATGGTTTCTTTTTTGCTTTTTTATGTGTGATGTTGGGATATTATTTTGCTTTTAATACTAGTGCTTTTTCAATGTTTTTTGGAGTTGCTTTAATTATTTATTGTTTGAGTGTTGCATTTTATTTGTATTTTAATGTTGTTTATAATCCTGTAAGTCAGGTTAAAAATAAATATGCTTTTCTTAATTATTCTCAAGAAAAAATAATAAAATGTTCTTTGGCTCTTATTTGTATTGATGAGATGAAAAATTTGCAAGAAAAATTTGGGCAAGAAAATGTTAATAAATTAATTTTTATGATCGCAAGGATTTTTAAGGAAAAACATGTGAAAGTTTATCATATAAAAAGAGATGATTTTATTATTATTTTTGAAGACATTGATTTTGATGATGCGTTTGAAGAGGTTGAATTTTTAAGACGAAATATTGCAACAACAGACTTTTTGTTGAAAGGATATAAAGAGCCTTTGGCATTAACTGTCTCTGCTTCTGTTGTTGAAAGAAGACGTTCTGATGCAAATATTTTTGCAGTTTTTCAAAGAGCGCAAAAAGATTTGTTAAAAAGAAAAAATTTTAATAATAATTTTACATCTAAAGGTTAATAATAGAAATTATGAAAAAATTGTTGTTACTTATTTGTTTTGTTTTTATTAGTTTTTATGCTAATGCTCAGGTTCATACCCTTAGGTTTGGACAGTCTACGGGTGCAATGCGTTTGGTTTTTGAAATGGATAGAAAAGTTGACTACAAAGCCTTTTTATTAAAGCAGCCAGATAGATTGGTTGTTGATTTATATAATGCAACTTTTAAGAAAAATATTTTAGCAAATTTGGATAAAAATGCATTAGCGACAAATCCTAGGGTTTCTACAGATGGAAAAAGAATCGCGTTTGATTTAACAAGCCCTGTCGTTATTAAAAAACATTTTGTTTTAAGCCCACAAAGTAATTTGCCATGGAGGCTTGTTATAGACGTTGAAGCTAAAAATGTTTCTCAAAGTTCTATGGATGGATATTCTCCAAAGGTTAAGAATTCTCATAAAAAGAAAATAATTGTTTTAGATGCAGGTCATGGTGGAAAAGATCCAGGAGCTATAGGTCATTCAGGCACTTATGAAAAAAATATTACTTTAACATTTGTTAAAGAATTAAAACAGGCTTTGGATGCAACAGGAAAATATACGGTTTATTTAACTCGTTCAACAGATAGGTATATTACTTTGCGCGGACGTGTTAATATTGCAAGAGAAAAACATGCAGATTTATTTATTTCTGTACACGCGGATAGTGCTAGAAATAAAAAAGCTAAAGGACTTTCTGTATATACTTTATCTGAAACAGCATCAGATAAAGAGGCGCAGGCTTTGGCTGAAAAAGAAAATAAGTCAGATGTGGTTTATGGTCTTGATTTGAACGAACATACAAAAGAAGTTAGTGATATTTTGATTAATTTGGCTCAGCGTGAGAGTATGAATAAGTCTGCTGAGTTTGCGACTTTTTTGGTTAATGAAATGGCAAGAAAAGTTTTGTTGGTTAGTAATTCTCATCGTTTTGCAGGGTTTGCAGTTTTGAAAGCTCCTGATATTCCTGCGGTGTTATTAGAGCTTGGTTATCTTTCAAATGCTCAAGAAGAAAAACAATTGAAGACAAAATGGTATCGTCAAAAGTTGGTTGATTCTACCGTTAAATCTATAAATAGTTTTTTTAAATAAACTTTTATCTTTCTGATTAACAGTATGATTTGTCATTATTATTTTTGATTTTCTTATTCCTATTTTCCTAGGAAAATAGGAATAAGAAATGGTTTGTTTTTTAATTATTTTATTGGTGTCATGTTTAAGAATTTTTCTTCATCTAAATAATACATATCACCAGTAATTGGGTCGACAATTAAGTAGCCAATTAAACCACCAAAACCTAAGTTGCCGAAGATGTACCAATTGCTAACATGGCTGTCTATGATAGCTGTTTGATTAATGTAGCCATCTTTTGAAGCTTTTATTGTATATTCTTCTGGATTGAAATATCCTCCTTTAGAAGACTTTAAATTAACAATAGCTGGAGTTTGACCATTGAAAATAACAAAGCCGTTTTTATCTTTGATTTCAATATCAACTTTATCTACATTAGATTTTATTTGAACAGTTTGATTGTTGTCTCTTATAATTGATGCACAGCCTGTAAGTGCGCCAAATAATAAGATTGTTATTAGTTTTTTCATAGCGATTTCCTTTTTTAGTTTAAAATTAAACCACCTTATAAAAGGTGGTCGGGAATGTCGCTAAATCATCACCGTAAAAATGAGACTTCGACTTTTAGTATATATCATCGTTACCTCCGACATATACTTATTGTATAGTCGGAAGCACCCCGACCATATATATATGAGTCGAGACATTCGTTCTTTAAATAGAACTGACGAAAAATATCTTATTCCGTTACGGCATTTTTATGTGATTTATGTTCGGTTTAGCGATCCCAACATGAATTTTTTATAATAATTCATAGCATTAAGCTATGGTTTGAGATTAAACTTTATGCCTTAGAAGTCAAGTTAAAAATCTAAAAGCTTGTTGAAGTTTGTTTTTAGAGAATTTAATATAGGGTAATTTATTGCTAGAATTTGTTTTTGTTTTTTTCTTTTAGATGAAATTATCTTAGCATTCTCTAGTTTTTTTATATGGTAGTTAAATGTTTGACTAGGCATTTTTATTTCTTCATAAATATTTGCATAACATAAATTGCCATTGTTTTGATGAATTATATTTAAAATATGAATCCTATGTTTGTTTGACAATGCTTTAATTTGATTTATTAAAATATTATTCATTTTATAGTTCCTTTTTATGTTATTTAATTATCTGTTTTTATTGTTTAATTTTTTTATTTTCTTATTCCTGTTTTCCTAGGAAAATAGGAATAAGAAAAGTATAGTTTTTATTGAGTTTTGTGTCAATGAGAAAAGGTGAATTTTTTATAGATTTTTCTTGCAACACTTTTTTATTGATATATAATTGGAGCAACAAAAGGATATATGACAATGATTACAAATGATGATGTTAAAAAAGTTGCTTTTTTATCTCGCTTGAAATTTGATGATGATAAGGTAACGGAATTTGCTGAAGAATTTAATAAAATTCTTAATTGGGTGGCAGAAATTGATGAGATTGACACCTCTAATGTTGAGCCTTTAACTTGTGTTAATAATACTTCTATAGAGCTTCGCTTAGATGAAGTTTTAGAAGGCAATCAAGCGAAAGAAGTTTTGGAAAATGCTCCTAATAAAGAGTTTGGATATTTTGTAGTGCCAAAGGTGGTGGAATAATGGAATTTACAATTGCAAAAACTTTGAAAGCTCTTAAAAATAAAGAGGTTTCAGCAACAGAATTAACAACAGCATATATTAAAAAAATTGATGATAATAAAGATATTAATGCTTATGTTTTAACAACTCCAGAGCACGCTTTAGCTCAGGCAAAAACTGCAGATGATAATTATGCAAATGGAACACAAAAAGCTTTAGAAGGTGTACCTTTGGGTATTAAAGATATTTTTTGCACCAAAGGCATTAGAACTACAGTTTGTTCTGATATTTTATCAAACTTTGTTCCTCAATATGAATCTACAATTACTCAAAAACTTTGGGATAATGGCGGGGTTTGTTTAGGTAAACTTAATATGGATGAGTTTGCTATGGGCGGTTCTAATGAAAAATCTATTTTTGGACCTGTTAAAAACCCACATAATTTAGACTGTGTTGCTGGTGGTTCTTCAGGTGGGTCTGCTGCTGCAGTTGGTGGAGATTTGTGTGTTGCGGCATTGGGAACAGATACTGGTGGGTCAATTCGTCAGCCAGCTGCTTATTGCGGAATTGTGGGAATGAAGCCAACTTATGGTAGATGTTCTCGTTATGGAATCGTGGCGTTTGCTTCATCTTTAGATCAGGCTGGGCCAATGACAAAGACAGTTGAAGATAATGCTATTTTGTTTAATGTTATGGCTGGGCATGATAAAAAAGATGCAACTTCTATTAAATTAGATGTTCCTGATTTTACACAGTTTTTGAATCAAGATGTTAAAGATTTGAGAATCGGTATTCCCAAAGAATATAAAGCAGACGGAATGGATGCCGATGTTGTTAAAGCTTGGGAAAAAGGAATTGATGTTTTGAAGTCTAGAGGGGCTGAAATTAAAGAAATTTCTTTGCCTCACACAAAATATGCGTTGGCGACTTATTATATTTTAGCGCCTGCTGAAGCTTCTTCTAATTTGGCTCGTTTTGATGGTTTGCGCTATGGTAAGCGTGTTGAGGCAGAGGATTTAGATGATATGTATATTGCTTCTCGTTCAAGTGGTTTTGGGGCTGAAGTTAAAAGAAGAATTATGATTGGGACTTATGTTTTGTCTTCTGGTTTTTATGATGCTTATTATTTGAAAGCACAAAAAGTACGTCAACTTATTAAACAAGATTTTGATAGAGCATTTGAAAATGTTGATGCGATTTTATGCCCAACAGCGCCAACTTCTGCGTTCAAAATTGGTGATAAATCAATGTTAGAGAATCCTGTTAATATGTGGTTGAATGATATTTATACGGTTTCTGTAAACTTGGCGGGAATTCCTGCGATTTCTGTTCCTGCAGGATTTGATTCTAAAAATATGCCACTTGGTTTGCAACTTATTGGTAAGTCTTTTGATGAGGTAACTTTATATAAATTAGCCTCTCATTTGGAAGGAGATATGAAATGATTATAAATGATAAATGGGAAATTGTTTGTGGTATTGAAGTTCACTGTCAAATAATTTCAGAATCAAAAATCTTTTCTCCTTCTTCTACTCAATATGGTGCTGAGGCAAACTCTCATGTATCTTTTATTGATGCGGGAATGCCAGGAATGTTGCCAACATTAAATGCAAAATGTGTTGAACAAGCGGTTAAAACTGGTTTAGGGTTAAATGCAAAAATTAATCTTTATTCTGAATTTGCTCGTAAGAATTATTTTTATGCGGATCTTCCTCAAGGGTATCAAATTTCTCAATTTAAGTTTCCTATCGTAGGTGAGGGAAGTCTTGATATTGGGACTAAAAAAATTAGAATCGAGCGCTTGCACATCGAGCAAGATGCTGGAAAATCTATTCATGATATTAGTCCAGATAAAAGTTATATTGACTTGAATCGTGCTGGTGTTGGTTTGATGGAGATTGTTACTCACCCAGATTTTTCTACTCCTGAAGAAGTGGGAGAATTTATTAGACGTTTGCGTTCTATGCTCCGCTATATTGAAACTTGTGATGGTAATATGGACGAGGGTTCTATGCGTTGTGATGTTAACGTTTCAATCCGTCCGATTGGCTCAACAGAATTGCGTACACGTTGCGAGATGAAGAATATGAACTCTGTTAAATTTGTGATGCAAGCAATTGAAGCAGAAGCAAAACGTCAGGCAGAAATTTATGAAAATGGCGGAACAGTGGCGCAAGAAACACGTTCTTTTGATCCTCAAACTCAAGTTACAAAAGCATTGCGTTCTAAAGAATTTGCTCATGATTATAGATATTTTCCTGAGCCAGATTTACCACCTTTGGTGTTAACTCAAGAATATGTTGATGGCATTAAAAATAATATGCCAGAATTGCCAGAGGCTAAAAAAGCTAGGTTTGTTGGTTTGGGTTTAACAGAATATGACGCAATGGTGTTGTGTGATGATAAAGAAACCGCAAAGTTTTTTGAAGACGCTATTGTGGGTTCTGATGCTAAAAAAGTTGCAAACTGGATTATGGGAGACTTTTTTGGTTTCTTAAAAAAAGATGGTTTGTTATTAAGTCAATCTCCTGTTTCTCCTAAACAAATAGGTGAGCTTGTAAACCTGATTAATGATGGGGTTTTGAACTCTAAAATTGCTAAAGAAGTTTTTGAAATTATGTGGGAGACATCTCAAAATCCTTCTGTAATTGTTGAAGAAAAAGGCTTGAAACAAGAAACTAACTTAAGTGAAATTGAAGCTTTTATTGATGAATTAATTGCTAATAATCCAGACAATGTTAATGCGTATAAATCTGGACGTAACAATTTGTTAGGTTGGTTTGTTGGTCAAACATTAAAGTTTTCTAAAGGGAAGGCGAATCCTGCAATTGTTAGTGATTTGATTGTTAAAAAACTTTCTTGATTATAAAAAAGTTTTGTTTTTAAGAGCGACTTTTGTCGCTCTTTTTTTATTTAACTAAGAAATAGTCGTTGGAATCCATTCCTTTGAAATCTTTTTTTATTTGAGAGACGTCGGGAAATTTTTTTGTTTTTGAAATTTCATTAATATCTTTTCTGTATTCATCATAAATTTGGGTGTATTCAGGATGTTCATTAAAGGATTGTTGTTTGTTTTTTACTTCTTTTGCAATTGTTTGACTTTCTATTTTTTTAGGTTCTGCTTCTGGGCGTTTTTTTGCTGTAGGTATATTGGGTTGTGTTACTTCTGTAGGGACAAAAAAGTTTGGGGATATTTCTTTTCTTTGATATCCATAACTAATATTTGTGTTGATTATAAAAAATAATATTAAAAAAACTTTTAGCATTAATTCTACCTTAATATTTTTATTTTATAATATTATATTATGAAAAAAGTTTATTTTATATTAATGTTGTTTATTTTTCCGTCAGTATTACATGCTAATGCATGTGATGGAGTGAAAAATGAAGCTGAAATTATTTTTTATAGTTCTTATGGTGATCTTAATTATGATCTAACTCGAAGTAAAGAATATCTGTCTAATTTAGCTACTCAAAGTGGTATTCATGAGGGCTTTGTGGCAGGTGGATTAGCGGTAGCTTCTTTGGAGTTAAGTATAAGTCTTGTTTCTTCAACACAATATACAGATCCTAATGATGCTTGTGTTATTCCTAAAAAAGTTAATGTTTTTATTGGTTATCAAAAACCAACGATATATGTTGCGAACCACTTAGAAAGAGAATCTTGTCGGTTTTTTGTAACTCTTAGGCACGAGCAAGCGCATATGCAGATAAACAAGAAAGCTTTAGAATATTTTTTGCCTCATTTTAAGGTTGCTTTGAATGATATTACTTCTTTGGTTAAGCCTATTAATGTTACGGATATAAATGATATTAATAAGGCAACAGAAAATCTTAATCAGCAATATTATGATGAGATAATGCCACTTGTTAAACGTTTTAATGAAATTTTATCAGATGAACAAATGAAGTTGGATGTTCAATCAAATTATGATTATGAAAAAACATTGTGTAAATAATCTAAGAATCCTTGTAGAACAAAAGTTGCACTAGAGGAATCTAGTATTTCTTTTCTTCTTTTGCGGTTCATGTCTATTTCTTTTATTAAAAAATTATCCATAGCACGAGATGATAATCTTTCGTCCCAAAAAGTGTATGGAAGGTTTATGTGTTCTGATATTTTGTTTGCAAATTCTTTTACTTCTTGAGCGGTTTGTCCTTCTGCTCCGTCCATTTGAAGAGGTAGGCCGTATAAGATTCCTCCGACTTCTTTTTCTTTAATTATTTTTTTTATTTCTTCTATGTCTTTTTTTATGCTTGTTCTTTGTATTGTCTTAAAATTATTGGCACTTATTAATAATAAGTCAGAAACAGCAACACCTAAACGTTTGCTTCCATAATCAAAACATAAAATTGACTTGTATTTTTTTAAATTTACTATAAATTCATTATTATCCATTATACTCTCTCTTATGCGTTGAGTTTAATGTATAAAAATTTTAATGTAAATGTTTTTTATAGAGGTTCTTTTTTATGAGAAAAATAATAACTATTTTATTTTTTTGTTTAACGTTTTTTTTGTCAGCAGGTGTAAAAGCTGAGTTAACAATTGATGTTAGTGGTGCAATGCGTGAGCCAATGCCTATTGCTATGCCAGAAATTGTTGCGGATGGTTTTTGGAATTCTCAATATGCTGAAAAAATTAGAAAAGTTGTTATTGCAGATTTAGAGCGCTCAGGACTTTTTGAGGTTATACCAGATAGAAGCTATATTGAAGACATTTCATCTGTTAATCAAGAGCCTATTTTTAATGATTGGAAAGCTATTAATGCTCAAGCTTTGGTGCAAATGGAGTTGTTTAGGGTTTCTGAAACAGAGCTTAAGGTGGAAATGAGGTTGTGGGATGTGTTTGGCGCATATCAATTAAAAGGGCAAGCTTTTAGCACAACAACAGATAACTGGCGTAGAATCGCCCATGTTATTGCTGATAGTATTTATGAAAGATTGACTGGTGAAAAAGGTTATTTTGACACTAGAATCGTATATATTTCAGAGAGTGGTTCTGCAACAAAAAAAGTAAAACGTCTTGCAATTATGGATCAAGATGGTGAAAATCATAAATATTTAACAGATGGAGCTAACTTGGTTTTAACTCCTAGATTTTCCCCTAATATGCAACTTATTACTTATATGTCTTATATTGGTGGAAATCCTAGGGTTTATACTCTTGATTTGCAAACTGGTGAGCAAACTCTTTTAGGAAACTTTCCTGGCATGACTTTTGCTCCAAGATTTTCTCCAGATTCTTCTAGTGTTTTGTTGAGTTATGCTTCAAACGGAAAGTCTGATATTTATGAAATGATGTTGAAAGATAAGTCTATAAAACAATTAACTAAGAACAGTAGTATTGATACATCTCCTAGTTATTCTCCTGATGGAAAACAGATTGTTTTTAACTCTGACAGAGGTGGTGATCAGCAGTTGTATATTATGAATGCTGATGGTTCTGATGTTAAGAGGATTTCTTTTGGTAGTGGTCGTTATGCAACTCCTGTTTGGTCTCCTAGGGGTGATTATATTGCATTTACAAAAATGAGTGGCGGACAATTTTATATTGGGGTTATGTATCCTGATGGTAGTGGTGAACGTTTGCTTGCAAGTGGTTTTTTGGTTGAGGGTCCAACGTGGTCGCCAAATGGTCGTGTTTTAATTTTCTTTAGGCAAGAAAGAGGAAGCAAAAGAAAATCTGGTGCTGTTAAATTGTATTCTATTGATTTAACAGGATATAATGAGCGTTTGGTTTTAACTCCTTCTGAGGCGTCAGATCCTGCATGGTCTCCACTTCTTCCTTAAGGGTGATATATGGTTTAAGTTGAAAATTTTTCATTGAATTTTATACACACAACCATATATTTTAGGTTTATTTCTTTATTTATTTATTTTAATATATAATAAATAGGGGAGTGTATTATGGTTTTAGATGAAAATATTGCAGATGTTGATGTAGAAGATGAGAAAATTACGGATGCGAAATCTTCTGTGAAAAAAAAACTTATAGTTGTTTTTGTATTACTTCTTCTTGCAGCAGCTGTTGGTGTTGCTCTTTATAGTGTTTTTTCTAAGAAAACAAATGATAGTCTTTCTTATAAGATTTTTGAAAGTACAGATGGCAATGATAAAGCTGGTGTTGTTATTTATACTTTGCCAGAGGTGAAGGCGATTTTAAAAGATTCTTCATCTGATGATAATTTTATTTTGCGTTTGCAAATTGCATTAGAGTTTAAGGATGCATCACAAATTAAAGGTTTTGAGGTTCTTTTGCCTAAGCTGTTAGATGTGATTGTTTTAACAACAATGGCATTAAAGCCTTCAGAAGTTGATACTGCAAAGGGGATTTTTTGGTTGAAGGAAGAACTTTTGTATAGAGCTAATTTAGTTTTGGCTCCAATAGAAATTATAAACATATCTTTTGTTAGTTTTAATCTTGAAAAAGATTTGGTAGAAGAAATAGAGGAATAAAGATGTCTGAAGATTTGGATGCAAATTTAACGCAAGGTGCTATAGATAAGGTGTTTGGTTATAGCGGAGATGGCGAAGAAAATAATGGAGGGGTTATGGCAATACTTGACTCTTCTTTGGTTTCTTATGAGCGACTTCCTATGCTTGATATTGTTTTTGACAGGCTTATTAGGTCTATGGCAACATCTTTGAGAAACTTTACACAATATAATGTTGAAGTGTCTTTAGATAGTGTAGAGTCTATGAGGTTTGGAGAATATGTTGAAACTCTTTCTTTGCCAACATTGCTTTCTGTTTTTAAGGCTGATGAGTTGGATAATTATGGAATGATTTCTGCAGATTTCTCTCTTGTTTATTCTATGGTTGATGTTCTTTTAGGTGGTAGACGTGGTACTGCTGCAATGAGGATAGAAGGTCGTCCTTATACCATTATTGAGTTGAATATTGTAAAAGAAATTATGCAATTGATTCTTTCCGATTTATCTACTGCTTTTGATCCTGTTGCTAGTATTAATTTTTCTTTTGATAGGCTTGAGACTAACCCTCTTTTTGCGGCGATTTCTCGTTTGTCTAATGCGGTTATTGTGGCAAAAATTAGAGTTGATATGGAAGATAGGGGTGGTAAGCTTGAATTAATGATTCCTTATGCAACATTAGAACCAATTAGAGAAATTTTATCTCAAATGTTTATGGGTGAAAGATTTGGTCGTGATATTATTTGGGAAAGTCATTTAGGAGCGGAACTTTGTGAAACTGATCTTGAATTAGAGGCTTTGTTAAAAACTAAAAATGTATCTCTTAAAGATGTTGCTAAGTGGGAGAAGGGTTCTTTCTTTGATCTTGATATGGCAGTTGATGATGATGTTAAAATTATTTGTGGTGATATTCATTTGTTTAATGCTGAAATTGGTAGAAAAATGGATAATGTTGTTGTAAAATTAAAGGGAAGGCCTGACGATAATGGATAATTTTGAATTTGCTCTTAATTTAATAATAATACTTCTTTTAATTCCGACAATTATATATGCGGTTAGGTTAAATGCTAACCTTAATATTTTTAGAGAGAATCAAAAGTCTTTAGCTAGATTGGTGGAATCTTTGAATGATGCTACTTTTAAGGCAGAGAATTCTATTCCTAAATTAAAAAATATTACACAAGCATCTTCTTCTGATTTAAAAGAGGTTGTTGTTAAAGCCACAGAGTTAAAAGATGATCTTTCTTTTATTAATCAACGTGCAGATAATTTGGCAGATAGGTTAGAGGGCGTTATTAAAGATAATCGGGAGAAAAGCTTTAAGAAAAAAGAAGAAGATAATTCTGAAGCTGAATTGGAATTGTTGAAAGCTTTGCGTTCAATTAAGTAACTAGAGGGATGAAATGATTAGAAAAATTAAACTTTTACCAATATTTATTATTTGTGCTTTTTTGATGTTGTCTATTAAAGTTGGTAATATTTTGACATCTGACTTTAGTTTTTCTGTTCAACAAAATAAAGCTATTTCTCAAGAAGTTGAAAAAAAAGAAGTCGTAAATATTGGGCTAGGTGATAGTTTTTCAAAAGCAGAAGTCGAAATATTGCAAGATTTGGCAAAAAGAAGAGAAGTTTTAGATGTAAAATCTAAAGAGCTTGATAAACGTTCTTTTGAGCTTAATGTTGCTAAAGAAGATATGGATAAAAAAATTGAACAAATGAAAGTTTATGAAAAAAGATTGTTAGAGCTTGTTAATAAATATAATGAACAAGAAAAAGAAAAGATGAACAATCTTGTTAAGGTTTATATTTCTATGAAACCTAAAGATGCTGCTGAAATTTTTAATAATTTAGATATGGAAGTTTTAGAAATGTTGTTGTCTTTAATGAAGCCTTCTTCTTCTTCTGCTATTTTGTCTCAGATGAATCCTAATATTGCTAAAGAAATTACAATGAGAATCGTAGGAAACAATATTAAATGAAAAAAAACTTAATTAAATTTAGTTTGATTTTCTTTTTTTTGCTAACCTTTCAAAGTTGGGCTAATACACCAAATTTGAATATTGCATCTCTTAGTTTTTCTTGGCCAACACCTACAGCTTTAAGTGTTTTTGAAAGAGGCGATTATATTTGGATTGTTTTTGATAAAAAGAAAAGTTTAAATTTGTCTGAATTTGAAAAGATTTTAGAGAAGTTTTCTCCACAAATCCTTGAAATCCCTCATTCTAAGGCTACTGTTTTAAGAGTTAAAATTGATAGAAAAGTTAATCTTTTTGTTAGAAAAGAAGGATATCTTTGGACGATTGATTTTATTGATGGAGATAAAAATGTTGATATTCCAAAATTTGATTTAATGATAGAACACGATAGTCTTGACAGGCCTTATGTATTTATTCCTTCTGAGAGTTTTTCTGAAAAAATTTCTGTTATAGATCCTGAAGTGGGGGATTTTATTGTAACTGTAGTTTCAAATGAAATTAAAAAAGCAGGTTTGGATGCTTTTGATTTTATTGATTTTGATATATTAAATTCTGTTCAAGGTATAGCAATGGTTTATGATGTTGATGATATCTTTGTTGTTAGTGGAAACAAAGGGGTTTCTCTTAAAGCTTCAGACCATGTTCTTAATTTGTCAGATGATTTGAGTGATGTTCAAAGAAAATCTTTGTTATCAAGAAGTGGTGAGGATCAAGTGTTTGATTTTAACGTTTTTTCTTCTTTATTAACACTACCTTTTAATGAGGCAGAAGCTATATTAAAAAAAGATATTAGGGTTTCTAAGGGTGAAGAGAAAAATAATGCTAGGCTTGAATTGGCTAAATATTATTTAAATAAAGGTCTTGGTTTTGAGGCTCTAGCTGTTGTTGATGTTGTTTTAGAGAGTGAATTAAAGGAAGATTACCTAGAAAAAGTTTATAGCTTAAGAGCAGTTGCTAACTTTTTAGTAAATAGATATAAAGAAGCTTTAAATGATCTTTCTTTTGGAGATCTTAAAATAGAAAGGAAAGCAGATTTTTGGAGATCTGTTATTTATTTTGCCAAAAAAGAAACTTATGACTTGGGGGATGAGGACAGTTTTGATGATGTTTTGCTCGTTATAAAAAATTATCCTCAAATTATTCAGGATAAAATAGCTTTTATTGCTGCGCAAGTTGCTGTAAATGAAAGAAATGATTTGAGGGCTCAAAATCTTATTGATATTTTAAAAATATCTTCTCTTCGAAATAGAAGGATGCTTCCTCATGTTAATTATTTGATTGCTCAGAATTTATATGTTCAAGGCTATAATCAAGAAGCATTAAAAAAGTTTGATGAGGTAATTTGGTCAGATTCTCAAAAATACACTTCTCTTGCAAGGGTAGGTAAAGTTTTACTTGCTTTTAGATTAAAGCAAATGAGTGTTGATGATGCTATTACAGAGCTGGAAAAAGTTAAATTTTCTTGGGGAGAAAAAAGCTTTAAGAGAAATATTTATACAACATTAAGTTCTTTATATGAGGCAAAAAAAGATTATAGTAATGCTATTGATGCGATGATTGAGGAGCTTTATTTGACAGATGAGAGTAAACAACCTCTTGTTATGACAAAGTTAGTTAAAACTTTTGAAAATTTGTATTTAAATCATTATTTGGATGAAGTTGCACCTCTTAAGACTTTGAGTGTATATAATCAATACTTGGATTATATAAAAAAGAGTCCAAAGTTTGTTGATATTGTTATTAGTGTTGCTGATAGGTATTTTGCTGTAGATTTGGTTGATAATGCTATAGAGGTTCTTGAAAGAGAATTGAATAATGATACTATTTCTGTAGAGCAAAAATATAAAATAGGTACTCGTCTTGCTCTTTTATATCTTTCTAAAAAAGCTAATGATAAAGTGTTAATGGTTTTGGATGAGACTGATATGGAAAATCCTCAAATAAATCTTGCAAATCAAAGAAGTGTTTTAAGAGCTAATGTTTATAAAGATCAAAATAAATATGAGGAAGCTTTAAGAATTTTAGATGAAAATTATTCTATACTTGCAGTGTTGTTAAGAGCTGAAATTTATTGGTTGAATGAAGATTGGCACTTGCTTTCTTCAGAATTAAAGTTATTGATTGATGAGCCAGTTGAGGGAGAAGCTTTAAGTGATGAGCAAGTTAAATATATTTTTGATTGGCTTATTGCTTTGAAAAAATCTGGAAAAGATATGGTTATAACTAGGGCTAGATCTAAGTTTGAGCCATGGTTTAAGGGAACAAAATATTATAGTTCTTTTGATGTTTTAACATCTCAATTTGATTATGATAGAATTGATATAAAAGATATTGAAAATAGAATAAATAGTTTGACTTCTTATAGTAGTTTTTCTAAAAAAGTTAATGAAAATTTAGATAAGGTAGGAAAAGAATAAAATGATAAAAGTTGTTTTGGCGTTAGCCTTTGTTTTAGGTCTTTTGTTGTTGAGTGTTTATGTTATAAAATGGTTGGGGCAATTACAGAACAAAAGTAAAGTTTTTAAGAAGATTGCTGGTAATCGCAGAATTAACGTGATTGAGTATCGACGTATTGATGCAAAACATTCTGTTGTTATTTTTGAGATTGATGGTAAGGAAATAAAAATGATTCTAGGAAACGGTGATCCTGTAAAACTTTAGATTTTATCTATGCTTTAGTTTTACATTTCTGATATTTCAAGCCATTTAAGTTCTTTTTCGTCTACTTCTTCTTTTAGTGATTGCAATTTTTGGCTTAGTTCATCAAATTTTTGAGCATCTTGAGTATATAAATTAGGATTCATTAATTCTGTTTCTATTTCTTTTATTTTTGCTTCAGCGGCTGCAATTTCTTGTGGGATAATTTCTAGTAATCGTTGGTCTTTGTACGATAATTTTGTTTTTTGTTTTGTTTGTGATTGAAGTTGAGGGACGCTGATGGCGTCGTCCCCTACAGATTTGTTTTTTTTACTGATTGCTTTTTTAACGTCGCCAAATTTTTCTATGGCTTCAGTGCAACTGCCTGCGTTTTCTAATATTTCTCCGTTGCCTTTCATGTAGATAACAGAAGAAACAGTGTTATCTAAGAAATCTCTATCATGTGAGATAATTAAAACAGTACCTTGATAATCTGATAACACATTTTGCAACAAGTCTAGTGTATCCATATCTAGATCATTGGTTGGTTCATCAAGGATTAAAAAGTTTGATGGTTGCGCTAAAACTAGAGCTAGCATTAATCTGTTTTTTTCTCCACCAGATAATGATGATACGGGGGTTTGAGCTTGTTCAGCTTTGAATAAAAAATCTTTTAAATATGCAACAACGTGGCGGTGTTTGCCATGAACGTAGATGTGATCTCCTTCATGAGCTAGTGTTTTCCATAATGTTTTTTTAGGGTCTAGGGTAATTCTGTTTTGATCAAAATATGCCTCATTTAAGTTTTTACCCATTCTAACGTTGCCAGTATCTGAGGTGAGTTTTTTGGTTAACAATTTTATTAAAGTTGTTTTGCCTGCACCATTTGGACCAACGACGCCGATTTTATTGCCTTTTATTATGCGAGTTGAAAAGTTTTTAACAATAGTTCTGTCGCCAAATGTTTTTGAAATGTTTTTTGCTTCTATCACCATTTTTGAGGCAAAAGATGCTTCTTCAAGGTTTAAGTCAATAGAGCCAATTTGTTTGATTTGTTCTTTGCGTTGAGCTCTTAATTCTAATAATCTTCTTAATCTACCCTGATTGCGTTTGCGTCTGGCTGTTACACCTGTTTGCATCCAACCTTCTTCTTGTTTTAGCTTTTTTGCAAAGTTTTTTTGTTCTATTATTTCTTGTTCAAAAATTTGTTCTTCCCACGCTTCAAAATGTTTAAAACCAGAGTTTTTTTGTCTTAATGTGCCTCTGTCTAACCATAGCATATTATTAGTAGTGTTGTTTAAAAATGCTCTGTCGTGTGAGATTAAAATAATGGCGCCTTTGTAAGAATTTATTAATTCTTCTAAGATTTCTATTGTTGGCATATCAAGATGGTTGGTTGGCTCGTCTAATAATAATATATCTGGGCTGTTTATTAACGCTTTGGCTAAAAATGCTTTTTTAACTTCGCCGCCGCTGGCAACTTTAGGGTCTTGATTTTTTAAAACTCCGAGTTTTTCTATGAAAATATCTGCCTGAAATTTTTCTTCTTCTTTTAAGTCTTTTTTTACAATATCTTCTAAAGTTTTGTAGTTTGCAACATCTGGTTCTTGTGGAAGGTATGATATGATAGTTCCTGGTTGGATAAATGTTTCTCCTTCATCTGGTTCTAAAATGCCAGTGATGATTTTTAATAATGTAGATTTTCCGCTACCATTTCTTCCTACTAAAGAAATTCTATCCCCTAATGATATATTAAGGGATATTTTTTCAAAAAGCTTTTTATCTCCAAATGCGATGGAGGTGTCTTTTAATGTAAATATTGGAGTTGCCATTATTTTACCAAGGTTGTCCGTTGAAACATCTTTCGGGATTTGTTTGGCAGATGTTTTTTCCTTTGGAGTGAAGTTTTTCTCTTTTTGGTTCAAACTCGCCAACAACGCATCCGCTTATAAGTAGTATCATTGCAACTAAAATCATTTTTTTCATAAAATGCTCCAAGCTAATGATAATGCCCATATTACAATTAAAACTCTTGCCATAAATTCTAAAAACAAGCTTTTTTCAAAGTCAGCACAAGACTTCCAAACAAGTTTGAAAACAATTATCGCATAATAAACAAAACCATATATTGATGCTAAATAAAACAATGTTGAGAAAACCGCGTTCATATCTGCACCAATTGGTGTAAATTTATATTTGTAATAATTTATAATAGACATTCCTTTTAAGGCGCTTGTATTCCAAAAATTAAATACCCAAACGACTAATCTTGCTATAAATAGTCCAAATAATCCGTAACCATAAAAAGTTTTGTATAAATCAATTTTTTTGTTAAGCAGTTCTTTTAACATCAAAAATAACTCCCTTGTTTTCTATTGTTTCTGTTGTTCCTGAAACACAATTATTTTCTATTTTAATTGCTAATACTTGAGCTTTTATGTATTCTGCATTTTTGCTCAAAGCTTGATTTATTTCTGCATCATCTGAAGAGTAAAAAAGTTCTATTCTATCAGATACATCAAAATCTTTTTCTTTACGAAGGTTTTGAATTAAACGAACAAAATCTCTAGCGATACCTTCTGCTTTAAGCTCTGGTGTTATGTTTGTGTCTAATAGCACAATCGCTCTGTTTTCTGCAAATGCACGGCCTGCAATGCCATCTTTCATTTCTAATCTAACTTCAAATAAATCAGAAGTTAATGAAAGGCCAGCGATTTCTAATTTGTCGCCATTTAATTCCCATTTACCTTGTTTATATGCTCCCATTACGGCTCCCATATCTTTGCCAAGAGCTTTGCCTAATAATGGAGTATATAAATAAACAGTTTTAGTTGCATATTTTGCAATGTCATCATCAAATAAAATTTCTTTTACGTTGATTTCGTCTTTAATGATTTCTTGCATTTTGCCATCTAAATTCAAGCCTACAATTTTCAAAGATGCTAATGGAAGTCTGTTTCTTAAAGATTTTTCTTCTCTGATGAATTTTGCAGAAGAGCATAAATCTTGAACCATATCCATATCTGCAATTAATTTGTTGTCTTCTTTAATTTCAGATAGAGTAGGGTAATCTGTTAAGTGAACAGATTCTTGTTTTGTTAGTTCTTTAAAGATATATTCAGATGCAAAAGGCATTAATGGAGCAGCAATTTTGCAAACATTAACAAGCACTGTATAAAGTGTGTTAAATGCTTGCTTGTCGCCTTCCCAGAAGCGCTCTCTTGTTCTTCTAATATACCAGTTGTTTAATACTTCTATAAATTGAGCAATGCTTGCTGACGCATTGGCGATTTCATAAGCTTGCATATCTTTATAAACACTTGCTGATAAGGTTTTTAATTTTGATAAAATGTATGAATCTAAGAAATTATCAGAAGAAGTTATTTCTTTAGCTTCATAATTTTCTGCATTAGCATATAATACAAAGAAGTAAAAAGCATTCCAAAGTGGAATTAAAGCTTCACGAGTTGCTTTGGCAATTTCTTTTCCTTCTTGGTCAACGGCAACGTTTCCGCCTTTGATTACTGGAGAAGACATTAAGAACCAACGCAAACTATCGGAGCCTAATGTGTCTAAAATTAAGTTAGGATCAGGATAATTTTTTAATTTTTTAGATAACTTAACGCCACCTTCTGCCATTAATAAGCCTGTACAAATACAATTTTTAAATGCAGGTTTGTTGTGCAAAGCAGTTGCAAGAACCGTTAATGTATAAAACCAACCACGAGTTTGATCAACAGCTTCAACAATGAAATCTGCTGGGAAATGATTTTCAAACCATTCTTTGTTGTCAAATGGGTAATGAACTTGAGCATAAGGCATTGAACCACTTTCAAACCAACAGTCAAAAACATCTCCAACTCTACGCATCATAGTTTTGCCACTAGCGTCATCAGGGTTTGGATATACAACTTCATCAATATATGGTTTGTGAAGATTTTTAATTTCAAAACCTGTTTTTTCTTTGATTTCTGCAACAGAACCCAAGACATCAATTCTTGGGAAGTTTGGATTGTCAGATTTCCAAACAGGAATTGGAGCTCCCCAGAAACGGTTTCTTGAAATTGACCAATCTCTAGCACCTTCTAACCATTTGCCAAAACGACCATCTTTAATGTGATCTGGCACCCAGTTGATAAGCTGGTTGTTTTTAACCATATCATCTCTAAAATCTGTAACTTTTACAAACCAAGAACTCATTGCTTTATAAATTAAAGGTTTATCTGTTCTCCAGCAGAATGGGTAAGAGTGAGTATATTGTTCTTTTTTAACCAAAATGCCACGCTCTTTTAATAATTGCATAATTGGTTCATTGGTTTCAAAAACTTGTTTGCCTACATAATCAGAAACTTCTGCAGTAAAACAACCTGCATCGTCAACAGGGCAAATTACTGGAAAATCTTTATCATAAGTACGGCAAACTTCAAAGTCATCTTGACCAAAACCAGGGGCAATGTGAACAACACCAGTACCATCTTCTGTAGAAACGAATTCACCTGCTAAAACTTTGAATGCTTTAGGTTCATTTTTGAAGTAATCAAAAATTGGAGTGTAGCTCATGCCAACTAATTCAGAACCTTTCATTGTGCCAACTTCAACAGCATTTTCTAATTGTTTTTTATATTTGCCTAAAAGGCCTTTAGCTATAATGTATTTTTCATCAGCCTCGCTCATAATTGCATACTCAATATCTTTACCAACAGCAAGCATTAAGTTTGATGGCAATGTCCAAGGAGTTGTTGTCCAAACAAGAATGTTCATTCCATTTTCTAATTTGAACATAACAGTAATTGCGTTGTCTGTAACATCTTTATAGCCTAAGTTTACTTCCATATTTGATAATACAGTTTCTGCAGACCAAGAATATGGTAATACTCTAAAGTCTTCATACATCAAACCTTTATCATAAAGTTGTTTGAAGTTATTTATAACAGATTCCATATATGGCAAATCCATTGTTTTGTAATCATGAGAAAAATCAACCCAACGACCAATACGTTTGAACATATCTACCCAAATGTTTGAATATTTTAAAACGTCTTGTTGGCAGAATGAATTGAATTTTTCAATGCCAAATTCTTCAATTTGTTTATGGCCAGAAACTTGTAATTGTTGTTCTGCGCTCATTTCTGCAGGAAGACCGTGGCAGTCCCAACCTAATCTACGTTCTACTTTTTTGCCAGCTTGAGTTTGAAAGCGAGCAACAACGTCTTTAACATAAGATACCATCATGTGTCCGTAGTGTGGGGTGCCGTTTGCAAAAGGAGGACCGTCATAAAAAACAAATTCTTCTGCGTTTGATCTGTTTAAAACAGATTTTTCAAATGTTTGGTTGGTTTCCCAAAATTTAAGTAGTTCTTTTTCTATTGCTACAAAATTAGCTTTTGGAGTTTGATTGTTATAAAACTTTGTCATTTTATCTCTTTCTATTTTATAAATTATTTTTTTGCATAATATTATATAAGTTTTTTCTTGTCTATAAAAATATAAATAAGTGCATAATTATTACTTCTTTTTTGCTGTTTTTATTATTGATTATTCTAGATTTCTAGAATTCTAGAATTCTAGAAATCTAGAATAGTGAAGCTGTGTGATAGCTCTTTGTAAAATAAAGCTTTTTACTTTGCTTTCTTGCCTGTAAAATAAAGTTTTTTGTGTTTGTTTGAGTGTGTGTTTTTTTAATTAAATGAATTTACTAATGAGCCTGCAAGCATGTGCCAGCCATCTACAAGAACAAAGAATATTACCTTAAAAGGTAAGGCTAAAACTGTAGGTGGGAGCATCATCATACCCATAGACATTAATACAGATGCTATTACCATGTCTATTATTAAAAATGGGATAAAAACTAAGAAGCCTATTTCAAAAGCTCTTTTTAATTCTGATATCATAAATGCGGGAATCGCTACTTTTAATGGGGTATCTTCAAAGCTTTTAGGTGTTTTTTCTAATTTTGCTAAATCTACAAACAGTAGTAAATCTTTTTCACGAGTGTTTTTTATCATAAATTCTTTTATTGGAGAAACTGCTTTTTCTAAGCCATCCATAGTATCTACTTGCTCATTATACATTGGTTTAATGCCTTCTTCCCAAGATTTTTCAAGCACAGGAGACATTACAAAGAGTGTTAAAAACAATGCTAATGATACTAAAACCATGTTGGGTGGGGTTGCTTGAGTTGCAAGAGCACTTCTTGTTATTGAAAAAACAACAATTATGCGAACAAATGATGTCATCATGATTAAAATTGATGGAGCTAATGATAAGACTGTTATAAGTAGAATCGTGTTAAAAATTCTTGCTGTTGTACTACCTGTTGCGGCTTGATCTACTGTTAAATTAAGGGTTTGAGCAAAAGCAGGGTTGCTTATTAAAGTAGCTACAATTGTGTAAAATAGTTTTTTCATTAACATTCCTTTTCTTCTTTTTATTATATTAATTATAATTTTCAATAAAATATTTTAAGTTTTGCATTGACCTTTTTTGTTTTTTGTGATAATTTGACAAAAAACAAGTGGAGAGTATTGGATGCGACCCAGAAAAGATGCTATTAATACAGAAAATGGTCAAAAGCAAAGGCGTTTTGATGAATGTTTGACTAAGCTTATGAAATATTCTTCTGAAACAAACGTTAATTATTCTTTGCAAGATGATTTGGTTGACGCTTGTGTTTCTTTAATTAATAAAACAAATTTAACGCCTGAGCAAAGAAAAAAAAATTCATCTTATGTTGTGGGGCATTTTCAGGGAAAATTTGCAAAGTACTTTTCTAAGAAAGCATTGGTTTTGGCTTTTGAAAAAATTTCTGTTTGGCTTGATTTGGATGAAAAAGAAAAAGAAGAAACTAGAAATGTTCTTGGCAAATATAAGATTAAGTGTTCTGATAAATGTAAAAAAAGATTTTTGCCTCAACCTAGAAACAGTTTTTTTGATAGAGTTGATGATAATCCTAAGGCGGTTAATGTTATTGAGTATGCAAACCACTTGTTTACAAGAAAGCCTCCAAAGTCTACAGACATGAGATATCTTTTTAATCTTTTAGATAAATATAGGGCTATTCATAAATCTGAAGCATCTCAAATTTCTTTATGTGGTCAAACAACAGATATTATGGAATCTGGTCATAAAAGAGTAATTAAATCTGTAATTGATTTGTATCAAAAAAAGACAACTATTGTAAATAGGAACTTTTTATATAGTTTGGTGTCTCAAACAAATTTTAATGATGAAGAAGCCTTAAAGTTGGAAAAAGATTTTGATGAAAATAAAGATGTTATTGTATTTGCTTGTAAAAAAAGAAGAGAGGCTGATGTTAGTAGACTGAATTCTTATTTGTTTTCTTTTGATGATAAGGGTAAGAAAGATAAACTAAGTTTTGCTTCGCATCGCAGTGTGTATGTTTCTTTATTGCATCAGGCATTGGTAGAGGGAAAAGATATTGCAGATGTGGATATGAAAAAAGAATATTTTAAGCAAAGAAGGCATCTTAAAAAAACTTTAGTTTCTCAATTTAAGGAAAATCAACTTAATAATAATGGTTCTGAACATGGAAAGTGGTCATCAGCTAGAGATGAAGTTCATCAATTAATTGCTAAAGACGATAGTTTGAAAATTTTACAAATTCAAAAATATTTAGCTAAATCTCCATATATAGATAAAGAATCTTATTTTTGTTTGGAGTTAGAAAGCAATCTTAATTCATTAAGAGGAGATGAAAAGGGCTTGCATTATTATATAAAAGGGGCTATTAATCATTTTGAAATGTAATTTTTAATTATGTATTGAAATGAAAAAACTAGATAAATATATTTTTAAACAGATATTTATAAGCTTTTTATTGACAGTGATGTCTTTAATGGCAATTATTTGGCTTACACAATCTTTGAGGTTTCTAGACTTTATTACAGATAAGGGGATTGGTGTTGTTACTTTTATTGAAATTACATCTCTTTTAATGCCCAGAATTTTTGGAGTTATATCTCCTATTGCTGTGTTTGCTTGCGTGTTGTTTGTATATAATAAAATGTTATCTGATCGAGAGTTGGTCGTTATTAAAGCAGCAGGAATTGCTCCTTGTTCTTTAGTTAAGCCAGCGGTTTATTTTGGTATTATATTAATGATTTGCAACTTTTTTGTTTATAACTATGGAATCGGTTGGGCAGAGAAAAAATTTAATGAGCTTCAATGGCAAATAAAAAATAATATTTCAGGAATAGTTTTAAAATCTGGTGAGTTTAACTTTTTGCAAAATGGGTTGACTATTTTTGTTAGTAAGCAAAATAAAGATGGTTCTGTTGAAGGGGTTTTAATTAATGATGAAACAAAACCTTTGTTGAAAAAAACTATTTTTGCAGAATTTGGCCGTATTGTTTATAATAATCAAAAACCTAAGATTATTTTAGTGAATGGAACGTCTCAGGAATTTAACTTAAAAAAACAAGATTTAAAAACAACAGAGTTTGATCGTTATTCTATTGATATTGGTAGCTCTCAAAAGGTTGGTAAAAGACAAGGAAGCGTTAGAACTCATAGTTTTGCTGAATTGTGGAATGCGCCTGATGATAAAAATTTGTCTTCTCAAGAACAAGCTCAAAGATATGCTGAGGCAACAAAAAGAATTTTATCTTCATTATTTAATGTTCTGTTTGCATTTATGGGTTGTATAGGTTTGATTGTTGGTGGTTTTAATAGGAGAGGTCAGGGAAAAATTTTGGCGGTTTCTAGTGTTGCTATGATTTTTGTTCAGGCTTTTGATTTGATGATATTTTCAAAAGCTTCGGATAATATAAAATATGTTCCTTTGATGTACCTAAACTTTTTGTTACCTTTATTTGTTTGTTTATTTTTGTTGTTTTTTTATAGACCTAAAAAGGTTAAAAAAATGAAGTTTGCGGTAGTTATGATTGCTTTGTTTTTTTCTTTTAATGCAAATGCACAGTTAGTTGGAGAAATTGCAAATGTTACAGACGCTGTTCCTTATGCAGAAATTAATCCTACAAAGAATTTAACAAGTTTTTTAGATGAAAAAGAAACAAAAAAAAGTGGTGATGTTGATTTTAAGGCAGATGAAATTGAACATTATAAAGATTTGTCAACTGTTGTTGCTATGGGCAATGTGCAAATAACTAAAGATAATTTGGTGGTTTATGCTGATAAGGTTGTTTATAATCAAAAGCAAGATGAAATAACAGCAACAGGAAATGTTGTTTTAGTCGAAGAAAACGGAGCGGTTGTTTTTTCTGAATATGCAGAATTGACTTCAAAGTTTTCTAAGGCTGAGATGACCAATGTTTTGGTTGTGATGGAAGACCAAACAAGATTATCTGCTAAAAATGTTAAAAAATATGATGATAATAAAAAAGTTTTGAAAAATGCAACTTATTCTCCTTGTGATGTTTGTCAGGGAGAAGATCCTATGTGGCAGTTAAGAGCATCTAAAATTACTCATGATGAAGAAAGTAAGAATATTTATTATAAAAATGCACGTCTTGAGTTAGGAGGGGTTCCTGTTTTTTATCTTCCATATTTTTCTCATCCTGATCCAAAAGTAAAAAGACGTTCAGGTTTTTTGCCTCCTAGCATTAAGTCTAATACTTATCTTGGTGCAAGTATTGGCGCTTCTTATTTTTGGGCTATTGATGATCATCAAGATGTTTTATTTTCTCCTATTGTTTCTACAGATAAGGGTGTTGTTTATGATGCCACTTATAAAAAATATGTTGCTTCTGGGTATTTAGAACTAGGTGGTTCTTTTTTACATGATGATGATACAGATAAAGATAGAGGGGTTATTCGTTCAGATTTAACTTATGAAATTAATGATCTTTGGCGTTTGAAGGCTGATATTAATTATGCTTCAGATAGGACATACTTAAAAGATATGTCTTTACCAAACGATGATGATCCTTGGTTGACTTCTGAAATTAGTTTAGAAGGATTTAATAATAGAAATTATTCTTCTATATCTGCTTATTATTATAATATTTTAAGTTATGAGCTTCAGGATACAAATCAGCCTTTTATTGCTCCTTTATTTGATTATGAAAATTATGGAAATGTTGGTAAATATGGGGCTTATACAAAAACTCAATTTAATGCAGCTTCTGTTAATAGAGATGATGATGATACATCTACTCAGCGTTTTACAATGATAAATTCTTGGGTTTTGCCTTATACCAGTCAATATGGTGAAAAATATAAAATGCAAGCAAGTTTGAAATCAGATGCTTATTATGTTTCTGATTATATAAATTCTTATGATGAGGAGTATACAGGTGCGGTGGCAAGAGTTTTTCCTCAATTGGGAATGGAGTGGCGTTTGCCTTTTATTAAGTTAGCAGAAGATGAAACAAGACATATTTTAGAACCTGTTGTAGTTGGTGTTTTGGCTTCAAATGGTGGACAACAGTTAGATAAGATTCCTAATGAGGATAGTCTTGATATTAGGTTGGACGATGTGAATATATTAAGTTTAGATAGATATTCTGGATATGACAGAAATGATGTTGGTTCAAGAATCAGTTATGGTTTGAATTGGAATTCTTATGGAGAAAGATTTGGTAGAACAGCAATGTTTTTGGCTCAAACTTATAATGTTAACGAAGACAGTGATTTTGCAACAACAGATGATGAAAATGAACATTTTAGTGATTATGTAGGTAGGGTATATGCTGCTCCATCTGATTATTTGGATTTAGATTATCGATATAGATTAGATAAAGATGATTTGTCATTGAAATATTCTGAACTAGGTACAACTTTTGGTCCTAGTATGTTGAAATTTTATGTTTCTTATATTTATTTGGATGATAGCGTTAATCTTGATAATACTTTATATGATTATGATACCAGAGAAGAGGTTTATACATCTGTTAGGGCAAAATTGTCTCAGAATTGGTCTTTGCTGATTTATAATCGTCAAGATTTGGATGGAGAGAATAGTTCTTCTCTTGAGCATGGTGGCCAATTGATTTATGATAATGAATGTACAACTATTACAGGATATGTAAAAAAAGAAAATTCTAGTGACCCTGACCTTGAAAATGATTTTGAATTTGGGGTGAATTTTTTATTGAAAACGTTAGGAGGCGTTGGAACAAAATGATGAAAAAAATATTTTTTATTATCTGTTTGTTTTTTTCTTTTGAAGTATTTGCACAAACTTCTAAAATACAAGCGGTGGTTAATGGTGAAATTATTACGACTTCAGATTTAAGTGATAGATTGAAAAATTTATTGTTTGTTAGTAGAATGCCTTTAAATCAAGAAACAGAGCCAATGATAAAGCAACAAGTTTTGCATCAGGCCATTGATGAAACTCTTAAGGTTTATGAAGCAGAAAAAAATGGTATTAAAGTTGATGAGAAAGATATAAATAATGCGGTTAAACGTTTTGAAGATAAAAACGGAAAAATAGATGAAGAAAAAATTTCTGAACGTGCATTAAGAGCGCAAATAAAAGCAGATATTGCATGGTCAAAATTAATGGGAATGAAAGCTTATGAAGCTCGTAACGTTACTCAGAAAGAAGCCGAAGACGCTTTGGCTTTGGCAATGAAAGATATTAATTCTCCTAAACGTATGATTTCTGAAATTTATATATTAAAAAATAAAGCAAAAAATATATCAGAACTTGTAAAATTATTGAGAACAGATAGTCGCTTTGAGTTATATGCTCAGCAGTTTTCAGATGCTCCTTCTGCGGGACGCGGTGGAAAACTTGGATGGGTTAATGTGGGTAGGTTTGATGAACCTTTAGAAAATGCTTTAAGCAAGATGAAAGAAGGAGAAATTTCAGATCCTATTTCTTCTGGTAATGGCTACTATATCTTAAGATTAGAAAAAAACTTTAATCCAGAAACTGAAAAGACATATATTCCAACAATGGAAGAAATGAAAAGCTTTTTGCAAAATAAAAAAATGGATATGTTTACACAAGATTATTCTCAAAAAATGCGTCAAAATGCGGTGGTTGAGTTAAGATAATGGAAACCTTAAGACAGACTGTTGATAGACATAATTTAATGGCAAAAAAGGCTTTAGGGCAAAACTTTTTGTTAGATTTTAATATTGTTGAAAAAATAATAAAACTTTCTTTAGATAAGCAAAAGTTATCTTCTTTTGATGGAGAAGATGTTTTTGAGGTTGGCCCTGGTCCTGGAGGTTTAACTAGAGCTGTTTTGAGTGCAAATCCTAAAACTTTATCTGTTTTTGAAATGGATGAACGTTGTATTAAAATTATGGAAGAATTAAAGAGGGTGTATCCTCAATTAAATATTTTTAATCAAGATGCTCTTAAAGTTGATTGGCAAAGTAAACAAGGGCATATAGTTAGTAATCTGCCTTATAATATTTCTGTTCCGCTACTTATGGGGTGGCTTAATAATATGAGTAATTATAAAAGCTTAACTTTAATGTTTCAAAAAGAGGTGGCAGACAGGATTATGGCTGATACTGGGACAAAAGATTATGGTAGGGTTTCTGTTGTTGCACAATTACAATGTAATATTGTTAAGTTGATGGATTTGAATCCTGAATGCTTTACGCCTGCTCCAAAGATTTGGTCTTCTGTATTATTGTTTACGCCAAAAGAATCGTTGTTAAGTAAAAAAGAAATAACTGAAATTGAAAAGTTAACCGCAATGGCTTTTGGGCAAAGACGTAAAATGATAAGGCAAAGTTTGAAAAGTTATTCAGGTTTGCAAGAAAAATTAGATGCTTTAGGGATTAAAAATACCCTTAGGGCAGAAAACTTAACTCCTGAGCAATATTTGTTATTGACAAAGTAGTTTTTTTGTCTATGTTTGTAAGTAATCGGAAATTACTTTATCAATTAAAATTAAGAAGACATGAAAAATTTAACAAAAGAATCGGCTATTGCTTTTTTTAGTAGAAAAACAGGCCTAAGTATTGAAACTATTTCTTCAGCAACTTTTGCTGCAAATAGTTTGAACTCTGGATATATTTTTGAATGTATTAGAGAGTTAGAAGTTATTGCTGGACGCGTTGTTTTGGCAAGTGATAAGGAAAATATTTTGCACAACATTCAAGAAGGAATTACTCTTGCTGATGTTGTTGATTTTCTTGTTGCTGAAAAAGTTACAACCGCTTTGAGTAAAACAGTTTTTGTTAAGGCTCCAAAACTTAAGGAGGTTAAAGAGGAAGGCTTTAGGATCGTTGCTATTGCTGCTATTGAGAAGGGCTTGGGAATTGATGATTTTGAAAGCAATTCAGCTAAGTTATTGTCTGAAGTCTCTGATGAACTTGATCTTATGCTTTGGGAGCAAGATTTGTTGTCTGTTGAAGCAATTTTGATGTCTAAGTATCCACATTTTGATCTTATCGATATCTTAGAAGTTGCAGCGCAGGAAAATGCTACTTTGCAAACATTATTGGATTATGCTGAAAAGCGTTACAAAGAGTGTTGTAAGTAGTTACTACTTTGGGGGTTTATAATCCTTATTGAAAAAAATTATTTTTTAATCATTAAAAATGTTGTTATGGCAGAAACAAAGACAATGAGTACAGAAGAGGTGCTTAAGTTTATTTCAGATGAGACAGGTTATAATCTTCATTATTTAAGGACGGCTTTAGTTGAGAGTTTTTATACTCGAAACTTATTAATAACTGTTTGTGAGAAGCTTGAAGATCTTACAGGTGTTTTAGTCCTTCAGGATGGTGATTTGAATTATTTGAAAAAAGATGCAACTATTTTGCAAATTGCACAAATGTTTGCAGGAGAGCTTAACAATGTTTAAGCTTTAGTGAAAACCATTGTAAAGCTCCGATTATTCGGAGCTTTATTTAAAAACTTTAATTTTATGAAAAAGAATGAAATCTTAAGATTCCTTTCAAGAAAGACAAGTTTTTCATTTTCTGTATTAGAGGCTATGAAGCTTGTAAATAAGAAAGTGGAATTTAACTATTGGATTTCTATTTTGAAAGAACTTGAAAGAAAAACAAAAAGAAAGTTTATTGCCACTGGTGATTGTCCTTTTATTTATCTTAAGGATGATATAACAGTCGGGGATATTGCTAGTTATTTAGCAGAAGAATGTGCTCTTGATAAATTATTAATTTATCCAAATTTTGACGATGAGAAGCTAGATTTTTTTAAAGTTAAAACGTTGTTTATGTTTAATAGGATTTGTGAAAGCGATATAACTTTGGAGACAAAATTAATTGATTTGTCATTAAAAGGTTTGTCTTTTGCTCAACCTAGAGATGTTATTAAGATTGTTGAGGATAAGATGAAATTGAAATCGGAATATATTTTGATTGATGATTACCGAGAGATGACAGTTGGTGATTTTGTTGAAATAGCTTATAATCTTAATATAACAATAAAAACGCTCGGATAATCCGAGCGTTTTTATTGTTATAATTATTTTCTTCTTAAGAATGATGGTATTTCTAAATTTATTTTTGATTCATTAAAATCATCATCATTTGAAGCAAAACTCATTGGTACAGCTTCTTGGAATAAAGGTTCTTCTTTTCTTTCTTTTGCTTTATTCTTTTTTGCTATAGAAAAACCAGTTACACGTTCAATTAATGTTGGGCGTCTAGGTTCTGTTTGAATTAATTCTTCTGCTTCTTCTTCAATTCTTTGACCAAATAAATTGGCGTGAGGGTTGTGGTTTGGAAATAATTCAGGCTCTTCTTCAACTTGTACAGTTTTTGTTGTGCTTACAAATATTTCTTCATCATTATTTGCCATTTCTTCTTCATTTTCTTCGGCAATATTATTTTGAATTGCGTTGAAGAGTTCATGAGCCTTTGGCATTTCTTCTATAATTTGAGATTTTTCAATTAAGTCATAGTCAATAAAGTTTTGTGTATTTTCTTTTGTTGTTAATACTTCTTCTTCAATTATTTCTTCAACAACTTCAAGAATTTCTTCAACTTCTTCTTTTTCTTTTATTGCTGCAAATTTTTCTAAGTTTGCTTCTAAATTTTCATCACTTATTTCTGTTGAAATATCTTGAGGGATGTATTTTTCTTCTATAATTTTTTTTTGTGCAATTCTTGTTTGTGGGTTGTCGCCAATTCCTGTTGCAACTATAGAAACTCTAATTTTGCCTTCTAAGCTATCATCATAAGATGAGCCGAAGATGATATTTGCATCTTCATCAACTTCTTCTTTAATTCTGGTTGCTGCTTCATCAATTTCAAATAACGTAATATCAGAACCACCTGTGATGTTAATTAACACACCTTTAGCGCCTCTCATTGAGCAATCATCCAACAATGGATTAGCAAGTGCAAGTTCAGCAGCTTTAATGGCTCTATCTTCGCCTTCTGCTTCACCAGTACCCATAATGGCTTTACCTTTATCTTCCATAATAGATTTAATATCCGCAAAGTCTAAGTTAATTAAACCTGGCATCATCATAAGGTCTGTAATAGAGCGTACGCCATCATAAAGAACATTATCTGCCATAACGAATGCATCTTGTAATGTTGTTTTCTTGTCTGCTACTCTAAATAAGTTTTGGTTTGGTATAATAATTATACTATCAACTTCTTTGGTAAAGTTTTCTACAGCAGTTTCTGCGGTTTCAAAACGTTTTTTTCCTTCAAATTGGAATGGTTTTGTTACAACACCAACAGTTAAAATTCCTTTTGCTTTGGCAATTCTTGCAACTTCAGGCGCAGCGCCAGATCCTGTGCCACCACCCATACCAGCGGTGATGAATACCATATTAGAGCCTTCTAACTCGCGTTCTATTTCTTCTTGAGCTTCTAAAGCAGCTTGTTTGCCGATTTCTGGTCTTGCGCCAGCTCCAAGTCCTTTGGTGGTTTCTGCACCTAATTGGATTTTTCTGGTTGCTTTTGAATGAGCTAAGGCTTGTGCATCTGTATTAGAGACAATGAAGTCAACGCCTTCTAAGTTTTGTTCAATCATGTTATTAACAGCATTACCGCCGCCACCACCAACACCAATAACAGAGATTCTTGGTTTTAGGTGTTGTAGATTTTTTTCTGGGACACTTAATTTTATTGACATTTTGCTTTCTCCAAATTACTTTTATGTCATTGTACAGAATAAATAATTAAATTTTAGTAAAGGAGTCGCAATTTGTTTAATATTAATGCAAGAATTTATTATGAAGATACAGACGCAGGTGGAATTGTTTATTATGCAAACTATTTGAAGTTTTTAGAAAGAGCAAGAACAGAGTTTTTGCGTTCAATTGGTTTTGCTGGCTCAAGTGATTTATATAAAGAAAATCCGTTTGGTTTTGCGGTTAGAAAAGTTAATATAGAGTATTTAAGACCAGCAGTGTTAGATGATTTGTTGACAGTAACTTGTGAAATTACAAATGTTGGTGGTGCTTCTATTGTTTGTAAACAACAAATTTTTAGAGGTGAAGAACAGTTAATAGATGCAGAAGTTACATGCGTGCATATGGATTTAACAAAATTAAGACCTGTTAAAATTCCTCAAAATATGAGAGAAAAATTTAGTCTTTGAATTTTTATAGCTAAAAATGACATAACTTATTGTTGTGGTTTTGTTAAACTGTAAAACACTTTGAAAACGTGAAAATGTGTGAAAAAATGAAGATTTTTGTTGTGTTTTTAGATAATTCTGTTAAACAGGTGTCAAAATAAGGAGAATATATAATGAATATTGATACAAAAATAATTGCAGAACTTGCAGAAATTTTAGATAATACAAACTTAACAGAGTTGGAAATAGAAACAGAAACAGGTCGTGTTTGCTTAACACGTCAATCTATTGTGGCTTCAAGCCCTGTTGTTGCTTCTGCTCCTGTGGGTGCACCTGTTGCAGCTCCTATCGTAGCAGCTCCTGTGGTTGAAACTTCTGCTCCTGCAGTTGTTGACTTGTCTAAAAATCCTAATGTATTAAAATCACCTATCGTTGGTGTGGTTTATTTATCATCAGAGCCTTCTGCTCCTGATTATGTTAAAGTTGGTTCAGAAGTTAAAGAAGGTGATACTGTTTGCTTGATTGAAGCTATGAAAACTTTTAATCCTGTTAAAGCTCATAAATCTGGTAAAGTTACTCAAATTTTAATAGAGACAGGCGCTCCTGCAGAATATAATGAACCTTTGATGGTGATTGAATAATGTTTGAAAAAGTCTTAATTGCTAATAGAGGTGAGGTGGCTCTTAGAATTCACCGAGCTTGTAAAGAGTTGGGTATTAAAACTGTGGCGGTTCACTCAGAAGCTGATGCAAATGCTATGCATGTGCGTTTAGCTGATGAAGCAATCTGCATAGGACCTGCTCGTTCAAGTGATTCTTATCTTAATAAATATGCTATTATTTCTGCAGCTCATATTACTGGGGCAGATGCTATTCACCCTGGTTTTGGGTTCTTGTCTGAAAACGCTGATTTTGCTGAAATGGTTGAACGTTGTGGCATTACATTTATTGGCCCAACTTCTGAGCAAATGCGCAGAATGGGTGATAAAATTACAGCTAGAGAAATTGCTGAAGAAGCAGGGATTCCTGTTACTAAAGGTTCTCCAGAGTTAACCAGTGTTGAGCATGCTATTGAGTGCGCAAATCAAATTGGTTATCCTGTGATTGTTAAAGCGACTGCTGGTGGCGGTGGTAAAGGTATGAAAATTGCTTTTAATGATGCTGAAATGGCTGAAGCTTATACAATGGCAAAGGCAGAGGCTAAAGCTGCTTTTACTAGTGATGTTGTGTTTATGGAAAAATATTTGCAAAAACCTCGTCATATTGAAATGCAAATTTTGGCAGATAACTATGGAAATGTTGTGCATTTGGGTGAAAGAGATTGCTCTGTGCAACGTAATAATCAAAAAGTGATTGAAGAATCTCCATCTCCTGCATTGAATGATCAACAAAGACAAGAAATTGGTAATATCGTTAGAAATGCGGTAGAAAAAATTGGTTATTCAAATGCTGGTACTTTAGAATTTTTGTTTGAAGACGGAAAATTCTATTTTATGGAAATGAATACTCGTTTGCAAGTAGAACATCCTGTTACTGAAGCTGTTACAGGAATTGATATCGTGCGTGAACAAATTAGAATCGCAAGCGGTGCTCAACTTGGTTATACTCAAGAAGATATTCATTTTTCGGGTCATGCGATTGAATGTAGAATTAATGCAGAAGATCCTGAGACATTTATTCCTAATCCTGGTAAAATAAAGGAATGTCATTTTCCTGGTGGTCTTGGTGTTAGGGTGGATTCTGCGATTTATTCTGGATATTCAATTCCTCCATATTATGATTCTATGGTGGCAAAACTTATTGTTTCTGGTAAAACTAGAAACGCATGTTTAATGAGACTTCGTCGTGCGTTAGAAGAATTTGTTATAGATGGTGTTAAAACAACAATACCACTACAAAGAGATATTATTTCTCAGGCTGAATTCATTGATGGAAGTTTTAATATTCATTGGTTAGAACACTATATGAAACAAAAATCTGGAAACTAGATTTCTAGAAAAAAGACTAAATAAAAACCCTTTCTATTTGTATAAAAAGAAAGGGTTTTTATTTAGCTATAGAAAAATTATCTTTCTCTGATAGGTATGATATTGGCGGCGATTGGCATCTTTTCTTCTTTTTTTATTAATGCAGTTTTTATTCTTTTTTCGCTTTCTTCGTTAAGAATTTCTTTGCCATCAATAAATACTTTTATTCCTGCTTTTTTTGCATAAAATGCCATTTTTTTGTTAAATTCTTTGTTGTTTTTTGATTTTAATTTAACATTTTTTCTTTTGTCTTTCACTGCGTTATCAATAAACTCTTGAAAATATTTGTCATTGTTTTTATTGCTTGGGTCGCAAATTATTTTGGCTTTTGTAGGAGTTTTATAAGTTATGTTTATTTTGCTTTCAATGTCTCCGTTTTTATCTTTACCTTCTATGTTTATAGATAAGCTACCGTCTTTTAATTTTGAGTAGTTTATTTTTTGTTTGTTTTTGTGAGCCCAAATTTTCCAACGACCAAGACATTGAGTTGTATCTGTGTTTTTATTATCATCTTCGTCTTCATTTTTGTCTTTTTCTTTTTCTTTTTCTTTTTCTTTTTCTTTTTTATCTTCTTTTTTATCTTCTTTCTCTTCTTTCTCTTCTTTCTCTTCTTTCTCTTCTTTCTCTTTTTTCTCTTTTTCTTTTTTATCTTCTTTATCTAAGTCTATATCGTTTTGTTGTCCTGATAATATTTCTTGTAGGTATCCTTCTTTTACACCTTTTATAGATGCAATGGCTCTGTTGTTTTCATCAATATTTAGTTGAGTAAATATTTCATTTAATATTAGGGCTCTTTTATAACCTTTGGTTGGGAGTTTGTCTTCCTCTTCTCTTTTTATGGTTCTTTGTAATTTTGATTGAAAATATTTTCCATCCATAGAGTTACCATCAAGATCTTCAAGAGTTGATTTTTCACCGTCTTTTGTTTTTTTCTTAAAGTAATGAATGCTATCGCCACTAATAATGATTTCTGTTTTACAGGTATCTTTTAGTCCTAATTCTTTTAGTCCCTCTTGAATTTTATCTTTATATGTTTTTTTATCAAGATTATCGTTACCAATATTTATTGATGTTGTTTTTAATATTTTATGATTGCCATTTTTGTTATATTTTACATAAGATATTTCTGTTGATGCTCCGCCAGAATCAATAATTATGCATGGGTTGTTTTTAGGTCTTATAGATGAGAAAACTCCTTTTATAGTTAATTCGGCTTCTCTTTTTCCGTCAATAATATCTACATCTAATTTTTTATTCCATCTTTTATGGCTTTCAGCTTTTAGTCTTGAAAAAAGTTCTTTTATTTTTGCTTCAGGTGCATTTCTTAAGCCTGCGGTTGCAACTATTCTGACATCGTCGATGGAGATGTCGTTTTCAGAAGTTCCTTTTTCTAGTAATTTTAAGACGCCTTTTATAATATATTCAATATTTATGTCATTTGGTTCAGATGCTTTGAAGCCTTTTCTTTTGCAAGGCTCATTGCCTAGCCATTTTGATTTTTTTTCAGATTCTCCAATAGCTGCTTTAACAGCGTTTGTACCAATATCTATAACTAAAAAATTTTTATTTTTTTTCATAAGAGTTCCTTTATTTCTTTATAATACCATAAATTTAAGATAAAGTAAATGTTATTTTGTCAAATTTTTGTTGTTGTATTCTAAAAAAATAATTCTATATTATTGTTATAAAGGAGAATGAAATGAATAAATTTTTAGGTTTAAGTGTTGCTGTCCTTTTAGCAACAACATCTTTGGCTAGCGCTCAAAATGCAGCAGTAGTTAATGGAGAAAAAATTACTATAGAGCAATTAAAAGAAGCTTATAATGATAATACTCAGGTAAAAGAACAAGTTTCTTTTGAAGATTTTTATCCAAAAGCTTTAGAAGTGTTTGTTAACGGTACTGTTTTGTTGCAAGACGCAAAGAAAAATGGTATTGAAAATGATGCAACGTATAAAAAACAATTGGCAGCAGCAAAAGATGAACTTGCTCGTAAAATTTATTTAGAAAAAGTTGTTACTCCTAAAGTAACAGATAAAGAAGTTGATGCTTTATATGAAGAATATAAAAAATCTTTTACATCGCAACCAGAAATTAAAGCAAAACATATTCTTGTAGCTGATGAAGCAACCGCAAAAGAAGTTATTGTAAAAATAAACAAGGGTGGTGATTTTGTTGCTCTTGCAAAAGAATATTCTAAAGAACCTGCAGATTTGGGTTATTTTACAAAACAAATGATGGTGCCAGAATTTGGTGAAGCCGCTTTTGCAATGAAGAAAGGTGAAATTTCTAAAACTCCTGTAAAATCTCAGTTTGGTTATCATGTAATTAAGGTTGAAGATGTTAGAAATTCTAAATTGGCAGCTAAGAAAGATTTGGAGCCAAAGTTGAAAGCTCTTGCAACACAAAAAGCAATTGCTGATAAGTTTAAAAATCTTTATGAAACATCAACTGTAGAGCTTTTTGATGTTAAAGGTAACCCAATAAAAAAGAAATAAGCTTTTATAAGAGGTGATGAAAATCACCTCTTTTTTTGTGAATAACTTAATAAAAAGCTTTAAGAGAGTGTTTTATGTTATATAATATTTGCAAATTAACTTATATATGTAAAGGATGAAAAAATGGCTGGTAGCTTGAATAAAGTTGTGTTGATTGGTAATCTAGGAGCTGATCCTGAAATTGCTACAATGAATAATGGTAATAAAGTAGCAAATTTAAGAATCGCAACGTCTGAATCTTGGAAAGATAAGGCGACTAATGAATCTAGAGAAAAAACAGAATGGCACAGAGTTGTTGTGTTTTCTCAAGGTTTGGTTAATGTGATTTCTCAATATGTTAAAAAAGGTTCTAAGCTTTATATTGAAGGTCAATTGCAAACTAGAGAATGGGATAAAGATGGTCAAAAACATTATACAACAGAAATTGTTTTGCAAAACTTTAATTCTCAATTGATTTTGTTAGATTCAAGAAATGGTGGTGGCGCTTCTGCTTCTCCATTTGCAGATAACAATACAACATCTTGGGATACTCCAGCGTCTAGCTCTACATCTGTAGAATTGGACGATGATATTCCATTTTAATTGTCGCAATGACTTGTAGGGGACGGTCTTGACCGTCCCTTTTTTGTATGGCTAATTTATTGAGGGACGACGAACTCGTCCCCTACATGTTTTTGATAATAAAATAGTTGGTGGCGCTGTTAATAACCATTAAAAAAAGCTTTTATTTAGCTCCTTATCTTGTATTATAAAACATAAATTTAATCTTAAAAAAGAAAGAAAAAAATGACTGAAGAAAATAGTGTTATTGAAACTACTGACAATATTGTGCCTATTCAAATTGTTGATGAGATGAAGCAATCTTATTTGTCTTATGCAATGAGTGTGATTGTTTCTCGTGCTTTGCCAGATGTACGCGATGGCTTAAAGCCAGTACATCGTCGTATTATGTATTCTATGCATGAAAACGGTTATGATTATAATAAGCCTTATAAAAAGTCTGCTCGTATTGTCGGTGATGTTATGGGTAAATATCACCCTCATGGTGATAGCTCTATTTATGAAGCTATGGTTAGAATGGCGCAACCTTTTTCTATGGGTTTAATGCTTGTTGAAGGTCAAGGTAACTTTGGTTCTGTTGATGGCGATAGTGCCGCTGCGATGCGTTATACTGAAGCTCGTTTGCAAAAAGTTGCACATCAACTTATTGAAGATATTGATAAAGATACTGTTGATTTTATGCCTAACTATGATGAGTCTGTTGAAGAACCTACAGTTTTACCAGCAAGATTTCCAAACATCTTAGTTAATGGTGCTGGTGGTATTGCGGTTGGTATGGCAACAAATATTCCTCCTCATAACTTGGGGGAGGTGTTGCGTGCTTGTTGTGCTTATATTGAAAATCCAGAAATTAGTATTGATGACTTAATCGGTATTGTTCCTGGTCCAGATTTCCCTACTGGTGGTTCTATCTTGGGTTATAGTGGGGCAAAATCTGCTTATATGACTGGGCGTGGTTCTGTTATTATGCGTGCAAAATGCACAATTGAAGAGATTCGTAAAGATAAAGAAGCTATTATTGTTCACGAAATTCCTTATCAGGTTAACAAATCTGTTTTAATTACTAGAATCGCAGAACTTGTTAAAGAGAAAAAGGTTGAAGGTATTTCTGATATTAGAGATGAATCTGATAGACAAGGTATGAGAATTGTTATTGAAATCAAACGTGATTTTCAAGCTGATGTTGTATTAAATCAACTTTACAAATTTACTTCTTTGCAAACATCTTTTGGTATGAATATGTTGGCAATTAACGGCGGACGTCCAATGATGATGACATTAAAAGAAATCATTGCTGCGTTTGTGGCTTTCCGTGAAGAAGTTATTAGAAAAAGAACTATATATGATCTTAACAAAGCCAGAGATAGAGCGCACACTTTGGTTGGTTTGGCGATTGCGGTTGAAAACTTAGATGAAATTATTGAATTAATCAAATCTTCTGCAAACCCTCAAATTGCTAAAGAAAGATTGCTTGCAAAATCTTGGGATGCAAAAGATATTGAGCCATTAGTTAAATTAATTGACGAGCCAGACAGAAAAGTTGAAAATGGATTATATCCACTTTCTGAAGCTCAAGCAAAAGCTATTTTAGATTTAAGATTACACAGATTAACAGGTTTGGAACGTGATAAAATTCATGCAGAATTAACCTCTATCGGTGAAGAAATTAAAGAATTGCTTTCTATTTTAGCTAGTCGTGAAAAACTTTATGGCATTATGAAAGATGAATTTATTGCAATTGAACAAGAATATGCAATTCCTCGTCGTTCTATTATTGAAGATATTGACTTTGACGTTGATGTTGAAAGCTTAATCCAACGTGAAGAAATGGTTGTTACTGTTTCTGATGCTGGTTATATTAAACGTGTTCCACTTAACGCATATAAAGCACAAAAACGTGGCGGTAAGGGTAGAGCTGGTATGGCAACAAAAGAAGAAGATTTTGTGTCTCGTTTGTTTGTATCTTCTACTCATACTCCTGTATTGTTCTTCTCTTCTCGTGGTATTGTTTATAAGATGAAGGTTTATAAATTGCCTTTGGGTTCTCCAACTTCTAAGGGTAAGCCATTTATCAATTTGTTGCCACTTCAAGCAGGTGAGACTATTACAACAATTATGAAATTGCCAGAAAATGAGGCAGATTGCAAAGATATGTTTGTTATGTTTGCGACTTCTCAAGGTACAGTAAGACGTAACTCTTTGGCAGATTTTGTTAATGTTCAATCTAATGGTAAAATTGCTATGAAGTTAGAAGAACAAGACAAGCTTGTAAATGTTAGAATTTGTCATGAAGAAGAAGATATTTTATTGGCGGCAAGGTCTGGTAAATGTATCCGCTTCCCTGTTACTGATATTCGTGTATTCTCTGGCAGAAACTCTGTTGGTGTTAGAGGTATTAAGTTGGGGGCAGGTGATGAAGTTATATCTATGTCTACCTTAAACCATGCTGAAGCAAACTTTGATGAACGTGATGAATATTTCAAAATTTGTAAATCTGAAGGTGAGCCAGTGTTTGACAAGTTAACTCCAGAAAAATTTGCTAAAATGAAAGAATTAGAACAATTCATTTTGTCAGTAACATCTACTGGTTATGGTAAACGTTCAAGTTCTTATGAATACCGCACAACTGGTCGTGGTGGTTCTGGTATTGCTAACATGGAAATGTCTGCTCGTAATAAAGAGGTTGTATCTTCATTCCCAATTGAAGAAGATAACCAAATTATGATGGTAACAGATGGTGGAAAATTAATCAGAATGCCAGTTTGCGATATTAGGATTGCGGGGCGTAAGACTCAAGGTGTTACATTATTCAGAATTGACGATAAAGAAAGTGTTGTTTCGGTTGCATCTTTAGAAGCAGATTTAGGTTCTGATGATGAAATTGAAAATGCAACCGATGAAGATATTGCTGAAGGTGTGGTTGAAGCACCAGAAGATATGACATCTGAAGATGGTATTGAAATTTAGTATTGTTACTTGAATCGTAGGGGACGGATTTGCCGTCCCTTTTTAGTATCTATTTTATTGGTGGACATAGCACGCTATGTCCCTACGTTTTTGTTTTATAAGTAGCGGCTAATTGTTGTAAGGTTGATTGTAAATCTGCGATTTGTTGTGTGGCAATTTTGTAGCAGGTTTCAAAATCCACATCTGTATTTGGTTTTATATTTTCAAATTTTAATTTATCTTTTTTCTTCATTTTTAAAGCTCCTATTTTTGTTAAAATAAAACCACTGAATTTTTTATAAATCAGTGGTGGAGCTCAAAACTGTTACAACGCAGTCCCGTTTATTCGTGCAAGGCCTTATATCACGGACTCCACCTTTAAAAGGTGAAGTTGTTGTAAAGATGTTTTGAGACACCATTTTCTTTCCTTAAAGAAAACAAAATTATTATATATGAGCATTTTTATTTTGCAAGAAATTTGTAAAAAACAGTTTTGACATTCCTTTTTTGTATGGCTATAAAACGCAATAAAATTTGAAGATCGCTCAGCCTTAAAATAAATTTTAAGGCGCGATGACTTTTTTTTGGGGAGGGGGGGGATAAAAAAGCGTTGAGATTTTTCTCAACGCTTTTTTTACCATTTTATTAAATCTCTTTTTCTCATACAATGTTTTACAATGTAGTAATGAGTGTTAAAGCCCCATATACCATAATCTTTGTGGAGAACTTGATTGTAGTAATTTTCTAATTCTTTATTAGAAAGATTATCTAGTTCATTTTCTTGTCTTTTCCAGCTTTTTCTTTCTTGATGTTCTGAATAAAAAAATAAACAAAGAAAAAAGATGAGGCAAGCAAGTATGAATAACATATAATAAATTTTCATACTATTTGAAGATTATTTCATTAATCTTACCATTGTAGAAAACTATACTATCGCCTTTTTCAATCAACATTATTTCTGCGGAAGGGTCTTCTATTTGCATAGTTGTTCCATCATCAAAAAGGACGTATTTTTGCGGAAATGCTTGATAATGGATTCCTCCGTGATGTTTATCTCTGACAGAAGTTCTTTCTCTAAGTACTTTTCGCCCAATTATTTGAGGTGGTGGTACTTCTTTTTTTTCTTTTTCAAAGAGTCTTTTGGGCATTGTTTTTGTAGGTGTTGTTTGTCCACAAGAGGTTAGGGTTGCACTTATTGTTAGTGCTAGTAAAATAATTTTTTTCATTTTCTTTTAATTTTAATTTGTAATTTTGTTTGTCTGAAGAAATATTTTATTTTTGTCCTTTTGTCAAGTTTAATTTATTTACTTTATTTTAATTTTATGATAATATGTTATTAATTATGGAGGACTTTTTATGAGTGATGAAGAACAAATAGAAACAGAAGAGCAAAGAAATGCTAGAGAAGCTATAGAGGCTAATCTTATGGGCAGTGAAGCTAAAGTTGAAAAATATGTTGTTGCAGGCAAATATGATGTTGTTAATAAAAATGGTGCAAAAACAGGAGTTAATATTAGTGAGAAAGGTGATGTTCAAGCTCATGGTGAAGAAGCTATTGAAATGAAGTCATCCTTGACTCATGGGCAGAAACTTCCTGATAATCCTGAATTTGTTTCTAGCATAAAACAAGCTGTTATTGATAGAATTAATGCAACTAATCTTCCTGGTAGTCTAAAAGCTAATATGATTAATAAGGTTGAAACAACAGATGTTGTAAAAGAAAGAATAGATGAGATAAATAGAGTTAGAGATGAAGCGCAAAAGGCAGAAGAGAAGCATCAAGATAATGAGAAAGCTAAAGAAAATGAGCCAAATCCTATGAAAGATGCAATGGATCATGTTTTGGGTGAAGGTGATAAAAAAGGTCCACTTTATACTTCAGAACAGCTTTTTGATATGAAGAAGATGATGGATGCTAAGGGAGCGCAAAATGTTGGTCCTAATAGTGGTGGTTCTGGTATATTTTAATTTTTAAAAGTTAATAAAAAAGCATTTCATTTTATTTGAAATGCTTTTTTTATTATATTTCTTCATTTGGATAAATGCCGAAAAGATTACTTTTTTCTATCCATCCTTTTATTTCTCCAAAAGATATTAAGCAAAAGTCTTTTGATTTTGGACACTCTTTAACTTCACCAACAACTCCATCTTCTACTAATGCTAAAACCTCTGATTTTAAAGATGGTCTTTTATAAATTTTATTTTCACCTAAATTAATTATTTTGACTGTTCTAAGTGATGAAAGCATTGCTTTATGAACCCAGCTTTCTTCTCCATCCCAGTCTTTAACTTTTCTCCATAATTCAAATTCTGCAACAATTTCTACGGGGGCAGATTTTTGCATATATACCCAATCAATGGGATATCTTGCTCCTGGTCCAGACCTTGCATTTATTAAGCTAGAGCGTAATGATACCATTCTTGGAAGACTTAAACTCTCTTCAACTTCTTGTGCTTTAACTTCTGTTGTTATGAAAAAAATTGCTAACAATAAAAAAAATAACTGTTTCATTTCTTGCCCTCTAAAAATATTATGTTATAATATATAATTAATTAGCTATATAGCAAAGAATGATAAAAAAATGGTAAATGATTTTATAAAAAATATAGTCGATGAATTAAAAGTTATAAAAACAGAGCAGTTTTTTGGCTCTGTTAGTGCTGTACAAGGTTTGTTTATTGAAGTTAAGGGAATAAATGCTAATTTGTCTATTGGTGATAGGTGTTTGGTTATAAATAATCAAAATAAAAAAGTTCCTTGTGAAGTTGTGGCTTTTAAAGAAGATAATATTTTGGTTATGCCTTATGCTTCTATGGATGGAATAGGAAAGGGATGTCAGGTAGAGGTTATTGATGCTGCGCCAATTATATATCCTCATCATTCTTGGTTGGGTAGGATTATTAATGCTTTTGGTGAGCCTCTTGATGGTAAAGGTCCTTTGATTAAAGGTAAAATTCCTTATTTAATAAAAGCATCTCCTCCTGCAGCGGCGTTTAGAGATAGAGTTGCTGGTAAAGTTGACTTAGGTCTAAAAGCGGTTAATACCTTTACAACAATTTGCAAAGGTCAACGTATGGGGATTTTTGCAGGTTCTGGTGTTGGAAAATCTACAATGATGTCTTCTATGGCTCGTAATACGGACTGTGATATTTCAGTGATTGGTCTGATTGGAGAAAGAGGGCGAGAAGCAAAAGAGTTTATTGAAGACGTTTTGGGTGAAGATGGTTTGAAAAAATCTGTGCTTGTTTTGGCAACTTCTGATGAAAGTCCTTTGATGAGGCGTCAAGCGGCATACACAACTTTAGCGGTTTCTGAGTTTTTTAGAGATGATAATAAAAATGTTTTATGTTTAATGGACTCTATTACTAGATTTGCTATGGCACAAAGAGAGATTGCTTTATCTGTTGGCGAGCCTCCAGCCTCAAAAGGATATACACCATCTGTGTTTTCAGAGCTTCCAAAACTGTTAGAAAGAGCAGGGCCTGGACAAGGCAATGGTACAATTACAGGTTTGTTTACGGTTCTTGTTGATGGGGATGATCATAATGAGCCAATTGCGGATGCGGTTCGTTCAATTATTGATGGGCATATTGTTTTGGATAGAGCAATTGCAGAAAGAAACCGTTATCCTGCAATTAATATATTAAAGTCAATTTCAAGAACAATGCCTGATTGTAATGATGATAGGCAAAATGCTATTGTTAATCAGGCAAAAAAATATATTGCAACTTATGAGGATATGGCAGAACTTATTCGTCTTGGTGCTTATAAAAAAGGATCTAGTCCAGAGGTTGATCAAGCTATTTTTTATTATCCTCAGATTGAGGTCTTTTTATCGCAAGAAAAAAATGAATGTTTTAGGTTTGATGAATGTTATGATATTTTGGAAAATATTTTAAATAGTAAGGCAGTATGACAAAAGCATTAAAAACATTAGTGAGAGTTAAAAAAAATGCAATTGATGAATTGAGAAAAACGTTAGGAAATTTTTTTGATGTTGAAGCTCAATTAGTTGATGCGTTAAAAATATTAGAACAAACTTTTTTAAAAGAAAAAGAAATTGCAAAAAATATAGGGCCTAGTTATGATTTTGGCTTATATACAAAATTTTATATTGAAAAAAGAAGTGAATTAAATAATGCTTTGCTTGAAATTAAAAAGCAAATAGATATATTACAAGAAAGAATCACAGAAGAGTTTAAAGAACAAAAGACTTTTGAAATTGTTGATGAAAATAGATTGAAAGCAACTTTAAAAGAAGAAGAACTTAAAACTCAAAAAATGTTGGATGAAATAGCAACAAATTCATATATTAGGAGAAATAGTAATGTTTAATATGATAGAATTACCTTATGAAAAAAATAATTTTGAATCATTAATTTCTGCAGAAACTTTTGAGTTTCATTATGGTAAGCATTATAAAACTTATTTAGATAACTTAAATAAGTTAATTGAAGGAACTGAACTAGATAATTTAGAATTAGAAGAAGTTATAAAAAAATCTTTTAATAAAGCAGATATGGTTGCTGTTTTTAACAATGCGGCTCAAGTTTATAATCATGAGTTTTATTTTAGAAATTTACAGCTAATTTCAAATAGTCTGAAAGAGCAAATAATTTCAGAGTTTGGAACTTTAGATAAATTTAAGCAAGAATGGACAGCAGCATCTTTGTCTCAGTTTGGCAGTGGTTGGGTTTGGCTTGTTGAAAGAAACGGTGAGTTAGATATCATAAAGACATCTAATGCAGACAGTCCAATTGCAAGAGGAGAAGCTCCTTTGCTGTGTATTGATATTTGGGAGCACGCTTATTATATTGATTATAAAAATGCTAGAGCAAATTATGTTGATGCATTTTTGAAAATTGTTTTAGGTTAAAGAATAATAAAAAGCGGAGATGATTCTCCGCTTTTTTGTTAAAAGTTCATTAGGTCTGCAGCATTATTAGCAATTGGGTAAAAATGATAATACATGCTTGCAAGCCATACGGTAACAACAGGAATAACCACTTTTTCAAATGGAAAGTGAGCATGTCCATTGTTTTTTGCTTTCATATATTCATACCATTTACCTGAAAGTATTAAAACAACTGCACCCATAATACTTGATAATAAAAATGGATCTATAAAACCGAGTATAGATGGATTGTAAGTCATTTCTGAAATATACATAAATCCAATCATGGCAACAGATAATGTTATTAATGTTGTGTTTCTAAATTTGAAGTTCCAGTTTTTTTTATCAAACCAGATAATTGTCCAATAGCCGATTAAAGCTAGCAATGCTCCTGCCCAAACTCCAACAACGCCATCATCAACACCCAAATGGCGGGCGATTTCTAATGAGGCACCGATTGCAATTGTGCAAACAGGGCAAGCTGGGCTAGCATAAGCAGATGATATAAAAAACATTAAAATAATCCTTTTACGTTAATTTTATTTTTTATAGAATCTGTAATTGTGTTTAAGCTACTTTGTGCTAAATTTTCTAATTGTTCTTTTGTAAAGTTGGTAACAGCTTGAGTTGTTGCTGTAATAATACTTTCAAAAATTTGAGCAATTTGTTTTTGTGGGTTGCCACTATCAATATCTGTTAATGTGATTTCTGGCAATTCTAAACTAATAGGGTCCATATTTGGCATATATGCTTTAACAGTTGCTTTTGATAATACAAACTTTTTGATTAAAACAGTTTTGCTTGATGTAGAACTTGTTTCTTCTGTTGCAATGCTTTCTGTTTTTTGAGTTTGAGGAAGATTTTTGTTAATGTTTTCTTCTAAAGCTTTAAGATTGTTTTGTTGTAAAGATAAAGCCTCAAAACTAATGATTGGTTGCTTGATATTAATTTCATTAATAACAATAGTATCTGTTGTTAATGATTTGATATCAAGAGTAACAGAGATGTTGTCAAGTTCAAATATATATGGAGCATTATAACCTTGAGGGTTGGCAACTAAAAGTTTGTTTATTTCAGCTTCTCCTTTAGTTAAGCTAAGGTTGAAACCTTTAAGAGAAACTTGTGTGCCAGTGATTTCTGAACCATATGTGTTAACAGCAGTTGTAACAATTTTGCCAATGTTTAAGAAAGCAATTCCAATAACTGCAATTATAACAACTAATGTAATAAGTAAAATTTTTTTCATGTTTTTAGCTCCTTTAATTTTTGTTAATTGTATAAGTTAAACTTATTAAAGTAAATAATAATTTATGTTTATTTTAAGCCGCGTAAATAGTCTTGGCGGTTCATTTTTGATTTGCCTTGTTTTTGAATAACTTCAATTTTAATGGCTTTATTATCGCTACACATAAATGTTAAAGGTTCTTTATTGTCATCAATTATTGAGGCTTCATAAACTTTGTATCTTAATCCGTCTTCTTCAAAATACATTCCGTAAAAGGCTTTTATTTTTCTTAAAACATCTTCAGCAGGTAAATTAAAGTTTAATAACATTTCTGATTTGTCAATTTTATGAGCATAATTTGCTTTAGAATCGTCTTGTTTTATTGGGGTTATATTGTCTAAATTATTTAGTGCCTCAATAATTAATTTGCCGCCAAGCTCTGCCATCTCGTCATGAACTTGTGGAACATATTTGTTTTCAATATTAATTTCTTCAATTAACAACATATCGCCAGTATCTAAGCCTTCATCCATTTGCATTATTGTAATGCCTGTGGTTTTATCGCCTGCTTCAATAGCTCTGGTAATTGGGGCAGCGCCACGCCAGCGAGGAAGAACAGAGCCATGAATATTTATGCAACCTAGTGGAAAAGCTTCTAAAACGTGTTTTGGTAAGATTAAGCCATAAGCACAAACAACACCTAAATCTGCTTTGGGATATTCAAAAATATTTTTTAAGCTTTTTGGGTGTTTGACTTCAATTCCTTGTTGTTCGGCAAAAAGATGAATAGGTGATTTTTGAATTTTTTTGCCACGGTTGGCTTCTTTGGGTTCTTTGGTATATACACAAACAACTTCGTGCTTTGCAACTAATGCTTTTAATGCTGGCAAGGCAAAATCTGGTGTGCCAAAAAATACTATTTTCAAGCTTCTTCTCCTTGACGGAATTTATCTAATTTTTTTAAGACCATTTGTCTTTTTAAGCGTGAAATTCTATCGATATAAAGTTTGCCGTCTAAGTGATCCATTTCGTGTTGGATAACCACAGCGTCAAACTCTTCAAATTCTTTGATTTGTTCTGTTCCGTCTTTGTCTAAAAATTTTACTTTAATTTTATAAAAACGTTCAACTTCTGCACATTGGTTTGGTACAGATAAGCAGCCTTCTTCAGCAATTTGTTTGTCGGCTGATTTTTCTATAATTTCTGGATTTATTAAAAACATTGGATCTCTAGGATATTTTTTGCCTTCTTCATCTTCTTTGCGCAAAGATAAATCTACAACAACAATTTTTTTTAACACTCCAACTTGTGGAGCTGCTAAGCCAATGCCTTTTTTTGCGTACATGGTTTCTAACATATCATCTAAAAATTTTTTAATTTCAGAATCAACTATTTCTACTTTTTGAGAAATTTGTTTTAATATTGGATTGGGATGCTCTAATATTTTTAGTATCATTTAACGAACAGCCTTTGCAACTTGATCTAAAATTGCGTTGATAACTTTTGGTTCATTTTTGAGATAAAAACCATAAGCTACGTCCATATATTCTTGGATTAATATTTTTGAATCTATATCTGATGAAAACGCAAGCTCATAACAAGCACAAAGTAAAATAGAACGCATAATGCCGTCTAATTTATCTAACTCAACGTTTTCTTTTAAGAAGCCTTTGAGAGAATTTTCAACATCTTGTTTTTTTAAGTGCATATCACGAGTTATGTTTGCAAAATATTCTTTGTCAAAGTCAGATAGTTCAATTACTTCTTCTGATTCTGATAATGTGAAGTGTCCTACTTTGCCATCAACAAAACTTTTAACAACTTCGTCAACATTAATTTCGCCAAAGTCTATCATGTATGTTGCTTGCACAAATGCTAATCTTGAAGCTGATTTTTCTTTAATTTTTTTTGATATAAATTTTTGCATTTTAAATTCCTTTATTTGTGGTTGAAAATGCATCAAATTACACTAAAAGTCAAGTGAAATTTATTCTTCTTTTTTGCAAAAACTTGACAAAATATTTTTTTTGTTGTAATGTGGTGCTCAATATAAAATTAATCACTAAACTATTATAAACATGAAAAAAATTAAATTAGGTTTTATTGGCGGCGGTAGACATGCAGAACCAGCTCACATTCAAAAAATGTTATCAATTGAAGAAGTTGAAATTGTTGGATGTTTTGATCCTGATGTTAAAGTTTTTGAAAGAGTTGAAAAAAACTATGGTTTTAAAATGAAGTCATTTGCAAATGAGAAAGAATTATTAAAAAACTGCGATGCGGTCATAATTTCTTCTCCTGATGAATTTCATTTTCAACAATTGAAAACAGCCGTTGAAATGGGAGTGCATACATTGGTTGAAAAGCCTGTTTGTACTAAAGCAGAAGAATTAACAGCTCTTGAGGTGTTGATGTCTGAAAATCCCGATGTTGTTATCACAACTTGTTATCCGAGACGCTTTGACTTGCCATATATAATGGCTGAAAAGTACTTAGATACTCAAGATTATGGCAAAATTCTTAAAGTAGAGTTGACGCTTAGAAAAAAACAAAATGTTAATCCAGAAACTTATGATAACTCTGCTTTGCAGGATCATCTTTGTCATGAGATTGATATTATGAGTTACATTTGTGGTGGCTATAGTCCTTTTGTTATGCATAAGCTTGTGGATGGGCCTTATCGTTATGAGGTTGCAGGTGTGCGTGATGACGGAATTTCTTTTTCTTTTGCAAATCAATATTTCTTAGATGATGCTAAAGATAATCTTGAAGAAATAAAAATTTATTTAGAAAAAGAAGTTATTACTTTAACCTCTGTTGGTGGAAGTAATGAGTTCAAGGTTTATTTGGGAGATAAGTTTCTGATGACTTGGTCTCGTGATATGAATCGAGCGTATTTGGATGTAAACAAAAGCTTTGTTTATTCTGTTTTAGGAAAGTTTCCTACTTATGTTTCAAGAAAAGAGTTGAGTGTTAGTGCTTCTGTTATTTTGATGAAGTTGACTGATACACTTAAGTTTTAATAGGGAATATTTTTCTGATTTAATTGAAGAGCTTGCTATTTTTAGCAAGCTTTTTTTTTATTTTTTAGGTAGGTTTTCTATTGATTCTACGAAGTCTTTTACTTCGGTGAAGTCTTTGTAGACTGAGGCGAAGCGGATGTATGCGACATGATCTAGGCGGGCTAGGGCGTCCATTACGTATTCTCCGACTTTTTGAGATTGGATTTCTGCTTCGCCGCTGCTTTCTAGTTTGCGTTGGATTGAGGTGATTACTTTTTCAATGCGTTCTTCTGTAACGGGGCGTTTTCTTAAAGCTAGGCGAATTGATTTGCTTAGCTTTTCTCTGTTAAAAGGCATTTTATCGCCATTTTTTTTAACGATTGTTAGCTCTCTTAAAAAAACTCTTTCAAAAGTTGTGAATCTTGATGCGCATTCAGGGCATTCTCTTCTACGTCTGATGGCAGAGCTGTCTTCTGTAAGTCTTGAATCTTTTACTTGGGTTTCTATATTTCCGCAAAATGGGCATCTCATCTTAAAAATAACCTTTCTATATCTTTTGTTTTTAGTTCTACATACGTTGGGCGGCCGTGATTGCATTGGCCTGAGTTGTTGGTTTTTTCCATATCTCTTAAAAGTTGGTTCATTTCAAAAGTATTCATGTCTCTTCCTGCTCTGACTGATCCATGGCAAGCGATTGTGGCGCAGATGTCATGGAGTTTTTTTTCAACGGCATAACTAGCATCAAATTCTAAAGATTCTTCTGCAACTTTTTTGATTAAGTTTTTAATATCTGCGTTGGCAATTAGGGCTGGGACTTCTCTTATTAATACGGCGGTTGTGCCAAAGTCTTCTATATCAAAGCCTATTTTTTTGAGTTCTTCGCTCATTGATAATAAAGCCTCTTTTTCAAGAGATGGTAATTCTATAACTTCAGGAATTAAAAGCATTTGGCTTGGAGCAATATTCTTTTTGATTTGCTCTTTCATTTTTTCTAGCACAATGCGTTCATGAGCGGCGTGTTGGTCAATGATTGTAATGCCGTCTTGGGTTTGTGATATTATATAGGTGTTGTTAAATTGAGCTTTTGCCATACCCAAAAAGCCGATTTCTTCTTCTGGGGGGGCTGTAATAATTTCATCTGTTTTTACAGAAAATAAAGAGCTGTCTATTACTCTTTGAGAATCGTGGAAGAACATTGTGTTTTGTGTTGTTGCTTTTGGCATAGACATATCTATTGGTTTGTTGATATGAATTGCACTTTTTTGAGAGCCAATTTCTAAGGCTCTTTGAATGCTAGAAAATAACATTCCTCTTATCATTTGGTTATCAAAAAATCTAACTTCTGCTTTTTGTGGGTGGACATTTACGTCGACAAGTTCTGGTAAAATGTCAATAAATATTGCAACTGCAGGATATTTTCCTCGTTCTAAAACGTCTTGATATGCGCCTTTGATTGTGCCCATTAAAAGTTTGTCTTTTACAAAACGGTTGTTGACAAATAAGTATTGGCTTAATGAATTTGATTTTGATAAGGTAGGTAGTCCGATATAACCAGAAATTTTGAGTTCTGAATTTTGGGCACTTATGGCAATGGAATTTGTGGCAAAGTCTTTGTCCATAACATCAAACAATCTGCTTGAACGTTCTAAAACAGGAGCGTAATTTATTTTTACTTTATCATTTGCGGTTAGCTTAAAGCCAATTTGTGGGTTTGCCATGGCAAGTTTGTTGATGACTTCTACGCATGATGAGGTTTCATAATTGTCTGATTTTAAGAATTTTAAGCGGGCAGGGGTGGTGTAAAATAAGTCTTTAACTTCTATTTTTGTGCCTGTTTGCCCAGAGGCTGGTTTTATTTGCATTGTTGAAGCATCTAGCTGTATTGCATTTTCAGCTTTTTTGGTTCTGGTTGTAATAGTTAATTTTGCAACAGATGAAATTGAGGCTAAGGCTTCACCACGGAATCCTAAATATTTGACTGCAAATAAATTATCATCAGCCAATTTTGATGTGGCGTGAGGGTGGATGGATAATTTTAAATCATCTTCATTCATTCCCTTGCCATTGTCTGTTATTATAATGTTTGTTTTGCCACCATCAAATAGCTGAATGTCTATTTGCGTTGCTTTTGCATCAATTGCGTTTTCTGTAAGCTCTTTTATAACCGAAAATGGGCGCTCGATAACTTCTCCTGCGGCGATTTGGTTTATTAAATTTTGTGGCAATATTCTTATATTCATGGTGGTATTTTATATCATATTTTTGTTTGTGCAAGTGTTTTGTATAATAATGCTTTATTTTTTTGCTTGTGTTTTATTTGCTTTTGTATATAAAAATAACGCATAACGTTAAACGTTTAACGTTATGCGTTATTTTGTTGTTGACATTACTCTTTTTGGGGGTAAAATGTTGTTGTGGAATAATTGCTATTTTGTGGAGATTGATATGAAAAATAATCCAGCTTTAATTGAGTTGAAAAAATTGATGAAAAAGCATAATTTAAATCAGCATCAAATTGCTTTTAGAATTTTTGTTCCAGCTAGTCGTATTTCACAAATATTAAAAGCTGAAAGGCGTTTTACGTTGGAAACAGATTTAAAGCTTTGTACTTTATTTGGCTTGAGACCTTTGTATTTTTTTAATATGCAAATTCAGTATGAATTAACACAAGCAAAAGATAAATATAAAGAAACGTTGCAAAAAATTATTGTTGTTTAGGAGGCGCGTTATGGAAAATAAGCTTGTTATTTATGGTTATCGTGGTCATGCCAGAAGTGTTGCGAACGTTGTGTTGCATAATAATAAGAATACAAAGATAGTGTTTGTTAATGAAGATGCTCAAGCTAATGATAAAATTTGGGGTTATGATGTTGAGAGTAAATGTGATGATAAAACAGATTGTATTATTGCTTTTGGTGATAATCAGGTGAGAAAAAATCTTTTTAGAGGAAAGAACATTGTTTCTGTTATTGCTAAAGATGCTTGCCTTGGGATAAATTCTAAGGTTGAAAAAGGCTGTTTTATAGCTCATGGTGCTTTTATTGGCCCAGAATGTAAAATAGGGCAAGGGACAATTATAAATACTCAAGCAATAATTGAACATGAAACAAAGGTTGGTGAGTTTACAAATATTTGTCCTAATGTTGCTATTTCTGGTCGTTGTAATATTGGTAATAATGTTTTTATCGGGACAGGATCTGCTGTAATAAATAATATTAGAATTTGTGATGATGTTATTGTTGGTACAGGCAGTGTTGTTATAAAAGATATTTTAGTTTCTGGCACTTATGTTGGAAATCCTGTAAGGAAAGTTAAATAAACTGCTTTGGTTAAATTTAAGAAAGATGTTGTTAGTTAATTTCTTAAGGCTTTACTTTCAAAAATATTGGTGTTAATTTTAGTCATAATTTATGGAGTTTGTTTATGAAAAGACTAATTTATTTATTGTCATTTTTTGTGGTTACCTCTTGTTCTGTTTTTTCAGATAATGAAGATATTGGTGTGTTTGCTATTTGTCCTAATGTATTAATTCCTCGAAAATCTGCTTATTTGACACAGAAGAGTTCTTCTTTTGAAGATTTTCAAGTTCAAATAGTTGGGGTTGAGGGGTATTGTTATTATGATAGAGAATTAAAAACGAATAAGGCTGTTATTACTCCTGTTTTTGAACTTTCTAGACTTGCTCCGTCAAAAGATTGTCAGGTAGATTTTAAGTTTTTTACAGAGACATTAGATGGTCCACCAGAATATTTGGGAAAATGGCGCCATCATCAATCAGCTTCTATAAACTATGATCAAAAATCGATTAAGTTTAAAGGAAAGACTCTAGAACAAAGAATTCCTGTTGAAAATGAAAGTCAATTTATAATTAATTTAGGATTGGTTCAAACCCAAAGAGAAAAAGTTTTTAATCAAAGAACTTTTGATATAAAATTTGATTATATTGAAGAATAAAAAATAAGAAAGGATTTAAGTATGAAACAAAATTATAAACAAATGGCAAATGCTTTGAGGTTTTTATCTGCAGATATGATTGATAAAGCAAATTCTGGGCACCCTGGTATGCCTCTTGGAATGGCTGATGTGGCTACTGTATTGTTTTCTAAATTTTTGAAAACAAATCCTAAAGATCCAAAGTGGTTTAATCGTGATAGATTTATTTTATCTGCTGGGCATGGTTCTGCTTTATTATATTCTTTGCAATATTATATGGGTTATCATGATATTTCTCTTGATGATATTAAGTCTTTTCGTCAGCTTGGGTCAAAGTGTGCGGGGCATCCTGAATATGGACATTTAGATGGAGTTGATATGACAACTGGTCCTTTAGGGCAAGGAATTTCTTCTGCTGTTGGTTTTGCTGTAGCAGAAAGAATTTTAAATGCTAATTATGGTGATTTGTGTAATCACTTTACTTATGTTATTTGTGGTGATGGTTGTTTGCAAGAAGGAATTTCTGAAGAAGCTATAGCTATGGCTGGTCATTTGGGTTTGAGCAAGCTTATTGTTTTTTGGGATAATAATAATATTACTATTGATGGTTATGTTTCTAGTTCTTCTTCTACAAATCAGTTGAAAAGATTTAAGGCGAACAATTGGAACACAATAGCTATTGATGGACATGAATATAAAGAAATCGAAAAAGCAATAAAAAAAGCTCAAAAATCTAAAAAACCAACTTTAATTGCTTGTAAAACAAAAATTGGTTTTGGCGCGCCAAATAAACAAGGGACAAATAAATGTCATGGTTCTCCTTTGGGTGAAGTTGAATTGAAAGCAATGAGAGAATCGTTAAATTGGAATTATGGTTCGTTTGAAATTCCTCAAGAGATTAAAGTTGAATGGGAGGCAGCTGGTGCAAAGAGTGCTTTTGAGTATGAGTTGTGGCAAAAAGAATCGAAGAAAAATAAAGCCTTTTTGAATCAAATAAATAATGTTGTTCCTGCTTCTGTAGCTGAAGGTTTGAAAGAGCTAAAAGAGAAAGCAATTGCTGAGAAAATGAATGTGGCGACAAGAAAAGCTTCGCAACTTTGTTTGGAAAAAATTGTGCCAAATCTTCCTTCAATTATTGGTGGTTCTGCAGATTTAATTGCTTCAAACTTAACGTTTGTTGACGGAATGAAGACTGTAAAACGTGGCGATTTTAAGGGAAACAATATCGCTTATGGAATTAGAGAACATGTGATGGGGGCAATGCTTAATGGTTTGTCTTTGCATGGTGGCTTTATTCCTTATGGTGGAACGTTTTTTGTATTCTCTGATTATTTAAGACCAGCTCAACGTTTGGCTGCATTAATGGGGATTAGGGTTGTTTATGTTTTGACTCACGACTCTATTGGTGTTGGCGAAGATGGTCCAACTCATCAACCAGTTGAACACTTGGCTAGTTATCGAGCGATGCCTAATATTAATGTTTTTAGGCCTTGCGATGTTGTTGAGACTGCAGAAGCTTGGCAATTTGCTATTGAAAATGAATGCTCGCCTTCTATTTTAGCATTGTCTCGTCAAAATCTTCCGACATTAAGGGTTGATGCAAAAGAAAACTTAACTTCGAAGGGTGCTTATATTATTTCCCCAGCTTCAAACCCTGTTGCAACCCTTATTGCAACTGGATCTGAGGTGGCTTTAGCAATTAATGCGCAAAAAGAGTTGAAAGTTGAAAATATTGATGTTAATGTTGTTTCTATGCCATGCATGGAATTATTTGAGAAGCAAGATGATGGATATCAATCTTCTATTTTAGGTAATTGTCCTCGAATCGCTATTGAAGCAGGAGCTAAATTTGGTTGGGAGAGGTATGCTAATGATATTATTGGTTTAGATGGCTTTGGTGCCTCTGGGCCAGCTGGAGAAGTCTATGAATATTGTGGCGTTAATTTAATAGAAGTGATTGATGCTGTGAAAAATTGTTTAACTAAAAAAGGAAAATAAAATGTTAGAAGAAAATACACTATTATTTGATATTATTGCTGTTTTGGGTGGTTTATGTACAATGTTGTCTTTTATCCCACAAGTAACAAAATCTTATCGTTCTAAAAAAACTGGCGATATCTCTGCTGATATGTATATAATTTATAATTTAGGTTTAGTTTGTTGGTTTGCTTATGGTGTCTATATTCAATCATTAGTTTTGATAGTTTTTAATGTTGCAACATTTATATGTACTTTCCCAATTTTATTAATGACTATATATTATGGAAAAGATGGTAATGGTGCATTAAAAAATGGATTTTCTTTAGATGTTCCAAGATCTGTTGTTACAGAAAAAAAAGACATTGTTTCTAAAACTAAAGAAATTTCTAAAACTAAAGAAATTTCTAAAAAGAAAGAAGCTGTTAAAAAGAAACCTGTTTCAAAGAAAAAATAATGGGAATTGTTTTTGCAATTATTGGATGTGTTGTGAAAGTTGTAACTACAATAGTTGATGTTTTTATTTGATTTTTAAGGAAAATGACTATGGGAATTTTTGTAGAAATTATTGGTTATGGTGCTGGATTGTGTACTGCTATATTTGTTTTGCCTCAAACAATAAAAACAATAAAAACAAAAGATATTAATGGGTTGTCTTTAGCTTCTTATTTGATTTATTGTATTTCAATGGTGATGTGGGCAACTTATGGTGTTTTGCTAAACTCATATCCTATGATTATTTTTAATCTTATAAGTTTAAGCTTTGCTTTGCCTATTTTGTATTTACTTATTAAGAATAGCAAGCTGAAGTAAAAATGTTTTTTGAGATATTAGAGCTTTTTATGAAAAGATAGAATCTCCTTGCTCGTCTTTTGTTTTTTGCTCTTTAATTTTATTTATAAACTGTAGCCCACTACACTTCACAAATAAAATCAAATTCAAAAAACAAAATTCTTCACAGGGGTATTCTATCTTTTCGTAAAAAGCTCTAGGGTATATTGCAGGGACTTGTACTTCTTTGGCTTTTGCGCCGCAAGTGCTGAAAATGATAAAAACAAAAGCAGTAGATGATTTGTCTTTGTTTTTTTTTGTATTTTTGTTTTTGGAATGTTTTTGTGGTTGCTTTATGGAATGTATATTAATTCTGTGCAAGTTATTCTTTTTAATGCTTTAGGTATTTCAACGACGCTCCCTGTTTTGTATTTGATTATAAAATATAAAAAATAAAAGTTCTGTAATTGTAAATATTCAGAACTTTTTTTATGTGTAAATTTTTGCTTGCAAAAACTTATTGTGGGTATATATTCAGTTTAGGTAAAAATAATTTTTAAGGAGAAAATAAATGCCTTTAGTGTCTATGAGACAAATTTTGGATCATGCTGCAGAAAATAACTATGGTGTGCCAGCTTTTAATATTAATGATATGGAACAAATTTTAGCCGTTATGAATGCTGCTAAAGCTGTTAATGCTCCAGTTATTTTGCAAACATCTACAGGAGCTAGAAAATTTGCTGGCGACCCAATGATTCGTCATATGGTTCAAGCTGTTTTAGAAATGTATCCAACTATGAATGTTTGTTTACACCAAGATCACGGTTCTTCTGTTGATATTTGTCAATCTGCTTTGGTTAATGGTTATACTTCTGTTATGATGGATGGTTCTTTGGCTGCGGATGGAAAAAGTCCTTCTACTTTTGAATATAATGTAGATGTTACTAAAAATGTTGTAGCTCGTGCTCATGCTGTTGGCGCTTCTGTTGAAGGTGAACTTGGTGTTATTGGTTCATTAGAAACTGGCCAAGGTGAAAAAGAAGATGGTCATGGTGTTGAAGGTGTTATTTCTAAAGATAAATTAGTTACAGATGCTGATGAAGCCTTTGAATTTGTTAAAGCTACAAATGTAGATGCATTAGCTGTTGCTGTTGGAACATCTCATGGTGCTTATAAATTTACTCGTAAACCTGATGGAGAAATTTTAGCTATTTCTGCAATTGAAAAAATTCATGCAAAATTGCCAAACACTCACCTTGTTATGCATGGCTCTTCTTCTGTTCCTCAAGAATTGCAAGATTTAGTTAATGCTTATGGTGGTGGAATTCCTCAAACTTATGGTGTGCCAGCTGAAGAAATTATCAGAGGTATTAAATCTGGTGTGCGTAAAGTTAACGTTGATACAGACTGTCGTTTGGCAATCACTGGTGCAATTAGAAAAGTGTTTGCAGAGAATCCAAAAGAATTTGATCCTCGTAAATATCTTGCACCTGCAATGAAAGAAATGCAAAAAGTTTGTGAAGAAAGATATACTCAATTTGGTGCAGCTGGTCAAGGTGATAAGATTAAAGCTACTCCATTATTTGATATGGTAAATTATTACAAATAATTGATGCTTGTTTAAAACTCTGTTCAGTATGTTTGATATATTGAGCAGAGTTTTTTTGTTTAATTTATATACCAAATACGGATTACGGAATCCGTATTTGGTATATAGATATTGACAATTTTATTGATTTGTATTATACAAGCTATAAGTGTAAATGATTAAGGATTGCAAGTATTTGTTTTTAGGAGGGGTTATGCAAAATATGGCGGTGGTGAAGCTGAGAGAGTTGATGTTGGAATATTCTTTGAATCAACCTCAATTGGCGTTAAGAGTTTTTATTCCTCAGAATAGGATTTGTGAAATTTTAAAGCAAAAAAGGCGCTTTTCTTTAGAAACGGATATTAAGCTTTGTAAATTTTTTAATTTAAATTTTTGTTATTTTCTTGATTTGCAGAGGGAGTATGAGTTGGAATTGGCTTGTGCTAAGTATAAAAAAGATATAGATAAAATAATTTCAGTATAAATAAATTACTCCTTGATATCTTATTTTTATCTTATATCCTGTTTTTAGGAGATGAAAATGACTGAAGATAAAACAGAACTTAAATTTGAAGAAGCGTTAAATCAGCTTGAAGAAATTGTTAGAAATTTAGAAACAGGTAGGGTTAATTTAGATGATGCTATTGGGTCTTATCAAAATGCAATAACATTAAAAAAACTTTGTGAAGAAAAATTAAAAAATGCTGAGCTTGTTATTAAAAAATTAGAAGCATCGGTAGATGGAACAATAAAAGAATCGGATTTAGATGATGCAAGCACTTCTTGATTTTTCTAAAAAATTTAACACATACATTCCTCAATTCTTTAACAAGCCTGAAGGTAAAGAGAAAAGAATTTTAGAGGCGATGGAATATTCTGTTCTTAATGGTGGAAAGCGTTTGCGTCCTTTTTTGCTTTGCGAGGTTGCAAACTTGTTTGGTAAGAGTTTTAATGATGCTTTAGAGACTGCTATATCTTTGGAAATGTTGCACACATATTCACTTATTCATGATGATCTTCCTGCTATGGATGATGATGAGCTTAGACGTGGAAAGCCAACTTGTCATATTGCTTTTGATGAAGCTACAGCAGTTTTAGCTGGCGATGGTTTGTTAACTTATGCTTTTGAGGTTTTGGCTAATCAAAATATTGGTGCAGATGTTAAAATAAAACTTATTTCTATGCTCTCAAATGCAGCAGGAGCTTATAATGGAATGATTGCTGGGCAATCACTTGATTTGCAAGCAACAAAATCTGAAGAAATTGAAGCTATAGAAGTAATGAAGACTGGTCGTTTGATTAGATATGCTGTTGAGGCTGGAGCTGTTATTGGAGGGGCAAATAAAGAAGAGTTTGATGCCTTGTCTTCTTATGCAAAAAAAATTGGACAAGCTTTTCAGATATCTGATGATATTTTAGATATTAAGGGAAGCCAAGAGAAAATGGGAAAAACCTTAAAGAAGGATATTGAACAAAATAAAGTAACTTTTGTTGCTTTGTATGGTTTGGAAAAGGCCGAAGAAATTGCAAGAAAAATGATAGAATCCGCAAAAGCAGATTTGAGCTTTTTTGGTGGTAAGGAAAAAAAATTGCTTGATTTGGCAGATTTTATTATAAGTCGTGAAATTTAGCTTGATTTATACTAAATTAAGCTTTAAAAGTTAGTAATTAATTTTATTATGGAGTTGTAAAATGTTTTCAAAAATTTTGAGTTTTTTATCTGCCGATATGGCAATGGATTTAGGTACTGCAAATACACTTGTGTATGTAAAAAATAAAGGTATTGTGTTAAATGAACCTTCTGTTGTGGCAATTGAAGAATATAGAGGTAAAAAACAAGTTTTGGCTGTTGGCGATGAAGCTAAACAAATGCTTGGTAGAACTCCTGGAAATATTAGTGCTATTAGACCTTTAAGAGATGGTGTTATTGCAGACTTTGAAGTTGCTGAAGAAATGATTAAATATTTTATTAGAAAAGTTCATAATAGAAAAGCTTTTGCAGCTCCTATGATTATTGTTTGTGTGCCTTCAGGTTCTACTGCAGTTGAGCGTCGTGCTATTCAAGAATCGGCAGAAGCTGCAGGTGCTAGAAAAGTGTGGTTGATTGAAGAACCTATGGCAGCTGCAATTGGTGCATCTCTGCCTGTTACAGAACCAACAGGTTCTATGGTGGTTGATATTGGAGGTGGTACAACAGAAGTTGCTGTGCTTTCTTTAGGTGGTATTGTTTATGCACGTTCAGTTAGAGTTGGTGGAGATAAAATGGATAGTGCTATTATTTCTTATATTAGACGTCATCATAATCTTTTAGTTGGTGAGAGTTCTGCAGAAAGAATTAAAAAAAGCATCGGATCTGCTATGGCTCCTCATAAAGGTGAGGGAAGAACTATTGATATTAAAGGTCGCGACCTTATGAATGGTGTGCCAAAAGAGATTATTATTACAGAAAAACAAATTGCAGAAAGTTTAACAGAGCCTGTTTCTCAGATTGTTGAAGCTGTAAAAGTGGCTTTAGAATATACTGCTCCAGAATTGGCTGCTGATATTGTTGATAAAGGTATTGTTTTAACAGGTGGTGGTGCTTTGTTATCAAATCTTGATCAAGTTTTAAGAGATGCTACAGGATTGCCAGTGTCTATTGCAGAAAATCCTTTAGAGTGTGTGGCTAGAGGTACAGGTCAAGCTTTGGATGAAATTCAAAAATTGAAGTCTAGTATTTTATACTCAATGTATTAATTTGAGGAATTTTGGTAAAGGCAATGAAAAGAAGAAAAACCCTATTTATTCATCTATATAGATTTAGATCTCTAATAAAAAGGTTTGCTATTATATTTGTTTTCATTGCCTCTTTTATTGTAATTATGCTTAACAAAACTGAAAATGTTTTTTTAGATAAAACGTCTTCATATGTTACTGATGTTGCTTCTCCTTTGCTAGAAGTTGTACTTTTTCCTGCAAAAATATGGGCAAAGGGTTATGATAAATTTATTGAGTTTAAAAATACTTATGAAGATAATCAAAAGCTTTTAAGAGATAGTCATGAATTGGTTGTTTTGAAAAATGAAATGGCAGCTTTAAGATTGGAAAATAATCTTTTGAGCAATTTGTTAAATTATCAAAAAACCCCTAAAGAAAAATATATTACAGCAAGAATTATTGCAGAAGAGGAAAATGCTTTTTCTCAATCATTGATTGTTTATATTGGCTCTAATAATGTGAAAAAAGGGCAGATAGTTTTGTCTGATAAAGGAGTTGTTGGTAGGGTTGAAAGTGTTGGTTTGTTTTATGCTAAAATTTTACAAATTACAGATATTAACTCTAGGGTTCCTGTTTCTTTACAAAATAGTTCTTTGAGGGCAATTTTGGTTGGTGATAATACATCTTATCCTTATTTGGAATTTTTACCAATTGGTGCAAAAGTTAATGTTGGTGATAATGTTGTTACTTCTGGTGTGGCTGGAGTCTTTCCTTCTGGGCTAGTTGTAGGTAAAGTTTTTAAGGTTGATAAAAATTCTGTTAAAATAAAATTGGCTAGTGATGTTGATGCTTTAGAATATGTTAAAATAGTGGATTATGAATTATGAAAAAAAGAATTTCTTTTGTATCTTCGTTTTCTATATATTTTCCTTTGATATCAACAATATTCTTATTGTTTTTGTTTTATTTGCCTTTTTCTTTTGGAATTAGTAATAGTATAAAACCTTGTTTGGTTTTAGCCTCTGTGTTTTTTTGGTTGACACATCGCCCAGATGTTTTTGGTATTTTTTCTATTATTATTGTTGCTATTTTTGCAGATACTTTAAGTGGAAATCCTTTGGGAGCTAATTTATTAATGTTATCTTTTATATACTTATTGATAAATAAATTTGAAGCCTTTTTTTATAATAAGCCATTTATGGTTTATTGGTATTTTTTTATGATGTTTGCAGGTGCTGCATTTTTACTAAAATGGTTTGTTTTATCTGTTTATTATACTCAATTTTTGCCGATAACTTCGGTGCTTTTTATGTATTTAACTACAATTATTTGCTATCCTTTTGTTAGTATTTTTAATGCCTTTGTTCAAACCTATGTGAGATTTGATGATGAATGATAAAGGAAAAGTTTTACTCGTACGTTCATTATTTTTGCTAGGAGGAATGCTTCTTCTTCTCTTAATGCTTATATTTAGGCTTTATTATTTGCAAATATATCAGGCTGATAAATATACGGTAATGTCTGATGATAATAGAATTACGACTAGAATTTTAGTGCCTTCAAGAGGGATTGTTTATGATAAGAATGGTGTTGTTTTAGCAAATAATGTGCAAAATTTTAAGGCTTTTATTTTGCCAGAGCAGGCTCATGATGTTGATAATATTTTAAGTAAGTTTTCAGAAATTGTTCCACTTGATGAAGATGAAATTTTAAAAATAAAAAAAGAAATAAAAAGAAGTAGAAGTTTTATGCTTGTTAAGGTTAAGGAAAAACTTGACTGGGAACAAGTTTCAAGCATTTTGTTAAATATTACTGATATGCCAGGTATTATTATCGATGAAGGTTTGTCAAGGCATTATCCTTATAGCGAGAAAACATCTCATTTGTTGGGGTATGTTGCATCTGTTAGCGATAAAGATGTAAAAGATAGTCCACTATTAGATGTTCCTGATTTTAAAATTGGAAAATCTGGAATTGAAAAAATGTTTGAAAAACAATTGCGTGGCAAAGGTGGAAACTTAAAGTCAGAAGTTAATGCTATTGGCAGAATTATGCAAGATATTGAAAAGGTTGAAGCTATAAAAGGTCAAGATATAACATTGACTATAGACGCAAGATTGCAAGAAAAAGCTTTTGATTATTTGGGTGAAGAAAGTGGTGCAGTTGTTTTGTTGGATATAAATACAGGAGAGATTTTGGCTTTTGTTTCAACACCTGCTTATGATTCAAATAAAATGGCTCAAGGTATTAGTACTGTTGATTGGAATAATCTTCTTAATAATGAGAAAAAACCTTTAACAAATAAAATAATTTCTGGGCAATATTCTCCAGGTTCTACATTTAAGATGATTACAGCAATTGCAGGTTTAGAAGCAAAAGCTATAAGTAGAACAACAAAAGTTGGATGTAGTGGTGCGATGCCTTTGGGAAACCATATTTTTCACTGTTGGAAAAAAGGTGGTCATGGTTTTCTTGATGTTGTTGGAGCTTTGCAACATTCTTGTGATGTCTTTTTTTATGAATTGTCTCTTAAAATTGGCATTGATAAAATCGCGGAAGTTGCAGGAAGGTTTGGTTTAGGTAGTTCTACTAATCTTGGTTTTGATAATGAAAAGGTTGGATTAATTCCTTCAACCTCATGGAAATTAGAGCGTTTTTCTGAATCTTGGCAAGGTGGTGAAAGTGTGATTGCTGGTATTGGGCAAGGTTATTTATTAACAACACCAATGCAATTGGTTTTAATGACGGCAAGAATGGTTAATGGGGGTTATTATGTAAATCCTTCTTTTGTAAAAATTACTGGTGAAGAAAAACAGCAAATTAAAAGAATGCCAGTTTCTGATGAACACTTGCAAATTGTAAAAGATGGTATGTTTGCTGTTGTTAATGAAAAGGGAGGAACAGCTTTTTGGTCTAGATTTAATTTAAATGGTGAAAAAATGGCTGGTAAAACAGGAACAACTCAGGTTAAAAGAATTAGTATGAAAGAAAGAGAAACAGGAGTGCTTAAAACAGAACAGCTTCCTTGGAAATTTAGAAATCATGCTCTTTTTGTTGGTTTTGCTCCTTATGATAATCCTAAATATGCTGTAGCGGTTATTGTTGAACATGGCGGTAGTGGCTCAACTGTTGCGGCACCAATTGCTAGTAAAATATTAAAAGATGCTTTAATTATTGATAAAGAAGAGGAAAATTGATGTATAAATTTTATGAAGCTAGTTTAAAAACTCAATCAATGAGCTTAAAAGATAAAATATATAATCTTAGTTTTTCTTATATTCTTTTTATTATTTTAATGGGATGTATAGGCATTGGGATGCTTTATTCTGCGGCAAATGGTAATTTAAGGCCTTGGGCTTTGGCACATGGAGTAAGGTTTGCAGCTGGTTTAGGGGGAATGATTGTTATATCTTTAATTAATATAAAATTGTTTTTAAAATATTCTTATTGGTTCTATTTTTTTAGTTTGTTTTTATTGATAGCTGTTGAGGTTTTAGGTTTTGTTGGTATGGGAGCTCAGCGTTGGATTAATTTGGGTTTTATAACAATTCAACCATCAGAGTTGATGAAAATCGCTTTAGTTATGGCTTTGGCTAAATATTTTCATGGACAACCTTTGGGGGCTATTTATAAAACAAAATCTTTGATAATACCTGCTATGATGATATTTTTTCCAACAGCATTGATTTTAATTCAGCCTGATTTAGGAACATCTTTAATGTTGATTGCAACTGCGGTGATGATGGTTTTTGTTTGTGGTGTGCAATTGTGGAAATTTGCTTTAGTTGCAGGGGGGACTTTGTTTTCTCTTCCTGTTATTTGGCATTTGTTGCATGATTATCAAAAAGAAAGGGTTTTAACATTTTTGAATCCAGAAAGAGATCCTTTAGGGGCAGGTTATCATATTATTCAATCAAAAATAGCTTTAGGTTCTGGTGGTGGTTTTGGTAAGGGGTTTTTACAAGGTTCGCAAAGCCATTTGAACTTTTTACCTGAAAAACATACAGACTTTATTTTTACAATGCTTTCAGAAGAGTTTGGTTTAGTTGGGGCTGTATTAGTTATTTTGCTTAATATTCTTATTTTGGCTTATAGCTTTTCTTTTGCATTAAAAAGCTCTAGTTATTATGGAAAAATACTTGCTATTGGTTTGAGTTGTAATTATTTTCTTTATGTTTTTATTAATATTGCAATGGTAATTGGTCTTTTGCCAGTAGTAGGTGTGCCTTTGCCTTTAGTTTCTTATGGCGGTACAGTTATGCTTTCTATAATGGCAAGTTTTGGTTTGATATTATCAGTAAATATACATCGTCATCAGCCATTATCTAAAGAATAAATATAAAAATTAACGAATCTTTTAATAAATCTATTGTACAGTTAGTTTATATAATTTTTTTTAAGGGTTTTGTTATGGTTTTAAATATGCTTTTTCCACTTTTTGTATCTTTGATTTTGACCCTTATTTTTGGTGGAAAAGTTATAGATTTTTTAAGGAAAAAAGAAGGTAAAGGACAACCAATTAGAAGCGATGGCCCTCAAAGACATTTGGAATGTAAAAAAGGGGTGCCAACGATGGGTGGTTTATTGATTATATTTACCTCTATTATTTCAACTTTAATTTTTGCTGATTTATTTAATCCTTTTATAATCATATCTTTATTAACTCTTATTATTTATGGTGCGATGGGTTTTGTTGATGATTATATAAAAGTTACAAAGCAAACAGCAAATGCAATGAAAGCAAAAACAAAATTATTTTTGCAATTTTTTGTTTCTTTTTTAGCTATTGTTGGAATAACTTATTATACAAATGACAATATTCAATATGCTTTAACGTTTCCGTTTTTTAAAAGCTTGTCATTTAATTTGTGGTATTTTTATGTTCCGTTTGCAATGGTGGTTGTAGCTGGCTCTTCAAATGCAATTAATTTGACAGATGGTTTGGATGGTCTTGTTTCTGGTTTGTTAATTTTTGTTTTGGCTGTGTTTGTTTATCTTTGTTATAACTCGTCAATTTTATATGCAAAAGAGTTGAGTGTTTTATGTATGGCTTTAATTGGTTCTTTGTTGGGATTTTTAAGGTTTAATTTTTATCCTGCAAAAATATTTATGGGAGATACAGGTTCTTTGGCTTTAGGTGCGCTTATGGGAATGTTGTCAATTATGTTAAAATCAGAGATTTTATTTGCAATTATAGGTTTTGTTTTTGTTTTTGAAGCGATTTCTGTTATGATTCAAGTTTCTTCTTATAAATTGAGAGGTAAGAGGTTCTTTTTAATGGCGCCTATTCATCATCATTTTGAACAGCTTGGTTGGAGTGAAAAGAAAGTTGTTTTTAGCTTTTGGTTTGTAGGTTTTGTTTTAATGATTTTAGGTTTTGTTTTGGTGATGCTATGAAATTGCTACAAAGACACTCTAGAAATATTTTAGCAAATTGGTGGTGGACTGTAGATCATAAGCTTTTGATTGCAATTACAAGTCTTTTAATTATTGGCGTGTCTTTAATATTTACAGCATCTCCTTCTGTTGCTACCAGAATAGATGTTGGAAGTTTTCATTTTGTAAAAAAACAAATTGTTTTTGCTTTTGTTGCTTATGGTTTAATGTTATTGATTTCTATGCAGAGTTTAAGGACAATTAGACGTTTTGCTTTTTTGGGATATGTGGGAGCAATTTGTTTGATGATTGCTACTTTGTTTTTTGGAATGGATACTAAAGGGGCTTCAAGGTGGCTTGATTTGGGTTTGATTTCTATTCAGCCATCAGAGTTTGTAAAACCATTTTTTGTGGTTGTGGCTGCTTGGTTGTTTGATATGCAAAAAAAAGCTAATAGCTTTCCTGGTAATTATTTATCTATTGGTTTTTATGGTTTAACTGTTGTTTTGTTGTTGTTGCAGCCAGATGTTGGAATGACAATAGTTGTTACTTTAGTTTGGGGGTTTCAGTTTTTTTTAGCGGGCTTAAGTATTGCATTTATTTTGGCTTTAGGAGGATTGTTTTTAGCTATTTTGGTTTTTGCTTATTTTACTTTTTCTCATGTTCATGAAAGAGTTGATCAGTTTTTAAGTAGTGAAAACAATTTGGGATATCAGGTTAAACTTTCTTTAGAAGCTTTTGAAAGTGGTTCTTTTTTTGGTCGCGGACCTGGAGAGGGAATCGTTAAGCTTAAAATTCCTGATGCGCATACAGATTTTATTTTTGCAGTTGCTGGAGAAGAATTTGGGGTTTTATTGTGCGTACTTATTATTGCAATTTTTGCTTTTATTGTAGCAAAGACTATGTTGGTTTCTCTTAAGGATAAAAATTTGTTTATTGTGTTGACGTCATCTGGCTTGGCTGCTTCTTTTGGTTTGCAAGGTATTATTAATATGGCATCAACTCTTCATTTGATGCCGACAAAAGGGATGGCTTTGCCGTTTATCTCTTATGGAGGATCATCATTGTTAGCGACATCTATTTTGCTGGGGATGTTGCTTGCGATTACTAGAAAGAATGTTCACGCGGAGGATAGAGATTATGACTAAAAAGAGTTTGATTATTTTAACAGCAGGGGGGTCTGGAGGGCATGTATATCCAGCTCAGGCTTTGGCAGAAGAATTAAAGAAAGCAAAATATGAATTAGCTTTGATTACAGATTCTCGTGGGCAAAGTAACTACAAAGGGGAGTTATCAAAAATTCCAAACTATTGTGTTTTTTGTGGTGCTTTGGTTGGAAAATCAAAACTGTTTAAATTAAAAAGTTTGTTTAAAACTGGTTTTGGAGTTTTGCAAGCTTGTTATTATTTGTGGAAATTAAAACCTAAATGTGTTGTTGGCTTTGGTGGTTATGCTGCTTTTCCGACTTGTTGTGCGGCAATTCTTATGGGTGTTGATTTAGTTATACATGAGCAAAACTCTGTAATGAGTAGAACTAATAGAATTTTATCTAGGCATGCAAAATTAATAGCTTTGAGTTTTAAGAACACAAAGTTTGCGCCTGAAGATAAAAGTGTTTTGGTGGGGCTGCCTGTTAGAGATGAAATATTAAAAATTAAAAATAGTTCTTATAAAAAAGATAAAAAGTTAAATGTTTTAATTTTGGGTGGTTCTCAGGGGGCTAAGATTTTTTCTGATGTTGTTCCTAAAGCTGTAGTAGCACTTTCAAAAGAAAATCAAGAAAAATTAAGGATTGTTACTCAAGTTAGAAAAGATGATATTGAAGGTGCAAAAAATATTTATGATAAGACAGATGTTGAAGTTGAAATATCTTCATTTTTTGAGAACATGCCAGAGCTTTATAAACAAGCAAATTTAATAATTTCTAGAACAGGGGCATCTTCTGTTTTTGAAATTGCGACCGTTGGTAGAGCTTCTGTTTTGGTGCCATTACCAACAAGTGCAGATGATCATCAGTCTTCAAATGCTTTAACTTTAAAAAATTGTTCTTATATTTTTAAGCAAAAAGATTTTAAGGTTTCTAAAATAAAAGAATTTTTAACAGAGTTTATAGAAGATGATAAAAAGTTAAAGTTATGGAGCAAGCTTGCATATAAAGAAGCAATTGTTGATAGTAGTAAATTATTTAAGAAAGCTATTGAAAAGGAGATTCTTGATGTTTAATATTTTTAATAAATCATCGTTGATAAAAACATTGCCTAAAGTTAGGGGAAAATATACTTCTAATGTTAAGCTTTCACGTTATACTTGGTTTGGAGTTGGTGGTCCTGCAGAGGTTTTTTATGAGCCTTGTGATGTTGAAGATTTGAGCTTTTTTATGCAAAATAGACCTCAGAATATTCCGTTTTTTTTAATTGGTGGTGGTTCTAACTTATTGGTTAGAGATGGTGGAATAATGGGAGTTGTTATAAGACTTTCATCTTCTGCTTTTAAAAAAGTTGAAATAGATGAAACATCTATAACTTTAGGGGCTGGAATGCCTAATGCGTTGTTAAAGAAAACTTTGCTTGAAGAAGAAATTGGCGGATTAGAATTCTTGTGTTCTATTCCTGGTTTTGTTGGTGGTTCTGTTAGAACAAATGCAGGTTGTTTTGGTTCTAGTGTTTCTGATTTTATTGTTGGAGCTAAAATTATTGATGAAACTGGAGAGATAAGAAATATTTCTTTGAGTGATTTAAAACTTGGTTATCGAACATCAATGTTTCCTGATCACTGGATTGTTGTTTCTATAACTTTTAGAAAAGAATATAAGAAAAGAGAAGATATTTTAGCGGTTATTGATGAACATAAACGTTATCGTCTTGAAAAACAACCTCATAACCAAAAAACAGCGGGGTCAACATTTAAGAATCCTGAAGGTTTAAGAGCTTGGGAATTGATTAAAAAAGCAGGGTGTGAAAATCTTAATATTGGTGGTGCAAAGGTTTCTGAAAAGCATTGTAATTTCTTGATTAATACAGGTAAAGCTACTGCAGATGATATTGAAACTTTAGGTGAAGAAATTATAAGCAAGGTTAAAGAGAAGTCTGGTGTTGTTTTAGAGTGGGAGGTTAAAAGAGTTGGCGTCAAATAATATTGCGCAAATTAAATCTACTTGGCATTATAACTTAATAGGACATTTTTTTGTTTTGTTATTAATTTTTATTATGCTTTGTTTGTGTGTTATTATTAAAGATAATCTTTTTACAAAACAGATAGAATCGTTTAGAGATGATTGGTATGAATATTCTAAAAAATTTAATTTAACACTTGATGAAATTGTGATAGAGGGGCGTTATAATGTTTCTAAAGAAGATGTATTAAATGTGTTAAATTTAAATGCTGATTCTAGTTTTTTGGCAATTGATGAAGAGCAAATTGAAAACAAGTTAAAAGAGTTTGCGTGGATTAAAAGCGTTGATGTTAAAAAAAGATATATTCCAAATGTTTTAGAAATTAATATTAAAGAAAAAGAAGTTATTGCTTTGTTTCAGAAAGATAATCTTTTTCATCCTTTGGATGAAAAGGGAGAGTTTATTAATGCTAGTTTTTCTCCTCATAAAGAATATATTGTTGTTACGGGAAAAAATGGAGAAAAAAATGTTAGTGCAATATTGAAAATATTGAAGATAAATAAACATCTTTTTTCAAGAGTTAAGGCTTTACAATATATCTCTAACAGGAGATGGAATGTTATTTTAGACGATATAAAGAATGGGAAAATAATAAAACTTCCTGAAGCTGAAGTTGAAAGTTCTTGGAAAAAATTGATAAAATTAAATACAACTCATGGGATTCTTAAGCGTCCGTTAACTATTATTGATTTAAGATTTGATAATAAGGTTATATTTAAGCTAGATAAAGATATATTAACAAATAAAGTAAAGGAAATAAAAGCGTGAATTACTCTTTTGGTAAATCTACAACATTGGCTGCTTTAGATATTGGTTCTTCTAAAGTTTGTTGCTTAATAGCTAGATTTTCTAGAGATAGAAAATTTAATATTGTTGGTTATGGTTACAATGCCTCTAAGGGAATAAAAAACGGTGTTATTGTTGATCTTAATTTGGCGACAAAAAGTGTTTGTGATGCAGTTGAAAGCGCAGAACAAATGGCAAATGAAAGAATTGAAAGATTAATTGTAAATGTTAATTCTGATAAAATTAAAAGTTTAATAAAAAATTCTGCAATTGCTCTTAATAAAAATAAACCTGTTAGCGATGTTGATACAAAAAAGGTTATCGATAAAGGTATTAATAAGGTTAATTTTGAGGGGATGGAACTTGTTCATTGTATGTCAACTCAATATCGTTTAGACTCTCAAGAGACTATTAAGAATCCGATTAATATATATGGAGAAACATTATCTGTTGATATTTTGTTAGGGATGGTTCCTTATATTGTGTTTAGAAATATAAATACAGTTTTAGAGCATTCTCATTTAGAAATGGCATCTTCTGCATTTAGTCCTTATGCTTCTGCTTTGGCTTGTATTACAGAAGAAGAAAAAGAGTATGGTGCTACTGTTGTTGATATTGGTGGAGGGACAACTTCTATTGCAATATTTAAGGGAGGTTTTCCTACTTATTTTGCATCAATTCCTGTCGGTGGTGTTAATATTACAAATGATATTGCTTATGGTTTAACAACCTCTTTTGCGCATGCAGAAAGATTAAAGACACTTCATGGTTGTGCTTTTTTAACTATGGAAGATAAAAATGAAATTTTAAATATTTATCCTGTTGGGCAAGAAGATGATAGTTCTATTAAGCAGGTTGCAAAAGAAGAGCTTATTAATATTATTGCATCAAGAGTTGAAGAGATTTTTGAGATTGTTAACAAACATTTAGAGGCAAATGGGCTTAAAGATATTAGTTCTCATAGAGTTATTTTAACTGGTGGAACATCTCAGCTTTCTGGTATTTCTGAAGTGGCACAATTAATCTTAGATAAGCAAATAAGATTAGGTGTTCCTAAAAATGTATTTTCTTTGCCAGAGATGTTAAAAACTCCTGAGTTTGCAAGTTGTGTTGGTTTGTTGAGTTTTGCTGTTAGTTATTCTGAAAAGAAACCAATAAAGGCTGCTCCTAAAATTTCTGCTACAGGTGGTTTGTCTGGGATATTTAATTGGCTTAAGAAGAATATATAGAGAATTTATAGCTAATCTAATAATAAATGATTGTATTTTGCACTGAAAACTGTAGGGGAGACCTATGGTCTCCCGACGCAAACATCTTTATTTTTCATTGCCTTGTGGCAATGATGGCGAACACAGTTCGCCCCTGCAAATCAGCAAAAATACAATCAATTAGCTATATCTTTTAGTGAAGCCCTCTAGACCATTTTACGAAAAGATAGAATCCCTTTGCTCGTCTTTTGCTTTTTGTTCTTTATTTTTATTTATAAACTGTAGTCCACTACACTTCATAAATAAAAATAAATTCAAAAAACAAAATCCTTCACAGGCATATTCTATCTTTTCGTAAAATGGTCTAGTTATAAAAAAACACTCGCTAAATAGCGAGTGTTTTTTTGTTGGTTGATAATTAATCATTATCATCATCTGTGAAGTCGTCATCAAAATCATTTTCATCACGATCTTTTTCAACGTATAGGTGCCATCTAGTTTCGCCAAATGTGCCACAGTGAGGGCAAACTGCTTGCCAGCCATTATATTCTGAATGACAGTTAGCACACACCCATTTTGAGTCTTCTGCTGAAGTTGCAATTTTTTCTTCCCATTTTTTTGCAGCTTTTTTATCTTTGTTGAATTCTTTTTCAAACTTAGATATTAAGTCGCAAATAATTTGAGTTGCAGGATTGTTGATTAAGAAAACTTCAATTTCTCCTTTGGCTTTTTGCCATAATCCTTGTTCTGCACAAAGTTCTGCAAGAATACGATTGTTTAATGAAGGACGTTTTGCGTTAAAGAATGCAAATTTTTCCATTCTTGCAATTTTTTCTTTTGCAGTTTTATCGTTAAATAAATTTAAGTATTCATAAGCAATTAAATCTATAGGGTTTTTCTTCCATGCAGTGGTTAAGATGTTTGCAGCTTTACGATATTGATTATCTTCTTTAACGTAATATCTTGCAAGTTCTATTGCTGCCATTGATAAAGTTTTATCTGTATCAAATGCTTGTGAACAAAGTTTGAAGAAGTTTGTGTCATCTTCTTTTTCTTTTGCTTGTTTGGCAAGCTCAAATAACACAGTAGATTTGAATCTACGTTGTTTTGCTTCTGGGATAATTTTCTTTTTAACGCCAGCATTAAATACTTGCATTGCGCCTTCCCAGTCGTTGTTTCTGGCTCTAAGTTCAAATGCACTTTCAATAACCCAGTATAAATCTTGTCTAAGTTCAAAAGCTTTGTTTGCTGTTTTAAGAGCTGTTTCAAATTCTTTCTTTTGCATTTGAGATTCAACAGCGGCTTTAAAACCAACCATTTGAACATCTTGGTTTTTCATTAATTTGTTTGACAACTTGCTCATTTTATCAAAGTCTTTTTCACCTTTATAAATTTTCATTTGTAAAAGATCTAAGATAGGGTCATTGCCCACAATTCTTTTTAAGGCTCTCATAACATTTTTAGCTTCAATCATGTCGCCAGCTGTAATTGCAGTCATAGCTTTTAATACAAGGAGCATAGCCTCATCAAAAGCTTGTCTATCAATAACCATTTTTTCTGTAATTCTAGAAGCTAGAGCATCAATTGCTGCGCTTTCATCTGTGTTTTTATCTAAAACAGATGTTTTATAAGCTTCTTTAAGTTGTTTGATGAACAATCTTTTTACAAGTGATGTCATAAAGTCGATAGCCACAACAGCAATTAAAACAATAATCATTGCTTCTGGTAAAGATAGTTTTGAGGTGTTGTCCATAAAATTAATTCTTACAACAGATTGTTTATCTATCATCCATATAACTATGGTGAAAATTAATCCGATTGAAATAAAGCTTGATATTCGTTTGTTCATAAAATTACTCCTTGTTAAATTCTTCTAAGTTTATGGCTATGATACTATTTGCAATAACATTATCAATTGCCATTAACAAATTTTCTCTTATTGTAACATTATTCATCCAATCATTTAATTTTTCATTAATTTGTTGATGGTTATGGTCGATTTTTTTGATATTTTTTACGGCTTGTAAAAAGTTTTTGTTTTCTACAAGCATTTTTATGGTTTCTAGTTCTTGATTTGCAACAAAATCATTGTTTTTATTGTTTGTCTTTTTTAGTTTGATAAAAGAATCTAATTTTGTTTTTATTGTGCTTTGGTTAGCTGCTTCAAAAGCTTCTTTTTCTTCTTTATTTATTTGATTGTAAATTTGGTTGAAGTTGCCAATTATTTCTATGTCTGATTTTATTTGCTCGGCAGAAGTTGTTTTTATGGTTTGAACGTTTTCTGCGTTTTTAGCATCTTCTTTAATAAGGTTGTTTAACAAAAAAGCTTGAGCGCTAAAAGGTTTGTTTGATAAAATTTCATCTTTTAACATTATTGCAGATGTTAAGATGATGGAATTTTTAGTTGTTTGTTTACGAACTGTGTTTAATTCTTCTTTAAGAATGTCTATTTCTTTTTTTAAGCTAGATATGTTGTTTTCTAGATTTGCAACATTTGCACTGTCTGCTTTAAGATTAAAATTTGGTATTTGAGAAAGCTCTCTTTTAAGATTATAAATGTCTTGATTTATTCTTTCTATATCTTGATTAGGAAAAGTTGCTTCTATTAATGGTGTTGTTTTATTTGTTGTTTGAGGTAGTTTTATATTTTCAATTAAATGAGGATTTAAATATATATAGCTTCCTCCAGATAAGATTATTAAAACAATAAAAAGTTTAAAAGTTGTTTTTTTTGTGTTTATTTTCATTTACAAAATCCTTTTTTTGTGTTTTGATGCTCTTATATTATATTAAAATAAAAAAACTTCAAGGAATTTAATGATATGAAAGCAAAAGAATATTATAGTTATAACTTAAAGCTTAATTTGAAAGCAAAAGAGGGAAGAGTTTCAGATAAGAAACCTTGGAAAATATCTGTTTTAACAATGTTTTTAGGTGTTTGTTTGTCTGTTTTAGGTGTGTGGGAGTTGTGTTTGAGCAGAGCTGCTAGTTCTTCTGTTTTTGATGAATTAGAGCAATCTAAAAATGTTGTTCCTTTTTTGGTTAGCTTAGAAGTATTTGATTGTATTATAATTTTATTGGGATTGTTTGTTGTTTTTAGATCCTTGTCTTCTTTGTTGGTCTATAGAAAAATTGTAATGGAAAAGAAAAGGGTTGTTTATACCGATAGAAATATCTGGGGTAAAAAAAGAATTTTTGCAGAAAATCTAGATGCTTACCTTGGGGTCATTTTAAGAGTTAGATTCACTCAAGTTGGTTTTTGGGCAACAAATAAATATATTGTTGAATTGGTGCATAGAGATTATCAAAAAAATATTCCTCTTTATATTTCTACAAATTCTAAAGATGTTAGAAAAATTTGGATTGAATATGCAAAAGAGTTAAAACTTGACTGTATTGAGGTTTCTGAAAGCGGTGTTGATGTTAAACCTGTGAAAGATTTTGAAGCTTCTGTGATTGCAAAAGTAAAATCAGGTAGTATTAAAGATGAATATGATCCTTATGATTACATTCCAGAAGAAATTAGTTTGGTTAGAACTAAAGATAAGCATGTGCTGAAAGCTAGAAAATTTTGGTTTGATATTTTTAATATGTTCTTGCTTGTTATTTTTGGTTTGATTTGTATTGCTTTATTATTAATAAATGAATTTTTTATTGCAATTTTTATTGGTTTAATTAGCTTTTTTGTGTTTGCAAAAAAAGATAAACTTGTGATTAAAAAGAAAAAAATTGTTAAAGTTGATAAATATGCTTTGTTTAATAGAAAAGTTACAGAAATTAATAAAAAAGATATTAAAGCGGTTAATATTGATTATAATCCATTAACAGACAGGCATTTTATTGCAATTTATTCTGATAATAATCTTATTACATTTGCAAAAAAAATGCCATCAGATGCTTTAAGATGGGCTAAAAAGTTTTTAATTAATAAAATTGTGGAGTAATTTAATGAAAAAAAATAAAATAGAAAAAGATAGTTTTATAACAGAAATTGAAGAAGATTTAAAAAATGATAATTTAAAAAAATTATGGGATAAATATGGTGTTTATCTTATTACTGCAATGGCTTCTATATTGTTGATTACAATTGTTATTGAAATGTATTCTTATTTTAAGACACAAGCTAATCAGAAAATTGTTGATACATATACTTATGCTATAAATTTAAAAGAAGGTAATAATCTTGAAGAATCTATTTCTGTATTAAATGAGCTTGAAAATAAAGGTGGTTTGGTTAAAGATTTAGCATCTGTTGAAGAAGTTAATATTTTGATTGAGCAAAATAAAACTGAAGGTGCGGTGCTTAAGTTGGAAACATTGTCAAAAGATGATTCTGTGGCGCCACAAATCAAGGATGTTGCTATTATGATGTTGGCTTCTCATTATGTTGATAATGGCTCTTTGGCTGATGTTGAAGAAACATTAGCTCCTTTATTGAATTTAAATAATGCTTGGTATGATAATGCCAGAGAGTTTTTGGCTGTTGCACAACTTAAAGCAGGAAACAAAGAAAAATCAATTGAAATTTTTGAAGAAATTTATAATCAAACATTAAATGAAAATATTAAAAATAGAGTTTCAGGTGTTTTGTCTGTATTAAAATAAGTGAGGATTTATGATTGCAAATAAATTAAAAGCAGGCTCTCACATTAGAGTTGTGGCGCCAGCTAGAACGTTGAAAATTATTAGTGAAGAAACAAGACAAATTGCAATTGAGCGTTTTGAAAAACTTGGTATAACTGTTAGTTATGCCCAAAATGCTGAAGAATGTGATGAGAATTTATCTTCTTCTGTAAAATCTAGAATTGATGATTTGCATGAGGCTTTTTTAGATCCGACTGTTGATGCAATTTTTACTTCTATTGGTGGATTTACAACAACAGAAATTTTGGATTATCTTGATTATGATATTATAAAAAACAATCCTAAAATTGTTTGTGGATTTTCTGATATTACAGCTCTTTGTAATGCTATTTATGCAAAAACAGGGTTGGTTACATATTCAGGACCACACTTTTCTTCTTTTGGAATGAAAAATGGTTTTGATTATACATTAGAATATTTTCAGAAAGCTTTGATAAGTGGTGGAGAGTTTGAAGTTTTGCCATGTGATGAATTTTCTAATGATGCTTGGTTTATGGATCAAGAAAATAGAAATTTTATAAAAGATAGTGGGCATTGGGTTATAAATCAAGGTTTTGCGCAAGGAAGACTTGTTGGAGGTAATACTCATTTATTGGGCTTGCTTCGTGGAACACAATATTTTCCTAATATTAAAGATTGTGTTTTGTTTATAGAACATTGCAGTGAAGATGCTTTTTATAACTTTAAGCAAGAAGTTCAATCTTTGATTTTGTTAAAAGATTTTGCAACAGTTAAAGCTCTTGTTATTGGGCGTTTTGAGTTGGCAAATGAAGTTAAGCGAGAAAAGTTGGAAGAGTTTATAAAGTCAAAACCAGAGTTGAAAAATATTCCAATTATTGCAAACGTTTCTTTTGGGCACACAACTCCAATAATTACATTCCCAATTGGCGGTGAGTGTAAAATTGATAATGGTAAAATTTTTATAAAGGAATAATTTTTCCTAATAGATTTTTATATTTATTTTGAGCATTTTTTAGTTCAAATTCTTGTTGTAGGTTCAAAAAATAAGTGGGGTTAAGATTAAAGACTTTACAAAGTTTTAGATCAGATTCTAGGGTGAATCTTCTTTTTTGATAAAGAAGATCGCTTATTCTATTTTGTGGAATAAAAGCTCTTTTAGATAATTCTACTTGAGATATATTATATTCTTTTGTTAATTTTTTTAATTCTGTTACAGCAGGATTTATATTCATTGTTATCTCCTTATCTTTTTAGTTGTAATGTATTATAATTAAAACATTCTTGTTGTCAATATAAATATACCATATCTAGATACTGGTATCTAGATATGGTATATTTATATGTTGTTTAATATGAGGTTCTTTTTAATGCGAAAAGATGCTATATAACAAAAGGTTAACGGGTGAGAAAATAGTCTTGTGTAGGGACGTGGCTTTACCATGTCAAGACAAGAAATGCAATAAAATCAATTATTTTCTTTTTTATATGAATTTCGTGTTTATTTAAATTTAGAGTGTATGAGTAATTTGTATTATGGTTTATGAATAAGATTATTTACTAGGTGTTTTTTTTGGGAAATTGACAAAAACAATCTATTGACACAGGTTGTTTTTTGTGATATAAAGTTGTTTGAAAATTAACAATTATGTCAATGCCCGATGGGTAAATTAAAAACTTAAATTAAATTATTATGTCTAGAGTAGAGATTAGAAAAGCTGCAAAGAATTTTATTGCTGAGAATGGTGCTATTTGTAATGCTGATGCTCGTCGAGCTTTTTTGCGTTACTGTGAGGCTTTAGGAGTTGTTGTTCCGCCACGTTCAAAATTTAATCAAAAAGAAGAGGTTGCGGCGGCTTATGAAGTTGGTTCATTAATGCCTGGTTCTGAGTTCGTGTATCCAACCAATTATGGTTATATGACAGCAAGCGTGGTAGATGTTAACACAAAGTTGCAAAAGAGTACAGTTCCAACCTATTTGGTGTGTTTTTCTGGGCATCAGGTGGCGCATCTTCACACTGCTGAGGTTTATTATCTTAACGATGATCGTGTAGATGGTGTGCTTGCTATTGGTAAGTGTGGTAACAAAGGACTTTTGGAGACTGTTTACAACCGTGAAGAAGGAACTATGGTTTGGGCGGAGTATGAAGGTTATCTTCGACTTTTGGATCAAATGCTTCCTGAAGGTGTTGCTCGTGCTAACCAACAGATTTGCGAAGACACTGACACTCAGGGGAATTTTGATGAGATGTACAAGTTTGCGAAAGCAAAGGGTTTGAATAGAGTACGTTTTGTTTTGTGTACTGGAAATCCTTTTTATGAGAGGCGTCTTCTTGCTGAACTTATGCTTTGGTTGAAAAGTAATGCTAAAGACGTAGAGATGGAAATTGTTGTTTCTCATCTTCCATTAAAGACTGATTTTAATGTCTATGATGGTAAGATGGGTGAAGAAATGTTTTTTGGATACATTGCCGCTGGCATTGGTCCGTTGACAAAGGATACAATTACCATTCAAGGAAAAACTAATTCTGCGAATCCTGAGAGGTATGCTTCAAAGGCAATAAGTGGTTTTGATTGGACGAGAGTTCAAAATATCATCACTTACTATTCCAACATGGGATGGCCTAATTACCAAGAGTTGTTGTATGGTGTTCCTCATGATGAGGCTGTTGAGAATATCTTGATTTCTCATGTGTATGCTTATTTGAGCTTTACACCTGAGGATTATGATATGTTTATCAGCTTAGATCAGGGGATGTGGATGGATACGATTTATTCAACGCAGCGCTTGTGGTAGATCCTAAATCTAAAAGAAAAGAGGTTAGTTCGTTTTGAACTAGCCTCTTTTTGTTTTTATAGTATATCGTTAATTAATTGTTGATTGGCAGTGCAAAAGGCGGGAGCAAGCCCCCGCCCTGCAATAGAATTAGTTAACTTTATACTAAGCTTTTACCTGTCATATCTTCTGGTTGAGCGATGCCTAACAATTTTAGTATTGTTGGGGCGATGTCTGCTAATCTGCCATCTGCAATGTTGTTGTAATCAGAATTAACGAGAATCGCTTGGACATCTCCTACTGTATGAGCTGTATATGGGTTGCCGTTTTCATCTTTCATTTGTTCTGCGTTGCCGTGGTCGGCTGTGATGATTGCGGTGCCGTTTACTTCTAAAATTGCGTCTGTGATTTTAGTTAAGCATTGATCAACAGCTTCAACTGCTTTAATTGCGGCTTTCATAATGCCAGTATGTCCTACCATGTCGCCATTTGCAAGGTTGCAGATAATAGTGTCATATTTTTGAGATTTGATTGCTTCTACTAAGTTTTCTGTAACTTCAAAAGCGCTCATTTCTGGTTTTAAGTCATATGTTGCAACTTTTGGGCTTGGAATTAAAATTCTGTCTTCGCCTTTAAACTCAGCCTCTTTGCCACCATTGAAGAAAAATGTTACGTGAGCATATTTTTCTGTTTCGGCAATTCTTAATTGTGTCATGTTATTATTAGCGATGATTTCACCAAAAATGTTTGTTAACTCTTCTGGTCCAAAGATGGTTTTAACGAATCGGTTATGATCAACAGAATATTCTGTTAAGCCAATAACTTCTGATAAATTAATTTCTTTAGGGCGAGCAAAGCCTTTAAATTCTGTATCTGCTAGAGCATATAAAATTTCTCTGGCTCTATCTGCACGGTAGTTTGCCATTAATAAGATGTCGCCATTTTCAAAACCTTGATATTCTCCTAAAACAGTTGGCATAACAAATTCATCTGTTTTTTGTGCAGTGTAAGAATTTTCGATAGCTTTATTTGCACAACAAGCTGTTTCTCCTTTGCCAAGAGCAATGGCATTGTATGCAAGTTCTATTCTATCCCAGCGATTGTCTCTATCCATTGCATAAAAACGACCAGAGATTGTGCAAAGTTTTATGTTTGCAAATTCTTTTGTTGCTTCTTCAAATTGAGCTAAATAGCTTTTGCCAGAAGATGGAGGAGTGTCGCGACCATCCATAAAGGCATGAACATTAACTTTAATGCCTTCAGATGCAAAAATTTTGCATAATTCAACAATATGATTAATGTGAGAGTGAACGCCGCCATCAGACATTAAACCCATAATGTTTAATGCTTTGCCACTTGTTTTTAAGTTTGCAATTGCATCAACAATGGTTTTGTTTTTTGCTAAAGTTCCTTCTTTTACACTTAAGTCTACTCTTGGCAAGTCTTGCATAACAACTCTACCAGCACCAATATTTGTGTGTCCAACTTCTGAGTTGCCCATTTGACCATCAGGAAGCCCAACATCTAAACCAGATGTCTTTATTAAAGAATTTGGATATTCTTTTAATAATCTGTCCCAAGTTGGAGTGTTGCCAACTTCAATTGCGTTATCATCTGTAATTGGGCGTTTATATCCCCAACCGTCTAAAATTAATAATAAAACTGGCTTGTGTGTCATTTTTGATTTCCTCTTGTTTCTTTTTTTTTAATGTTTTACAATACAACAATTAAATTGTAAAGGAGCATTAAGATTATGTTAGCTATTTGTTTTAGTTTGAGTGTGTTTTCAACCATTTTGTGGGTGTTTTATTCTTGCTCAATGATGTTTGAAAAATTGGGCTCTGCTAGTTTTTCTAGTTTGTCTTTAGCTGACGCTTCTTTGCATTTGAGTTTAATAATTGTTCCGATATTTTTGGTTTGGATTATTTTTGGTTTTGTTATGCAATTTTTGTTTAATAATACTTTAAATAAGAATTTATATCACCTTTTTCAACAAATGAAAAAAAATCAAGAATATACAGATGTGGTTGCAAGGCTTTTGCTTGAAACAGAACGTCAGGTTAAAGATAGTTTTGTTATGGATAAGGTTGATGTTTTGATTGCAGATTTGAATGAGATTTTATCTGAGATTATATATAAAACAAAAATTGCTTCAAAAGAGCAAATTGATATCTTATGGCAAAAAGCGCAAAATGGAGGTAAATGGGTTTTTGCAAAAGTTATTATTGAAGTTTGGCAAAATCAAAGCAATTTTTTAACAAGAGTTTTAGATAGAGCGCAAAGCGATGTTGTTTTATCTGGTTCTATTTTAGAGTTTTGTGCTAGATATTTAAACTTAATTGCTCTTCTTGATAAGCATGATAAAGGTAAAGTTTTCTTAAATTTAATAGAGGCAGGGGTTTTGGGTAAAGTATTTTCTATTTTTGCACCTCTTGATGATGAAATAAAAAAGAGAAGAAGTTTTGTTGAAGTAGAAAAAAAGATTGAACCAGAATTTATTGCTGAGTCAGAGGTTGTTGTTAAAAAAGATGACTTTTCTATTGCTTTAGAACGTTCTTTTAAGCCAGAAGAAATTGTTGTTCAGGCAGAGCCAAAAGAGTTTGAGTTAGAAAGTGTTAAAAAAGATTGGGAAAAATTGCAAAATATGTCTTTTAATAAAGAAGAAACTATTGAGCAAGAAGAGCCAAAGTTTGATATATCTATGACAAATGATAATGAAGAAAAAGTTGTTTTAGATGAAGCTTCAAAAAAAGATGATGAAGAAACTATGGGTTACCCATTTGCAAACTGGGGCGTAAAATAAAAAGATATTTTTATTTTGTGAGAAAATATTATGCCTGTTATTGTTAAAGATTATTTACCAGCTGTTGAAGTATTAGAAAAGGAAGGATTGTTTGTAATTACTCCAACTAGATCTAAAAAACAAGATATTCGTCCGTTAAAGATTGCTTTGGTTAATTTAATGCCAACAAAGTCAGATACTGAAATTCAGTTTTTGAGATTGCTTTCTAATACTCCATTACAATTGGAAATAACTTTGGTGCATATGGAAAGTCATTTATCAAAAAACACTTCTCAAGAATATTTAAAAGAGTTTTATAAAACGGTAACTGAAATTAAAGATGAAAAATTTGATGGCATGATTATTACAGGCGCACCTGTTGAGAATTTAAACTTTAGTGATGTTGATTATTGGAATGAATTAGTTGAATTGATGGAATATACAAAGAGTAATGTTTTTTCAACATTGCATGTTTGTTGGGGAGCGCAAGCTGCTTTGTTTTATCATTATGGAATTTCTAAGAGCAAGTTAGAAGAAAAATGTTTTGGTGTTTTTCCTCATAAAATAAATCCTTATAATAATTTGTTGTTAAAAGGGGCTAATGATGTGATTTATATGCCTCATTCTAGGCATTCTATTTGGAATCAAGAAGAAATAGAAAAAAATAATAAATTATCTGTTTTATTAAAATCTTTAAAGTCTGGTATTGCAATGGTTTCTTCTTATGATGCTCGTCAAATTTTTATTTCGGGGCATTTCGAGTATGATGCTGACACACTATCAAAAGAATATTTTAGAGATTTAAATAAGGGGTTGCCTATAAATATTCCTGAAAATTATTTTCCTAATGATAATGTTTTAGAAAAACCGAGTGTTTTGTGGCGAGCTGATGCTAATTTGTTGTTTTCAAATTGGTTGAACTATGTTGTTTATCAAAAAACTCCATTTGACTTAAATGACTTACAAGTACTTTTTTAGATATTTTGCGGTGTATGATTTGGGGGATTTTGCTACTTGTTCAGGCAAACCTTGAGCGACAATTTGACCGCCGCCGTCGCCGCCGTCTGGCCCCATGTCTATGATATAATCTGCGGTTTTAATAACATCTAAATTGTGCTCAATTACAACAATAGAATTGCCAGCATCTACAAGAGCGTGAAGAACATTTAATAGTTTTTTGATATCCTCAAAATGCAAGCCTGTGGTTGGCTCATCTAAGATATAAAGTGTTTTGCCTGTGGCACGTTTGCCTAGTTCTTTTGATAATTTAATTCTTTGCGCTTCACCACCTGATAGAGTAGGGGCTTGTTGTCCTAATTTTATATAGCCTAAACCAACTTGACGCAAGACTTCTAGTTTGTTTTTTATGCTTGGAATCGCATGGAAGAAATCATAAGCTTCATCAATGCTCATGTCTAAGACATCGGCGATTGATTTGCCTTTGTATTTTACTTCTAAGGTTTCTCGGTTAAAACGTTTGCCTTTGCAGACATCGCATTGGACGTACACATCTGGCAAAAAGTGCATTTCTATTTTTGTTACACCATCGCCTTGGCAGGCTTCGCATCTGCCGCCTTTAACGTTGAAAGAGAATCGTCCTGCGTTGTAACCTCTTTCTTTGGCTTCAGGTAAGCTTGCAAACCATTCTCTTATTGGGGTGAACAATCCGCTATATGTTGCAGGGTTTGAACGTGGGGTTCTGCCAATTGGAGATTGATCTATATCAATTACCTTGTCTATATTCTCAAGCCCTTTTATTTCTTTATAAATACCTGTTAATTCTCTTGATTTGTTAAGCTCTTTATTAACGCCTTTGAATAAGGTTTCTAAAACTAATGAAGATTTGCCGCCGCCAGAAACGCCTGTTACACAAACAAACATTCCGAGGGGAAATTTTGCTTTGACGTTTTTAAGGTTGTTGGTTTGAGCACCGATGATTTCTATAAAATTGCCGTTGCCTTTTCTGCGTTCTGATGGGATTAAAATTTGTTTTGTGCCGTTTAAGTATTGAGAGGTTAAAGAATCTGATTTTAATATTTCTTCAAGTGTTCCTTCTGCTACAATTTTTCCACCATTAATGCCAGCTTCTGGCCCCATGTCTATGATATAGTCAGCAGAGCGGATTGCATCTTCGTCGTGTTCTACTACAATTACGGTGTTGTCTAAATCTCTTAATCTGGTTAATGTTGCCAAAAGTCTGTCATTGTCTTTTTGATGAAGACCAATTGACGGTTCATCTAAAATATACAATACTCCTGTTAACCCAGAGCCAATTTGAGAAGCTAGGCGAATTCTTTGTGCTTCACCACCTGATAGTGTGCCTGCTTGACGAGAGAGAGATAAATAATTTAGACCAACGTTGTTTAAGAATGTTAAACGTTCACAGATTTCTTTTAATATTTTAGAGGCAATTTCTTGTTTTTTTGGGGTTAGGTGATTGTTGACTTTAGCAAACCAATCTAAGGCTTGAGAAATTGAAAAGTCTGAGACTTTCATAATATCTAAGCCCGCAACTTTAACCGCTAATGCTTGAGGAGATAAACGTTTGCCACCACAAGCTTCGCATTTTGCGGCACGTTGGTATTTGCTGATTTCATCACGAGTGTCTTCTGATGTGGTTTCTAAGGCTCTTCTTTCTAAGTTGGGAATCACGCCTTCAAAAGGTTTGTAGGTTGAAAAAGATTTGTACATAATGTCAATTGGAATCCCGTTTGAGCCGTATAGAATAAAATCTTTAACGTCTTTTGAAAGCTCTTTCCATGGGGTTCTAACCGAGATGCCTAAATAATCTGCGATTGAACGAAGAGCATGGTAATAAAATGATGTGCTTGAGGTTCCCCATGGGGCAATTGCGCCTTGAGAAAGTGATAAGTTTTCATTTGGAACAACTAAAGCTTCATCAACATGAAGTTCTACGCCTAAACCGTCGCAACGTTTGCAAGCACCATTGGGGTTGTTGAATGAAAATAAGCGAGGCTCAATTTCTTCTATGGCGAATCCTGAAACTGGGCAGGCATATTTGCTTGAGAAAATTAGTTTTTCTTGTGCGTCTAAGTTTTCTACATATATAATGCCATCAGAGAGTTTTAATGCGGTTTCAAAAGATTGGCTTAAACGTTCTGATATGCCATCTTTTATGACAATTCTATCTACTACAACCTCTATATTGTGTTTTTTGTTTTTATCTAAAGTTGGGAGTTCATCAACTTCATAAACTGTGTCATCAATTTTAATTCTTTGAAAGCCTTGTTTTTTGATGTTTTCAAATTCTTTGGCAAATGTGCCTTTAGAGTTTTTTGCAATTGGTGATAAAATTAAGCATTTTGTTTTTTCTGGCAGTTCCATAACTTTATCTACCATTGAGGCAACACTCATAGCCTCAATTGGCAAGCCAGTGGTGGGAGAGTAGGGAGTGCCAGCTCTTGCCCATAATAAACGCATATAATCAAAAATTTCTGTAATAGTACCAACGGTAGAACGTGGGTTTTGTGAAGTGGTTTTTTGCTCAATTGAAATGGCTGGAGATAAGCCTTCTATATAATCAACATCGGGTTTTTTCATTAAATCTAAAAACTGGCGAGCATAAGATGATAAGCTCTCTACATATCTGCGTTGTCCTTCGGCATAAACTGTATCAAAAGCTAATGATGATTTACCAGAACCAGAAAGGCCTGTAACTACAGTTAATTTATTTTTTGGGATTTTAACATCAATGTTTTTAAGGTTATGCTCTCGCGCACCTTTGATTATTATATATTTTTCTTCGCTCATAAGTGTATATATAATGCTTGTTGGTTGTTATGTCAAATATAAAAAAATCCTCTAATGAGGATTTGAAAAAGGGAGGAAAACCGTTTTGCCGTAGTAGTTTGCACTCTAAAGCGAACCTGTGTAAACAGGTGGGTGCCATGTGGTTAGACCAAGATCTAATCAGGGACAGCTCCCTTAAAAATAATGTTGGCTCGAAAGATCTGCGTATCTACGAACAAAACAGTATTTCCTCTGTAAATATAGAATAATACATAATTTATAAAATTTCAAGTATTATTTTTTATTTATGGGGAAAACTTTTACATTTTCTGTATTGTTGTTGTTATTTTGTTGTGTAACAGATTTTTTTAGTGGTGCAGGAGTCTGTTTTGTTAATATTGGAGATAATGGATAAGCATCTTTCATTAATCTCATTAACATATAGCCTGTACCGCCACCATAAGCTGGGCCCGATAAACCTACTGAATAATAGCCGCCTATAAAACCATAATCTAAATCAATATAATCAATTGCAAAAACAGTTGAAACATTTGTTTTGCCAACAGATGTCATTTTGCATTGGTAAGTATTATCTTCTAAGATAATGTGCTCAGATGATTTTGCATATATGATAGAATTTGCAGTTGTGCAATCTGGTGATTGACCATTAAACGTAACGTTGTAGTTTAATAACAAGTTTATTTTGCTTTCTCCTTTACCTATGTTTAAGTCTGTTATTTTTACAGAATCTATAAACATATTTGCAGGAGCAATTCCAACAGTGATTGGTATTGTTATGTAATTTTCAAGACAAGTTTTTGAGGTTGGGCTTGCTTGACAGATAAGAGCTGTTGATTTGTTGTTGTTTTCAAAAAGACGAAGTAAAGCGTTGTGAATGTATTCTCTAGACATTGATAACTTGCTAGGAGCACATTGTTTGCTGCGGCAAACAATAACACTATCTTGTTCTTGTAATGGGATTTGTTCTGTTGAAATAGATGGATTGGTAATATTTTCTGTACGAAAAAGAGCTGCCATTTTACCAGTATTAATGGTGCAAGCATTTATTAAAATTAAAGATGTAAAAATTATTAGTTTTTTCATAAATATATCCCAAAAATTTATTTTATATTAAAATATTTTTTTATAAAAACAAACAAAATTATTTACTTATACAATATTTTCTAACGAACCTGTTTGTAAATTGAAATACCAGCCGTGTAATTCAACATTATTTTCTTTTATGAATGGAAATTCACGAAGGTTTTTAATGGATTTTTTTATGGCTTCTTTTTCACAAATATGGCATACATCACTGAAGTTTCCATTGTGTTTTATGGCTTCTTTTTTTGCGTCTTCAACAATATATAACCAATTGTCTATGAAGGTGTGGTCATTTTCTTGGTCTTTGATTAAAGATTTTATACCGCCACAATCAGAGTGTCCTAAAACAACAATGTTTTCTATTTTTAAGTGTAGTACTGCATATTCAATTGCTGCAGATGTGCTGTGGTATCCAATATTTTCATCTTCATAAGGAGGAACAATGTTGGCAACGTTTCTGATAACAAAAATGTCTCCTGGTTCTGTGTTTAATATAATTGATGGATCAGCTCTAGAATCGCTGCAAGATATAACTAATGTTTTGGGTGATTGACCATCTTCTAAAAGTTTTTTGTAGACATCTGGTTGTTCTACAAAATATTTTTGATGAAATTCTTTATGACCTTCAATTAATCTTGATATTTTTACCATTTATTATTATACTCCTTGTTGAGGCGGATTATAACAATGAAAAAATTTTTGGCAACACTTATTATGCTTTATGCGACAGCAATTGATGGAGATAGCATTAAATATGGTTCGCAAGAAGTTAGATTGTCTGGGATTGATGCTCCAGAGTATCATCAGAACTGTTTTGATAAAGATGGAAAAGAATATCATTGTGGTGATTTATCTTTTAAGCATTTGCAACAATTATTAAAGAAAAAAGTTAATTGTAAAATAATTGAATATGATAGATATGACAGAGGTGTTGCTATTTGTGATGATGTTAATAAACAAATGGTTTTAGATGGTTGGGCTACTCATTATTATAATGATGATTATAAAAAAGAAGAGCTTGATGCTAAAAAAAATAAGAGAGGTTTGTGGCAAGGAAAGTTTTTGCGACCTGAATTTTATAGGGCTTTGAATAGAAAATAGGGCGATTAAAATCGCCCTTTTATTTTTATTCTCCAAAATTGAAATTTGAAAAATCTATTAGTTGTGAAGCTTCATGTTCTTCAACAACATCAGGTTGCTGCTCTGTGTTTTCTTTTACTTCTTCAACAATAGCTGGTTGTTGTACTTCTTTTGATACTTCTTCTATGATAGTTTCTGTTGTTTCAACAGCTATAGCTTCTGGATTAGTTTGTTCATTTTTTGTTGATACTTCTTCAAGAGCTTGGGTTGAAACTTTTTCTAAAATTACATTTTCAACATCAACATTATCGTTAGTAGAAGCTGGAATTTTAGGGGCTTCTGTCGGTAATTGAAGAGGGTGTTTTACTTCTGGTGTGTTTTCTTCAGTAGTCTTTTTTTCAAGAGTGTTTATTTCTACTTGAGAATCTACAATATTTATTATAGATTCAGGTGCTCCTGTTGCTTTGTTTATAGTTTCTTCTTTTTCTTCAAAAAGTTCTTCTACTTCTTTTTTTTCATCAGCATAATAGTCATTTTCTTGAGTGCTTTCTATTTCATCTCTTAAGTCTAGTTCTTCTGATGATAAAATATCTTCTTGTTCAACAACAGAATCTGTGCATTCTAAAAGCCATAAGTCATACATTGGATGTTCTAAAGGATTTAATGCTGGAGATGAAGAAAGCATCCAACCTTTATAGATGTTTGTTGTTCCTTCATCATTTGTTTCTGCAATATCTACAAAAGCATAGCTTTCAGGGGTTTCTTCTGGAGGGTTTGTTTTACAGTTTCTAACAACGATTGAAAAGTCTTCATAATCTTGTTGAGAGTTTACTGGAATTTCTAAAGTACTTGATGTTCCTGTAATCTTGTTCATTGCTTGAAATCTTGCAGTGTTTTTTTCAATTTCTGCACTTTGAGCATTAAAACAAAATGTGCAAAATGCTGTTGTAATTAAAAGTTTGTTTATTTTATTCATTTTCTGTCACCATAAATATAACTTCTCCAACCATATCTTCTAAGCTTTTGAAGTCTTTTGTGTTTGTTAATATGTCGCCATCTTTTAAGAATTCTTTGCTTCTACCTGGTTCAATTTTAATAAATTTATCTCCCATTAAGCCGTCTCCTACAATTATAGCAGAGCTGTCTGTTGGTAAGCTTATGTTTGAGGCGATGCTTAAATTTAATACAGCTTCAAATTTTTCATTATCTAAATTTTGTGATGTTACGGTACCAACTTTTATACCATTTATTCTAACATCTGAGCCAACGTTTAGGCCTCCAACTTTTAAGAAATTAGCAGTTAGGCTATAACCTTTTACTACTTTTAGGTCAGACAATCTTAATGCAAACACTAAGAAGAAAGCAGCAATTATTATTACTAAAATGCCCATAAGGGTTTCTATTGGTTTTTTATTCATCGTTTTTTCCTTTATTTCTGTTGGCTTTTCCAATATCTATAATTCTTTGAAGAATTTCTTCTAATACCATTGCATCTTGAGTGTATTCAAATTCTGAACCTTCTGTTAAAGAAGAATCCATTCCTCCTGCTTCAATTTCTATATATTTATCACCACCAATTAATGATGAAGAAACTATGGATGCAGAGCTGTCATCTGGAATGATAATGCCATTTTGAATATCTAATGTTAAGATTGCTTTGAAGTTGTCATCTAAAACAGAGTTGGAAATTTTTCCAATACTAACACCAGCCATTCTAACAGCATCTCCAACAAGAAGGCCATCTGTTCTGTTAAAGCGAGCAAATACTTTGTAGCTTTGAGAATCGTTTAATGAGTGGCGATTGCTATTTGGCGCAAATGCTACTATCATAGTTATTAAAAGTATTGCTATGGTGTATAGTCCAAGTTTTATGTGTTTTGTTTCGTCCACAGAATATGTATCTTTTTGCATTTTTTTTTCACTTTTAAAAATTATACTCTATTATTAATGTATAGAATCTATTTTGTCATCACTTTTTTTTATGAGAATTAAAAAATGTTAGTATTAAAAAAAATTTCAAAGTCTTTTGGTAAAATAAAAGCATTAGAAGATGTTAGCCTTTCTTTTAAAAAAGGAGAGGTTGTGGCTTTGTTAGGTGCTAATGGTGCTGGAAAAACAACTTTGATGAGAATTATTTGTGGTATTGTTGATGCAGATAATGGGGGGGTTAATATCTTTGGAAGTGATATTAATTCTCAACGAGTTAAAGCTCTTGAAAATATTGGTTATATGCCAGAGAATAATCCAACTTATCAAGATTTGAGTGTGTTGGAATTTTTGTTTTTTATGGCTAAAATAAAAAATGTTAAAACCGAAGAAATAGATAGTGTAATTAACACAATGTCTTTGAAAGATGTTCTTAATCAAAAAATTCAGACCTTGTCAAAGGGGTATAAATCAAGAACAGCAATTGCAGCAACTTTGCTTGCTAAACCTAAAATCTTGATTTTAGATGAACCTACAGAAGGTTTGGATCCTAATCAAAAACAAGCTTTAAGAAAAACATTAAGGGAATATGCAAAGAAAAATATTGTATTGATTTCTACGCATATTTTAGAAGAAGCTGAGGAAATGAATTCTAGGATTGTTGTTCTTAATAAGGGTAAGTTAATTGCAGACACTTCTGTTGAAGAAATTAAGGGTGATAATAAAAAAAATATGGCTGATGTTTTAAGAAAAATGATGGAGTAAAGTTTTATGAAAGCGCTTTTTATAAAAGAAATTTTTTCATATTTTAAAAGTAAATTCTTTTATGCTATGATGTTTGTTTATGCTGTTATATCTATGGTTTGTTGTTTTTATTTTGGTAAGTTTTTTGAAATTGTTACCAATAATTTGTCTTCTTTCTTTTATTTTCAGCCTAATATTTTGGCTTTTATTATTCCTGCAATTGCTGTTAAATTGTGGAGTGAAGAAAGACGTAGTAATACAATTGAGTTGTTGTCTAGTTTGCCTTTAGATTATAAAGATATTGTTTTAGCAAAGTTTTGGAGTTGTTTTGCTTTAGGAACTTTTATGCTTTTAATGACAATTCCTTTTTTGATATTTGCTGCTTTTAATCTTAATTTGGATTTTTTAAGTGTGTTGTCATCTTATTTTGCTTGTTTGTTAGCTTTATTGTCAATATCCGCAATTTCTTGTGCAACTGCAGCGTTTTTTGTTGGGGCAGCCGTTTCTTATTTAATTTCTTTATTTGCGGTTTGGCTCTTCTTTTTGTTGGGGTTTTTAACTAATTTTATGGACATTTTATATGGGCAAATTGGTTTGGATAATGTTATTTATTTTTGTGCAGTATCTTATTTTGCTTTGATTGTTAATATTTATTTGATAAAAACTAAGTTTGTAAAAACAAGAAAGTTATTTTATTTTGTTGTTTCTCAAATAATTTGTGCTTCGTTATTATTTTTTATATCTCATTTCTTTTTTGCATCTTATAAGTTTGATGCTAGTTATTCTAAGGTGTTTTCTTTATCTGATGAAGCTAAAAGTGTTTTGTCTTCTTATAAAGAACCTGTTATAATTGATTTATATACTTCTGATTGGAGTGATGAAAGCCCTAAAAAGGATGAATATATTAGTAATGTTGCACGTTTTTTGAATAAAATTCCTAATGCTACTTTGAATGTTAAAAAAATTAAGCCTTTTTCAGAAGAAGAAGGTGAGGCTATTAACTATAAACTTAATTTTGTGCCAACTTTGAGGTATAATCTTTATGATGGTGTTGTTTTTAGTGCTAATGGTCGTAGAATTGTTATTAATTCTATAAATCCTGATGATGCAAGATATTTTGAGACAGATGTTATTAGGGCTATAGCTTCTTTGAATAATAATGAAAGAAAAACTGTAGGGATTTTGGCAGGAAAACCAGATGTTTTAAGAAAAAAATTTGGTATTGTGAGAGGAGCTAATTGGCCTTTTGTTGATGAGTTGAATAAGCATTATAATTTGCTTTCTTTATCGCAAAAAACAATCCAAATTCCTAGCAATGTTGATATTTTGTTGGTTTTGAATCAGCCTGAATCTATGGTAGTAAAATATGCTATTGATCAATATTTAATGCGTGGCGGAAAAGTTGTTGTTTTAGAGGATAATTTGGATTTTGATTATGAAAATAAAATAGAGCATCCCGTTGATGGTGTTGAGCTTTTTTCTGGTAAATTTAACTCTGAGTTTGATTCAAGTGTTATAAATACTCCAGATATTGTTGAAAAAATGCTTCCTCATTTAAAATTTTCTATAAATAATCCTCTTTTAGTTATGGTTAATTATAATATTATAGGCAGTGAAGATGTTTTGGATAAAGAGGGTTTGTATGTTTTGTTTAAATATCTTGATTATTTGAGTGATAATGAAAAAATGTTTCATCTAAATCTTAAAAAAGAGGTGATGGAAAATGAAAGTATTAAAGATAAAGTTGAAAATAGGTTTAGTGAGAAGTATTTGCCTCTTGTTGAAAGTATTAATAAAGAAACAAATGTTTTAAAAGATAAAATGATAGAAACTAATTTAACAAGTTCACAAAGTTTGAGTGATTTTAAGAAAGCAAGTGCTTTGGATAATGAAATTTCTCAAAAACAAGAAGAGGCAAAAAAAATAGCTTATCTTGTTGAGGATAAAACTAGTAATGTTATAGCTTTTTATATTGTGTTAAATGCTTTGGTTTTTCCTTTGTTTTTTATTTTTATAATGATATTTGTATTTGAATTTTTAAGGAAAAAATATGTTAAAATCTAATTTGAAAATTTTTATTGTTTTAATTGTAGCGACTTTAGGTGTGGTTTTATTTTCTTTGTGGCAGGTTTATCAACCTAAAGCAGGAGAGAAGATTTTTCCTGCAAATGTTACAGATTTTTCTGTTGATGGACTGCGTTTTTTTGAAGAAGATGGGTTGTGGAGAATAAAAGAATTTGATGGTTATTTTGCAGATGTGAAATTTGTTAAAAATCTTCTTTATGTTTTTGATATGGCTGAGTATGTAAAAAAAGATGATGTGAAAAAAACTGTTTTTAATGAAGTTAAAATAAAAAACAAAAAATTTAAAATTTGTGATGATTTTGTTAATAAGGGGCGTGAAAATTGGCTGATGTCTTATTCTTTGAAATTTCCTGAAAGTAAATCTGAATATTTAACAAGTCCAATGGTTGATATTGATTATATGAATGTTTCTTCATTGAAGATTGGTGATGTTAATTGGATGTTTATTGATCCTAGTTTTATTGCAACACTAAATAATATTAAATTTGTTGATGTTAAGAGGAATTTGCAAAAAAATAAAAAAAGAGATTTGCAAGTTGTTTTGACTTCTGGTCTTGTGATTAATATTGCTTATTATGAAGATAATTGGATTTCTATTAGTTATGATAAGTTGAACATTTTTGAAAAAGGCATAAAAGAGACTATAGAAAATTATTCTATATTAACAGATGGGTGGTATTTTAAGTTAAACTAATCTGTACCTAGCAACTTTACTGAATTCATTAATAAGTTTTCTGTTTCTAATCCTGTATAATCATCAAACATATTTATAAATTCTTTAGTTAATCCTCCTAGGGGGTTGTCTTTTATGTTTTGATGCATTAGCTCGTTATATTCAGATTTTAATTTTGCACCATATCTAGCAGGGGCGCCCATAACACCTTCGTTGTAATTTTCTGGTATTTTATAGCCTAAGCTTCTAAGATGGTCTAGCATTACAACCATATTGTGGCGGTTTACTTCTGGTGCAATCATTTCTTGTCCAGTAGCTGTGCCATAAGTTGTGGCTTCGCCAATATAGTTTAATTTTCCGTGTTGAGCAGAGCCTCTCCAAGTTTGGATGCCAGATCTATCTCTTGTTAAAGCCCAAGGATCAACAGGCAAAACCTCGCCATCTGTAATGCCTTCTTTATATGCTGGTGCATTGGGGGTGTTTTCTAGTGCTTTTTGCTCTAAATTATCTCCAAAATAACCATTGTTGGGTTCAGGAAGCGTTGATGGATCCCATGGGTTTGCAGCCAATTGTGCGTTGCTTGCTTGGCTAAATAAAATAAACAAACAAGAAAGTAAGAGTTTTTTCATAGTGTTTCTCCTTATAATGTATTTTATCATGTTTTTTTTGAAAAGTATAGTTACATTTTTGTTAAATATTTTTGGCATGATTATTGCATTTATTTTTGTAAGTTAATAGATAAAAGGTTTTTATTATGGAATTAAGTGATGCTTTTGGTGTAAAAAACACAGCTCAAAATTTAAATTTTACTCCTTCTGTGAGTCCTCAGGGTAATTTTATTTCTGAGTTGGAGTTTTCTTTGGCTTCTGCTGAAAAAAGTAAACCTGAGGTTTCTTTAGAAAAGAACGCTCCAGTTGTTGAAGTTAAAAAGGAAACTGCTATTGCTGATGTTAGAGAGGAAAAAGCTCCTTCTAAGTCAGTGACTAATAATGATGAAGATAAGGTGAAGTCTAAAACAAAGAAAAGCTCTTCAGATAATAATTCTGAAAAGACTAATAATAAAGATGATTCTTCAAAAGCTGTTGATGACAAAGAAAGTAAAGCTACTTCTAGTGCTGATGAAACAGAAGGTGCTAAAGATAAGACTGGGGATAAAACTGTTGCTTCTGAAGTTGAAGGTGAAGCGGTTTCTGAAGTAGAGGTTTCTGAAGAATTGATACTTTCTATGTTAAAAGATGTAGCTCCTTTAGAAGTAAATGAAACTGTTGAAGCGCCTTTAATAGATGCAGAAGAGGTTTTATTATCTGTAGCTGATATTGAAGAGGTTGTTGCTGATGAGGTTAATAAAGATGCTCCTGTTTTAAATAAATTAGAGATGACCGCTATTCCTGTAAATGAAGTTGTTGTTGGGTTAGTGGCACAAGTTGAAAACTCACCTGTTGTTAGTGCTATTAAGGATACAGGTGTTTCGGCAACGACATCTTTAATGAAAAAGAGTAATGTTAATCTTTCTTCTGTTGATGAAGCTTCTGTTTTGCCTATTCTGCCTGAAGATATTAATTCTGAACTTGATTTGCAATCTTTGCCAACAGATGATTTGGTTGAGAAAACAGATGTTGTTGGTGGTGGAGTACAGGCGGTTGCTTTAAGTGAGGTGGTTTCTGATGTGGATCCTTTGGAGATAGAAGCTTTAGAGCTTTCGGTAGAAGATAAACCAAAAGATTTGTTTGAAACAGATGTTGCTGTTAAATCTGAAAAAGTTGTGTCTCAGCAAAATGAATTAGCACAAAAAATTGAACCTGAAAATAAATTAAATGTTGAAGTTAAGGTTGAAGAAGAAGGTTTTGATTTTTCAAGACCTCAGATTGTTGTGGAAGATAAAGTTGTTGATGATAAGGTTTCTGTAAATAATTTGGGGGATGTTTCTAAATCAGTGGCAGTAAAACCAAATGTTTTGAAGCCTGAGGTTGCTGTTGTTGCGCCACAAAATACAGCGTCTACAGAGACAGCTGTTAAGGTAAATCAAGATAATATTAATCCAATTGGTTTTGAGGTTGCAAAGTCAAATAAAGCAACTTTAGGGCAGGTAGATTCAAAAGTTGAAGTAAACGATAATCTTAAAGGTATGTCTAAAGAGGTTATTGAACAAGTGAAAGTAAATATTACAAAATCAGCCGTTAAGGGCGTTGATGTAATTGATATTTCTCTTAAACCTGAGGAATTGGGTAAACTTTCTATTAAAATGGAAATGAATAAAAAAGATGGCTCTGTTGAAGTTCATATTGTGGCATCTTCTAGAGAGACAATGGAACTTTTGCAAAAAGACATGAGCTCTTTGCAAAAAGTTTTTGAAGATGCGGGATTTAAGTTGAGTGATAACTCTTTGAGTTTTTCTCATCAACAAGAAAATAATCAAGAAAATAATAATAGGCAAGCAAGGTTAGATTTTATGGCAGATGCGTTTAGTGAATCTGAAGAGGACAATCAACATGTTGCTTATAATGGTTCTAATGCTTTAAACATCAAAGTGTAACAAGGGGAGGTTATTATGGTAGATGTAGCGTCAATTACGGGGTATGCCCCAACAAATCAAAAAACAGCTCAATCCGCATCTGATTTATCTGCGGATATGAACACTTTTTTAACATTGTTGACAACTCAGTTGCAATATCAAGATCCTATGGATCCTATGGATACTGCAGAGTTTACACAACAACTTGTTCAATATTCTGCGGTTGAACAATCAATTCAACAAAATGAATCGTTAGATGAATTGGTGTTGATGGGTGTTGCTAATCTTGGAGCGCAAGCTGTATCTTATATTGGAAAAACAGCTCAAGTTCTAGGTGATGTTATGCCTTTGGTAGATGGAAATGCGATGGCAACTTACTCTTTGGATAAAGATGTTAATTCTGCTACTATTTTGGTTAAAGATATGAGTGGCTCTATTGTTTATTCAACAGAAGGTGCTGCTACAGCTGGTAATCATGAATTTAAGTGGGATGGAAAAGATAGGTCTGGAGTACAGTTGGAAGATGGCGCTTATCAAATTCATGTTACAACAGCAGTTCCTGAAGGCGAGGTTAATGCTGCAGTTACAACAACAGTGTTTGGTGTGGTTACAGGTGTTGCTAGTGATGATAAATCTGTTTATGTTGGTTTGGGTGATGCTGTAACAGCAACGTTATCTGATATTTTAACGGTTAGATCTTCTGAATATGAAATTTCTAAAAATAAAGCTTCTGAAAATTCTTCTGTGTCTGATGCTGGTGGTTTGTCTCAAGACGTTAATGTCGGAGAAAGTGTGTTGCCATCTGTTGAAGATACTGTTGAAGAAAATGTGGCATCTTCTGCTGTTGAAGGAATTGAGGATGCTGTAGCTAATGTTTCAGCAGATACGGCTTTAGATGATGCTGTACAAGTTATTTAGTTTGGCACAAAAATTGCATAATAAAAATTAAGATTTAAGACTAAAAGTTTAAAGGAGAAAAATTATGAGTATATTTGGAGCAATGCAAGCAGGTGTTTCTGGTTTGGCCGCTCAATCTAGTGCGATGGGAGGTATTTCTGATAATATTGTTAATATTAGTACTGTTGGTTATAAAGGTGTAAATACTCAATTTAGTACATTGGTTACAACTCAAACATCTTCAGCGGCATATTCTTCTGGTGGTGTTCAGGCGGTGTCTACGCAAGATGTTTCTGTGCAAGGTTTGTTGGCTGCAAATTCATCTTCAACAGCTTTATCTGTTTCTGGTGATGGTTTCTTTGTTGTGAATACTGCGGCTCAGCCAGGAAGCAGTGATATGTGGGCATATACTCGTGCTGGTGATTTTAGTATTGATAATCAAGGTTATTTGAAAAATACGGGTGATTTTTATCTGCAAGGTTGGTCATTATTACCTTATGATGGTAGTGCTACAGCTTCAACTGTTGAAATTGACGGTACAACTTATATGAAAGCTTATTATGATACTAATGGTGATACAGTTTATGTTAATGACAATATTATTGATAGTAATAACCTTAAAGGTATTAACTTAACATCTATTGGTGGTACTGCAACTCCGACTACTCAAATTTCTTATGGTGCAAATCTTCCTTCTGGTGATGCTATTTATAATCCAGCTGATTCTTCTGCGGGTGGTTTATATTCTGTTTCTGCTCTTATTTATGATAGTCTTGGTAATGCAAGTAATGTTTCTATTAATTATACAAAAACAAGTTCTAATGGTTGGGAAATGTCATCAACAATTCCTACTGGAGCTGCTGTGGTTACAATGACTGGTGAAAGCAAACAAGGCAATCCGAATCCTGATGTTTATAGTGCAGTTGGTCAGTTAGAATTTACAGGTATTCCTGAAAATGGTTCTCAAGTTAAAGTGAATGATATTACTTATGTTTTTCAAAATGGCGGTGGCACAGATACTACTGATACTGTTTATGTTGATTTAGATCCTTTGTTGTCTTCTTCTGACTTTTCAACAGCTTTTGCAGAAAAGTTGCAATCTACACAATCAAGCGGTGATAGATTTCAAGCTGATGGTACTAGGGTTTTAATTAATCAGTCTATTTTGGGTGAGGAAATTTCTGTTGATGCTAGTTTAACAACAAATTGTATTCAAACATCAACAAATCCTAATCCAGATACTGGTTTAGCTACGGGAGTGTTTACTATTAGTGCAATAAGTGAAAATATTACAAATGGTGGTGCAATTGAATTTAATGCTCAACCAACAGCTGGTCAAAAAATGAGCTTAGATGGTCAGACATATACATTTATTACTGAAGCTACTTATAATGCTAATGTGGCTGCAGAAACTGTAAACCCTAATGATGTTGTTATTGGAGCTAATTTGCAAGCAACATTAGCTAATTTGCAAAGTACTATTACTGCAACAGCTAAAGAGCCTAGTAGATTTAATGTTAGCGGTTCTACTTTAGAGATATTACCAACATCTTCAGGTGGAGAGATTTCTTTTAGTGTTGGTGATATAGATGCAGATGCAAAATTTAGAGAATCTGGTGGTGATTGGGTTGAGCGTGATTCAGGTGCAATTGGTGGAACTTTTTATGCAAATGGTTTAGATACTGCTCTTGAAGAAGGTTCAAGAGTGCCTTCTGTTAGATTTAATGCTGATGGTACTCCTAAGTATTCTTACACAGATGCAATGAATATTGTTTGGTCTAATGGTGCTGAAAATATGGGTGAAGGTATTGATGCAGGCGCTTCAATTACATTAAAGTCAGGTAATGTTGGGACTTCTGATGGTTTAACATCTTTGGCAGGCTCTTTTACTACAAACTATATTTCTCAAGATGGTGCTAAATTTGGTTCTTATTCTGACGTGTTTGTTGATGAGAGTGGTGTGGTAACAGCGTTGTTTGATAATGGAGAAACAAGACCAATTGCAATTTTACCTCTTGCTACTTTTTCAAATCCTGAAGGTTTGGAGAGTTTGACAGGAAACTCTTGGATGGCAACAGATGTTTCTGGTGATGGTGTTTTGAAGATGGCAACAACAAATGGTAGTGGTTCTATCGAGTCTTATTCTTTAGAGGGGTCTACAGTTGATATTGCGGCAGAGTTTTCTAATATGATTGTGGTTCAACGTGCTTATTCTGCATCAACTCAAATTATTACAACAGCTGATGAAATGTTGCAAGAATTGACTAATATGGTATAGTTTATACATTTATCTATAGTTAAAAAATCAAGAATATAGTATTAATTTAGCTATATTCTTGATTTTAGGTGTTATTAATTTTTTATTAACAATCGTAAAAAATCTATTTATCAATAAATATTATTCATCTATTATCCTATTTATAATCTATTAAAAACTTGGGGAAGTAGACGTGGATAAATTTATAGACGTAATAAAGAATCTTTCTGTTGGGAAATTGGTTGCTTTAGTTGCTGTAATTGTTTTTTTAATTGGCTTTTTTGTGTATTTGGGAACTAAAGGTTCTAGTTCTGATTATGCTATTTTATATACAGATTTAGAATTGTCTGATGCAAAGGCAATAACAGAGCGTTTAGATGGCTTAGATGTTTCTTATCGCACATCTAAGGGTGGATCTGAAATTTTGGTTCCTGTTTCTATGTTAAATAAAATGCGTATTGATACAGCAGAGCTTGCTTTGAATTCTAAAGGAGCTAATGTTGGTTATGAAATTTTTGATAATGCAGATTCTTTAGGTGCAACAAGTTTTGTGCAAAATGTTAATTTGGTTAGAGCTTTAGAAGGTGAATTATCTCGCACAATTAGAAATATGAATAACATTCAGTCTGCTAGGGTTCATTTGGTGTTGCCAAAAAGAGAAATGTTTTCAAAAGAAGAGCAAGAGCCTTCAGCTTCTGTTGTTGTTAAAACAAAAAGCGGGACGTTGGCTTTAGCAGAGATTCAATCTATTCAGAAATTGGTTGCGGCGGCTGTGCCTAAGCTTAATGTTAAAAATGTTTCTATTATAGATGCTCAAGGAAAACTTTTGACAGATAATTATGGCGATGAAGAAGCTATGAAGTCTTTAAACAACGACATTTTTAAACTTAATCAAGAAAAAAAGTTAGCAGAAAAAATACAATCATTGTTAGAAAAAACTCTTGGTGATGGAAAAGTTAGGGCTATTGTTAATCTTGATATGGATTTTGATGAGATGGTGGTTAATGAAGAAATTTATGATCCAGACACTCAGGTTGTTCGTTCTTCGTCTTCTATTACAGAAGAGACAACAGATGGTGCTCCTCAGGGGGTTGTTAGTGTGTCTCAAAATATTCCTAATGGAAGTGATGCTTCTGGCGGTAGGTCTGATTTTTCTCAAAGCTCTAGAACAGAAGAGACAACAAATTATGAAATTTCTAAAATTGTTAAAAATAAGGTTAGGACATCTGGTGTTGTAACAAGAACTACGGTTGCTGTTATGGTTGATGGTTATTATACAAAAAATGAAAATAATAAGTATGTTTATAATTCTAGAAGTCAATCAGAGTTAGAAAGTATTACATCTTTGGTTAAGTCTGCAGTTGGATATGATGCTAATAGAGGCGATGTTGTTGAAGTTGAAAATCTTAAGTTTGCTGTTAACAATATTGAAGAAGAGGAAGATGTTGTTGAACCTGTTTTTGCTTTTGGTTTGACAAAGTCTGAAGTGTTGAAAATTTCAGAAAATCTGGGGGTTGCAATTGTTGCTATTCTTGTAATATTCTTAGTTATTAAACCTTTAGTTAATTCTGTGTTTGCATCAAATATTGATTCTTCTCCTAGATTATTTGGCGAAGATGAGCAAGATGATATGCTTCTTTCAAACTTCTTAAATGATGCTGATGGAGTTGATGAAATGGTTTCTTTACATAATATAGAAGGTAGGGTTAAAGCTTCTTCTTTGAGAAAAATTAATGACTTTGTAGAGAGAAGTCCTGATGAAGCTGTAAATATTATTAGGGGCTGGTTATATTCAGCTAAAGACAATTGAGGAAAAAGCTATGAAACAAAATACAATAGATGATTATAACTTATTATCTTCACAACAAAAGGCTGCTATTTTAATGTTTTCTCTAGATGAGGATAGATCTGCTAGTTTGTTTTCTTTACTTGACGATGAAGAAATTAAAGAGCTTTCTATTGTTATGGCTTCTTTAGGTAAGGTTCATTCTTCTGTTTTGGATGCTGTTTTTAAAGAGTTTTCTGATAAGTTATCTTCTCCAAATTCTTTAATAGGTACTTATGAAACAGCAGAAAGGCTTTTATCTAAAGTTATTGATAAAGATAGAGTTTCTGTTATTATGGAAGAAATTAAAGGTCCTGCGGGTAGAACAATGTGGGATAAGCTTGGTAATGTTAATGAACATGTGTTGGCAAATTATCTAAAAAATGAATATCCTCAAACAATTGCGGTTATTTTATCTAAGATAAAATCTGATCACTCTGCAAAGGTTCTAGCTTTATTGCCTGAAAATTTTGCAATGGAGATTGTGCTTAGAATGCTTAGGATGGACTCTGTTCAGCAAGAAGTATTGGACGGTTTAGAAGAAACTTTAAGAAAAGAATTTATGTCTAACCTATCTAAACAAACTCAATCTGATTCTCATGAAATGGTTGCTGAAATCTTTAACTCTTTGGATAGAGGTACAGAATCTAGATTTATGGAAGCTTTAGAATATAGAAATAAAGAAAGTGCAGAAAGAGTTAAATCTTTGATGTTTACATTTGAAGATTTATCGCGTATTGATGCTAGTGGAATTCAAGTATTGTTGCGTACTATTGATAAAGAAAAACTTGCTTTATCTTTGAAGAATGCTTCAGAAACTATTAAGTCATTGTTCTTTGATAATATGTCTTCTCGTGCGGGTAAAATTATTCAAGAAGATATGGAGGCCATGGGACCTGTTAGGGCTAAAGATGTTTTGGATGCACAGCAATATGTTGTAACATTAGCTAAAGAATTGTCAAATAATGGTGATATTATTATTAACGATGTTGGTGACGGTGATACTTTAATATATTAAGGAAAAAAATGAACGAACCGAAAAAATTTTTATTTGATAATTTTATTATTGATATGCCTAGAAAGAAGTCATCTATTAATGAAGATGTTCTTGTTTCTAATGATGATATGGATTTGAGTGTTGATAATGAGGTTGTTTTGACAGACGCTGTTGAGCAAGAAGCTTCTTTTTCAACTGAAGAAGTTGCTAAGCAAATTGAAGAGGCTAAAGCTGAGGCTTATAATCAGGCTCTTCTTGATGCGCAAACAAAGTTTGATTCACAAGAAATGCAATTATTTAATATGGTAAATGTTAAATTGGCAGAATTATTAAAAAATGATGATAGTGGAGATAAGGAGCTTCAATTAAATATTAAAAAGATTGCCGCTTTAATTTTAGAAAAGTTGGTGCCAACTATTATAAAAGATGAAGCAAATAATATTATTGAACAATTTTTAGAACAAAATTTTGATGCTTTTAAGCTTGAGAAAAAATTATCTATATACTTAAATCCAGAAAATGTTAGTAATATTGGCGAAGTAATAGGAAGGCTTGCAGATAAAAATGATTTTGAAGGTAAGATTTCTATTATAAAAGATAATAACTTATCTGTTGGTGATTGTAAGGTTTTGTGGGAATATGGTGGTGTTAGTATAGAACAAAATAAAATAAAAGAAAAAATAGAAGAAATTATTGTAGATTAAAAAAGGGGATGAATAATGGAAAATAATTTAGATTTAGATGAATTGTCAGAAAACATAATTGAAAATGATGAGCCTTTACTTTCTAAAGGAAAATTAAATGATAAAGATGCTATAGGGGTAAAGGACCTAGAGTCAATTTATGATATTCCTGTTAAGGTATCTGCTATTTTGGGTAAGACTAAAATTAAAGTTAATAAGCTGCTTAAATTAAATAAAGGGGCTGTTATTGAGCTGGATAAAAAAGTTGGTGAAGCTATAGATATTTATGTTAATAATAATTTGGTTGCCCGTGGAGAGGTTGTTATTGTTGATGAAAAACTGGGTATTACAATGACAGAAATTGTAAAGTCAATTACAAAGTAGGAGTGTTTTTGTGGAGCTTTTGATTGTTGGAACATTAAATGGACAGATTGGTGCTGCTAGTAAAATAGCAATTTCTTGTGGTGGGCAAGTTTCTTTGGCGCAAGATATAAATGAGGCTCTTAATGTTTTGCGTTCTGGTAAATCTGTTGAGCTTGTTATGATTGATGTTAAATTGGATGTTTATACTTTTATAAAAGCATTAAAAGATGAGCGTATTAGTGTTACTACAGTTGCTTGTGGTGTGGCTAATGATACATCTTTAGCGGTTAAGGCTATTAAGGCAGGAGCAAAAGAATATATCCCGCTTCCTCCTGATCCAGAGCTTATTGGCGCAGTTCTTGCTGCTGCAACAAGAGAGAATCATGCTCTTATTTATGGTGATAAAAAAACAGAAGAGGTTTTAAGGGTTGCTCGTCAGATAGCTCCTTCTGAAGCTAGTGTTTTGTTGACAGGTGAATCTGGTACTGGTAAAGAAATATTTTCTAGATTTATTCATGATAATTCAAAACGTGCAAGCAAAAAATTTGTTGCCGTTAACTGTGCTGCTATTCCAGAGACATTATTAGAATCAGAACTATTTGGTTATGAAAAAGGTGCTTTTACAGGAGCGGTGGCTCGTAGAATCGGCAAATTTGAAGAAGCTTCTGATGGAACTCTTTTGCTTGATGAAATTTCTGAAATGGATATTAAAATTCAGGCAAAATTGCTTCGTGCAATTCAAGAAAAAGAAATTGATAGATTGGGCGGAAAAGCTCCAATTAAAGTTAACACTAGAATTATTGCAACTTCTAATAGAGATTTAGAAAAATATGTTGAAGATGGTAGTTTTAGGGCGGATTTGTACTATAGGCTTAATGTGGTTGGGCTAGAAATCCCTGCTTTGCGTGATAGAATAGAAGATGTTAGCGTTTTAGCTAAGCACTTTGTTAAAAAATATTCTGAATTAAATGGCCTTGAAATGAAAGAGATATCTCAAGAAGCTGAAGATAAGTTAATATCTTATTCTTGGCCAGGAAATGTTAGAGAGCTTGAAAATACAATTCATCGTTCTGTTTTAATGAGTGTTGGTGAAAAAATAGAAGAAAAAGATATTACTCTTATTCATCAAAAATCACAATCTCAATTACAACAATCTGATAACACTCTTGCGGGTATGGAAAAAAGAATGATAATTGATACATTAAAGCAAAACTTTGGTAATCAAAATACAGCTGCACAGATATTGGGTATTTCTATTAGAGCTTTGAAGAATAAATTAAAACAATATGATCTTGAGGATAAATAATGGCTATATCCAATAACATCTCAGCTGCTTTTGGCAATAAATCTACTAAAGAAATGCTTGTTTCTGCAACTAAACGAGGTGATTTGTTTTTTGCTTTAGCGATTGTTTTAATTTTGGTAATTCTTATATTACCAATGCCTTCTTGGTTGTTAGATGTGGCGTTAGCTTTGTCTATTACAATGTCTTCTTTGGTTTTGATGACAGCTATTTTTATTGAGAAGCCTAATGAATTTAACTCTTTTCCTGTTGTGTTATTAATCACAACCTTATATAGATTGGCGCTAAACCTTGCATCTACAAGGTTGATTTTATCAAATGGATATATGGGGCCGAGTGCTGCTGGTAAAGTTATTGAAGCTTTTGGTGGTTTTATTATGGGTAACAATTACATTATTGGTGTGATTGTATTTGCTATTCTTGTCTTGGTTAACTTTATTGTTATTACAAAAGGTTCTGGTCGTATTGCTGAAGTTGCAGCTCGTTTTGCGTTGGATGCTATGCCTGGTAAACAAATGGCGATTGATGCTGACTTGTCTTCTGGCTTAATTGATGATAAAGTTGCAAAACAACGTCGTGAAGAATTATCTAAAGAAAGTTCTTTCTACGGAGCTATGGATGGTGCTTCTAAGTTTGTGCGAGGAGATGCTATTGCTGGTCTTTTAATTACTTTTATTAATGTGATTGCTGGTATTATTATTGGTATGGTGCAAAATGATATGAGTTTTTCTGAGGCTGCTCAAACATATACAATGTTGACTGTTGGTGATGGTTTGGTTTCTCAGATTCCTGCTTTGATTATTTCTGTTGCTGCAGGTATTTTGGTGTCTAAGGCTGGTATGACAGAGGCTACAGATAAAGTATTGTTTGATCAAGTTGCAAATTATCCTAAAGCTTTGGGCATGAGCTCTTTTATGGCATTGTCTGTTGGTATGTTGCCAGGAACTCCATTTATTCCTTTCTTTATGTTATCTGGTTTAACAGGTTCTATGGCTTATTATTTGAACAAACATCATAAAGTTGTTCAGGAAAAAGTTGCAAAAGAAAAGCAAGTTGAAGAAAAACAAGCTAAAGCTCTTCAAGCACAAGAAGAACCTATTGCAAATACATTGCGAATTGACTTAATTAGGCTTGAAATTGGTTATGGTTTGCTTCCTTTAGTTAATGAAGATGCAAATAAAAAACTTACAGATCAAATAAAAGCTCTTCGTCGTGCGTTGGCGGCAGAACTCGGGTTTGTTATGCCTTCTATTAGAATTCAAGATAACATGCAGTTGGAATCTAATGAATATCAAATTTATATTAAAGAGGTTATGTCTGGAAAAGGTGATATTAGACCTAATCAACTTTTGGTTATGGATCCTCGTGGTGAAGAAATTACGATTGCTGGAGAGAAAACTTTTGAGCCAACATTTGGTTTAAAAGCGATGTGGATTGATAGAACTTATCGTGAAGAAGCTATGTTTAAGGGATATACTGTTGTGGATCCTGCAACTGTGGTTACAACTCATATTACAGAGCTTGTTAAAGAAAATATGCCAGATTTATTATCTTATGCAGAAACTACAAAACTTCTTGAAGAATTGGATAAAGAACATCAAAAACTTATTAAAGAGCTTGTTCCTAGCAAGATTTCTATTGGGGCATTGCAAAGAGTTTTACAAAATCTGTTGCAAGAACGTGTTTCTATCAGAGATTTACCTTCAATATTAGAGGGAATTTCAGAAGCAGTTTCTTCTACTCATAGTTTGATGATGATTACAGAGCATGTTCGTTCTAGGTTGTCTCGTCAGCTTTCAAACTCTAATGCAAATGAATTTGGTGTAATTTCTTTAGTGCCTCTTTCTCCTGAATGGGAACATGCTTTTGCAGAAGCTATTAAAGGTGAGGGAGATGAAAGACAGCTTGCTATGGCTCCTTCTCAGCTGCAAAACTTTATGACTAAAGTTAGAACAACAATGGAAGATTTGGCAATAAAAGGTGAGAGTGGGGTGTTATTAACCAGTCCTTCTATTAGACCATTTGTGCGTTCTATAATAGAGCGTTTTAGACCAATGACTGTGGTTATGTCTCAAAATGAGATTCATCCAAAGGTTAAGATTAAGACAATCGCTCAAATATAATGTTTTTGTACAAAAAATATTGACATAAAATCTATTTTATGGTATTTTCTTCTAGAAATTTAGGAGATTTTTATAGTGTCGCAAGAAGAAAAGATACAAAAAAAGAAAAAAATCATAGCCTCTTTATTAAAAGTTAAAACAATAAATTTAGCAAAGGCTGAGAAAATTTATGAATCTTTTGAAAAAACAGATTTTATTTTTAAAAGAGTTTTGACTGGAAATAATGAAAATATATATGCTTTTGATAAAAAAATAAATGGATTGTTTTTAAATTTTAAAAACTATGGTATTAAATATGAAGATGTTGTTAATGCTGCAATAAAACAACCTCAATTGTTTTATCAATCTCCAGATACAATTAAAAACAATGTTTGGGGAGTGATTGAAAAGTTTGAAGAAGAAAAGCTTTCTTCTAAAGGTTATGTTAAAGTTGCTTTTGAAAAACCGCAATTGTTATGTTTTTCTTCTGAAACTATTGAAAGAAATATTAGAGGTGTTGCTCAAAAATTTGAAAAAAATGGATTAACAACAAAGAAATATCTTTCATTTGCTTTGAAAAATCCTCAATTGTTTCATATGTTGCCAGACACTATAGAAAAAAATATTTTAGGCGTTGTTGATAAATTTAAGGATGAAGGCTTAAGTTTTGATAAATATTTTAATGCAGTTTTAAAAGCTCCGACTTTATTTTATCAATCTTCAGATACGGTTGCAGGAAACATTAATGCTGTTGTTGAAAAGTTTGAAAAAGATGGTTTGGAAAATAAAGATTATTTAAAAGCAGCATTAAAACAACCTTCTTTGTTTTATCAAAACCCTAAGACTGTTGAAAGCAATATTAAAGGTGTTGTCAATAAGTTTAAGCTAGATGGATTAACAATGGAAAGTTATCTTAAGGCAGCTTTAAGAAATCCTTCTTTGCTTTCTCAGTCTCCTGATACAATTGTTGAGCATATTCAGATAATAAAAGAGATGGTTGCAGACAAAGTTGTTTCTGGTAAGAATGATGTCTTTAGGGTAATTTCTGGTAGATCTTCTGTTTTGAGTTTTTCAAATGATAATCTTCGTTTGCGCCATATTTATGGTCATGCTTTGAAGAATAATCAAAAAAAAATAAGAAAGTTAAGTTCTCTTTTATCTATGCCTAGGCCTGAGGTTGAAGATAAATTAATTGATGAATTAGGGGCAAAATCTAATGAAGTATTGCGTTTGCGAAAAATGAATATGTTTAAATATAGAGGAAAATGTTAATGTCTGTTGAGAAATTAAAAGCAAAAAAAAGAATTATAGAATCTTTGAGAAGAATAGATTTGATGGATGTCAAAGTTGCAGAAGAGGTTTATGATGTAATAGAAAAAAAGCCAGTTGCTTTAGAGCGAGTTTTTGCAAAAGTATCTGATAAGCCATTTATGTTTAAGGAATATTTTGATAAAGTGGTTGATAGGTTTAAGGATGATGGTTTGAGTGCTGAAAAATATTTTAATGCGGCAAAAAAACATCCTGCTTTGTTTTGTCAGTCTTCTGAAACGATTGAAAAGAACATATTGGGAGTTGTTGAACGTTTTAGTGAAGAAGGGTTTACTACAAAAGATTATCTTAAAGCTGCATTAAAACAACCGCAATTGTTTAGTTTGACTCCTGAAACTGTTGAAAAAAATATTAGAGAAGTTGTTAGCATTTTTGGAGATAATGGACTGACTACAAAAGATTATCTTAAATCTGCTGTGAAAATGCCTCAATTATTTTGTCAGTCTTCAAAAACAATTAAAAAAAATGTAAACTCAGTGGTTGATGAATTTAAGACAGATGGTGTAACTATAGATTTTTATATTAACTTGGCAGTTAAAAATCCTCCATTGTTTTTTCAAAAACCTCAAACTATTATTGAGCATATGAAAATTATTAAGAAAATTGCAGGAGATGGAATGGTTAAAGATCCTGATAAGATGTTGGAAGCGTTAAATAGAAGGCCAACAAATTTAAGTCTTTCTAGTGATAATTTGCGTTTGAGATATGCTTTGGGTTATGGTTTAAAAAACAACAATAAAAAATTGTTTAAGTTTAGCTCTCTTTTTATAAAATCTCGCCCTGTTATTGAAAATATGGTTGTAGATGAATTTGGTGAAGATTCAAAAGAGGTTTTGAAAATGCGTCAAATGGGAATGTTAAAATCAAAATTAAAATAAAAAAAGCTCCTCAATTGAGGAGCTCTTTTTTAGTCTGCTTTTTTGAGCATTATTTCTGGGCTTTCTATTCCGAGTAAGTTTAGTAATAAAGTTAAAACCTCTGCAGTTAGTTTTGCTAATGATAACCTAGAAGCAGCGATTTCTTTATTTTCTTCATTAGCAATAGAAGATGAAGCGTAAAAGCTAGAAAATTCTTGAGCTAAGCCAAACGCATAGTCTGCAATAATGCTTGGTTCTAATTCATCTTTTGCTCTATAAACAATGGCATTTAAGTTAAGCAATTTTAATATTAATTTTCTTTCTTCTGGGTTTGTTATAACAATGTTGCCAGATGCAAAGTTTACTTTTCGCAATATTGAATTTATACGAGCAATTGCATATTGAATATATGGACCTGTTTTGCCTTCAAATTTTGCGAAGTCATCTAGATCAAAAACATATCCTGAAGATGCGTTGTTTTTAAGGTCTTGAAATTTAATGCCAGCTATAGAAATTTGTTGAGCTAAGTTTGAGATGTACTCTGCATTGTATTCTTGTGTTGGTTCTGGCATTGATTCAAAAACTTTGTCAAAAGATATTTTTAATAAAGTTTCTAAATTCATTACGCCGCCATCACGAGTTTTGAAAGGTTTTCCATCTTGGCCATTAACAGTGCCGTAGCCGATGTGTTTGAAATCAACGTTGTCTGCAATTTTTAATATTTGAGAAGCTTCAAAAACTTGTTCAAAGTGCAAACCTTGTCTAAAATCTGTGATGTAAATAATTTCTTGAGCATTTAAACTATCAACACGCATTTTAATAGTTGCGATATCTGTTGTATGATAAGTAAAGCCACCATCAGATTTTTGTAACATTACAGGAGGTTTGGGTTTGTTGCCTTCAGGAAGTTTTATAACGTTTGCACCTTCATCAATTTCTGAAATGCCTTTTTGTGTTGCTATTTCAACGATATCTTTGCAAACTTCATGAGCATCTGATTCACCTAGCCATAAATCAAAATTAATGTCTAAAGCTTTATAATTTTCTTTAATTGCTTCAACAGATTTATCAACTAAATGACGCCAAACTTTTCTGTATAATTCATCGCCATTGTGGAGTTTTACAAGTATTTGTTTTGCGATTTCTCTTTCTTCTAAATTTTCTTTGCATCTTAAATTTCCAGCTCTATAAAAAGCGCCAATATCATCAATGTTATAACTTAATGCTTTATCTAAGTTTCCGTCTTTTTTGATGATTTCAGAAATAACAATACCCATTTGAGTGCCCCAATCACCTAAGTGAACATCTGATGTTACATCGTTACCAATAAAACGTAAAATTCTTTGAATGCTTTCGCCTATTACGGCTGTACGTAAATGGCCAACGTGCATTTCTTTAGCAACGTTTGGACCGCCAAAATCTAAGATTATTTTTTTAGGTTTTTCTATTTTTGTAACGCCATAATGCTCATCTTCTTTTGTGTTGTTAATTAAATTTTCTAAAAATTGATTAGAAAGTGTCATATTAACAAAGCCTGGGCCGTCAACAGAAATTTTTGTAAAGTCTGCATCTTGAGATAATTCATCTGCAATCATTTGTCCTATTTCTCGTGGGTTTTTGCCTAATTCTTTTGCTAAAGCTAGCGCTCCGTTGCATTGAAAATCACTTAAATCTGGTCTGTCAGATAATTTAGCAAAGCCAAATTTGGCGTTTAAGTTAAGTTTTTCAAAAACATTTGCGATTTTATTATTAATTATAGTTTCGATTGCATTACTCATTTTTATTCTCCATTGGTTGCTGATTATATCGAAAAGTTTGAAAATGACAAGAAAAAAATTATTTATATTTATTTGGGATTTAGTTTATTTAACTATACAATATTACGCATTACGTAGAACGTTCTACGTAATGCGTAATATTGTGAGTTGACATTTGTTTTTGTTGTGTTATTTTATTGTTGTGATGAATAATAAATAAAAAGATGAGGTAAAAGTGATTAAAAACCCAGCATTGATTGAATTGATGAAATTAATGAAACAACATAACATAAATCAACATCAAATGGCTTTTAGAGTAAATCTACCAACTAGTAGAATTTCTCAGCTTATTACAGAAAAAAGACGTTTTACAATAGAAACGGATATCAAACTTTGTAAATTATTTAGTTTAAGTCCACTATACTTTTTTAATTTGCAAACACAATATGAATTAACTCAATCACAAATAAAATACAAATCAGCTATAACAAAAATAATTCCATTATAATTTGTTGTTTACTTCTGCGTAAAACTGACTATAATGCAATAAATTTATTAAGGAATAAAAATGAAAGAAGAAAGATTTAAGGTTTGTTGTGCTGTATATATAATTATTCGCCAAGAAAATAAAATTCTTTTTTTAAAAAGACAAAATACAGGGTATATGGATGGTTTTTATGCTCTTCCTGCTGGTCATTTAGAAGATGGAGAAACTTTTTTTGAGGCTGTTATAAGGGAAGCAAAAGAAGAGTTAAATATCACAATTCAAGAAAAAGATTTAAATTTAGTTTTTACAGGTAATCAAGTTGCTCCAAACAAAGAATATATAGATTTATTTTTTGAAATTAAAAATTTTTCAGGAATACTCAAAAACAATGAACCTGAAAAATCTTCAGAACTAGATTTTTTTGAATTTAATAATATTAAAAACAAAGTTATTCCATATACTGCAAAAGTTTTAACAGAAATTGAAAACAAAAATAATTGCTTTGTATTTAAAACAGATTATTGAAAAAGCTAAAATAACAATTTTCTTGCATAAAAAAAATATCTTATTATACTCACTTTCAAGGAGAAATTTAATGGCTATTAATGCGTTGCCTGTTAGGGGCACTAAGGACTTTTTGCCTAAAGAGGCGGAAATTAGAGATTATGTTCAAAACATTATCTTATCAACTTATAAAGAATTTGGTTTTAATCGTATTCAAACTCCAATTATGGAAGATATTGAACGTTTGGATAAATCTGATGGGGGAGAAAATTTATCTTTAATTTTTAAACTTATTAAACGTGGGCAAAAACTTGATTTGTCAAAAGAAAACTTAACAGAAAAAGATTTGGTTGATAGCGGTTTGCGTTTTGACTTAACAATGCCTTTGTCTAGATATTATGCAAATAACAGAGCAGAATTGCCTAATCCGTTTAAAACTATTCAAGTTGATAAAGTGTTTAGAGCTGAGCGTCCCCAAAAAGGTAGACTTCGTGAATTTTATCAATGCGATATTGATATTTTGGGTGATAAATCTATTAATGCTGAAATGGATTTGATTAATGTTACGGCAACAACATTAAAAAGAATCGGGTTTAATGATTTTGTGATTAAAATCAATGATAGACGTATTTTAGCTCAAAGAATTTTAGATGCTGGTTTTGGCGAAGAAGATATTTCTTTGGTTTGCATCATATTTGATAAGCAAGATAAAATTGGTATTGATGGTGTTGAAAAAGAGCTTTTAGAAAATGGTTTTGAAGAAGCAAAAGTAAAAGCATTTTTAAATGCAGATACTACAGCATCAGATGAAATTAAACAAATTATTGAAACATTGCCAGAAGCTAATTTGGTTTATGATCCTTCTTTAGTGCGTGGTATGGGATATTATACTGGTATTATTTTTGAAATTCATTCTGAGGAGTTTTCATCTGCTCTTGGTGGCGGCGGTCGTTATGACAAAATGGTTGGCAAATTTTTAGGGCAAGATGTTCCTGCTGTTGGTTTTTCTATCGGCTTTGAAAGAATTTGTGCAATTTTGTTGGATAAAGATTATAAGATTGAAGGAACTAAAAAACTTGTTTTAGTTTATGATGATAATCAAAATTTTGCAGATGTTTTGAAAGAACAAAAAGAATTAATTTCTCAAGGTTATGTGGTTAATTTGTTAAAACGTTCTAAAAAATTAGGAAAGCAAATTGATGAGCTTGTTAATTTGGGATATAAGTTTTTATCGCAAAATGGCGAGATGAAAAATATCGGTTAGATGTATGGCGGGGGCTTGCTCCCGCCTTTTTAGGGACGATGTGGGCATCGTCCCCTACAATGTTAGATTATTTTTAATGCCTTTTAATTGGCCGCAGGCGCCCATGATGTCGTCGCCTCGAGATGCTCTGATTGGAGCTTCAAATCCGTATTCTTGTAACCTTTTTGAAAAAGCGTGGACTTTGTTTTTTGAGCTACCGACAAATCCGCAGCCGTCCCATGAGTTGAAACATATCAAGTTAAATTTGGCATTTATTTTATATGTTTTCATTAAATGATTTAATCTTTTTGCATCTTCAAAACTATCATTGATGCCATCTAACATTAAATATTCAAAAGTAATTGGTTGTCTGTAGCCTGTGATTTTTTGATATTCTTGGCAAGATTTTAAGACTGCGTCAATATTAAACTTATTGTTAATTGGCATGATTTTGCTTCTGATTTCATCGTTTGAGGCATGAAGAGAAATTGCAAGTTTTACACTGATTTTTTTGGCAATTTCTGGAATTTTATTTGCAATGCCAGAACTTGATAAAGTTATTTTTCTTTTTGATAATGCGCAACCTGTATTGTCATTTAATATTTGCAATGCTTTAATTGTATTCTCAAAATTATGCATTGGTTCGCCCATGCCCATAACAACGATATTTGACACCAGTTCTTTTTTATGATAATCTCTAACTAATAAAAATTGAGAAATGATTTCTGCAGAGGTTAAATTTCTGCTCAACTTTTGAGTGCCTGTGTGGCAGAATTTGCAACCAACAGCACAACCAACTTGTGTAGAAACACAAACAGCGCCACGGTCTTCTTCTGGAATGAAAACGGTTTCAATACGTTGTCCGTCGTTGAATTCTAAAAGCCATTTGTTGGTGCCGTCAACAGATTTTAAGTGCTCTATAACTTTAGGTCTGAAAATGCTAAAGTGTTCGTTTAATTTTTGTTGTAGGGCAACAGAAAACGATGACATTTTTGAAAAGTCAAATTCATTGTGAATGTAAATCCATTGCCAAAGTTGTTCTGCTCTGAACTTTTTTTCGCCGATTTCTAAAATAGCGTTAGTGAGTTCTGCTTTTGTTAAGTTTAAGAGTTCTGTTTTCATGGGGTGTATTGTAGGTCTATTTTGTTTGTTGTCAATTATTTTTCTTTTGTAAATTTTAAGTGTTTTATTTAATCTCTTCGTCATTGCGGGTCGTAGCCCGCAATGACATGGTGCGAAGAGGTGTGTGGTGTATTATTTGTGATTTTTCTTTACAAAATTCTTTTTATCTTTATACTTGTTTTTGCAATCAAGAAGGCTTGATTGTGGTGTCTGATAGCATCTCAAATAGAAATTCACCGATGTGGTGGATGACTCGGTATAAGGCAATTTATTGCTCGAAGAAGAGTGCTGTTCTATTTGCAGCTTTCAGCTCCACCTCCGTTTTTGCGGAGGTTATTTTTATTAATAATAAGGAGTGTGAAAATGGATGAAATTAAAAATAATATAAAAAAAGATATCGCTATAAAATTAAAAAAATTGCGTGAAGAAAATAAATTGAGTTTTGCTGAAGTTGCAGCTAAAGCAGAAATTAGTGAAAAGTGGTTGCGGAAGGCTGAGTGTGCTAGAGGAAATTTAGATTGGTACTTTTTATTTAAAATTGTAAAAGCATTTAATAAAGATTTAACAATACATTTCAAAGATAAAATTTAGTCTTTAATACTTTGATTCTATTATGTTATACCATATACGTATTCCGTAATCCGTATATGGTATATTTTAAATAACTTGGTTGGGGCTGTGGTTTTTTCTTTTTTGTTTATTATATAATATTTGAGGAGAAAAAACATGAAAAAAGTACAAGTTAAAGTGACTAAAGACGGCCCTTATATTGTGGTTGGGGACGTTGATATTATAGAACAAGCGATTAGTCCAAATGAAGAGGGAAACTCTTGGAGTTATGAAGATGTTAAGGCTTTTAATGCAAAAGGCGAAGAAGTGATGTTGTGTCGATGTGGGCATTCTAAAAATCCACCTTTTTGCGATGGATCGCATATGCATGCAGATGATTTTGATGGGACTTGTACGGCATCTCATCAGCCAATATTAAATAATGCTGAATCAACAAGAGGGCCTAATTTAACGCTTTATGATAATGAAGATTATTGTGCGTTTGCAAGGTTTTGTGATGCTTATGGTCGGGTTTGGAATTTGGTTGAAGAAGGTACGCCAGAAGCAGACAAGCTTGCAATTAGAGAGGCGCAGCATTGTCCCGCAGGACGATTGTTGATTGCAGATAATAAGACAGGAGAAATTTTAGAAGAGCATTATGAGCCGACAATTTCTGTTTTAGAAGACCCTGCTATTGGGGTGAGTGGTCCATTGTATTTGAAAGGCGGTATTGAAGTAATTGATGATGAAGGTGGAGCTTATGAAGTACGGAATCGTCAAACTTTATGTCGATGTGGGCAATCTTCTAATAAGCCATTTTGTGATGGAACTCATGCATCAATGCATTTTAATGATGGTGAAATTAGCTCTCGAAGAACAGTTAAATAAGTTATGTTTTTTTTACAATATTTTTTGTATTTTATTGACATTTCTAGAATTCTAGAATTCTAGAAATGTCGAATATATAAAGTTGTATTTAATGTTTTGTAAAATATAGCAAATTTGTGGGTTTTGCGAATGTGTTTTTTTGTTTTTTAAAACAATTTATCGTAGATTTTTTTGCACCAGTTTTTTTCTGTTTTGAAGGCGAAGTGTTTGAATAGAAAATAGTTTATAATAAATAAACTTCCGATGATGATTGCTTGAGCTGTGTTGGGATGCAATTTGCATTTTGTTACTAAAAATTCTAAACAAAAAGCATTTATAATATAGCTGATTGTCCAGACAAGTATTGATTTGCAAAATTCTTTAATATGTTCTCCTTGGCTTTGGAAGACTAAAATTTTGTAGCAATAAAATGCTAATACAGATGATAAAAACCATGATAGGGCTAAAATTATTTGGTAATGAAAAGTTGAAAATAAAATTCCTAACAAAATGAACAATGCGTATTTTATGCTCATGTTAAAGCTACACATTATGCTAAATCTTATTTTGTCATTTAGTGAAAACCATTTTTTTATCATGACTTTTATATAATTATTAAAAATAAAAATTAAATATTGACTTTAATAAAAAAAAAGATGATTATGCTTTTGAAAGCATGAGGCTTTCATTGTGGATTTAACCGAAATTGTCCCGCAACAGAGGACTAAATAAGGAGATTTTTTGTTATGAAAAAAACAGCAGAATACGTGTCTTTAGGACACCCAGATAAAACAGCAGATTTTATATCATCTTACATTTTAGATCAAATCATTAAAGAAGACAAAGGCGTGAAATACGCACTTGAAGTTATGGTTAAAGATAATACCGTGATTTTAGGCGGAGAAGTTAAGACTTCAGCTAGTCTTGATGATGTTGAAATTTATGTTAAAAATGCCATTAGAGAAGTTGGTTATAATGAGGCTTATAGCAAAATTTGGGGGCATCATGCTCTTGATGTTACTAAACTTAATATCATTAACTTAATTGGTTTGCAATCACCAGAGATTAATTATGGTGTTGAAGAACAACAAGGTTGGGGTGATCAAGGTGTGTTTGTTGGTTATGCAACACAAGGTGAAGGTTATTTAAATAAAGAATTATACTTGGCTAAAAAATTAAACAACGCTCTTTATTATAAAGCAAAAAAAGAAACAAATTTAGGTCTTGATATTAAAACCCAAATTACATTGGATGATAATGGTGATATTGAAACAGCTGTTGTTGCTATTCCGATGCTTGAAAAAGTTGAAGTTGCTGATTTTGTTATTGAAATTTTGGGGGAAACTCCAAAGAATTTAATTGTAAATGGAGCAGGGGCTTATTCTTTCCACTCTTCTATTGCAGATTGTGGTATTACAGGTAGAAAACTTGCTTGTGATTTTTATTCTACAGCTTGTCCAATTGGGGGTGGTTCTCCTTGGACTAAAGATGCTTCAAAAGCAGATTTAACTCTTAATTTATATGCTAGAAAATTGGCAGTTGAAAACTTAAAAGATAATGATGAATGTTTTGTTTATTTATCTTCTTGTATTGGTAGAGCAGAGTTGCCTAGTGCGGTTGTGAAAACAATAAAAGATGGAAAAGAGACTTCTGTTGAAATTAATGTTGATAAGAAGCCTTTTGAAATTATTCATGAGTTGGGATTAGATAATCCTGTTTACGCAGATTTATGTAAAAACGGTTTAGTTAGTCTTTAATTTTTGTGGTTTGATATTATATCAATTTGGCATTAATTTTTAATAAGGAGAAAGACGATGCCAAAATTTGCAAAAATTAAAGGTGTGATGACACCTAAAAGACCTATGGGCGAAATTGAAATTTTGCGTGCAATTAAGTTTGCAATTGCTTCTGAGTTTGAAGCTATTCAAATTTATGAGCAAATTATTGAGTCTACAGATAATATCACAGTAAAAAAAGCTCTCGCTGAAATTACAAAAGATGAAAAACAACATGCTGGTGGTTTGTATCATCTGCTTGAAATTTTATCTCCTGGTGATGCTGCAGAATATAAGGCAGGAGCTGAAGAAACTAAAGAGATTATTGCTTAAACAAAAAAGGCAGTTCGGAAATGAACTGCCTTTTTTTATTTTCCACATTTTGCTTGCATGGATTTATATGCTTCATTAAATCCATCAAGAGAATAAGTGTCTTTAGTTTCAACATCATCTGAGTTTATGGCATTTACTAATATTTTTGTGCCTCTAGAAAAAGCGTCTATAATTTCTTTATCTGTTTTACTATTAAATGACCAAGCTTTGTCTTTGTCTGTGAAAATTCTTGTTATTGTGGTTGTGCCTATTTTTAAGGTTACATCAGAGCCGTGTTTGTATTGGTAACCACCGTTGATATTAAAAACATCAAAACTACCTTCTTGGGGTCTTGATGTTATGTTTATTGAAACATCTCCTCTGGAGGTGTATTTTCCTTCTTCTAAAAATGGTTTTGATGTTATAAAGCAAACTTTTTGTGAGCCGTTATTATAATAAAAAGAGCTCCAATTTCCGTATTGAGATATTAATTCTGGTTTTTGTGCATTAGCATTAAAAGCTAGAAGCATAAATAATAGCAAATATTTCTTCATAACATTACCTTTTTTGTTGATTTTTAATAATTCTATTATATAAGGCTTAACAAATGATTAAAGATAATTACTTAAATATCAACAAAATTGTTGATGATAAAAAAATTATGAGGCTTTTTTTAGTTGTAAAAAGCTATGGTGGTGTTTTACGCTTTGTTGGTGGTTGTGTTCGTGATGCCTTGATGGGTAAAAAAGGATTTGACCTTGATTTAGCAACAGATTTATCTCCAGATGAGTTGGTGGAAGCTTGTGAAGAAGAAGGGGTTACAACTAAAGCTATTGGTATTTCTCATGGTACTGTTGGGGTGATTATTAATGGTAAAATGCTTGAAGTTACTTCTCTTAGAAAAGATATAAAAACAGATGGTCGTCATGCTGTTGTTGAATATACTGATGACTGGAGTGTTGATGCATCTCGTCGTGATTTGACGATTAATGCTGTTTATGCTGATGAAAAAGGCAATGTTTTTGACTATTTTAACGGTATGGATGATCTTGAAAAAGGTATTGTTAGGTTTATTGGTAATCCAGATACAAGAATTAAAGAGGATTATCTTAGAATTATTAGATTTTTTAGATTTCATGGAGAATATGCAAAAACACCGATTAATCAAAAAGCTTTGAATGCTTGTATTGAAAATAAATCTGGTTTGAAAAAGATTTCTGCAGAGCGTTTGCGTATGGAATTAGAAAAAATATTAAAAGCAGAGTATCCTGAAAAAATAATGCAATTGATTTTTGAAAATGGAATTTTAGATGCAATTTTGCCTCATCCTCAAGAATATGATACATTAAGTAGATTTAAGAGTTTTTCATCAGATGCAATGTTGCGTTTGTTTGCTTTGTATCAGCCAGATGAAAAATTAATAAAAAATTTGGCCATAATTCTTAAATTGAGCAATAAAGATAAAGATTTGTTTTATGAAATTGCAAAAGCAAATGTTGATGCAAGAGTGTTTTTGAACGATGAAGAACTTTATAAATCTATTTATTTATATTCTAAAGAAGCTGTTAAGGTTAAGTTTTTGTTGGCAATTGCTAAAAATAAGGTTGATGAAAACTTAAAAGATGAAATTTTAGAAAAAATAAATAATTTTAATATTCCTGTTTTTGGATTAAAAGGCTCAGATGTAATAAAAGCTGGGGTTCCTCAAGGGGTTGAGGTGAAAAACACTTTGAAGATGTTAGAAGAGAAGTGGGTGGATTCTAATTTTTCTTTATCAAAAGAAGATTTGTTAATAAATTTATAACTATCTTGTCTTATCATAAGTTCTATATGGTTTAGAAAATTCCACTATAAGGAACTTAGTATGATAAAAAAACAGGACGTATTAAACACAATTATTAATGATGACTGCATAAAAGTACTTAATCAAATGGAAGAAAATTCAGTAGATTTGATTTTTGCTGATCCTCCTTATAATCTACAGTTAGGTGAGGCGTTAACTCGTCCTGATAACACTAATGTTAGTGGTGTTTTTGATAATTGGGATAGTTTTAATGATGATGAGGCTTATGAAGAATATACCAAGCAATGGTTGACTGCGGCAAGGCGTGTTTTGAAAGATGACGGTGCTATTTGGGTTATTGGTTCTTATCACAATATATTTAAAGTTGGTTATTGGTTGCAAAAACTTGGTTTTTGGGTTTTAAATGATGTTATTTGGAACAAATCTAATCCGATGCCAAATTTTAAGGGTACTCGTTTTACAAATGCTCATGAAACTTTAATTTGGGCTTCTAAAAACCCAAAATCAAAATATTGTTTTAATTATGAGGCCATGAAAACTCTTAATGAAGATGTGCAAATGCGTAGTGATTGGACTTTGCCAATTTGTACTGGTAAAGAACGTCTTAAAGATGGAGAGGGGCATAAATTGCACTCTACTCAAAAGCCAGAAAGTTTGTTATATAGAGTTATTGTATCTTCAACAAAAGTTGGTGATGTTGTTTTAGACCCATTTTTCGGAACAGGAACTACAGGGGCTGTTGCTAAAAAATTAAAAAGAAATTTTATTGGAATTGAAAAAGAAAAAGCTTATATTAAAGCTGCTCAAGATAGAATAAATGCAATAACTCCAGTTGACAATGAACTTTGTTTGGAGTATCAGTCTAAAAAAACACAACCTCGTATTGCTTTTGGTCTTGTTTTAGAACGTGGAATGTTAAAGCCAGGTGATAAACTTTATGATGCAAAAGGAAGAGAGCTTGCAACCTTAAAGGCAGATGCAATGTTGTTGTCTGAAAAAGGTAATGGTTCTATTCATCAGGTTGGAGCAATGTCTCAGGGCTTGTCTGCTTGTAATGGTTGGGTTTATTGGCATTATAAAGATGAAAACAATAATTTTGTTTGTATTGATGAGTTGAGACAACAATTGCGTAAGGAAATGTATGGAAACTAAACGTGAAGAGGGTAAAGAAAGAAATCAAGAAGAAAATCCTGTCTATGCTGCTATAGATTTGGGTACAAATTCTTGTCGTCTTGTTTTGGCTTCTCCAACTCCTTCTGCGTTTAGAATTGTTGAGACTTTTTCAAAAGTAACTCGTTTGGGTGAGGGTATTATTAAAGATAATATGCTTTCTTCTCAGGCAATTAAAAGAACCGTTAATGCTTTAAAAGTTTGTTCTGGTGTTATTAATGAATATGCGCCAATAAAAAATTGTAGATATGTGGCAACAGCTGCTTGTCGACGTGCAAAAAATCATGAAAGTTTTGTTAAGCAAGTTAAAAAAGAAACTGGTTTAGATTTAGAAATTATTTCAACCAAAGAAGAGGCGCGCTTGGCGGTTGTTGGTTGTTTGCCTTTGTTAAATCGTCATATTAAAAGAGCTTTGGTTTTTGATATTGGTGGCGGTTCAACAGAAATTTCTTTGGCTAGGATTACAAATTCTGGTAAAACTTTTATTGAAGGTTTTGTTTCTCTTCCTTATGGTGTTGTTACAATTTCTGAGGCTCTTCCTGGTAGAGACATGACGCCTCTTGCGTATGATTCAATTATTCAGAGAACACACGGAATTTTATCTGAATTTGAAGAGCAACATAATATTACAGAAGCAATTAGAAATCAAGAAATTCAGGTTATTGGAACTTCTGGTACAGTAACAGTTTTAGGGGCTGTGCATCTTAATTTGCCAAGATATAATCGTTTGGCGGTAGATGGTTTAAGTGTGGCGATGAAAGACTTAAATAAAACAATCGATAAGATTAAAAGAATTGGTGAAGATGGTAGAAAACGTCATGCTTGTATTGGTCCACAAAAAGCAGATTTAACGATGGCTGGATGTTCTGTTATTGAAGGGATTACTTCTTTTTGGCCAATATCAGAGATTTCTATTGCAGATAGGGGAATTAGAGAAGGAATTCTTTTGGATATGATGCATAAAAATAAACCTCATAAGCATCGATATAATAAAAATAAATATAATAAAAAACAAACTTTTTGGAAGAAAAAGAAAAAAGTTAAAAGTCCTGAATAATCAGGGCTTTTTTTTGATGTTTTTGTATATTACCAATAACGTTGTACGTATAACGTTATTGGTAATGTATTTGATATTCTTGTATTTTTTTGTTTGTATAGTATGTAATTATTAACCTTATATAGCAAACGCAAAATTATTTGATTGCATATCTCTTGTAGGGAACAGTCTTGACTGTTCCTTGTATAATATGGCTAATTTCAAAGGAATGGTCAAGACCATTCCCTACAAATTATTATAAAACACAATCATTTATTTTTGCCTTAGTTATAAATACTCTAGTTTATTGATTTTAAAAAGTTGGTGCATCTAATTGTAGGTTGGGGTGCTCTCGCCTTTGGGCAGTGCCTGACGGCGGGAGCAAGCCCCGGCCCTACGTTAAAAAGTGCAAGAAAATACCTACTTCTTTCTTATATGAATTTCGCGTTAGTTAAATAAAGTGATTTTGTTGTGCAAATAACAGAGCTTGGGTTCTGTTGTGAACATGAAAAGTTTTTAATATTGCATTAACGTGAAGTTTTATAGTTGATTCGCTAACACCTAGTCTATAAGCAATTTCTTTGTTGGGTAGACCCTGAGCGATTAGTCTTACGACCTCAGACTGTCGTTTTGTTAAGTTTTCCATTTCTTTCTCCTACTTAATAAAACATTTAACAGTTCTGATATAGATAATAATATTGAAAGACAAAATATCAATTTTTTAATTTTGTTTTTTTTGTATGTGTTTGATTTTTAAGTTTATTTTTATTTGCTGGCTGAAGGTGAAAGGTTAATGAAATCTAAAACTAAATATCTTTTCTTGATTTGAAGGCAAGTCCTATTGTTCCTTCGTCCATATAATCTAGCTCTGCTCCTAGTGGAATTCCTTGAGCAAGAGTTGTGATTTTTATGTCTGTTTCTTTTAATTTTGAAACAATATAATGAGAAGTTATTTGTCCGTCAATGGTTGCGGGCAGGGCTATGATAATTTCTTGTATATTGCCTTCTTCTATGCGGTTAAATAAAGGTATGAAACTTAAGTCTTGAGGAGTAACTCCTTCAAGGGCAGATAAAATACCACCTAAGATGTGGTATTTTCCTTTAAATAAGCCAGCTCGTTCAATCGCCCATAAGTCAGAGACATCGGCAACAACGCAAATGGTTTTGCTGTCTCTTTGCAAATCTCTACAGATGTGGCAAGTGGTTTCTGTATCATAGTTGCCACAAATTTCACAAGTTTTTAGGTTGTCATTAACATCTTTAAGGCTTGCAATTAAGGGGATTAAAATGTCTTCTTTTCTTTTTAATAATGATAATACAATTCTTCTGGAAGAACGTTGTCCTAAAGAGGGCAACTTTGAGATTATTTTTATTAATTTATTAATTTGTGTATTGTTTTTCATGTTAAAAAGGTAGTTTCATTCCGCCAGTTAAGGCACTCATAGAATCTTTTGTTTTTGCATCAGCTTTCTTTTTTGCGTCGTTGAAAGCTGCAATAATTAAGTCTTCTAAAATATCAACTTCATCTGCGTTGATTAAGCTTTTATCTAAATTTAATTTTTTAAGTTCATATTCACCATTAATGATAACAGAAACCATAGAGCCACCAGATGTGCCAGAAAACTCTTCTTGTTTTAATTTTTCTTGCTCTGCCATCATTTTTGCTTGCATTGCCTGCGCTTGTTTCATTAAATTTTGCATATTCATCATAATATTTTCTCCTTGAGTTTAATATAGGGAAGAGTTGAATTAATTGCAATTATTTTTTGTTAATTGTTCATAGTTAGTATTTTCTAGTTTTCTAGAAAACTAGAAAATACTTTTTGAACATGTTTAATAAATTTCTTTCTTTATAAAAAAATTATCTTAAAATGATTTTTATGACAGTAAAACTTTTTAATGATGATTTTTTTGAAGTAGTTAAAACTTTTGATGATGAGAGTTTTGATATGATTTTTGCAGATCCTCCATATATGCTTTCAAAAACGGGGACTAGTTGTGTTAATGGCAAGCTAGTTAAAATTGATAAAGGTGATTGGGACAAAGGTGGAGATATTCTAGAAGACTTTGAGTTTCATACTAAATGGTTGCATGAATGTAAGCGTCTTTTGAAGCCTAATGGAACAATTTGGGTTAGCGGTACTTATCATTCTATTCATTCTTGCGGATTGGCTATGATGTTAGAAAAGTATCATATATTAAACGAGGTTGCGTGGTTTAAGCCTAATGCGGCGCCAAATTTGAGTTGTAAATATTTTACAGCTTCTCACGAGACCTTGATTTGGGCAAAAAAGGATAAAAAAGGTAAGCATTATTTTAATTATGATGCGATGAAAAATGGTAATTTTCCTAAAGATATTCTTAAAAATCCAGGAAAACAAATGAGGACTGTTTGGTCTATTTGTCCGCCAGATAATAAAGAAAAAGCTTTCAATAAACATCCTGCGCAAAAACCTTTAGCATTGTTGCATAGAATTATAGCTGCCTCGACTAAAGAAGGAGATGTGATTTTTGATCCATTTATGGGGAGTGGAACAACGGGGGTTGCTGCTAAAATAATGAATAGAAAATTTATAGGTGTTGAAATGGATGCAAATCACTTTAAATTGGCTAAGCAAAGAATAAATAATGTTTTGTTGTAAAAACTTATTGACAAAAAATAATGATTGTTTATATTTAGGGTAAATATACATAATTAATTTAATTATTCATCCATCTTAAAAACAAAAAAAACTATGAAAAGATTCTTATCTTTCGTGCTTATCGCTGTAGTCGCTTTGGGCATAACTTCTTGCAAAGACAAAAAACAAGAAGACAAACAACAAGTAACACAAGTTTCTACACCTGTAGTTGAGAAGCCAAAGTCAATTGTTAAAACAGTAACTATTAATGCATCTGATTGCGGCAAAGTTACCTATTATAACGCTCTCTTTGACGTTTCTTCTGTAAAGGCAAAGATTGACGATGTTTTTTACATCAGAACTACAGAGCTTCGTTACATTACTCCTAAACCTGTAGAGCTAACCTTTACTGGTGGTAAAAATTCTCTTGGTTATAAAATCTCATCTGATTTTAAAGCAGAGAAGATTGTTATTAATGAAGGAGATAACACAGTTTGGCTTACTGGTTATTGTAGCAAAGGTTACCGCGAGTTTGTATTCCATGGAAAGGTCAAAAACAATGGCAAAAAGGTGTTTGTTAACTCTCATTGGGGAGAAAAGGGCACAGTCAAAGTTATTGATAAACCTGTTGGAAAAACACAGTTGGGTAAAAACTAGTTTTTTACTTTAGTTTATGAAAAAAGGCATCGGTATTATAAAATACAGATGCCTTTTTTCTTTTTTTATTTTAAGGGTTTAACACTGGAATACACGGGCGTAATCGCTACCTGTTGTGTATTCATACTTTACATCCTCAATATTGAGGTTGTTTCTTTCGAGGGCTTTTTTTGCTTTTTCCTCGGTCATGATGATTCCCCAATCTTTAGCGAATTTCATGACTTCTTTTATCAACTTTCCCATTAGGCTACAAATTTGAAAATATTTACTTTTTTGTTGCTTATTTCGATCTTTGCAAATTCTCCAAGTCGATATAAATACTTGTCTTGGATGGTGAAGAAATTAATTTCTAGATCTCCACACTTTACACTCTCAATCATTAGAACTTCTTGGTGGCATGTTTTTGCACCAGCTTTGAGCTCTTTAACAATCTTGATTGCATCAAGATAAAAGAATTCTTCTTTTTTTAGGGGCTTTCTTTTTGCCTTGAGTTCTTTTAAGATCTGCAGAAGGTTGAAATTTCTTTTCTCTGCCGTTTTTACTATTTCTAGCCATGTGGCTGGGGTTTGAATACCTAGCTTTTGGGCTATTTGGTTTTTAAAAAGCTGTTCTTTGGCGTTAATGCCTTGAGCTGTTACGACCTTCATGCGGTCTGCATAATTTCTACTCATAAAAGAATTTTTTTAGTTAATATTTAGTTTTGCCAACATTTCTGGAGAGAATAAATCTCCCATTGAAGTTGATGATGTACTTTGAGGACGACGATACTTTTCGATGTTTTCAATATTGATTCCACCAGGGCAATTGTTAATAAAATTAAACGTTTCTTCATGAAGGTATGGACCGCTAGGGTTGTTTGTAATATACTCTTCTAGAAGAACTGCGTCTTCAAGGACAACGACTTCAATTTCGTTGTTTGCGTCAAGTGAACAGCCAATGATGCTCTTTTTTACAAGGTCAACATTTTCAAGGAATTCATCGGTTGTTAATACTTTCCAGACAAACTCAGAACAAGGACGACGTTTTGAGAGGTACATCTCTCTTTTTTCTTCCATCCCTGGTTCTAGAAGAAGTAGTTGAGATGACTGTAGAAGCCAATATTTCTCAATATATTCTTCAAATTCTGCAAGTGTTCCGTACAAAGCTTTCAATTCAACTTTTTTTGTTGGGTGTTGGATAAACCCTTTTTTGTTATTAGTCATAATAAATGTTTTTAATTGGTTATTGAAAAGGAATATATCACAAAATTTGCGATTCGTCAAATTGTTTTTGACAAAATTTTGGAAAAATGTGTTTATATAAATAATGTATTTATATAAATTATGCAGTTAATGCTTTTAAAAATACCATATACGGAATCCGTATATGGTATTTTAAAAGTTTGTTTGTGGTGGTGATTGTTTGATTAGTGGTTTGGGGTTAAATATAGACTTGCCTATTTAATATATGTCTTTATAATAAAAATCATGAAAAAGAAAATTTGTTTGATTGATGGTTCGGGGTATATATTCCGAGCTTTTTATGGAATTCCTCCGATGAACTCACCTGAGGGAACTCCTGTTAATGCCGTTTATGGTTTTGTTAATATGTATATGAAATTGGCGCAAAAAATGGATTGTACGCATTCCGTTGTGGTTTTTGATGCTGCCAGAAAAAATTTTAGAAATGATATTTACGCCGATTATAAGGCGAATCGTTTAGAGCCGCCAGAAGATTTGGTTCCGCAATTTGCCATTATTAGAGAAGTTGTTGATGCGCTTAATTTACACCGCATTGAAATGGAAGGCTATGAAGCTGATGACTTAATTGCAACATTGGTTGAAAAAGCAAAAAAAGAAGGGTATGAGGCAACAGTTGTTTCGGCTGATAAAGATTTAATGCAACTTATTTGTGAAGGCATTGCATATTATGATCCTATGAAAGATAAATATTGCGGTGAAGCTGAGGTGATGGAGAAATTTGGGGTGCATCCTTGCAAGGTGATTGATGTTCAGGCACTTGCTGGAGATAGCTCTGATAATGTTCCTGGAGTTGCTGGGATTGGGCTTAAGACTGCGGCATTGCTTATTAATGAGTATGGTTCTTTGGAAGAATTATTGGAAAGAGCTGGCGAAATTAAGCAAAACAAGCGCAGAGAATCGCTGATTAATGAAAAAGAAAAAGCTATAATTTCTAAACAACTTGTAACACTCAAAAATGATGTTGAGATAAAGCAATCTTTAGATGATTTTGTTTTAAGAAAACCAAATGCTGCGACCATAAAAGAGTTTGCGCAAAAATATGCGTTTAGGTCTTTAGAATCTCGCCTGCAAGCTTGGGCAGGAGAGCAAAGTGGACAAGAGGTTGTTGAAGTTAAAAAAGAGTATAAGCTTATTGTTGAAGAAGCTGACTTGATTTCTTTAGTTGATGAAATAAAACAAAAAGGTGTTTTTGCATTTGATACAGAAACAACGGGGATTAACCCAACGTTTGATGAGATTGTTGGCATTTCTATTGCAACTGCTGAGGGCAGGGCGTTTTATATTCCAATTAATCACGGTGGTGATGGTGTTGATTTGTTTTCAGAACGTCCTAAACAGTTAAGCAAAGATATTATTAAAAAGCACTTTGAATCTGTTTTTAAAGCAAAATCTATTTTGAAGATTGGGCATAATATTAAGTTTGATATGCACTTTATGTCTCAGGTTTTGGGTGATATTGATATTAATCCGATTGAAGATACTTGTGTGTTGTCTTATGTTTTGGATAGTCTTTCTCGTGGGCATTCTTTAGATGAATTGGCGGAAACATCCTTGAATTATAAAACAATTAAGTTTGGTGAAGTGGTACAGAAAAATCAAACATTTAAAGATGTCTCTTTAGAAAACGCTTTAAAATATGCAGCAGAAGATGCGGATATAACTTTGCGTTTGTATAATATTTTGAAACCTCGATTAATTAGTGAACGTCAAGTTTATGTTTATGAAACTTTTGACCGTCCGTTGATTTCTGTTTTGCAAAAAATGGAGCGAGAAGGAATTTATACAAGTTTAGATTGCTTAAAATCTTTGAGTTCTGAATTTGCGTTGAAGTTGGCTGAGATTGAAAAAGAAATTTATCAACTTGCAGGGGTAGAATTTAATATCGCTTCTCCAAAGCAAGTGGGTGAAGTTTTAGCAAAAGTTTTGGGTGTTGAAATAAAATCTACTAGTGCCGATGTTTTAGAAGAGTTAGCAAAAAATCACGATTTGCCAGCAAAAGTGTTGGCTTGGCGAGGGTTTGCGAAGTTGAAATCTACATATACTGATTCTTTGGTTAATGAGTTGGATAAAAACAATAGAATTCATACTTCTTTTAATCAAGTAGCGACTAATACGGGGCGTTTGGCTTCTTCAAATCCTAATTTGCAAAATATTCCAATTAGAAGCGAAGATGGGGCAAAGATTAGGGCTTGTTTTGTGGCAAAAGATGAAAATCACAAAATTATTGCGGTTGATTATTCTCAGGTTGAGTTACGCATTTTGGCAGCAGTGGCAGATGTTAAGGCATTAAAATATGCGTTTGAGCATGGAGTTGATATTCATACTCAAACAGCAAGTCAAGTTTTTGGTGTGCCTTATGATGAGGTAGATAAAAGAACCAGAAGCAATGCAAAAGCAATTAACTTTGGTATTGTTTATGGAATGAGCGAGTTTGGTTTGGCTAATCAATTAGGCATAGAACGCCATGAAGCAAAAGCTTATATTGATGCATATTTTAAGGCAATGCCAGAGATTAAAGAGTATATGCAAAAGACTGTGAGTGAGGCAAAAAGAAGCGGATTTGTAACAACGCCAATGGGCAGAAAAATTAATATTTTTGGTATTAATGATCAAAATAAGCGTGTGGCAAATTCAGCTGAACGCGTAGCTATTAATGCGCCAATTCAAGGTGCTGCGGCAGATATGATTAAAAAAGCAATGATTAAAGTTGCCGATGTTTTGCAAAATTATAAAACAAAAATGTTAGTCCAAGTTCACGATGAATTGGTGTTTGAGGCTCCGATAGAAGAGGCTGATGAAGTAGCGAAGATTATTAAGCAAGCAATGGAAGAAGTTAATCCATATGATGTCAAAATGAGCGCAGAATATGGCATAGCAGATAATTGGAAAGACGCGCATTAAAACCTCAATATTTGGGTTTCTAATACAGAAATTGCAGATAAAATGTTCGGTCATGTACCAATATGTACACTCCCTCACATTTTTCTTTATTTCTTATTATAAATCCCAAATCTTGAGTTTTTATAAAGTGGAGGTTTGGATAAGTTATGGGAGAATTTAAAGTGTTGAAAAGTCGAAAAGTTATAAGATTGCAACATTTTGATTATAGCAAAGACGGTGCATATTTCATAACAATCTGTGCAGATAAACACAAATGCATTTTCGGCAAATTTATTAACGTGTGTAGGGACGCCCCTTGTGGGTGTCCTCAAATGAAATTATCAAAATTAGGGACAATAGCACAACAAAAAATCAACGAAATTGAAGATAGATATGGTGTAAAAGTTACAAAATATATTATTATGCCTAATCATATTCATTTAATCATTAAAATTGATAAGTTTTTAGAAAATATGGATATATCATTAGGACACCCACAAGGGGCGTCCCTACAACAGATAGTTGGAGCTTATAAATCATTAGTGTCGGTTGAGTGGTTGAAATTTTGTAAAGCTAATGATATGCATACAAATAAAATTTGGCAACGTTCTTTTTATGAGTATGTTATTCGTGATGAAAAATCTTATTTGCAGATTTATAAATATATTGACGAAAATCCGTCAAAGTGGCAAGATGATGAATATTTTATAGGAGATGAAAATGATTGATGTTGAAAAAATGTGTGAGATTTTTATGGAGACAAATCCTAATCCTAAATGTGAGCTTAATTATATTAATCCATATACTTTTTTGGTAGCAATAATTTTATCGGCTCAGGCAACAGACAAGGGTGTTAATAAAGCAACGCCAGCATTGTTTGAAGTGGCGTCAACTCCTCAAGATATGATTGATTTAGGCATTGAAAACTTAAAGTCATATATTAAGACAATTGGTTTGTTTAATAATAAAGCTAAAAGTATTATGGCAATGAGTGAAGATGTGATTAAGCGTTTTAATGGTGAATTACCTCGCAGAAGGGAAGATTTAGAAACTCTTGCAGGAGTAGGGCGCAAAACTGCAAATGTGCTGCTTAATGATTTATATGGTGATGCTGTTGTGGCAGTTGATACTCATGTTTTGCGTTTATCAAAGCGTTTGGGGTTGTCAAATTCTGATAAGCCATTGCAAGTTGAAAAAGATTTATTAAAAGTAATTCCTAATGAATATCATAGCAAAATTTCTCATTGGTTGGTTTTGCATGGTCGTTATGTTTGTAAAGCTAAAAAGCCTGAATGTGAAAATTGTCCATTACAATCTATTTGTCCTGAATTTGGGTTGAAATTGGTTTAGAATATTTTATAAATAATGTAGTTATAGTTAATTAGCTAGCTATAGATTTACTTTGTTTACTGTTTGATTAAAAAAATACCAAATACGGAATCCGTGTTTGGTATTTTTAAATAGTAGTTTTTTTGTTTTTGGATTGTGATTTGCGATGGTGTTTGTTTTTTTTATATTCTTTTATTCAACATCTTCAATAAATTCAGGTTCTAAGATGTTGTTAGAGATTTGTTCTATGGCTTTTCTGGTAATGCTTTCTATTGAAGCACCAGCAAATTCTTGTAAGATTGCTTTTATTAGTGGGTCTTTTTTTATGTCATCTATTTCTTTTTGTTTTTCTTGATTTTTGATGCTAGCAATAGAGGTTACATATTCTGCTCTGGTTGTGTTGATTTCCCAATCTTTGCCAGTTGTTTTTTCTAAGAATGAACGAAGTTCAAAAATAAATGGATTGTCTATTTTGAAAGTTATGTTCATTTCTATTTTGCAGTTTTCTATTTTTTTGATTTCTAAATCATTTTTAACAGCATAAGAAATGCGCATTTTTTTTGCATCATCAAGGGCTTTTATTAAGCTTTCGGTAGAATCAATAGTTTTTTTTTCAGCCGATGTTGTTGAAAAAGTAGGTATTTCGTTTGATTGAGTACCAATTTCAATTACTGGTTTTTTTTTTATTTCTTCCATCAACTGTTGAGGTGTTGGAAGATTGGCTGAATAGGCTATTCTGATTAATATCATTTCAAGGGCATCTGCTTGATTGGGAGCATAAGAAAGCTCTGCAATTCCTTTCAGGAGCATCTGCCATATTTTTGATAAAATGGCGACGGTTGTTTTTTTCTCAACCTTTGTAATAAAGTTTTTTTCTGCTTGAGACAGTGAAATATCTTTGCCAAAAATAGGGGCTACTTTTACTTTTGTGATTAAATGGGTTGTTGCAACCAAATCTTGCAGTGTAACAATAGGATTGCCACCATTTTTCAACTGATTGTTTAATATTTCTAAAACCTTATTCATATCGCCATTTATTAAGCTTTCAAATAAGTCAAAGCTGATTGTTCTATCTCCTAGGCCAATCATTTCTTGAACAATATTTGTTTTTATATCACCATGAGATAAGGCTATTGCTTGGTCTAGCATTGATAAGCTATCACGAGCTGAGCCATCAGCCATTTTTGCGATTAATTTTAAGGCTTCTTCTTCGGCTTTTAAGCCTTCTTTGCCTAAGATTTTGTTAAATAAGAACAATAAGTCAGAAATAGTTAAACGTTGCAAATCAAATCTTTGACATCTTGATAATACTGTAGGTGGAATTTTTCTAACTTCGGTTGTGGCAAAAATAAACTTTACGTGAGCAGGTGGCTCTTCTAATGTTTTTAATAAGGCATTAAATGCTGATTTTGAGAGCATGTGAACCTCATCGATGATATATATTTTGTATCTACCTAATGTAGGTTTATATTTAACACCGTCTAAGATTTCTCTCATATCATCAACACCAGTTTTTGAGGCGGCATCGAATTCTAAAACATCCATGTGGCGATCGGCGGTAATAGCCATACAGTTTTCGCAAACTCCACATGGTTTTATTGTTGGTCCACTTTTACCATCAACACCTGTGCAATTTAATGCTTTAGCAACAATTCTGGCAGTTGTGGTTTTGCCCACACCTCTGATGCCCGTTAAAATATATGCGTGATGAAGTCTGTTTGAGGTGATTGCGTTTGAAAGTGTTTGAACAAGAGCATCTTGTCCCAATAAATCATCAAATGTTTGGGGGCGATATTTTCTCGCTAATACTACATACTCATTGTTGTTTTCAGACATTTATTTTCCATATAAATAGGGTGAAGGGCTGACCTTAAAAGGTTTCGTTATGGCTGCTGCGTTCCCACTCTGACCAGGTTGGCGAATTTTTAACCCAACCCTTCTGAGACAATATATTATTTATTTTATATTACTTTGCAAGCAAAATAAACTCATAACCATCATTTTTTTTGATTATATCTTTGATTCCGATGTTTTCAAATGCTAAGACGTTTATTGTTGGAATATAAAAAGGATTTAGATTGTCAAAAATAATTTTGTTTTTTGCTTTTAAGCCAGTTTTTTGCATAAAATTTTTAATATCAGGATGCCAAAGTGGTAAACCCAAATCACCAACAAGAATAACAGAAGTGTTGTTTGAATTTATAAAAGTTTCTATTGTTTTTAGCGATTCTTTTTCTTTACCCTTTTTGTTCATGTTGACAATAATGAGTGTTTGCTTTTCTTTTTGAATAATTTCAAAGTCAGATTCTAGGTTTTTTTGATAATTTATTTTTATTTCATTATTGCTTTCTACAGTTTTGTTTTTTAAGATGTTTGCATAAGCATTGACAAAGGCATAATTACTAACGGTAAGAATTAAGCTAATTAAAATGTATATAAAATTTTTTATGTATAAAGAAAAAATTAATAAAATAATGCTAATAATGTATAACTGAAATCTAAAATTGTTTATGTTTATGGTTGTTTGTGTTTGGTATAAAATGCAGAAAGTTGCTAAAGTCATTAATATTGCAGATATTTTAAATATTGAGTTTAGTTTTTTTTGACGTTTTTTTAATTTTAAATAGCTCATTTGACGATTTCTCTTGTGTTTTTTTTTATTTGCTATATCATAGCAGAGTAAAATAGTTTGTAAATGGTGATTTTTATATGAATGAACAATTGTCTAGTAAAATTATTTTAGAGTATGGTTCTTATTTAAATGAAATTAATGTTTTGATAACATCTATTTTGGATGAATTTGAGAAATATGATACTTTAAGAGTTTTTGTCTTATTTTTTGTTGTTGCTGTAGTTTGTATTTTGGCGATAAGTATTATTATTCTTCATATTCAATCATTAACTAAATCAATTTATAAAAATGGTGTCTATAAAGAAAGAAGTTCTAGAAAAGTATCTTCCTCTTCATCATCGTCGTCAAATTCTTCTTTGTCTTATAGCGATGAAGATGAAAATGTTGATGAAGATAGTTCAAAAGAACTTAGTCATGAAGACTTGCTATTAAATTTAGAAGTGCCAACACCAGATGCTGAACTTGAAAAAGAGTTGGAAAAAGAGTTTGAAATGCAGGCTTTAACTCAAAAAAGTTTAGATAGAGATACTAATGAAATTCATTCTTTAAGTAGAGAGTTGGATGAGTTTGATAGAAAAAGAAAAAAAGAAAATATTGATTTGGATTGGGATAAGACTTCAAAAATAAAAATTGATGAATCTATTCAGGTTATGCCTAATATATCTTATCAAGATGAGGTTAAGCCTTTGAGTGGATATGTATCTTTAGCAATAGAGATGCTTTCTCAAGGTGTTGATGAATTTAAAGTTGCTCAAACATTAATGCATAAATCAAAAAATAGATACTGTGAATATGATGTGCTGCAAATGATTGATGCTCTTAACTCTTTTTCTGTTTTGTGTGCAAAAGGTTCTTTTAAAAAATTTGGAGTTAATGAAGAAGAAGCTGTTGTTGGTTTGATGAATTCTGATGTTTCTCAGTCTTTGTTGTTGATAGAACAGTTGATGGATATTAAAATCGATTTGGCTTCTAAAACAAATAATCAAAAATCAAAAGAAGAGCTTTTAATTGATACTTCAAATTTAGCAAATTTGTTTGGTACTTTGGCGCAACTTTCAGATGATGAATTAGCGCTTGGAGCTTTTGAGTTGTCTTTAGAAATACATCCAGAAAATATTAATTCTTGGAGTAAGATAGGCAATCTTTATAAGAAGAAAAATAGCAATAAAAAAGCAATGTGGGCTTATAAAAATGTGTTAGCTTTAAGAGAAAATGAAGAGCACAAATCTTCTGTTGCAAACTCTCAAAACATGCTTTCTCAATATTATTATGCTACAGGTAATTCAGAAGAAGCAACAGAGATGTATCATCAAAGTAAATCATTTTATGATATGATAGGAATAAATCGTCATCTTGATAAACATGAGTTGGAAATTGTTAACAACTTAGAAGTTAATCAAAATGAGCTTGTTAGAGCAGAGGTTGCTTCAAGGTTTATTGCTCGCAATAATAGAATCGCTTAAAAAACTCATATAATGGATAACTAATACAGAATTATCAGATATTTTGCTCAGTCATGTACTAATATGTACACTTCTTCGCAAAATTCTTCAATTCTTATTATTTATCTCATTCTATGAGTTTTTTTATGGTATGGATAACTAATATAGAATTTTCAGATATCTTAAAAAAATATATTTTATGTCATTGTGGGCTTGATCCGTAATCCAGTATAATTTATATGGCAACTGATTTGCTGTCCAAAACATAAAAAACACACTTTTTGAACATACTTCAAACCCCCAGCCCGTAAGGGCTAGGGGTTGTTTTTGTAGTGTCTATTTTAAACGACCGTCTAGAATAGACACTATCACAAACTTTAAAAAAATCAAGAAATAAGTAAAATCAATAACATAATTTCACAAAACTGTAACACTAAAAGTGTCTATTTTAAACGGTGGTTTAAAATAGACACTTTGTTTTTAAGACAGGTGTCAAAATACCAGAATATATGGGCTTATGGGCAGTCAATAATCCTCCCAAAGTATTTATTTTCTGCCCATATTCACAAAAAAACGCAATTTTTGCACTTTTTTGCAAAAATGAGGGTTGTAGGGGACGCATTGTATGCGTCCCGCAAAAAGGATTGTTTTATAAAAGGGAGACCAGTGGTCTCCCCTACAATAAAGCACAGCACCCTGTAGGGTACGGTCTTGACCGTACCTGAAAAAAGGAATGTTTTTTTGACTGGATTGTACCGCTACGAATTGCAAAGCAATTCTACTTGTACGAAAAGACTAAGCATTGCTTCGGCTAAAGCCTCGCAACACTAAGCGTATTTTGCCGCGCTTCGCTCGCAATGACAGTTGGAAATTAAATTGTAGGGGCGACCATTGGTCGTCCGCTATAAAAAAAGGAAAAATAATTATTATACCCCCCCCATCGCCCTAACGGGCACTTCCCTTAGCTCAGGAGGGAAGATAGGTTGGAATAATTGTTTGGCTGTATTGCGGATCAAGTCCGCAATGACAGTTGGAAATTAAACCTGTAGGGGACGACGCCCTCGGCGTCCCGTAAATTGAAGATTCCTAATCAAAACATCTTGCGATGTTTTGAGGAATGACGGGTTGTAGGGTACGGTCTTGACCGTACCTGAAAAATGAATGTTGTTTCGACTGGATTGTACCGCTATGAATTGCAAAGCAATTCTACTTGTACGAAAAGACTAAGCATTGCTTCGGCTAAAGCCTCGCAACACTAAGCGTATTTTGCCGCGCTTCGCTCGCAATGACAGTTGATAATTAAATTGTAGGGGACGATGCCCACATCGTCCTATAACTAAAAAAGGAGGAAATAAAAATGAATAAAACAAAATTAATAACAGGAGGCACAATAGGTTTAACTTTCCTCCTCAACTCAGGCATAAGTTTAGCAACAGACACCTGCACAATTTCAACCAGCTGTGAAGATTTAGGCTATACCGAAACCAGCTGTGAAGGCAACTCTATAAAATGCCCCTTTGACACCAGCAAAATGTACTGCGGTTATGTAGCTCCATTAAACGGTATCATCGATGGCAATTGTTATGAGAATGATGAGCTAGTAGGCGTTCAAATCGGTGATACTAGTTATTGTATCAGCTTAGAAGAAGCATATTATGGAAGCCCCAATAGCAAATGGAAGAATGGTGAAACCGCCTTTGACCAAGACACAGATGAGAGTATTTATTATTTTAGCACTAATGCTAAAACTACTACTACATCTCAAACCTATGCATCCTATGGTAATTATAGCTGGGGTTATTTAATGGGCTTTAATAAGAACTGCTATTATGAAGATTGTGGCAACAGCGGCTATAAAGTATCAGAAGAACAAGACGGAAGTTGGTGTAAAACAGTAATGGGCAGTAACTGGCGTGCCCCTACATGTCTAAGTGGTAGTAAAGATGATAATTGCGAGTTGTATTCATTAATATATCTTAACGCAGGCGATACAAGCACAGCCGGTACTATAAACTATAGATTAAACGACGCAAGTTCAGGTAACACCATAACTCCTTCGTCTCGTTATTACTATTGGAGTTCCTCTGAGTATTCTAATACTAGCGCCTGCAGCGTGGGTACTACCTCAGGTGATATCTCCTACGGCGTTAAGTATAGTTACACTCTCAGGCTGCGATGTGTGAGGGAGTTCTAGTAGGGGTTGGCTTTTAATAATTTAATTATTCCCTCTGGCCTTAAAAGCCAGAGGGGGGAGAAGTAGAACTGGGCTTAAAGCTCTATAAAATAGCCTTCACAAGCCAAACTTATTCCCAGCCGAAGGCTGGGTCAAAAAACACACAACTACGTCCACAGAGTCTTTAAAAGGAGAATAAATGGCATTAACAGAACAGCTTTTAATTTATAATGATTGTTATAAACTATTATTAGAAATATATCGCATTACCAACAAGTTTTCTCGAGAGCACAAATACGGTTTAGGAGAAGATATAAAACAACAAACATTTTCTTTGTTTTTATATATTTATAAAGCAAATTTAACAGAAGATAAAGAAAAGTATTTGCTAGAGTTTTTAGAGGCTTTTGCGATTCTAAAATTAAAGATTAGGTTATGCAAGGATATGAACCTTATTTCAACCAAAACAATGGTTGTTTTGGTTGAGATAATGAATAAAATAGGCAAACAAGCAACCGCCTGGAAAAATAAACGTAAATAAATAATGAAGAATGACAGGTTGTAGGGGATGATGCCCACATCGTCCCTGAAAAAAGGATTGTTGTTTCGATTGGATTGCTTCGTTCCTCGCAATGACAGTTGGGGGTAATTGTGGGTTTAAAATTCCCCTTCACAAGTGAAGGGGTGGCGCCAAAGGCGACGGGGTAGTTGTAGGGGACGACGCCCTCGGCGTCCCGCAAGATGGAACAATAATTTGACTGGATTGCGGATCAAGCCCGCAATGACAGTTGAGGATTAAATTGTAGGGGACGACGCCCTCGGCGTCCCGCCCATAACAAAAAACTTGTAGGGACTCCCCTTGTGGGTGTCCACAAAAAGGAATGTTTTTTCGATTGGATTGCCGCGCTTCGCCCGCAATGACAGTTGAGGATTAAGTTGTAGGGGACGATGCCCTCGGCGTCCCATCCATAACAAAAAACTTGTAGGGACTCCCCTTGTGGGTGTCCACAAAAAGGAATGTTTTTTCGATTGGATTGCCACGCATTCGCTCGCAATGACAGTTGGGGATTAAGTTGTAGGGGACGACGCCCTCGGCGTCCCGCTTATATGGATACTTACGATTTTAAAAATAGAAGATCGCTAAGCCCCAAAATAAATTTTGTGGCGCGATGACAATAATTGTGTAGGGGATGGATTTTGAACTGTACCCTGAAAAAAGGAAAAATAATCATTAATCCCGCCATACAATAGTGCAAAGTATATTGGGGTGATTATTAATTGGTTGTAAAAAAAAGACGGTTATTTTAACCGTCTTTTTTTGATTATAAATCAAGGGCTTTTTTGTAGGTTTCTATCCAATGGTCTTGTTCTTCTCTGTCTGATGGGTCCATTTTTCTGATTTTTAAGATTGTTCTTAAGGCTTTTATATCAAAACCAGCTGATTTTGCTTCTGCAAAGATATCTTTGATATCATCGGCAATGCCTTTCTTTTCTTCTTCTAGTCTTTCAATTCTTTCGATGATTGATTTTAGTCTTTCTACGGCAACGCCACCTGTTTCTGTCATAATATTATCCTTTTTTTTGTTGATTAAAATTATAATTGTTGATTTAAACTTATAATTAACTTATTTAGAATTAAAATCAAGAAAAATATAATGGTGGAGAAATTTTTATGCCGATAGAAACAAAAACAAATATCCTTGCAACTCTAGGGCCTGCAACAGAAACAAAAGAAATGATTGAAAAACTATTAAATGCAGGAGCTGATGCTTTTAGAGTTAATTTTTCTCATGGGGATTATAAAACTCATAAACAAAGAATTAATTTAATTAGAAAAATTGAAAAAGAAAGAAATATAAAAATAGGAATCCTTGCAGATCTTCAAGGACCAAAACTTAGGGTTGGCGATATGGCTGATAATACTATATTGGTTGAAGGTAGAGAATTCGTTTTAGACATGAAGTCTGAAATTGGTAATGCACAGCGTGCACAGCTTCCTCATAAAGAAATTTTTAAGGCTCTTAAAGTTGGTGATGATCTTTTGCTTAATGATGGTAATTTGTCTTTGAGAGTTGTTGAAACCAATAATAAAGATTATGCAAAAACAGTTGTTAAGGTTGGTGGTAAATTAACCTCTAAAAAAGGTGTTAATCTGCCAAATACAAAACTAGATATTAATGCAATTACTCCAAAAGATGAAGCAGATTTGGAATTTGCTTTGAAATGTGGCGTTGATTATGTTGGACTTTCTTTTGTGCAACATTCTGATGATGTTAGATATGCTAGAAAATTAATTAATGGAAAAGCTTGGATAATTTCTAAATTAGAAAAACCTAGTGCTTTGGAAGAACTTTCTGAAATTGTGGCTTTATCTGATGGTATTATGGTTGCTCGTGGTGATTTGGGTGTTGAATGTCCTGTTTATAGTGTTCCTGTTTTGCAAAAAAGAATCGTTGCGGAATGTCGCAAACAAGGAAGACCTGTAATTGTGGCTACACAAATGCTAGAATCGATGATAGAAGCTCCTACACCTACAAGAGCAGAAGTTTCTGATATTGCGACGGCTGTTTATAGTGGTGTGGATACGGTTATGTTGTCGGCAGAGACTGCCGCAGGAAAATATCCTGTTCAGGCTGTTTCTATGATGAAAAAAATTATAAAATCTGTTGAAAGTGATAGTCATTGTAGAGATTCTTGGGATAGTTCAAAGACAAAACCTAAAAATATTTCTCAATCAGATTCTATAACTTATGCTGCAACTAAAATTTCTGAAGTTTTAACAAATGTTAAAGCGATTGTTACTTTTACATCATCTGGTTCAACTACCTTATTGGCAGCTAGAGAAAGACCTTGTTTGCCTGTTATTGCAATTACTCCTAATGATGAGGTTGCTAGAAAAATGAGTCTTGTTTGGGGAGTTAATAGTTATATTAATCGTCATCTTTATAAAAGTTTAGAAAAAGCACAAAGTGTTGCAATTAAAACTATTGTTGATAACGGATATGCTAAAAGTGGTGATCATATTATTATTACTTTTGGTTTCCCGCTTAATCAGGTTGGGCTTACAAATATGCTTCATACGGTGCAAATTCCATGAGTGCTCAAGTTTTAATTTTTGGTCGTCATGCTGTAATTTCTGCTTTAAAGAACAAGGATAGAAAAGTTTCTAAGATTCTTGTTACAAAAGATAATTTAGCTGAACTTTCTTTTGTTGAAAAAAATAAAGTTCAGGTGGTTGATAGAAAAGAAATTGAAAAACATGTTGGAAAAGATGCTGTTCATCAAGGTTTTTTACTTTTTGCAGAAGCTTTGAATGTCTTTAGTCTTGAAGATGTTATTGATATTTGTGAAAATAAACCAAATGCAAGAGTTTTGATTTTAGATCAAGTTACTGATCCACAAAATGTGGGGGCTATTATTAGATCTTGTGTTGCTTTTGGTGTTGATGCTTTGATTGTTCAGGATAAAAACACTCCGCAAGAAAATGGTACAATTATAAAAGCTAGTGCTGGCACTTATGAATATATAAAAATTGCTAGAGTTACAAACTTATCTAGAGCAATAGAGGCTTTGCAAAAAAATAGCTTTTGGGTTATTGGTATGGACGGTTATGCAAAAACTACCTTAAAAGATTTTAAGCCAACAGGTAAAATTGCGATTGTGATGGGTTCTGAAGGTAAGGGAATGCGTCGTTTGGTTGAAGAAAATTGTGATGAAATGATAAGGTTAGAGACTTCTGATAAAGTGGAAAGTTTGAATGTGTCCGTTGCAACAAGTATAGTGCTTTATAATTTACAATAATTTTTTTATTTGTTTGCAGATGTTTTCACAAGTTGGAATGTCTTTGTAATATAAAAACAATTTTGTTGAAATTATGTTGTTTTTTATGGTTATTGGAGATTTTTTGAAATCATTTTTATAAGTAAAAGAGTTGTCGCTAATTGCAATATCGCAATTGGCTTCTTCATTTGTTTTTATTATTTTAGTGTTTATTTTTATATGTGATAAATCTATATCAATATCTTTTTTTATAAATATTTTAATTTCTGAGATTTGTTTGTCTTTTAATTGTTGTAATTTTTCTAACGATGTTTCTAATTCTTGAGCTAAAGATAATAACACTTGCCCATCTTCTGTTGGTATAACGCCGTTTGATTTTCTGATTAATAATTTGGTGTTAAAATGCTCTTCTAATTCTTTTATTAATTTGCTTAAATTTGAAATTTTTATGCCATTTTGTTCCGCAGTTATAGACATCTTGCCATTTTCTATGGTTTGCAATAAATATAAAATATTTCTGATTAATGTAGTCTCTGTCTTAATTGTCATTTTTAAAAATCTCATTAGCTTATGGCTAAAAATATATACCTAAAAGTTTTATGGTCAAGAACAGTTTGTTTTTTTGTTTATAAATGTTGTTATAACATGGAGTTTGTTTGTTAAATTGTTTTCTTTTATTAAATCAATTTCTTTAAGACACAGAACTTGATGTGGTGTGTTTATATTAATTGGGTTTGGACAAGAAATTTCTTTTTCAACAGGAACTAGTTCTTTGTCGTTAAGCAAAAAAGATTGTTGAGTTGCTGTTACTTTAAATCCTTGTCTTTTCCAATATGGTATTAAACGAGGGGAACATGCAGACATTATTTTTTTAAATCCTTTTTTTGCGCAGAATGTTGATGCATATTCTAAAATTTGTTTGGGAATGTTTTTTGATTGAAAATTAGGAGCAACAACCATTCTTTCAAATTTAACAAATTCACCAAAATATCTAATTCTCATAGAGCCAATAACTTGATTTTCAAATTTTGCAATAATTATTGTCGCACCAAAATCATTGCCATCAAACTCAGATTCTTCAGGTATTTTTTGTTGTGTAACAAAAATTTGTTTTCTTAGTTTGTTTGAAGCATTTATGTCTTTTTTATTATTTGCTATAGTAATTGTTATGCTTTCTTTCATATTCTGTATTTAACAAAAATAGACAAATATAGAATATGCTTAAAATATAATTAAGACTTATATTTTTTTTATAACATTTAATAATGCTTTTATTTTTGGAGTGTCCTTTATATTTTTGTGAGTTATTATCCAAAAAGGATGAGTGTATTTAATATCTAATTTAGATAAATGTATAAAATCTTTTTCTTTATTGTTGATTGTTATTGGATGTAAAGAGACTCCTAATCCTGCTTTAGTTGCATCTATTAATGTTGAAGAAGCTCTTGTTTGTATACATACGTTTTTTGCCTTTTCTAAAAGTTTTTTCCAATCTTTCCAAACGGAAGAGAAGATAACTTTGTTGCATATCCTATGGTTTTCTAATAAATCTTCTATATTTTTAGGGTATCCATATTGAGCTAAGTATTTTTTTGAAGCAAACAGGCTAAATATCATTTCTTTTTCTAATATGATTTCAACATCTTTTTGTGTTGGTTTTTCATATACTACAGCAATATCTGTTTCATGAATTAATTGAGGTGGCGTAATAGAACATGTTATGTCTAAAGATATTTGAGGGTATTCTTCAAAAAAATCAGATAAATAATTGATAATATATCCAGATACAATTCCGTCTCCTGCCCAAAGTCTAACATCGCCTTGAGTGTTATCTGAAGAATTTTTAAATGTATTTATTTTTTTTATTGTATTGCTTACTTCACAAGCTATTTCAAAGGCCTTTTGCCCGTCTTTTGTTAATGAAACTCCATTTTGTTTTCTGTTAAATAATATTGTGCCTAGTTCTTCTTCTAGTTCTTTTATGGCTTTTGATAAGTTTGATTGTTTATATCCATTTGTAAATGCAGTGTTTTTTATTTGGCCGTTTTCAGCTATTTCTTGAAATATTAAAAGTTTGCTTATAATATTAATATTTCTTTTTAAGTCCATTTTTATAATCCTGTTATATGAAATAGGGTTCTTGTTTTTTTGTTTATATGAAATATATATAACAGTAGTTTTATTTTGACAAGGGAAAACTTAAAAGATGAAAAACATTGCATATAAAAATGAAAGAGATTTCAGGGATAAGGTTAGTTTGATATATGTTTTATTTACATATATTCAATATGTTTTAAAGGACGATGGGTTTGAGTTGGCTAAGATATATACAGATATAGCTTGTAAAGCTTTTGAAAAAGATGTTTTTGAAATTATCAAAAAAAATAAAATTTAGTTCCAATGTCTTAAAATTAGATCTATTTGAGCAGATGTATATTTTAGGGTTTCTAGTTTCATTGAAGATATTTTTTCAAATATTAAAGCTTCTAGTTCTTTATGAGATTGTGTTTTATAGTCTTTTAGAGAAATATCTAAAAGATAATCTAAGCCAACATTAAAGACACTACAGATGTCTACCAGAGTATCTATTTGGGCAAGGCAGGTGCCTCTTTCTATGTTGGAAACGGTTCTCCATGAAATATTGCATTGTTCAGCTAAAGATTCTTGAGAAAGTTTGCTTTTTTCTCTCAATGCCTTTACCTTTAAGCCAATTTTTTTTCTGATTTCATTTTTCATGCTTCTTTTATACCTTAAAATAGTTTTATATCCACCACTTATAGTGCATAAATATTTTAATATATGAAACATAATGTTAGTTTGTTGGTTTAGAATAGTGTTAAAGTTTTATCTGCGATAAATTTTGCTGTATCTAAAATTGTTTGAGGTTTGAAGTTGTGAGCGTTTTCATCATTTAATAAGCAGGCATATTTTTTATTGCATAAAGATTTTACAAAGTCTATTTGTTTGGTTTTTAATCCGTAATTGCTTAAAAATATAAAGACAGGTTTGCTTGTGCCACAGGCCTCTGATGGCATAGAAACTGAGTCTCCTGTTACAACAACATTATCTGCGCAGGCAAGGTAGCCCATGAAAGGGTTTTCTTGGTCTTGAGTTTGTCCCCAAATGTATTGATGAGATGGAATGTCTTTTATTTCATTTAATATTAATTGGGTTGGTTTTTCTCCTGTTCTTTTAGAAGTTGTGATTAATATTGAACCGCCAAATTTATTTTTGAGTGTTTTAAGTTCTTTTCCTAATTTTGTTGCATTTTCTTCATTTAAGCTTGCTCCACCACCAACTAAAACAGCTGTTAATGGTTGTGGCAAATGTGCAAATGTTTTTTGCCATTGTTGTTTTGCTTCTTTTAATTTTTGTTGAGATAGGCGGTGAGGAGCTCCAAAAATATATGTTATATTTGAGGTTTCTTTTCTGTGTCCTTTGTCATGATGAGGTACAAAGACTAAATCAAAGTCTTTCAATCCATAATTACCAGGATGCATTAGTTGAATTATTTTTGTTGTTGGTGATTGTTTTTTTATCCACTGAGCCACAGGGGCTGTTCTTCTTGAGGCTGAAATTATTAAATCTGGAAAGTTTTGAGAAATTGTTGTTTTGCTTTCTTTTTTGATACCAATTAAGCTTTTAAATTTAAGAATATTTGGTAATTTGGCAAAACGATTATAGTTTATTTGTTTTTCTATAATTTCAAAATCTTTCTCTAGTTTAAGTGCAACACCTTTTGCTTGACCAACACTTCCCATTCTGTTGTCTAATAATAACCATAGTTTTTTCATAATTCACAGCCTTTAAATTTAATCTTTATATTTTTATAATATAGTATATCTTATTATAATACAAATTAATTTTATGGAGGTGTTTATGAAATTTTTTTTAAGTATTTTGTTTTTTGTTTTGACAATTTCACAACAAGCAAATGCTCAACTTAGCTCACAAAAGGATGCTTCTTATTTGGTTATTATGAAAGTTGTTTCTGATTATAAAATAGATGATGATGAGCATATTAAAAATGTTGAAAGTTTGCGTGGAAGTCAGCGTTTTAATGATAAAATGTTGAAATTGAGGAAAAAATTGGATAATTCTAATGATAAAGATACCGCAAATGAACAAGTATTAAATGTTCTTTTGAGCGCAGGTCAAGAAATTGATGAAATTTTGAACGTTCGTTTTTAGTTAATAATTTTTAAGGAGGTTTTTATGAGGTTTTTTTTAAGTATTTTGTTTTTTTGTTTTGCACTTCCATTTAATGCAAATGCTCAGTCATCTTCGCAAAAAGATGCATCTTATTTGGCTATATTAAAAGCTGTTGTTAATAATAAAATAGCAGATGAAGATTATGTTAAAGATCTTGATAAATTGCGTGAAAATCAACGATTTAATGAAAAATTAAGTAAGGCTTTGAGTGAGCTTGATAATTCTAAAAATAAAAATTATAAAAATAAAAAAGTGGTAGAGATTCTTTTGCAAGCAGGTAAAGATATAGATTCTGCTTTGGGCGTAAATTAATAAATAGTTAACTTTTTTGTGATATGTTAATTATAAATTGATATTAAGAGGAGATAAATTTAGTGCTTGAGTTTATTAAAAGAATGAAAGATCGTCGTAAAAGGGTAAAAAAGTTGTTGGGTACTAAATCTGTTTCTACTATTTTTAATGTGGTTGAATTTTTGCAAAATAAGGAAAAAAGATGAAATTTGTTTATTTATTTGTTTGCTTATTAATTGCTTCTTGTGGGCTTAATCAACAAAAAAAAGTTGATAATTTTAATGCTCCTTTAGAATTGGATGAAAGCTTTATTAAAGAAAATGTTTTTATTAAAAATAAAACAGAAGAGTTTATTACATATAGTTATAAAAATGTTAGAGTTGATGAAGTTGCAAAATTGGCTTCTCGTTATTGTGGAGAGGCAAATTTAAGGGCATATTTAAGAGATGTTGTTTTAGATAAAGACAATTATCGTTTAGCGACATTTGATTGTATTGTTGTTAACTACTGATTTTTCTTTGATATCATATTTTTCTGTGGATATTATATAATATAATTTGTTTTCCTCTCCAATTGTCTCTATACTAGAATCAAGACAAAAGATGCAATGGTCAAACTATATGGGGATATATTTGGCACATAAATTGCAAAAAAGATTTATATATTGGGGAGTATATAAAAATGGACATCAAAAACTTAGATGTTTTTGCCGCAGCAACAAAAAATATGCGTTATTTATCTGCAAGACAAGAGGTTTTGGCGGAAAATATTGCTAATGCAAATACTCCCGATTATTTAGCTAAAGATATACAAAAGCCAAGTTTTGATGATGAACTTAAGTCTCAAATGGCTTTAAGAACCACAAATAATAAACATTTTGCGATGCCACAAGTTGGCGCAAGTTCTGGTTTTAAGGTATATACTCCACAGCCTGTTTCTGGCCTTACTATTGATGGTAATGGTGTTGATATCGAGTCTCAAATTAATCAAGTTTCTAGTACAAAAGGCGAATACAATGAGATGTTAAAGCTTATTAATAAGCATAAATCTATGATTGAAGTCGCAAGTAAGGTTACGGGGTCTTAATAAATGGCAGGAAGTTTATCAAAAACAACAGATATTGCATTTTCAGGTATGAAGGCTCAGACACAACGTTTGAAAGTTATTTCTGAAAATATGGCAAATGTAGACTCTGTTTCGACTGTTAAGGGTGGGGATCCTTATCAACGTCAGATGGTTACTTTTCAGAATTATGTTGATAAAGCAACAGGAGCTAATTTGGTTAAGGTTTCTGAAGTTATTAAAGATAAGTCTGATTTTATTATAGAATATGCGCCAAATCATCCTGGTGCTGATGAAGCTGGGTATATTAAAAAGCCAAATGTTAATCCATTAATTGAAATGATGGATATGAAAGAGGCTCAACGTACTTATGAAGCAAATTTAAATGTTGTTCAGACTGCAAAAGATATGAAATCTGGACTTTTAGATATTTTACAATAGGGGAATTAAAAAATGATACAAAATAATAATATTTCATCTGCATTAATGGCGTATCAAGATGCTTTATCAAGAGTGTCTTCTAAAATGACACCTGCTGTTGAAGCAACTCCTGCTGCAGAAGAAGTTAATTTTGCAAATCTTGTTAAAGATGGTATAAATTCTGCTGTTGGTGCGGTTAGTCAAGGTGAGCAAATGACATTAGCGGGAATCGCTGGTAAAGCAGATATTCAAGATGTTGTGTTAGCAGTATCAAATGCGGAAACAGCTCTTAATTCTGTTGTTGCAGTAAGAGATTCCGCAATAAAAGCTTATCAACAAATAATTCAAATGTCTATTTAGAGCATTTTTGAAATGGTCTAGTTAAAAAAGACGTTTTTTGAACATACTTCAAACCCCCAGCCTGCAAGGGCTAGGGGTTGTTTTTGTAGTGTCTATTTTAAACGACCGTCTAGAATAGACACTATCACAAACTTTAAAAAAATCAAGAAATAAGTAAAATCAATAACATAATTTCACAAAACTGTAACACTAAAAGTGTCTATTTTAAACGGTGGTTTAAAATAGACACTTTGTTTTTAAGACAGGTGTCAAAATACCAGAATATATGGGCTTATGGGCAGTCAATAATCCTCCCAAAGTATTTATTTTCTGCCCATATTCACAAAAAAATGCATTTTTTGCACTTTTTTGCAAAAATGAGGGTTGTCGGGGACGCATTGTATGCGTCCCGCAAAAAGGATTGTTTTTTCGATTGGATTGCCGCGCTTCGCTCGCAATGACAGTTGAGAATTAAACCTGTAGGGAACGGCGTCTCGACGTTCCGCAATTTAAAAACAAAAAAGGAGGAGATAGAAATGAATAGAATAAAATTAATAACAGGAGGCACAATAGGTTTAACTTTTCTCTTAAATGTAGGAATTACATTTGCTGCAGATAGTTGTGAAGTTGCAAGCAGTTGTGAAGAATTGGGTTATACAGAAACTAGCTGTACATTGGGGGTGTCATCAATAAAATGTCCTTTTGATTCTTCAAAAATGTATTGTGATAAAATTGGTTCGGGTATTGTTGGTGATTATTGTTATCAAAATGATATTATAACAGGTGTCATAACCAATATTCCTAATTTATGTATAAATTTAATTGAAGACACTGTTATAGGTAATTGGAGTTGGGCAATGGGTTATGACGCAGAAGATGCAGGTACTTCTTGTGCTGTCTCTACAACATCAATTTTTTATCCATGTGGAGAGTGTTATGGCAATAATGATTGTACAGAAGAGACAAGCAGTAGTCCATGTTCAAGTTTAGGAAGTGGTTGGCGCTTACCAACAATAGATGAATGGCAGTTAATAGTGACAGATACATCTGATTATACAGCTTTAAATAACCGTTTAAGTGGAGCAAATGGTACAACACTTGTGCCCTCTAGTAATAATAATATCCATTATTTTTGGGCGTCTACCGAACAATCTAAGACAGGTGTTTATGGATTTCAGCCAGGTTCTTCTTCTGGTGGATCTGTTCTTACTTACGATCCCAATAAACACTATAATAATAGACGTGTGCGTTGTGTGCGAGGGTTTTGAGTAACTATTAGGGTTTTTAATTGTTTAACTATTATAAAAGTTAGGTAATGTGGTTGGCGATCATTGGTCGCTAGCCACAAAGATGTTTCTTAAAGGAGGTTTATGTTCCTTTATTTGCTTGTGTAAAACGTTAAAAATTATAGACCGCTTAAAAAAAACAGATTAAGCTGTGGTTATGGAAAATAAAGATCTGATAATTAATATGCAAAATGTGGGAATTCGCTATGGCTTGGGGGCTGAGGTGTTTTCTGATGTTAAAATGTCTTTGAAAAAAGGATCTTTTCATTTTTTAACAGGAAAATCTGGGGCAGGTAAAACATCGCTTTTAAGTTTGATGTATCTTAATCAAAAACCTACAAAAGGCAGAGTTTTTGTTTTTAATAAAAATATTGCAACTGCTTCTCGTGATACTTTGGCGACAATGAGACGTAGAATCGGGGTGGTGTTTCAAGATTTTAGGCTTTTAGAACACTTGTCTGCTTATGATAATGTTGCTCTTCCTTTGCGTGTGGCAGGGATGAATGAGGCAGAAATTTATAAAAGAGTTTCAGAACTTTTAAGTTGGGTTGAAATAAAACCTAATATGTATGCAAAAGCAAGCACTCTTTCTGGTGGTGAAAAACAAAGAATCGCTATTGCTAGGGCGGTTATTAATCGACCAGATATCCTTTTGGCCGATGAACCAACAGGAAACGTGGATAGCGAAATTGCTAAAAAATTAATGAAGTTGTTTATTGAATTAAATAGAATCGGAACAACTGTTGTGGTGGCAACACATAGTGAAAAATTAATATCTGATTATAAATACCCTTGTTTGCATTTAGAAAATAAATCTTTGCATTTATTAAATTCTTTTGGGGGTGTTTATGGTAGATAATCGCTTTTTAACCAGAAAAAAAGAACTTCCGCTTAAAGATGAAAAATCTCAATTCTTTTTGAGAATTATGGTTTCTATTGCAACGTTTTTGTTTGCGGTTTCTTTGTCTGGGGTGTTGGCAATTAATGCCATGATTAAAAATTGGAATGATAGTATTATTGGTTCTATGACAATTCAGATTATGCCAATTAGCAATTTGGATAAAAATTTGGTTAAAGAAGACATGGATGCTCATATTGCAAACGTATTAGGATTTTTGCGAGGTGTTAGAGAAGTTGAAGAAGCAAACTTATTAAAAGATTATCAGCTTAAAAAACTTATTTCTCCTTGGCTTGGTGATGCCGTTAATCTTGAAAATCTGCCTCTTCCTCAACTTATTGATGTTAAAATAAAAAAAGGAGCAGATGTTGATTTTATTAAACTTTCTGAAAAATTAGCAGAAATTTCTCCTTTGGCGTCTATTGATAATCATAAACTTTGGTTGGCAAAACTTATTTCTTTTGCTGATGGGCTTAAGTTTTTGGCATCTTCTGTTTTGTTTTTGGTATTAATAATTAGTTGTGGGGCAATTTATTATAGTACATTAACCTCTATGGGATTGCACAAGTCTATTATTGAAATTTTGCATATTATGGGCGCTAAAGATGCTTATATTGCTCAACAATATTCTTATAGAACAGGTTGGGTTGGAGCTGTGGGCGGAATAATTGGTCTTGTGTTTGCGATTCCTACAATATTTTTGTTAAGTGAGCTTTCTAATACAATAGAAGGAGGGATAATTTCTCAAGCAAGGCTTTCTCAAGGGGATTGGTTTGCAATATTTTCTTTGCCAATATTTTCAGGTTTAATTGCTATGTATACTGCTTATTTTACGGTTAAAAGCAAATTGCAAAAGATGATGTGATGAAAAAAATATTATTTGTTATTGTTATTCTTTATGTTGTTGGATTTATATTGTTTGCTTGTAAAATAAATAATTATGATTTGGATACAACAACTAAAACTCAGGCAATTGTTGTGGTTACGGGTGGTAAAAATAGAATAGAAACTGGGGTTGAATTATTAAACAAAAAAATGGCTGAGAAACTTTTTATTTCAGGTGTTAGTAAAACTACTTCGTTTAAGTCTTTGAAAATTGAAAAAAAAGATAACATTGAACTTGGTTATGATGCAACAACAACTTTAGAGAATGCTTTTGAAGTTAAAGATTGGTTGTTAAAAAATAATATAAAGTCAATTAGATTGGTAACTTCAAATTATCATTTGCCTAGAGCATTGCTTGAAATAAAACATGAGAATAAAAATGTAAAAATTATTGAAAATCCAATTTTCTCTGATAATATTGTTGATAAATGGTGGGGTAGTTTTAATACTTCATTTTTTATATTTGTTGAATTTAACAAGTTTTTATGTGTCTTTTTAAGGAATTTATTATGATATATATTAGATCTTTTATTGCAAACGTAGTTTTTTATTTGCTTTTGTTATTTGGTGTTTTTTTAAGTGTTGTTTTTTCTTGGTGGACACCTAAAAGCTGGACAGTGAAAATGTGGAATAATATTCTTTTGCCATTAAATGCTTTTTTGTTAAAATATACAGCAGGTATTGAAATTGAGTTAAGGGGTGTTGAAAATATATTAGAAACTCCTGCTTTATATGCATCTAAACATCAATCTGCTTTTGAGACATATTTTTTAACATCGGTTGTTAAAAAAGGTTTGTTTGTGATGAAAAAAGAATTAACTTATATTCCACTTTTTGGATGGGCTTTTTATTTTTATGGAATGATTGCTGTTAATAGGCAAGGGGCTTCTAAAGCGATGAAGCAAATGCTTAAAGATGGAAAAGAAAGACTTAAAGATGGTCGTTCTATAATTATATTTCCTGAAGGTACTCGCTTAAAACCGAATGCTCCGCCTCAATATAAATCTGGTGTTAGTTTTATGTATCAAAATCTTAATGTTCCTGTTGTGCCTATTGCTTGTAATACAGGATATTTTTGGGGAAAATCTTCTTTTTTAAGAAAAAAAGGAAAGATGATTTTTGAGTTTTTGCCAGCTATTGAACCTAATCAATATAAAAAAGAGTTTTTATCAGAACTTGAGAATAGAATAGAAACTGCTTGTAAAAAACTTAATGAAGAGACAGTTAAAAATAATCCAAAATTAAAAGAAGGTGAATATAATGAAAAAAAATAATGATAAAATATGTTCTTTTGTAATTACTTTTTGTTTGACTATAGCTGCTTTTTTTTATTTTGATTATTTGCAAACAAAAAAGCAAGAAGCAATTGTTAAAGTTTATAGTGTTTTAGAAGCTTTTTCAGGTGCAGGAATCGAAATTGGTTATAAAGATTTGAATGTTGTTAGAAACCCTAGCTATATAGATTTTAAGGCAAGTGATATTGAGGTTTTAGGGGTTGAGGATAATTTTTTTGCTAATAATGCAAAGTTAAAAATAAATAGCAGTGTTGGTTTTGCTTTGAGTTTTAGCGATGTTAATATTAATCATAAGGCAAAAATAAAAAACATTGAAATTTCTGGCTTAAATAAAGACATTAATCTTGTTGCTCATGATATTGAATTTAAAGGTGTTAATTTTGAGGTGATGGATTTGTTGTTAACTAAAGATGGTGAGTTTTTTGAAGTTAAACAACTTGTGTTAAAGAATAAAGATGTTTCTATTGTTGCGCAAGGTGAATGTGAATTTGCATATTCTGATGATTATGACTGCAAATTAAATACATCTTCTCAAGGGCTTTTAGAATTTTTGCAATTGGCAAAAGAAAAAGATATGTTTACTTCTCGTGGTGTTTATGTTGCAGACTTGGTGTTGCGTTCTCAGACTTCTAAAAGAGTTATTGCTCCAGTTGAGATTAAGCCAGATGGTTTTTATATTAAAAATATTCTTATGACACACGAAAAATCTTCTTGACGATTCTTATTTTTTGTTTTATTTTGTCTATACAGTGTTAACTAAATATATATAATTATGGCAGAGAAAACAGAGTTTTTAACTACGGTTAAAAGGATGAATGAAGAATGGATGAATTTATATCCAGAGTTGAATGAAAGTAATTTTAATCCTGACAATGTCTTGATAAATTGGGATAATTATTCTGGCGTTGGTTGTTATGATGATGCTATATTCAACAGAGATATACGTCCGCTTTTGTTTATTGAAGATTTGTTTAATATTCTTAAATCTTGTTTGGTTTCTAAAAGTTTGAGTAATAATCGAAAAAAGACTTTTATAACTAAAGAGGTTTTGAAAGAAGAGGGATCTTTTGTTCATCAATATCTTAAAACAGAAATTAAGTGGACTAAGAATACAAATTATGGACGTTGTGTTTTGACTTTATCAGTTGAGCTTTGTGATAGAAATCCTTATAAGGGGATGAGAATTATTGTTCGTCACAAGCAATCTGTTTTAGGAAATACGTTGATGGTATTTAATTATCTTTAATTCTTTTTTTTATCATTGTTTGAAACCTCGCAAAAGCGGGGTTTTTTTGTTGACTTTTAAATATTTAGGGTTATAAAACAGGTAGTTTTTAATTGGGCGTGCAATTAAGGATGCTTTTTAACACACGCAAGTCCTTATTCCTATTGGAGTTTTGGCATTTTTATTTAAAGAAAATTTTATATGACAAAAGAATTTCAAATCCCAGAAACTACAGAATCTTTTGAAGCTCTTTTCAACGAACAATTCGGTGAAAAAGGTATTATTGGTTCTGTTGTTAAAGGTACAGTTGTAAAACTTAGCCCAGACTTCGTTACTGTTGATGTTGGCTTAAAATCTGAAGGCAGAATTCCATTGCGTGAATTCGGTCTTAAAAATGAATTGAATATCGGTGATAAAATTGAAGTTTATGTTGACAGATATGAAGACAGAGACGGAAATATTGTTTTATCTCGTGAAAAAGCTAGACGTGAAGAAGCTTGGTTTGATCTTGAAAAATCTATGGAAGCTAACGAACGTGTTAACGGCGTTATCTTTGGCAAAGTTAAAGGCGGCTTTACTGTTGACCTTAACGGCGCTATTGCTTTCTTACCAGGATCACAAATTGATATTAGACCAATTAGAGATATCAGCCCATTGATGGGTATTTCTCAACCATTCCAAATTTTGAAAATGGATAAAGTTAGAGGAAATATTGTTGTTTCTCGTAGGGTTGTTTTAGAAGAATCTAGAGCAGAAGCTAGAGCTGACTTAATTGGTGATATTAAAGAGGGCTCTGTTTTAGACGGTGTTGTTAAAAATATTACAGATTACGGCGCATTCGTAGACTTAGGTGGTGTTGACGGTTTATTACACGTTACAGATATTTCTTGGAAACGTATCAATCACCCATCAGAAGCTTTAAGCGTTGGTCAAAATGTTAAAGTTCAAGTTATTAAATTCAACGAAGATACACAAAGAATCTCTTTGGGTATGAAACAATTGGAAGAAGATCCTTGGACTAAAGTTGAAGGCAAATACAATGTTGGTGATGTTCTTAAGGGAATCGTTACAAACTTAACAGATTATGGTGCTTTCATCGATTTAGACGGTGGTGTTGAAGGTTTGGTTCACGTTTCTGAAATGAGCTGGACTAAGAAAAACGTTCACCCAGGTAAAATTATTTCTACTTCTCAAGAAGTTGAAGTAAAAGTTCTTGAAGTTGATATCGAAAAACGTAGAATTTCTTTGGGTATTAAACAATGTGTTGAAAACCCATGGCAATCTTTTGTAGAAGGTAATCCTGTTGGATCAATCATTAAAGGCAAAATCAAAAACATTACTGAATTCGGTTTGTTTGTTGGTCTTAATGATGAAATCGATGGCATGATTCACTTGTCTGATATCTCTTGGGATTTATCAGGTGAAGAAGCTGTTAAGGATTATACTAAAGGACAAGAAGTTGAAGCTAAAATTATTGAAGTAGACGTTGAAAAAGAGCGTATCTCTTTGAGCATTAAAGATTTGACTGAAAACGTTAATGGTACAATTTTAGATACTTTGAAAAAAGGTCAAGCTGTTAAAGTAACTGTTGTATCAACTGATGATAAAGGTGTAAACGTTGAATATCAAGGTTTAGAAGCTTATATCAAAAAGTTAGACTTATCAAAAGATAAAGCTCAATGCAATCCAGAAGATTATAAAGCTGGTGATGTATTAGAAGCTAAAGTTACATCTACTGATAAGAAAAACAACAAACTTGGTTTGTCTGTTAAAGCTCTTGAATTAGACGAAGAAAAGAAAGTTATGGAAAGCTTGCAATCTACAACTTCTGGATCTTCATTTGGTGATGCTTTAGGAGCAGCTTTGAACAAAAAAGCTAACTAATAGCTATTTGTTTTTGAAAGGTTAAAATTTAATGTGCTAACTTGTACATATAGATTTTAACCTTTTTTTTGTAAAAAAATAAAAAAAGTGCTTTTTTGCTATTTACATAGGGTGAAAAATGTGATATATATTAGTCCTCATTTGATATAGAGGAACAAAAAATGACCAAGAAAAATAATCCTAATAATAAGTTCTTGGCTGGTGATTATGTTGTTTATCCTGCTCATGGAGTTGGTAAAGTTGCTGATGTGGCAAAACAAAAAGTTGCTGGTCAAGATTTAGAACTCATTGTTGTTAATTTTGAAAAAGATAAAATGACACTTAGAGTTCCGTTTGAGAAAGCACCTACCATTGGCTTAAGACAATTGGCTGATACTAATACAATGGCAGATGCTTTATCTACATTGAAAAACAAACCAAAAATTAAAAAAGTAATGTGGTCTAGACGTGCCCAAGAATATGAAACAAAAATAAATTCTGGTGATCCTATTTTGATTGCTGAAGTTATTAGAGATTTGCATAGAACAGAAAATTTGGCAGATCAATCTTATTCAGAGCGTCAGATTTATGATCAAGCTTTGGATAGACTCTCTAATGAATTTGCAGCTATTGAACAAATTTCTGCAAAAGATGCGAGTGTTAAGCTTTTGGATATTATCAACGCTTCACGCGGAGTGGTTGTTAATAAATAAGGTGTCCAAAAAATTTTAAAAAGAGGTTAGAAATAACCTCTTTTTTTTATTCTTTTATCTGCTTTTTTACTTGTTTTATTGAAGTATTGAGTATAAATTATAAAAAATGGAGTTTTATATTTATGAAAAAAATTTTATGTTTTTTAATTGCTGTTTATTTGGGCGTTTGTGCTCTTGTTCGTTTTTATCCTTTGCCGTTTTTTTATAATCCGTCAGATGTTTCTTCTAATGTTGAAAATGCAAAAGCTAATGGCTATAATCCTGAGGTTGTTAATTATCAATCTTCTGATTTAACAGATTTATTTGCTTGGTATACAAAACCACAAAAAGATAATCATAAAGCAATAATTTTTATGCATGGTAATTCTTATAATGTTGAAGAATTTTATTATAAATTAAAAACTTTTGCAGATGAAGGTTATGCAACATTTATTCCTGAATACAGAGGTTTTGGTGGTTTGCGTGGAGAGGTTTCTCAAACAAATTTGGCAAATGATGCAATTGCGGCGGTTGAAAAGCTTAATAGCATGGGGTATAAAAATAATGAGATTTATGTTTATGGCATGAGTTTAGGTACTTTTATGGCAACAAATTCTGTTGTTAATTTGCAAAAAAATGGTAATTTTGCAGGGCTTATTTTAGAGGTTCCTTTTGATAGTTTATTGAATACTGCAAAGGCTAAGGTGCCTTTTTTACCTTTGGATTATATTGTTAAAGATAAATATGAAACTATTAATATTATTGAGAATGTAAAAACAAAAATATTAATTATGTTAGGTACTAATGATGCTACAATTCCTTATGAGCTTGGAAAAGAGTTGTATAAAAAAGCACCAGAACCTAAAGAGTTGATTGTTTATAAGGGTGGTAAGCATAGTAATTTATTTAATTTTAGGAATGATAAAGATATATTAAAATGGTTAGAAAAATAAACAAAGTACATAAAAAATTACGTTTAAGACGTTATGTGGGGATATGTTTTTTATTCCTTACTTTGTTGTTTTTGTGGCAATTATATAGAGCGCCAATTGCTATTCCTTTTTTGAAACCATATATTATTAAAGCTCTTAATCATGATGATGCTGATTTTGAGGTTAGTATTGATTCTGTTAATTTAGAGTTGGTGCGTTCTATTAAGCCGATAAAAATTGTGGCTAGTAACGTGTTGTATAAAAATTCTTCAGATTCTCTTAAAATCGATGCGCCAAAAATCAGCGTTTCTTTTAGTATTCAGGCTTTGTTGAAAGGTTTGATTGCTCCTTCTTCTGTTGAGATTAAATCTCCTAATATTTATATTTTTAAGAATTATGGCTTGGAGGATAATAATAAACAAGTTTCTCAAAAAACAATAAATCAAAAAAAGATGGAATTGTATATTGAAGAGTTTGAGAACTTTATGGATAGGTTTAATAATTCTGAAAAAATATATTCTGAAAGTTATATTAATAGTATTGATATTACAAATGCTACTTTTGAGTTTCATGAAGTTGATTTGGGTAAAAAGTTTGTCTTTTCTGATATGAATTATCGCTTTTATAGAGGTATTTCTGATATTAAAATAAATTTTTCTAGCTTTTTAGAAGCAGATGATGGTCTTACATCTCCTTTTGGGGTTGACTTAAGTTATAAACCAGATGTTAATCAACTTGGAATAGAATTATTTGCATCTGAGTTTGTGCCTTCAAAGTTTTTGGGTGAAACTTTTGGAGCAGAAGTTAATGTGCCTTTGAGTGGTAAAATTAAGACAACAATTAATCTGAATGAAATTATAAAAAACAAGCAAGATGTGTTGAATGGTTTTGAAAAAGCAATCTCAAAAATCATATTTGAACTTGAAGGAGCTAATGGCGGAGTTGTTTTTGATGGGCTTGATGGTTATGTTTATAATATTTCTCAAATGTTGTTAAAGGGAGATATTCAAGGTGGTCTTGATAAGTTAGAAATTAAAAATGCTTTGTTTAATTTAGATAATCAAAAAGTAGCAGTTTCTTTTTATGCTAGTGGAATTAAAAAACTTTTATTAGAAAGCTCTTATGAAGATTTGAAATTATCTATAAATACAAAAACCAATAGTCTTTCTTTTGATCGTTTAGCTGATTTATGGCCTAAGTATATTTCTCCTAAAGCTTGGCAATGGTGTAAGGAAAGCATTAGTGGTGGTTTGGCTAAGGCTGTTAATTTTAATTTTAATTTTGCTTATGATGAAAAAATTAAAGCGATTGGTTTTGAATCTCTAGACGGAAAAGTATCTGTTGCAGATGCTAATGTGCATTATTTAACTGGGATGCCAGAGATTAAAAATGTTTATGGATCGGCTAGTTTTGATAATTCTTCTATAAATATTGATATTGATAAGGCTGTTTCTGATGGTGTTAGTCTTAATGGTGGCTTTGTGAAGCTGTATGATTTAAATACGGATAACCCTGCAATAGATATTTTATTAAAAGCTACAAGTTCTATTCCAGATGCTTTGAATTTAATTTCTCATCCTCCTTTGGAGCTTGATAAAGATTTGGGGATTTCTTCTGATAAGATTAATGGATTTGGTGAGGTTGAACTTTCTTTGAAGTTTTTACTTTCATCTGATTTGGATGCTAAAGATGTTGACATAGATTTAAGTGTTGTGGCTGAAGATGTTGTTGTTAAGGATGTTTTGAAAGAATTTGATTTACAATCATCTTTATTGAATTTGAAATTAAATAACAATAGAATGCATATTTATGGTGATAGTGTTATTGATGATGTTCCTGTTTCTTTGGACTGGCTAGAAGATTTTAATAAAAAAGATTTTAAGAGTAGGTATAAAATTGCGTTTAAATTTAATGAAAACTTGAAGAAGAAACTGGGGTTAAGTTCTAAAGTTTTAAGTCCTCCTTATATTGTGGGAGAACCTGTTGTTTCAGCTAATATTTTGGTGTTGAAAAATAATCAAACAAAAGTCGATTTGGATGTTGATTTGTCTCAAAATGTTTTGAATTTTCCATTTTTAGGTATTGTTAAAGGAAAAGGTCAAAAAGCTAAAATAGATGCAAATTTAAATCTTGCTGATGATAAGTTAAAGTCGATACCTTATTTTTCTTTTGTGCAACCAGGATTTAATTTGAGCGGTAGTGTTAATCTTGATAAAGAAGGACGAGTGGAAAAAGTTAATATCTCTGATATTAAGGGTGAAAAAACATTGGCTAGTGTTGTTGTTGATGTTGATTATGTGAAAAATAAACCTTTTTATAATATTAATATTGGTGGAGATAGTTATAATTTAACTAAACTTTTTGGCTCTGAAGAAGATAAATCTTATAAGGGGTATACTCAAAAAATAAAGAAAAAAGTAGAAAAGAAGGTTTCTGATGGTAGTTTGAAAAAAACTGATGATGCAAAAATTGTGATAAATGTTAACTCTTTATGGACTATTGATGAAATGCCAATTAAGAACTTTGTTGGCTCTGCTGTTATGAAGACTGGTGTTGGTGTTGAAGAACTGCATTTGGTTGGAAATTTTGATAATAAGGCAGATTCTATTATTAAAGTTGATTATGAGCCTAGAGGTGAAGACTTCTTTTTAGATATTGATTCTACAGATGCTGGCGCAACGTTAAAAGTGTTAGGCCTGTATGATGATATGAGGGATGGACGTTTGAAAATTCAGGCGAAAAGAGAGAATAATAAAAACTTTATTGGGCATGCAAAAATAAGAGATTTTAGAGTTTATAATGCTCCTGCTTTGACAAGGCTTTTGAGTGTGGCATCTTTGAGTGGTATTGTTAATATGTTAACAGGAGAGGGACTTGTTTTCTCTCATTTAGATGCTCCGTTTGAATATAAAGATGATGTTTTAATAACTAAAAGTGCAAAAGCATCTGGTAACGTAATGGTTATTACAGCTAACGGAACTTTTAATAGGTTGTCTCAAGTTTTGAATATTAATGGGGTTATTGCACCGTTAAAAGGATTGGATAGCTTGCTTGGTAATATTCCATTAATTGGAAGTTTATTAAAAGGTTCTGACGGAACTCTTTTTGCTGCAAATTATAAAATAACAGGCGAGGGCAAAGATGTTAAGGTTAGTATTAATCCGTTTTCTGCTTTAAGTAAGCAATCTGCAAAAGATTTAAGAGGAGTATATTCAAATGACTAATGTGGCTGCAATTGATTTGGGGTCAAGGGCTTGTAGACTTGTGATTGCTAACAATAAGGGAGAATATTTATTGTCAGAGACTAAGTCTATAGAATTAGCAAAAGATATGGTTTGTGAAATGAAAATAACTGTAGATGCTTTTAATCGAGCTAAAAGTTATTTGGATGAATGTGCAAATAAGATGGCTGAGTTTGGGGTGAAAAAATATAGAGCTGTAACAACAGCTGCAGTACGTCAGGCAAAAAATGGACAAGAATTTGTTGATGTTATTAAAGAAAAAACAGGTTTAACTTTTGAGATTATTGATGAGGTTGAAGAAGCTAGATTGAACCTTGTTGGTGCAATGGCTCATGTTGCTGGTAAGTCAAAATACGTTTGTGTTTTTGATATTGGAGGTGGTTCAACTGAAGTTACTATTGCAACTAATGAAGAAAATCCTAAAATTATTCAATCAACCTCTATTCCTTATGGAGCCAGAAATGCTACAGAAAAATTTGATTTGGGTGAATATAATGAAGAAAATGCAAATAAATTTCGTTGTGAAATTAGTGAATATATAAAAGATTTTAAATTACCTGCTGATTGTTTAACTTTAGCAACGTCAGGAACATCATTAAGATTGGTGGCAAAAGTTTATAATCATGATAAATATTCTAGAGAAGATTCTGATGGTCTTATTTTGACTTCATTACAAATAAATGATGCTGTTAGTGATATTTATAAAATGAATAGAGAAGAGAGGGCTAAAACTTCATATATTAGTGAGGCTAGAAGTTATATTTTTATTCCTGCTTGCATTCTTATGCAAACTATTGTAAATGAGCTTAAGATAAATAAATTAACAGCATCTTTATTATCTGCTAAAGATGCAATAATTAGAGAGTTGGTGGAAAATGACTAGTATAATTAAAAATACTCTTGGCGGTAGACGTGGTTTAACGGTTAAGGTTAAAAGCGCAAAAGGACGTAAGAAATCTTCTGTACGTTGGTTGCAACGTCAATTAAATGATCCTTATGTGGCAGAAGCGAATCGTTTGGGATATCGTTCTCGTGCGGCGTTTAAGTTGTTGCAATTAGATGAAAAATATAATTTTTTAGCAAAAAATAAAGTGATTGTTGATTTAGGTTGCGCTCCAGGTGGTTGGTTGCAAGTTGCAAGCAAAAAATTAAAAGGTACAGGTAAGCTTATTGGGCTTGATATTTTAGAAACAAAAGCAGTTGAAAATGCAACAATTTTTTGCCAAGATTTTACAACAGATGAAGCATATCAAATGTTGCAAGATGTTTTGGGAGAGCAAAAAGTTGATGTGGTTATGTCTGATATGGCTGCAAACACAACAGGTCATCAGGCAACAGACCATTTAAGGACATTAGGATTGATTGAAATTGCTCATCATTTTGCAGTAGAACATTTAAAAGAAGGCGGAATTTTTGTGGCAAAGGTTTTTCAGGGTGGAGCAGAACCACAGTTGTTGAAAATTATAAAAAGTCAGTTTGATAAAGTATCACATTTTAAACCAGATGCATCAAGAAAAGATAGCCCAGAGACATATTTAATTGCTCAAGGGTTTAAATGCAAATAGTTGATGTTGGGTATGTTATAAAGGCTATAAAATACGGAGAGCATTCTGCGGTTGTAACTATTGTTTCAAAAGAAAATGGAAAGGTTGTTGGTTTTGTAAAATCTGCGTTTTCTAAAAAAAAGGCAAATATTTTTGAGCTTGGTAATTATGTGGAATTTGAGGCAACAGCTAGATTAGAAGATAATATGCCAATAATAAAAGCAGAGCTTTTGAGGCCGAATGCAATATATTTTATCTCTAATCAAGATAAGTTGGAAGTTTTATGTAAGATTGCCAATCAGTTAAACAAGCTATTGCCAGAAAAACAAGACATTGAACGCCTTTTCTATTATTTAGACAGCTTTTTTAACTTTATAGATGAAGATAACTGGTTGGTTTTTTATGCTTATTTTGAATTTTATTTATTGGAATTTTTAGGAATTGGTATTGATTTAACATCTTGTGTGGCAACAGAAACAACAGAAAATTTGGCTTATGTTTCTCCTAAATCTGCAAGAGCTGTTTGTTTGGAAGCTGGGGAGCCTTATAAAGATAAAATGTTTTTATATCCTCACTTTATTGTGAATGGAGAGTTGAACCCAACAAAAGAAGAATTGGATGATTGTTTTAATATGTGTGAATATTTTTTGACATCTTTTAATAAATAACCTCCCTTACAAAAAAGTAAGAGAGGTTATTTGGTCGTTATTTGTAGCTTGTGTTATAGTAAACGCAAAATTATTTGATACATATCTCTTGTAGGGAACAGTCAAGACTGTTCCTTGTATAATATGGCTAATTTCAAAGGAATGGTCAAGACCATTCCCTACAAATTATTATAAAACACAATCATTTATTTTTGCCTTACCTATATCTACATTTCTTGTCCACCTCTTCTTTGAGTAGGCAAAGTTGTTTGAGGTGTGTTTCTTGTTGTTGTAGAAGTGTTTGTGTTGTTTGCAGAAGTGATAGAAGCTCTATGTATAGCTTTTAGCGCTTCTGCTTTTGCTCTAACTTCAGCTGCATTTGTTGTTCTTTCATAAGTAGGAGGAGTTTGGTGTCTTCTCACTGGCGTTTTGTTTGGACGAGTTACAACGTGTCTGTGTTTACTTGCAGGATTTGGTTTGCTTAGAGTTTTTGACTTTGCACCGTCTTCTTGTAAGTCATCCATTGCACTTTTGTAATCTGCGTATGCATTGTCATTTAATCTTCTTATCTCTTCTTTTTTATCTTTATCTAAAACTTTATCTTTTTCTATTCCACTTTCATACATTTTTTTATTATATCTTTTTTTAGCTTTATTTTTAGCATTATTGAATATTTCTTCAGAATTTTCAAGTTCAGTCCCTGTTTCAACACTGTTTTTTATAGCTTTTAAAACTGCTGCGGCTGCTATCATTGTTGCATAAGCTTCTCTTGAGTCAACTTCTCCTGTATTATCATCTTTTTCAAAAGAGTCTTCTAATTTCTTTTTTAAACTTAAAGGAGTATTGTCGTACAACTCATGTGTCTTGATGTCTTTTTTTAATCCATTTGTTTTATCTTCTAAAGCGCCTTCAATAATAGTTGTAGGAGAGTTTTCTATTTGATTTAATAACAGCTTCTTTAACTCATATTGATTTTCTTCTGTTAAAGTAGGTTCTTCTTCTATGGCTTTTTTGATTGTAACGACATCGCCTGCTGTGTAAGTTGATACGTTTGATAAAGGAAGTAAAACTTGATTTTCTGCTAACTCTTCTTTAATTGTTTTTATTTCAAGAGCTTTTACTTCTGTTTTAACTTTATCTACAATTTTCTTTATATCTTTAGGATAATTAACTGTTTTATTGCCATGAGAATCTATTATTGTGTTGTTTTTTTCAATTTGTGCTAAAAGTTTTAATTTTATTTGTATTATTTTTTCATTATCCCATCCTTTGCCTTTTGCTTCTCCGTCTACGCTTTCTAAGAAGGCAGTGTAAAAGTGATATGCTTCAGGTTTTAATACAGGTATAACACCTTTTTTTCCGCAGGCTTCAATCATTGGTTTTTTGTGTTGATCTAGCATATTGTCATCAATTCTTAAATGGGTTGTGCCTGTATCTTTCATCATGCTAACAAGTTGCTTGGCGTCATCAGGTTCTATTGCTTTGTTGTCTTTTGTTTGAAAGTTAATATAAAGAGAATTTTTACCATCTTTTATAACTGGTTTGACTGTAAAAGAAAGAGTCCATGCTTGAGGGTTTCTTTTAAAATTACCATCTTTATCAGATATTCCTTTGCCTGATTCTTTCATAGCTTCTTCGCTAGGGTATAATTTTCCGCTAAAACCACCGTTAAAGTGTTCAGATATTTTAGCGCATTTAGCATTGCTTTTAACCCATTTTGCAAAAGAACTTTTTGCAGTTGATATTGAGGCGGAGCTTCTAGAGTATGGGTCTTTGCTTTCTGGTTTTTCTGTTTCATATTCTGGCTTTTCATTAGTGCCAGCTTCTTGGTTGAAATGTGTTTGGAACTCTTCTGCAAAATTTTTATTTTCTTTTCCAGTTCCGTAAGAGAACTTAAAACTTTTTATACCTAAAAGGTGGAACATGTGTGAAAGGTTTTGTATTTGATCAGAAGTTAAATCTGCATCTAAAATTTCTATATTGCCATCTGATATAGATATGCTAAACTCAAATGGAGCAGGGAGTTTTGCTATAATGCCATTTTCTTTGTTATCTTCATCTTGTATTTTGCTTGAAAATTCAGTGTCTGGATACAAGGCAGCTATTTTGTCCTTATACTCACCAATATTTTCTTCTTTAATATCTTTGATTAAGAATACTTTTTCATTTATTTTTTCATCAAATAAAGCCATTTCTATCTCCTTTTTTTATATAGTATCATAGTTTTAGACAAAAGGCAAGAGGAAATTATTCAAATTTTATTCTAGGGTCTATTAGGTTGTATGTTATATCTGAAATAAGTTTTAATATTAAGCCTAATAAAGCAAAAATGTAAAGAGTGCCAAAAATTACGGGATAATCTCTGCTTAAAATTGCATTGTAGCCCATTAAGCCTAAGCCGTTTAAAGAGAATATTATTTCTATTAATAATGAGCCTGTGAATAGCATTTTTATAAACATTGCAGGCATTCCAGATATTATTATTAGCATTGCGTTTCTAAAAACGTGATTATATAATACTTTTTTTTCTGATAATCCTTTGGCTTTGGCTGTAATAACATAGGGTTTGTTTATTTCATCTAAAAAAGAGTTTTTTGTTAACATTGTAAGGCTTGCAAAACCGCCAATTGTCATGGCTATAACGGGTAGGGTGATGTGCCAGAAATAATCTGCAATTTTGCCTAATAAAGATAATTCTTCAAAATTTTGAGATGTTAATCCTTTTAGTGGAAACCAATTAAAATATGTGCCACCTGCAAAAAAGACGATTAAAAATACGGCAAATAAAAATACAGGAATAGCAGATCCAATAATGATTGCAAAACTTGACCATAGGTCAAATTGTGTGCCGTCTTTTATGGCTTTTTTAATGCCTAAAGGTATTGAAATTAAATATATTAAAAGTGTTGACCATAGACCTAAAGATATTGAAACGGGCATTTTTTCTATAATTAAATCACTTACTTTTTTATTGGAATAAAAGCTTGTGCCAAGGTTGAAGGTGGCGTAATCTTTTATCATTTTTAAAAATCTTATATGAACTGGTTTGTCGAAGCCAAATTGTTTTTCTAAATTTTTGATTAAATCTTCAGAAACTCCACTTGCTCCTTGATATTTTTGTGAGCTTTGATTTTGCATTTGAGAGGTGTTTGATAATGATGAGTTGGTGTTTAGTCCTCTATACTTTGCTAAAGTTTGTTCAACAGGCCCGCCAGGAGCTAATTGAATAATAAAAAAGTTTAATAACAATATGCCAAATAAGGTTAAAGGTATTAAGCTAACACGTTTGAATATATATTTTTTCATGTTCTTAAAATAACAGTTTTTTGTTATTTGGCAACTTTTTGTTGTGGGTTATTCAAAAAAAAAGTTGCAAGCTTTTGCTATAGATATATAATTATGACAATATTATATGTTAAAGGAGAATATAAATGCCATTGAAAATTGAATTGAAAGCACATGAAAGTATTATTATTGGTGAAGCATTAATCACTAATGATGGAGAAAGAACTAGATTTTATATTGAAGGTGATGTGCCAATTTTAAGAGAAAAATTTATTTTAAGACAAGAAGATGCTAATACTCCTTGTAAAAGACTTTATTTAGTTGTTCAACAAATGTATTTGAGTAAAGGAAATAGAACTTTACAAAAAATTTATATTGAGTATGTAAAAGACATTAAAGAAGCTGCGCCAAGTTTGTCTCCATTAGTTGATGAAATTAACGAGAAAATTTTAAGAACAAGTTATTATGAAGCGTTGAAAAGTGCAGATGCTTTGGTTAAAAAAGAAGCTGAATCTTTTGGAGCTTTACTTGGGGTTTAGATCATTTTATTTAAATGAAAAGCTGTCCTTTTTTAGGGCAGTTTTTTTATGCGTGTCCGTAGTTTAATGATATTTCTGTGGGGGTTAAGCCTAATTTAGAAAAAGCTTTAAACCATTTATCTTTATCTGGTGTTTTAAATAATAACTCTTGATCTGCATCAATAACAAGCCAATTATTGTTTTTAATTTCATTTTCAAGTTGTCCGTTACTCCAAGAGGCGTAACCTAAAACAACAAGATTGTTTTGAGGACCTTTTTCTTGAGCGATATCACTTATGATATTTAAAGATGAGGATACTGCAAATTTTTCATCAATTGCAACACTATCTTTGGTCATGTAATCTGTTGAGTGAAGAACAAAGCCTCTGACTTTATCTAAAGGACCACCTTTATATATGTTAACTTGTTTTAAATTGTTGGTATTTACATTTATAAGTTCTTTGGCAACGTCTTCAAAAGAAACATTGTCAATTGCTTTGTTTATTACAAAACCAAAAGCACCTTCTTGTGTATGAGAGCATATATAAATAAGGCTAGTTGAAAAAAAATCGTCTTCAAAGCCTGGCATTGCTACTAAACATTTTCCACTTAAATAACTCATGGTATAATTCTATAAAATTATTGACTATATGTCAAATTAAATTTATTGTTGAAATATGAAGAAATTTTTGTTTTTATTTATTTTTTTTCCAACATTGTTATTTGCTCAGGAAAAAAGTGCATCTTATGAGAAAGTAGATCTTTCTGAGAAAGCTTTTTTTGAGCAAGCTAAATATTTGTATGATTATTCAAAACAATTAAATGAAGCAATGCCCGAAGATAAAATAGATCGGGAATTTTCTGATAATATTCAATATAATTTTAAGATGTCTGATAAAGATGCTTTGAAGGTTGAAAAGGGGATTAGATTCTCAATTAAAGCTTCTCGTGCTGTTAAAAAAATATATGATGATGTTAAGATGAAGTTTATTGCTCCGCCTTTAGAACCTAGAGAACTTTCTGATGAAGAGTTAGAAAAAATTTCAAAATTACCAGAATATAAGGAATCAGAAGAACCTTTGGTTACAAATAATTTTTTAAGAACTATTCCTTATTCTTTTGATAGGCAAAATTTTAAGGTAATGAGAAAAAAGTATGAGGACGATTTTAAAGATATAGAACCTCAGAATGAATTTGATGCCTTTAGAAAGAAAATAGCTAATATTGATTATAGAAGCTGGTTTAATAAAAGTGATAAATCAAATGATTTAAAAGCTGAAGATGAAGTAAAAAATAATTTAGAAAGTTCTGCATGGTTAAAAAGAGATGATGTTTCTTTTAGATTGTTGAGTTCTGTAACTAAAATGGGTAAAAAACCAGTTTTAGGTGGTGTTCATTTTAATGTTAAAGAGGGCTATGGAATTTTATATAAGCCAGATTTTAGTTTTGAAGGTTCTGAAAATCTTGAAAAAGCAGAAGTTTCTTATTTTCCTCCTTCAATTTTTACAAAAAATAATAAGAGTAGTCTTTATTATTTTGGAAATTTTGCGCTGCCAATTGTTTTTTATCCAAAGGATAACTCAAAGGAAATGATTATAAGGGTTCAGTTAAGTTTTGATGCTTGTACTGTGGAAAGTTGTGTGAAAGATAAGGTTGAGTTAAGTCTTAAATTTGAACCAGGAATTGCTTTGCGTAGTCCTTATAAAATGTTTTTGCAAAATCAATATGCAAAAAAAATAGAAACTTTTGATGATGGAATTGTAAAAGAAGTATTTAAGGCTGAAAATGGAGATATTGTTGTAAATATTGATGAGGATTATAAAAAAAATATTACTTATGTTTATCTTCTTAATCAAAAAACTTTTTTGCCTACAATAAAAATAACCAATGATGGATTTTCTGCTGTTTTTAAACCAGATGGCGAACTTGTTGACGATGAACTTGAAATTATGGTTTATATTGATAATTTTAATTATGGGATATATAAGGAAAAAATACAAAAAACAGATGACTTTTTTATGAAAACTTTAAAAACAGGTTTTTATATAAATTTTTATCCATGGATGTTTGTTTTGTTATTTTTTGTTTTATATTCTTTGCCTAATGATAAGAAAAAAGCTAGAAAAGAGTTGATTGTGTATTGTCTTTCTGTTTTAGCTTGGTTTTCTGTGGGTGTTTTTGTTGTTTTAAGACTTCCTTTTTGGGGGATTTGGTTATCTAATAGTTTTTATTTAATAACAGTGATTGCAATGTTGATGATGCTGGTTGTTGTTAGGTTGGGTTGGGTTAGATATAACTTAAAGTTTAAGAGTGTTTTTTATGGTTTTTTTGTTGTAATGCTTTGGGGTTTGTCAACAAATAAATTGTTATTTGAAAATCCTAATTACTTTTATTTGGGCTTGGGGTTTTTGCTTCCTTATTTTCTTTTTTTGATTTATCCAAATTTAATAAAGATATTACCTAAGCCTTCTGAAACATTATCAGCTATTGCGAATTTAGTTAATATTGCTTTATTGTTTACAATTTTGTGGCTTTTATTGTCTTTACAAAGTTGGTCGATGTTTTTTGTGGTGATATTTGTTTTTGCTATGTTTAAATTTTATTCTAAGGTTAAGTATTTTATTGAAGTAAATAATCAAAACACAAAAGATGCTGTAAATTTATATAAGAATAAAGTAACGTTTATCGCGCTTATTTTGTTGGTTTTTTGTTTGTTTTTTGTGAGATTAAATATAAAAGAAGTTACTGTGGATATTGCAAATGTTGAAAGGCCATGGGTAAGGGTGATACCTAATTGGTGTATGTCTTGTAAGTTTGATAATTTTATTCTAAATTATAATAAAGATAGAGTTTCTGGTTTAGGTATAAATGTTATAAATTTGCCATATAACTTAGAAGCAATAAAATATATGAAAAAATTTGATGTTTATAAACCTCCTTTTTCTTTAGTTATGTTTGATAAAAATGTTAATGGTTTGATTTTGCCTTCGTTTTTTGGCGAGAGAGGTTTTAAGAAATATATATTTTAATGATTGACTTTTTTGTCAATTTGCACTATAATTGAATATATTATATAAGGAGAAAAGATATGGGAAATAATGAAACACAAAATAAAGGGTTTGCGTTAAATAGAGAAAAAGTTGATTTTTCTAAAATTGATGTTTCTCAAATGAAGTATTATCCCTCAGGCGCTGAGTGTGAAACTCCTAAAGGTAGAATTGCTACTCGTAAGTTTATTAATACTGCAAAAAAGACAATTCAAAGTATAGGTGAATATGTAAAACCTATTTTGATGAAAGGTGTTGAAGTTGGTGCTAGAGTTGCGGTTGAAACTTTGATGAAAGGAAATGTTAGGTGAGCGATTTGTTTAATGAGAAAGCTTATGTTATTGCAGAAGATCCTGAAGGTCGTTTGTATTTTTATATAAATGCTAAATCTGATGAGCCTCAAAAGTATCCTGATCCTCGAATTCTTTATGATGGGAAGGAACATGCTATCTTAAAAAGAAACCCTGCACAAGATATAATCCTTGACTATATAAATGAAGATGTTCGAGGTTTGTTAGCAAGTCTTCATAGTGTTATGGTTGTTGAAAGCTTAAATGAAAATATTACTCAGGCTTATTATGCTAATATGGAATTGGTTGATAGTCTTCCTGTTGAAATAATTTCTTAACTACTTGCAATTTTTTATAAATCTCCCTATCTATAAGATAAGGAGATTTTTTTATGAGCAAAATTAAATTTAAAGCAGAAGTGCAAAAACTTTTAAATATTGTGGTTAACTCACTTTATTCTGAAAAACAAATTTTTTTAAGAGAACTTGTTTCAAATGCTTCAGATGCTTGTGATAAGCTTAAATATATGGCTTTAATTAATCCTGAATTAAAAGGACCTAAAGGAGGCTTTAAGATTGTTATTAAAGCAGATGAAAAAGAAAAAACTTTAACAATATCTGATAACGGAATAGGCATGAATAAAGATGACTTAATTAATCATCTTGGAACGATTGCAAAATCAGGTACTGCAGATTTTGTTGCTAATGCTAGTGAAAACTCAAGCACTGTTGATTTAATTGGACAATTTGGTGTTGGTTTTTATTCTGCTTTTATGGTGGCAAATAAAGTTGAGGTTTTAACTAAAAAAGCAGGTGAAGACAGCGCTTATTTATGGCACTCTGAAGGATTTGGGACTTTTGAAATTGTTGATGCAATTAAAGAAAATAATGGTAGCGAAATTAAATTATACCTAAAAGATGATGCAAAAGATTATTTTGAGACTGTTTATTTGCGTAATATTATTAAAACTTATTCTGATCATATTAATTATCCAATATTTTTAGATTTAGGAGAAAATGGAGAAGAGCAAGTTAACTCTTCATCTGCTATTTGGGCGAAATCTAAAGCAGAAGTAACAGAAAAACAATATAAAGATTTTTATCAACATATTACTAAAAATTTTGATGACCCTTGGTTAACTCTTCATTTTAAGGTTGAGGGAGCGCAAGAATATAGTGGTTTGTTGTATGTGCCATCAACTAGACCTGTTAATTTGTTTCAACCAGATAATAAAAGAGGCTTGAAGCTTTATGTAAATAAAGTTTTTATATCTGATAAGGTTGAAGGTTTAATCCCTAATTATTTGAGATTTGTTGATGGAGTTATTGATAGTTCTGATTTGCCATTAAATATTTCTCGTGAAATGTTGCAAGAAAATGTATTGCTAGATAAAATAAAAAGTTCTGTAACAAATAGAATTTTAAAAGAGCTAGAAAAGAAATCAAATGATAAAGAAGCTTATAAATTGTTTTGGAATAATTTTGGAACAGCATTTAAGGAAGGTTTGTATGAAGATGTTGTTAATAAAGAAACAATAGCAAAGTTATCTCGTTTTTATTCTACAAATTCTAAAGATGAATTTACTTCTTTAGATGAATATATTTCTAGGGCAGGGGATAAAAAAGAAATTTATTTTACAAGTGGTGAAAATAAAGAGATTTTGTTTAATAATCCTCAGTTGGAAATATTTAAAGCTAATAATATTGAAGTTTTGTTGTTTTCTGATCCAATTGATGAATTTTGGATTCAAACATTTTCTTCTTATAAGGGCTATGTTTTTAAAAACATTTTTAATGCAAATTTAGATTTAAATATTGCAAGAGATGCAAAAAAAGTTGAAGATGCAAAACTTAAAGAACTTTGTGAAAAACTTTTAGAATTTTATAATGGTGAAGTTTTAGAAGTTAAGGCAACAGAAAATTTGGTAACATCTCCTGCTTTAATAAGAGCAAATAATGGGCAAATGAGTCTTTATTTAGAAAGATTAATGAAGGCTAATGGACAACAAATGATGTTTGAAAGTAGTCGTGTTTTAGAGATTAATCCTTATCATAATCTTATTATAAAAATGAGTGATAATCTTAATGGTGATAATTTTAATAGTCAGGCTAAAATAATTTTAGATTTAGCTAAAATTGCAGAAGGTGAGCCTATTAAAAATGGTTCTGAATTTATATCTTTAGTGGCGAATGCTTTTTAAATTATATACATTTTTTTAGATTGCTGAGATAATATTTTTTGAACGTAACGTCCTTGGTAAAAATTAATGTCAAGGTCGTTGCCAACTTCAATTGCTTCGTTATCATCTACTCTACATATTATGAATTTTGCTCTTTGGGATTTGTTGTCATAATGAGAAAAATGGTCTTCTTTTTCTAAGGTTTCTTTTAAGTTTGGAGCCCAGATAACTTTAATAAAATCTGCTTCAAAAGCGGTTTGGTTTAAGTATTTTATTTTATCTACGGTAATGCCGTCAATACATATTTTATAACCTCTTGAATGAGCTAATGTTTTTGCAAGATTATATGCTCTCATGTCGCTAAATATATCTACTAGTTGAACTTCTAGGACAATTGTTGATCTTACTTGAGGGTTAATATTGTTATCAAATTCTAAAAAAGTATCAGATAAAATTGTTTCTATATTAAGGTTAAGGCTGAAATTGCTTGTTAAAAAGCTATCTTCTCTTCTAGAAATGTTATTTAATACACCTTTGTCTAATGTTTCTGTTAGGGCCTGAAATAACCAAGGGTTGGTTATTAAGTCAACATCTGGTAAAAATGTGTCTCTCATATCTGGAATAGATACAAAAACTTCATCAAACAATACTTGAGGTGTTGATTTTCCAATAATTGCGCAGATAGATTGTCTTCTGATTAAGCTGGCAAAATCTGTGCTGTTTAATATAGATTGTAATTTTGTTAATATTGATGGGCTTAAGCTTTTTTTGAATTTTTTTGGAGCTGTTTGTGTATTGGTTAAGCCTGTATTTAAAAGAGCTGGGTTTACAAAATCTTTACTTTTGTTGATTGTTGTGCTCATTGATACGGAGATTAATTCTTTTAAGTCATCTATTTTTTCAGGAAGCTTGAATGGGTTTATAAACTCAGAATTGTTTATGTCTGCAATATTTTGCATTATTGGTTCATCTGAGAACACAAAACTCATTTTTAGCAAAGTTGAAATAACTTCATCTAAATGTTGTTTTTCAAATATAATGATAGATGTTTTATTAGGTAAGCTGAAATTTTTGCTATTTATTTTTTTGCAGATGTTAGCAAGTGTTTCTGATAAAGCCTGTCTTTGTAAAGATGCTTCATTTTGGTTTTTTAATTTATTTGTGTTTAAGCATAATGCAATATAACTTGATGTTGATAAATTAAGACTATCTATGTAATCAATGATAGGAATATTTTTAGAAACAGGTTTCTCTTTTATTATGGGGTTTTCTTTTTTTGTTGCAAATAAAGCCATTGTTTATCCTTTCAATAATGTTTCTAAAATATTTGGATATTGACATTCATCTTTGAACTTTCCGCTGATTATTTTTCTTCTTTTTAAACAGTCGTTATTACTACAAATTTTAGCATTGGGGCAGGTTGATTTGATTAGAGCATTTTCAATTTCATCAATGTATGGCCCTTGAAAACATGTAATACCATGGCTCATGCCCCATTTTAATGCTTTGGGGTCATTGCTTTTTGCTAAGATTACATTGTTTGTGCTTAATTCTTTTACAATGTTTTTTACAATTTGATTGTCTGTATCAAATTCCATTAGTGGTTCCCAGAATAATTTTATATAATCTGGTTTTAAGTTTTCAAAGTTTATGGTCTTTAATATGCTAGGTGTTATTTGATCTATTAATATTTTGTGATTAGAATTATGTAAAAAGTCTTTAGCTTTGAAATATAAGTCTAAATTATTAAAAACTTCCATTAATTTTACTTCTATTATTAGAGATGTTTCTAAAGGGAGTTTGTTTTGAATAAATTCTTGAAATTCATCAGAAAATATAGTTGCAAAACTAAGATTTAAACTTATTTCATTTGGAATTTTTTTTATGTTTGAAAATGTTAGGTTGCTTAAGAATATTTTATCTATGATTTCTGTTAAATAAATAAACATCCATTTGTTTGATGCAATGTTAATGTTCTCTGATATTGCAGAGTTTAAGTCTTTTAAGGCGATAAAAAATTCTTGAGACATTAAGTTGAATTGGTTTGCTGAAATAATTTTTATAACACTTTGTTTTTTTATTATTTTTTTGAAATCAATAGTTTTGAATTTTTCAACAACAGCATCAACCTGATAATTTTCAAGATTTTTTTTAACAGGAATAGTTTCTGTAGAGTTGCTATACATTGTAATAATTGAGGTTATTTTAACATATAATGATGCTAAATCATCTGGAAAGTTATAAATTTTTATAAAAGATGAATTTTCTGTTGTGTGAATAATAGGGTCATTACTCATAGAACTTTTTAAATCTTCAATTGTTTTGTTTATTTTTTCTGGATGTATTTTTGAACCTAAAATTACAAAATCGCCATTAGATAAAGTAAAAAATGACCCCATTGACGCGCCAACAAGTCCATCAAATAGCTTTGCTAATACGTTGATAAATCTAGGGTGCCTGTTTTTGGGCTGTAATTTTGAAATATTTATATAGATAGCATCATACTTAGATGAATTTTTTGAAATCCTGTCTAATGTTTCTAATAAATGCTTTTCTGTTTCTAGTTGTTCTGCCATAATGAGTTATGTTATATAAAAAATGTTAAAAAAGATATAATTTTTTACAAATATAAAAAAATATTGTTAATATTTATATAGGAGGATTTTTTATGATTTATTTGGTTTATGGGTTTATATGTGGTTTTGCAATTCCTTATATTGCGAGGCGTTTTAATAAATTTATGCCCGCAACACTTGGTTATGCAATTTATAAGATATTAAAACCAGTTAAGAGAAGTAAAGTAATTAGTCTTAAAAAAAGGCATTTATTAAAAAAATATTTTTACAGAAGTGTTTTAATAGGATTGATTGTTGGCTTTTTATTTTATGTTTTTAGTTTAAGGTTTGGTGGTAGTGGTTTATTTTTAAAGCTTTTATTTGTTTGGCTTTTGGTTTTGCTTTCAGAGATTGATCATAGAATGATGCTTTTGCCAGATATTATAACCTTTCCTCTAGTTTTATTAGGCTTTTTTGCTTCTTTATATGCTTTTAGTTTTACAAATGTTATAGATTCTTCTTTAGGCTCTTTAGTTGGTTATTTTTTACCTGTTTTTGCTTCAATGTTACTTGTTTGGAAAAATAAAGATGCTTTTGGTGGTGGAGATATTAAATTTTTAGCTGTTATAGGGGCTTGGTGTGGTGTTGATAAACTTTTATTTGTAATAATGCTTGCATCTATTAGTTTTGGGGTGTATGCTTTGCTTAAGAAACAAAGAGCTGGAGCTTTTGGCCCTTGGCTTAGTTTTGCAACATTAGCTGTTTTAATTTTATTTAGTTAGGAAAAGATATGTTAGAAAGTTTTTTTAAGAAAAAAGTTAAAGAAGATAGAAGAAAAATAAAGGCTTTGATTGAAAATCCTAGATTTGATTTTACAATTATGAGTCTTATTTTGTTAGATGCAATTATTTTGGGTTTACTTACTTTTGAGAGTGCAAATAATAATCTTTTATTTTTATTAGATAGATTGTTTGTTGGTATTTTTATTATGGAAATGGTTTTAAAAATTATTACATATAAAGAAAATTTCTTTAAAAAAGGTTGGAATATTTTTGACTTTGTAATTGTTGCAGTATCATCTTTGCCAATAGCTAGTTCTTTTATTATATTAAGAACATTTAGATTGTTTAGATTGTTTAAGTTTATTGGTAAAAATTCAAAATTAGATGATGTTTTTGAGGCTCTTCTTAAAATGGCTGTGCCTTTATTGGCATTTTTAATGATTGTTTTTGTATTCTTTTATGTTTATGCAATTATAGGCGTTAGTTTATATGGAAATGTTTTTGTAGAGTTTTCAGATTTAACATCTGCTTTATTTGCTCTTTTACAAGTATTTACTTTAGATAATTGGGCTTCTACAATTGCTCGTTCTGTTATGAATATATTCCCTAGTGCATGGCTATATTTTGTAAGCTTTTTATTTATAAGTTTTTCTTTGGTAGTGAGTTTTGTAGTATCATTGATTAAGAATAAAAACATTACAGTTAGCTAGGCTTATAAATAAGTTTATTGGGGCGCTCAGAGATGGGCGCCTTTTTTGTTGACAAAAAATGGTTGTGTGATATTTTATGTCTAAATTAGTATTAATCATTTTAATTATTAGAATATGAAAAGAACAATTTTTCCAGGATCTTTTGATCCTTTTACTCGTGGTCATTTTGCAGTTTTGTGCAAGGCGTTTGAGACTTTTGATGAGGTTATTATTGCTATTGGGGTAAATGATGAGAAGAAATCTTTATTTTCTGCTGAAAAGCGAAAAGAATTGATTCTTTCTTCATTGGCTGATTTCTTTTATGGCAATTGTCAAGGCTTGAGTATTGATGAGCAAAGGGTTGCAAAAGATTATCTTGATGGTAAGAAATCAATTAAAGTTGATGTTTATGATGGACTTTTGGTTGATTTTTGCTTAAAGGTTGGTGTTTACAATGTTACAAGAGGTGTCCGTCAAGGAGATGATGATTATGAGCATCACTTGCTTATGACAAACAAAGCTCTTGCTCGGGTTAGAGGTTTTGATTTTCGTCAGACTTACATTTCTTTACGCTGGGCTGATCATATATCTTCATCAACAGTAAAAAAGCTGTTTGAGTTTGGGGAGTATGTTGCAGCGATGGATTATGTTTCACCTTCAGTGCATAACGTTATGAGTGAGATGTATCTTGAGAACTATCCTGCTTTTAGTGATATAGTTCCTCAGTTTTTAGATGTTTATAGAAAACGTCAATATCACAATTTTTCTCATCTTGCATATTGTATGAATTATTTAAATATTGCAAGGAGGCAAGTTGATGTTAAAGATTGGGTTCGTTTTGGACTTGCTATTCTTTTTCATGATTATGTGATGGGCGAAGGTGATGACGAGAGAAAATCCGCTGAATTTGTTGCAAATAGAATACCTTATCCTACCATGACAAATGAACGCATTCGTTACACTACAAGCCTTATTATGGCGACGGAGCATTCTGAGGAGAGGGATTGGGAAGGTGATGAGGCGATTATGCATGATATTGACCTCGTTTGTCTTGCTGATGAAAAAAACTCGCAGATGTTTACAAAGCTTATTCGTAAAGAGTATCCTGAAGCAACTGATGAAGAGTTTGCTGAGGGTAGAAAAGCTTTCTTTGAGGGAATGTTGAAAAGAAACTCAATTTTTAAGCATGAGTTCTTTATTTCTCGCTTTGAAGAGACGGCTCGAGAGAACATTAAAAAGATGATTGCTCTTTTGTAAAAATTAATTATTAACTTTTAACGCACCTGCTTTTTGCAGGTGTTTTTTATTGTAAAAAAAATGAATACTCATTGACAAAGAAGGCAAAAATATCTAAATAGAGTATATAAACAATAAATGGAGAAAAATAATGAATATTAAACCACTTGGTGATAGAGTATTATTGAAAAGACTTGAAGAACAAACTAAATCTGCAGGCGGAATTATTATTCCTGATTCTGCAAAAGAAAAACCAGCAGAAGCAACCGTTGAAGCTGTTGGAAATGGCATGGTTACTGATGAGGGAAAAGTTATTCCTATGAATGTTAAAGTTGGAGATAAAGTTTTGTTTGCAAAATGGTCTGGTACTGAAACAAAAATCGGTGGACAGGACTATGTTATTATTAAAGAATCAGAAATCTTAGCAATAATTGAGGAGTAATATAAATGAGTGCAAAAGATATTAAATTTGGTGTTGATGCAAGAGCAAAAATGCTTAAAGGTGTTGAAACTTTGGCTGCTGCGGTTAAAGTTACATTAGGACCAAAGGGTAGAAACGTTATTTTAGATAAATCTTATGGTGCACCAAAAATCACTAAAGATGGTGTTTCTGTGGCTAAAGAAATTGAATTAACTGATAAGTTTGAAAATATGGGGGCTCAACTTGTTAAAGAAGTTGCGCAAAAAACTAATGATTTGGCTGGTGATGGTACAACTACTGCAACAGTACTCGCAGAAGCTATTATTAAAGAAGGCTTGAAATCTGTTGCTGCGGGTATGAACCCAATGGACTTGAAACGTGGTATTGATTTGGCAGTTTCTCAAGTGGTTGAAAACTTAAAAGCTCAATCAAAAGCAATTAAAACTTCTGAAGAAATTTCTCAAGTTGGTACAATTTCTGCTAATGGTGATAAATCTATTGGTGATTATTTGTCTCAAGCTATGGAAAAAGTTGGTCAAGATGGTGTGATTACTGTTGAAGATGCTAAAGGTTTTGAAACAGAATTAGAAGTTGTTGAAGGTATGCAATTTGATAGAGGTTATTTATCTCCATATTTTGTGACAAATTCAGAAAAAATGATTTGCGAATATGACAATCCATATATTTTGCTTTATGATCAAAAATTGTCTAATCTTCAATCTATTTTGCCAGTTTTAGAAGCTGTTGTTCAATCTGGTAGAGCTTTGCTTATTATTGCAGAAGATATTGAAGGTGAGGCGTTGGCTACTTTGGTGGTTAACCGTTTGCGTGGTGGTTTGAAAGTTTGTGCGGTTAAAGCTCCTGGTTTTGGCGACAGACGTAAAGCTATGTTGCAAGATATCGCAATCTTGACTTCTGGACAAGTTGTTTCTGAAGAATTGGGAATGAAGATTGAAAATGTTGATCTTGCTATGCTTGGTTCTGCAAAACGTGTTGAAATCTCTAAAGATGAAACAATTATCATTGATGGTGATAGCAATAAAGAATTTGTGGCTAATCGTGTGGCACAAATTAAGCAAGAAATTGAAAATTCAACATCTGATTATGACAAAGAAAAAATGCAAGAAAGACTTGCAAAACTTTCTGGCGGTGTGGCAGTAATCAAAGTTGGTGGTTCTTCTGAAGTTGAAGTTAAAGAGAAGAAAGACAGAATTGATGACGCACTTCATGCAACTCGTGCTGCTGTTAAAGAAGGTGTTGTTATTGGCGGTGGTTGTGCTTTGTTATATGCAACTAAGGTTTTAGATGACGTTAAAACAGAAAATCAAGATCAAAAAGTTGGTGTTGAAATTGTTAAAAAAGCAATGCAAGCTCCAATCAGACAAATTGCAGAAAACGCAGGCGTTGATGGTGCTGTTGTAGTTGGTAAGTTGCTTGAAAAAGAAGAAAAAAATCTTGGTTATAATGCTCAAAATGGTGAATATGTAGATATGTTTGCTGCTGGTATTATTGACCCAACTAAAGTTGTTAGAACAGCATTACAAGACGCTGCATCTGTTGGCGGATTGTTGATTACTACAGAAGCTATGGTAACAGAAGTTCCTGTAAAAGAAAGCGCTATGCCAATGGCACCTGATATGGGTGGCATGGGTTATTAATTATAACCTGAAAGTTTGACTTTTTGTAGGGCGGGGGCTTGCTCCCGCCTTTTTTGTTGTATAAGTTTTCTTTGTAAATTGAAGATGTTTTTCAATAATTGTCATTGCGGACTTGATCCGCAATCAAGTCACAAAATATAGCAATAAAATTATACTGGATTGCCGCGCTGCGCTCGCAATGACAATAGAGTATCTGCGAATAAAAAACACCCGAGATTGTAGAGATCTGGGGTGTTTTTTTGTTTACTCGAAGGTTATGATGTCATCAACTTTTTTTTGATAATAGGTTTTTCCTTCATATTCAAAAGATTCTCCGATTGGCTCGCAGTTAATCATTTCTGGTTTTCTAACAAAGTTTCTGCCTCCTGATCTCATTAATGCTAGAGCAAAACAGAATTTGTTGTTTTCCTCAAGCTCAATTTTCCAGCACGGAGCGCTTTTGTCTGGGTTCTTGAGCAATGTTAACCAAACTGGATAGGGTTTGCCTTTTGTTTGGACGCCCATAACTTTTGCCGTTTCTTGCAATAATTGTAGTGCAAGATTTTCATTTAAGACTTTCATAATTTTTTTGTTTTTTTTAATTAATAAAAACACCCGAGATTGTAAAGATCTGGGGTGTCTGTTTGTTATCACTAGCGATAGTAGAAAGGCATTTTGCCTTCAAACTCTTTAAGCGTGTAAATTTGCTTGTTGAGTTCTAGTGAGTTGCCTACTTTTTCTGAGCTTAGGACATCTTTGCGGAGGCATATTTTGGTTTTTCCTGTTTCAATATCGAAAAATCCGTAACTGCCGTTTGACAGTTTCAATCTCCAACATATTTTTTGTTTATTGGAGCTGTCGGCGAAGCGAGTGAATCTTGCTTGAATAGTTCCAACAGCAGATAATCCATTCTTTTTTGCCTCGTCCATGATTTTTTTGAAAGCGTATGCGCCACATAGATTGTCTGAACTTTTTACTGTTTGTTTTGCCATAACTGTATTATTTTTTTATGAATACTCGACGTTGAGTATTCTGGTTTATAGTTTCTCTCTAATTTGTTTGTGAGAATTAATTTATTCTATTTTGGCTTTTTTGTCAATATGTTTTTTAGGTTAATTTTATGTCCCAAAAATATGGCAATATAATTATACTGGATTGCTGCGCTACACTCGCAATGACGTTAAGTGTTTTCAATTATTTATAGGCGTATAGTTCTTTGCTTTTTAGTTTTAGCCAGTGTTCGGCTTTGTCGTAATCGGGGCAGATTTTGTATAATAGGTTGTAAAAACCGTCGCCGTGGTTGTGTTCTTTTAGGTGGCAGACTTCATGGGCGACGATAGAATCGGCGACAAAGAGGGGGGCTAGGGCTAATCTGAAGCTATAGTTTATGTTGCCTTTGCTTGAGCAACTTCCCCAGCGCGATTTTGTGTCTTTTATAACAACATTGTTTATTTTATAACCGATTGTTGCGGCTTTTTGTTTTGATAATTCTTCTAGTTTTTCTTTGGCATGTTTTTTTATAAATTTGATTATTCTTGAATTTAATAGCTCTTTATCATTTGGTGCTAATAAACAATTATCTTTTATTTTGCAGCATGAAATGCAGTTTGTATCTGGGGTTATTATATATTCAACATCAAATAATTTTATAGAATCGCCAAAGCCAAAGGTTTTTGTTTGGGGGAGGGCGCTTAATTTGTTTTCTATCCAACATTGGTGTTTATCTAAAAAATCTAAAGCTTGTTTTTTGCTGAAATATTTGGGCAAAGTTAAGATAGGTAATTTTTTTTGCACATCAATTTTTAATGACATTCTTTTTGCCTTAGGACTTTGATTTATTATAATTTCAAAGTCCACGGCGGTTTTTAATTCATCAACTTTTGATGTTAACAAAAATAAGTTTATCATAACTCAGGAACAGATGAAACAGTCTTTTTATCTTCTGATACTGGGCATTCTTGGTCTCGGCAGATTTCTTTACCTTCAATAATAAGATTAATCTCTTCACCAGATAAAGTTTCATATTCTATTAATGCTTGGGCAATGCTTTCTAACTCTTTGTTTTTTTCTTTTAAGAGTTTTGTTGCGCCTTCATAAGCTTCTGTTACAAAACGTTTTACTTCTGCATCAACTAATTTGGCGGTTTCTTCACTCATGTTTTGGTTTTGAGTAACACTTTTGCCTAAAAATACTTCGTTTGAGTTTTCGGCATATAAAACAGGTCCTAATAAATCACTCATTCCCCATTCTGTAACCATAGATTTTGCCAAATTTGTTGCGCCAGCAATATCAGATGATGCGCCAGATGTTACATTGTCATAACCAAAAATCATTTCTTCGGCAACACGGCCACCCATCATGATAATTAAACGAGATAACATTTTTGCTCTTGAGTATGAATATTGATCTTTTTCTGGCAATTGTTGAACCATACCTAAAGCTCTGCCACGAGGAACAATTGTTGCTTTGTGAATTGGGTCTGTAACTGGCACAAATAAAGAACAGATTGCGTGTCCTGCTTCATGATATGCGGTTAATCTTTTTTCATCATCATCCATTACCATAGATTTGCGTTCATTACCCATTAATACTTTGTCTTTTGCATCGTCAAAATCTGCTTGGGTAACTTTGTGTTTGTTTTTACGAGCTGCTAAAAGGGCTGCTTCATTAACCAAGTTTGCTAAGTCTGCACCAGAAAAACCAGGAGTTCCTCTAGCTATTACAGATAATTTAACGTCTGAGGCAAGAGGTACTTTTTTAACGTGTACTTGTAAGATTTCTTCACGTCCTTTAATGTCTGGATTAACAACAGTAACTTGACGGTCAAAACGTCCTGGACGAAGTAGAGCAGGGTCTAACACATCTGGTCTGTTGGTTGCGGCGATTAAAATAACGTTTTCTTTTTCTTCAAAGCCGTCCATTTCTACCAATAATTGGTTTAAGGTTTGTTCACGTTCATCGTTTCCGCCACCTAAACCTGCGCCACGATGACGGCCTACAGCATCAATTTCATCGATGAACAACAAGCATGGTGCGCTTTTTTTTGCTTGAGCAAACATATCTCTAACACGACTAGCACCAACACCAACAAACATTTCTACAAAATCAGAACCAGAAATTGAAAAGAATGGAACATCAGCTTCACCAGCAACAGCTTTGGCAAGCAAAGTTTTACCTGTTCCTGGAGGGCCTACTAATAAAACACCTTTTGGGATTTTTCCGCCTAAGCGTTGAAATTTTGCTGGGTCTTTTAAGAAGTCTACAACTTCGGTTAATTCTTGTTTTGATTCATCGCAACCTGCAACGTTTTCAAAAGTAACTTTCTTTTTGTTTTCTAATAATTTTGCTTTTGATTTGCCAAAGCTCATTGCTTTGTTGTTGCCAGAATTGGCTTGATGCATAAAAAACAACCAAACACCAATTAATAAAAGCATTGGGAACCATGAAATTAAAATGCCCATAAAGCCACTGTTGGGATTTTCCATTGGTTTTGCTTCTACTTTAACATCTGAGTTTGTTAATGTTGTAACCATTGTTGGGTCGTAAGGGGCATAAGTGTTGAACTTTGAGCCGTTTGTATATGTGCCATATATGTCTGCACCTTCAATGATAACACTTTGAACTTGTTTTGCTTCAACATCTTTCATAAAGTCTGAAAAAGCTATTTTTTCTCCAGCTTCTTGTTTGTTTTGTGTGCCATTAAAATTGTTCATTAAAACCGATAGACCAACAATGGCAATTATCCAAATTAAAATGTTTTTCATAAATTTACCTTTTAAAATTATTTTACAATGTCTGCTTTGAGTGTGATTTCATTTGCGCCAAAAAGAACATACCAGCGATTGCTTTCTGTTAGCGTAACGTTAACAAGTGCTTTTCCTTTGTGTTTTTTTAGCATTTCTGAAACTATTGTTCCAAAATTTGGGTATCCAATAGGGAAAAATGCAATAACAGGAGTTTTCTCGCTATATGTTATGTTTTCTATAACTTTAGCTTCAGAAAGTTCTTTAGGGCTAAATGATTGTCCTTTTGGGACAACAAGGCTTAGATGATTGGTTTTGGTAACGCAAGCGCTTAAAAAAAGTATGAATCCTAGTAATATACTAATCTTCTTCATCTTCCTTAATTCTCCTAATGTTTGCGCCAACCGCTTGAAGTTTTTCTTCTAATCTTTCATAACCTCTGTCTAAATGATATAGACGGCTGACTGTTGTTTCTCCTTTAGCAACAAGTCCTGCTAAGACTAAAGCAAAAGATGCTCTTAAGTCTGTTGCCATAACTTCTGCTCCAGATAACTCGTCAACGCCCCTGATAATTGCTGAGGCATGGCCATGAACGTTTATGTTTGCGCCCATTCTTTTTAATTCTGGCACATGCATAAAGCGGTTTTCAAAGATTGTTTCTGTGATTAAGCTTGCTCCGTTTGATATTGTCATCAAAGCTAAGTATTGAGCTTGCAAATCTGTTGGAAAACCAGGGAAACATTCTGTTATAACGTCTTGGGCTTCTAAATGAGCTGAAGTTGCATCTATTATAATGCTGTTTTCTTTTTCTTCAACACTTATTCCCATGTTTTGCAGAATTTTTAATGGAAGCGCTAAATGTTTAGCTTTTGCATTAATTAATTCTATTTTACCTTTTGTAATAGCAGCTGCAACGGCATAAGAGCCAGCTTCTATTCTGTCTTCTATAACTTGATGAATTGTGCCAGATAATTTGGTTACACCGTTTATGGTGATAACACTTGTACCTGCGCCTTCAATTTTTGCACCCATTGCGTTTAATAAAATTGCTAAGTCTTCAATTTCTGGCTCTTTTGCTGCATTGGTAATTTTTGTTGTGCCTTCAGCCAAAGTTGCTGCCATTATAACATTGCAAGTTGCACCAACTGAAGCGAAAGAAAAGTTTATTTCTGCACCTTTTAACTTGCCTTCTGCTAGCACATAACCGTTTTCTATTGTAACTTTTGCGCCCATTTGCTCAAATGCTGAAAGGTGAATATCCATTGGTCTTGCGCCAATAGCACAACCACCAGGGAGTGATACTTTGGCATAGCCGAATCGAGATAATAATGGCCCTAAAACATAATATGATGCTCTCATTTTTCTAACTAATTCATAAGGAGCAATGTATGATTTTACATCATCTGCTAAGTATTCGTATTCATATTCTGTTTCATTTAATCTGTTTACTTTAACGCCCATATCTAATAAAAGCTTGTTCATTGCTCTTACATCTGATAATTTTGGCATATTGGTTAAGGTAACTTTTTCGTCTGTTAATAATGAAGCACAAATAAGTGGTAATGCTGCATTTTTAGCGCCACTGATAACAATTTGTCCTTCTAGTTTGTTACCGCCAATAATTTTTAATTTATCCATATTTTTTTATAGTCCTTAAAATTAAACATCCCCTCTTTATAGTCTTAAAAAAACATATGTGCAACAAAAAAATGATATTTGGCTTTAAGTGTTTGTTATGTATTGCTTTTATTCTTCAGTTTTTGTGGATTGTTTGGATAATGCGGAAGTTATTAGCTCTATGGCGTCTTTTTGATCTTGTACTTTTATTTTTGCTAAATTGTTTATTATTCTTAAGTGTTGTTCATTATAAAAAGGGTCATTTTCAATAATGTTATTGAGTGTTGCGTCTTCATTAATTATAAATCTTGGGCTTGAGCAATTTGTTTTGTCTGACATATTTTGATAAAAATAGTTGCAATCGACCCCTAATATATTAGCTACATCCCAAATTCTGCTGGCTGATATTCTGTTTGCTCCTCTTTCATATTTTTGCACTTGTTGGAAGGTTATTCCTAGTAGGTTTGCAAGTTTTCCTTGGGAAAGATGCAGTATTTGTCGTCTGATTTTTATTTTTTGACCAACAAAGATATCTACAGGGTTGGCACTGCCGTCTTCTTGTCTGCCTCTTTTGGCTTTTTTTGATATTGTTTCCATTGTTGTTATCATTTTGTTTATAAAAAAGCCCACTTAAAAAGAAGTGGGCGGACAGTCAGAATACCGTATACAAACAAACGGTTCGGTTTATTCAGCAAAGCTTTATTCACCGATATCCACCCTTGGGTAGTTATCGGCATAATTATTATAATCGCTATGCCAACGATTTGTTTGTATAAAATAAAAGAATCTGACTTCCTGGGCAGTAACTTTACTGCTTGATTGCTACTATAAGTTGTTGTTTTAAGAAAATCAAGGATTATTTTTGTTACCCCCTTCGTCAGGCTTTGCCTGCCACTTCCCCCGCAAGGTGGGTGTACTGGTCGCAAGGGGGAGATAAGAGAGGATTTTTTTATTAACCCCCCATCGCCCTTCGGGCACTTCCCCCGCAAGGGGGGCAGATAAGAGAGGATGTATTTTGTTCTTGCTTATTAAATTTGTTATTATAAAATATTTTTTATGAAAAATAATGTTTTTAATGTATCTATAGCTCTTGATTTCCATCAGTTTTTGGCGGAGAAATATGCTTTGTTGTATAAGGATAATCCGCTGGGGTTGAGTGATGTGGTATTTTTGATGCCTTCTAAAAGGGCGGTTTCTTCTCTTCGAAATGCCTTTTTGCAAGTTTTTGAGTTGCGCCCTATGATTTTGCCTCAGATAAAGGCGATTGCAGATTTTGATGAAGATGAGCTTTTGTTAAAAATTGAGAACTTTGCAGATATTAAAGAAGCTATATCTAAAGATGAGCGTATTTTTTATTTTATTAAAATGATTATGAAAAAGAAGATAAATCTAAATCAGGCTTATCAGCTTTCTTTAGAATTGTCATCTTTGCTTGATGAAGCGCAAAATTTGGATGTTGATTTAGAAAAATTGCAAGAGATTATTCCTGATAATTTTTCAGCTCATGTGCAAGATATTTTTGAATTTTTAAAAATCATCACTCAAAACTGGCCTTTTATCTTAAAGGAAAGAAATCAGATTGATGTTGTGCAAAGACAAAAAGAACTTTTTAAATTAGCGACGCAAAATTTGCTGAATTCTAATAATAAAATTGTTGTTGCAGGTGTTTCGGCTCCGTTTGTTGATATTAAAAATTTGATGAAGAGTTTGTTGGATAATCAAAATGCAGAAATTTATTTTTATGGCATAGATATGTTTTTATCTGAGCAAGAGTGGATCGAATTGCCAGAGATTCATCCTTGTTTTGAAAATAAGCAAATGATTGATTTTTTAAACTTGAGTAGAGATGATATTGTTAATGTTAGTGGAGATGAGGTTAAAGAGGAATTTGTTTCTGAATTAATGCGTCCTGCTTTTTCTTCTGAAAATTGGCAAAATATTAATCCTAACTTGAAAAATTTTTTTGAGAATATTCATATTATGGAAGCTGATAGCTTGTCGCAAGAAGCTTTGATGATTGCAATATTAATTCGAAAATGTTTAGAAGAAGATAAAGAGATTGCTTTAATTTCTCCTGATAGAAATTTGTCTCGTTTGGTGTGTAGTGAGTTAAAACGTTTTGATGTTGAGGTTGATGATAGTGCAGGGCGTCCGTTATCCTCAACATCTTTAGGTTCTTTTTTGCGATTGATTTTAGAAAGTGTTATTAATGATGATGTTGTGGACTTTTTGTCTTTAGTAAAGCATCCGTATTTTAATAATAAAGATTTTGTGAAAGAATATGAAAGAATCGTTTTAAGGCAAAAAAGAGAAAATGAAGAATTGTCTTTGGTTGCTAATGCAATAAAAAAACAACTTGTTTTGCCAGAGAGAGCAACATTAAAAGATATGTTAACCGCTCATATAAATTTGGCGCATAGTTTGTGTAATAAGCTTTTTGTTAAAGAAGAAGGACGAGTGGCATCGCAGTTGTTTACAAACATTTTAGAAAGTTGCGAGCTTATTAATGATGTTTCATTGTTAGAGTATAAAGATTATTTTGACACTCTTTTATCTTCGGCTAGTGTTAGAAAAAATTATAACACTCATCCTAAGGTTAAAATACTTGGGGCTATTGAGGCAAGGTTTAATAAATTTGATGTGGCAATTATTGGTTCTTGCAATGAGGGAATGTGGCCAATGGCTAATAATCCAAACCCTTGGTTGTCTGAAAGTATGAAAAAAGATTTGGGATTGTCGACATATTCATATAAAGTGGGAATATCTTCTTTTGATTTTGCGAGTGCGCTGTGTGGTGGTGGGGATAATATGGAAATGTTTTTTGATACCCCCCATCGCCCTTCGGGCACTTCCCCCGCAGGGGGGGCAGATGATTCTGCTTTTGGTATTTGTCCCCCTTGCGGGGAAAATGGCACGAAGTGCCAAAAGGGGGTTAAGGAAAGCCATCGATATTACTCCACCATCCTTAAAGAATATTCTCGTTCTTTAAGAAAAAATATGACACCTCAAGAGGTTAAAGTTTGGCAAAAGATTAGAAAAGAGCAATTAGGTTATAAGTTTAGAAGGCAAGTTTCTATTGATGATAAATATATTGCTGATTTTGCGTGTTTAGAAAAAAGACTTATTATTGAAATTGATGGCTCTCATCATAATGGGAATGTTGCAGATGTTGATAGGCATTTTTATTTAGAAAATAATGGATTTTTTATTATTAGATTTTGGAATAATGAAATTGAAGATAATTTAGATGAATGTGTTGATAGGGTGAAGAATGTTTGTGAAAATGTGGAAAGTTTTTTAAATACCCCCCTTCGTCAGGCTTCGCCTGCCACTTCCCCCGCAAGGGGGGCAGATTATTCTGCTGCGGTTTATATTACACGGGCTATTAAGGTGGATGGGACGCCTCAGGTTAAGTCTCGGTTTTTGTTGAAGATTGAGGCATTAGCAAAACTTTTAAATGTTGTACTGAATAAAAAAGAAGAGTTTGTTTATAAAAAGCTTTCATATATTATAAATGAGCCTAAAGAGTTTATAGGTATTTTACCTCCTGCGCCTCAGCCGCCTGTTGAGGCTCGGCCTAAACATATTTCTGCTTCGCAAATTGAAACTTGGATTAAAGATCCTTATGCGATATATGCTAAATATGTTTTATCTTTATATCCACTTGATGATTTAAACCAAGAGCTTGAGGCTAAAGATTATGGAACTATTATTCATAAGATTTTAGAAATCTTTTATAAAAAGCATAATACTATATTTCCACTTAATGCAAAAGAAGAACTGCAAATGACTGGTGATGAGATATTTGCAAACTCTGGCTTAACGCAAGATAGAATTGTTTTTTGGAAAGCAAGGCTTAATAAAATTATTGATCATTTAATAAATGTTGAAAATCAATATAGCGTAGGTATTAAAAATAGACGTTCAGAGGTTATGGCAGAACTTGACTTGGGTGGTTTTGTTCTTAAGGCAAAAGCAGATAGAATTGATGAGCTTACAAACGGTGATATAAACGTTATTGATTATAAGACAGGAGGATTAAAATCTAAGGCGGAGATATATTCTGGTTATGGTCCACAGTTGCCAGCAGAAGGTTTGATTTTTTCTGAGAGCTTAAAAACAGATGTTGCAAATTTGATTTATTGGCAGTTGGGTAAGAAAGAAGCCGTATTTAATGATAAGCTTGATGAGCTTTTCTTAAAGACAAAAGAGCAGTTGTTAAAGTTGATTGCAGAATATAATAAACAATCAACTCCTTATTACTCTTGTCCTGATGTGGATAATCTGCCTAAGTATTCTGATTATGAACATTTAGCAAGGTTGAGAGAATGGGCGGTTAAAGGAGATGGAAATGAGTGATAGAAAAACTATCGGAGCAATGGCTACCGCATCTCAACAAAAAGCGTCTAATCCTAAAGACTGCGTGTGGGTGGAGGCGAGCGCTGGTACAGGTAAGACTAAAATTTTATCTGATAGGGTTTTGCGTCTTTTATTAAATGGAGTTAATCCTTCTAAGATTTTAGCATTAACTTATACTAAAGCAGCAGCGGTGGAAATGAGTGAGCGTATTTATAAACGTTTGGCAGATTGGGTGGCGTTGTCTGATGAGGTTTTAGAACAAGAGCTTGTTTCTTTGTTGGGTTATAATGTTAAAGATAATGATATTATCAATGCAAGGCGTTTGTTTGTTTCTATTTTAGATGCGCCTGTTAATATGAGGATTCAGACTATTCATGCTTTTTGCCAAGAGATTTTAAAGCGATTTGCATTTGAGGCTAATGTTTCTCCTTATTTTGATGTTGTTGATGAGGTTAAGGCAAGGGAGATTGTTGCTCAGATTAAAACAAAGATATTAAATGATAATAGTTTGTTTGATAGTATTGCGTATTTGTCTGAGAATACTTCTGAGGATGGATTTTCTGATATATTAAAGACAATTGTTGATAATCGTTCTAAGTTGTCTCTTAATAATAAAATAAAAGATTTAAATGTTAATTTGAATCCTGTTTTAAGTATTGATATTGGTGATGAAAATTATGATGACTTTAAGCTTAAATATTTAACTAAAACTGGAGATGTTCGAAAAAAACTTTCAGAAGAAGATTTGTTGATTGCAGAAGAAATCTTAAAGTATGAAGAAGAAAATATAACTTTAAGCCTTTATAAATCAAGCAAAGCTGTTTTTGAAATTGCATCTAGGTTTTTAAGTGAGTATGAGCTTTTTAAAAAAGAAAACTCTTTAATGGATTATGAAGATTTGATTTTTTATACTAATCAATTGTTAAAAGATTCTGCGGTGGCGGATTGGGTTTTGTATAAGCTTGATGGTGGTATTGATCACATTTTAATTGATGAGGCTCAAGATACTTCATTTAATCAATGGCAGATTATTTTATCTATTACTGAAGAATTTTTTGCGTCTGAAAATAATAAAACAATTTTTGTGGTGGGTGATAGAAAGCAATCAATTTATAGTTTTCAGGGGGCAGATGTTAAAAACTTTGATTATATAAAAAAATATTTCTTTGCCAAAAAAGATGACTTTAAACAAGTTGATTTAAATGTATCTTTTCGTTCAACAGCGCCAATTTTAGAAAACGTGAATAATGTGTTTAAGTCTCAAAAACTTGATCAAACTCCGTTTAGGGTAGGGGATTGTGGTGAGGTTTATTTGTGGGACTTGATTGTTGGTGAAAAGAAAGAAAAAAAAGAATGGAGTTTTTCAAATTCTCGAACCACAAAAGAAAGTCCGTCGCAAAAGTTGGCAAAAAAAATTGCGCTTAAAATAAAAACAATGGTTGAAGAAAAACAAATTTTGCAATCTAAAAATCGACCAATTAAATATCAAGATTTTTTGATTTTAGTAAGGCGCAGAGGTGTTTTTGTTGATGAGTTAATAAGAGAACTTAAGGCATCTGATGTTAATGTTTTGGGGGCAGATAGGTTGAAGCTTTTAGAACAAATTGCAGTGCAAGATTTGTTGGCTTTGGCAAAATTTTTGCTTCTTCCGTCAGATGATTTGAATTTGGCTTGTGTATTAAAGTCGCCAATATTTGGCTTGAATGATGATGATTTGTTTGACCTTTGTCATAAGCGCAAAAATACATTGTTTAATGCAATTAGAGACAATAAAACATATAATGATACTTATAAAATCTTAAATCAATTGTTGAATATGGCTGATTATGTTCGTCCTTTTGAGTTATTTTCTTTTGTATTAAATAACTTGAATGCTAAGAAGAATTTTATTTCTCGTTTGGGTTTGGAATCTATCGATGCTATTGAAGAATTTTTGAATTTAACAATTAATTTTGAGCGCGATAATATTGTTTCGTTACAGAATTTTGTTGAATGGATTGAACGTGATGACATTGAAATTAAACGTCAGCTTGAAAGCGGAGTTGATGCGGTTAGGATTATGACGGCTCATGGTTCTAAGGGATTGCAAGCGCCGATTGTGATTATGCCTGATACTACTAAAGTGCCAAAGTCTAAAAAAGATGCAAAATTGTTGTTAGATGACGGAATGCTTTATCCTTTGAGTGGTGCTTTTTATCAGAATGATGCTACAGAAATTGTCGAGAAGCTAAATGAAGAAGAATTTTATGAGTATCAACGTTTGCTTTATGTGGCATTAACTAGGGCTGAAGATATTTTGATTGTTTGTGGGTTTGCAACATCTGATAAAATTGATGAAAATTCTTGGTATGCAAGTGTTAAGCATTCTTTAGAAGAGATTGGCTCAAAGACAGATGAAGGGCTTGTGTTTAAGAATACACAAACTTTTGAAGTAAAAGCAAAGGCGGAAGATAAAAAAGAAGAATTTGAGCTAGGTAAAATTGATTTTCTTTATAATAAAGCGCCTGAAATCGAATTTGATGCAAAGCCTTATGCACCGTCTAAAATGGGTGATGATGATGAAGAAGAATATGAGCTTTATCCTGATAATGGAAAATTTGCAAAAGGTTTGGCTATTCATAAAATTTTGCAATATATGAACTCTTTTGATAAAGATAAAATTGATGGTTTTTTGAAGGCTTATAATCTTCACCCAAAACTTAAAGTAGATGTTTTGAAGTTGTTTGAAAACAATGAAATAAAAGCTTTGTTTGAAGGAGATTCAAGAGCTGAGGTTTCTGTTTGTGGTAAGGTTGAAGATAAAATCATCAACGGTGTAATTGATAGGTTAGTCGTGCGTGATGATGAAGTTTTGATTGTTGATTATAAAACAGATAAGAATACAGGAGAAATTCCTACAAAGTATAAAAATCAGCTTAATGCTTATAAGTCTTTGGTGTCTCAAATTTATGCTGGTAGGGTTGTTAAGGCATTTGTGTTGTGGACAGCAACAGGCGAGTTGGTTGAAGTTTGACAATTGTTTTACTATTTGTGTCATTGCGGACTTGATCCGCAATCAAGTTTTGTTTTATATAGCTAATACGAAATTAAATAATTGTATTGTGCACTGAAAAATGTAGGGGAGACCACTGGTCTCCCGACAGTAAATATCCTTATTTTCATTGCCTTACGGCAATGATGGCGATTAATAATCGCCCCTACAAAACATCGATAAGTACAATCGTTTATTTTCGGATTAGCTATATTTTCTGTCGGGAGATCTCAGGTCTCCCCTACATTTTTTGTGTGAATATTCAATCAATTAATTTCGTATTGCTATAGCAATATTTTAACTGGATTGCGGATCGAGCCCGCAATGACAAAGAGTATTGGTTTTTGTGTTGCAAAATAAAAAATATGTATTTATAATGATGTTGTTCTCAATAGTTTGAGAATGGTGTCTCAAAACATCTATAAGTAGTCCATCGTTTTGGTGGAGTGCGAGAAATAAGACCTTTGGTGCGAATAATCGTGACTGTGCTTATACAGTTTTGAGCTCCACCGTCATTTTATGGCGGTTTTGTTTTAATAATAACATGGAGCTTATAAATGAAAGAATTTAAAAAAATAAAAAAAGAATTTGGGTTGCAAATTTTTAAATTAAGGCAAGATAAAAAACAAACATTGTCTAAAGTTGCTAAAGATGTTAAAGTTAGTAAAGATTTATTAGAAAAAGTAGAGTTAGGTAGCGGTGTTTTAGATTGGCGAATGATTAAAGTTTTGGCAAAATATTATAATAAAAATGTTGAAATTAAGTTGATAGATAAAATTTGATTTTTTTCTATTAATTTATAAAAAAAAGCTCACAAATGTGAGCTTTGGATTAGAATTTTCTAACGTTTTTAATTATTTCCATGGCTTTTTTGCATGGTTTTTGATAACGTTGATAAATTTTGTTTTTTTCTGCACTTTCAGATTTTGCAAGATTTGTTTCTTCTTCATTAGAAAGTTTGGTATTGCTAATTAACATTTCAAAAATTCTTAGATGTTTCTCTGTGCGAATTTTTTTATGAAATTGAGAATCAAAACTCCACTTTTTAGAAAAAGAATCAATTAAAGCAATTTCTTTATCTGCAATAATCTTTTCTTGGAGTTTGTTACATGGTAAAGATCTGTTGAAAAATAATTGCAGTTTAGCAAGCTCTCCATTTTCATATAACTCTAATTGTATGTGAGTAGGGAGTTTGTTGTTGGTTTCTTGCAATAAGCTTTGAAACTCTTCAAGTGTGCCTAAAAGACAGATTTGTCTGATTGTTGTTGGATTCATAATTATGTGTTTTTAATGTGTTTGTAGACATAATTTAGACACATATAAATAAAAAGTCAAGGGATAAAATGGCGTGTCTGGCGGGACTTGAACCTGCAACCGCTGGCATCGGAAGCCAGTACTCTATCCAGTTGAGCTACAGACACACAATATTTTATGTTAATTGAATCTTTACTATATCTTTGTATAATGGGCAAGTTAAAATTAACCTCTATGGAGAAAAAATATGAAGAAAATATTTTCATTTTTGACCGTGCTTTTGTTTGCAACAACTGCTTCGGCTTCAGAAATTGATCTGAAAATTCCGATGCTTGACGTTGATTATAATATTTTTGGCTTGTCTTTAACAGGAAGCCAAATTTTGTTATATGGAATCGTTATTTGTGCATTGGGAATGTTATTTGGTTTGAGAGAATTTGTTAGTATTAAAAAACTACCTGCTCACAAATCTATGTTAGAAGTTTCTAATACAATTTATCAAACTTGTAAATCTTATATGAAACAACAAGCAAAACTTTTGGTTGTATTAGAAGTGTTTATTGTTGCTTGTATATTTTATTATTTCTTTTATTTACAAGCTACTCCAATCTTAAAAGTACTTAACATTATTTTATGGTCTGTACTTGGTATTTTGGGTTCTTATTGCGTGGCTTGGTTTGGTATGAGAATTAATACTTATGCAAACTCTAGAACAGCTTTTGCATCTTTGGAGGCAAAACCTTATAGTGTTATGAACCTTCCTTTGCGTTCTGGTATGTCTATTGGTGTATTGTTGATTTGTGTTGAGCTTGTTATGATGCTTATCATTTTATTGTTTGTACCAAAAGATAATGCTGGTGCTTGTTTTGTTGGTTTTGCAATTGGTGAATCTTTAGGTGCTTCTGCTCTTAGAATTTGTGGTGGCATTTTTACAAAAATTGCAGATATTGGTGCAGATTTGATGAAGATTATTTTCAAAATCGATGAAGATGATGCCCGCAACCCAGGTGTGATTGCTGACTGTGTTGGTGATAATGCTGGTGATAGTGTTGGACCAACAGCCGATGGTTTTGAAACTTATGGTGTTACTGGTGTGGCGTTAATATCTTTTATTGTTCTTGCAACTGGTATGCATTATGCAAATGCAGAATTAGTTTTAATGGAAAACGGTGTTGATCTTCAAGCAAGATTAATTGTATGGATTTTTGCTATGCGTTTATTAATGGTTGTTACTTCAATTGTTTCTTATTGGATTAACTCTGCTTGTTGTAAAGCTATTTTTGGTAAGAAAAAAGCCTTTAATTTTGAAACTCCATTAACATCATTAGTATGGTTAACTTCATTATTATCAATTGCTGTTACATTTGGTGTATCTTATGTAATGATTGGTGATATGGGGGCAGATTTATGGTGGAAGTTGTCTGTAATTATTTCTTGCGGTACTTTTGCTGCAGCAATTATTCCAGAATTTACAAAAATCTTTACATCTTCTAAATCTAAGCATGTACAAGAAGTTGTTACATCTTCTAGAGAAGCTGGTGCATCTTTGAACATTATTTCTGGCCTTGTTGCTGGTAACTTTTCTGCTTTTTGGAAAGGTTTGGTGATGGTTGGTTTGATGGCTATCGCTTATTTTACTTCTAAATCTGGATTAGATGTTTATATGGTGTATCCATCAGTATTTGCTTTTGGTTTGGTTGCTTTTGGTATGTTGGGAATGGGTCCTGTAACAATCGCTGTTGATAGTTATGGTCCTGTTACTGATAATGCTCAATCTGTTTTTGAACTTTCTCAAATTGAGCAAATTAAAGATATTGATAAAGAAATCAAAAAAGAATTTGGTTTCAAACCAAACTTTAAGAAGGGTAAAGAACTTTTAGAAGAAAATGATAGTGCAGGTAACACATTCAAAGCTACTGCAAAACCAGTGTTGATTGGTACTGCTGTTATTGGTGCTACTACTATGATTTTCTCAATCATCTTATTATTAAATCTTCAACTTACATTGTTAGACCCAATGGTGTTGTTTGGTTTGATTTTAGGTGGTGCGGTTATTTATTGGTTTTCTGGTGCTTCTATGCAAGCGGTTTCTACTGGGGCATATAGAGCGGTTTCTTATATTAAGAAAAATATTAAACTAGATACTAAAAAAGCAGCATCTTTAAAAGATACTAAAAGAGTTGTGAAAATTTGTACTCAATATGCGCAAAAAGGTATGTTTAATATCTTTATAGTAATATTCTCATTTACTATTGCTTTTGCTTGTTTTGATGCAAACTTGTTTGCAAGTTATTTGATATCTATTGCTATGTTTGGTTTGTTTCAGGCTTTGTTTATGGCTAATGCCGGCGGCGCTTGGGATAATGCTAAAAAAGTTGTGGAAGTTGATCTTAAAGAAAAAGGAACTCCTTTACATGACGCAGCTGTAGTTGGTGACACTGTTGGTGATCCATTCAAAGATACATCATCTGTTGCACTTAATCCAATTATTAAATTTACAACATTATTTGGTTTGTTGGCAGTTGAAATGGCAACCTCTATGAAACCATGTATGGCACAAGCTGTTGGTGTTGTATTTTTAATCATCGGTTTGATTTTTGTATGGCGTTCTTTTTACAGAATGCGTATTGAAGATTAAATCTTTTAGAAGATAGCGTAGGGGACGGTCTTGACCGTCCCTTTTTGTATGGCTGTCGTGCTTTTACCCCCTTTTGTTACTACGTGACATTTTTCCCGCAAGGGGGACAAATTAATGTGGATTATTTGTATTGCAAAATAAAAAAGGGGTTTTATAATGAGATTGTTCTCTTTAGGAAAGAGAATGGTGTCTCAAAACATCTTCCATAAAAGTCCACTATTTGGTGGAGTGTCTGATATAAGGCTTTTGCACGAATAAAGATGACTGTTTATGGACAGTTTTGAGCTCCGCCACTTAATTTTTGATTGAGTGGTTTTGTTTTAATAATAAAAAAGGAGCTTATAAATGAATAAAAAAGAAAATAAATTTAAATGGGAAAATATTTACCCTAATGAAAATGTTGATTTTGAAAATATATATAAAATAATGATACATCAAATAGGGCAGTTGAAAAATACTTTACAGCAACTTGCGGCGGCTTATAAGGTGTTGGAGGATAAGAAAGAATAGGATTATTTGTTGTCGGGAGAACGCAGTTCTCCCCTACGTTTTTATTGTGTTTGCAACAATTAAATGATGTGGTTTTTATATTTGTAAGTTGTTTTTTATTGTTTTTGTTATATCAACAATTTCTATTAAACTTGATTTTATTGTTTGAGTTTTGCTATGGGTGTTGGTGCAATATATTTTTTCTATTATTTTACTATTTTCTAATTTTTCTATGCTTCCTTTGGTGAAAACTCCATGAATGCAAATGATGTATATTTTTTTTGCGCCCATTGATTTATATGCTTGAACAGCATCTAAGATTGAGCCTCCAGATCTTATCATGTCATCACAGATAACAACAGTTTTGTTTTTTACATCAGCATTTATGCCTTCAATAGATGTTTTTTCTCCAGAGATTCTTTTTTTCATGATATATGCGCTTGGCATGTTTAATCTTGAGCTTGTTCTTTCTATCCATTTGGCTCTACCCATATCTGCAGAGGCTAAAACAACATTTTTTTCTTTTGTTTTTATTCTTGAAATTATTTCATCTAAGATATTTTCTGTATTTATATGAATTGTGTGAGTGTTGTTTTCAAAATAATATTGAGTGTCTACAGAATGCAAATTAACCAGATATACAAAGTTTCCAAATGGGGCTTGTGGGATTGAACTTATTAGGTGGCTAATATTTTTTGTGGTTACAACGTCTCCTGGTTTTAGGGCGTGTTCCATTGTTGAATATCCAAAGTAAGGGATAACAATGTGCAAAGCAGAACAATTTTCTCTAACAAGGCTTGAGGCTAAGTTATAAAGCTCAAAAATTGCGTCATTATCAATAGTGCCACAAATCAAAACTGCAGGTTTGTTTTTTATGTCGGCTGCGTTGTTAAACCTCCAAAAGTTTTCACCATCAGGAAATTTTTTTGCCTCAATTTCAATATTTATAAAATTTTCATTGTTTTTTATGATTTCTTTTTTTATGTAATTGTATTTTTTTGATGATAATATTGAAATCTTATTTTGCATATTTTTTTCCTTATTAAAATTCTTCTATATTTTTAAATACATTCTTAATTGTTTCATAATCAAAGCCATAGCGCATCATTTTTGCAAAGTCTTTTTGCAAGGTTTCTTGAGTGTAATTTTCTTTATATGTTCCTAGTTTTTTCTTTTGGGCAATTTTTAAGGCATTGTCATACGCTGAGTATTCTAACTCTTCTGCTAATTGATTTATAACATCTTCTTTTATGCCTTTTAAGCTTAATTTCTCTTTTATATATCTAAGTGATTTTCCAGCTCTTAAATAGCTTTCTACTTTTATTTTTGCAAATCTGTCGTCATCGACATATTTATAACCTTCAAGCTCTTCTACGACCTCTAAAATCCATTTGTAAGCATCATTTTTTTCTTGCCAGTCTTTGTTTTCAAAAGCGTATTTGTCAACGCGGCGTTTTAAGACATCGCTTAGGCTTTTTGTAGAAGCCTCATAGCGTTGTAAATAATACAACGCTATGTTTTTAAGTCTTGTCTTGGTTATTTTTTTCATTTTCTAAAATCAATAAAAGTTTTTAGCAAATTTTTTGTTGAGCTATCATGGTCTTTAGCAATGCCATTTCCACAAACTTCTGGATAAATGTCTAATGCTAAATCTTTACCCAACTGAACACCCCATTGATCAAAGCTATCTATGTTCCAAATAACACCTTGGGTGAAAACTTTGTGTTCATATAATGCAACAGTCATGCCCAAAGCTTTTGGGCCAAATTTTTTAAACAAAAATGTATTTGATGGGCGGTTGCCTAAAAAACATTTGTGAGGAACATCTGATTTGCGACCTTTCATTAAAGCTTCTGACTGAGCTAAGAAGTTTGAAATCAAAATTTTGTGATGTTCGCCAACTTCATTGTGAGAAATTGCAGGCATGATGAAATCTGTTGGAATAGGAGTTGTGCCTTGGTGCAACATTTGGAAGAAAGAATGTTGAACATCTGTACCAACGCCACCAAATAATGCTTGAGCAGTTTGATGAGCAATAACTTTGCCATCGTTAGTAATATATTTGCCGTTTGATTCCATATCTAACTGTTGTAAATATGCTGGTAAATAAGCCAAATATGCATCGTAAGGAATAACGGCTTGAGATTTAAAGCCAAAGTATTCATTATAAAAAATGCTAATCAACGCCATTAAAACAGGAATGTTGTCTTCAAATTTTTTGGTTTGAAAATGTTTGTCGACAATGTGTGCACCTTCTCTAATTTTGTTAAATTTATCCCAGCCAATCATTAAGGCAATAGAGATTCCAATTGCTGAAAGCATTGAATATCTGCCGCCAATAAAGTCCCAAAATTCAAACATATTATCTGTATCAATACCAAATTTTTCAACTTCTTTAGCGTTTGTTGATAATGCTATAAAGTGGTCTTTAACGGCGTTTTTACCTAATTTGTTAATCAACCATTTTCTGCAAGTTTTTGCATTTGTTAATGTTTCTATGGTTGTAAAAGTTTTTGAAGCAACAATAAATAATGTTTCTTCTGCGTTTAATTCTTTTAGAGTTTCAACTGCGTTTGTGCCATCTATGTTTGAAATAAAATATGCTTTCATTCCGTCTTTATGATAAGATTTTAGAGCTTCTACAGCCATTTTAGGTCCTAAGTCAGAACCACCAATGCCAATGTTTACAATGTATTTGTATTTTTTTTCTTTATGAACTTTGTTTACAAATTTTTCCATTTTTGCAAAAACAGCATTTATTTCTGGCATGATATCTACACCATCTTGGAATATTGGAGTGTTGTCTAAATTGCGTAGTGCAGTGTGCAAAACAGCTCTGTTTTCTGTTTGATTGATTTTAACACCGCTAAACATATCTTTGATTTTTTGTTTTAAGCCAGCATCTTCTGCCAATTTGATGAGTGCATCTAGAGTAGGGGCATCAAAGATGTTTTTAGAAAAATCTGCAAACAAAAATTTATCGATATTTTTAGTATATTTTTTTGCTCTTGTTTTATCTTCTGCAAATAAATCATTCATATGAGTTTTTTGCATTTTTTTTGCTTGTTTTGCAACTGTTTTCCATGCGTCTTTTTTAAACATTATTTTTCTCCAATAGTCATTTGGTTAAAGTTATTAAAATTATAATATTTTTTTATAACATTTTTAATTTGTTGAGTCGTTACATTGTTAATATAATCATTTCTTTTTGCAAAAAAATCAAGTCCTAAACTTTCTTTTTGCATATATGTTAAAAATATTGCAATTTCAGATATGTTTGCAAATCTTAAGTTGTTTGAAGCAATTAATGATTGTTTTGCTTTTGATAGTTCTGAGTTTGAAATTTTTAAGTTTTTGATTTCAGCTTCAAATAAACTTAAAGCTTTTTGATAGTTTTCTTTTGATGTTGAAAAAGAAAACAAAATTAAATTAGATTTATCATTTAATGAAAGATAAGAATATATTGAATATACAAGTCCATTTTTTTCTCTTATTTCTTTGGCTAATTTTGAGTTTAAGCCGCTGCCACCTAAAATGTAATTAGCAAGGTATAATGGATAAAAATCATCTGACAAACGGCGAGGGGAATTAGTTGCAAAAATGCTGATGTTTTGAGCATTTTTTTCAGTTATAAAGTCATCTACTTTATTTAACTTAGCATTTGCTAATGGTTTTATTTTTGTTATTTCTGGTAAATTTATAAACATTGTGTTGATAATGCTTTTAGCTTCTTCTTGATTTATATCACCTGCAATAGAAACTATAAGGTTGTCTTTAGCAAAAGCACTTTTTAGATATTTTAATAAGCCTAATTTTGTTGTGTTGTTAATTTCTTCTTCAGAGCCAAGTGGATTGTCTCCATAAGGGTGATTGCCATATAATTTTTTGTTAAACATTAATGATAATTTTGAAGATGGATGCTCTTGTTGTCTTTTTAATGATAATAAGAGTTGTTGTTTTGTTTTATCTATTGATGAATTTTTTATGTTTGGTGTATGAAAAATTTCTACAAATAAATCAACAGCTTTAGATAAAGATTTTTTAGGGGTTATTATTGAAACCCCAAAGCTATCAAGAGATGAGTTAAAATAAATGGTTATACCATTTATTTCAAGCTCTTCCTGAAGATTTTTATCGTCAGTTAAAACTTGAGATAATATATTTGTTATTTTGTTTTGAGCAAAACCAGCACCTGTGAAAACAATATCAATTGCAACAATAGGGTTTGAATTGTCTTCAAATAAATATGCAGAAATATTACTTTCATTGTCATTTATTTCAGATACTTTAGGAGTAAAAGTATAATTTTTTAAAACCGATGTACTTAAAATTCTTTCTTCTTTTGAATTGAAGATAATAAAACCTGCAATTGCAATGGAAAATATGATTATAATTTTTTTAATCATTTAATTTCTCCTTGAAGTGAAGAGTATTTTAGCATTTTTGTTACTACTTCTTTTATGTCATCTAATGTAACATTGTTTATTGTTTGTTCATAGTTTTCAATTTCTTCTAGGCTCATGCCAGAGCTTGCTAGAGCTCCTAAGATATATGCTTCATCACTAGGGTTGTCTTTTAAGAAAACAAAGCTTGCTGTCATTTTTTTCTTTGTGTTTTCTAATTGTTTTTCATCTAAATTATCTAAAGCTTCTTGAATTAATTTGTTTATATCAAATTTTTTGATTGGAGTGGCAGAAATGCTTAAAGAACTTCCAAATTTTGCTAATCCGTTATAGCTTGCAGAAATTGATAATGCAGATTTATCTTTTTCTATCATTTTTTGATATAAATAAGAGGTTTTGCCGTCAGTTAAATATTTGGCAAAAAGTTCTAAAGCATAAGAATTTTTTGGAGCTTGAAAACGTTTTATAAATCTTGGAGTGTTAATTCCTTCTATGCTCATTGTGAAGTTTGCATTTGATAAATAATCAGAGTTATATTCTTTTTTTGTAGGAACTTCTTTTGCAGGTATTTTATCAAAATACTTTTTAACCAAACTTAAAGCCAACTCTGGTTTGATGTTGCCAGCAAGAACTAATGTTGCGTTGTTGGGTACATAATATGTGTTGTGTAAACTCATTACATCTTCTTTTGTCAAATTTTTTATTTCATCGCCATGACCTGTAATAGGTTCTGAGTAGGGGTGAGATTGCCAAAATGTTTTATTAAAATATTCTGAGAATTTTGAAAGTGGATTGTTTTCTATAACTTGTTTTCTTTCTTGCCAAACGACTTCTTTTTCTGTGGCAAATTCTTCATCTGAAAACTCTAGTTTTTTCATTCTTTTGGCTTCTAGATAAAGCGCTAATTCTAATTTTGAAATATCCATAAATTCATGATATGCGGTGTAATCTTGACCTGTAAAAGCGTTAACTTCTATGCCATGTTTTTCTGTGAGTTCATTAAAGTTTGAGCCTCTAAACATTAAATGCTCTAAAAAATGGGCAGAGCCTTTGGCGGTTGGTTGTTCATCTGCTGCGCCAACATTGTACCACAACATTTGTTTGATGATTGGTGCTTTGTTGTTTTCTACTACAATTAATCTTAATCCATTATCAAGAATAAATTCATGAGCATTGAAGAGTTTCGCGCCAGATAGGAACAAAACACAAATTATTAAAGATATTTTTTTCATTATTTTACTGCAGGTTTTTGACCATATGATGGTGGAATTAAAAGAGGGGTTTTAGCCTCTATTTTATCGTGAGTTTTAACGCAACCAGAAATAGTTGCTAGTACTAACAAAGTTAAAATCGTTTTTTTCATTTAGATTTCTCCCTTAATGATTGGTCTTAAGTCTTTTTTTATGATGTTATAAAATTCGTTATCTATTTTATTATAATCTGAAAAATTTACAACATAAGAAATGTGGCTGTTATCAAAAGCTTCTTTTATTTCTTCTAATATATTAAAAGGCATTGATTTTAATCCTTTAATTAAAATATCTAGGTCTGATGTTTTTTCAAAATTTCCTTTAACTCTTGAACCATAATAATAGAAGTCATATTCATTAAAATATGGAGATAAAATGTTTTTTATTATTTTTTCTTCTGTCTTTGTTATTCCATAAATCATTTTAACCTTGCTTTTAATGATTTTAATAAGAAGTCTGCATCTATTATAAATTCTGGTAAGATATCTAAAAGTTCTCTTGCTTTTTGCAAGTTGTATTCATGTGAGGTGTCATTGCGTTTTGCATAATATAAGCGCCAGTTTTCCCAGTTTTTTATAAGCTCATATCCTTGCATAAATCTAAAAGTATTATTAATTGTTAATTCTTTTTCTTCTTTTGCATATTCTAGTTTTAAGTATTTTTTCATTATTTTTATTGAAGTTTCTATGGTGTATTCAAATCTTTTCACACAAGAATCTGCAACAATATCTTTTATTGATAAATCGCTGTTTGTTTGATATGCTTCAAAGGCTTCTTTTAAGGTTGTTATGGCGTTTTCTAAAATTTGAATGTTTAATTCAGATTTCATTTAGATTTCTCCCTTAAGAATATTTCTTTGAATATTAACATAACAGCGCCAATGCAAATAAAGCTGTCTGCAACGTTGAAAGCTGGCCAGTGTGATGTGCCTATATAAAAATCTAAAAAATCAAAAACAGCACCTAAGCGAATTCTGTCAATTACGTTACCAATAGCGCCACCAATTACAAAACCTAAAGCAATTTGCATGAATTTGCTTTTTTCTGATTTGAGCCACAAAACTAATGCACCAACAATTAAGAGAGCAACAATAACAAGTCCAATTCTACCATAAACACCATAATCATTAAACATTGAAAAACTAACACCAGTATTCCATGCTTTTACAAGATTGAAAAAAGGTGTTACTTGGATGATGTCATATTGTCCTAATACGTTATTGAAAATAAAAAACTTTGATGCTTGATCAAATAAAATAATACCCAATGCGATTGATAAACCTAAAATCATAAAATCCTCACAATAAAATTAACTTAGCTAGGCTTAAAAAAACTAAAAGTCCACCACTGTCTGTTAAGGCAAATAAGAAAATGCCTGAAGAAACGGCAGGGTCAATTTTTAATTTATTTAAGGTTATTGGAATTAAAATACCTCCTAAAGAACCAATAGTCAAGTTGCAAACTAAAGCCAGTGCAATAACTAAACTTATGTTAGGTTCTTCTGGGAATAACAACATGGTTGCGATAAAAGCAATGATTGCAAAAAATAAACCGTTTGAGAATCCGACTAAAATTTCTTTGCCAATCATTCTCCATGTATTTGAGTTGTTTAGTTCTTTGGTGGCAATGGCTCTGACAACAACAGCTAGGGTTTGTTGACCTGTTGAGCCTGCCATAGAAATTACAACAGGCATTAAAATTGCTACAGTTGTTATAGCAACAATAACGTTTTCAAATCCTGAAACAACACTTGCAGCTAATACGCTGGCAATTAAGTTTATGATTAGCCAAATAATTCTTGATTTGAAAATTTGAGGTACAGATTTATAAACATCACCACTTTCAACACCAGATAAGTGCATAATGTCTTCAACGGCTTCTTCATGAACTACGTCGATGATGTCATCAACATCAATAATACCGATTAAGTGCCCTTTATTGTCAACAACTGCGGCAGAAACCCAGTCATATTCTCTAAACATTAAGGCTAATTCTTCTTGGTCTGTATTTACGCTAATAGGGGTTATTTCTTCATCCATAACGTCTGATAATAATTGAGAACTTTTGGCTCTGAGTAATTTATCTAGAGATATTTCTCCGATTGGTTTGAATTTTTCATTTATGATAAAAATTGTATAAAAGTCTTCTGGTAAATCTTTGTCTTTTAATAAAAAGTTTTTTGCTTCTTTAACGCTCCAGTAATGAGGCATTGAAACAAATTCTCTACTCATTATACGACCAGCAGAATCTTCTGGATAATTTAATGAGGCTCTGATTTGACCTTTTAGCTCTGCATCATCTAATTGTTTGATAATGTCTTTTTGTTCATTTTCATCTAAGTGCTCTAAAATTTCTACAGCTTCATCAGAATCAAGTTCATTGACAATATCTACAAGTCTGTCTTGTTCCATATCATCAATAAGTTGCTCTTGCAGGGTGTCATTTAATTCTACATAAACATCTGGAGAGATTTTGTCTCCCATGATTTCTAAGAATTTTGTACGTTCTGATTTATGGAGGCTTTCAATTAATTTGGCAACATCATATTCATCAAGTCCTTCAACAAGGCGCAAGATGTGAATATGATCATTTTCTTCTAGTGCAATTTTTATGGAATTTATAATCTTAGGGCCAAGACCTAAGATTTGAGGATTTTCTTTTTTTTTGTTTTTGTGTGCCATAATAACAAAATCCTTTTAAAAAATGGTGCGATTAAGAAGACTCGAACTTCCACAAGCATAGCTTATAACGACCTCAACGTTACGCGTCTACCAATTCCGCCATAATCGCAATGACTACTTTTTAATTGATTAAAAATAAAAATCAACTGTTTTTTAACTTGTTTACAATATAGTTTTTATATGAAAAAAATTGGACTAATAACTTTGTTATCTTTATCATCTTCGATGGCGTTTGCGTCTGACGATGTTGGTTATAATGCAGCTGTGAAATATCGTAATTTTGGGGCAAGTAAAGGGGCTCTTAATGTTGCAGAAAATATTGTGCCAGGAATTGCTGGTGGTTCTAATATATTTCCGTCTGTTTCATCATTAGGGATGAGTTATTTTAGTAATGTTGGAAGAACTTTTCAAGATTCTATTGGTTATGGTGATTGGGATAAGCTTTATAGAGTTAGTTTTGGTTATGAATATGATTATATAAATTCTAAAAATACAAAATCTTCTTATGGTTTAGATGCTGGACTTAATAATTTTTATGTTACTGCTGATAAAAAAATAACAGATAGTGTTAGATTGGGGGCAGGAGTTTCTTTTGCGTCTTTTAATACAGATTATATGGTTAAAGATATGTATCTTAATCAGCAAAATGTTATGAGCTCATTTTTTATGACATATAATGAGAATAATACAAAATGGTTAAGTCTTTTGTATTTGGGTGTTGGGACTTCTGATTTGCGTCGTGTTAGTGATGTTGATGTTCATAAATCAAACTTTTTAACAATGTATTATGGATTTGAAAATACAGCATCTAAAGATTTTAATTTTAATAATTTTTATGCGCGTCCTGTTTTAGATTTTAATTATTATGGTGTGTTAAGAGAAGGCTTTGTTGAAAATAATGGTTTTGATTTATCTCATCATAATGCTTATAAAATAGATTTTGGTACAGCTTTTTATGTTGGTTATAAAAATAATAAATTTGATGTTAGAGTTGGTCCTGATTTTACTACAATTTTATCTGATCCTAGAAAGGCGTATACGTTAGATTATTATGATGGTTCATCTTTAGAAATAGCAAAAAATACTGCAGATAAACATTATTTGACATGGAGAGCAAATTTCTCTTATAAGATGACAGATGATTTTTCTTTTGTGAGTGATTTTAGATATTATGAAAAAGAATCACATAGTAAAATGTTTACATTGGGTTTGAATTATAAATTTTAAGTTTTTAATTGTTAAGTTGAAAGCTTGTCGTTATGCTGAATTTATTTTATAACTAATCCGAAATTACTTGATTGTGCTTATCGCTTATTTGTAGGGGCGATTATTAATCGCCATCATTGCCGTAAGGTAATGAAAATAAGGATATTTATTGTCGAGAGACCTCAGGTCTCCCCTACTTTTTTAATGCAAAATACAATCAATTAATTTCGGATTAGTTATAGCATCTAATTCTCTTTGTATTGTAAAAGATCCTGAAACAAGTTCAGGATGACTGGTGTCGGGTGTTAGACCATTTTACGAAAAGATAGAATCTCTTTGCTCGTCTTTTGCTTTTTGTTCTTTATTTTTATTTATAAACTGTAGTCCACTACACTTCATAAATAAAAATAAATTCAAAAAACAAAATCCTTCACAGGTATATTCTATCTTTTCGTAAAATGGTCTAAAACCTTCGTTAGGGTTTGCCTGTCGTTCCTTCACAAGCGAAGGGGGATTTGTGGTGGTTTGATAACGAGTCTTGTGTTGTTAAAAATGTAAAAAAAAAAAAGACTTGGGGGAGGGCCCAAGTCTTCGTTGACAACAAATAATATAAAAATTATTTGCCCAATTGTGCTGCTACTTCAGCGGCAAAGTCTTCTTCTTTTTTCTCGATACCTTCACCTAATCTAAAAGCAACAAATTCTTTAATTTTAGCGTTACCTAAAATTTCTTTTACTTTTTTATCTGTATCCATAATGAATTTTTGTTCTAATAAAACAACTTCATCATAGAATTTGCGTAAACCACCTTCAACCATTTTTTCAATGATGTTTTCTGGTTTGCCAGAAGCTTTAGCTTTTTCTGCGATAATAGCTTTTTCACGTTCTAAAACATGAGTGTCAACATCTGCAACGTCAAGAGCAATAGGATTGCTAGCTGCAATGTGCATTGCAATTTGTTTGCCCAGAGCTGATAATTCAGCTTTATCGCCATCAGATTCTAAAGCAACTAAAACGCCAATTTTTCCAACGTTTGGAGCAGCAGCATTGTGTACATAAGCGCTAACAACACCGTTTTCTACTTCAACCATTTGAGCACGACGTAAGTTCATGTTTTCGCCAATTTTAGCGATCATGTCTGTTAATCTTTCACCGAAAGATTTGCCACATTTAGGACAAGCAAAGTTTTTCATTTCTTCAACATCACCATTTGATGCCAAAGCAATTAATGCTGCATCTGCAACATATTCTTGGAAGATGTCATTTTTTGCAACGAAGTCTGTTTCTGAATTAACTTCAACAACAGTTGCTTTATTACCTTCAACAGCAATTGCAACTAAACCTTCTGCAGCAACTCTAGATGCTTTTTTTGCAGCAGATGCAAGACCTTTTGTTCTTAACCAGTCAATAGCGTTTTCCATGTTACCATCGTTTTGATCAAGAGCTTTTTTGCAATCTAACATACCTGCGCCAGAAATTTCGCGCAATTCTTTAACCATTTGTGCTGTAATATTTGCCATTGTAATTATTCTCCTGCTACTTCTTCAGTTTTTTCTTCTACTTTTTTAGATGTTCTTTTTTTTGTTTTTTCGCCTTCAACAGAAACTTCTTCAACTTTTAAGCCAGAAGATGCAATTTGTTGTTGCATACCGTTTAATACTGCAGATGAAATTAATTCAGAGTAGAAAGAAATAGCTCTGATTGCATCATCATTACCAGGAACAGGTAAATCTACAGCTTCTGGATCTGCGTTTGTATCGCAAATACCAATTACAGGGATGCCTAATTTTTTTGCTTCAGCAACTGCTAAAGATTCTTTTGGAGTGTCAATTACAAATACTAAATCTGGTTGACCACCCATAGTTTTAATACCGTCTAATTCTAAACCTAATTTTGTTCTTTCTTTTTCAAAGCCTAAAAGTTCTTTTTTTGTATAGCCTTGAGTTTCATCTTTTTCAAACATATCGTTAAGTTTGTTCAAACGAGAAATTGATTTATAAACTGTTTTCCAGTTTGTCATCATGCCACCTAACCAACGGTAGTTTACATAATATTGACCACAACGTAAAGCGTTGTCTTTAACAATTTCTTGAGCTTGTTTTTTTGTACCAACAAATAAAACTTTACCACCGTTTGCAGCAATTTCTTGAACTGTTGCTAATGCTTTATAAAGCATTGGGTAAGTTTTTTGTAAGTCGATAATGTGAATATTGTCTTTTTTTCCATAAATAAATGGAGCCATTTTTGGGTTCCAACGACGAGCGTGGTGACCAAAGTGTACGCCAGCTTCTATCATTTGGCGAATCGTAAATTTTGGTAAATTCATTTTATATTTTCCTTTTTTTCCAATTAAACCTCTGCAAAAGACAGGAAAACCAAATAGTTGGCATCGGAGCGATAAACCTTAGAACACCTAAGGTAAACGTGCTTTTGCATGTGAATTATAGTCTGAATAATCAAACTATGGCTGTCTTATATATTATAAATTTTAAAAGTCTATAGTTTTTTTTGTACAAAAAGTTTGACAAAGGGGGCTTTTTGTGATATTTTAGTGCCAAATAAAAATTATAAATAAAATTACTTACAATGAAAAAAAATCTTTTTATGCTACTGACATTTGTTGTCTTAATTTGTAGCACAGACTTAGCAAATGCTCGATGCAGAAATTTCTATTCATCTAATTTGCGTTATCCTTTATCTGTTCAGGCTTATGTAGGCCCTCAAATTGGTGTTGGTGTCGTTTATAAGATAAATCGTTATCGAGGTTTTGGAGTAGATTTTGGACATGTTTTCAATTTTTCTACCACTGGAGAGCAGTCTCGTTCTGATTTTGAGGGGTGTAATGAGTTGGGTATGTCTATTGTTACTTTTGAGTATCGAGGAAGCACTTATTTTAGAGGACCTGTAAACTTTTTTGGTGGAGGTGGCCCTTGCATTGGATGGACTAGTTATTCAAATAGGCGAAGTACTGCTTATTCTGATAATTCTTGTTGTTCTGGTTCAAGATCTGCTTTTATGTTAAATGCAACAGGTGGTATTAGTATTGAAGTTTCACGTGGTTGGACTACAGCCTTGCAAGCAGACATGTATTATTGTTTTGGCATAGATAACTATGTTGAATCAGGCTTCTATTCTTCTAAAGGCAAGTGTCCTTTGATATTTTCTGTAGGAGTTGCTAGAAGTTTTTAGTATTTTTTAACTGCTCTTTATAGGGCTTAAAACTAGATTGTTATGAAAAAGATTATTTTTGCTTTAATATTAGGAGTTGTTACACTTTTTGGTAATGTTTCTGAGGTTAAAGCACAGCAAGGTATGGCAGAATTGTTTGTTGGTGGTGGTAGTGGTACAACTCAGGTTGGTTTAGGTGGCATGTTTACAGATCACTTTAAGGGTGAATTTTGTTACATGGCCATTTGGAATTACACTACGTCAGGTGAGCAAGCAAGAGCTGTTGAAGACGGTAGAAACATAATTCCTGTGGGAAGTTCTATTTTAAGAGGTACTTACAATACTTCTTATGATGATAATTTTAACTTCTTTATTGGAGGTGGAGTAGTTTGGCAGAGTGTTTATAAGCCAAGTAGGTATGATAATTACTATTATGATGATTATTATCGTCGTACTCCTTCCTCTTTTGGTCTTAATGTTACAGCAGGTGTTGAATATACCTTTTGGAGCGGATGGTTTATTAGAGCTCAGGTAGATACTTTCTTTGTTGGTGAAATGCCAGGTTACTTGGAGGCAGGAGTAGGACAGTCTTACGGAATGCCTTTCTTCCCTACAGTGAGTGTAGGATTTAAAATTTAATTATTAACCGCCCTTGTGGGCATAAATAGAAACGCGTATGAAAACACTTCTATTTTTTATCTTTCCTCTAGATTTTTCTTGCTTTGAAGGCGAGGATTGGATGAAAGAGATAGCCCAACAACTTTATAAAGATGTTGAGTTATAATTAAAAGAAATCCCCTTAAATGATGTTAACATTATTAAGGGGGTTTCTGTTTTAATAAAATTAAAAAAATTCTAATGTATGCTTGGCCATGGGTCGTCATTTACTTCTATTTCTCCGCAAGAAGTGTAAATAGTATTGTTCTTTTTGAGAACTGTTTGACATTCACATTCTTTGTTGCCTTTGGGAATTGTTTTTCCGCAGTCTGAGCAATAATTCCATTTTTCATCTTTACAAAAAGGGCAATATGCTTCAGTTGAAGGGTATTGTTGTTTGCAAAATTCGCATACTTTGTAGTTTTGTGTGTTTTTCATTGTAATCTATATTTAATTGGTTAATGGACAAAAAATATAAGCTTAATTTGTAAATGTCAATTTATTTTTGTTTATAATGAAAAAAAAACTTGTAAAGATGACAGTTTTCTTGTAATGATGGGGTTATGACTGACTTATTTGAATCAACAGCTGTGAAATTAACAGAATATTCCGCTCAAAACATTGAGGTTTTAGAGGGGTTAGAGCCTGTGCGTCATCGCCCAGGGATGTATATTGGTGGTACTGATGAAACTGCACTTCATCATCTTGTGGCAGAAATCTTAGATAACTCTATGGATGAAGCTGTGGCAGGTTTTGCTAATAAGATAGAAATTAAACTTAATGCAGATTATTCTTTGACAATCGTTGATAATGGTCGTGGTATTCCTGTTGATGCGCATCCCAAATATCCAAATACATCTGCTTTAGAAGTTATTTTAACTAAGCTTCACTCCGGTGGTAAGTTTGGTGGTTCTGCTTATAAGGTTTCTGGTGGATTGCATGGCGTGGGAATGTCTGTGGTTAATGCTCTTTCAGAGCTTTTGGTGGTGGAAGTTTATAGAGATAAAAAAGTTTATCGCCAATCTTATTCTAAAGGCAAACCAACTTCAGCATTAGAGATGGTTGCAGCAACAAATAAAAACGGGACATCTATTACATTTAGACCAGACCCTGAAATTTTTGGTGTTAGCTCTCATTTTAGCCCTAATCGTTTGTTTAGAATGGCTCGTTCTAAGGCTTTCTTATTTAAAGGTGTTAAAATTTTATGGCAATGTGCGCCAGAAGTTTTGGCCGAAGGTGATGCTACTCCTATTCAATCTGAACTTTGTTTTCCTAATGGTTTGAGAGACTTCTTAGAATATCAAATAGGCGCTAGGCAAACAATTAATAAAATTGGCTTTTATGGTGAGCAGCTTCTTGCAAATGATGAAGGTAAAGTTGAATGGGCTGTTACTTGGCCGTTAGATGAAAATGGATTTGCAAATTCTTATTGTAATACAGTGGTTACTCCTCAAGGTGGTACGCATGAAATGGGCTTTAAGGCGGCGATTGTGCGTGGCTTTAAGGAATATGCTGAAATGGCAAATATTAAAAAGCTTAATAACTTGACTGCAGAAGATATTTTTGCTGATAGTTGTTTAATGCTTTCTGTGTTTATTAGAGACCCACAATTTCAGGGGCAAACAAAAGATAAGTTGACTTCTACAAAAGCAATAAAACTTGTAGAACAAGCGGTTAAAGATAGTTTTGATCATTGGCTTTCTTCAGATAAAGAAAACACAACTGCTTTGGTTGAATATTTGATTGAGCGCTTAGAGGCTAGAAAAAAGAAAAAAGAAGAAAAGCAACAACTGCGTAAGACACCAACAAAACGTTTGCGTCTTCCTGGAAAATTGGCTGATTGTTCAAAAGCTGCGGCAGAAGATACAGAAATCTTTATTGTTGAGGGAGATTCTGCGGGCGGTTCTGCAAAACAGGGCAGGGATAGGGTTACGCAAGCAATTTTGCCATTAAAAGGTAAAATCTTAAACGTTGCCAGTGCTTCTTTAGAAAAAATATTACAAAATCAAGAAATTAAAGATATGTGTGAAGCTCTTGGCTGTGGTGTTAAAGACAACTACAAAGAAGAGGGACTTCGTTATGAAAAAATCATCATAATGACCGATGCGGACGTTGATGGGGCTCATATTGCATCATTATTAATGACATTCTTTTATCAACAAATGCCACACTTAATTGAAAACGGACATTTATATTTGGCGACTCCGCCTTTGTATAAAATCATTATTGGTAATAAAAACTATTATGCTCTTACAGATGAAGAAAAAGATGAAATTTTAGCAAAGTACTTAAAAGGTAATCAAAAAGCTGATATTTCTCGCTTTAAAGGTTTGGGCGAGATGAGTGCATCTCAGTTGAAAGAAACAACAATGGATAAGCAAAAACGTACGTTGCTTCGTGTTGTGGTGCCAAATGCAAATACTGAAGAAGGCAAAGAAGAGTGTTTTGAAACTCGTCGTCAAGTAGAGCGTTTAATGGGTAAAAATCCAGAACCAAGATTCAAATTTATTACAGAAAGAGCTAAATTTGTTTCTGATAATGATTTAGATATTTAATATGCTAATTTTCGTGATACGTAGGGGACGGTCTTGACCGTCCCTTTTGATGTGGCTAAATTTTTGAGGTACGGTCAAGACCGTACCCTACAAATATCTTTACAAATAATATTCTTTGCTTATAATGATGTTGTTCTCAATAGTTTGAGAATGGTGTCTTCAAACATCTTTCTACAGTCCGTCATTATTGGCGGAGTGTCTGATATAAGGCTTTTGCACGAATAAGGATGACTGCGTAGAACAGTTTGAAGCTCCGCCACTGATTTTTTTAATTCAGTGGTTTTGTTTTATAATTTAACAAAAAGGAGCTTATAAAGTGATAAGTAAAGAACAAGCAACTCAAAATTTTAGAGAGTTGAGGACTAATATTGCTAAGGATTTGCAATTGGCAAGGTTGAAAGCAAATTTGGATATTGATTATGTTGCGTTCAAATTGTCTACATCAATGAAAAGAATAGAAAGAGTAGAAAATGCAAAAATTGGAATGCTGAATCTTAATGAGTTAATTCAGATTGCAAGGCTATATGATAAGAAAATAAAGGTTATTTTAGAAGATTGTTAATTATACCCCCTTTTGTCACTCTGTAACATTTTCCCCGCAAGGGGGACAAATTATATGGTTGTTTTTTATGCATATAAAAACACCGCGGGTTGACTTGTTGTCAATCTGCGGTGTTTTATTTTTTACTTTTTAGGTCTTAGAGTCGATTTTTCTGATGGAAGTGGGACAAAATATCTTCCAAAGTCGACGATTAAAGCCCCTGCAGGGTATTCTGGTGGAGTTCCCTTGTAAAGCTTTTGTATATATCTTACGACTCTACTTCCATTAAGATATTCTTCTCGACGTCCTGCGAGTTTCCATTCTTTTGAAATTTTTTCTTGTATAAGAGTTTCTAATTGTGGAATGTTATCTGCTTGGACTGAGATTACTTTACAGTCTTTGGGAATTGGTGCATCTATGATGTTTCCTGATTTTCCGCATCCAATTGGTAGAGTTGATACTCCTCCTGGTTGTCCTGGTGCTGCCATAATGTTTAATGTTTAAAGATTAATAATTTTACAAGTTTGATAAAGATGTTTTTGTTATCTTTTCAATCTTTTAGTTTTTGTTTTATCTTCTTGATTTAATTTGAAGATGTTTTTTTTGTTCTTTTTTTTCATTAGGGATGAAAATTTTTCCAGCCTCTAATGAGATTGCACCTTTAGGGACTTCTGGTAATGTTCCTTTGAAGAGTTTTTGACCATACATTGTAACTGTAAAGCCTTTTATATGCTCTTCTCGTTTTCCTGTTTTTTGCCATCCTAAAGCTTCTTTTTTTTCAATTGCTTTTTTTAACTCTTCAATTGTTTTGCCGTAAGCGTATGAAAATTCAAGTTGTTGATTAGATGTTTTTACAATTTTTCCATCACTAGCTGTGCCAGCAGGGATGTTTTTGTTGTTCCAAGATCTAATAGGTCTTTCTTCTTGTAGTCGTGCCATAATGTTTTTTGTTTTGTTAATAATAAGATTTGAAGTTGAATATATATGTTTTTTTGTTTTTGTCAATATTTTATATAAAAAAATGCTTAAAGATTTTCTTTAAGCATTAAAGTAGGTGGTCTATAAGCCGGGTTCTGTATCTAACAAAAGTTAGACGATAGCTATTCATCTGGGGCAAATATTGCTATTTACCTCGTCGCGACTTACCTCTGGAGCGGGTTGAGAACACCCCACTTGTTATGTGAACACAACTCTCCTCATTTAGTCTTGCATTAGATAGGGTTTGCCGATGCCATTGTCATTACTGACAATGCGGTGCGCTCTTACCACACCTTTTCAACCTTACTTTTGCATGCAAAAGCGGTAATTTTCTGTGGCACTGTCCCTTAGGTCTCCCTAGCCAGACGTTATCTGGTATCTTGTTCCCATAAAGCCCGGACTTTCCTCACTAATATGTAGTGAAATTCACCATATTAGCGCAGCTATCCGACTACCTATGTGTGAATATAAGCAGTTTTTGTTAAGTGTCAATTGATTTTAAGCTTTTTTCCAGGTTGTGCCTTGGGGGGTGTCTTCTAAAATGATGCCTTGAGATAATAACTCTGCTCTGATAGAATCGGCTAATGCATAATCTTTGTTCTTTTTAGCTTCGGCTCTTTGTTGGATTTTTTCTTCTATCATATTTTCATCAGCGCCAGATTTAAACCAATCTTTTGGGTTGTTATATAATAATCCTAATAAATTAACGGATGCTAATAATGATGATTTTGCTTCTTGCTTTTCTTCTTGAGTTTGAGCTTTGTTTAAGTTGGCAACTAGCTCGTGAATATAAGTTAAGGCAAGAGGGGTGTTTAAGTCATCTGACAAGGCATCGATAATTCTTTGATCAGGAGATGTTTGTTTAACCTCAATGTCTTTGTTTTGTAATAAAGCATTATAAAACTTATCTAAAATTGATTTTGCTAGATCTAAGTTTTCAAACGTAAAATTATATGGCTGATGATAATGAGTTGATAAAAACGCCAATCTTAAAGCTTCTGCAGGGTGTTTTGCTAAAGCTTGTTCTACGGTATAAAAATTGCCTAAAGATTTGCTCATTTTTTGACCATTAACCATTAGCATTCCGCCATGCATCCAATATTTTGCAAAGGTGTCATTAGGATGAGCGCACATAGATTGAGCAAGTTCATTCTCATGATGAGGGAAGATTAAGTCATTGCCGCCACCGTGAATGTCAAAAGAGTTGCCGAGCAATTTTGAGCTCATGGCAGAACATTCTAAGTGCCATCCTGGACGACCATAGCCAAATGGGCTTTCCCAGCCTTGTTCTCCAGCTTCTTTATCTGCTGGTTTCCATAAAACAAAATCAGCAGGGTTTTCTTTGCTATCTGATACATCTATTCTAACACCTGAGATTAAATCTTTTAATGATTTACCAGATAATGAACCATATTTTTTATAGCTATCAACGTTAAAATATACATGGCCGTCTTTTTGGTAAGCGTGGTTGTTGTCTAAGATTTGTTGAATTAAAATTATCATCTCAGAGATATAATCAGTTGCTTTGGGGCGATATGTAGGTTCTAGAACGTTGAGCTTTTTCATATCATCTAAATACCACTGTAGAGTTTCTTTGGTGATATCAAAAATAGATTTGCTAGTTTGGGCTGCTTTATTTAAAATCTTGTCATCAACATCTGTTATGTTTGAAGCATAAGCAACATTTTCTGTGCCATAAATGTGGCGCAAAAGTCTGAATAATACATCATAAACTACAGGAGTTTTGGCATTGCCTAAGTGAGCTTTGTCATAAACAGTTGGTCCACACACATATAAAGAAACTTTGCCTTCTTTTACAGGGATTAATTCTTCTTTTTGTTTTGTTAATGTGTTGTATATTTTTAATGACATTTTATTTTTCCTTTTTTATCTTGAGAGATGATAATACTTGAGGAAATAAAATGCAATAAAAAGTTTTGTGTTATTTGTTGACTTTTAATTGTTTTTTGTCTATAAATGTGATGAAACACAATTTTTTAACAAATTAAATACTACTATGGAAATTAAAAAGAATGAGAAAGAATTTTTTGCAACAGAGTTTGGCAAAGATGTAAAGAAGTTGAACTGGGCATTTGTTTTTGATAAGGCAAAGATGCTTTTGGTTCCTGTACTGACTATTGACGATGAAGATGCTTATATTGATATTTTTCAGAAGTCTATTTTACCTTTGTATAAGGGGCAGAAGAAGACTTATGGCGCCGTTATGATTCCATCTTCTTGTCAATCTTTTGATTTGATTTTGAAGGATGATGTAGAGGATGATGGAGGCTTTGTTTATAACGAGGGTCATCCAGTGCGAATCACTTATGAAGTTATTCGTCATCTTTATCGAAAAGGTTAAATTTTCTTTCTATTTTAAAACGCCCGCCAGAATTTATTTTTTGGCTGGCGTTTTGCTTTTTATAGAATCGGCAAAAGTGCCAACTGATATAGCATAGCTTTGTGAGCGGTTCCACTTCATTATAACATCAAAGTTTTTTAAGGTGATATAAGCTTTGCCATTTTCTCCGTCTGGGGTGATTATAGAAGCTTGTAAATTATCTGCTAAATTGGTTTTGATTCCCAACTTTTTGAGTTCTTTTATGCTTTTCTTTTTATCTCTGCCAATTAATTTTTTGTTGAAATTAGCGGGTAGGGTGGTTTCTTCTCCCCATGTTTGATTTTTTTGCCAGCCAGATTTGTTTAAGTAATTGCCAGCCGAGTGAACAGAGGTAAAAAAGCTGTTTACAATATCGCCTTTACCATAACTATACCAAGTTGATGGCATAAACTGAAAATGTCCCATTGCGCCAGCCCAAGAGCTTTTTATTTTTTGGGGATTTAATTTGTATTTTTCTGCGATTTTAAACAAATAGTATAGTTGATTTTTAAAGAAGGTGCGTCTTCTTTTGTCATAGGCTAATTGTGTTAAAACCTCAAAAGCATAATGATTGCCTTTCATTTGCCCAAAATGGCTTTCTAATCCCCAAAAAGCAACAAGAATTTCTGGTTGAACACCATATTTGTTATAAACATTTCTTAATGTTTTAGGGTTGTTTTTTAATTTTTCTTTAGCTTTTTTAATTTTTGCGTTATTTATAACTTTGCTTAAATATTGGTCTGTGGTTAGTTTAAATTCACTTTGTTGTTTGTCGGCTTTTATGGCAGCTGGTTTTTCTTTGTAAAAGTTTTGTAGATAAACTTTATCTACTAAACTTTTACTTGCGCCTTTTTTTATAAGCTCTTGTTTTAAAGCGCTTATAAAGTCTGTGTAATCTTGTGGAACACTTGCCAAACAGTTGCAAGAGAAGAATAGTAAGAATGTAAATATAATTTTAGCCATTGATTAATACCTTTGCTTGAGCTCTTGCTTCATCAGAGATGGTTTCTCCTGATAACATTCGAGCAATTTCTTCATGTTTTTCAAGTGTATCTAAAGTTTTTATTGCGGTTGTTGTGGTGTTATCAACCGTCTTTTTAGAGACAAGTAAATGGGTGTTGCTTTGTGCTGCAACTTGTGGAGAGTGGGTTACAACCAAGACTTGCAAGCTTTGGGCTAGTTTTTTTAATCTTAATCCAACAGCTTGAGCTGTTGCACCACCAATTCCTGCGTCTATTTCATCAAAAATTATTGTATTAACATCGCTATCTTTAGCCAAATTTACTTTTAAGGCTAGCATAAACCTTGAAAGTTCACCACCTGAGGCAATTTTGTTAATTGGACCAACAGGAGAGTTGGGGTTTGTTGCAACTAAAAATGCAACTTCATCAATACCTGATGAGCTTTCTTCTTTTTGTGTTATTTGAGTTTTGAAAGTTGCTTTTTCCATTTTTAAATCTGGAAGTTCTGCATTAACTAGTGAATCTAATTTGTTGCCAGCTTCAATTCTTTTGTTTGATAAGCTTTGGGCTTGTTTTATGAATTCTAGTTTTGTTTGATTTTCGATATTTATAAGTTCTTTTATAGCACCTTCTTCATTATTGATGTTATTTAATTTTTCTTCAAATTCTTGCAGTTTTGCCTCAAGTTCTGCGATTGTGCAGTTGTGCTTGCGGGCTAAGGCTTTTAAGGCAAATAGGCGTTCTTCAATATAATCTATGTTTTCGCCTTCAATATTGAATGCATTTAACTCTGTGTCTATGTTTGAAGTGGTTTCATTTAGCTCAATTAAAGATTGATTTAAGCTTTCTAAAATGTGTTCATATTTGTTTTCTGTAATGCGGTTGGCTTTATCTATTCCATTGATTGCGGCTCTTAGATAATTAAAGAAATCTGTATCATTTAGGCTTTGATTGGCATAATTTAAGTTCTCGGTAATTTTTTGAGAGTTCATTAAAAATGAGCGTTTTTGATTAAGCTCTTCTTCTTCATTTTCTTTTAAGTTGATTTTTTGAAGCTCTTTAACCCAATGGATTAAATTTTCTTCTTCTTCCTTTGATTTTAAAATGTTTTCTTGTAATTTTTCTCTTTGTTTTTTTGCATCTTTATAGATGTTGAATGTTTTTTGTGTGGCTTCAACATCTTTGTTTAATCCACCAAAGTTATCTAGTATTTCTAAATGATTTATTGGGTTTAGCAATCCTTGATTGTCAAATTGTCCGTGAATTTCTACTAAATATTTGCCAATTTCTTTAAGGCTTTTTTGAGTGATAGGGGTGTCGTTTACCAATATTTTGCTTTTACCATCAATGGTTAAAGAGCGATTGATGATGATTTCTTCAGAGTTTTCAATATCTAAATCTTCAAAAATTTGATTTAATTTTACGCGGTTGGGGTTTTTGAAGGTGGCAATAACAGATAATTTATCTGCCCCTATTCTGATTAATCTTGTTTCTGCTCTAATGCCTAATACTAAACCTATGGAATCTAACAAAATAGATTTACCTGCGCCTGTTTCTCCACTAAGGACGGTTAATCCTGAGTTGAAATCTAGACTTAAACTGTCTATTAAAACTACATTTTTAATAGATAGGGTTTGTATCATAGGTTGTTTGCTTTCTTAGACCATTTTGATTCTGGATAATTGCGAGCTAATACTTGTCTTGATTTTGAAGCCTCTTGTGGAAGACCTAAAATGGTATAAACTTCAACTTGTCTGTATAAAGCTTCTTCGATAAAGTTTGTTGTTTGATATAGTTTTACAACATTAGAGAATCTGTTTACTGCAGCCAAATAATTTTCTTGTCTTAAGTAATAGCGTCCGATTTCCATTTCTTGACCAGCAATGTTATCTCTGGCTAAGATAATCTTCTTTTTTGCATCTTGGGTATATTTTGAGTTTGGAAATCTGGCAATAAGTTCTTGGAAGCCTAAAAGAGCGTTTTTAGTGTTTCCTTGTTCTTTTTCAACGTTTTGAATTTGATCATAATAACACATCGCCTTTAAGTAATAAGCGTAAGGTGCTTCAATATTGGCTGGGTGAAATTTTAAGAATCTGTCTAAAGATATAATTGCATCATCATATTTTTCATCTAAATAATATGAATAAGCAGACATAATTTTTGCGCTTGTTGCCCATTTTGAATAAGGGTATTCTAGCTCAACTTTTTCAAATGTTTCTGAGGCTTTTTTGTATTTTGTTTGCTCTAAATAATTATAAGCTTGATTATATAATATTTCTGCAGTTTCAACAGGTGGTTCTTCTTTTGGTGTAGAAGAACAAGCAACTGTTGATAAAATTAAAAGAACATATAAAAATTTTTTCATTACATTACCTCATAATTATTAGGGTTTGAAAATAATAGCTTTAAGAGTTCGTTTGTGTGGAAATGTCCTGTTTTGTTGGCAGTTAGTTTGCCAATAATATGATAACCAGATAAATATAAATCTCCGATTGCGTCTAAAACTTTGTGTTTTACGCATTCGTTTTCACATCTCCACCCTTCTTTGTTAAGTAAAGTGTTGCCATCTAAAACAACCGCATTTTCTAATGATCCGCCTTTGATTAAGCCAATTGATTGCAAATAATCTACTTGTTGTTTTTCAACAAAAGTTCTGCAAGATAAAATTTCTTCTGAAATATCACCAGAAAATTTTTGGTTGCCAACGATTGGAGATGGAAAATTAATTTCAAAATTTATTTCTAATTTTTCTGCAGGTTCTAAAGTAATTAAATTTCCTTTATTATCAGCAAAAGAAACATTTTCTTTTATTTTTAAAATCTTACGATTAACATCTTGAGGTATTAGATTAAGATCTTTAAAAGCACCTAAAAATGGTTTGGCACTGCCGTCCATGATAGGTATTTCTGGGCCGTCAATTTCTATTAATGCGTTGTCTATTCCTGTCATATAAAGTGCAGACATTAGGTGCTCAACTGTTGATACCAAAGACATTGAAGAAGAATTGCGTGTGTCTTTAATGTTTGAATAGATTGCTTTTTCTTGTGGTTTGCCTTCAAGGTCAATTCTTTGAAAAGTTATACCAGAATTTGCAGGGGCAGGGTTGATTGTAAGGTTTGCCTCCATGCCAGAGTGCAAGCCTATTCCTTTTATTGATACAGGATGTTCTAAAGTATATTGTTTCATGTTTTTTAATGTATAACATAAAATTAAAAATGCAATTTTATTTTGTTGGTTGTTATATATTTTAAATTTATGATAAGAAATATTAAAATTTTGCTTGACTATTAAGATAAAATCATATATTCAGAGCCAATAAATTTATAAAAGGATAAAAAAATGTCAAAAAAATGTAGCCTTACAAACAAAGGTATTCAATCTGGTAACAACGTGAGCCATGCAAATAACAGAACTCGTCGTCGTTTTTTACCAAACTTGCATATTGTTTCTTTGTTTTCAGAAGCTTTAAATAAAGTTTTCAAATTGAAAATTTGTTCAAACACTTTGCGTTCTATTGAACATAAAGGTGGTTTTGATTCTTATCTTGAAAACACAAAGAATGAAGAATTAACAGTAGAAGCTCAAAAAATTAAAAAAGCAGTTAAAAAAGCAAATGGTGGCACTAAAGTTGCTTCAGCTAAACCAGTTGTAAAAAAAGTATCTGCAAGAAACGCTAAAAAAGCAGCTAAATAATTTTTTGCAAAAGTTTTTAAAAGCACCCTTTTTAGGGTGTTTTTTTGTTATGTGATTTTTTAATTTGAATTTATTTCAGGATTTGCTTGTTTTTTGAAAAGATCCTGAAACACGTTCAGGATGACGTGAATAAAAAATATTTAGATGTTTTTCATATAATAAAAAAACCTCAAGAAATATTATATTTCTGAGGGGTTTTTGATGGTGCTCGGGGACGGGATCGAACCGCCGACACGAGGATTTTCAGTCCTCTGCTCTACCGACTGAGCTACCCGAGCATCAAAACTAAAAGACTTATAACTAATATTTTTTTATATGTCTAGTCTTTTTTTTATTTTTTTTATATCTTTAAATAATAAAATTTATAACTATCTATTTTATTATGAAAAAACAGGATATAAAAGAATTTTTAGAAATAACAGAAGCCATTTTTACTATTGTAGTATCTATTATTGCGGTGTGGGGAACTCTTCATGCTTGGGAAAGTGGTTTCTTAAATAAGTTACATAAAATTGTAGAATATAATCATGCGAGAATCGTAAATATAGAAAAATCTGCAGAAAAAGATTTGTAAAATAAAAATTGTTTTAGAAGATTATTGTTGAGGTAGGTGACGGGTTTGACCGTTCCTTTTTATATGGCTAATTTATTGAGGTACGGTCAAGACCGTACCCTACAAATTTCTTTACAAATAATAATCTTTGTTTATAATAACATTGTTCTCTTTAGGAAAGAGGATGGTGTCTAAATAACATCTCATGTAAAATCCATCTTTTGGGTGGAGTCTGTGATATAAGGCGTTTGCGCGAATAAACAGGACTGATTACATGCAGTTATTTAGCTCCGCCACTGATTTTTTAAATTCAGTGGTTTTGTTTTAACAAATTAAAAGGGGCTTATAAAATGATAAGTAAAGAACAAGCAACTCAAAATTTTAGAGAGTTGAGGAGTAATATTGCTAAGGATTTGCAATTGGCAAGGTTGAAAGCAAATTTGGATATTGATTATGTTGCGTTCAAATTGTCTACATCTATTAAAAGAATAGAGAGAATAGAAAATGCAAAAATCGGAATGATAAATGTTAATGAGTTAATTCAGATTGCAAGGCTTTATGATAAGAAAATCAAAGTTGTTTTAGAAGATTGTTGTTGAGGTAGGGGACGGGTTTACCGTCCCTTTTTATGTGGCTAATTTTTGAGGGACGGTCAAGACCGTCCCCTACAGGTTGTGAATTATAATATAAGAAATTATATTAATCTTTCTTTTTTGATTGCCTCTTTGATGAAGTCTACAAACAATGGGGCAGGGGCGAAAGGTTTTGATTTTAGTTCTGGGTGATATTGAACACCTACAAACCATGGATGATCTTTAACTTCTACCGCTTCTGGCAATTTTCCATCTGGAGACCAGCCAACAATTTTCATTCCTGCGTTTTCTAACATGCCTTCAAAGTTTGCATTAACTTCATATCTATGGCGATGGCGTTCAGAAATATTTTGGGTTTTATAAGCTTTATAGATGTTACTATCTTTAACTAAAACACTATCATAAGCACCTAAACGCATTGTTCCGCCTAAATCTCCGTCTTCTTTACGAGATTGTTTTTTGCCGTTTTGTTCCCACTCTGTTAAAAGAGCAATAGCAGGGGTGCAGTTTTTATCATTTTCTGTTGTATTTGCATCTTTAATACCTGCAACGTTGCGTAAAGTTTCTATTACAGAAAGTTGCATACCATAACAAATGCCTAAAAATGGAATTTTGTTTTCTCTGGCGTATTTAACGGCCATTATTTTACCTTCGGCACCACGTTGTCCAAAACCTCCTGGTACAATAATTCCACAAGCATCAGCAAGTTCTGCATTTATATCTTTAGATTCTAATTCTTCTGAATTTATCCATTTGATTTTTACTTTATATTTATTGGCAATTCCACCGTGAATAATAGCTTCGTGTAATGATTTATAAGCTTCTAGCAATGCGGTATATTTGCCAACAACAGCAATTTTAACTTCTCCTTCTGGATTGGTTGCACTTTCTACAATTTTACGCCATTTGTTTAAGCTGGTGCGTTTTTCTGCTTTGATGTTAAAATATTTGCATACTGCTTTATCTAAACCTTCTTTAGAGTATTCTAATGGCACTTTATAAATGCTATCAGTATCTTTTGCCATAATAACCGCATCTTCTGGTACATTGCAGAACAAGGCTAACTTGCGACGTTCATTTTGTGGAATATCCATTTGGCATCTGCATAATAAAATATTTGGCTGAATACCATATTCTTGAAGTTTTTTTACAGAGTGTTGAGTTGGTTTGGTTTTCATTTCTCCTGCTGTTGGAATATATGGTAACAAGGTTAAATGTAAAAACATTGTTTTTTCTCTGCCTAAGTCATAAGCAAGTTGACGAATCGCTTCTAGATAAGGTTGTCCTTCAATATCACCAACAGTTCCGCCGATTTCTATTAATACAAAGTCTTCATCTTTTATATCTGATTGGATGAATGATTTTATTTCATTGGTAATGTGTGGCACAACCTGAATTGTTGAACCCAAATAATCACCGTGGCGTTCTTTTTCAATAACACTCATATATATTTTGCCTGTTGTAACACTATCAAATTTTGTTGAAGGAACTCCTGAAAAACGCTCATAGTGTCCTAAGTCTAAATCTGCTTCTGTGCCATCATCTGTAACAAAACATTCTCCGTGTTGATATGGGCTCATTGTGCCAGGGTCAACGTTAAGGTATGGATCGCATTTTTTTAGGCGAACTTTGAATCCTTTGTCTTGAAGAATAGATGCTAAAGAGGCTGAGGCTAGTCCTTTTCCTAAAGAAGAAACTACGCCGCCAGTAATAAAAATATATTTTGTATTTTTGCTCATTTTTTTATAGACTCCTAAAGTAAAAAAGGCATCCTATTTTTTAGGATGCCTTGTGATTATTATTTTGCGACTGGGGCGGTTGGTGCCTCTGTCTTTATATCTTCTGTAGTTGTTTCTAGAAAAGATTTAGAAACTCTTCCTTGCCCATGATAAATTGACAATCCAATTGATGTGCAAAAGAATACAATAGCTAAGATAGTTGTTAATTTTGTTAAGAAATTACCTTTTCCTCTTGCGTTCATAAAGCTAGAAGCTCCACTATCTCCACCTAAGCCAGATAAAGCGCCACCTTCTGAACGTTGTAATAAGATTATACAAACCAAGCAAATAGCTGTCATTAAGTGAATTGTTAATAAAACTGTATCCATTTTTATTATTCCTTTACATTTTTTGCAATAGACATAAAGTCTTCAGCTTTTAAGCTTGCGCCACCAATTAAAGCGCCGTCAACATCTGGTAAGCCTAAAAATTCTTTAGCGTTGCTAGGTTTTACAGAACCGCCATATAAAATTTGCATTCTATTTGCAATTGATTTGCCTAATTTTTTTGTTAAAATTTTTCTGATTTCTAGGTGAATTGCTTGAACTTGCTCAGCAGTTGGAGTTTTGCCTGTGCCAATTGCCCAAACTGGTTCATAAGCAATAACTGTATTTTTGTCTGTCGCATTATCTGGAACAGAACCTAAAATTTGAGCCTTGCAAACTTCTACTTCTTGATTGTCTTCTCTTTGTTGTAGAGTTTCACCAATACAAATAACAGCTTTTAAGCCTTGTTCATAAGCAGCAATAGCTTTTTGGTTAATTAATTCATTGCTTTCAAAATGATCTGCTCTTCTTTCTGAATGTCCTAAAATAACATAAGAACAACCAACGTCTTTAAGCATTGCAGGAGAAATGTCTCCTGTATGAGCGCCACTATTATTATAATGACAATCTTGAGCTCCTAGAGCCACTTTTGCTCCTCTTAAAGCTTTTTTTACATTTGTTAATGCAGTAAATGTTGGGCAAATTAAAAATTCGATGTTACCTAATTTTCCCATAGATTTAACGTCTGTTGCAATTTGTTTTGCTAAGTTTGTGCCTTCTTCTACAAGACAATTCATCTTCCAGTTTCCAGCAATTAATTTTTTTCTAGCCATAATTATCTCCTTTTAAGAGGAGTCTTAGCACATCAAAAAAAAGTTTTCAAGAGTAATATAATTTTGTTGTATAATTTATTTTATCTTATATATTTATGAGTATATAGGAGAAAATTGATGATTGAAAAATTTAGAAGAATGCAAAACTCTTGGGGTATTAAAGTTATTTTGGTTTTAACAGCCTTAAGTTTTATGTCTTTATTTGGTGTTTCTGGATATGTGGATAGTGCTGCAAATAATAAAACAGTGATTAAAGTTGATGGCACAAAAATTGGCACTAATGAAATTGCATCTCTTTTTAATAGAGATACTCAAATGGCTCAAAGACTTTTGGGGCAAAGTTTGAATTTGTCTGAAGAAGTTAAAAATTCTATTTTAATGGGAATTATTAATAGAGAAGCTAATAATTTGATTGTTCAAAAAACTGCTGAGAATAAAGGTATTGATGTTTCTGAAAACTTGTTGAGAAATATTATTCAAAATCAATCTCAATTTTTTAATGATGAGGGGAAATTTAGTTTTCCGTTGTTTCAAAGATTTTTAGCGATGACTTATCAAACAGAAGATACTTATGTTAATAAGTTGGCTTTAGATGTGCAACAACAAATTTTGGTAACAAATGTTGTTGAAAATGTTAAGTTCCCTAAAGCTTATGATAATTATTTATCTCAAGCTGCTGGAATTAAAAAAGTTTTTGAATATATTAAGATAGAGCCTAGATCTTTGGCGGTTGATAGAAATATATCGGAAGATGAATTGGAGCAATATTATGAAGATTATTCATCTGATTTTATGGCACCAGAAGTTAGAGATGCTTCTTATATATATATTAAAGCAAAAAAAGATTATGATGAAAATGTAGAGCTTGCTGATGAGATTGAAGATACAATAGGTGGGGGTGCTACTTTTGATGAATTGGCTGAAAAATATAATGTAAAGGTTCAAAAAGTTGCAGGTGTTTCTGAAGATGGAAAAATAAATGTAAGCCCTAAGGGTTTTGAGATGACTTCTGATTTTATTGATGCTATGTTTTCTTATAATGAAGGTGAAATTAGCAATGTTATAGAATCTGAGACAGGGTTTTATGTTGTGGAAGTAACTAAAATTGCACCAGAATATTTGAAAGATATCAAAAATGTAAAATCTCAGATTGTAAAACTATGGAAAGCTGATGAGCAATTGGCTATTGCGCAAGAAATTTCTAATGATGTTACTAATTATCTTAACGAAGGGGATTCTTTGTCTGAAATAGCAAAGAGGTTTAATTTGAAATTGACAACAACACTGCCATTGTTAAAAGATGATTCTTTTGAAGATTTAAGTAAGTTTCAAATGGAAGAAGCTTTTAATGAATCTGTTGGAAAAATAAAAGTTTTTGAAAATAAAGAGAAAAAGGTTTTAGTTGTTGTTAAAAAAGTTGTAAAAGGTGGAAAAGCTGATGCTACTTCTTTAGATAATACAAAAGCTTCTTTATCTGCAGAAGCAAATCAAAATATGATAAATAGCTATGGCGCTGATTTGAAAGTAAAAATAAACCCAGCTAATATGTAGGATTTATCTAAAAGTATTAGAGCGAATTTTATTCGCTCTTTTTTTTTGAAAAAAAATAAAAAAAAGACTTGCAATAATATTTTTTTGGTTTATAAACATTTTTGTTGTTGAGATAAACAAATATCATTTGTTATTGTCTTAATCATCGGGGCATAACAGTCTGAAGAGTGCTAAGCACAATAAGGACATAAAAATTGCTAAGACAATTTTTAAGAGCTTTTATAAAGTGTTATTCTTCAAAACCTGTTATTGTCTTAATTATCGGGGCATAGCTCAGCCTGGTAGAGTGCTAGTTTTGGGTACTAGATGTCGTTGGTTCGAATCCAGCTGTCCCGACCAAAAAATAAGATAACCTTTATGGTTATCTTTTTTTTTTGGATTGGGACATGGATGAGAACCAACGAAAACAGTTGGTTCGAGACTGCGTGAGAGGTGCAGGGACTGCACCGGTGAGCGTAGCGAGCGAACAAAGGACGCCAAGCGAAG